>NZ_BMQA01000005.1 GCF_014647875.1 Streptomyces brasiliensis | reverse complement strand
GTGCCCGCCCACAATATCTGATCATTTCGGGGCGTCTCACCCGACGATGTCAGAGAGGGTCCTGGTCAGCGCGCCTTGGGTCAGGGTCTTGAAAGCCGTCGTGTGGCGCGTGCCAGTGAACCTTGGGTTATTGACAACGAAGCTCTTGCGCGCAGGCCCGAAGCCTGCGCGATCCGCCGGGGCGGTTCGCACCCTCAACCGGGAGCAACCCGGTCACCCGGTTGGTCCTCACCGCGCGTGCACCGGGCCGACCGGCGTGATCCTGAAGCCCTGAGCCGAGCGACAGTCGCGGACCCGACAGGAACTGGCTATGGCAGACCATACGTGGGCGCCGCGCCCCGCTCCCCCGCCGGAGGTACTCCCGGAGTTGGATCTCCCCGAGCCCGGCCGGCAGCGCCGCTGGACCGTGCTGCTGCGCTGGCTCCTGCTGATCCCCCAATACATCGCCCTGCTCTTCCTGTGGGTCGCCGCGTCCGTCGTCTTGGTCGTCGGCTGGTTCGCCGCCCTGATCACCGGACGGCTGCCCGAACCGATCGCCTCGTTCCTGACTGGCTACCTCGTCTACTCGACCCGCGTCACCGCCTACGCGATGCTGTTGGTCGACGCCTACCCGCCGTTCGCCTTCCTGGCGCCCGACTACCCCGTCCAGGTCGAGGTCCATCCCGGGAAGCTCAACCGCCTCGCCGTCTTGTTCCGCATCATTCTGCTCATCCCCGCCACCGTCGTGGTGGAGCTGCTCATCTTCGGCTGGTACGTGCTCTCCCCCATCTTCTGGCTCATGGTGCTGATCCGCGGCCGGATGCCGCGCACGCTGTTCGAGGCGACCGCCGCCACCGCCCGCTACGACATGCGTCTATACGCCTACCTGATGATGCTCACCGCGGCCTACCCCAAGCGGCTGTTCGGCGACGCGCCCGCCCCTAGCGAGCAGCCCGGCTCAGCTACCCGCCCGCTGCTGCTCAGTGACGCGGGCAAAGCCCTGGTCGTCTGTTTCCTCGTCCTTGGGGCCGCGCTCTTGATCTTCAACAACTTCATCAGCGCCACCAACAACACCAGCACCACCTCACAGCCTTCAGCCGCCTCCCAGGCCAGCCCCAGTGAAGGAGTGATGACACGACTTGGCGTACGCCAACCCGTACGCCAACAGCAGCGCACAACCACGGCTGTCGGCCCTCCCCGGCTTCCTCTATGATCAGGCCGCGCCCCGCCAGGACGCGGCCTGAAAAGCGGAAGGTCGCCGGTCCCTGGCCGCAGCTACCTGCGCGGTGCGTCGAGCACTTTCTCTGACGCGCGAGGGTGATCCGGACGGTTGGCGACGCCGTCTATCAGCTCGAAGGAGACTGGGGAGCCATCGAGGTCGTGTCTCAGGAGCCGATCGTGCGGATCATCGGCAGTTGATCTGCGGTACAGCAGAGAAGTACAGCAACGGTGGCGACCGCAGGCGAACGTCCCTACTCGTTGCCACCCCTGTAATCAGGTCGGGAGACCTCAGCGACCTCCCCGCCCGTAGTTCGCATCGAGGGGCTGAGCCCCAGTGAGACACCGACGGCCCCGGCAGAACAACCGGGGCCGTCTCTGGGCCGTCCGAGCGCGACCAGCAGCGACCGACGACGACAGGTGACGACGGTCGAATCGCTGGTCATAAGCCCATCAGACTCCCGCGACCGAGGCCAGGTACGCGCCCGTCTTCTCCGACTCATAGAAGAAGTTCTCGAAATCGGCCGGGTCGTTGAACGCGTTGGCGAATCGATCCGCCACCGGCTGGAGCTGCCCGGCGGCGCCGATCAGATTCAGCACGTGCTCCGGCGGCGGCGCCAGCATGGCGTTCGTCCACTTGGTGACGTGCGCCGCCGTCTCCCAGTACCGGTCGAAAGCACCCCGCATCCACGCCTCGTCGAACTCCTTGTCCCCGTGCTCGAGGATCGACGCGAGATACGACGCGGCGCACTTCGACGCCGAGTTGGACCCCTGCCCGGTGATCGGGTCATTGGCCACGACGACATCGGCCACACCGAGGACCAGCCCACCTCCGGGCAGCCGGCCAACGGGATTGCGAACCGTGGGCGCGTAGCGCCCGGCCAGCGTGCCACCGGCGTCCGTCAGCTCGACGTTCTTCGTCCGCTCGTGCTCCCAGGGCGTGAACTTCTCCATGAGTTCCAGGGTCAGGGAGAGGTGCTCGGCAGGGTCCTTGACGCCGTTGAAGACGTCGAGCGGGCCGCCGGGTATGCCCTCCCAGAACAGGATGTCCGCACGTCCGGAGATGGTGAAGGTCGGCATGATGAACAGCTCGCCGACGCCGGGCACCAGGTTGCAGCGGACCGCGTCGAACTCGGGGTGCTCCGGGCGCGGGGCGAGCCCGTGGACGTACGCCACCGCGAGCGCCCGCTGCGGCTCGCTGTACGGCGAACGCGAGGCGTCGCGGCCGAACATCGACACCAGCTCGCCCTTGCCTGCCGAGACCAGCACCAGGTCGTACGTGCGGGAGAAGTAGTCGAGGTCGGAGACCGCCGCGCCATGGATGACGAGCTGACCGCCGCGCTGCGCGAACGTCTCCATCCAGCCGGCCATCTTGACCCGCTGGTCGACCGACTGCGCGTACCCGTCGAGGTGCCCCACCCAGTCGATCGCCCGCTGCGTCGGACCGGGGTCGTGCGAGCCGGGGGCCGCGACCGAGACGCCGAGTCCCTGGATCTTCGGGGCCTGGGACTCCCAGAAGTTCAGCTGGAGATCGCGCTCGTGCTGCAGTGCCGTGTGGAACATGCACTGCGTCGACATGACCCGGCCGGAGCGGATCTCGTCCGCGGTCCGGTTCGACATCAGGGTGACTTCGTATCCGTGCGACTGGAGGCCGAGGGCCAGCTGGAGACCGGACTGGCCGGCTCCGACGACGAGTATCTTCCGCATATGGGTGGTGGCTCCTAAATCGGGACTACTCGGGGGTTTCGTCGAGCGCGTGGCCGACGAGGGCCAGGAGGGTCTCGATCACCGAGATCCGGCGCCGCGCATCCATGATCATGACAGGTATGTGCGGGGGGATCGTGAGGGCCTCCCGCACGTCCTCCGGTTCGAACAGATCGGTGTCGTCGAAGTGGTTGACGGCCACGACGTACGGGAGCCCGCAGCTCTCGAAGTAGTCCAGCGCGGGAAAGCAGTCCTTCAGTCTGCGGGTGTCCGCCAGGACGACCGCGCCGATCGCGCCACGCACCAGGTCGTCCCACATGAACCAGAACCGCTGCTGGCCCGGCGTGCCGAACAGGTAGAGCACCAGGTCGTCGTCGAGCGTGAGACGGCCGAAGTCCATGGCCACGGTGGTGGTCAGCTTGCCCGGCGTGGCGGTGAGGTCGTCTGTGTCCTCGCTCGCCTCGGTCATCAGCGCCTCGGTCTGCAGCGGCGTGATCTCCGAGACGGCGGTCACCAGCGTGGTCTTGCCGACCCCGAAGCCGCCCGCCACGACTATCTTCGTGGCTATCGGGGCACGGGTGCGGTCCGTCTGCCAGGACCTCAGGTTCTCGTCGTCTTCGACGAGGGGGGAGACACCGACGGAGGAGTCGGCATCAGAGACGACGGAGTCCACTCAGCACCCTTTCCAGCAGAGCGCGGTCCGGCCGGCCCACCCCGTGGCCTGTTCCGGTTCCGTACACACGGATCTTTCCCTGGTCCGCAAGATCGCTCAGGAGCACGCGGACGACACCGAGCGGCATCTTCAGCAGCGCGGCGATCTCAGCCACCGTGCGCATACGGCGGCACAGTTCGACGATGGCCCGCATCTCGGGCATCACCCTAAGAGAGCCTGTCGTCAGTTCCTTGCGCTCCTCGGCGGCGTCGAGCGCGGCCGTGCTCGCGACGAACGTCTCGACGAGCAGGACATGGCCGAAGCGGGTGCGGCCGCCGGTGAGCGAGTAGGGGCGGACGCGGGCGGGTTTGCGGTCACCGCCGCGCACCGGGAGCTTCTTGGGCGTACTGCTCATCGGGCACTCCCCGTCGACTCGGACTCCAGGGATTTTCGGAGCTCGTTGCGGAGTTCGGGCGTCAGCACATGGCCGGCCCGGCCGACGAACAGGGCCATGTGGTACGCCACGACGCTCATGTCGCACTCCGCGGACCCGTGCACGCCGAGCAGCGAGCCGTCGCTGATCGACATCACGAAGAGGCTGCCCCCGTCCATCGCGACCATCGTGTGCTTGACCTTGCCGTACTCCATCAGCTTGGCGGCGCCCACGGTGAGGCTGCCGATGCCGGAGACGATCGTGGCGAGGTCGGCGGCGGAACCGCGGGGGCCGCTGGAAGTGGTCGCTCGGGCCTCGCGCGCCTCGGCGATGCGGCTTGCGTCCGAGGACAGGAGCAGCAGGCCGTCGGAGGAGACCACCGCGACCGACTGGATGCCCGGCACCTCCTCGACAAGGTTCGTCAGCAGCCAGTGCAGGTTGCGGGCCTCACTGCTCAGTCCGAAGGTACTGGGCGCGGTCAACTGCTTGCCTCCTCGACTGTGCCCCCCGTGGCTTCTTCGGCTGTGCGCTCCGCGGGGTGGGCCACGGGTTTCCTCGTCCGGCCCGTCCGGTCGGTGATCTCCGCCTCGACGTCGCGATAGCCCGCCTCCGCGCCCCGGCGGAATCCGCCGAGCCTGCGGCGCAGGGCCTCGGCGTCGACGGAGCCGGACCGCTGACGCGGGGCCTGGACCGGTGTGCTGATCCTGGGGGTGCGCTTGGGCAGGCCCTTGTCGGTGACCTGCTCGTCCGTCTCGTCCGCCGCGCGCTCGTGGGTGTCCGGGCCGATGGCGTAGCGGTCCGGAGCGGGCTCCGGCGGCTGCGGGACCAGGAGTTCCATCGTGGTCTCGGCGGGGGTCGGTTCGTCGGCGAGCCGCGGCTCAGGCGCGGCGGCCGGCGTCTCGGTCTCCGGCTCCGGCTCCGGCTCCGGCTCGGGTACGGCCTTCTCCGCTACGGCGTTCTCCGGTTCGGCGTTCTCCTGTACGGCCCGCTCGGCCAGGGCCACCAGCGGGTCGCCGTCGGTCGCGCGGCCGTGCAGCACGTTGGAGTTGACCTCGGCGTCCGCTCCCGGCAAGGAGACGGTGGGGCCGCCGGCCACGGTCGCGGGCGCCGGGACGGCCGTCGTCGGGGCGTCCGCCAGCAGGG
Source organism: Streptomyces brasiliensis (assembly GCF_014647875.1). Lineage (GTDB taxonomy): Bacteria > Actinomycetota > Actinomycetes > Streptomycetales > Streptomycetaceae > Streptomyces > Streptomyces brasiliensis. Next base: position 365,946 of record NZ_BMQA01000005.1, on the reverse strand, counting down.
CCCGAGGGAGGACCACGACCGCCGCGACGCCGCCCTGCTTCTGCTGGCGCAGCTGTACGCGGGCGCCGTGACGGTGGGCGAGGCGGGCGACGACGTACAGGCCGAGGCCGAGACCGTCCTCGGCCTCCGGGTCGTACGACGCCTCCGGGTCGAAGTCGGCGAGGCGGGAGTTGAGGCGCTCCAGGCGTTCGGAGGTCGTGCCGATGCCCTCGTCCTGCACGGAGAGCATCACCTCGCCGCTCTCGAGCAGCCAGCCGGAGACCTCGACGGGCATGTCCGGCGGGGAGAACGAGGTGGCGTTCTCCATGATCTCGGCCAGCAGATGGGAGAGGTCGTCCGCCGCGAAGCCCGCCACGTGCGCGTGCGGGGGCAACGCGGCGATGCGGACGCGCTCGTAGCGCTCGATCTCGCTGACCGCGGCCCGGACCACGTCCACCAGCGGCACCGGGCCGGGGTTCTGCTGGACGTGCTCGGTGCCGGCCAGGACCAGGAGGTTCTCGGTGTGCCGGCGCATGACCGTGGCGAAGTGGTCGAGCTTGAACAGGGTGGCGAGCCGGTCCGGGTCCTGCTCGCGCTCCTCCAGGCCCTCGATGACGGCCAGCTGCCGCTCGACCAGGCCCAGGGTGCGCAGCGCGAGGTTCACGAAGGTACCGCCGATGCCGGTACGCAGCCGCTCCAGCTGGGCTGCGGAGTCGGCGAGTTCGGCACGCAGTTCCTCGCGGGCGTCGGCCATCTTCTGGCGCTGCCCGACCAGGTGCCTGCGGTCGGTCTCCAGGGTGGCGACGCGCTGGTGGAGTTCGACGGCGTGCGCGTGCAGTGCGTTGACGGAGCGGACGACCTGGGCGAACTCGTCGTTGCGGCCGGTGAACGTCACCGGTTCCTCGGCCGCCGGGTCCTCGGCGTCGGCCAGTCGGGCGGAGCCGCGGCGCAGGACCGACAGCGGGCGGGTCAGGGTGCGGGCCATGGCGGTGGCGATGCCGACGGCGACCAGCATCAGGGCGCCGAGGATCGCGATGCGGATCTCCAGCGCGGTGACGTCGTCGTCGCGCAGCGTGGCGAGGTCCTTGGTTCGGTGGTCGTAGAGGGAGGACTCCACGCCGCGCATCAGCTCGACGCGGGCGGACAGGGCCGCGTCCAGCTTCTTGGTGTCGGTGCCCAGTTCGCCGTCGCCGAGGGCCGGCTGGTCGGTGAGGGCGGCGAGGTACTTGTCGGCGTTGTTGACCTCGGGGCCGGTGACCGTCGAGTCGTACGTCGTCACGGCCGACTTGGGCGCTGTGTCGTGGAAGTCGGCGACGGCCGCGTCGGCGCGCAGACGGGCCTGCTGGGCGGCGGCCGCGAGGGCGTCGCGCTGCTTGCGGTCCGCGTCGGTGGTGATCGTGGTCGTCGTGGGCAGCCCGGTGATCGGGCTGATGATCGTCTGGGTGGTGGACGGCACACTCAGGGCCGCGAGGAGCAGTCCGCGGGCGGCGGCGGACTGCTGGACGGCGGCGTCCAGCTCGGCCAGCGCGTAACTGCCGGAACCGGCCCTGGGCGGCATCTGCTCGGCCAGGTCCTCGGCGAGGCGGTGCAGCTCGGTGATGGCGCCGGAGTAGGCCTGGTGGGCCTCCAGGGCCGTGCTCTTGCCGGTGAGCGCGGAGCGGCGCAGCGCCGCGATGCCGTCCAGGTCCGTGCGCAGCCAGCCGGGTGTGTCCGGATCGGCACGCAGGTCCTCGACCTGCCGGTCGACCCGCGCGCTGCGCTGCTCGGAGGGCGCCTTGTCCTTGGGTCGGCCGGCCGCGACGTAGGCGGTGACCTCGTCGCGCTCGTCCGACAGGGAGTGGGCGAGCGCGAGGGCGTCCTCGGTGCGCCCGGCCAGGGTCACCAGGTCCTGGGAGTCGCTCACCTGACCGGAGGCGGCCAGCAGCGACGGGGTGCCCGCCCCGGCTATGGCGGCGGCCACCACGGCCACCGCGACGATCAGCCGGTTGCGTACGTGGGTCGGGCGGCCGGTGCCGACCGGGGTGCGCTCGGCGCCCCGTTCGGGGGCCGTCTGCCTGCCTGTGCGCCGAGGCCGCTTCATCTGCACCGGTGCTCGCATTCCTGAACTCGTGTACCCATGGGCCCGGGTGGCACCCCGTCACCTCGGTGCCAAGGGTTGCGTACGCCCGGTACGGTCCGTGCCCCGACCCTCCCAGTGCCGGTGGTCAGTGGTCGCGCATCATCTGACCCGCCACCCGAAGGAGTGAACATCGGAGGGGAGTTGGCGGGCAAGTTCCTCGGGTGGGTGCGGGCGCGTCGCGCGGCGGGCCGGTTGGACGCGGACCGCTGGCTTTGGCAGTATTCGCCGCCACGCTTTCGCGGAGCGCGCCATTCCCTCCCAAAACAGGCGCCTGACCTGCGATGCTGCACCATTTCGACAGTCGTTGCGACCCTTTGGCGAACCCTGTGAAGGGCTCGTGCAGACTGGCCGAATGCGTACTGAAGTCGTTTCGGAGCCCGGCGACCCGTCCCGCCCCAACGAGGACTTCGCCGGTGTTGGACTACCGGCCTGCGGACAGGGCGGTTGCGTGATCGTCCTGGACGGGGTGACCCCGCCGAAGGGCGACACGGGGTGCCTCCATTCGGTGCCCTGGTTCACCGCGCGGCTCGGTGGGGCCCTGACCGAACTGACCGTTTCCGGCCGAGATCTGACGCTCTCGGAGATCCTCTCCCGGGCGATCCGCCGCACAGCTGACGCACACGCGACGACCTGTGACCTTTCTCACCCGCGCACCCCACAGGCAACCGTGATTCTGGCGCGCTGGTCGCAGAAGTCGCTCGAGTATCTGGTGCTGTCCGACTCGACGCTTCTGCTGCGCTCCCCCGACGGCACGGTCACGCCGGTCCAGGACGACCGCCTGTCCCGGCTGCCCCGGTCGGCGCTGGCCACGGACGCGCTGGTGGACGCGACGGTCCGGAACCGGGAGGGCGGCTTCTTCACTGCGGCCGCTGACCCCGAGGTCGCGTCCCGCGCGGTCACGGGTACGGTCCCGCGCACCGAGGTCCGGGCCCTGGCCGCCCTCACGGACGGGGCGACCCGCTGGACGGAGAAGTTCCACGAGGGCGACTGGCCGGACTGCTTCGAGGTCGTGCGCAAGGAGGGCGCACGGTCCCTGATCGAGCGCGTACGGGCCCTGGAGACGGCGGACCGGGAGGCGCGGGTGCGTCTCGGCCGCAGCAAGACCCATGACGATGCGACGGTGGTGTACGTGGAACTGTGAGGATCCGGCCGGTCACTTCTCCACGACGCCGTTCAACTCGTGCAGCAGACGGGCCAGTTCCGCGACCTCGCGGCGGTTCCAGTGGGCGAGCTGGCTGACGTAGCGGGCGCGACGGGCGTCGCGGACCTTGCCGACCCGGGTGCGGCCGGTCTCCGTGAGGGCCACCAGCCAGGCGCGGCCGTCGGCGGGATCCGGTTCGCGGGCGATCAGCCCCAGTTCCTCCAGGGCGCGTAGCTGGCGGGACATGGTGGCCTTGCCGACGCCGATGTACGCGGCCAGTTCGGTGGCCCGCTGCGGGCCGTGCTCCTCGAGACGGGCCAGCAGTCCGTACGCCGCCGACTCCAGGTCCGGGTGGACCTCCCGGGCCATCTCCCCCTGGCTCGCCCGGGCGCGGCGCAGGAGTACGGTCAACTCGCGTTCCAGAGCCAGGAATTCCTGGTCTGCACCACTAGGCGACATCTGCCCGGCGCCGTGCGGTCCGTCGCCGTTTCCGTCCTCGTGCACGTCAGCACCCCTGATCGGTTTCGCGGTCCTGAAAGTTTCTGCCAAACGCCGCCATTGCCGCAGCTCCGTCAGTATTTCGCAGGCGTAGACCAACGGCAGCCCCCAGACCCCCTTCCCAGCTCCGGTCTACGTGCGTAGCGTCTCTGGCGGTACATGACATGACCACGCCAGCAAAGCGACCGCGGTCCCCCCACCACTCCCCCGGAGGCACGTCATGCCCGTGCACAGACCCGGTTCAACCCGCCGACACACGCTCACCGCACTGCTGGTGACGCTTCTGTCGGCCCTCGCTCTCACGCTGCCCCTCTCCCCCGCCGACGCCGCGACCACGCCCGCCCGCGGCTCCGCGTACATGGGCATGGGCGTCCTGGCCCACGACGGCCGGGACGGCTCGCCCACCACCGGTGACGCCACCCAGACCGAGGGTGTCGACGTCGCCAGCTATCAGGGCAACGTCGCCTGGTCGACCCTGTGGAGCAGCGGGGTCAAGTGGGCGTACACGAAGGCGACGGAAGGCACGTACTACACGAACCCCTACTTCGCCCAGCAGTACAACGGCTCCTACAACGTCGGCATGATCCGCGGCGCGTACCACTTCGCGACCCCGGACACCACGAGCGGCGCCACCCAGGCCAACTACTTCGTCGACCACGGCGGCGGCTGGTCCAAGGACGGCAAGACCCTCCCCGGCGCCCTCGACATCGAGTGGAACCCGTACGGCGACGCCTGCTACGGCAAGTCGGCGAGCGCGATGGTCAGCTGGATCGCCGACTTCCTGAACACCTACCGCTCCCGCACCGGCCGCGACGCCGTCATCTACACGGCCACGAGCTGGTGGACCCAGTGCACGGGCAACTACAGCGGCTTCGCCTCGAGCCACCCCCTGTGGGTCGCGCGCTACGCGTCGGACGTAGGGACGCTCCCGGCGGGCTGGTCGTACTACACCATGTGGCAGTACACCTCGTCCGGCCCGACGGTCGGTGACCACGACAAGTTCAACGGCGCCCTCGACCGCGTCGTCGCGCTCGCCAACGGCTGACGAACTCCCGCACGCGGACACGCGGAAGGCCCGGGCCCCCCTCACGGGACCCGGGCCTTCCTTCATCCGGTCGCGTCCGTCACGCCGCGACCGGAACCTCCGGCGTCGCGCCGTTCGTGGCCGACGCGAGCGCCAGCTCGAGGACCTGGCGGACGTCGGTCACGGTGTGGACGTCGAGCTTGTCCAGCACCTCGGCCGGGACGTCGTCCAGGTCGGGCTCGTTGCGCTTCGGGATGATGACGGTCGTCACGCCCGCCCGCTGCGCGGCGAGCAGCTTCTGCTTCACGCCGCCGATCGGGAGGACCCGGCCGGTCAGCGAGACCTCACCGGTCATCGCCACGTCCGTGCGTACCAGCCGCCCGGACAGCAGCGAGGCCAGCGCCGTCGTCATCGTGATGCCCGCGCTCGGGCCGTCCTTGGGCACCGCGCCCGCCGGGAAGTGGATGTGCACACCCCGGTCCTTCAGGTCGGCCACCGGCAGTTCCAGCTCGGCGCCGTGACTGCGCAGGAAGCTCAGCGCGATCTGCGCCGACTCCTTCATCACGTCACCCAGCTGACCGGTCAGGGTCAGGCCCGCGCCGCCCGTCTCCGGGTCAGCGAGGGACGCCTCGACGAACAGGACGTCACCGCCCGCTCCGGTCACGGCCAGGCCGGTCGCCACGCCGGGGACCGCCGTACGGCGCTCCGCCGGGTCCTGCGCCGACTCCGGCACGTGGTGCGGCCGGCCGATCAGGCCGCGCAGCTCCGCGTCCGTGACCGTGAACGGCAGCTCCCGCTCGCCGAGTTCGTGCTGGGCCGCGACCTTGCGCAGCAGCCGCGCGATCGAGCGCTCGAGCGTACGGACTCCTGCCTCGCGCGTGTACTCGCCGGCCAGCTTGCGCAGCGCGCTCTCGTCGATCGTGACCTCGTCCTTGCCCAGGCCCGCCCGCTCCAGCTGGCGCGGAAGCAGGTGGTCACGGGCGATGACGACCTTCTCGTCCTCGGTGTAGCCGTCCAGGCGTACCAGCTCCATACGGTCGAGCAGGGCCTCCGGGATGGCCTCGAGGACGTTGGCCGTCGCCAGGAAGACGACGTCGGACAGGTCCAGTTCGACCTCCAGGTAGTGGTCCCGGAAGGTGTGGTTCTGGGCCGGGTCCAGGACCTCGAGCAGCGCCGCGGCCGGGTCGCCCCGGAAGTCGGAGCCGACCTTGTCGATCTCGTCGAGCAGGACGACCGGGTTCATCGAACCGGCCTCCTTGATCGCCCGGACGATACGGCCCGGCAGCGCGCCGACGTACGTACGCCGGTGGCCGCGGATCTCCGCCTCGTCCCGGACACCGCCGAGCGCGACGCGGACGAACTTCCGCCCCATCGCGTGCGCGACGGACTCACCGAGCGACGTCTTGCCGACGCCGGGCGGGCCGACGAGCGCGAGCACGGCACCGCCGCGCCGGCCGCCGATGACACCGAGGCCCCGCTCGCTGCGGCGCTTGCGCACAGCCAGGTACTCGGTGATCCGCTCCTTCACGTCCTCGAGGCCCGCGTGCTCGGCGTCGAGCACCACCTTGGCGCCGTGGATGTCGTACGCGTCCTCGGTCCGCTCGTTCCACGGCAGTTCGAGGATCGTGTCGAGCCAGGTGCGGATCCAGGAGCCCTCGGGCGACTGGTCGCTCGACCGCTCCAGCTTGTCGACCTCCTTGAGAGCGGCCTCACGGACCTTCTCGGGCAGGTCGGCGGCCTCCACGCGGGCGCGGTAGTCGTCGGACTCCTCGGCGGAGTCCTTGCCGTTCTCACCGTTCAGCTCGCGCAGTTCCTTGCGGACGGCCTCGAGCTGGCGGCGGAGCAGGAACTCGCGCTGCTGCTTGTCGACGCCCTCCTGGACGTCCTTGGCGATCGTCTCGGCCACGTCCTGCTCCGCGAGGTGGTCGCGCAGCTGCTGCGTGGCGAGCTTGAGCCGGGCCACCGGGTCGGCGGTCTCCAGCAGTTCCACCTTCTGTTCGGTGGTCAGGAACGGCGAGTAACCGGAGTTGTCGGCAAGGGCGGACACGTCGTCGATGGCCTGTACGCGGTCCACGACCTGCCATGCGCCGCGTTTGCGCAGCCAGGCGGTGGCGAGGGCCTTGTACTCCTTGACGAGTTCGGTCACGTGGCCCGGCTGGGGCTCGGGCGCGCTCTCGTCGATGCGCGTCCCCTCGACCCACAGCGCGGCACCCGGGCCGGTGGTCCCGGCGCCGATCTGCACGCGGCCGCGGCCGCGGATCAGCGCGCCCGGGTCACCGTCGGCCAGCCGGCCGACCTGCTCGACGGTGCCGAGCACACCGGTGCTCGGGTACGACCCGTCGATGCGCGGGACCAGGAGGACCTTGGGCTTCCCGGGCTCGGAGCGGGCGGCGGCCTGGGCGGCCTCCACCGCGGCGCGTACATCGGGATCGTTCAGGTCCAGCGGCACCACCATTCCGGGCAGCACGACCTCGTCGTCGAGCGGCAGCACAGGGAGGGTGAGCGGTGTGGACGTCGAAGCCATGATCTCCCCTTCGGCAGTCAAGTTGAGTTACGCCGACTCAATGCTTGGGCGACGCAGAATGTTCCCCACGCCGCGTTCGCTGTGAGCGATCCCCTCCGGGGGTATCGCTGACCTGCGAAAAGGGGCGCAACCACGGCCTGTTCAGCCGGTGGCCGGGGGGTCGGCGGCGGTCCGCTGCCACCGCCGGACGACCGGCCAGGTGCCGATGCCGACACACAGCGCGATCGGATGCCCCCAGTCGGTCAGCGGGTCGGTGAACGCGACGAGGGCCCCGGCGAGGGCGGCGCCGAGCACGGTGAGGAGCGGCCAGCGCAGCCAGGGGGTGAGCAGCCCGGCGAGGGCGCCGGCGGCCGCGGCCAGGCCGAAACTGACGCCGTAGTCGAGCCGGTGCAGCGAGCTGTCGGGCAGACGTCCGGCGAGAACGGCGAGCCCGACGGGCACCTCGGTGGCAAGGGTGGCCAGGACATGCCCGAGCAGAAAGACGAAGGCGGCACGAACGCCGCCGATCCGCCGCTCCAGCGCGGCGAGCACGACCAGCACCCCGAGCGCGTACGGCGTCAGGGCCCCACCCGCGATCCACAACGCACTGGCGAACAACACGACCACGGGAGTCCGCACGAGGTGCGCGACATCGGTACTGGAGCCCTGCTGGAGGACATGCACGAGACGCGGATCGGCGTAGGCGGCGAAGAGAGAGGTGAAAGCGAGCAGAACGGCGAAGCCGAAGGCGAAGGGCGTGGCGGTGGGGGTGGGCAGGAGCCGCCGGAGGAGCAGGATGCGCGGGAAGCGCGGAGCAGCTGGGTTCGCCGGGGCGGGCCTGGTGGCCGGTGCCGGTTCCGGGGCGGCGCCCATTCCCGCGCCCCGCTGACGCGGCATGGCGTCCAGCAGTCCGCCGCCGTCCGCGACCGCGGCTGCAATCCCGGCGGCGGCCGCACCCGCTGCGGCCCGGTCCGCCTCCGCCGCATCTCCGTCCGGAAGCCGCACACGCGAAGTCGTCGTGGTCCGCGCCGTTCGTTCCACGATGCCGCGCTCCCTCTGCTTCGGTGCCGTACCGGCGTTCCGGGCAACCGCTCGGGCGCCCCCCGTGTTCCCCCGGCGGTGCCCGCTCGCGGGTGAACCAGGGGGACGGTCGTCGGACCTCCGTAATTCCCGTGGTTGCAGTGGGGGGGTTCGTGCAGGATGAAGGCATGACCACCGGCTACGACATCCCCGAAGTCCTGGACCGTCGCGAGGGGCCCTACGGCGAGGTGGTGCTGCGGCGGCACGGAGCGTTGCTGCAGATCATCGCGAACGGATGCTTCCTGATGGACACCTCCGACGGGCGCTCGGAGCGGCTGCTCGTGGACGCCGCGTACGAGGCTCTCGACGGACGGGCGGAGCCTGACGTGCTGATCGGTGGGCTCGGCGTCGGATTCTCGCTCGCACACGCCGCCGCCGATCCCCGCTGGGGGCGGATCTCCGTCATCGAGCGGGAGTCCGCCGTCATCGGCTGGCATCGCGAGGGGCCGTTGTCCGAGCTGACCGCCGTCGCCCTCGCCGATCCCCGCACCCGGATCCTGGAGAGCGATCTGGTGGCGTACGTCAATGAGACTTCCGACACGTTCGACGCGCTGTGCCTCGACATCGACAACGGCCCGGGCTGGACCGTCACGGAGGGCAACGGCGGACTCTACGGACCCGCCGGACTGGCAGGCTGCGCAAGGGTGTTGAGGCCGGGAGGGGTGCTGGCGGTGTGGTCGGCGCAGCCGTCTCCGGAATTTGAAGGATCCTTGCGGAATGCCGGGTTCCAGCAGGTGCGTACCGAAGAGATCCCCGTTGCCCGGGGCGTTCCGGACGCGGTGCACCTCGCCGTACGACCTGGATAGCGGCGCAACCGTCCGTCCCCGTAATGTGCTTCCCTGACGCGGATCATTCAAGCGTCAAGCGCAGTCATGGGATCACCCCACGGGTTCCGGAAAGCACACATCAGGGGCGGGCGATGGAGCAGACACACACCTCGCACAACGGCACGACGGCGACACCGGGCGCGCAGCGCCGAGTTCTGGTCGTCGAGGACGACCCGACGATCGTCGACGCCATCGCGGCCCGCCTGCGCGCCGAGGGATTTCTGGTGCAAACAGCGGGCGACGGTCCGGCCGCCGTCGACACCGCCGAGGCCTGGCAGCCCGATCTGCTGATCCTCGACATCATGCTGCCCGGCTTCGACGGGCTGGAGGTCTGCCGCAGGGTGCAGGCCGCGCGTCCGGTGCCGGTGCTGATGCTGACGGCACGGGACGACGAGACCGACATGCTGGTCGGCCTCGGGGTCGGCGCCGACGACTACATGACCAAGCCGTTCTCGATGCGGGAGCTGGCGGCGCGGGTGCACGTCCTGCTGCGCCGGGTGGAGCGCGCGGCCCTGGCCGCCTCGACGCCCCGCTCCGGCATCCTGCGCCTGGGCGAGCTGGAGATCGACCACGCACAGCGCCGGGTGCGGGTGCGCAGCGAGGACGTGCACCTCACGCCGACCGAGTTCGACCTGCTGGTCTGCCTGGCCAACACCCCACGCGCGGTGCTCTCCCGTGAGCAGCTCCTCGCCGAGGTGTGGGACTGGGCGGACGCGTCGGGCACCCGGACCGTCGACAGCCACATCAAGGCGCTGCGCCGGAAGATCGGCGCCGAGCGGATCCGTACCGTGCACGGTGTCGGCTACGCGCTGGAGACACCGACGCCATGAGCGACGGGCGGTCGGCCGCACGGAGGAGCCCCGGGGCGCCCTGGGGCGGCGTACGCCCGTTCTCGATCAAGACCAAGCTGGGCACGCTGGTCGTCATCTCGGTGCTGATCACCACCGGTCTGTCCATGATCGCGGTGCACACCAAGACCGAGCTGCGCTTCATCACGGTCTTCTCGATGATCGCCACGCTGCTGATCACCCAGTTCGTGGCGCTGTCCCTCACCTCGCCGCTGGACGAGATGAACGCGGTGGCACGTTCCATCTCGCACGGCGACTACACGCGCCGGGTCCGCGAGAACCGCCGGGACGAGCTGGGCGACCTGGCCCAGACGATCAACGTCATGGCGGACGAGCTGGAGGCGCAGGACCGTCAGCGCAAGGAGCTGGTGGCGAACGTCTCGCACGAGCTGCGCACGCCCATCGCGGGGCTGCGCGCGGTGCTGGAGAACATCGTCGACGGGGTCACCGAGGCCGACCCCGAGACCATGCGCACGGCGCTGAAACAGACGGACCGGCTGGGCCGGCTCGTGGAGACGCTGCTCGACCTGTCGCGGCTGGACAACGGCGTCGTCCCGCTGCGCAAGCGGCGGTTCGAGGTGTGGCCGTATCTCTCGGGCGTGCTGAAGGAGGCCAACATGGTCGCCTCCGCGCGGGCGGGCATCGCCTCGGGCTCCGGCAGCCACACGCGGACGGACGTCCATCTGCACCTCGACGTGACGCCGCCGGAACTGACCGCGCTGGCCGATCCCGAGCGCATCCACCAGGTCGTCGCGAACCTCATCGACAATGCGGTCAAGCACAGCCCGCCGCACGGCCGGGTCACGGTCAGGGCGCGGCGCGGGCCGCAGCCGGACTCGCTCGATCTGGAGGTCCTGGACGAGGGTCCCGGCATCCCCAGGTCGGAGTGGCACAAGGTCTTCGAGCGGTTCAACCGGGGCGCCGTCAGCCGTCCGCACGGTCCGGGCAGCGACGGCGGTACGGGTCTGGGCCTGGCCATCGCGCGCTGGGCCGTGGAACTCCACGGCGGCCGGATCGGGGTGGCCGAATCCGAGCGGGGCTGCCGGATTTTTGTCACCCTTCCGGGAGAGCCTCCCGCGTCAAGTTGACGTAAAGTTCGAACCGTAACGACAAGATCCACGTGCGTTCCCGCCGATGGACACGTGTGATCAGCGATGGCCTGCGCCTATGGGGCGCCCAGGTCACGGTCGACGCGTACCCCACACCAGCGAACCAGGCTTGTTTCCCGCCATTTCCAGCCCCGAAACACGCTTTCCGATGTGACTTACGCGACGATGAACCGGCCCGACCTGACCTTCCCGGTCAGGGAGGCGTAGCCTTGATTCCCGCTGTCCATCACCTTGTGAAGCGGAAGAGGGCGGTTGCCGCCGTGTCGCCACAGTCCCCCAGTAACTCGAGTATCTCGACCGACGAACTAGCCGGGAAGAATCCCGCCGCTGCGTTCGGTCCCAACGAGTGGCTCGTCGACGAGATCTATCAGCAGTACCTCCAGGACCCGAATTCGGTAGACCGTGCCTGGTGGGACTTCTTCGCCGACTACAAGCCGGGCGCCGCTGCCGCCCCGGCTCCGGCGGGTACTGCGGCCGCGGGGGCCGCGGAGACCACCACGGCTGCTCCGGCCCCGGCCGCCCAGGCTGCTGCGGCTCCGGCCGCCCCGGCGGTGCCGTCCCCGGCGCCGGCCGCGCCGAAGCCCGCCGCCGCGCCGGCCCCGGCCGCGCCGAAGCCGGCCGCCGCTGCCGCCCCGGCGCCCGCGAAGCCCGCCGCGGCCCCTGCCGCCGCGAAGGCCGCGCCCGCGACCGAGGCCCCCGAGGGTCCGGAGTACGTGACGCTGCGCGGCCCCTCCGCCGCCGTCGCGAAGAACATGAACGCCTCGCTGGAGCTGCCGACGGCCACCTCGGTCCGCGCGGTCCCGGTGAAGCTGCTCTTCGACAACCGCATCGTCATCAACAACCACCTCAAGCGCGCCCGGGGCGGGAAGATCTCCTTCACGCACCTGATCGGCTTCGCGATGGTCCAGGCCATCAAGGCCATGCCGTCGATGAACTGGTCGTTCGGTGCGAAGGACGGCAAGCCGACCCTGGTCAAGCCGCCGCACGTCAACCTCGGCCTGGCCATCGACCTGGTGAAGCCCAACGGCGACCGCCAGCTCGTCGTGGCCGCCATCAAGAAGGCCGAGACCCTCAACTTCTTCGAGTTCTGGCAGGCCTACGAGGACATCGTCCGTCGCGCCCGCGACAACAAGCTGACGATGGACGACTTCACCGGGGTCACGGTCTCCCTGACCAACCCCGGCGGCCTCGGCACCGTGCACTCCGTCCCGCGCCTGATGCCCGGCCAGTCCGTGATCATGGGCGTCGGCTCCATGGACTACCCGGCGGAGTTCCAGGGCACCAGCCAGGACACCCTGAACAAGCTCGGCATCTCGAAGGTCATGACGCTCACGTCGACCTACGACCACCGGGTGATCCAGGGCGCCGCCTCCGGCGAGTTCCTGCGCGCCGTCGCGAACCTCCTCCTCGGTGAGAACGGCTTCTACGACGACATCTTCAAGGCGCTGCGCATCCCCTACGAGCCGGTCCGCTGGCTCAAGGACATCGACGCCAGCCACGACGACGACGTCACGAAGGCCGCCCGTGTCTTCGAGCTGATCCACTCCTACCGGGTCCGCGGTCACGTCATGGCCGACACCGACCCGCTGGAGTACCGCCAGCGCAAGCACCCCGACCTGGACATCACCGAGCACGGCCTCACCCTGTGGGACCTGGAGCGCGAGTTCGCCGTCGGCGGCTTCGCGGGCAAGTCCCTGATGAAGCTGCGCGACATCCTCGGCGTGCTGCGCGACTCGTACTGCCGCACCATCGGCATCGAGTTCATGCACATCCAGGACCCCAAGCAGCGCAAGTGGATCCAGGACCGGGTGGAGCGCGGCCACACCAAGCCGGAGCGCGAGGAACAGCTGCGCATCCTGCGCCGCCTGAACGCGGCGGAGGCCTTCGAGACCTTCCTGCAGACGAAGTACGTCGGCCAGAAGCGCTTCTCGCTGGAGGGCGGCGAGTCCGTCATCCCGCTGCTCGACGCGGTCCTCGACTCGGCCGCCGAGTCGCGCCTGGACGAGGTCGTCGTCGGCATGGCCCACCGCGGCCGCCTGAACGTCCTCGCCAACATCGTCGGCAAGTCGTACGCCCAGATCTTCCGCGAGTTCGAGGGCAACCTCGACCCGAAGTCGATGCACGGCTCCGGCGACGTGAAGTACCACCTGGGCGCCGAGGGCACCTTCACGGGCCTGGACGGCGAGCAGATCAAGGTCTCGCTGGCCGCGAACCCGTCCCACCTGGAGACGGTCGACCCGATCATCGAGGGCATCACCCGCGCCAAGCAGGACGTCATCAACAAGGGCGGCACGGACTTCACGGTCCTGCCGGTCGCCCTGCACGGTGACGCGGCCTTCGCGGGCCAGGGCGTGGTCGCCGAGACGCTGAACATGTCGCAGCTGCGGGGCTACCGCACCGGCGGCACGGTCCACATCGTCATCAACAACCAGGTCGGCTTCACCGCGGCCCCCGAGTCCTCGCGTTCCTCGATGTACGCGACGGACGTGGCCCGCATGATCGAGGCCCCGATCTTCCACGTGAACGGCGACGACCCCGAGGCGGTCGTCCGTGTTGCCCGTCTGGCCTTCGAGTTCCGCCAGGCGTTCAACAAGGACGTCGTGATCGACCTCATCTGCTACCGCCGCCGCGGTCACAACGAGTCGGACAACCCGGCCTTCACCCAGCCGCTGATGTACGACCTGATCGACAAGAAGCGCTCGGTGCGCAAGCTCTACACCGAGTCCCTGATCGGCCGGGGCGACATCACGCTCGAGGAAGCCGAGCAGGCTCTCCAGGACTACCAGGGCCAGCTGGAGAAGGTCTTCACGGAGGTCCGCGAGGCCACCTCCCAGCCGGCGGCGGCGTCGGTGGCTGAACCGCAGGACGGCTTCCCGGTGGCGGTCCCCACGGCGATCTCCTCGGAGGTCGTCAAGCGCATCGCCGAGTCCCAGGTCAACATCCCCGACCACTTCACCGTCCACCCGCGTCTGCTGCCGCAGCTGCAGCGCCGGGCGGCGATGGTCGAGGACGGCACGATCGACTGGGGCATGGGCGAGACCCTCGCCATCGGCTCGCTGCTGCTCGAGGGCACCCCGGTCCGCCTGTCCGGCCAGGACTCGCGCCGTGGCACCTTCGGCCAGCGGCACGCGGTCCTCATCGACCGCCAGACCGGCGACGACTACACCCCGCTCCAGTACCTGTCGGACGAGCAGGCCCGCTACAACGTCTACGACTCGCTGCTCTCCGAGTACGCGGTGATGGGCTTCGAGTACGGCTACTCGCTCGCCCGTCCGGACGCGCTGGTGATGTGGGAGGCGCAGTTCGGCGACTTCGTCAACGGCGCCCAGTCGGTGGTCGACGAGTACATCTCGGCGGCCGAGCAGAAGTGGGGCCAGACGTCCGGCGTCACCCTGCTCCTCCCGCACGGCTACGAGGGCCAGGGCCCGGACCACTCCTCGGCCCGTGTCGAGCGCTTCCTCCAGCTCTGCGCGCAGAACAACATGACGGTCGCGATGCCGACCCTCCCGTCGAACTACTTCCACCTCCTGCGGTGGCAGGTGCACAACCCGCACCACAAGCCGCTGGTGGTCTTCACCCCGAAGTCGATGCTGCGCCTCAAGGCCGCCGCGTCGAAGGCGGAGGAGTTCACCTCGGGCCAGTTCCGCCCGGTCATCGGCGACTCCACGGTCGTCGACCCGGCCGCCGTCCGCAAGGTCGTCTTCGTGGCCGGCAAGCTGTACTACGACCTGGAGGCGGCGCGCACCAAGCGCGGCGCCACGGACATCGCGATCATCCGCGTCGAGCGCCTGTTCCCGCTGCCGGGTGCGGAGCTCCAGGCGGAGATCGCTAAGTACCCGAACGTCGAGAAGTACCTGTGGGCCCAGGAGGAGCCGGCCAACCAGGGCGCCTGGCCGTTCATCGCCCTGAACCTGATCGACCACCTGGACCTGGCGGTCGGCGCGGACGTCCCGCACGGCGAGCGCCTGCGCCGCATCTCGCGTCCGCACTCGTCGTCGCCGGCGGTGGGTTCCGCGAAGCGCCACCAGGCCGAGCAGGAGCAGCTGGTGCGTGAGGTGTTCGAGGCGTAGACCGCACGACACGACAGCCGAGGGGCCCGGTACCGGACCGATCCGGTACCGGGCCCCTCGGCGTGTGCGCCGGCCGCTGAGGCCCGCTCACGTCGTCTGCGGCTCGAAGTCCCAGTACGGCCGGTTGCGGGACCGGGCGGAGATGGTGTGGACGTGTTGGGGGCCGAGGGTCGCCGCCAGGTCGGAGAGGGCCTCCTGCTCGACCTTCTCGGCCTGTTGACGGTCCCTCAGGCCGCGGAGGTCGGCCGCGTGGGCGACACGGGCGGACAGGGTCAGGGGGTGGGTACGGCCCAGGGTCTCGGTGGCGCGGCTGATCGTGCCCCGGCTCAGCTCCGCCGCGGAGTCCGTCTCGCCGACCAGGTTGCGCAGGGCCGAGGCGTTGACGGCGCAGCCCAGGGTGTAGGGGTGGCTGTCGCCGACGGCCGCGGTCATGTCGGCGAGGGACTGCTCGATGAGCACGTGCGCGTGCTCGCGTTCACCGACGCTCCGCAGGACCAGGGCGTGGTTGGCGCGGGCGCCGATGATGAACGGGTGCCCTTCGGGCAGGAGCATCTCGTAACGGGCGATGATGGACTCGCCGGTCTCCCGGGCCTGGTCGATGTCGCCGTGCTCGCGGGCGAAGCAGTTCTGGCTGACGGCGGCGGACAGCGTCTCGAGGGCCGTGTCGCCCAGCTTGCGCTCGTAACCCTCCAGGACGTTCGTGAGGAGTTCCCCCGCGTCGGCGCGGTTCCCGCCACGCAGCAGGCACAGCGCCAGGTTGAGTTCGGCCCGCAGGGTCCCGGGGTTGTCCTTCCCCACGACGATCCGGCACTCGCGCACGTTCTTCGCCTGGACCGACTCTGCTTCGCCGTAGCGGCCGAGGAGTCTGAGGTTGATGGCGTAGGAGCCCTCGGAGAGAAGGGTCCAGGGGTGCCGGGCCTTCAGCAGCAGACGGCGCGCCTCCAGTGTCCTGCGGTCGATGTCCATGGACTCCTCGTACTTGCCGAGGAGCCGGAGGGAGAAGCCCATGTTGTTCAGGGCGTTGAGGGTCCGGGAATCCTGGTCGCCCAGCAGCTCCTGATAGGTGGGGTACAGCCACCGTTCCAGTTCGAGCGCCTCGTCGTAGCGGCCGAGGATCCGCAGGTCGGCGGCGAGTCCGGCGACCGTCCGCAGATACTCCAGGTCACGCTCGCCCCGTTCCTCGCGCAGCTGATCCGCCGCGGCCCGCTCGAGAGCCTCCGTCTCGAGGACCCTGCCCGTCGAGCGCAGCAGGTTGGCGTAGTGGAAGGTGGCCTCCCAGACCCGCGCGTGTGACTCGCCGAGCAGCCGTCGCCAGGTGTCCAGGGTCCGTTTGCCCAGCTTGACGCCCGAGTTGTACTCGCCCGCGAACCACATGTAGCGCAGGCAGTTGAGGACCAGGTTCTGGACGTTCCGGTCCGAGCTCTTGAGGACGTCCGCGTACTTCAGATGCGCGACGATCTCGGCGTAGGCGTCCCAGTTGCGGGTGTCGGTGGGGCGGCCGGGATCCGCCGCGGCCAGGGCCCGGCGGACCACGTCGATGTACTCCCGGCGCTCCTCGTCCGGCATGTCCTTGTGGACGATCTGGTGGACCATGCGGTGGAGGTAGACGGACTCGCCGGAGGCGGAGCCGGTCTCGTCGGCGGGGAACTCGTGGGACTCCAGGCGCACCACGGAGTACTGGCGCAGCTGGTTGACGGCCTTGTTCCACAGGAGCGGGTCGTCCAGGAGTCCGGAGAGCTCCTCGGGCAGGTCGTCGTGCGGCATCTCCTTCAGCAGGCGTACGGGGATGAAGCCCGGGGCGAAGAAGGTGCACAGCCGGAGCAGGGCGACCGACTCGGGGACGGTCTCGCGGAGTTTGTTCAGCAGTATCGACCACGCGGTCTGGAAGGCGAGCGGGAAGTCCGCGGAGACCTTGACGACGTCCTGGTCGATGCCGCCCTCCAGGAGGGCGATGTAGTCGTCGACGGAGAGGTCGGAGTCGTTGAGCCAGCCCGCCGTCTGGTCGAGCAGGAGCGGCAGGTCCTCCAGGGCGTCCGCGAGCTGGTCGGCCTCGGGTTCGGTCAGCCGGGGGGCACGGCGCCTGATGAAGGCCACGGACTCCTCCCGCGAGTAGACCGGTACTTCGAGGAGCTGGCTGTTGTGCTCGCCCCACTCCGGGTTGCGGGAGGTGATGATCACGTGGCCGGGTCCGGTGGGCACGAGGTCCCAGATCTGGTCGGGTTCGTCGGCCCCGTCCAGGATCAGCAGCCAGCGGGAGTACGGGTCTCCCCGGCGCAGGGAGTCGCGCACCGCGCGCAGCCGCTCGCCGTACTCGGCGCCGGTCGACAGGCCCAGCTTTGGGGCGAGTTCGGCGAGGAGGCGGCGGTAGGTCACCCGTTTCTCGGCGTTGACCCACCACACGACGTCGTACTCGGAGCCGAACCGGTACACGTACTCGGCCGCGAACTGGGTCTTGCCCACACCGGACATGCCGTGCAGCGTGAGGACGCCGGCGCCGGGCTCGCTGCCCTGAAGCCGGTGGTAGGCGTCGTTCAGGAGGCCGTCGCGGCCGGTGAAGCGGGTGTTGCGGCGGGGCACGCCGCCCCACACCTCGGGCGTGGCCGCGGGAAAGCGCGGTCCGCGGTGCGCCGCGCCCGTGGCGGGCTGGGCGTCGACCGGCAGGTCGAGCCGGTCGAAGAGCCGCCGTTCGGCCTCGTCCGCGCCCATGTTGGTCAGGTTGGCCGGTGCCAGGACGGCGGTGGCCGTGGGCAGCGAGGCGTTGGTGATCGACACGGCGGCGAACCGGGACGCCTCCGGCGCGACGACCTCGCGCAGAGCGGCGTTCCACTCCTCGTGGGTCCGCGGGCCGAGCTGGAAGTACCACTCGCTGACCAGGATGAGGATCCGTCCCTCGGCGAGGGCCAGATCGCGCAGCAGGTTCACCAGCGGCTCCTCCGCCGGTGAGTCCCAGCGCAGGTACACGACGCGCAGTCCGTGCTGCTCCAGTCTGTCCCCGATCCATGCCGCCCAGGCTCGGTTGAACCCCGCGAAGCTGATCGTGACGGTCTGCCTCGCGTTCCCCCGCCCGGTCGGACTGACCGGGGTACGAGCTTCAGACATGCAGCGGCCTCCAGCGCGTAGTCATAAAATCCTAGAACCTCGGCGCGGCTCTGGGGAGTCCGACGACCTCAAGAACGAACACCTCGGCTCGACGATCTTTGCGCAGTCAGAGGGGCGAGGTCGGCGATTCAGCGATTCGTGGGCGGCGCCAGGGGGTGGCGCTGCGTCCACAGGGCGCGAGCGGCCTTCACATATGCCTGGGCGCGCGCCGTGTGCCCCCGGGGCGCGGGGTTTTCGGCCATGCGCTCGTGAGCGGCGACCATCTCGTCCACGAACGCCCTTCCCTGCACGGTGAGATGGGGCGAGCCGACGAGGGCGGGCAGCGCCGCCCCGACCTGGGCCCGGTAGCGCGCGTGCTCGACCCATGCCGAGGCGCTCCGCTGCCGTTCCCGCTCCTGGCTCAGCGCACGGCGCTGGAAGAAGTCGGCGAGCCCCAGGTGCGCGTACGCGCCCTGGAGCAGTCCCTCGTACGGTCGCGGATCCGGACGCCAGGGCGCGAAATAGCGTGCTGTGCCATCCGATTGATGCAGCGTCACCATTTCCGACAACGCCGCCAGCTTGCAGTGCTGCAACTCGTGCACGAGTGTCGCGGCGAAGGCCACCGGCGTGGCCGGCACGCTGCTCAGGAGCGCGCCGAAGGCCTCGTGCCGGGTCGCACTGCAACCGCCGCCGTCCGAACCCGGAGGCGTCTCCAGCGGAACGAGACAGCGCAGCAGTGCGAGTGCCTCCGAGACCCGGTGTTCGCCGCCCGTCCGCAGCACGGCAGCCGCGCCGGACCAGGCCTGCAGCCAGCGTTTGCGCTCGGTGTCGTCGGGTGCCGCGGGGCCGCTCAGCGCGTACTGGCCGGGCTCACGCGGCGGTACGCGGTAGGGGTCGAGGTCGTCCAGGGGGACGGGTGCCGCTCCGGGGAGCAGTCCGGGCAGCGTGTAGGCCGGTGTCCAGGCGGGTGCGGCGGACCAGGCTCCGGCGTCCCGCTCCAGGTGCACGACCACGTCAGGGGCACCGGACCGGCGCAGGGTCATGACGCCGTTGTCGTGGACGGCTTCGACCGCCGCCTCGTCCGTGTCCGTGCGCAGGACACCCAGGGACGGCAGGGCGAGCAGGCCGTCACGGGGGGTCAGCCGGCTGGTGAAGGCCGTCCCGGCCCGCGCGGCGGCCACCGCGGCGAGCGTGCTGAAGTGGGCCAGGTCAAGGGCGAGTTCACGTCGCTCCGCGACCGTCGCAGCCGCCCTGCGCAACCCGCGCAGACACCGCCCGGCCCACGGTCCCGTCAGGGGCTGGGTGAGCCGCGCCCGCGCCGCCGAGGCCCTGCCCCGCGCCCGGTCCGTGCGGTCGGCCTCCGCGAGCAGGGCCCAGTCCTGCCGTAGCCGTGTCCGCTGGGCGGCGGAGCACACCTCCCGGTCGGCTGCCTCGGCCGCGTCGAGCACGGCACGCAGCAGAAGCAACCGTCTTGTGTCCTGGTCACGGACGAGGAGCGCGAGGGTGCCGGCGCCGCCTTCGGTGCGGCCGAGTTCGGCGAGGGCCCGGTTCGGGACCTCCGGAAGTATCACGGGGTGACCCCCTCGATAGAGACCGGGACCGGACTGGCGACTCCGGTGTCCCGCGCCAGCCGTGCGGCCACATGACGTATGAAGAGCTGCAGGTCCGCGCAGTACACGGAAGGGTTCCGGAAGCCGTGTCCGGCCCGGTAGCGGTGGGCGTAGTGGCCGCCGCCGCACACCTCGACCAGCGGGCAGACCCGGCACCGGTCCGCCAGGGACGCCACGCCCGCCTGCCGGGCGGCCACCCCAGGATGGTCGAGCGCCTCGTCGAAGGCGTGCCGGAAGACGTCCAGACCGGTGCGTGAGGCGCCCTCGTAGGCGGACTTGAGGGAGTCGACCTGCTCGATCGACCCGTCCGTCTCCACGACGAGCGCGTCGAAGGCGGCGAGGCCCAGGTACTCCGTGGCCGCCGGCAGCCCCAGCAGCAGCGCCAGGCACTCCTCGAACAGCCGCACCCGGGTCTCCCGGTGCCCGGCCGTCCACCAGCGGTCGAACACGGCGCACAGCCAGGCGCCGTGGCGCGCGCCCTCCCAATGCGGCGGGGGCGCCGACCAGTTGCTGTCAGGCAACAGCAAGTCCAGTGCGGGCGGACCCAGTTCGAGCAGGGACTCGTATGTCTCCACCGGATCGAGCACAGGGTCGACGACGGTGAGGATTCCGGCGTACGACGCCGGGAACCGCCCGGCGACCAGGCGGGCCCCGCGCACGGCGGCGGGCCAGGACGGGCGCCCGGCGTGGTCGAGTCGACGCGCGTTGTGCTCGGGCAAGCCGCCGTCGAGGCTGATGCCGATCCGGATGCCGTGCCGGGCGAGCACGGCGACGCGCTTCTCCGTCAGGAGTGTGCCGTTGGTCTGGACGGTCGCCTGGACGATGCAGTCGGCGGGAACACGGGCGCGTACGTCGTCGGTGAAGCGGGCGAGGGTGTCCGCGCCCGCGAGCAACGGTTCGCCGCCGTGCAGGACGAGCGAGACGGTCGGCAGGCCGTGGGCGCGGGCGTGCTCGGCGATGCGCTCGGCGGTGCGCGTGAGGACCTCGGACGGGGCGGCGGCGGGACGGGTGCGCCAGGTGTGGTCGGGGCCCTCGTAGAGGTAGCAGTAGCGGCAGGCGAGGTTGCAGCGGCCGTGCACCTTCACGATGAACTGCCGGAAGGGCGAGGGGATGGTGGACGCCGGAACGGGAGCCGTCTGTCCAGACACAACAGCACCCCCATGCCGTCCACCCGTCGTGGCGCGCATTCCCGGTCCGGGTGGGTACGGAAACCCCGCACGTCCGAAGTTGTCTCTTTCCGCTCGTTCTTCAGCTCACATGCACCGGCTGAAGCCCCACAGCATCTCGCTCGGCCGCTCCGCCCGCTCCCGCAGTCCTTCCAGCACCTCACGCAGCACCGGATGCTGGATCGTCCTCAGCTCCTCCAGATCCACCTCCAGCAGATCCGGCAGCACCTCGCCGGGTTCCGTGTCGCTCATCCCTGCCCTCTCCTCGTTGCGGTCACTCCAGTTCCGCCAACCGCGCCGCCGTCTCGGCCGCCGTCGGTCCTCCGGCGCTCACACTGCCCTCCGGCAGCCTGGACCACTCGGTGCGGGCGGCGCGGTACGCCTCGCGGGCGGCCCGTGGGCGGGCGGCCGCCTCGTAGGACATACCCCGCCAGTGGTGTGCCTGCGCACCCAGTTCCACCGCCTCCTGGCGGCGGCGGTCCGTGCGGGCCGTCTCCTCCGCCTCGCGGGCGGACTCCGCGGCCAGCCGGAAGGCGTCCACCGCGTCGTCGAGGCGGGCTAGTCGGGTGGGGCGGCCGAGACCGCGGTAGGCCTCGTACTGGGCCTGTCCCAGCTCGAGCCGGCAGCGCGCGGCCAGGAAGGGCTCCTCCGCGTCGGCCGCCGCGAGGCCGAAGAGGTACTCCGCCTCCCGCAGGTCGACGCGGTCACCGCGCAGCCGGTACCGCAGGATCAGCGCGCGGCCCAGCAACAACAGCCGGTACGCCATGTGTTCGCTGCCCGCCGGGGTCTCGGTACGGCAGTCCCGCAGCACGCGGACCGCCTGGGACAGCGGGTCCCCGGAGCGGACGCCGGCCTCCGACTGCGCCCGGCGCAGGAGCGTCTCGCCCCACTCGGCGAGGACGTCGGGGTAACCGGACGCGTCCCTCGGCATGTCCGCGGCCGCCGTCGCGAACGAAACGGCGGCGTCCTGGAGTTGGCGTGGGTCGCCCGTCTCGGCGTACCGGGCGGCCCGGATCCGTCCGGCGCGGACGTGCAGAGCCGCACGCTGGGTGCGCTTCTGGGCCATGGCCAGTGCCTCCTCGACGCGGTCCTGGGCCTCGTCGAGGTCGCCGTCCGAGCGGAGCAGGGCGTCGACGAGGTCGAGCACCACGCGTACCCGCTCGCGGAACGGATCGGCGGTCTCGGCCGCCAACGCGTCTCGCAGCGAGCGTGCCGCCTGCTCGGCGTAGCCGCGGGCCTGTTCCGGGTCGGTCGTGACGTCCGACAGGCGCAGCAGGATCCGGCCGTGCGCGAGCGGGAGTTCGGGCGGGCGGGCGCGGCGGTCCGGCCAGGCGTCGGCGAACGCCTCCAGCATGCCGACGGCGCCCTGGAGCAGTGCGCTGTCCCCGCCGAGGCGCCACTGCGCGTCCAGGGCGTTGACTCGTTCCAGGGTGAGCCGCAGCGCCTCCTGCTGGTCAAGGCCGGGGGCGGCACAGGCGACCGCGTACTCCCGGTCCGCGCGGCGCAGCAGGTCGAGGGCGCCGCGCGGGTCGCCGCGGCGCCTGCGGTCGGTCGCCGCGGCGTGCAGCACCCGGGCCAGCGCGGCCCGTTCGTGCTGGGCGTGCGGATGGGCGACGGCCCGCTCCGCGGCGGCCTCGGCCTCGCGCAGCAGCTCCGCGCCGCCCTGCACCTCCCACAGCCGCAGCGTGCAGCGCGCGTACTCGGCCCACAGCTCGGGGTCGGCGCCGGGCGGGCGTTCGTGCTCGGTGGCGCCGCGCAGCAGCTGTACGGCGTCGATCAGGTCCTGCACCATGCCCTCGTCGTCGAACCGCGCGAGCAGCGAGCGGGCCCGGGTGACCGCCGGGTGCGTGGGCCGCTCCCCGGTGGCGGTGCCGCCGCCCGTGCTGCCGTACATCCGGAACTGCTCGGGCAGTGGCATGAAGCGCTCCAGGACGCGGGCCGCGACCTCGGCGAAGGGCTGCGGGACGAGCGTGGCGTCGCCGTTGTCGCCGTTCTCACCGGGGTAGCCGGCGCCCGGCGAGTAGGCGCGTCCGGTGCCGGGGCCGGGCTCGCCGCCGAGCTGGGCGAGAGCGAGAGCGGGGAAGTTGGGTCCGCCCTTGCCGAAGCGCTGCTCGATGTAGGCGGAGCAGTGCTTGAGGACCAGGACGGCCTCGTCCCGGCCGAGCGTGGACAGCAGCGCCTCCTGCACGTCGGGCGGCATCTCGTACCACTGCACGCCGTCCGCGCCGATGTCCTCCCCGGCGCGGGTGACCAGGCCGCCGAGCAGGACCTCGGCGAGTTCGGAGGGGCCGGAGTCGGGCAGCATCGTGCGCTGCACCAGCTGCATCACCGGCAGGCACAGCGGGGCGGCCGCGAGGTAGACGGCGAGGCGGCCGGCGGCCGGGGAGGCGGCCGAGCGGAACCTGCTGACCCGCTCGACCGACGTCGGACGGCGGCCGGGGCGGGCCGGTGGCACCAGTGGCTGGTCCGCGCGCACCCAGCCCACGGCGCCCGCCACAGGTCCGGAGCCGGCTCCGGACAGCAGCCGCGCCCACGCGCCGAGCGCCACCGGTTCGGGCGGCAGCACCGGCACCGGGAGGGCGCCGCGCGGTCCGGTGAGCGGGGCACCCGCCGGAGTGCGCACGTGCAGCGCGGCGGCACCCGCCAGGGTCTCGCCACGGGTCAACTCGCCGTAGGTGACGGGCAGTCTGGTGCGGTTCCACAGGCGCTGCGGCAGCGGCTGGAGCACTGCGGCCGGGCCCTGCCGGGCGAGGTGGTGCAGGAGCCGGTGCGCATGGCCGCCGCGCCACAGCGGGCCCGCGCAGTCGCTGACCAGGAGGGTGATACGGCGCCCGGTGGGGTCGCTCAGGCGGTCGGCGGTGTGCAGCGGGGCCGCGCGCGCGTCGGGGCTGCGGCTGACGACGGGTTCGCCGTCCGGGTCCGCGTGCAGATGGCTGATCTGGATGTCGCCGAACGCACCCAACTGGCCGAAGACCTGCTGGAGTTCGTTGAACATCCGATCCCAGACCCGCATCGAGGGGGAGGCGTCGAGCACCAGTTGCAGCCGGGCGTCGCCGCGGGTCACGGCGCGGTGGACGGGCAGGATCAGCCCGCCGGCGCGGGCGCTCTGTTCCGCGGTCGCCGTCTCGTCGAGCTCGGTGCGCAGCGGCGGAGCGGCGCTGCGGTAGGCCTGCAACGGCCGTAGGGCCCGCTGGAGTTCGAGCGGTGCGGGCAGCACGGGGGCGGCGGGCACACCCACCGGCAGCGCCGTCACGTGTGCGGAGCCACGGCTGCGGAAGGCGCCGTCCTGCGGCAGCGGGTACAGGGCGACATGCCGGCCGGGTCCGGCCGTGGCGGGCTGCGGTTCCGGACGCGACGCGCGGCGGCCCTCCTCCGGTGCGGGGTGACGGCGGTCCGTCGGGAGTTCGCCGGGCACGCGAGGGAGCTGTACGCCGGAGCCGGTGTCCGGGTCGTCCGCGTCCCCGGCACCCGCGGGACGCGACCAGCGGGCCAGCCAGAGCGCGTCGCTCAGCCCCTCGGCGTCCGGGTCGAGACCGATCTCCCGCAATCGGAGGACCAGTTCGGCGATGGGGTCGCCGTCCCGGACGGTCACCGGTGGCGGACCGTGTCGCGCGGCAGCGTCGGGCATCGGCGCCTCACCTCGGACGGTCGAGCCGCTGGATGAGCTGGTCGGCGAGGCGTTCGCGGCTGGGCGGGGCGGCCGCGTCGGTGAGGTAGATGGCGTTCAGCAGCTGGTCGGCGGCGAGGAGTTCGCTGCGCGAGCGCTCCAGGAAGCGGCCGATCAGATCGTCGCCGGCGCGGGCCGCCTCGTCGCCGAGATGGGCGCGTACGAACGTGGCGAGCCGGTTGTGGTCGGGCCGGTCCAGCTCCAGATGGATGCAGCGGCGCATCAGAGGGGCCGGGAAGTCCCGTTCGCCGTTGCTGGTGAGGACCACGAACGGGAAGGCGTGGCAGCGCACCCGGCCGTCGCGGACGCGGACCTTGGTGCCGTCGGCGGTGAGCACCTCGGCCTCGCCGTCCGGCAGCCGGTCGGCGATGCGCTGCAGCTCGGGTATCTCGAACTCGCCCTCCTCCAGCACGTTCAGCAGGTCGTTCGGCAGGTCGATGTCGCTCTTGTCGAGTTCGTCGATGAGCAGCACGCGCGGGGTGTCCGAGGGGAGCAGGGCGGTGCCGAGCGGACCGAGCCGGATGTAGCTGCCGATGGCCTCGACGGCCCCCGGGCTGCCGGCCGCCGCGCCGTATCCGCCCTGCGCGGCGATCTGGACGTCCTGGAGCCGCGCGATGGCGTCGTAGTGGTACAGCCCGTCCTGGAGCGAGGAGCGGCTGACGATGGACCAGCGCAGGACGTCGCCGAGGCCCAGCTCGTACGCCACCGAGTGCGCGAGTGTGCTCTTGCCCGCGCCGGGACTGCCGGTGACGAGCAGGGGGCGGCGCAGATACAGCGCCGCGTTGATCATCTCCAGCTCCTCGGCGCCGGGCCGGTGGAGTTCGGCCAGATGCCGGTGCGCGCCCAGCCTGCGGTCCCGGGAGCCGTCGCCGCCGTCCGCCGCGTCCCGGCCGGAGAAGTCCCGCCAGGGCGGCGGCGGGGGAAGCCTGTTCAGTCCGTCGTGGGGTTCCCCGGCGCCTCGGTAGATGAGCCACTCACTGGATTCGGTCATGATCCGGTCCTCGTCGTCACTCGTCCCACCCCGGCAGCCGTAGCGTGTGCGTCACGGTCCGTCGAACGTGCATCACCGTATCGATCCACCGCGAGCCTGGTAAGGGGCCGGAAGGCGCACGCGGGCAGTCGCACGGGCCTCGCATCAGGGGGCCTCCAGCAGATCGCCGGTTCCGGGCAGCGGCTGATGCGGATCGTCGTACAGCAGCGCTATCCCGTCCGCCCAGAAAGCCTCCGTGAGCCCCTCGCGCACCTTCACGCGCAGTCCGTGCACCAGGTCGGGCAGCCGGGCCGCGCCGTCCCCGTCGTCGACCGCCTTCTTGGCACCCCGGTGGAACTCCCCGCACACGACCTCGGGTTGGCTCCGCCACCGGCGCCACAGAACCACCCCGAACCCGGCGTGCACGATCCGGCCGAGCGCGGCCGCGTCGTCCTCGTAGCGCTCATCACCGAAGCGGCAGAGCACGGGGACGGTGCGGGGTGCCAGGCCACGCAGCTCCGCCACGGCCGGCACCGGTTCGCGTACCCCGTCGTCGCAGTCCAGAACCTCGGCCAGCGCGTCGCGCGCGTGCAGCCGGTTCCAGCGGTCACGGCGCTCCTCGTCGCCGTCCTCGGCCGGGTACGCGTGCGTGCCGGCCGCCCGTGCCGCGTCGTCGCCGGGCACCTGGTCACGGTCCGAGCAGCGCACGACGACGGGCCGCTGCGCGCCCAGCGGCGGCCCGCCGGCCCTCGACTCCCATTCGTCGACGGCCAGTCCGAGCAGCCGGTGCGGCAGGGCGGCGTGCAGGGCCACGGGCCGGTCGGGCTCGTCGCAACGCCGAAAGGCTTCCGTGAGGGGGCCCACGACATGGGACGACAGCTCGTCCAGGGGCGTCCGCTCGGCCTCGTGGAGCCGCGTGACCTCGCCGTCGGCGCGAGCCACGGAGATCGACCAGTCGCACCGATCGGGTTCCCAGCCGCGCGGCAGCACTTCCAGCAGGACGCTCAACCGGGCCCCGGCGTCGCCCTTGCCCGTCCGGGCGTGCTCGGGTGTCCCGCCGACATCGAGGTACGTCCGGACCCGGCGCTGCCCCAGATGCCGGGCACGCTGCCGGGCGAGTCGGCTGCGATAACCGGAGTCCAGCCCCGTCGAGGCCTGCTTCACCCAGTCCCACAGGGCCTGTTCGGCGGCGAGGTTGCTGGGCGTGCCGGCGCGTTCGGCGGCCATGACGAGCATCGCGTAGTCGAGGACGAGCTTCAGCGCCCCGCCGCCGCGCGCGTTCTCGTTGAGCAGGCCCAGGCCGTCACGCCAGCCGCGGGGCGCGGGGATCAGGGACGGGGCCTGGAAGTTCGGCAGCGAGTCCAGGAGGTCGAGCAGGCTCCGGGTGGTGTCGGGCGGCGGCAGTTCGGCGAGCCGGCCGAGCAGCTCCGCGCGCTTGTCGGGGTCGAGGGCACGGCCGGGCCGGGCGCTCAGTTCGCCCTGGACGTCGGCCCAGGTGGAACGGCGGGAATCGGAGGGCTGCTGCCGGTCGCGGTGATAGCGGTCGTGTGCGTGGAAGACGGCGTGGTAGACGTCGTCGTGCTCGGTCCGTACGGCGCCGGGCGGAACCTGTAACGTCCGCAGGCGCTCGATGCCGGTGGAGGTGCCGCCCGCCCCGTTGTCGGCGCGGGACTTGAGGACGCCGATGACCTCGCCGTGCACCGGGTCGATCACGGGGCCGCCCGAGACGCCGTTCGGCAGGTCGTTCTGCCCCAGCCTCATCTGCACCCCCGACGACCAGCCACCGATGGTTCCCTGCACGGAGAGGAACCCGTCCAGCATCTGCAGCCGGCCTCCGGTCACGGTCCAGCCCGCGTAGAACACCCGGCCCTCGCCGTACTGCGCGGTGGGGCGCTCGGAGACGTACACACAGTCGTGGCCGACCGGTTCGCGCAGCCGGACGAGAGCGAGGTCCGGCGCGGGCCAGCCGCCGCGTACGCGCCGCCCGACGTGGACGTGGTCCGGGAGGGTCGCTGCCACGCGCCCGGCAACGACGGAGGGCCCCTCTCCGGGCGCGCTCTCGTACACCACCGCCACCTCACCCCCCTCCTCGCCGTCCACCACGTGTGCGCAGGTCAGAACCCAGTTCGGGGCGATGAAGAATCCGCTGCCGAGGAAGGTGTCGGGTTCGTCGAGGGCATACCCGACAGGGGTGCGATGAATGCGCACGGTGGCCGCCATGACGAGTTCACGCAGCGCATGGTGGGCGGCATGAAACCCCCCGGACGCGCCCCCGTCGTGCGGCCCACTCATGCCCCGCCCCCACCGACGGAAGCCCGGGCGCCCCCATGCAACAGGGCGCCGGTGAACGCGCCTGTGTGGGGGTGGTTGGCGTGGGTGGGGGCGGGAAGGGCGGAGGTGGATCTTGGCGGGACCGGGAATCGGGGGTGGGCGGTGACCTGGGTGGCCGGTTCCGGCTGTCCGTGCGGGGTGGGGGCGCTGCCTCCAAGGGGCTGCGGGGCAGGGGCCTGGGGTGCGGAGCCGGGTGGGAGCGGGGCGCCTCGCGGGGGATCGTGCGGGGCCGGGACGCGGCTGCCGGAAGCTTGCGGGGACGGGGGCCGACGTAGGGGCGTCTGCGGGACCGGGGCACCCTGCAGGGGCTCTCGCGAGGCCGAGCCACGAGTCGCGGAGGCGCGCGGGACCGGGACGCCCGGCGGCGGAGCCTGCGGAGCCGGAGTGCCGGTTCCGGGAGACGGCCGGGCCGGGGCGTCGCCCGTGGAGCCCTCCGGGGCGTTGCTTCCCGGCACCGGGTCCTGGGCGTCCGGAGTCGTGGGATCCGGCGGACCGCCGCCGTTCCAGGTCAGGGTCACCGTGATGGCGGCCTTGGCCTCGCCGTCCGCGAGCAGGCCCACGACCTTGCCGGCCTTGGCGGTCAGCTCGATCCCGAACTCGACGCTCACCTCGTCCGGCCGCACCGCGCGCAGCGGACCCGCCAGCGACCGCGCGACACCGGTGACGAGCGAGTGCAGGCTCTCGACGCTCCCCTCCACCCGCTCGGCGAACCCGGTGTCCGTGTACGACAACTCGCCCGACGGCACGGCCAGTTCCTCGGCCCCCGATATCCGGGCCCACACCGACGTACCGTCCGGCAGTTCGACCCGCGCCACCCGCGTCACTTCCCGAACCATGGCGTTCCCCCGTTCCCCCGAGTCCCCACGGAGAAAGACTCCTTCCCCCGCCCGGCGACGCCAACCCCTCCGGCGAGACGCCCCGGGCGCCGGTTGCTCTTCCCGGCCTCGCCCGCCGTCCCTGACGTGCGCGTCTTCCGGGTCCGTCGTCGGCCTAGGCTGGTACGGAGCCGACACGCACGCATCTACTCAGGAGAGCAGCCATGTACTTCACCGACCGCGGCATCGAGGAACTGGAGAAGCGGCGCGGCGAGGAGCAGATCACCTTCGAGTGGCTGGCCGAGCAGTTGCGCACCTTCGTCGACCTGAACCCCGACTTCGAGGTCCCCGTGGAACGCCTGGCCACGTGGCTGGCACGACTGGACGACGAGGACGAGGAGTAGGGATCGCGACGCCGGCGCAGGCGGGAGGGCGGGCGGCAGACGGGCAGACAGGTACGCCGGTCACCGCGCCCCAGGCCGTCCGGCGCACGCAAGCGCCACTGACAGCCGTCCGGCCAGGTGAGGAGCGGGGCGTCTCCGGCGGGCCGACAGGCGTACGGTCCGGCAGGCAGGCGGCGAGCATGCCGGACACCACCCCCTGCCACGTCTCCGCGCACCGGTGACGGCCGCCCGATCAGCCGCGCGCCGCCCGCTCAGTCCCGCGGCCGTACCACCTCGTACGCCAGCCCCACCGCCCCGTACGCCAGCAGCAGCGCCCCCGCCGCGACCCAACCGGCACTGCGTCGCCGTACGCCGAACACGGTGACCGGCACCCCTCCCACCAGCTGCGCCAGCGCGAGCGCCCGGGCGCGGGGCTCGCCCGACCACGGCAGCCAGGGGCCGATGCGGCCCCTCTCCACCGCGTCGAGTCCGGCCCGGACCAGGTCCCGCCACCTCTCGCCCTTGATCCGGCGCGCATCGGACCGGCCAACGAGCACCTCACGGAGCCGCTCGCCGGGTTCGCCGGGCGCGAGGCCCACGGGCAGGGACAGGCCCGCGTGCGTGAGGACGGCGAGCAGCCCGTGCAGCCGGGCGCGCGCGTCGGCCTCGGCGTCGGGCTCCGTCAGCCCGTCGAGGGACTGCACGTCGAGAACGGGATCGAGCCCCAGGCGCGCGGCGAAGGTGCGCATCGCCTCGCTCTCCCCGGCCGGCGTCCCGTCGGCCAGCCAGATGTAGCCGACGGGGCGGCGGAAGCCGGACGCGAGGGTGCATCCGGCGCGGTCGGCGTCCCACCACAGCGCGACGACGGGCCAGGGCACGCCGACGGCCAGGGCGGTGGCCCAGCCGGTCAGCACCCGGTCGACGGGTTCGCCGCCGTGCAGCCACGGCCCGCCCTCGGGGACGAGCACGCTCCACGCGTCACCCGCACGCGTGAGCAGCATGCGTTCGCGCAGCAGTCGGGCGGCGGGGGCGACAGAGTCCGGCTCCGCCCGGCACAGCAGCAGCGCTCCGGAGGCGGGCGCACCCGGGGAACCGGAACCGGCCTGGAACGCATCCCTCGACATGCTCACACGCTAGGCAATTCGCCCCCTTCGCGCCCGATATGAGCCATCGGGCCGTCACGCGAACGAGTGCCTTGACTTTGCGCGGCCACGATATATCGTGTTTCACGGAAGACGCGATATGGCGCGTTGCGCCCCGTCGAGGAGGTCAGCACCATGTCCGAGTGGTCCGTCGCCGAGCCCAGGAAGCTCACCTTCGACGATCGCGTGACCGATCTGCACGTACGCATCGTCAACGGAACAGTCAACGTGGTGGGCACGGACGAGGGTTCCGCTCGTCTGGAGGTCTCGGACATCGAGGGCCCGCCCCTGGTGGTCACTCACGAGCAGGGCACGCTCACCGTGGCGTACGAGGACCTGCCCTGGAAGGGCTTCCTCAAGTGGCTGGACCGCAAGGGCTGGCGGCGCAGCGCGGTCGTCTCCCTCGCCGTCCCGGCGGACACACGCGTGGAGGTGGGCGTGGTCGGCGCCGGCGCGGTCGTCTCCGGCATCCGCGGCACGTCGGTCGTCAAGGGCGTCACGGGCGACACGACCCTGGTCGCCCTCTCGGGCCCGGTGCGCGCCGACACGGTGTCCGGGAACCTGGAGGCCCAGTCCGTCACCGGCGACCTGCGCTTCAACTCCGTCTCGGGCGACCTGACGGTCGTCGACGGCTCCGGCTCCGCCGTGCGCGCCGACTCGGTCAGCGGCTCGATGATCGTCGACCTCGACCCGGACGGCCCGACCGACGTCAGACTGACCAGCGTCTCCGGGGAGATCGCGATCCGCCTGCCGCATCCGGCGGACGCGGAGGTCGAGGCGAACACGGCCAGTGGCACGATCTCCAACGCCTTCGACGGACTCCGGGTGCACGGCAGTTGGGGCGCCCACAAGATCACGGGCCGCCTCGGCGCGGGCACCGGAAAGCTCAGGGCCACGACGGTGTCCGGTTCGATCGCCCTGCTGAGCCGCCCGCCGAGGGAGGACGAGGACGACACCTGGGACGACCCGGGACCGGATCTGGCGTCGAGCACCGACGCAGGTGCAGGGACCGTGTCCGACTCGGGGTCCGCATCGGGGGACAATTCCGTTTCCGGTCAGGGCGCCGACACCGGCGGCGCCCCGGCCGACGGTACGACCGACAAGAAGGTGCTCTGACATGCCCCCCGTCTTCGCCCACGGCCGCCTCCGCCTCTACTTGCTCAAGCTGCTCGACGAGGCCCCGCGCCACGGCTACGAGGTGATCAGGCTGCTCGAGGAGCGCTTCCAGGGGCTGTACGCACCGTCGGCGGGCACCGTCTACCCGCGGCTGGCCAAGCTGGAGGCCGAGGGCCTGGTCACCCACACCACCGAGGGTGGCCGCAAGGTGTACGCGATCACGGACGCGGGCCGCGCCGAGCTCGCCGACCGCAGCGGCGAGCTCGCCGATCTCGAACTGGAGATCCGCGAGTCGGTCGCCGAACTCGCCGCCGAGATCCGGGCCGACGTACGCGGCGCGGCGGGCGACCTGCGGCGCGAGATGCGGGCCGCCGCCTCCGAGGCTCGGCACGGCACCAGGGCGGGCGCCGGCGAGCGCGGCTCCTTCGGGGAGTACGGCGACCTCGGCGACAAGGAGGCCTGGCGTGCCGCCAAGGAGGAGATGCGGCGCGTCAAGCAGGAGTGGAAGGAACAGGCCCGGCGCGCGAAGGACGAGAGCCGCCGGGCCCGCGAGGAGGCCAAACGGGCCCGTGACCAGGCCGAGGAGGCCCAGGCGCGGGCGCGTGCCCAGGCGCAGGAGGAGATGCAGCGCATCGCGCGGCGGGTCCAGGAGCAGGTACAGGACCATTTCACGCGGGGCGACTGGCCCACGGGCGTGCGCGAGGGCCTGACCGAACTCGCGAAGGAATTCGGCGAGTTCGGGAAGGACTTCGGAAAGGAGTTCGGCAAGGACTTCGGCTTCGGCCGCACCGGCACGGGCAGGGCGACGACGGACAACAGGGCCGGCACGAACAGGTCGGGAACGGGTCCGGACTTCTCGAAGACACCGGAGGACTTCCCGGCCGAGTACGAACCGTCCTGGGCCCACGAGGACGCCGGCACCGGCGACCCGGCCCGCGACCTGGACCGCCTCCTCGACCGCTTCCGCGACGACATCCGCGACGCGGCTCGCGACCACGGCGTCACGGCGGACCAACTCCGCGACGCCCGCCGCCATCTGTCGACGGCGGCGGCCCACATCGGAGCGATACTCCGCCGCCCGAAGGTCTGACGCGCCAGAGGCCCGCGCTGTCACAGGCCCGGCCCGCCCACGGTCCGGCCCACCCGCACGAGCGGCGCCCGGCACGTGACCGGGCGCCCAGGTCAGCCCGCCTTCGCCTCTCCCCCTCCACCGAGTCCTTCGTGGCGTCCGTAGAGCACCCGCGTAAGCGACTCGTACGTCACCCCGTGATCGGCGAGGACCTCCGCGGGGACGCCGGGGAGAGCGGTAAGGGCGAGGAGGAGGTGTTCGTCGCCGATATGCCGATCACGGTGGGCCAGGGCGATGCGCAGGGATCGTTCGAGGACGTCCTTGGCACCCCGGCTGAAGGAGCGGCGCCCCGACCACCAGCCCTTGTCGCCGGGGTCGCCGGACATCGCCCCGACGCCGTGCGCCTCCTCGACCCGCTGGACGATCTCCGTGACGTCGATCCCCAGCCCGGCGAGGGCATCGGTGTCGGCCCGGGACAGCCCGCCGAGCCGCCGCGCGGCGTCCAGCGCCTCCCGTACGGAGTCCTTGCGGTCCGCGAGCCCGAGCGCGGCCAGCGCGAAGGAGACACGGCTCGCCTCGCGGTCCAGCAGGGCGAGCAGCAGATGCTCGGCGTCCACCGACCGCGCCCCCGCACGTTCACCATGCTCTACCGCACCCCGTACGACGTCACGGGCATGCTTCGTGAACCGTTCGAACATCACTGCCTCCCGTACTTCTTGTGCACGGCCTGCCTGCTGACGCCGAGTTCGGCGGCGATCTCCTGCCACGACCAGCCCTGATTACGCGCACTGCGCACCTGCACCGCCTCGAGCTGCTCCAGCAGCCTGCGCAGTGCGGACACGGCCCGCAGTCCGACCCGCGGATCGCGGTCGCCCGCGCGCTCGGCGAGATCCGTTGCTTCGGTCATGACGTCAACATAGGTTGACACCATGACTCTTGTCAACCACGGTTGACGCGCGTCAAACGCCCACGGCCGGTCCGGAACCCGGACCGGCCGTGGGACGGCGAACGCGGCAGGAGTCAGCCGTTGGTGAGCACGATCTTCCCGAACTGATTGCCGGACTCAAGCCGTTCGAAGCCCTCGCGGGCCCGGTCGAGCGGCAGCACCTCGTCGATGACGGGCCGTACGCCGGTGGCGGCACAGAAGGAGAGCAGGTCCTCCAGTTCCTCCTTGGTGCCCATGGTCGACCCGACCACCTTCAGCTCCAGGAAGAAGATCCGGGTCAGCTCGGCATGGGAGGGCCGGTCGCCGCTCGTGGCGCCGGAGATGACGATGGTGCCGCCCGGCCGCAGGGACTTCACGGAGTGGGACCAGGTGGCGGCGCCGACGGTCTCGATCACGGCGTCCACGCGCTGCGGCAGCCGCGCGCCCGACTCCACCGCCTCGACGGCGCCGAGGTCCACGGCCCGCTTGCGCTTCGCCTCGTCTCGGCTGGTGGCGAAGACGCGCAGCCCGGCCGCCTTGCCGAGCACGATCGCGGCCGTGGCGACACCGCCGCCGGCGCCCTGCACGAGGACCGAGTCGCCGGGCCGCACTCCGGCGTTGGTGAAGAGCATCCGGTACGCCGTCAGCCAGGCCGTGGGCAGACAGGCGGCCTCCGCGAAGGAGAGCTCCTTGGGCTTGGGCAGGATGTTCCAGGTCGGCACGGCGACCTGCTCGGCGAAGGTGCCCTGGTAGCGCTCGGTGAGGATGGAGCGTGGCTCCCTCGGTCCGACGCCGTGGCCGGTCTGGCCGATGACGGAGTGCAGGACGACCTCGTTGCCGTCCGCGTCGACCCCGGCGGCGTCGCAACCGAGGATCATCGGGAGTTTGTCCTCGGCGAGGCCCACCCCGCGCAGGGACCAGAGGTCGTGATGGTTGAGGGAGGCGGCCCTGACGTCGACGGCGCTCCAGCCGGGGCGGGCCTCGGGGGCCGGGCGCTCCCCCAACTCGAGGCCGGAGAGCGGCTGGTCGCGGTCGATTCGGGAGGCGTAGACAGCGAACATGACCATGACGATAGGTTCCAGCCCCGGTCGACGGAACCGGGCAGTCGTGTGACACAGGCCCTCTTGCCATCCGGGCCGGCATCGGTCAGCCCGTCCGGCGTTGGAGGACGAGGCCGTTCAGGCCGAAACGGTTGTCCGGGGGCGACAGGCCCCAGGAGACGGTGCCGTGAAATCACCCGGCCGGGCGGACGGATGGAGAAAATGGCCCCGCCCGAACGGACGGGGCCACGAAAACACACCGTCAGCGACGTGCAACGCCCTCCGCGCGAGCCGCGGCAGCAACCGCCGCGGTCACGGCCGGAGCAACCCGCTCGTCGAACGGCGACGGGATGACATAGTCGGCGGCAAGATCGTCGCCGACGACAGCGGCCAGCGCCTCCGCCGCCGCGAGCTTCATCCCCTCCGTGATCCGCGAGGCCCGCACCTGCAGCGCGCCCGCGAAGATCCCGGGGAACGCGAGCACGTTGTTGATCTGGTTCGGGAAGTCCGACCGCCCGGTGGCGACGACCGCCGCGTACTTGTGCGCGACCTCGGGGTGCACCTCGGGGTCAGGGTTGGCCATCGCGAACACGAAGGCACCCTCGGCCATCGAGGCGACGGCCGCCTCGGGGACCGTACCGCCGGAGACGCCGATGAAGACGTCGGCGCCCGCCAGGGCGTCCTCCAGCGACCCGCTGATGCCGGCCTTGTTGGTGAAGGAGGCGACCTCGCGCTTGACCGGCGTCAGATCGTCACGGTCGGCCGACACGACCCCCTTGCGGTCGGCGACGGCGACGTCCCCGATGCCGGCCTCGATCAGCATCCTGGCGATGGCGACACCGGCCGCGCCGGCGCCCGAGATGACGGCCCGCAGGCTGCCGATCTCCCGCCGGCTCAGCCGCGCCGCGTTCCGCAGCGCCGCCAGCGTCACGACGGCCGTACCGTGCTGGTCGTCGTGGAAGACCGGGATGTCGAGCCGCTCCTGGAGCCTGCGCTCGATCTCGAAGCACCGCGGCGCCGAGATGTCCTCCAGGTTGACCCCGCCGAAGGAAGGGGCGAGCCGAACGACGGTCTCCACGATCTCGTCGACGTCCGTGCAGTCGAGCGCGATGGGCACCGCGTCCACGCCGCCGAACTGCTTGAACAGGATCGCCTTCCCCTCCATGACCGGAAGGGAGGCCTGGGGGCCGATGTCTCCGAGCCCGAGGACGGCCGTACCGTCGGTCACGACGGCGACCACGGACGACTTCCACGTGTAGTCGTTGACCAGATCCGGCTGCTCCGCGATCGCGGAGCACACGCGCGCGACGCCGGGCGTGTACGCGAGGGACAGGTCGTCCTTGTCACGGACCGGCACGGTGGCCTGCACGGCCATCTTGCCGCCGCGGTGCAGCGCGAACGCCGGATCGAAGGAATCGAGGGGCTCGGCCCCGCCGTCCTGCTCCGTATTGCTGTCGCTGCGAGGATTGACGATCTCCGCTGCCACTTGGTTTTACCCCTTAAGAGTTCATGGTGTGAGGGTTGACCACTCCGGGTGAAGAGTGAATGGGACCGCATACGACCCGATTGACCGATACGGACGGGTTCGCACACGACGGGCGCGCCGCACACGCGCCCTGGGCCCCGGATGAGGGGTGCAAAGAACCTTCTTACCGGACGGACGGCTGCGACGACGAGTCGAATAGGCCGAAGGTCACATCTGGTGCTCGAAGGTCACGACCTGATCACGCCGTGAACCCCCTGCACCATCGCGAACGTTCCGGCAAGAACCGACCACATGGTGAGATACGCCGAAGATGTTCCGGCGAGGAGGGGGGAAGCCCGCAGACGATCCGGCTCTGTGTACCGAACTGATGCGGTTCGGGGGTCACCCGTTATCCGATTTTGACATGGCGAGTCCCCTGAACGGTGCAGCCCGAATGGCAAAATGCCGTAAACCCACGAGGTCGCGACACCCAAAGGTGTGTGTTCTCGTCGACCCATCGGCATCGCCACCCATCCGCCGGAGGAACCCACGATGGCCGCAAGCTCCACCCCTCGTACGATCGCCGTTCGCTCCCGGCTGGCTGCGGTCGGCGCCCTCGCGGTCGCGGGCGCCCTGGTACTCACCGGCTGCGGTGACCAGACCGACAAGAAGGACGACAGCGCCTCGACCGCGTCGTCGGCTCCGCTCGCCGCGAAGCTCCCCGCCGACATCCGCAAGGCGGGTGTCATCAAGGTCGGCTCCGACATCGCCTACCCGCCGGTCGAGTACATGGAGGGCGGCAAGGCCGTCGGCATCGACCCGGACGTCGCGGACGCCCTCGGCAAGCAGCTGGGCGTGAAGTTCACGTTCCAGAACGGCAAGTTCGACCAGCTCATCGTGGGTCTGCAGGCCAAGCGGTTCAACGTGATCATGTCGGCGATGAACGACACCAAGGACCGCCAGGGCGGCGTCGACTCGGACACCGGCAAGAAGGTCGGCGAAGGCATCGACTTCGTCGACTACTTCACGGCCGGTACATCGATCCTGGTCCAGAAGGGCAACCCCAAGGGCATCAAGACCCTGGACGACCTGTGCGGCAAGGTGGTCGCCCTGCAGCGCGGCACCACGTCCGAGGGCATCGCCAAGGAACAGAACAAGAAGTGCAAGAAGGACGGCAAGAAGGCCATCACGCTGCAGACCTTCGACACCGACCCCGAGGCTCTGCTCCGCCTCAAGCAGGGCGCGTCCGTCGCCGACCTGAACGACTTCCCGGTCGCCGCGTACAACGCGAAGACGTCCGGCGGCGGCAAGGACTTCGAGGTCGTCGGCGACCAGATCGAGGCCGGCCCGTACGGCATCGGCGTCAGCAAGGAGAACACCCAGCTGCGTGACGCCCTCCAGGCGGCGATGACCGAGATCATCAAGAACGGCGAGTACCAGAAGATTCTCGAGAAGTGGAACGTCACCGACGGCGGCGTCACCGAGGCGAAGATCAACGGCGGCTCCTGAACCCTGCGCGCCACTGAAGGGCAGCCCTCGTGACTGACACTGTCGACAAGATGCCGACGCCGGCACTGCCGCCGGACCAGATCAAGGCCATACCCGTACGGCACTACGGCCGCTGGGTGGCCGGCGCCGCGGTCGTCGCGGTCCTCGTGCTGATCGGGATCGCGTTCTCCAACGCGAAGATCAACTACAGCATCATCCCGGACTATCTGACGGACGGGACCATCCTGTCCGGCGTCTGGCACACGCTGTACATCTCCGTGCTCGCCATGGTGCTCGGCCTGGTCCTCGGCGTCATCCTCGCGGTGATGCGGATGTCGTCCAACCCGGTGACGAGCACCGTGGCCTGGCTCTACATCTGGTTCTTCCGCGGCACGCCGGTCCTGGTCCAGCTCCTGCTCTGGTACAACATCTCGCTCGTGTTCCCCATCCTCAACCTGGGGTTCTACAAGGACGAGATGAACCAGGTGATGACGCCGTTCCTGGCGGCACTGCTCGGCCTCGGCCTGAACGAGGCGGCGTACATGTCCGAGATCGTGCGCGCGGGCATCCAGTCCGTCGACATCGGGCAGACGGAGGCCTCGCACGCGCTGGGCATGACCCAGGGCAAGACGCTCAGGCGGGTGATCCTCCCGCAGGCGATGCGCGTGATCGTGCCGCCGACGGGCAACGAGTTCATCAACATGCTGAAGACCTCGTCGCTGGCCTACGCGGTGCAGTTCAACGAGCTGATCAAGCGGGCCACGGACATCTCCAGCACCTCGCTGGCCGTGGTGGAGATGTACTTCGTGGCGTCGATCTGGTACCTGATCCTGACCAGCGTCTTCAGCGTCTTCCAGTACTACCTGGAGCGCCGTTACGCTCGTGGTTCGACGCGCAACCTGCCGCCGACTCCGTTCCAGCGCCTGAAGAAGAACCTCCGACTGTTCGGTTCGTTCAGCCGCCCGGAGGTGGCCCGATGACCAGTTTCAGCAAGGGCACGAGCGGCCACCCCATGGTCAAGGCCGAGGGTGTGCACAAGTCGTTCGGACTCGCGCACATCCTCAAGGGCATCGACCTGGAGGTGAACCCGCGTGAGGTGTTCTGCCTGATCGGTCCGTCCGGCTCCGGCAAGTCCACCTTCCTGCGGTGCATCAACCACCTGGAGAAGATCAGCGCCGGCCGGCTGTACGTCGACGATCATCTGGTCGGCTACCGGCAGAAGGGCGACAGGCTCCACGAGCTGAAGGAGAAGGAGGTCGCGGCGCAACGGCGGGACATCGGCATGGTGTTCCAGCGCTTCAACCTCTTCCCGCACATGACGGCGCTCGAGAACGTCATGGAGGCGCCGGTCCAGGTCAAGCGCGAATCCAAGGCTGTGGCCCGGGAGCGGGCGGAACGGCTCCTCGACCGCGTAGGGCTCGGTGACCGTAAAGGGCACTATCCCGCGCAGCTCTCCGGCGGTCAGCAGCAGCGTGTCGCCATCGCCCGCGCGCTGGCGATGGAGCCCAAGCTGATGCTCTTCGACGAGCCGACCTCGGCCCTCGACCCCGAGCTCGTCGGTGAGGTGCTCGACGTCATGCGGGACCTCGCGGAGGACGGCATGACCATGATCGTCGTCACCCACGAGATGGGCTTCGCCCGCGAAGTGGGCGACTCGCTCGTCTTCATGGACGACGGCGTGGTCGTCGAGTCCGGGCACCCTCGCGAGGTCCTGACGAACCCGCAGCACGACCGGACGAAGTCCTTCTTGTCCAAGGTGCTGTAACGCACGCGGGAGAACGTGCGAAGGGGCGGTACGGGATCCTCGTACCGCCCCTTCGCCATGCTCCGCTACGGGCGCAGCTCCGGCCTCAGCGCCAGCTCACGCAGCTGCGACCGGCTCAGCGGGAACGACTTGAGCAGCGGTCCCTGTGAGCCCTGGCCGAGGAAACCGGTCGAGTCGTGAATGTCCAGCATCGTGCCGTCCTTCAGGACCAGTTGCGCGTCGAGCTCGCTGCCCCACCGCGTCGCGCTGTCCTCGTCCCAGTTCCACTGCCAGAGGTGGAGCACGCCGCCGTCGACCTGCTCGGTGGTGCAGTTCAGCTTCAGGGGCGTCTCGTGCGGCATGTCGCACGGCGCCGGGTCGGGTGTCGCGTGCTCGGCGGCGTGCACCGTGATGATGCCGACCCCACCGTCCCTCGCGACCGTGTACTCCCCGTCGTACGACCCGACCGGCTTCGGCTTCTTGCCGAACTTGCCGATGGACACGCCCTTGAGCAACGGGCCCAGCCGCACCTCCCGCACCTTCCCGACGTCCCCCGGGAGCAGCTTCGCGAACCCGGCCGCCCCACCGCCCAGCTCTCCCGCCGTCGGCGACGCGGCCACGTTCTCGCCCTGCCCCCCCGGCAGGACGCCGGAACCGACGACGACGCCCGCCGCGACGGCCGCCGCGACCATTCCCGTCGCCGCCGCGCGCCGGCGCCGGCGCACCCGGGACGCCCGCGCGAAGACGGCCTCGCTGCCCGGGCTCACCGGCACCGGCACCGTGTCGACCGCCCTCCCCAGCAGCTCTCGTACCACTTCGTTCTCGCTCATGCGTATTCCTCTTCCTCCCGCACCGCGGCCCTCAGTGCCGCGAGTCCCCTGGCCGTGTGGCTCTTGACCGTGCTCTCCCGCATCCCGAGCAGCTCGGCGGTGGCGGCCACGCTCAGGTCGTCCCAGAAGCGCAGCACCAGCACCGCCCGCTGTTTGGGCGCGAGTTGTGCGAGAGCGGCCCGCACCATCAGTCCGGTGTCGCTGTCGATCAGCTGCCCCGGAACGTCCGGCAGGTCGCCGTATGCGTGCTCCCGCCGCCAGAACCTGCGGCGGGCCGAGATGAAGGTGTTGACCAGCGTCCTGCGCGCATAGGCCTCGAGGTTCTCCAGCCGCCCGTGCCTGCGTGCGCCGAGGACGACCTTCACAAGCGTCGTCTGGACGAGGTCCTCCGCCTCGTCGCGGTTGCCGCACAACAGGTAGGCGCTGCGGAACAGCGCCGTGCGCCTGCCCTCGACGAAGGCGTGCAGAGCCGCTTCCGCGCCCCGCGTCATCCCTCCCCCTCTCCGCCGGTCCCCCGGCTCCACGGACCGTCTCACCCGTACCAGTGCGGCGGGACCCCTCCCAGGACGCAGCAGAGGCGGTACGGATTTTCCGTACCGCCTCGATCCCGCCGTCCCGGGGTCCTACTTGAGCGCGAGGAGCAGCGTGTCCGAGGGCGAGCACCACACCGGCCGGGCCTCCGTGAAGCCCTTCTCGCGCAGTACGCGCGCGTGCCGCGCGGCGGAGGGCATGTCGCCGTCCGCGTGCTCGCCGTAGATCTCGAAGCGGCGGGCCGTGGGACCGGCCAGGACCGGGTCCTGGCCGGCGACCTCCCACCACTCGGCCCAGTCGAGCGCTCCGTCCCGCTTGGCCTGATCCATGCGCCCGTGCCGCTGGGCGCGCTCGGCGGCGTTGATCCGGGGCGTGGTGTCGTCGATCATGTGGTCCGCGTTCATGAAGACACCGCCGTCGCGGACGAGTTCCGCGACCTGACCGTAGAGGGCCGCGAGGGGTTCGCTGTGCAGCCAGTGCAGGGCCGTGGCGGTCAGGACGGCGTCGTACGCGTCATACGGCAGTGCCGCCGCCCAGTCGGGGTCCTTGAGGTCGGCCGTGACGAAGGAGACACGCTCGTCCCCCTCGAACGTGCCCCGTGCGATGGCGAGCAGGGCCGGGTCGAGGTCGACGCCGGTGCTGGTGGCGTCGGGGAACCGGCGCAGCAGCCGGGCGGTGATGCTGCCGGTGCCGCAGGCGAGGTCGAGGACGCGGGGTGCGGTCCCGACGAGCGCCTCGACCATGTCGAGCATGATCCGGAAGCGTTCCTCGCGGTCCGGCATGTACCACTCCTGCTGCCGGTCCCAGCTCTCCTGCCACGCGGCCCAGTCGGTGCCGGTCGTGGTCGTCCGCGCGTCCGTCATCGCAACTCCTCCACAGCGAAGATCCCGCAATACCCTGGAAGTAATACCCTGTAAGCACGACCGTCTGTTACCCGACCGCAGTCACGACCATAGAGTGCCTCCGTAAGGACTACAAGTGGAACTGGCCTATTACTCGGATTACGCCGTGCGCCTCGTCAACAGCGAGGAACCGCTCCGGGGCAAGGACTCGCTGACCTCGGTCGAGGCCGTCCGCGACCTGTTCGGCGGCAACCAGTCCGCGGCCCGGCGCGCCACGGACGCCGACGTCACGCGCTTCCGCTCGGTGCGGACCCGGCTGCGCGCGGTCTTCGAGGCCGCCGACCAGGGCGACGAGACCCTGGCTGTCGACCTGCTGAACTCGCTCCTCCTGGAGTTCCCGGTGAGCCCGCAGATCTCCGGGCACGACCACCGGGACGACGACGGCCGCCCGCTGTGGCACATGCACCTGGCCGACCACCCGTCGAACGCCACCGCCGGGTACGCGGCGATCGCCGCGATGGGCCTGGCGTTCCATCTCACCGAGTACGGTGTGGACCGCCTGGGCCTGTGCGAGGCGGCCCCCTGCCGCAACGCCTACCTCGACACGTCCACGAACCGCTCCCGGCGCTACTGCTCCGACCGCTGCGCGACCCGTGCCAACGTGGCCGCCTACCGCGCCCGGAAGCGCCTGGAGGCCGACCGGTCGGAGAAGACGGGCCTGGCCGCCGACAGCGCCCAGCGCACCAGCGCGAGCGGCGACCGCTGATCGGCCCGGCGCGGCCGGTACCGGAAGCGCACCCGCCCCAGCACCAGATCCTCCGGTACGACCCCGTAGTCGGTGCTGTCCCCACCCGCGTAGGCGTTGTCCCCGAGCACCCACCAGCCGCCCTCGCGCAGCTCCACGGCGCGCTTGACGACCAGCAGGTCCTGCTGGAA
This sequence comes from Streptomyces brasiliensis, assembly GCF_014647875.1. Lineage (GTDB taxonomy): Bacteria > Actinomycetota > Actinomycetes > Streptomycetales > Streptomycetaceae > Streptomyces > Streptomyces brasiliensis. The sequence continues at coordinate 323,600 of NZ_BMQA01000005.1, read as the reverse complement.
CGGATGACGCAGGACGACGATGTCACCGGGCCGGATCATGGCGCCGTACTGCACCACGAGCCGGTCCCCGTGATACAGCGTCGGCACCATGGACGGCCCCGTCACCTCGGCCAGTCCGAAGGGCAGGGCCGCCCTCCCCCGCTCGGTCTCCTGCGACAGCTCCGGCATCGCCGGCACCTCCCCGGTCCGTTCCTCCACCAGTCCCAGTCTGACCCCGGACTTTTGTCCTAAGCCCTAGGGGGCACTCGAGAAAACCCGCCTTCCAGGGAGTAATGTCCCACCTGAGAAGACGATCACGAGGAAGGAATGCTCCATGCTTTCCCGCCTGTTTGCCCCCAAGGTCAAGGTCAGCGCGCACTGCGACCTGCCCTGCGGTGTGTACGACCCGGCCCAGGCCCGCATCGAGGCGGAGTCGGTGAAGGCCGTCCAGGAGAAGATGGCCGGCAACGACGACCCGCACTTCCAGGCTCGCGCCACCGTCATCAAGGAGCAGCGCGCCGAGCTGGCGAAGCACCACGTCTCCGTGCTCTGGAGCGACTACTTCAAGCCCCCGCACTTCGAGAAGTACCCGGAGCTGCACCAGCTCGTCAACGACACGCTGAAGGCCCTGTCGGCCGCCAAGGCGTCCACGGACCCGGCCACCGGCCAGAAGGCCCTGGACTACATCGCCCAGATCGACAAGATCTTCTGGGAGACGAAGAAGGCTTGATCTCTGCCTAGGCCGCCTGACCCGCACTTTCGCGGGTCACATCGCCTAGCTGTCCGCACCCGGTCCGCAGGCCGCCGAGCACGGCGTCCATGACGGCCCGGGTGCGGTCTTCTTCCCCAGGCCAGAGGTGCGCGTAGATCCGCAGCGTGATGACGGCGGACGCGTGCCCGAGGACCAACTGCACCTGCTTGACGCTCGCGCCGCCAGCAATGAGCGCGGAGGCGTAGAAGTGCCGCAGGTCGTGGGTCACCATGTGTGGCAGCTCGACGGGCTTGCGGCCCTCCCGCTCGGCGGCCTCGTTCTCGGCCGCCTGGAGCGTTTTTCGAGCCCCATTCCACTCGGTCTTCCACCGCCGGTAGTTGAGCGGCTCGCCCTCCTCCATCGTGAACAGCCACTCCCTGGACGGACGTGCTGCGAGATGCGCGAGGAGCGCATCGGTGACGACCTCCCCGACCGGGACCGTACGCCGGGACTTGGCGGTCTTCGGCGGGCCGATCTTCCCGGACTGAAGCCGCTGCCGATCGACCCGGATGGTGCCGGCCTTGAAGTCGACGTCCGACACCTTCAGGCCGAGCAGTTCACCGATGCGCAGCCCTGATCCGGCGAGGGTGACGATCGCCGCGCGGATGTACGGCGGCATCACACGCGCCATCGCCTCGACCTGCTCGACCGTCGGCGGGGTGACCTCCTCGTCCGGCATGGCCGGGAGGGTGATCCGGCGGCACGGGCTGGAGGCGATGACCTTGTCGTCCACGGCCGCCGTCATGACGCGTACGAGGACGTCGTAGACGTTCCGCACGCTGCCGGGGCCGAGCTGGTCGGAGAGGTGCTTGAAGAGCACCTGGATGTCGTTGCGGCGTATCGCCGCCATGGACCGGGCGCCCAGCGCTGGCACGAGGTGGAGCCGGAGCGCGTTGTCGGTGATGCGCTCGCCCGCCTCGCTGGCGATGAGCGAGCCCTCCCACTTCTCGGCGTACTTCTCGAACGTCACGCGGCCGGCGCGGGGATCGACGTACTGGCCGGTGACCATGCTGGCCGTGACCTCATCGAGCCAGCGCTGGGCATCGAGCTTCCGCTCGAAGTGGCGGGCGTGCTCTTTGCCGTCGAGGTCGCGGTAGCGGGCCCGCCATTTGCCGTTGGGGCGCTTCTGGATGTTGGCCAAGTGGCCTCTCCTTCGTGTCGGTTGTCAGTAGTGGCCGCCGTCCGCGATGTCGTTGCTGAGCGTGCGAGCGTCCCGCTCGTCGCCCATGAGGCGGAGGCACTGCTCGTGGATGGCCCGCGAGCTGTCGGGGTGGGCCTTGATGTGGTCGGCGATGGCGACCACGGCGTGGTGGAGGCGGTCGCGCGCGTCGCGGGCCTCGTAGAACGCTTCGACGGCCTCTTGGACGAGCCGCCGGCTGTCGATGTCGAGCCCCTCCAGGGGTGGCGACATCAGCTCTTCGAGGGGGAGCTCGAAGACGCGGGAGAAGGCGAGGGCCTCGTCGAGGTTGATGCGCCGGCGAGGGGTGCCGTTCTCGATGCGCCAGACCGCCGTCTGGTTCATCTTGACGCCGGCTCTGGTCACCCGCTCCGCCAACTCGGTCGTGCTCCACCCTCTGACCTCGCGCTCCAATGCCACGCGCGCGGCCACGTTCCCCTCGCTGTAGAGCAGCGGCACCTCGCCGCCCTCGGGCCTGTCGCCTGCCATCGAACCTCCATCACCACCGTCGCTATCCGAATTGAAACATGGGCTTCCCGATTTGGGTAACCGGGGATCGTCGGGTACAACTCTATGCAGATCGAATCGCCACCTAGCCGAATGGGAATGCATGCGATACCTGACCACCGCCGAGGTCGCCCAGCGCTACCGCACAGCCGAGAGCACCGTCCGCTACTGGCGCCACATCAAGAAGGGGCCGCGCGGCATCAAGGTCGGCAAGCGGGTGCTGTACCCCGAGGCCGAGCTGCTGCGCTACGAGCGCACGCTGATCGCCGGCCAGGAGGAATGGGGCCTGGCCTCGTGAGCCGCCGACGGGCCCGGACACAGCAATGGCCCCCGGCGCGCCAACGCCGAGGGCCGGAGATTCCCCTGCACGCCGCCCATCCCTGAACGAACGAACCGGTGAGGGGCGGGACCTTGCCTGTCCCGTCCTTCACCTGAGAGGAACGTCGATGGAGGACTCTACGTCCCCCGCCACCTCGAACACATCCCACAAGGTCGTCTGGCCTGCCGCTGCGGTCCCCGGCCAGGGCATCCCGTGGCACCGTCCGGACCGAGCGGACGACCGGTCCACCTCTCCGGGGACCGGCGACCGACCGGACCGTGCCGCTGGTCCGGTCGGTCCGGTCGGTCCGGTCGGTCCGGTCGGTCCGGTCGGTCCGGTCGGTCCGGTCGGTCCGGTCGGTCCGGTCGGTCCGGTCGGTCCGGAACGACCCGCGACCGAAACCCGGACCGGAGTTCCGGACAACCCGGACCAGGAACCCGGACCGGCGGAGAACGCGCAGCTCAGTGGCCTACCGGACCGGACCGGGAACCCGGGCCATGGACCCGGTCCGGAAGCCGAGGACCGGACGGAGAGTTCTGGTCAGTCGGCCGGCGAACCCGGACCGTCGGTCCGGGTTGACCACGGTGCTCCGGGGACGGTCCCCGAACCCGGACCGGGGACTGGGGGCCGCGAGGGTGCCAGCCTCAAGGCGGACCGGGACCAGGACGGGACCGTCGTACTGGACGAGCTGCGTGCCGCGATCGGCCGGTACGTCGTGCTGCCGAGCGAGGAGGCACTTACCGCGGTCACCCTCTGGGTGGCGGCCTCCCACATTCAGCCCGCCCTCCAGCACGCGCCGCGCCTGGCGGTGGTGGGGCCGACCAAGGGGTGCGGCAAGTCCCGGGTCCTGGACGTGCTCCACGAGACCGTTTCCCGGCCGATGATGACCGTGAACACCTCGCCGGCGGTGGTCTTCCGGATCATCGGCGAGGACCCGCCGACGCTGCTGGTGGACGAGGCCGACACCATCTTCGGCCCCAAGGCCGGCGACAAGGAGGACCTCCGGGGCCTGCTCAACGCCGGACACCAGCGCAACCGCCCCGCCTGGCGGATCTCCGGCCCGGAGCACAAGCCCACCGCGTTCCCCACCTTCGCCATGGCCGCGCTGGCCGGGATCGGCGACCTGCCGGACACGATCATGGACCGCGCCGTCGTGCTCCGTATGCAGAAGCGCAAGCCCGGCGAGAAGGTCGCCCCCTTCCGCTCCCGGCACTCCGTCCCGGAACTGAACGCGCTGCGCGACCGGCTGTCCGCATGGCTGACACCGCTGCGCGGGGCAGCGCACCGGCTGGTGCCACCGATGCCGGTCGAAGACCGGGCTGCCGACACCTGGGAGCCCCTGGTGATCGTCGCCGACCTGGCCGGCGGGCACTGGCCCTCGCGGGCCCGTGCCGCCTGCCTGGCGATGACGCGCAACGAGGTGGTCCAGGACGAGCAGACGACGCTGAAGACGCGGCTGCTGCGCGACGTCCGCCGCGTGTTCGAGCAGGAGGGCCACAGGGAGGCTCTGCGCAGCCAGGACCTGCTCGCCGCCCTCATCCAGGACGCCGAGGCGCCATGGGCCGAGTACGGCACCAAGGGCCTGAACGCCTACCACCTGGCCAACCTGCTGCGCGACTTCGGCATCAGCCCGGCCAACCACCGCTTCGAGAACGGCCGGCAGGCCAAGGCGTACGCCCGCAACCAGTTCCTCGACGCCTGGGCCCGCTACTGCCCCGACCCCGCCCAGCCGGCCCCCGCAACCGGCGAAGCCGCGCCCACACGTCGGGCCCAGGGCAAGCCACTGGCCCCTCCGTCGGGGACGTTGCCCATCGGCCCGCCTGGCGGGCCTGCCGGCCCCAGGCCCACGCGCTGACACCAGCTCCGTATCAATCCGTCGCATCCGTCCCTGCGCAGGTCAGCGCGGGGACGGAGTTCCTCGCCGATACGGATCACTCCGTACCTGCGACCGCCTCCGTACCTGTCCTGACCAGCTACGGGACGGATGCAACGGACGTGACGAAGCCCCACCCCACACGACTACCGGAGCAGCACCATGCCCGAAACGAGCACCGAGAACACCCCCACCCGCCGCCGCAAGGGATTCTTCGGCCTGACCCGTCGATCAGCAGCAAGCTGGAGCGAACGAGCCTCTAACGAGGCTTCGTCCGCGCTTGCCCCCGCCCCAGGGGTGGCGGAGGAGAAGGCCGAGCGCCAGGGGGCGCCCGAGCCGGAGGAGGGCACAGCCGAGACCAGCTGCCCGCCCGCGCCCGACTCCGCTGCCCCTCCCACCCAGCCGCCGGCCGACGTCCAACCGCCCGCCGAGCAGCCCTCCTGGCGAGACCTCGACGCCCCCGTCCTGCCCGCACTGATGAACCGCAAGCGCACCGTGGAAAAGCGCGACCAGGAGAAGACCATCCGCTTCACCCGGACCGCTGTAAGCGTGATCAGCGCCGCCGCTCACCAGCGCGGTCAGAAGTTCGCCGGCTTCGTCGGCGACGCCGCCCTCGCCGTCGCCCTCGGCGGGGCAGGACTGGTCGGCAGCCCGGAGGACGATCCCCTCCGCCCGCTGATCGAGGCCGTCGAGGCACACACGGTCGCGCTCAACCGCATCGGCGGCAACCTCAACCAGATCACCGCAGCCATCCATCGAGGAACGGTGCCCGAGCGTGCCGAGGCCGTGCTGGACCACGTCGAGCAAGCCGCCGAGAGCAGCTACCGACTGATCGACCAGCTCCTGGCAGAGGGCACCGCGCATGGTTCCTGACGTCTCCACCGGCTCCGACACCCGCGGACTGATCGCCTACCTCTTCGGCCCCGGCCGCCGCGACGAACACACCGACCCTCACATCGTCGCCGCCTGGGACATGGCCGGCGCCCCCGACCCCGGCCGCGACCCCAAGGCCACCTACTCCCAGCTCGCCAAGCGCCTCGACCACCACGTCGACCTGCGCACCCGCGAACTGGGCGGCAAGAAACCATCCCAGCACGTCTGGCACTGCCCGGTCCGCACCGCGCCCGGCGACCGCTACCTCACCGACGCCGAGTGGGCCGAGGTCGCCCGCCGCATCGTTCACGCTGCCGGCGTCGCTCCCGAGGCCGACGAGAAGGCATGCCGGTGGATCGCGGTGCGCCACGCGGACGACCACATTCACATCATGGCCACCACTGTCCGCGCCGACGGACGTCGCCCGCGCACCCACCGCGACGGACAGCGGGCCCAAGCAGAGTGCCGCAAGATTGAGGCCGAGTTCGGCCTGCGCCGCCTGAAGTCCGGCGACCTCACCGCGCCCCGCACCCCCACCGGCGCCGAACGCGCCAAGGCCGAGCGCCAGGGCCAGACGGTCATGGCACGGCACTGGCTGCGCGAGCGGGCCTATGCGGTCGCCGCCGCTGTACACACCGAGGCCGACTACTTCACCGTGCTGCAGTCCCTTGGCATCAAGGTCAAAACCCGCCACGGCCCCGAGACCGGCGACGTCATCGGCTACAGTCTCGCCGCCCCCGGCGACACCAACGCGGCCGGCGAACCCGTCTGGTACGGGGGCTCGAAACTCGCCCCCGACCTCTCCATCAACCGCCTACGCGAACGCCTCCCCAACCAGAAGGCGGCCGACCAGCCCCGGTGTGCGGCGGACTCCACCGACTCATGGCGGCACACCACCACCGCCATGCACCCGGCACGCACCGTCCTCGACTCCGGCGATGATGCCGCCGCCCAGGGCTACCTGGCCGCCTTCGGCGACACCCTGTACAACATCGCCAGCGCCACGACCGGCCCACACCGGGTGGAACTACGATCGGCAGCGATGGCGTTCCACCGCGCCCGCCACTCCGCCACCCACGCCGACCACCAGGCCGCCACCGCCCTGCGCAAGGCCGCCAAGGAACTCGCCTACGCCTCCAACGAGCCGGGCGGACTCGCCATCGCCCTGCTCTTCGCCACCGTGCACCTGGCCCGCGCCGCCGCCAAGTGGCACGAACAGCACGGCCACGAACAACAAGCGGCAGCAGCCGAAGAAGCCCTCCGCCACCTCCAGGCGGGCTACCAGCAGGCCGCCACACCCGTCCTGGCGGACCTGGCCCGCCGCACACCCCGCCCAGAAACCGCCAGCCGCTTCGAGGCCGCCATCCGCCACACCATCCCCGCCCAAGCCGACCGCATCCTCACCGACCCAGCCTGGCCCGCCCTCGTCACGGTCCTCGCCTACGCCGAGTCCGCCGGCCATCACCCTCGCCAGCTCCTGGCCCAGACCGCCTCCGAACGCGAACTAGACACCGTCGAGCATCCGGCCCAGGTCCTGATCTGGCGCATCACGTCCCAGCCCAACAAGCGGGTACAAGCAGCACGCCAACAAGGAACCGTAGGTGTCGGCCGACCGATGCCCGCGCCTCGCGCCGCATCCACCCCACCGTCCGTGAAAGCAAACGGAATACCGCCTGCGGAAGGACCACGCTTTCGACGGTGATGGAGCTTCCGAAGCCGTCTTACCGATCAGTCCCAGTAGGACGGCGGCTGATCTACTCGACCGCCCCTGTGGGGTGTGGGGATGTAGTTATCAGCACCGTCTGGGAGGGAGGCGACGCACTCCGGCGAGCAGGCGTTGACCAGCAGCGGCAACACGTCTGTGGCCACGCGCAGGGAGATCCACACCTGCTGAAGTCCGCCTTGTGCAATCGGGCCGTCGCAGACGCTGCAGCCTTGGAGGGCTGTGGGACCCCAGCGCCCGGGATCCAGACGTTCCGGATCAAGGCCCGTGAGTGAGTCCGGGGACGACGTTAGCTTCGGGAAGGGCGGCCGGAGCTTGAAGTTGCCGAAGAGGGCTCGCGTGCTCACCGTACTGCGGGTCAATCGTCGGCAGCGAGTGATCTCGTAGGGGAACCAGTGCAGCCGGTAGGAGGTGTACGGGGTGAATTCCTCCAGGCTGGTCATGGCCCCGATCTCAGGCGGGAGCCGGACCAGGTTGCTGCCGTAGAGCACGAGGTGTTTGACCGCCGTCAGCTTGGCGATGGTCGGCGGCAGGGTGACGACCTGCCGCCGCTCCTCCGGGCTCAGCTCGATCAGCGGCTTGAACTCCTCGCGCCCGTCGGCGGCGGCCTCCTCGACCAGCTCCAGCAGATGTCGCCAGCCCGGCGCGGTGGGGTCCTGCCGCTCGGCGTGGAACCCGACGCGGGCTCGCGGATGGGGCCTGGACTGGTCGAAGCAGGAGCAGAGGTCCCGGAAGGTCCCACGCCCTCCCAGCACTGGGTCCGAAACATCGGCCCATCGGTTCGCAACAACCTGCGGCTCTCCCCTGTCCGTCATGGCGCCACGGTATCGAGATCGTCGCAGGCCGTCGCAGCGAATATGCGACGGGATAGCGGACTGCCACAACCTCCGGCATATGCGGCCGTACCGCTCACTACGCTGGCAGGCGTGAACACGCCGTCGACCCCACGACTGACCCTGGACGCCGCCCGTGCCCTTCAGGGCATGCTCCGAACCGAGATCGGACCGGGGCTCACCGAGCGGGAGCTCGACGCGGTCGAGGCGCGGTTCGGCTTCACTTTCTCGGCGGATCACCGGGTCTTCCTCTCCGCCGGGCTCCCGCACGGCTCGTCGCGGTGGCCCGACTGGCGCGACGGCGACCCCGGGGACCTGGCCGGGCGGCTGGCGTGGCCGGTGGAGGGCGTGCTCTTCGACGTGGAGCACAACGGGTTCTGGCATCCCGCCTGGCCGTCGAGGCCGGCGGAGACATCCCAGGCACTGCGCGCCGCGAGGACCGAGCTGGGGAGCGTGCCGCAGCTGGTCCCGGTCTACGGGCACCGCTACCTGCCCGGCACGGAGGGCGAGCACGGTCACCCCGTCCTGTCCGTCTACCAGACCGACATCATCCTCTACGGGAACGACCTCACCGACTACATCCACCACGAATTCGCCGGCCGATCGAGCGGCCTCCTCGCCCACGCGACCGTCGACTTCTGGTCGTACTTCGTGGAGGGCGGACCGGGTATCGACGTCACCGCGCCCACGCCGTTCACTCCGTACGCCGTGACCGCGCAGGAGGCCGTCGACTGCATCCGGATGCTGGCCCTGGAACGCTTGATCGGCCGCCGACACCGCCCGGAGCAGCTCATCGAAGCCGGTCTCACGGCCCTGGTCCTCGGCGTCGAGACAGAGTCCCTCCCCCTCCTCGCCGGCCTGTCACGCTCCGAGCACGAGCAGGCCGACGCCCTTTTCAACCAAGTGCTGGGCGAACTCGGCCTGCTCCAGGACCTCCCGGCCGACACCACTGACCTCCCCTGGGAAGCGGCCCGCTGGGAACTCGTCCGCTGGTGGCTCCGGCTGATCGTGAACGGCAGCCTGGCCTCCGGCGCCGGCGCTGACCTGATCACATACGAAGGGTGGGGCGCACTGGCCCGCCCGCAGCAGCTCAAGCCACTGGTCGAGAAGACCGACGCCTACAACGACTGGGCGGCGATCCGACAGGGAGACCGGGAACACCTGGCGGAACAGATCGTCGAGGAGGCGGGCCGCCTGCTGGACGGGCCCTGGCCGCCGCTGGACTGATCTCAGCGGCGGCAGACGAGGATCCCTCCAAGGCAGGTGATCTCGTACGCGCCGTAGCGGACGATGTGGTCGGCAACGAGTGTGCGGGCGCGGTCGATGGTCGCGTCGAAGGGCACGTCGTGCTGATCCGCCCAGGCGCGGTACGAAGCCATGTGGGCGATGACAGGCTCCGGGTCGTGGACCGCGATGGTCCCCGGCAGTTCGACAACCTCTACGCGGCTGAACTCCTCGCCGAGGAAGGCCGGAGCCTTCTCCAGGGAGAAACGGGCGCTGAGCGAGATCCTGGCCGGCCCGCGGTCGATGCCGAGGACGTCGCCGGCGGCCCGCTGCCAGAGGTCGTCTAGTTCGGCCTTGTCGCGGTCGCCGTTGGTGGAGGCGACCACCAGCCCGTCGCGGGCCACGACCCGGGCCAGTTCCCTGACCGCCTGGGGGATGTCGGGCACGTGGTAGAGCATGTGAAGCGCGAGAGCGGCATCGATGCTCCCCGCCGCCAGCGGAAGCCTCGTCGCGTCCGCCACGGCAACCGGGCCGGGGACGCCGGCAAGGATTCCGGGGGCAATGTCGAGGCCGAGCAGGGACAGATCGGGGCGGTCCTGGCGGAGCCGCTGGATGAACTTGCCATTGCCACAGCCGATGTCGACGACGCGCCCGCGTACGTCGCCCAGCCGCTCGGCGACGAGGCCGGGCAGGTCATACCGAGGCGTCTGCCACTGGTAGAGCGACTGCCGGGCGGCCAGGTCCCGGTCTCCGTTGTAGGCACTACCCGCAAGGCGGCCCCGATCGGTGACGGCGGCGTCGTGGGCAGCGGACAGGTCGGTCACGTCGGCAACTCCGGAGGGTGGGCGGCGGGCAGGGACGCACGGACGGCCGTGTGCTGGAGTCGGTCACGCAGGTGTACCGCCTGCGCGGCTCCACCGTACTGCGGCCGTTCCAGCTCCCGCCCGAGAACAATGAGCCGGCGCACGATGCTGGCCGACATGCGCTCCGGCGAGGCTGTAAGGACGAAGCCGAGCATCTCCTCGGTGCCGTCCAGGTCACCCAGGAGCAGATGTCCATGGGCGAGGTCGAGGTGCGAGGCGAACAGGTCTCCCACGGACTGGTCATCGCCGTCCGCACCGCGATAGAGCCGGATCGCCGTTTCAGCGCTGACGATGGCCTTCTGAACGCGTTCCTGTCCGCCTACGGCCAGAAGGGTCGTCCCGGCGTAGGCGAACTGCTTGGCGACCGGAAAGTCGAAGACTCCCGGCACCTCGTCCCGACCCGAGACCGTCTCACGGGATCGTTCAGCATCTGACAGGGCGGCGAGCGCCCCAGCCGAGTCGCCGACTATCGCCAACGCCCGAGCCTCCAGACTCGCCAACCGTGCACCGATGCTGCCACTCGCCCTGTGGCGCAGACCGGCCTGCGCCAGCCGGGCCGCCTGCTCGTACCGACCGGTCCAGTACGCGATCAACGACTCCACGGCCCGTACCCAGGCCAGCATCCCTTCGTGCCCGGCAGCCTCGGCGCAGGCCCGTGCGGTACGGGCATGAGTGGCGGCGGAGTCGTAGTCGCCGAGGTCGAGGCAAACGTGCGCGGACAGGCCGCAGAGGCGAGAGGCGGAAAGGTAGAGGTCCGTGGTCTGCCTGGGGTGCTGGCGCCCGCGCAGCAGGTCGAAGACTCCGTCCCGTAACCGCCTGATCTCGACGTACTGCTCCATCAGCGGGTGGCTGACGTACGTACGGGCGAGCCGACCGACGTCCGCCTCCAACTGCTCGACGACGAACTCGTCAGCATTGCGGTGCGCGATGAACCGAGCGAACTCGGCCGAACGCACCGCATCCTCCGACAGTGGATCTCCACGAACGCAGGTGTCCTTGGGTGACGGCGCGGACAGCACGATCTCGGCATCGGTGGCGTCGGCCGCGTCACGCCGCCCCTTACTTGTGGCAACGGCCTGGTCGAGCAGGGCGACATCGACACCGAAGATCTGCGCCAGGTGCCTCCGGGCGTAGGGAATCGGGATCCGCGCTTCGCGCTCGTAGCGTCCGATCTCCTTGCCGGTCTTCGCGGAGCGCCCTTCCAAGGCGTTGAACTCGTCGGCGACCCTCTGCTGGCTCCAGCCGCGCGCGGTACGCAGCCAGACGAGCAAGGCGCCGATCCCGGTGTCGCCCATGCCGTCCCCCAGGAACACGTGACCTCTGGCCCCCATAGTGGCCCCCGTCTTGGCCCCCACGCTGGCTCCCGACCCAAATGAGTTAAGTCGCTTTGCTGTTGACCATGGCAAGCAGACTCACCAACCAGGCGACCGATGCCGCCCCAGACCTCCTTCCGGGCACGGGACGGCACCGCACCATGCTCTTCCCCCGTCGCCGGACCACGCCGCGTACCGCTCGCGACTTCGTCGCCGCCACGCTGACCGAATGGGGTGAGACGAGCCGCCTTGACGACATGCGGCTGTGCACCTCGGAGCTCGTCACCAACGCCGTGCTTCACGGGGTGCCTGTGGGCCGACTGGTCCTGGTACGGGTCGACTCCCTCGACGCGGAGCTGCGGATCGAGGTCCACGACAGCGGCGAGAACAGGCCGACGAAGCGCGTTCCCGAGGAGTCCGCCCTCGACGGGCGCGGTCTGCTGATCGTCGCCGCGACCGCCGACAGCTGGGGCGTGAAGGAGCGGACGGGCCCCGGAAAGTGCGTCTGGGCCGCATTCGACCGTGCCAAGAACGGGGCCGCGTCCCTGCCGCCCCACACCGCCGGCCCCCAGGGAGGCACCTCGTGACCACCCATCCCGTCTCTCCGAACACCGTTCTCGCCAACGCCCTCCACCACGCCGAGGACGTCCTGACCCCACGCATCCTGGCTTCCCCGCCCGAGCGGATCGTGCTGGTCGTCGGCACCCAGATCAACGGCGCTCCACACATCGGCACCTCGCTCGTGCAGTCCCTGGCCTTCGCCATGGCCGCCCGCCTGCGCGACCGCTTCGGACTCCCCACCGAGGTGCTCTTCAGCGCCCTCGACAACGCCCCGTACAAGCTGGCCACCGACCCGGCCAGCGGACACGGCTACCAGCGCGCCTACGCCCAGGCCCTCGGCGAGCAGGCCCTGCTCGACCTCGTCACCGCCCTCTACCAGCCCCTCTTCACCGCTCTGTCCAGGCGCCTGGGCATCCCTCACCGCATCGAGACGTACACCCAGCAGCAGGCCGGCGAGCACTACCGCCGCACTTGGCTCCGGCTCCTCCCCCGCATCGACGCCGCCCGCTGGTGGCTCGCCCCCTCCACAGGCACCCCGCACCTCCGCGTCCCCTGCCCGCACCCCGATTGCGGCTGGGCCGAGAAACACGCCGAACGCACACGGGCCCACCTCACCGGCCCCGAGACAGCGCAAGTCTCCGCCGTCTGCCTCCACCACGGCCCGTACGAGGCCACCATCACGCCCACCGCCGGCGGCTACCTCGACCTGGCCACGCTCTACCGCAACCTGGTCAAGGAACTCGCCCTGACCAGCCCCCAGGGCACCCTGCACGTCATGGTCAAGGGCGGCGACTGGGTCTTCGGCTCCCACCTCGTCGACGAGGCCCTCCAGGCCGTGGGCCTCACGCGCACCCAGCTCCCGGCCCGGCTGTTCTGCCCCCAGGTCGTCACCGACACCGGCGCCAAGCTGTCGAAATCCCTCATACGAGAAGGCCGTGCCCCCTTGCCCGAGGGCGCCGCCCCCTGGATGCTCGACACCCGGCAATGGCCCGGCACCGTCACCGAGTACGCCGACCAGCTGCTCGCCATGACCGAGACCCTGCTCTCCGACCCCCGCCACTTCTTCCGCTCGTACTCGGCCGCCGAGATCGGCCGCCTGATCACCGCACCGTCCCCCAGGAGCGTCCCGTCCCGATGACCGACCGCACTGCCCGCGTCCGCGAGCTCAACCTCTACCGCCAGTACTTCGAGCTCGTCGCCGCGGGCACCAAGACCATCGAGGTGCGGGTCAAGTACCCGCACCTCGCGGACCTCGCCGCCGGCGACACCATCCGCTTCCGCATCAAGGACACCGACGAGACCTGCGACGTCGAGGTCCTCCGCGTCACCGAGTACCCCGACTTCGAGGCCCTCCTCGATGGCGAAGGCCCCTCCAACGTGAACCCGACCGCTGCCCGCAACCAGCAGCTCGCGAACATCCGCACCATCTACGGCCCCGAAAAGGAAGCCCTCGGCGCACTCGCCATCGAAATGAAGCTGACTCACTGAATCGTGCATCCGCGAAGGGGGGTCCGCGGGGGCTATGCGTCCGCCACCTTGACCGAGGTCGGTATGTGGCTGCGGAGCGACCGCTGTCAGTGACGGAGGGCAAACTGCCGCTATGAGAGCCTCCTCTTCCACCGCACCCAATGACTCCCAAACCCCCCTTGTATGGGTGGAGTCAATGGGTGGCCCCTTGATCGTCATCCCCGTCTCCGCGCTGGACGCATGGCGCGGATGCACAGAGGACGGGATGGTCCTGTCTGACGGACCCGACCCGGACGACTACGACAGGGCCTGCGCTGTGAACGATCTGGCCGACACAATCACGGTCGGTGAAGAAGGAACGCAGGCCCTGGTGCTGGGGGACGAGCCAGCCACCACCTGCTACATCCCTGAGCATCGCGTCTTGGTGCGCTGGCTCGCCGCCAGCTCCGAGGCCGAGCTCAAGGCCGCAGCAGAAGCCATCCTCACCGATCCTGCCACCCCGTGGGAGGAATGCGGAACGTGGACCACAGACGGCCCCGCTGTGCTCATGGACTCCGCCGAAGCGGGCACTGATCTGAACGTGGAGTATCCGGATGGGGGACTTCCCGCACAGGCAGCGGTTTCCCTGCCCGCCGGCCACTGGAGGGTCCGCGCCATCCACGCCAAGGCCGACGAGGAGAACTGGGTCGGTCTAGTTCAGATGTTGCCCGCCGGGGACTGAGTCGAAAGAGACTGGGAGCCTCGGGAAACTGGGATGGCCAGGAGGTGCAGCTCGCGGTCTCACCTACCAACCTGACGCGGCCTGCTCGTCCGGTCCGACCCAAACAGACACCAGCCCAATCGCCTCTTCTTCTTGGGCACCCGGTCCCCAGCCACCCATCACTGAAACCCCTGGCCCGGGTTGCGGGTTCCCTGGAAAGTGCCTCGCACGCAGACCAAAGAAGAGCGGTTTCTCCATGCCCATCCGGTCAAAACGCAAGACTGGCGCACTGCGGAGGAACGGATAGCGCGCACTCATAGCCTCCTCGTCGGTGCCCGAAAACAAGGCAACGTGCAGCCGCGATGTTTCCTCCCCCGGCGCTGGAGCCACCACATCGACCTGTGGCCCAGCCGTACTCAGCGGGCGGTCAAGCATCGGAAGCCCTGCCAAGTCGAAGCACGTGATGGTTGCAATGTGGCCACCAGAAGGATCATCGAGTCTGGGGCCCTGGATGGGAGGCAAACGGAACTGCTTCTCGCGAGGACCAACGTAGGCGTGCGTCTGTCCGCTGTGGTGGAGCGAGAGCTTGGCCTCCCCGAATTTAGCGTCACGGTGCCGCTGTGCAGTCATCGTCGTCGTGCTGTTCGGCGCCACAGACGGCTCCACAGCACCCTTGGCCGTCCAGCCTCCACCTAGATAAGGGCGTATGTAGAGGCTCGCGTCACTCGGATTGGAAGGAGAGGCCCAGGACAGATGGGCAACCAGGGCATGGCCTCCCTGGTACGAGGAGACGATCTGAATGCTCTCTAGAGCATGTGCCGCGGCTTGGCTCGACAGTTCACTAGTCACAGCCTGGCACCGTAGCGCTTCATCTCCGGATGCGTCCCTCTACCGACTGGCAGCGCAACCGTCCCCGGCCAGTCCGCACACAGTCCGCAGGACACCCAATCAAGACCATCACGCCCCATCGCTACCCAACACCAAAAGGCCAGGTCAGCGACCTGCGGCCATCATCGCCGCAGGTCACCGACCCACCCCGTTACTAGGAGACCAAGAAGGCCTGAGCCCTCTTCCGCTCCTTGTCTGCTTGCGGAGGGACCCGGCCGGGAATCCGGCCGGGTCCCTCCGCCATGCCGGGGACCGTTCACCGGGGCCGCACCTCAGTGGAACTGAGGCACGATCAGACAGATCCCGTACGCCACCACCGCCGCGCAGGCCAGGAAGCACAGCCCCGCCTGGGCCATGCCGAGGACGGAGGTGCCGGAGTGCTCGCGGGTGTCCTCGTGGCGGGCGACGCCGAGGACGCCCACGGCGAAGACGACGACCACGGCGATGGTGACACCGATGCTCACCGCGGTGACCTCACCGAGTGCGGTCCAGTCCAGATGCATTGACAGCCTCCGTCGTTCAGGCGACCGGGCCGACGTGGCTCGGCGCCGGCTTGCGGATGGTGACCTCGTGGTGGTCGTTGACGTTGTTCGCGGCGACCGGGTTGCGGCGCGCCACGGCGAAGATGCCCGCGGCGACGGCGGCCGCGACCAGGGCGATGATCGCGGTACCGATGTCCCCGCCGTGCTTGACCACGCTCGCCGCGACGCCGCCGACCAGCGCCGCCGAGGGCAGGGTGATCAGCCAGGCCAGCGCCATCCGGCCCGCGATGCCCCAGCGGACCTCCGCCAGCCGTCGGCCCAGGCCCGCGCCGAGAATGCTGCCCGAGGCGACCTGGGTGGTGGACAGGGCGAAGCCGAGGTGCGCGGAGGTGAGGATGACGGTCGTCGAGGCCGTCTCCGCCGCGAAGCCCTGCGGGGACTGGATCTCGGTGAGGCCTTTGCCCATCGTGCGGATGATCCGCCAGCCGCCGAGGTAGGTCCCGAGGCCGATCGCCAGGCCGGAGGTCCCGATCACCCACACCGGCGGTCCGGCGTCGTGGCCCAGCGCCCCCGCCGAGATCAGGGTCAGCGTGATGACGCCCATGGTCTTCTGCGCGTCGTTCGTGCCGTGCGCGAGCGAGACGAGCGAGGCCGACGCGACCTGGCCGAGCCGGAAGCCCTTGGTGACGGACTCCTTGCGGGCCCGCGCGGTCAGCCGATAGGCGAGATACGTCGCGGTCAGCGCCGCCAAGCCCGCCACCACCGGCGAGGCCACGGCCGGGATCAGGATCTTCTCGACAACCTTGTCGAAGTTCACGGCGCCGGACCCGGCACCGACCCAGACGGCCCCGATCAGGCCGCCGAACAGCGCGTGCGACGAGCTGGACGGCAGCCCCGCCAGCCAGGTCACGAGGTTCCACAGGATCGCCCCGATCAGGCCCGCGAAGATCATCCCGGGCGTGACGAGGGCGTCGTTCACGATGCCGCCGGAGATGGTCTTGGCTACCTCGGTGGACAGGAAGGCACCGACGACGTTGAGGACGCCGCTGATCAGGACCGCGACTCGCGGCTTCAGCGCACCGGTGGCGATGGACGTCGCCATCGCGTTCGCCGTGTCATGGAATCCGTTGGTGAAGTCGAAGGCCAGAGCCGTGACGATGACGACCGCCACGAGGAACGTGATGTGGTCCATCTCACCAGGTAAGCAGGCCTGGACCAATGCCGGGCGGATGACAGGCGACGGGCTCTTCGGCAACACGCGCGGACCGGATGGAGGCACTCGCATGCCATGCTGGTGCGGTGACCATCGAGGATCTGGTCCGGCTGCGCCGGGCACGCGACCGCATGGACCGCGAGTACGCCGAACCGCTCGGCATGGCCGCCCTCGCGCGCACCGCCCTGATGTCCCCCGGTCACTTCCAGCGCAGTTTCCGCAAGGCCTTCGGCGAGACGCCGTACAGCTATCTCATGACCCGCCGCATCGAGCGCGCCAAGGCGCTGCTGCGCCGTGGCGACCTCTCCGTCACCGAGGTCTGCCTCGCCGTCGGCTGCACCTCGCTCGGCTCCTTCAGCTCGCGCTTCACCGAGCTGGTGGGCGAGACTCCGAGCGCGTACCGGGACCGCTCGCACGAGGAGAGCACGGTGATCCCGTCCTGTGTGGCCCGCACGTTCACCCGCCCACGCCGCAACCGCTACTGAGCCGAGCACGACCGATCCGAGCACGGCCGGTCCCGCCGACGGGCGGGCGTGAGCCGGGTCGGCGGCCTAGCGTGAGCACATGGACGTGAAACTCAAGACGTGCTTCATCGCCGTGGACGACCACGACAAGGCGCTCGCCTTCTACCGGGACGTACTCGGTCTGGAGGTGCGCAACGACGTGAGCTTCGAGGGAATGCGCTGGGTGACCGTCGGCTCGCCGCTCCAGCCGGACGTGGAGATCGTGCTCGAGCCGCCGGGCGCGAACCCCGACGCCTCCCCCGCCGACCGGCAGGCCATGGCCGAGCTGCTCGCCAAGGGCATGCTGCGCGGGGTCATCTTCTCCACCGCTGACTGCGACGCGCTGTACGCACGGGTCCAGGAGTCCGGCGCCGATGTGATCCAGGAGCCGATGGACCAGCCGTGGGGCGTGCGCGACTGCGCGTTCCGCGACCCGGCCGGGAACCTGCTGCGGTTCATGGAGCAGCCCCAGGTCTGAAATTCGGGGCGGGGGGAGGCGCCCCCGTGCCTACGATCACCGCATGAGCATCCGCTGGACCTACGCCTTCGCCGACCGGCCCATGGGCCTGCTCGACGAAGCCCGCACGTTCTGGACGGCCGTCACGGGCACCCGGCTCTCCGAACCCCGCGGTGAACACGGCGAGTTCGTGACCCTCCTGCCGGACGACGCCGACGCCTGCGTGAAGCTGCAGGGGACCGGCTCCGGCGACGGCGGGGCCCATCTCGACCTCTGCACCGAGGACACCGGCGCTTTGATCACGGCAGCCCGGCGACTCGGCGCGGGCATGGTGGCGGAGCACGAAGGATGGGCCGTACTGCGGTCGCCCGCCGGGTTGTTGTTCTGTGCCGTGCCCTGGCACGGGGAGGCGGTACGGCCGCCGGTGGCGGCCGGCAGCCGGCTGGACCAGGTGTGCCTGGACGTCCCTCCGTCCGCGTACGACGCCGAGGTCGCCTTCTGGGCGGCACTGACCGGCTGGGACCTGCTGACCAGCGCGCTCCCGGAGTTCCGGGTGCTCAGGCCGCCGGCCGGCATGCCGGTCCGCGTTCTGCTCCAGCGGCTCGGTGAGCAACGGCCCGCCTCCGCCCACCTCGACATCGCCTGCGCGGACATCGGCACGACGCACGCCCGCCACGAGACCCTCGGCGCCACCCGTGTCGCCGACGGCCCCCACTGGCGCGTGATGCGCGACCCGGCGGGCGGCACGTACTGCCTGACCGGCCGCGACCCGGAGACGGGCGGACTGCCGCGGCCACCGGTTCCCGCCGCCTGACCGCGCCCTGCCCCGTCACCCCCAGGGCTCGACGTCCACCACCGCGTCCACCGGGACTGGCCCGTACACGTGCGGGAACTCCTCGGCGCCCGGCTCCACCGCCTCGTACTTCACCGGCACCCCGAGCCGCCCCGGGTCCACGACCAGGACCACCAGTTCGTCCGGGCCGTCGTAGGAGCCGTACAGGAAGGCCGCCACGCGCGGGAGTTGGTCGCGGGTGGAGAAGTGGATGAAGCCCTGCTCGTGGAGCGTGCGGCCCCGGGTCGACATCTCGTAGGTGCCGCGCTCACGGGCCGCGTCCCACAGGGCGCGTTCGGTGATGTGGACGATGTACGGGAGTTTGGTCATGCGGCAACGCTACGGCCCGAGCCGCGCCGCCCGCGCCTGCAGATAACGCTGCTCGGGCAGGCTCAGGGTCTTGGCTGCCGCGGACTCGTAGGCGGCGCGGGCCTTGCTGTACGCGCCCGCACGCTCCAGGAGATGGCCCCGGACCGCGTCCAGCCGGTGGCCCACGCCCAACTCGCCCAACTCGTCCGCCAGGGCGTCGAGTTCGGCGAGGCCGGCGCGGGGTCCGTGCACCATGGCGACGGCGACCGCCCGGTTGAGGCGCTCGACGGGGCCGGGGACCAGGCGGACCAGGAAGTCGTACAGGCCGAGGATCTCCCGCCAGTCCGTGGCGGCCGCGGACGGCGCCTCATCGTGCACGGCCGCGATGGCCGCACGCAGCGCGTACGGCCCGGCCGGTCCACTCGACAGGGCCTGGGTGACGAGCGCGACGCCCTCCTCGACCGCCGCCTTCTCCCAGCGGTCGCGGTCCTGCTCGTCGAGGGGGATCAGCTCGCCGTGCGGGCCGGTGCGTGCCTCGCGGCGCGCGTCGGTCAGCAGCATGAGCGCGAGCAGGCCGGTCACCTCGCCGTCGTCCGGGAGGAGCCGGTGGACCGCACGGGTCAGCCGGATCGCCTCGCCGGCCAGGTCCCGTCGCATCAGGCTCGCGCCGGATGTCGCCGTGTAGCCCTCGTTGAAGATCAGATACAGGGTGTGCAGAACCGCGGGCAGCCGCTCGGCCCAGTTGTCGGGCCGCCCGAAGCGCACTCCGCGCACCTTCTGCTTGGCCCGGCTGATCCGCTGAGCCATGGTCGCCTCCGGCACCAGATACGCGCGGGCGATCTCAGCCGTGGTCAGACCGCCGACCGCGCGCAGGGTGAGCGCGATCTGCGCGGGCGGGGTCAGACCGGGATGGCAGCACAGGAACAGCAGGGAGAGCGTGTCGTCCTCGCGGGGAGCCCGGTCCTGCACGGTCACGCGCGCGGACAGCGCCGCCGCCCGCTCCTCGCGCTCCCGCCGGGCCGTGTCGGCGCGCAGCGTGTCGGTCAGCCGCCGCGCCGCGACCCTGATCAGCCAGCCGCGCGGATTGTCCGGCACCCCGTCGGTCGGCCACTGCCGGGCCGCGGCCAGCAGCGCCTCCTGTACGGCGTCCTCGGCGGCGTCAAAGTGCCCGTACCGTCTGACCAGCGCTCCGAGGACCTGCGGCGCATGACGACGCAGCAGGTCCTCGATCGCGGTCGGCTCGGTCATCGGGCGGTTCAGATGTCCCCGGCGCCGTCCATGATCGGCCGGATCACCACGGGGTAGTCGGTCAGCCCCTCGGGGCCGGGGCAGCGGGTGACCCGCTCGGCGATCTCCGTGACCCGCTCCAGGCTCTCGCACTCCAGGACCCAGTAGCCGGCCATCAGCTCCTTGGTCTCGCTGTACGGCCCGTCGGTGATCACCGCGTTCCCGTCCTTGCCGCGGGTGACCAGCCGGGTCTGCGCCGGCTCGGCCAGCCCCTGGGCGTCGACGAGTTCACCGGTCTCGGCGAGGTCGTCGTTGATCGCGCCCATGAAGGCGTACATGGCCTGCAGCTCCTCCTGGGTCCAGCTCGGGGCGTGCGGGCTCGCCTTGCCGCGCATGCCCTCGTAGTCCGCCTGCGTGGCCTGCACCATCACGAGGTACTTCATCGGTCCGCTCCTTCGGCTCTCCCCGCCCGGGGTGGGCGGTTTTCATGGGGGACGTCGGAGCCGGGCCGGGGTTCTCGACACGGTCTCAGGGTTTTTTCGCGGCGGATTCCCGGTGCTGCTGCTCCGCCTCGGGAACGTACTCGGCGCTGGCCTCGCACCGCGGGTTGCGGCACGGGCCGGGGCTCCACACCGGAACCCAGGCGCCCAGTGTCTTGTGTCGCTTGACGACGGTTTCGACGGGCTGTCCGCAGGTGGGACAGACGTGTTCTGCGCTGTCCATGTCCTCAGGGTAGGGCGGCCACGGGCCGTGCGCTTCCCTCCGTATGTCCGTGTACGTCCGTGCCGGCAGCCCGTCGTGAGGGGGGAAGGGGCGGGCGTCGAAGAGGCGAGTCCGGGGAACAGGCGCCGGACCTCGCGCACCGTGGGGATGTGCGGGACCCGGCCGGCCGGAGCCCCTGGTGACCGTGCGGGGTCAGGAGCCGCACGGTCCCGCAGGCTCCGGGCTCGGGGGTGGTCGGCCGGGGCCGGGTGGCGCCGGCCTCAGCTGCGGCGCCGGGTCACGAACTCGGCGAGCGCCGGCAGACTTCCCGCCGGCTCCGGGTCGGGGACCGCACGGGACAGCTCGTGCAACCTTGCCCGCGCTGCCCGCGGCCGGGGTGCCGTCGCTCTGTTCCCATCCGAAGTGGTAGAGCGCGATCCGGCGCATCGAGCCCGGGAGCGACTCCATGGCTGCCCTCGGCTCGGGGTCGGCCCAGGCGCGGGCGCGGGCGCGGTCCAGGATCGCCGTGGCCTCGTGCCCGTCGAGGGGACCCGGTCCGCCGTACCCGGCGGGCCTTCGGCGTTCACGTGCAGCCGGCGCCCCGGCAGGTCGTGGCACCCCGGTGCGACGCTGTTTCGCCTCCGTCATGAACTCGGCCATGGGCTCCCCTCGCCGAAACCACGGACGGTGACGCGTGCGCCCCGCCCCAACGCGTACCCCGGGGGTGTACCCGTCCCCAGACGGGCAGACACGGTCACGACGTGCGGGAACGTCACCTCCAGCGGCCGATCTCGACGTTCTCCAGGACACCGAGCGCGTCCGGCACCAGGACCGCCGCCGAGTAGTACGCCGTCACCAGGTAGTTGATGACAGCCTGTTCGTTGATGCCCATGAAGCGGACGGACAGGCTCGGTTCGATCTCGTCCGGGATGCCGGACTGCCTGAGCCCGACGACGCCCTGGTCCTCCTCTCCTGTTCGCATGGCGATGATCGAGGTCGTGCGCTCCGGACTGACCGGGATCTTGTTGCAGGGGTAGATCGGCACCCCGCGCCAGGTCGGGATGCGGTTGCCGCCGATGTCCACGCTCTCCGGGACGAGTCCGCGCTTGTTCAGCTCGCGGCCGAACGCGGAGATCGCACGCGGGTGGGCGAGGAACAGCTTGGTGCCGCGCCGGCGGCTGAGCAGCTCGTCCATGTCGTCCGGGCTCGGCACGCCGTCGTGGGGCTGTAGCCGCTGGTCGTACTCGCAGTTGTGCAGCAGCCCGAAGTCACGGTTGTTGACCAGCTCGTGCTCCTGGCGCTCCTTCAACGCCTCGACGGTGAGCCGGAGCTGCTGCTCGGTCTGGTTCATGGGCTGGTTGTAGAGGTCGGCCACGCGTGTGTGGATGCGCAGCACGGTCTGGGCGATGCTCAGCTCGTACTCACGCGGCCGTGCCTCGTAGTCGACGAACGTGTGCGGGATGTCGGGCTCGCCGCTGTGGCCGGCGGCCAGGTCCACCTCCTTCTCGCCGTACTTGTTGGTGCGCTGCTCCGGGATGGCCCGCAGCTGCCGCAGGTGGTCGCGCAGCGAGTCCGCGCGCTCCGCGACCTGCTCGAAGTCCCGGCGGGACAGGATCAGCACCGTGCAGGCCGTGTCCGCGCGGGCCGTGTACTCCCAGATGGCGTCCGGGTCGAGCAGCGCCTGTTCGCCGAAGTAGGCTCCGTCGGCGAACACGCCCAGGACCGCGTCGTCGCCGTACGGACCCGAGCCGATCTTCTCGATCCTGCCGTGCGCGAGCAGATACACCTCGTCGGTCTGGCTGCCGAACGAGGCGATCACCTGGCCCGGTCCGAACTCTCGCTGCCGGCACCGCTGGGCCAGCTCCGAGAGCACCTCCCCGTCCTCGTACGACCGCAGCGCGGGCAGTTCCCCCAGTTCGGCGGGGACGACCTCGACCCGGTCGCCCGTCTTCACGAAGGTGACACGGCCGTCGCCGACCGCGTAGGTGAGTCGCCGGTTCACCCGGTACGTGCCGCCCTGCACGTTCACCCAGGGCAGCGTGCGCAGCAGCCAGCGGGAGCTGATCTCCTGCATCTGCGGTGCGGACTTGGTGGTGGTGGCCAGGTTCCGCGCGGCCGCCGTGTCCAGAGACTGCTGCGGCTTGCCCTGATCCGCGCGGACCTCTTCGCCTACCGACATAGAGAATTGCCCTCCCAGTCGTGCAGCGGCGCCGAGCTGCGCCGCGCATCGTTCGGGTGACCAGCCTCCATCACGGAGCGTACTCGCGCCATTACCCGAAAGAGCGGGAATGGATCATCAACCGACGGGGCACGTGGCGCGTTCCGCCCGGGCGGGTCCGCGTGCCGCGGCGTGTCCGGATCGGCTCGCACACTGTGTGAACGATGCAGTCCGAGACGTCCGTTTTCGGGGGAAGCAGCGCTACGAGGCGGTCGCGGGGAGGGTCCACCTCGTCGGCTGCGGCCGCGCCGATCACGCCGGTCTCGGTGACGCCGACGTCCTGCGCGCGGTGATCGCCGAGAAGGTGCTTCCCCACGACAACGGGGCGGGCGCCGACGGCAACCGGCACTTCTACGGCTTCGAGTGCGAGAACCTCGGCAACGGGAAGGATCCCTGGCCCGAGGTCCGGCTGGAGGCGACCGAGAGGGCGGCAGCGGCGGTCTGCCGTCACCACGGCCGGACGGAACGCTCGGTCGTCGGCCACCTGGAGTGGCAGCCGGGCAAGGCGGATCCGCGGGGCTTCACGACGGCGCGGCTCAGGGAGTGGATCAAGGAGCGGCTCAAGCAGTAGCGGCGACGCGCTCCGCGGAAGGACGAGCAAGGGAAACGAGGCGGGCGACAATGAAGCGGTGACCGGCACCGACCTCCTCGCTCCCCGACTCCCGTCGCCCCTGCAGGAAGTCGCCGACCACCGCTTCGCCCGGCACGGCGTCCGTCTCCTGCTCAAGCGGGACGACCTCATCCACCCGGAAGTGATCGGCAACAAGTGGCGCAAGCTGGTGCCGAATCTCGCGGCGGCGCACGGGCGGACGATCCTCACGTTCGGCGGTGCGTACTCCAACCACCTGCGGGCCACCGCCGCGGCGGGCCGACTGCTGGGGCTGCCGACGGTCGGCGTGGTCCGCGGCCAGGAGCTGGCCGACCGCCCCCTCAACCCGTCCCTGACCCGGTGTGCGGCCGACGGTATGCGGCTGCACTTCGTCGACAGATCGACGTATCGATGCAAGAGCGAACCGGAGGCCCTGGCCCGCATCCTGCGCGCGGCCGGTGCCGAGGACGCGTACATCGTCCCGGAGGGCGGCAGCAACACCGTGGCGGTGCGTGGTTGCCGGGCCCTGGGCGAGGAGTTGCGCGGCCATGCCGATGTCGTCGCGGTCGCCTGCGGCACGGGCGGCACGCTCGCCGGCCTGGCCGCCGGGCTCGCGCCCGACCAGCGCGCCCTGGGCATTCCGGTTCTCAAGGGCGGCTTCCTGACAGGTGAGACGGAGGCCCTCCAAGAGCAGGCGTTCGGCGGCCGGAAGGGCACCTGGTCGCTCGACGACCGCTTCCACTTCGGCGGCTACGCCCGCACCGCCCCGGAACTGGACGCCTTCGCCACGGACTTCGAGAACCGCCACGGGCTGCCCGTCGAGCGTCTCTATGTCGCCAAGTTGCTCCATGGACTGGCCACCCTGGCGGACGAGGGCGCCTTCCCACACGGGACGACGCTCGCCGCGGTCATCACGGGCCGCCCCTTCCCGGAAGCCTGATCCACACACCGTTCGACCGCCGCCGGGCAGCCCACCGCCCTGAGCCCCACCACGCCAGGCCACGTCCCGCCGCCGCACCACCACGCCACGCCGTCTCCTGGCGGGCCGACTCCCGACAGGCAGCCGCCAGCGGTCCACCGCGCCAGTAGGCCGACTCCCGGCAGACCTCCGCCCGCCACGCCGCCACGCCGGCCGACTTCGCGGAGGCCTCCGCCGCCAGACCGCAGTCCGACAAGCCGCCGCACGAGGCCACCTCCCGCCAGACCATCGTCCGCCGGACCACCGCGCTACGCCGACTCTCGTCAGGCCCCCTCGGCGGGCCGCCCAGCGAGACCACTTCCCGCCAGACCGCCGCGTCAGGCCGCCTCCTCGCAGCCCCCGCTCTACGCCGTCTCCCGAAAAGCCGCCGCCTCTTCCAGGTCCAGTCGGCGCAGGAGTGTGCGCAGCATTTCGTCGTCGAGGTAGCGGTGGTCACGGAGGCGGACGAAGATCTCGCGTTCGGCACTGATCATCTCGCGGGACAGTCGCCGGTAGGTGTCGTCGGCGGTTTCTCCCGTGATCGGGTTGACCTGGCCGAGGCGTTCCCAGACGGCGTTGCGGCGGCGCTCCAGGACCGTGCGCAGGCGGTCGGCGAGCGGTGGCGGCAGGGCATTATGCTCGTCGGCGAGGAGTTCGTCCAGGCGCCGCTCGGCGGCCCGGGAGGCCTGCGCCTGGGCGTTGGCCTCCGCGAGCGTCGCGGCCTGCGGGTCGCGGGCCGGGAACTTCAGCAGGCGGATCAGCGGGGTCAGGGTAAGGCCCTGCACCACCAGCGTCCCGATGACCGTCGTGAAGGTCAGGAAGAGGATCAGGTTGCGCTGCGGGAAGGGCGCGCCGCCGTGCACGGTGAGCGGGATCGAGAAGGCGATCGCCAGCGAGACGACACCCCGCATGGCGGCCCAGGACGTGACGACGGGCCCCCTCCAGGTGGGGTTCTCCTCGCGTTCCCTGATCCGCGCGGACAGAAGGCGAGGCAGGAACGTCGCCGGATAAACCCATATGAAGCGGGTCACCACGACCACGAGGAAGAGGATGACCGCGTACCAGGCGGCGTCGGCGCCCTCGTAGTCGCCGAGACCTTCGAGGACGACCGGCAGCTGCAGGCCGATCAATGCGAACACCGCCGACTCCAGGAGGAACGCGACCATCCGCCACACCGCCTCCTCCTGGAGACGGGTGGCGAAGTCGACCTCCCACGCGCGGTGCCCGAGGTAGACCGCGACGACCACCACCGCGAGGACGCCGGAGGCGTGCACCTGCTCGGCGACGCCGTACGCGACGAACGGGATCAGCAGGGAGAGCGTGTTCTGCAGCAGCGGTTCCTTGAGATGGGTGCGCAGCCAGTGGATGGGCACCATCAGGGCCAGGCCGACCGCGACGCCGCCGACCGCCGCCACCAGGAACTCGGCGACCCCGCCGGCCCAGGAGGCGCCCTCGCCGACGGCCGCCGCGACGGCCACCCGGAAGGCGGTGATCGCAGTGGCGTCGTTCAGCAGGGACTCGCCCTGCAGGATCGTGGTGATCCGGGACGGCAGCCCGACCCGGCGGGCCACCGCCGCCGCCGCGACCGCGTCCGTCGGCGCCACCAAGGCGCCCAGTGCCAGCGCGGCGGGCAGCGGCA
The DNA here is from genome assembly GCF_014647875.1 of Streptomyces brasiliensis. GTDB lineage: Bacteria > Actinomycetota > Actinomycetes > Streptomycetales > Streptomycetaceae > Streptomyces > Streptomyces brasiliensis. The sequence continues at coordinate 297,420 of NZ_BMQA01000005.1, read as the reverse complement.
GCCCCGGCACGATCAGATAGGCGGCCCAGCCGACGACGACGGTCGCGAACAGCACGTAGCCCACGGACAGGAGCGCCACCGGCCGCAACTGCGCCCGCAGATCGAGGTACGAGCTCTCGACACCCTCCTTGTACAGCAGCGGGGGCAGCACGAGCGGCAGGACGATCTCGGGCTCGAGGGTGTAGTCCGGCACGCCCGGGATGTAGGAGACGGCGAGCCCGACGGCCACCAGCAGCAGCGGTGCCGGCACCGGGCTGCGCCGGGCGGCCGCGGCGACCGCCGTACTGCCCGCCACGAGCAACAGCAGCGGCATCACATCCATGTCCTCGCCCGCCCTCGTTTTCCGCGCGGTCAACCGCACGCCCGTCGTAATCTGGCAATCATGAAACAGTGCACGCACGCCGACGCGCTGCCGCACCCCGAACCCGACCCGCAGAACGAGACGTGCCCGGAGTGTCTTGCACAGGGCACACATCCCGTGCAACTACGGATCTGTCTGACGTGTGGCCACGTGGCGTGCTGCGACTCGTCACCGGGACGGCACGCGACAGGGCACCACAGCGAGTCCGGTCACCCGGTGATGCGGACGTTCGAGCCGGGCGAGACCTGGCGCTGGTGCTTCGTCGACCACGTACTCGTGTGACACTGCTTGAGGACGGCTCGTCGGTACGGTTCGACCGTCTGACGTCTGGGTACGTCAACCCGGCGCGCGCTCTTCCCAATTGGGTCCGCAGACCTCTAGACACGGAGCGTATCCACAGGTTTACTGTGAGTGACGGCAGGGGGTCGGGGTCCCGGAGACGGATACGTTCGGAGCGCGATAGCGTCACCGCTGAACCAGTAGTCGCGTTACCCCCGGGGGGCGACCCCCGGCCCCGAATAGCTTGTACCACCATGGAGGTGAGGGTGTCCCAGATCGCAGGCGAGCCCGCGACCCAGGACTTCGTGGAAGTCCGGCTGCCGGCTGCGGGTGCCTACCTGTCGGTGCTGCGGACGGCCACGGCCGGACTCGCCGCCCGCTTGGACTTCACCCTGGACGAGATCGAGGACCTGCGCATCGCGGTGGACGAGGCCTGCGCGATCCTTCTCCAGCAGGCCGTGCCCGGCTCGGTGCTCAGTTGTGTCTTCCGGCTCGTCGACGACTCGCTCGAGGTCACGGTCTCCGCCCCGACCACGGACGGCCACGCCCCGTCGCGGGACACCTTCGCCTGGACCGTGCTGTCGGCCCTGGCGGGCAAGGTCTCCTCGGCCGTCGACGAGGACAGGACCGTGTCGATCAGCCTCTACAAACAGCGCGGCGCGGGACCCGGGCCGGCGTGAGGAACGGGGACGGGCCGGTGCGGGACGAAGAACGCGGCACACGGGAGCTGCAGTCCGGGGGCGCGGACTCTCCGGACGATTCCCGACGCATGGCGGACGGCATCGACGGCATCCCCGAACAGGCCAGACCGCACCCGGAGGGTGACTCCGCCGGGGCGGATCGGGACGGTGCCGTGCAGAGCGCGCCTCCGGAAGGACGGAACGGGGTCGTGTCCCCAATCCGAGCGGAGGCGAGGGCTCGGAGAAGGGCGACGGGCGGGACGATGAGCGAGCACGAGCGATACTCCGAGGGCGAAACGCCGGGCGCGCACGGCGCACCGGCCACGACGCACGATCCTCAGGACCGGAGCGGGGCGCGCGCGATGTTCGTCGAGCTGCGCAAGCTGAAGGAGGGCAGCCCCGAGTACGCGGAGCTGCGCAACCAGCTGGTCCGTATGCATCTGCCGCTCGTCGAGCACCTCGCGCGCCGGTTCCGCAACCGTGGTGAGCCGCTGGACGACCTCACCCAGGTCGCGACCATCGGTCTGATCAAGTCGGTCGACCGGTTCGACCCGGACCGCGGCGTCGAGTTCTCGACGTACGCGACGCCGACGGTCGTCGGCGAGATCAAGCGGCACTTCCGCGACAAGGGCTGGGCCGTCCGCGTCCCGCGCCGCCTCCAGGAGCTGCGCCTCGCGCTCACCACGGCCACGGCCGAACTCTCCCAGCAGCACGGCCGCTCCCCCACGGTCCACGAGCTGGCCGAGAAGCTGGCGATCTCGGAGGAGGAGGTCCTGGAGGGCCTGGAGTCGGCGAACGCCTACTCGACGCTCTCCCTGGACGTCCCCGACACCGACGACGAGTCCCCGGCGGTCGCCGACACGCTCGGCGCGGAGGACGAGGCCCTGGAGGGCGTCGAGTACCGCGAGTCCCTCAAGCCGCTCCTCGAGGACCTGCCGCCCCGCGAGAAGCGCATCCTTCTGCTCCGCTTCTTCGGCAACATGACCCAGTCGCAGATCGCGCAGGAGGTCGGCATCTCGCAGATGCACGTCTCCCGGCTGCTGGCCCGCACGCTGGCCCAGCTGCGGGAGAAGCTCCTCGTGGAGGAGTGACGAGCACCGAGGCGCGAGGGCCGCAGGGCTACCGGCCCCTGGGCTCCTGCGTACGGCCGGGCCCCCGGATGCCGAGGGCCTCGGTCGTGGCCGGGTTGATCAGCAGCACCAGCGAGGCCACGGCGATCACCACGAGGGCGATACCGGCCGGGATGGCCGCGCTGTCGGCCTGGAGCAGGCTGTAGGCCACCGGGAGCGCCATGATCTGGGTGATCACGGCCGGGCCGCGGCTCCAGCTGCGGCACAGCAGCAGCCCGCGCGCGGCGAGCAGGGGCAGCAGCGCGAGTACGACGAAGGTGACGCCCAGGGTGACGGCCTGCTGCCGGTCGTCCGGTGCGCCGGTGAGGCCGAGGACGAGCGTCCACACTCCGCCGACGGCCAGCGCGAAGCCTTCCAGCGCGGCCAGCGTCGCCGCGCAGGTCAGTCGGCGCGGGCGGGGGGCGCCGGCTTCCGCGGGGTTCGGGGTGGGGTTCTGCTCGCTGCTCACCCCAGCAGGGTAGCCGTCGCCGTGAGACCCCGAGTGTTCAGGCTCACGCCAACTTCTCTTACCGGATCCCTACCTCGGTCTGGGCCCGGTACTTCCCGGTAGGTACGCTGCAATCCATGCGTGCACTTCTCGTGGTCAATCCGGCGGCTACCACCACAAGCGCACGCAGACGTGACGTGCTGATCCACGCGCTGGCGAGCGAGATGAAGCTCGAGGTGGTCACCACGGAGTACCGCGGACACGCACGCGACGTGGGCCGGCAGGCCGCGGAGGGCGACGTCGTCGACCTGGTCGTGGCCCTCGGCGGCGACGGCACGGTCAACGAAGTCGTGAACGGTCTGCTGCACGCGGGCCCCGATCCGGAGCGCCTGCCCGGTCTCGCCGTGGTCCCCGGCGGCTCCACCAATGTCTTCGCCCGCGCCCTGGGTCTGCCCAACGACCCGGTCGAGGCCACCGGCGCCCTGCTGGACGCGCTGCGCGAGAAGCGCGAGCGTGTCGTCGGCCTCGGTCTGACCGCGGGCACCCCCGGCACCGAGGACGAGGCCGTCCCGTCCCGCTGGTTCACCTTCAACGCGGGGCTCGGCTTCGACGCGGGCGTGGTCGGCCGGGTCGAGCAGCAGCGCGAGCGTGGCAAGAAGTCGACCCATGCGCTGTACGTGCGCCAGGTGATGCGGCAGTTCCTCGGCGAGCAGCACCGCCGGCACGGCACGATCACGCTCGAGCACCCCGGTGCGGACCCGGTCACCGGCCTGGTGGTCGCCATAGTCTCGAACACGTCCCCTTGGACGTATCTCGGCAATCGCCCCATGTATACGTCGCCTAAGGCCTCGTTCGACAAGGGCATCGACGTACTCGGTCTCAGCCGCCTGTCCACGGCCGCGGTTGCCCGGTATGGCACGCAGTTGCTCACTTCGTCCCCCGAGCGGGGACCGCACGGCAAGCACGCCGCCTCCCTGCACGACCTGGACCGCTTCACCTTGCATTCGAAGGTCCCACTGCCCCTTCAGATGGACGGCGACCATCTGGGACTGCGTACGAGCGTGACGTTCACAGGCGTACGCCGTGCACTGCGTGTGATTGTGTGAGTGGAACGGCCCAAAGTCCTTTCACTCGAACGTTTAGACCAGGGTCCACCCCATGGAAGTACGGCTGTGACCTAGTCGACACCGAGGAATCAAAAAAAACTTTCCGGAAGGGGTTGTATCCGCCGCTGAGGTTTGCGAGTCTCTACGTGGCGATCGGGACGGCCCGCAATACCGGCCTCCACTGATCACCAGAATCCCTCTTCAATCCACAGGACCCACGCCAGGGAACCTGGCTGTCGGCCCTTCACTTGTTGAGGGATTCGTGAAAGCGTTCACATTCACAAGCAACGAGTACGTAATACCAAGGAGAGGTAGCAGCCATGGACTGGCGTCACAACGCCGTTTGCCGCGAGGAAGACCCCGAGCTCTTCTTCCCCATCGGCAACACCGGTCCTGCGCTGCTGCAGATCGAGGAAGCCAAGGCCGTCTGCCGTCGCTGCCCGGTTATGGAGCAGTGCCTGCAGTGGGCGCTCGAGTCCGGTCAGGACTCCGGCGTCTGGGGTGGCCTCAGCGAGGACGAGCGCCGCGCCATGAAGCGCCGCGCCGCCCGCAACCGGGCCCGTCAGGCCTCCGCCTGACCGACCACCCCGCTCTGACAGCCTGAGCTTGGCGGCGCGTACAGCGAGTACGCATCTCCCGCCCCCGAGCCGCAGCGCGCAGTACCCCCGATGCGCTTAACGAGCAGCAACGAGCTTTGAGCCCCGGACCACCAAGTGGTCCGGGGCTCAAAGCTGTTCGGGTCCCGCCCGTGCATGGCCGCCGAAAGCAGCGGAGGGACCGCCGGGACCGGTGCTACTTCTGCGGCTGCACCGGCAGGTCCAGGATCACGCGCGTCCCCCGTTCGGGCGCCGGGACCATGTCGAACGTTCCTCCCAACTCCCCCTCGACCAGGGTTCGCACGATCTGCAGACCGAGGTTGCCCGAGCGATGCGGGTCGAAGCCCTCGGGCAGACCGACGCCGTCGTCCTGGACGGTCACGAGGAGGCGGGCCTCCTTGGTCGTGCCGCCGCGCACGGCCGAGACCTCGACGGTGCCGGTGTCGCCCTCGCGGAACCCGTGTTCGAGGGCGTTCTGCAGGACCTCGGTGAGGACCATCGACAGCGGGGTGGCCACCTCGGCGTCGAGGATGCCGAAGCGCCCGCTGCGCCGGCCGGTCACCTTGCCCGGCGAGATCTCGGCGACCATCGCGAGCACGCGGTCGGCGATCTCGTCGAACTCCACGCGCTCGTCCAGGTTCTGGGACAGCGTCTCGTGGACGATCGCGATCGAGCCGACACGCCGTACGGCCTCCTCCAGCGCCTCCCGGCCGCGCTCGGACTCGATACGGCGGGCCTGCAGGCGCAGCAGCGCGGCGACCGTCTGGAGGTTGTTCTTCACCCGGTGGTGGATCTCCCGGATGGTCGCGTCCTTGGTGATCAACTCCCGCTCGCGGCGGCGCAGTTCGGTGACGTCGCGCAGCAGCACCAGCGAACCGATGCGGGTGCCCTTGGGCTTGAGCGGAATCGCCCGGAACTGGATCACCCCGTCACCCGACTCGATCTCGAACTCGCGCGGCGCCCAGCCGCTGGCCACCTTGGACAGCGCCTCGTCCACCGGCCCGCGCGTCGGGGCGAGTTCGGCGGTGGTCTGCCCCAGGTGGTGGCCGACCAGGTCGGAGGCGAGGCCGAGGCGGTGGTACGCGGACAGCGCGTTCGGGGAGGCGTACTGGACGACGCCGTCCGCGTCGAGCCGGATCAGACCGTCGCCGACGCGCGGCGAGGCGTCCATGTCGACCTGCTGGTCGGGGAAGGGGAAGGAGCCCGCGGCGATCATCTGTGCGAGGTCCGAGGCGCTCTGGAGATACGTGAGCTCGAGGCGGCTCGGGGTGCGCACGGTGAGCAGATTGGTGTTGCGCGCGATGACGCCGAGGACGCGGCTCGCGCGCCGTACCGGGATCGACTCGATCCTGACCGGGACCGCCTCGCGCCACTCCGGGTCGCCCTCACGCACGATCCGGCCCTCGTCGAGCGCCGCGTCCAGCAGGGGGCGGCGGCCGCGCGGGACCAGGTGGCCGACCATGTCGTCCTGGTAGGAGGTCGGACCGGTGTTCGGACGCATCTGGGCGACCGAGACGTACCGGGTGCCGTCGCGGGTGGGGACCCACAGGACCAGGTCGGCGAAGGAGAGGTCGGAGAGCAGCTGCCACTCCGAGACCAGCAGATGGAGCCACTCGAGATCGGAGTCGTCGAGGGCTGTGTGCTGGCGTACGAGTTCGTTCATGGAGGGCACGTCTGTGAGCGTACCCGGCGGTTTGTACGGCCCGTAAATGCTCGGTGCCCGTAGACACCCGCGGGCCGCGGCGCCTGGGAGGGACCCTCAACCCTCCCGGCACCGCAGCCCGGAGCAACAACGGCCGTGGGGTGTGCGGTCCCGGTCGGCCGAAGGGTGAGGAGCCGGGGCAGTCAGGGCAGAGAGCGCCGGATCCTCGGTCCGCCTTCCTGTGCGGGGAAGACGGAAGTGTGCGGCTGTGGGTGCAGTCCTGCCGTACCCAGGCCTTCGTTCATTGTGGACTAGACCACGTTTGTGTGTCCATGTATTGGAGGCTTTTAACAGTCGGCGCATCGCAGCCTAACCCGACCGGGTCGCTCGCGGGGCCGGACGGCCATGGCGATGTCGGCGACTGCTTCCTCGGCCTCGGGCGTCGAGCAGCTACCGCCGTAGCCGCGCACACCCCCTCGAACAGCGCTCGCGGGTCGCCGCGCGGTCCCGTTCCACTTCCCCTGGAGGGGCGGCGCTCGCGCGGGGTGAGTGTTAGATTGGTCTAAACCACATAGTCCTTTCCCGGACCTTCCAGCCCTCTTCAGAACGGCAGGCCCAGCGTGGAAGTTGTCATCGTTCCTGACGCCGCGGCGGGCGGCGAGCTGATCGCCGAGGCCATGGCACAGCTCCTGAGGCGCAAGCCCGACGCCCTGCTGGGCGTGGCCACCGGCTCGACCCCGCTGCCCATCTACCAGGCGCTGACGGCGAAGGTGCGCTCCGGCGCCGTGGACACCGCGCGGGCGCGGATCGCCCAGCTCGACGAGTACGTGGGGCTGCCCTCGGAGCACCCCGAGTCGTACCGTTCGGTGCTGCGCCGGGAGGTGCTGGAGCCGCTCGGCATCGGGATGGACGCGTTCATGGGGCCCGACGGTACGGCCGAGGACGTGGCCGCGGCGTGCGTGGCGTACGACCGGGCGCTGGCCGAGGCCGGGGGCGTGGATCTCCAGTTGCTCGGGATCGGGACCGACGGGCACATCGGGTTCAACGAGCCGTGCTCGTCGCTCGCCTCGCGCACGCGGATCAAGACGCTGACCGAGCAGACGCGGGTCGACAACGCGCGGTTCTTCGACGGCGACATCGAGCAGGTGCCGCACCACGTGATCACGCAGGGCATCGGAACGATCCTGGAGGCCCGGCACCTGGTGCTGCTCGCGACCGGTGAGGGCAAGGCGGACGCGGTCGCGGCGACGGTCGAGGGACCGGTGGCCGCGGTGTGCCCCGCCTCGGCGCTGCAACTGCACCCGCACGCCACGGTGGTCGTCGACGAGGCCGCCGCGTCCAAGCTGAAGCTGGCGGACTACTTCCGCCACACATACGCCAACAAGCCGGAGTGGCAGGGGATCTAGCAGTATCGGGCCATGACGGAGGTGCCGGTCGCCCTGCGCGGGGACCGGCACCTCCGTCGTTGGGGATCAGGGATCAGGGATCAGGCACCGGGGTCGGGGGCCGGGGAGGGACCCGAGGGCCAGGCGCCGGCGATGACCTCCGCCGCGGCGATGGCGCAGACGCGGGCCGCGCCGTGCGTGGCGATGTGGAGGGCGCCCCGGGGCGGGGACTGGGGCACGCCCATCTCGACCACGATCGTGTCGGGGCGGGCCGTCAGGAGCGTGTCGAGGGCCGTCCCCATCCAGGCGTGCCGGTGTTCGTCGCGGACCACGGCGATCACGCGCCGCTTCCCCGCGGCGGACAGCGCCGCCTGGCCCGCCGTCGCCCCGGTGAAGCTGCCCGTCTGTGTGTCGGGCAGCGACCGGGCCAGCTCCGCCGCGAGCCCCCACGGCGTCTCGTCACCGACGGCGATGTTCGCGACCGGGGTGAAGGCGGCGACGTAGGGAGCCTCGGTCAGCGGTTCGTACGCCTCGGCACCGGTGACGGTCAGCGCCCGCCGGGCGGCGAGGAGCCCGACGTCGTGAGCCGGCCGTACGTACCCCGCGCGCGTTCCCCCCGATGCCGTCCACTCCGCCAGTCCGCGAACCCGTTCCGCCGCCTCAGCCAGACGTTCCTCCGCGAGGTCGCCCGACCGCACGGCGGCGACCAGGGCGTCCCGCAGGCGGCAAACCGTTTCCTCGTCCGAGAGGCCGCCGCCCACGCAGATCGCGTCCGCGCCGGCCGCGATGGCGAGGACGCTGCCGCGTTCGATGCCGTACGTCGCGGCGATGGCCTGCATCTCCATGCCGTCCGTGACGATCAGGCCGTTGTAGCCGAGTTCGCCGCGCAGCAGGTCGGTCAGGATCCGGTGGGACAGTGTGGCCGGGTGGTCGGGGTCGAGGGCCGGGACCAGGATGTGCGCGCTCATCACCGCCCGCGTACCGGCGGTGACGGCCGCGCGGAAGGGGGCCAGGTCACGGGAGTGGAGGACCACCGCGTCCACGTCGATGCGGGGCATCGCGTGGTGGGAGTCGACGGCCGTGTCGCCGTGGCCGGGGAAGTGCTTCGTGCAGGCGGCCACGCCGGACGCCTGGAGGCCCGCGACATAGGCCGCCGTGTGCCGGGCGACCAGGTCGGTGTCGGCGCCGAAGGAGCGCACGCCGATGACCGGGTTGTCGGGGTTGGAGTTCACGTCGGCCGACGGCGCCCAGTTGAGGTTCACGCCGCAGGCCGCGAGCCGGCGGCCGAGTTCGAAGGCGACCTCCCGCGTCAGCTCCACGTCGTCCACCGCGCCGAGCGCGTGGTTGCCGGGGAAGGAGGAGCCCGTGCTCACCTCGAGGCGTGTGACGTCTCCGCCCTCCTCGTCGATCGCGACCAGGACGTCGTCCCGTTCCGCGCGCAACTGGGCCGTGAGGGCGGCGACCTGGTCCGGGGTCGCGATGTTGCGGCCGAACAGGCCCACGGACGCCAGGCCTTCACCGAGCCGGCGCAGCACCCAGTCGGGTGCGGTGGTGCCGGTGAAGCCGGGCTGCAGGACGGTGAGGGCGTCCCTGGTGAGAGTGTCGGTGCCGTTGGCGATAGTCGTCATCGGATGGCGTCATCCCTTCACGGCACCGGCGGTCAGACCCGCGGCCATCTTGCGCTGAACGAGGAGGAACAGGGCCACGATCGGCACTGCCATCATGGTGGCTCCGGCCATCATGGGGGCGTACTCGGTGCCGTGCTTGGTGGTGAAGTTGCCGAGCCAGACGGTCGCGGTCTGGTGCTCCTGGCTGAGCAGCATGAGGGCGTACAGGTACTCGTTCCAGGCCTGGATGAAGCCGTAGACCGAGGTGGCGACCATACCGGGGGCCAGCAGCGGGAAGACCACGCGGATGAAGGCGGCCGTGCGGGAGCAGCCGTCCACCATCGCGGCCTCCTCCAGCTCCCGCGGGATGTTGACGATGAAGCCGCGCAGCGTCCACACCGTGAAGGGGAGGATGAACGTCAGGTACGTGATGATGAGGCCGGTGAGCTTGTCGTACTGCTTCAGGTCGTTGAGCAGCAGGAAGACCGGGATGATCATGGCGACCAGCGGGACCATCTGCACCGCGAGGATGCCGACGATCACGATCTTGCGGCCGCGGAAGGCGAACCGGGAGATGGCGAGCGCGGCCAGCATGCCGACGACGATGCCGATCGCGACCACGGACAGCGAGACGATCAGGCTGCGGCTGACCGGGCCCCAGAAGTCCGCGATGTCCAGCGCTCGGCTGAAGTTGGACAGAGTCAGCCCCGTCGGCAGCAGGCTCGGGTCCGGGTCGATGGCGTCCTTGGCGGGCTTGAACGCCGTGTTGAGCATCCAGTAGACGGGGAAGCCGGCCGTGACGAAGACGAGGAGACCGAGCAGGTTCCAGCCGAGCCGGGACGTTCGGCGGCCCTGCGGGGCGAGGGTGCTCATGCCGCTCATTCGACCTCTCCGATCTTCAGCATCTGGCGCATGTACACGGCGACCACGCCAAGGAGCAGGACGACGGTGATCAAGGCGATCGCCGAGCCCTGCGCATAGTCGTTGACCACGAAGGCGCGGTCGTAGGAGTAGGTGGTCAGCAGCTGGAACTCGGCCTCGGGGTGTCCGCCGCGCATCACGAAGACCTGCGGGAAGACGCCCATGTCCCAGATGACCGAGAGGGTCGTGAGCATCACGATGATGGGCTTGAGGATGGGCAGCGTCACGTACCGGAAGACGCCCCACGCGCCCGCGCCGTCGAGGCGGGCCGCCTCCTCCAGCTCCTGGGGGACCTGCGTGAGGCCGGCGCTGAGCGTGATGACCACGAAGGGGACCGCGCCCCAGACCACGAGCAGCATGATCACGGCCAGGCCCTCAGGCCCGCTCGCGAACCAGTTGTGGCCGATCAGATCGACGCCTGGCAGCTTGCTGATCAGGGCGTTGAGGATGCCGTAGTCCGCGTCGAAGAGCCACTTGAAGACGGTGGTGGCGACGATGACGGGCATGCCCCAGCTGGCCACGAGCGCGATGTTGACGAGGGTCTTCACCCAGCCGGAGACCCGCTGCAGCAACAGGGCCACCAGCATGCCGAGGACCATCGTGAAGATGACCGAGCCGGCCGCGAAGATCACCGTGCGCAGGACGACCTGCCAGAACTCGCCGTCGCCCAGCACCTTGGAGAAGTTGTCGAAGCCCACCGACTCGGGCGGCTGGAAGCCCCACAGCTGGGACTGCCCGAACTTCTGGAAGGACAGCGTGACCAGCCGGACCAGCGGATAGCCCATGACCAGGGCGAGGACCACCAGACAAGGGGCGAGCAGCAGCCAGGGGGTGGCGGATCCGCCCGACGTCCGCTTTCCGCGTGGCCGTTCGGGGACGCCCGGTGGCGGCGCCTGCCGCGGCGGCGGCACCTTGGCAGGGGTGGTCGTGTCTGCGGCACTCATCGCGCGCTCCTCGAAGGTCCCTCTGGTCGTACGAAGCAAGGCCGCGCGGCGCCGGACACCGCGCGGCCGTACAGGGAGCGGGGCCCCTCCCCCGATGACCTCCAAGGTCGAAGGGGCCCCACGGCTCGGGTCACTTGGTGTTGATGACCTTGTCGATCGCGGCGTCCGCTTCCTTCGCGGCGTCCTCGACCGACTTCTTGCCGGTGCCGATGTTCTGCAGCATGGTCTGCAGGACCTGGGCCTTCTCGACCTGGCCCCAGCCGGGGGCCATCGGGACGAACCAGTTGGACTCGGCCGCGGTGGCCGGGACGACGGTCGCCGGGTCGTTCTTGAGGGTGGCGAGGTCGGTCTTGTTGTTGGGCAGGTTGCCCTTGGCCATCAGGCCCTTCTGGCCCTCGGGTCCGGTGAAGGCGTTGATCCACTCGGCGGCGACGGCCTGGGCCTTCGACTTGACCGGGATGGCGAGGTCCGAACCGCCCAGGAACACCGGCATGTTCTTGCCGGACGGACCGGGCAGCACGAAGTTCTCGAGGTTGTCCTTGAGCTTGCCGGTCTTGTCGTTCTTCGGGTCGGCTGCGGTCGCGCCCTCCCAGGCGGCGCCGAAGATCAGGTCGGACTTGCCCTGGCCGTAGACGATGTAACGGTCGGACTCGTCCTTGGTCTTGTCGCCGTGCATGTACTTGTCGAGGATCGTCTTGAACTCGTTCAGGCCCTTGAGCGACTCGGGCGAGGAGAGGCTGGCCTTCCACTGGCCGCCCTCCTCCTTGGCGATGGAGCCGCCGGCGTCGTAGACGAAGGACATGGCCGCGTACCAGTCACGGGTGGGCTGGTACCAGGCGTTGAACTTGGCGCCCTGCTTCTTCTGGATCTTGTCCAGGTCGCCGGTCAGCTCGTCGTACGTTTTCGGGGGCGCCTTGATGCCGGACGCGGCGGCGATGTCCTTGCGCCAGGTGCCGACGCGGCCACCGGCGTAGTACGGCACGCCGTAGGTCTTGCCCTCGTACGTCACCGAGGCCTTGAGGCCGTCCAGCCAGGCCCCGGAGTTGCTGTACTGGGCCGGGTCGACGGGTGCGAAGGCGCCCTTGACCATGTAGCCGAGCATCTCGGTGTTGCCCATCTCGACCACGTCGGGGGCCTTGTCTGTGGCGAGGACGGCGTCCAGCTTGGTGTTCTTGTCCGGCCAGCCGTAGTACTCGTGCTTGATCTTGATGCCGGGGTGCTTCTTCTGCACGGCGGCGTCGGCGGCCTTCACCAGGTTGGGCCAGTTGTTCTGGGCGTCGACGGTGAGCCAGACGGTGAGCTCCTTGGCGTCCGCCCCCTGCGCCTTGTCGTCCTTCTTGTCACTGCCACACGCCGCGACGGAGACGACCATGCCCGCGATACCGATCGCGGCTATCAGCTTGCGCTTCACGCCACCCTCCTCAGGGATGCCACAATCCCCCCTGCCTCCCCGCGGTGACCGTCAACGCGTCGTACCGCCCATGGGGCCGGGACCTGGACCTGGACCAATGGTGTAGACCAGTAGAGGGGAGCTTGGCCCAGACCAATAGGCCTGTCAAGGGTGTTCAGGCAGGCTCCCGGCGTCCGTGATGCGACCGAGATATGCAGGGACCTTTCATTCCCCAAGCGACAGATCGGACGGCCCGGTTGACGTGGACCACCGGCTCTTTGGCGACCCTGTGGACTAGACCAACTGGAGGTGCGGCGGTATACAGAGGGGATCACGGAGCGTGCGGGTGACCTCCCGCCGTACGAAGCCGTGCCACGATGTGAGCCGTGGCCGATGGAATGTCGGTCGCTTCGGCACGAGGAGCCGGGAAGGCAGAGCATGAGCACCGACGTCAGCAGTGCGGAGAACGAGGGTGGGGCGACCGTCCGTACCGCGCGCGTGCCCAAGTACTACCGCTTGAAGAAGCACCTGCTCGACATGACGGAGACGCAGTCGCCGGGCACCCCCGTGCCGCCCGAGCGCACCCTCGCCGCCGAGTTCGACACCTCGCGCACCACCGTCCGCCAGGCCCTGCAGGAGCTGGTGGTCGAAGGCCGCCTGGAGCGCATCCAGGGCAAGGGCACCTTCGTCGCCAAGCCGAAGGTCTCCCAGGCGCTGCAACTCACTTCCTACACCGAGGACATGCGCGCGCAGGGCCTGGAGCCGACCTCGCAGCTCCTCGACATCGGGTACATCACCGCCGACGACCGCCTCGCCGGACTGCTCGACATCGCGGCCGGCGGCCGGGTGCTGCGCATCGAACGGCTGCGCATGGCCAACGGCGAGCCGATGGCCATCGAGACCACACATCTGAGCGCGAAGCGCTTCCCCGCCCTGCGCAGGTCGCTCGTCAAGTACACGTCGCTCTACACCGCCCTGGCCGAGGTGTACGACGTCCATCTCGCGGAGGCCGAGGAGACCATCGAGACCTCGCTGGCCACCCCGCGCGAGGCGAGCCTGCTGGGCACCGACGTGGGCCTGCCGATGCTGATGCTCTCCCGCCACTCCCTGGACCGCGGGGGCAACCCGGTGGAGTGGGTGCGCTCGGTGTACCGCGGCGACCGCTACAAGTTCGTGGCCCGGCTCAAGCGGCCGACGGAATAAGCCTGCACCGGTCGCCACGAGGTGACCGTTCACCACGCGAGCAGTCGCCGAGCCGGGTGGGCCGACGATGTGCGTGCGCGAACTGAACGGCAAATCCGCGTATGCCCGGTATCTCACGCATGCCTGGAAGGTGTACCCGGAGGCGGAGATACTGCCCCCGGTGAGAATTCGAACGTATACGCATGGACCGCCAGGAGTCGGACCCGCGGCAGGGCTTCCGGTGCTGCTGAGATTTCCGTTCGGGACCGAAATACGGAAGGGGGCTTCCGCATAGTTGCACCGTCACCTACATTGCCTGCGCGTTGCACAGGTGTTCAGCGAGGGGACGGAGCCGTGGCATGTCAGATGCACCTGAAGTGAAACCGCCGGTCGTAACACCGGTACGGGTGGTGATCGCCCTGTGTCTGGTCGCGCCCTTCGTGGCGATGCTCTGGGTGAGCTCCTATGCCAAGACCGACCCCACGTTCATCGGGATCCCGTTCTTCTACTGGTACCAGATGGCGTGGGTGCTGATCTCCACCGCGTTGACGATGACCGCGTACCAGCTCTGGCAGCGTGACCAGCGCGCCCGCAAGGCCCGGAAGGACGGTGCGTCGGCATGAAGGACGGCGTGAACGGCGTCGCGCTCGGCGTCTTCATCTTCTTCTTCCTGGCCGTCACGGTCATGGGCTTCCTGGCCGCGCGCTGGCGCAGACCGGACAACGAGCACAGCCTCGACGAGTGGGGCCTGGGCGGCCGGTCCTTCGGCACCTGGATCACCTGGTTCCTGCTCGGCGGCGACCTCTACACGGCGTACACCTTCGTGGCCGTACCGGCGGCGATCTACGCGGCGGGCGCGGCGGGCTTCTTCGCGGTGCCGTACACGATCCTGGTCTACCCGCTGATCTTCACGTTCCTGCCCCGGCTGTGGTCGGTGTCGCACAAGCACGGTTACGTGACGCCGTCGGACTTCGTGCGCGGCCGCTTCGGTTCGAAGGGTCTGTCGCTGGCGGTGGCGGTCACCGGCATCCTGGCGACCATGCCGTACATCGCGCTCCAGCTGGTCGGCATCCAGGCGGTGCTCGACGTGATGGGCGTCGGCGGCGGCGAGAGCGCCAACTGGTTCGTGAAGGACCTGCCGCTGCTGATCGCCTTCGGCGTGCTGGCCGCCTACACGTACTCCTCGGGCCTCAGGGCCCCGGCGCTGATCGCGTTCGTGAAGGACGCGCTGATCTACATCGTCATCGCGGTGGCGATCATCTACATCCCGATCAAGCTCGGCGGCTTCGACGACATCTTCGCCAAGGCCGGCGACGCGTTCGCCCAGGTCAACCCGGCGACCGGGGCCCCGCGCGGAGCGCTCGCACCGGCTCCGGCGGGCCAGTGGACATACGCCACGCTGGCCCTCGGCTCGGCGCTCGCGCTGTTCATGTACCCGCACTCGATCACCGCGACGCTGTCCTCGCGCAGCCGTGAGGTGATCCGCCGCAACACCACGATCCTGCCGCTGTACTCCCTGATGCTCGGCCTGCTCGGCCTGCTGGGCTTCATGGCGATCGCGGCCGGCGTGAAGGTGCAGAACGGCCAGCTGGCGATCCCGCAGCTGTTCGAGAACATGTTCCCGGACTGGTTCGCGGGCGTGGCCTTCGCGGCGATCGGCATCGGCGCGCTGGTGCCGGCGGCGATCATGTCGATCGCTGCGGCGAACCTCTTCACCCGCAACATCTACAAGGACTTCATCAAGCCGAACGCCACAGCCAAGGAGGAGACCAAGGTCTCCAAGCTGGTCTCCCTGCTGGTGAAGGTGGGCGCGCTGGTCTTCGTCCTGACCATGGACAAGACGGTGGCGATCAACTTCCAGCTGCTCGGCGGCATCTGGATCCTGCAGACCTTCCCGGCCCTGGTCGGCGGCCTGTTCACCCGCTGGTTCCACCGCTGGGCGCTGCTCGTGGGCTGGGCGGTCGGCATGGTGTACGGCACGGTCGCCGCGTACGGGGTGGCCTCGCCGACCCAGAAGCACTTCGGCGGCTCGGCGAAGGAGATTCCGGGCATCGGCGAGATCGGCTACATCGGCCTCACGGCGTTCGTCATGAACGTCGTGGTCACGGTGGTCCTGACCTTCGTCCTGAAGGCCCTGAAGGCCCCCGAGGGAGTCGACGAGACAAGCCCGGAGGACTACACGTCGGACGCGGGCGACGCGGGCGTCCAGGTGGAACTGCCTCCGGCGACGGCGGGGTCGAGCCACTAGACACCGCACGGCCCCGCGCCCTCGAAAGGGCGCGGGGCCGTGTCGATATGCGGCTCCGCCGCGTGGGCGCGACCAGCCACCGACAACCCGCAGCGGGCCGCCGGGAGCAAGAAAATCGGCGGCCCGCTGCCATGCCCACCCGCACACTCGATGCCATGGGCATCGCAATCCGTACCGCCACCCCCGGCGACTACGCGCCCCTGGGCGACATCACCGCCCGCGCCTGTCTCGACGACGGCCTCCTCGGCTTCGGTGAGAACGACGCGTACCTCGATGAGTTGCGGAACGTGGCCAAGCGCGCGGCGTCCGCCGAAGTACTGGTGGCCGTGGCCGACGGACAAGTGCCGCCCCGGAGAGGCCGAGATACGGATGCTCGCCGCCGACCACCCCGCCCGCGGCCGGGGCGTCGGCGACGCGCTCGTGCGCGTTTGCGTCGAGCGGGCGAGGGGCGTCGAGGGCTGCGCACGGATCGTCCTGTCGACGCAGCGCACCATGCGCACCGCCCACCGCATCCACGAGCGCCTCGGCTTCGTCCGGGTCCCCGAGCGGGACTGACAGCCCCTTCCCGAAACTCGACGACATCCTGCTGCTCACCTATGAGTTGACGCTCTGACACGCTCCGAAATCACCGCGACACAACATATGGGGGTGCCGCCGGCGAGCGGCACAAGATGTATGCTCATGCTCGCTGTCGCCGCAGGGGAATCCGGTGCGAATCCGGAACTGTCCCGCAACGGTGTACATGCGTGCATCCGCACGCCTGCTTCAGTCCGAGGACCTGCCGACAGCGCGCCCGGCCGTCCGGTCGGGTGCCCTGACGTCCGGGCCTCGTGGAGTGGGCCGGTGGACGCGACGCCGCGTGCGCTCGTGTGCTGCCCCCTGCCCTCCGCAAGGCCCCGTGCCGAGCGAGGGAGAGTCCCACGTGACCATCGCGCCAGCCGAACCGGCTTCAGCCACCGGTCCGTCCGCCCCGGCCCCGGAGCCCGACGGTCCCGGAAGCGCGCTGCTGCGCACCCTGACCGAGCTGACCGCAGACCTCCCCGACGCCGACCCCGGCCGGGTCGTCGCCGCCGCGCTGCGCGGCCGGTCGGCGCACGCCGACGAGACGGAGCTGCGCGAGCTGGCGACCGAGGCCGCCGCCGGCCTGATCTCGGAGGACCCCGCCTACTCGCGGCTGGCCGCCCGCCTGCTGACCATCGGCATCCGCGCCGAGGCCGCCTCACAGGGCGTCACCTCGTTCACCGAGTCGGTCGCCGTGGGTCACCGCGAGGGCCTGATCGCCGACCGCACCGCCGAGTTCGTACGGCTGCACGCCCGGCGGCTCGACGCGCTGGCCGACCCTGCCGCCGACGACCGCTTCGGCTACTTCGGCCTGCGCACCCTGCACAGCCGCTATCTGCTGCGCCACCCGCACACCCGCAAGGTCGTCGAGACGCCCCAGCACTTCCTGCTGCGCGTGGCGGCCGGCCTCGCCGAGGACGACACGACCCGCTCGGTCGACGAAGTCGCCGCGCTGTACGGCTTGATGAGCCGCCTCGACTATCTGCCCTCCTCCCCCACGCTGTTCAACTCCGGTACGCGGCACCCCCAGATGTCGTCCTGCTACCTCCTCGACTCCCCGAAGGACGAGCTGGACTCGATCTACGATCGCTACCACCAGGTCGCCCGGCTCTCCAAGCACGCGGGCGGCATCGGGCTGGCGTACTCCCGTATCCGCTCCCGGGGTTCGCTGATCCGCGGCACCAACGGGCACTCCAACGGCATCGTCCCGTTCCTCAAGACCCTCGACGCGTCGGTGGCGGCGGTGAACCAGGGCGGCCGGCGCAAGGGTGCCGCGGCCGTCTACCTGGAGACCTGGCACTCCGACATCGAGGAGTTCCTTGAGCTGCGCGACAACACCGGTGAGGACGCCCGGCGCACCCACAACCTCAATCTCGCGCACTGGGTCCCGGACGAGTTCATGCGCCGGGTCGACTCCGACGGCCAGTGGTCGCTGTTCTCGCCGTCCGACGTACCGGAACTGGTCGACCTGTGGGGCGAGGAGTTCGACGCCGCGTACCGGGCGGCCGAGACGAAGGGCCTCGCGAAGAAGACGATCCAGGCCCGCGATCTGTACGGCCGTATGATGCGCACCCTCGCACAGACCGGCAACGGCTGGATGACCTTCAAGGACGCCGCCAATCGCACGGCCAACCAGACGGCGGCCCCGGGCAACGTCGTCCACTCCTCCAACCTCTGCACGGAGATCCTGGAGGTCACAGACGACGGGGAGACGGCGGTCTGCAACCTGGGGTCGGTCAACCTGGGTGCCTTTGTCGACACGGCGACGGGCGACCTCGACTGGGAGCGGCTGGACGAGACGGTCCGCACCGCCGTCACCTTCCTCGACCGCGTCGTCGACATCAACTTCTACCCCACCGAGCAGGCGGGCCGTTCCAACGCCAAGTGGCGTCCGGTGGGCCTGGGCGCGATGGGTCTCCAGGACGTCTTCTTCAAACTGCGCCTGCCCTTCGACTCGCCCGAGGCACGCGACCTGTCCACCCGCATCGCCGAGCGCATCATGCTCGCCGCGTACGAGGCCTCCGCCGATCTCGCCGAGCGGAGCGGCCCGCTCCCGGCCTGGGAGAAGACGCGTACCGCGCAGGGAGTCCTGCACCCCGACCACTACGGCGTCCAGCAGGCGTGGCCGGAGCGCTGGGCCGCGCTGCGCGAGCGGATCGCGTCCGTCGGCATGCGCAACGCGCTGCTGCTCGCCATCGCCCCGACGGCCACCATCGCCTCGATCGCGGGCGTGTACGAGTGCATCGAGCCGCAGGTGTCCAACCTGTTCAAGCGCGAGACCCTCTCCGGCGAGTTCCTCCAGGTCAACTCGTATCTGGTGAACGACCTCAAGGAGCTGGGTGTCTGGGACGCCCGCACCCGTGAGGCGCTGCGCGAGTCCAGCGGCTCGGTGCAGGACTTCGCCTGGATCCCCGAGGACGTACGGGCCCTGTACCGCACGGCGTGGGAGATCCCGCAGCGCGGACTGATCGACATGGCGGCGGCCCGCACCCCGTATCTGGACCAGTCCCAGTCGCTGAACCTCTTCATGGAGACGCCGACCATCGGCAAGCTCTCCTCGATGTACGCGTACGCCTGGAAGCAGGGCCTGAAGACGACGTACTACCTGCGCTCGCGCCCGGCGACCCGCATCGCCCGCGCGGCCCGGGCCACCGTCCCCGTCCAGCAGATCGCCGACCCCGACGCGGTCGCCTGCTCCCTCGAGAACCCCGAGTCCTGCGAGGCCTGCCAGTAATGCCCGCCCGCCACCCGACCACCGACCCTGGAGGACGGCGCTTCGCGCCGATTGCCATGACTGACCAGAATCTCCTCGACCCCGGCTTCGAGCTGACGCTCCGGCCCATGCGCTACCCCGACTTCTACGAGCGCTACCGGGACGCCATCAAGAACACCTGGACCGTCGAGGAGGTCGACCTCCACTCGGACGTCGCCGACCTCGCGAAGCTGACACCGGGTGAGCAGCATCTGATCGGCCGGCTGGTCGCGTTCTTCGCGACGGGCGACTCGATCGTCGCGAACAACCTGGTGCTGACGCTGTACAAGCACATCAACTCTCCCGAGGCGCGGCTGTACCTGAGCCGTCAGCTCTTCGAGGAGGCCGTGCACGTCCAGTTCTATCTGACGCTGCTGGACACGTATCTCCCCGATCCGGAGGACCGCGCCGCCGCCTTCGCGGCCGTGGAGAACATCCCGTCCATCCGCGAGAAGGCGGAGTTCTGCTTCAAGTGGATGGACTCCGTGGAGAAGCTGGACCGGCTGGAGTCCCGGGCCGACCGCCGCCGCTTCCTGCTCAACCTCGTCTGCTTCGCCGCGTGCATCGAGGGACTGTTCTTCTACGGCGCCTTCGCGTACGTCTACTGGTTCCGCAGCCGTGGTCTGCTGCACGGTCTCGCCACCGGCACCAACTGGGTGTTCCGCGACGAGACCATGCACATGTCCTTCGCCTTCGACGTGGTCGACACCGTCCGCAAGGAGGAGCCGGACCTCTTCGACGACGAACTCCGGGAGCAGGTCACCGACATGCTGCGGGAGGCCGTCGAGGCCGAGCTGCAGTTCGCGCGCGACCTGTGCGGTGACGGCCTCCCGGGCATGAACACCGACTCCATGCGGCAGTACCTCGAGTGCGTCGCCGACCAGCGGCTCACACGGCTCGGCTTCGCTCCGGTCCACGGCTCGGAGAACCCGTTCTCCTTCATGGAGTTGCAGGGGGTTCAGGAGCTGACCAACTTCTTCGAGCGGCGTCCTTCGGCGTACCAGGTGGCGGTGGAGGGCACCGTCGACCTGGACGAGGACTTCTGACCCTCCTCGCCGGCCCGCTCCTCCTGGGCCTCCCTGAGCTGCCGGTCGACGCGCCGGTCGCGTACGACTCCGATCAGCGACGGGAGGGCCAGGAGGACGAGGATCCCGAGGACGGTGACCATTCCGATCATGCCTTCGATCTGGTTCGTGTTCATGGACACCACTGTCGCGCCGAATGCTCCTTACCGTGAGTGGCAGGACTGCCGCACACCCTCGAATTGCTGCCACTTCTGAGGCACACTGGCGGCATGCTGACGAACGTGGCCGTCCCCCTGCTCGACGGCGTGCATCCCTTCGAACTCGGCGTGCTGTGCGAGGTGTTCGGGCTCGACCGCAGCGACGAGGGGCTGCCGGTGTACGACTTCGCCGTGGTCTCCGCCGAGGGCCCGTCGCTGGGCACCCATGTCGTCGGGCTCACCGTGTCGACGCCGTACGGGCTCGACCGGCTGGAGGACGCCGACCTGATCGCGATCCCGGCCTCGGACGCGAACGTCGACCGGGAGTATCCCCCCGAGCTGCTCGACGCCCTGCGCCGGGCCGTGGGCCGGGGCGCCCGGGTGCTGAGCGTCTGCTCGGGCGTCTTCGTGCTGGGCGCCGCCGGACTGCTCGACGGGCGGCGCTGCGCGGTGCACTGGCGGCACGCGGACCTGCTGGCCCGCCGCTTCCCGCGCACCCGGGTCCAGCCGGACGTGCTCTACGTGGACGAGGACCCGGTGATCACCTCCGCGGGCACCGCGGCCGGCATCGACGCCTGTCTGCACATCGTGCGCAAGGAGCAGGGCCCCGAGGTCGCCAACAAGATCGCCAGGCGCATGGTGGTGCCGCCGCACCGGGACGGCGGACAGACCCAGTACATCGAGCGGCCGCTGCCCAAGGACACCTGCGACACCGTGGGCGAGGTGCTGGCCTGGATGGAACAGCACCTCGACCGGGAGGTCACCGTCGAGCAGCTCGCCGCGCGCGCTCATATGGCGCCGCGCACCTTCGCCCGCCGCTTCCAGCAGGAGACCGGCACCACCCCCTACCGCTGGATCTTGCGCCAACGCGTACTGCTCGCCCAGGAGTTGCTGGAGGGGAGCGACGAGACGATGGACGCGATCGCCGACCGCACCGGCTTCGGCTCGGCG
Organism: Streptomyces brasiliensis; assembly: GCF_014647875.1. Classification (GTDB taxonomy): domain Bacteria; phylum Actinomycetota; class Actinomycetes; order Streptomycetales; family Streptomycetaceae; genus Streptomyces; species Streptomyces brasiliensis. The sequence goes on along the minus strand of NZ_BMQA01000005.1, from coordinate 276,036 downwards.
GCCGCGCTGCGTCACCAGTTCGTCCGGGCGCTGGGGACGACGCCGAACGCCTACCGGCGCGCGTTCCGGGGCCCGCAGGCCGCCTGAACGCGCGCCGGGATCAGCGGACGCCCCTCACCAGGGCAGGGGCTTGACCAGCAGGTTGTCCGGACGGAGCGTGATGCCGACCCGGGGCGTGTCCTTCGACCCGGCGACCTGCTCGAAGCGGTACTTGGCCGACAGCGCCGCGATGACCAGGCTGAGCATCGCCATCGAGAAGTGGTCGCTGGGGCACTTGCGGTTGCCGACGCTGAACGGACGCATGGCGTACTTGGGCACGTCCTTGGACCGCTCCGGCAGCCAGCGGTCGGGGTCGAACCCGAGGTTCTCCGAGTAGGAGCGGTGGTCGCGCTGGATGGCGTACGGGCTGTAGATGATGTCCGCCCCGGCCGGAATGCGGTACCCGCCGAGCTCGGTGTCGGCCACCGCCCGACGCGTCAATACCCATATGGCCGGCCGCAAACGCATGGCCTCGACCAGAACGTTGTTCGTGTACGAGAGCTTACGGACGTCATCGAATGCGACGGGCCGGTCGCCACCGGTCACGGATTCGACCTCGGCACGCACCTTCTCCGCGTGTTCCGGGTGTTCGGCGAGCACGTGAAGCAGCCACATGATCGTGGACCCGATCGTTTCGCTGCCCGCGGTGAGTATGTCGACGACCTGGTCGTGGATCTCCTGTTCCCCGATGGGGTCGCCATTGTCGTCCTTCGCCTCCAGCAACGCCGTCAGCAAATCGTCCGGCTTTTGACCGGACGCGCGGCGTTCGGCGACGATCTCGTCGACCAGCAGATGAAAATCGGCCAGGGCCCGGTTGAATTCGCGGTTGGCCGGAAGGGGCAGTTTGTACAGCGGTCCGAGCGGGACCACCATCCGCCGGTACATGCCCCGGAAGAGGGTGGCGAGCGCACCGCACAACCGATCAGCCGCCTCGTCCATGTAGTGGCCCCGCAGCAGACAGCGGGCCGCGACGCGCACGGCGATGCGGAAGGACTCGGACGTGCAGTCGACGGTCTCACCGGGCTTCCAGCGCTCGGTGAGCGCGTGCGCCTCCTCCTCCATGATCGGCCCGTAGGCGGGGATGGCGTCGAGCCTGAACGCGGGCTGGATGGTGCGTCGCTGACGCCGGTGCAGGGCGCCGTTGGCGGTGGCCACCCCCTCCTTCCCGAGCAGGTCTTCGAGGGACTCCCACAGCGGGCCCGCGACGTGGTAGTCGGGGCTGAGCGCCACCGCGCCGGTGAGGGCCGGGGTGGTGACGGCGTACACCGTCTTCGGGCCGAGCTTCAGCCGTACGACGTCGCCGTGGTCGCGCAGCTGCGACATGAAGGCCAGCGGGTCACGGACCAGTTTCCAGCCATGGCCCAGGAGCGGGACGGTGCCCCCCGCGAGGGGCGGCTCGATCGGCTCGGGCGCCTCGGGCGCCACGGGCTTCACGGGCTTCACGGATTCGACGGTCATTTCTCACCTGCCGATTCGTTGTTGACGTACGGGGGCGTGGACCGGTCGTCCCAGCTGTCGACCATGTACCGGCCGGACTCGTGATGGAACCAGTAGACCGAGCTGAACCAGTTCCGCATATTGCCGACGCAGGCCCGCATGGCGACGCTGACTTCCTTTCCGTGCGTCGTGCCGTCGGCGAGGTCGTCGGCGAACCGCAGCGATTCCTGCTCAACCGCAAGAAATTCGGTGATGCAGTCGTCCACGCGTCGCCTCACCTCCGCGACCGCCTCTTCCAGATTCAGCCCCTCATGCGTGATGAGACTGATTCCGAGATTGTGAACCTCGTCCCCCGCAATTTCTTTCGGAAGTGAACACAGATCGTTGTACCAGGCGGCGAATTCTTGACTCAGCAGCGCCGGACGGCGATATGCCGGGTGCTTGCGCACGGCGTCCGGAATTTCCAGTCCCGCGCTCGGCTCCAGCAGATCCGTCCAGATCCAGTGCGCGAAGGTCAGACGTCTGAGGGCGAGGTACTCCTCGACCTGCGGGACGTATCCCTCGGTCCGGTTGCGGAACTCCCGGTCGTACGCGTCGATCACCGCGTGGAAGTGCCGGGCGAAGCGCGCGTTCCAGGTGCGCGGCAGGAACGAGTACAGCCGCATCATGCTGTCCGCGAATCCCGCGACCAAGGGATCCGGGTGGTGCAGGTGGTGCCGTGGTGCATCCAGAGCCGCGTGCAGCCGCAGCCGCAGCCGTCGCCAGTCGCCGGTGCGGCCGTGCACGACATCGCGGTCGTGACGGTCGTCCCAGACGAAGAACCACGCACTGTAGTCGGCGATCGCCTGCATCACCTCGTCGGGGGCGCCCAGGTAGTACCCCGCCATCAGGTCCGTGTAGCAGAGGCCGTCGACATGTTCCTCAACCTTGTCCGCCGGCATCAGCCGCTTTTCGAGCAGCCAGAGGCGTGTCTTCTCCTGGAGCTTCGGCCAATACGGATGCAGCTCCCGTGGAAACTCCGCCTCGATCACCGGGAGGGCGAGCGACGGTGGAACGGTCACCGTCGTCGGCGTCGATGTGGTGCCGTGTGGTAAAGCGTGCACGAACAAACCCCTCTCAGCCGCCAGTAACGCACACCCCTCCCGTTGTGCCGGGCGTGCGCCGTTGCGTATCCCCGCACTTCCATTCAGCACCACAACTCAGCGCTCTGGGAACGGATTTGCTCCATTCGCTACCCCAAGGTGCCGAGAATCTCCCCTTGTGTGACTGAATAAGAGGCGCTAGACACAGGGAGCGGCCGAATGTACGGGGCACACATGAACGACGCCTGGTCAGAACGATTCTGACCAGGCGTCACAGGCGTCGTCGTGCGTCTCAGTCGTTGGCGACCACCGGGTAGCGCGGCTCGTTCTCGGCCATCTGCCGCAGCGCATCCCGGCGCTCACGCTTGGAGAGCCGGTCGATGTAGAGGTAGCCGTAGAGGTGGTCGGTCTCGTGCTGCAAACACCGCGCAAAGTAGCCGGTGCCGCGCACCTTGATCGGGTTGCCCTTCTCGTCCTGCCCGGTGACCTCGGCGTAGTCGGGCCGGGCGAGCGGCGCGTAGGCCGTCGGCACGGACAGACAGCCCTCGTTGCTCTCGTCCAGGTGGCGCTTGTCGGCGGGCAGGTCGACCAGCTTGGGGTTGCAGACCACACCGACGTGCCGGGTGCCCTCGTCGTCCTGGCAGTCGTAGACGAAGACCTTCAGGTCGACGCCGATCTGGTTGGCGGCCAGGCCCACGCCCTCGGCGGTGCGCTGGCTGGCGAACATGTCCGCGACCAGCTGCTCCAGCTCGGCGCCGAACTCGGTGACGTCCTTGCACTCCTTGTGCAGCACCGGGTTGCCGACGACCGTGATGGGCCGCGAGGTGCCGCGCTCACGCCAGGCGTGCTCGCGCTCGTCGGTGTCCACGATGTCGATGACGAAGCCCTCGTCGTTCACGGGAAGCACGCCCGCGTGCTGCTGATCGGTGTCCTGCTGCGCCATGACCGACGTATGCCTTCCTGCAAGTCCTGGAAAAATCTGGAGTACAGCCTAGTCGGGGTCCCTGCGGATGACCGGCTCAGCAGACCTCTTCCAAGTCCCGCCAATCCCTCGAGTCGGGGCTGTCCGCGACCCACCCGTCCAGCAGCCCCCTCACGAGCGTGGCGGGCGCGGCGACGCCGCACTCCCGCTCCGGCACCCACAGCTGCCCGTCGGTCCGGTGGCCGAGCGGGCCCGGGTGGCCCGGCTCGCTGTGGTCGTGCGGGTCGAGATGGACACCGTCGCCCTCGTCGGACGGCATCCGCGACTCCGAGCACATGCGGCACAGCAGCCGTACGGACGACGACCAGTCCTCCGCGGCGAATCCGGCGTCGGCCGCGAGCTGCTCCAGCGCGTCCCGGTCGGCCTCGGTCGCCGCCTCCAGGAGGACCACCCAGGTCGGCACGGGTGACGGCGCCCACAGCTCGATCTCGTCGAAGACCGGGTAGGCGTGACCCGTGGCGGTGGTGCGCTCGCCGTGGGGCACCCCGTCGTGCAGCACGACCTCGCCCCAGCGTCGCCCGGACGAGGGAAGCGGAATGGACAGCACCTCGATGCGCGCGGGATCGAGCCGCCGGCCCCAGACGACCTCGGCCTCCCCCTCCGGCGACATCCGCACGGCCGCGCTGCCCAGCTCCATGCCGAGTGGCTCCCCGGCGGCGGCACCTCCCCCAGCCTTCGGCCGGGAGGTGCCCCCGGGCACCCGCAGCCCGTAGGCCTGCCAGGCGCGGCGGGCCAGCGGCCAGTCCTGCAGGGCGGTGGCGGCGATGCCGACGTTCCACCAGTCGGGCGCGCCGGACTCCCGGTCGAGGAGGGCCACGGCGCGCAGTCCGGCGGCGCGGGCCTGCTCCCAGTCGTGCCGGAACTTGTGCAGCAGCGCGAGGTTGAACCAGGACTCCGACAGCCAGGGCTCCAGATCGGCGGCGCGGGTCAGCAGCTCGCCCGCGTCCTCGTACCGGCCGTCGCCGATGAGCGTGAACGCCCTGTCGGTGGCCTGCCGCCAGGAGGCGGAGGGCCGGTGCCGTCCCTTGCCGAAGATCCTCACGATTCCCGCCTGCCAGTTCCAGTTCCGCACAGTGGGCTGGCTTGTGCCCCCGGACACCCTCTCCCTCGCATCCAACCACGTACGGCGGGAGAGCCGCTCATTACCCATGGGTTACCCAGCCAGGGGCAACCTAAGGCCGCCCCGTGAGAGCACCCGGGCCAGCGATTCCACGACCTCGGGCGCATAGTCCCCGGCCGTTCCCAGCCGCAGTTCCTCGAGCGCCTTGAGCGGGCCTCCGGGTCCGGCGTCCCGGGCCTTCTCCTCGTAGGCGTTCACGGTCCGTACGATCCGCGCGGCCATGGGCTGTTCCGGGTAGGGGTCGGCCTGGCGCTCCACGACCACGGCGACCGCGGCGTCCACTCCGGTCTGCCGTACGACGGCGCCGCCGAGCAGAGCGATACGGCGCTGTTCGGCCGGAGGAAGTCCGGCGGTGGCCCCGGCGGGCACCGGGTCGACGAGGCTCAGCTGGCCGATGTCGTGCATCAGGGCGGCGTACTCCAGCACGGTCAGGTCGGGTCCTGACAGCCCGAGGTCACGGCCGACGGCCTGGCTGAGGGCGGCGACGCGGCGGGCGTGCCCGGCCGGGGTGCAGCCGGCCACCTCGGTGGCCCGGGCGAGGGAGGCGATCGTCTGCCGGTAGGTGGCGCGCACGGCGGCGTACCGGCGCACCGAGAGCTGGGTGAGCAGCAGCGGGAGACAGAACACGGGCAGCGCCCACAGGCCGACGACGGCGACCGCCAGCGCCATCACCGCGCCGGTCGCGCACACCGCGGACCCGATGCCGGGCAGTCCGCGCAGTTCGTCCCGCAGCAGGGGGCCGAACGGCCAGCCGGTGCGGCAGTGGGCCAGCGCGGCGGCGAGCACGGCGTCGCACAGGGCGGTGAGGACGAGGAGCGCGAGGAGCAGCAGGGCGTGGGCGGTGCCGCCCCAGGCGCCGAACAGACCCCTGGCGTAGAGGGGTTGGAAGCATATGGCGGCGAAGCCGACGGTGAGGACGCGGCGGGCGAGGCGATCGGGCACGTCGGTACGGCCGCGCCAGATGTGCGGGACGTTGCCGAGCAGGGAGGCGGCGAACACGACGCTGACGACCTGCGCGGCCCCGCCGGCGTCGGCGAGCAGGGCGTACGACAGGGCTGCCGCGGTCCCGAGCGGCGCTGCCTCCCGGTCATGGGCGCCGGTGGCGGGGGTGGCCCCGGCACGGACGGCCCCGGAATCCCGCGGCAGGCTCAGTTCCCCGACGACGATGAGCGCACCGAAGGCAAGGGCGACACCACGATCGTCGAGCCCGCCCCAGAAGGTCATCCCGAGGGCCCCGAGAACAAGCACTCCGGCACACCCGTGGACAACCCGGAGCCCGCTCACGGCTCCGCACCACTCGGGTCTGCCGCCCAACGCGGTCATCGAGGTGCTCGTGGGCCGGTGGACACGGGGGTGGCCCTGGGGTTCGCACTCGATGTCTCGTCCGCGGTCACCGTGGGGCGCCAGTCGTGGCGGCGCAGGGCCCGGGTCAGCGCGCCGACCATGCGGGGGTCGAACTGTGCCCCGGCGCACCGCTCCAGCTCCGCCAGCGCCGTCGGGACGGGCCGGGCCCTGCGGTAGGAGCGCGTGGAGGTCATCGCGTCGAAGGCGTCGGCGACCGCCACCACTCGTGCGCACTCGGGGATCTGAGTCCCCACCAGGCCGTACGGATATCCGCTCCCGTCCAGCCGCTCGTGGTGGTGCAGGATCGCCGCCCGGGCCTCGCCCAGGAAGGAGATGCCGCGAACCATCTCGTGCCCGTACTCGGGATGCAGTTCGATCACGCGCCGCTCCTCGGGCGTGAGCGGTCCGTCCTTGCGCAGCAGCCGCGTCGGCACGCCGAGCTTGCCGACGTCGTGCAGGATCCCGGCGAACCGCAGCACCTCGACGCGCTCGTCGTCCATGCCCAGCTCGCGGGCGATCATCACGGAGGCCTGTCCGACGCGTTCGCTGTGCCCACGCGTGTAGCGGTCCTTGATGTCGACGGCCTGCACCAGCGCGCGGATCGTCGCCTGGTGGGCCGCCCGCTCCCGGTGGTACTGCGCGAACACCCACCAGGACACGCCCATCGGCAGCAGCACGAGCAGCGCGGCGACGGGACCGTACGGACTGCGCCACAGCACGGCCATCATCAGTCCGGCGAGACCGTGCGCCCCGATCGGCGCCAGCGACCGCGGCAGCAGCCCGCGCCACGCCCGCCGCACCGGCACCGTCTCGGCAAGGGCGAGGACGCCGCCGTCGAGCACGGCCAGTACCAGGCAGAACGCCAGCACCGCGGCCCCGGCGGGCACGAGCGCGTAAGGGAAGTCGGAGCCGACGACCGCGTCCCGGCCGCCCAGCCCCTCGTGCACCTGCGCCGCGGCCCACACGGCCAGCGACGACTGCGCGGCGCGCCAGATCCGCCGCAGCGGCCGCGGCTGCGCGGCACCGGCGAGCAGGATCCCCGGCAGCGGTACGAGCGCGGCGACGGGCGGCGGCAGCAGAAAGGCCCCGGCGAGCAGCACGGGGTAGAACGTTCCGCCGAACCGGCGCAGCACGACGTGCTCGCAGACCGCGTACAGCGCGGCGAGCGGCGCGACCGCGCCCCAGGGCACGGGGGTGTCGGGCAGCGGCAGCAGACAGAGCACGGCGAGGACGGCGACCAGGGCGACGTACACACGTGCCCGCGCCGGCACCGCGTCCATGGCACCTCCCCCGACCATGCCTTTCCAGGCTCCGGAGCCTAGGACGGCGGTCGCGGGGGACGCGGGACTATGTCCGCAGAATTAGCACGTTCGGGTGAAACCTGCGGTCACCGGGGAGCGCGGGGACCCCGAGGAGTCAGGACTCCTGCGGTGTGGCGGGCGTGGCCGTCACGTCGTGTTCGGGGACCGTCTGCCCGGAGCGGATCAGGTCGATCCGCCCCATGACCTTGGCGCGCAGGTCCGTCGGTACGTCGTCGTGGCCGCAGCACCGCTTGACCAGCTTCTTCACCGCCTGCTCGAGGCCGTACTTCTCCAGGCACGGCGAGCATTCCTCGAAGTGGTGCTGGATCTTGTCGCGATCGACTTCCGGCATCTCACTGTCAAGGAACTCGTACAGATGATCGAGTACCTCACTGCAGTCCGTCTCGTGCGGCTCTCCGCAGCTCATGAGCCCGAGCCTTTCGCTTCGTCCGACTCTCCGGCGCCGGCCGGGACGAGCCCGCGCTCGCGGGCGTAGTCCTCGAGCATGCCGCGCAGTTGACGGCGGCCCCGGTGGAGCCGGGACATCACCGTACCGATGGGTGTCCCCATGATGTCCGCGATCTCCTTGTACGCAAAGCCCTCTACGTCCGCGAGGTAGACGGCGATGCGGAATTCCTCGGGGATCGCCTGCAGCGCTTCCTTCACGTCCGAGTCGGGCAGGTGGTCCAGCGCCTGCGACTCGGCGGAGCGCAGTCCGGTCGACATGTGCGACTCGGCGCGCGCCAGCTGCCAGTCCTCGATCTCCTCGGCCGCGCTGCGCTGCGGCTCGCGCTGCTTCTTGCGGTACGAGTTGATGAAGGTGTTCGTGAGGATCCGGTACAGCCACGCCTTGAGGTTCGTGCCCTCACGGAACTGGTGGAAGGACGCGTACGCCTTCGCGTACGTCTCCTGCACCAGGTCCTCGGCGTCGGCCGGATTGCGCGTCATGCGCAGTGCGGCCGAATACATCTGGTCGAGGAATTCGAGCGCATCCCGCTCGAAGCGCGCGCTGCGCTCCGTGCTGGACTCAGCGCCGGCGCCCTGGCCCTCGGGCAGCTCCGCCTGGCCGTTGTCGGTCCCTGCGTCGGTCCCAGTGACCGGACCCACCTCCTCAAGATCCTGGGCAGGACCGAGACCGGTCCCACTCGTTTTGGAGGATAGAACACGACCCGTGCCTGCCGCCGCTCGAATCGGAACGGTCTTGGCCGCGCGCAGCACCGACCAGTCCAGGTCAGGCTTGCTGCTGCTGCGGCTCGGGCAGATGGTCGAACCCATGCGGCGGACTTCCTCTCCTACGACGGCGGTGCCATGCCTCAAGCACTTCTGTCCGCCTCAACAGTGGGCCCGGCCGCCACATTCCCGTCCCTTTACCCGAGTGACGTGACCCACCGCGCGACACCCTCGGTGACGATCTCGAGTGCCCGTTCCTGTCCGATCTCCGCCCGTTTGGGCACGGCGAACCCGTGATCGCCGTACGGCACCTCGACCAGTTCGTAGGGCCCCTCGGGAAACTCCTCCGGCTTCCCGAACGGATCGTTGCCGCCCTGCACCACGAGCGTGGGCACCCCGGCGCCGAGCAGCTCGTCGGCACGGGACTTCTCGGGCCTGCCCGGCGGATGGAGCGGGAAACCCAGGGCGAGGACGGCGTGCGCGCCCAGCTCGGTCGCCGTACGACAGGCCACCCGGGCGCCCGCGCTCCGCCCGCCGGAGATCACCGGCAGACCGCTCTTGGCCAGCACGGGCCAGACGCCCCGCCATCCCACGTCGAGGGTCTTCGGGGCGGGTGCGACCTTCTTCCCGGCCACCCGCCACGGCTGCTCCACGAGCGCGACGCTCACCCCGCGCCCGGGCAGCACCTCCGCGAGCGCCCGCAGGTCCCGCGCCTCGATGCCGCCGCCGGCGCCATGGCTCACGGCCAGCAGGAACTTCGGCTTCTTCGCCTTGTGCCAGGTGACGCGGGCGTCCCCCGCGTCCGTGGCGATGATCTCCGTCGTCACGTCAGAAGAGTGTGCCCTCTTCGGGCCCGTCCAGCTCCTTCAGCAGCTCCGGGCTGTTGTTGCGGACGTTGCTGACGGCCGTGGCGACGGGGTACGCGCGCATCAGGCCGGGCGGCGGCGGTGCCAGCAGCGAGCGCAGGTCCTCGGGGTCGGTCCTGGCCGGGTCCAGCCATGCGTCCCAGCGGTCCGGGGTGAGCATCAGCGGCATCCGGGGGTGGATCTCGGCGAGCGTGTGCGGTCCCTCGGCAGGAGAGACGGCCAGCGGAGTGGTCTCCGCCTCGGTCGTGATCACCGAGCAGGTGACCCACCAGGCCTGCGGGTGTTCGTCCGGCAGAGTCCTGTCCCGCCAGAACTCGTACAGCCCGGCCATCGCGAACACCGACCCGTCGGCGGGCAGCACGAAGTACGGCTGCTTGCGCGGCCGCTTCTTCTTGCCCTCCTCCTCCAGGTCCCGCTCCTGCTTGCCGGTGACCCACTCGTAGTAGCCGTCGGCGGGCACGATGCAGCGGCGGGCGGCGAAGGCACGGCGGTACGACGGCTTCTCGTGCACGGTCTCGGCGCGTGCGTTGATCATCCGGGCGCCGCCCTCGGGCGACTTGGCCCACGAGGGCACGAGCCCCCACTTGAGCTTGCGCAGCTGCCGAACCGGCCGCGGGTCTCCGGTGTCTTTCACCGGACGGTCCAAAACGGCGTAGACCTCCTTGGTCGGAGCCACGTTGTAGTCGGGCTCCAGGGTCTCCTCGGGCTCCCATTTCTCGATCTCGAAGATTCCTGCGAGATCCTCGGGCCCACGACTCGCCGCATACCGTCCGCACATACGTGCCAGACTGCCAGGCCGACCCGTCGCCCGGCCACCACCCACCGACGACGGCGCTGCGCGCCGACCCCATTGCACTCAGGACAGGGAGCGACCACCGAACATGGACACCGCCGTCACCGCGCTGCCCGACCTCTGGGACCGGTTGTGGGGCACCCAGCCCGACCCCGATCTGTGGGTGGTGCTCGCCACCCTGGTCGCGGCGCTCGCCGTGGTCGTCCCGCACGGCTTCTGGCGCGTCTCGCGCAACGCCGTCACGATCGCGCACGAGGGCGGCCACGGTCTGGTGGCCCTGGTCACCGGGCGGCAGCTGACCGGCATCCGCCTGCACTCCGACACCAGCGGCCTCACGGTCAGCCGCGGCAAGCCGTACGGCCTCGGCATGATCCTGACGGCCGCGGCGGGCTACACCGCTCCCCCGCTGCTCGGCCTCGGCGGCGCGGCGCTCCTGGCCACGGGACGCATCACGCTCCTGCTGTGGCTGGCCACCGCTCTCCTGGTCGCCCTGCTGGTGATGATCCGCAACGCGTACGGAGCCCTGACCGTCGTCGTCACCGGCGGCACGTTCCTCCTGATCTCCTGGCTGACCGGGCCCCAGGTCCAGGCGGCGTTCGCGTACGCGGTGGTCTGGTTCCTCCTCCTCGGCGGAGTCCGCCCGGCCTTCGAGCTCCAGGCCAAGCGCGCGAGGGGCGGCGCGGGCGACTCGGACGCGGACCAGCTCTCCCGCCTCACCCATGCCCCGGCGGGCCTGTGGCTGTTCCTGTTCCACGCGGTGTCGCTGTGCGCACTGATAGGCGGAGGCAGGTGGCTGCTGGGAGTGTGACCCCGAGGTGATGCCCGCCGGAGGGCGAGTCACGGGGGCGCGGGGCGGTGTCGACATACGGCTCCGCCGCGTGGGCGCGACCGGCCCCCACGACGCCGCACCCGGCCACGCACTGCACCTCGTAGCCCGAAGAACACGCACCCGCACCCGACAACCCCTGCCCACTAAAGTGGGGCCATGGCCCCGAACAACGCACACACCGCCCTCTGGCCCGCCCCGCACGCGAGCGGAGCCGTCGACGCGACGGTCCACGTGCCCGGGTCCAAGTCCGTCACCAACCGCGCCCTCGTGCTCGCCGCCCTCGCCTCCGAACCCGGCTGGCTGCGCCGCCCCCTGCGCTCCCGCGACACCCTGCTGATGGCCGGGGCCCTGCGTGCCATGGGCGTCGGCATCGAGGAAGGGGTGGGCCCCGACGGCTCCGGTGAAGCCTGGCGCGTCCTGCCCACGGGACTGCACGGCCCGGCCACCGTCGACGTCGGCAACGCCGGCACCGTGATGCGCTTCCTGCCCCCGGTCGCCGCGCTGGCCGACGGTCCCGTCCGCTTCGACGGCGACCCTCGTTCGTACGAACGCCCCCTGAACGGCGTGATCGACGCCCTGCGCACGCTCGGCGCCCGGATCGACGACGACGGCCGGGGCGCGCTGCCGCTGACCGTGCACGGCGTGGGCGCGCTGGACGGCGGCCCAGTGTCGATCGACGCGTCCTCGTCGTCTCAGTTCGTGAGCGCCCTGCTGCTGTCCGGCCCGCGCTTCAACCAGGGCGTCGAGGTCCGTCACACCGGGGCCACGCTGCCGTCCATGCCGCACATCCGGATGACCGTCGACATGCTGCGCGCGGTCGGCGCACAGGTGGACACCCCGGAGTCGGGCGGCGAGCCGAACGTCTGGCGGGTGACGCCGGGCGCCCTGCTCGGCCGGGACCTGACCATCGAGCCGGACCTGTCGAACGCGCAGCCGTTCCTGGCGGCGGCCCTGGTGACCGGCGGCAAGGTGATCGTTCCTGACTGGCCGGCGCGGACGACCCAGCCGGGCGACCGGCTGCGGGAGGTCTTCACCGAAATGGGCGGTTCCTGCACGCTCACCGAGTACGGCCTGGAGTTCACCGGGTCCGGTTCCGTCCACGGCATCGACGTCGACCTGGGCGACGTCGGCGAGCTGACTCCGGGCATCGCGGCGGTCGCCGCCCTCGCGGACTCCCCCTCGACCCTGCGCGGGGTGTCCCATCTGCGGCTGCACGAGACGGACCGGCTGGCCGCGCTCACCAAGGAGATCAACGAGCTGGGCGGCGACGTGACGGAGACGGCCGACGGCCTGCACATCCGGCCGCGCCGGCTGCACGACGGGATCTTCCACACGTACGAGGACCACCGCATGGCGACGGCCGGCGCGATCATCGGCCTCGCGGTGGAAGGCGTGCAGATCGAGAACGTGGCGACGACGGCGAAGACCCTGCCGGACTTCCCCGACCTGTGGACCGGGATGCTCGGGGCGTAGGGACCCGGGGAACACGCCATGCGCCGCTACGGCAAGCACACCGACGAGGACGACATCCGCAGCCGCCCGAACCGCAAGGGCAACCGTCCGCGTACGCACATCCGCCCCAAGCACGAGGACGCTGCCGAGGGCATGGTCCTCACCGTCGACCGGGGCCGCCTGACCTGCCTCGTCGACGGCCGTCCGGTCGTGGCGATGAAGGCCCGCGAACTGGGCCGCAAGGCCGCGGTGGTGGGCGACCGGGTCGCCCTGGTCGGCGATCTGTCCGGCAAGAAGGACACCCTGGCCCGCATCGTCCGCATCGAGGAGCGGGTCTCGGTCCTGCGCCGTACCGCGGACGACGACGACCCGTACGAGCGGGTGGTCGTCGCCAACGCCGACCAGCTCGCCATCGTCACCGCCCTCGCCGACCCGGAGCCCCGGCCCCGGCTGATCGACCGCTGTCTGGTCGCGGCCTACGACGGCGGCCTCGAACCACTGCTGATCATGACCAAGTCGGACCTCGCACCGCCGGACAAGCTCCTGGAGCTGTACGGCGACCTGGACATCCCGTACGTCGTCACCAGCCGTGCGGAGCTGGAGAACGGCGACGCGGCCGAGCTGGTGCGCGAGCAGCTGGACGGCAAGATCACCGCCTTCGTCGGCCACTCCGGCGTCGGCAAGACGACACTGGTCAACGCGCTGGTACCGGAGGACAGGCGCCGTACGACGGGCCATGTGAACGCGGTGACGGGACGCGGCCGGCACACGACCACGTCCGCGCTGGCGCTGCCGCTGAGCGACGACGAGGGCTGGGTGATCGACACCCCGGGCGTACGGTCCTTCGGCCTCGCGCACATCGACCCGTCGCGTGTCATCCACGCCTTCCCCGACCTGGAGCCCGGCACGGTGGACTGCCCGCGCGGCTGCAGTCACGACGAGCCGGACTGCGCGCTGGACGAGTGGGTCGCCGAGGGCCACGCCGACCCGGCCCGGCTGTACTCCCTGCGCCGACTGCTGGGCACCCGCGAACGCAAGGAAGGTGACTGACCTCAGGGGTGTTTGCATGGTCGGCCGCATGGCAAGTGCATAATCGCACCGTGCCGGACTGCACCGTGCCGGACCTACGGGAGGACAGCACATGGCGTGGCTGCTGGTCATCGTGGCCGGGATGCTCGAGACCGGTTTCGCGGTGTGCCTGAAGCTCTCCCACGGCTTCACCCGGCTCTGGCCGACCATCGCGTTCGCCTCGTTCGCCCTCGGCAGCTTCGGCCTTCTCACCCTGTCCCTGCGCAAGCTGGACGTCGGCCCCGCGTACGCGGTGTGGACCGGCATCGGCGCGGCGGGCACCGCGATCTACGGCATGATCTTCCTCGGCGACCTGGTGTCGACCCTGAAGATCGTCTCGATCAGCCTGGTCATCATCGGCGTGATCGGCCTCCAGCTGTCGGGCTCTGCGCACTAGCAAGCGGGCGTCGGGACCGGCCACTTCGCGCGGTCAGGCCGCCGCTCACACCGACTGCTGCCGGTGGAGCGCGCCGCGCACCAGTTCGGCGACCCCGCCCTCCACGGGCGGCGCGGCCAGACAGGACAGGGCGAGCCGTACGACGAGTTCGCAGGAGCGGGCCAGCTCGGCGCTGTCGGCCTTCGGGGCACCGGGACCGGCGAGGACGGCGACGGCCCGGTCCCGCACCATCTGCACGAAGTCGCCGGGCGACGGCAGTGGTCCGTCGGCCCGGCGCTGCGCCGGAACAGCGGAGGAGGACGGGACGGCCGAGAGCGTCGGCGAGGGCAGCCGTTCGCTCCAGAATCCGGTGAGCATGGCCCGGACCAGCACGTTCTCCCGGGCGGCCGAGGCGGTCCACTCGGCGGCGGCGGTCAGCCGGTCACGGGGGTCACTGAACCCGGTCAGGGCGCGCTCGACGCCGGCGAGATACGCGTCGGCCTCCCGTCTGACGAGCGCCCGCGCGAGCCCCTCCTTGCTGCCGAACTCGTTGTAGAGGGTCTGCCGGGACACCCCGGCCGCCGCGGCCACGTCCACCATCCGCACGGCGGACCAGGGCCGGCGCGCGAGTGCCGTATAAGCGGCGTCCAGAAGGGATTCCCGGGCAGCAGGCATCATCGCCTCCCTGGGGCGAGCGGCTCTGCGCCCAGATTTGACGCGCCCGTGACCACTGTCAAGGGTCCGGGAACCACTGAAGCGACCCGTTCCGGCCACCCGGAGTTTCCGACGCCGACGACGTCCCGGTCGTCAAGAGCCGGCAAGGACGCCGCGCCGGCATCCCGCGGCACCGCCCATGACCGCCCGACGGACCCCGCCCCGGCCCCGTGTAGCCCCACATGGCTCCCGCCGGATACCGTTCACCATATGCCCGACTACCTGGACGACCTCCGCCTCGCGCACGTCCTCGCGGACGCGGCCGACGCCGCCACCATGGCCCGCTTCAAGGCTCTCGACCTCAAGGTCGAGACCAAGCCGGACATGACGCCCGTGAGTGAGGCGGACAAGGCCGCCGAGGAGCTGATCCGGGGCCAGCTCCAGCGGGCCCGGCCCCGGGACGCGATACTCGGCGAGGAGTACGGCATCGAGGGCACCGGCCCGCGCCGCTGGGTGATCGACCCGATCGACGGCACGAAGAACTACGTACGCGGGGTGCCAGTATGGGCCACCTTGATCTCCCTGATGGAGGCGGCGGAGGGCGGCTACCAGCCCGTCGTCGGCCTCGTCTCCGCGCCCGCCCTCGGCCGCCGCTGGTGGGCCGCGAAGGGCCACGGCGCGTTCACCGGCCGCAGCCTGTCCTCCGCGAGCCGTCTCCACGTCTCCAGCGTCTCCCGGCTGGCGGACGCGTCGTTCGCCTACTCCTCGCTGTCCGGCTGGGAGGAGCAGGGCCGGCTGAACGGCTTCCTCGACCTGACCCGCGAGGTCTGGCGCACGCGCGCGTACGGCGACTTCTGGCCGTACATGATGGTCGCCGAAGGCTCGGTGGACCTGTGCGCTGAGCCCGAGCTGTCCCTGTGGGACATGGCCGCCAACGCGATCATCGTCACAGAGGCCGGCGGCACCTTCACGGGCCTCGACGGCCGCCCGGGCCCGCACAGCGGCAACGCGGCGGCCTCCAACGGGCCGCTCCACGACGAGCTGCTGGGCTACCTCAACCAGCGCTGCTGATCAGGCGGCGCTGCTGATCACAACGTCTTGACCTGGCCGCCGTCGATCGTGAACTCCGCTCCCGTGATGTTCGCGGCGAGCGGGGAGGCGAGGAAAAGAGCCAGGTCGGCGACCTCATGCGGTTCGGTGACGCGTCCCGTGGAGATACCCATGTGCTGCGGCACCACGACGTCGATGGCCTCCTGCACGGTGGTACCCGCCTGAGCCGCCGTCATCTCGGCGAAGCCACCCGGCGCGGTCCAGAAGGGCGTACGCACCGGCCCCGGGGCGATCGCGTTGACCCGGACACCTCGCGGTGCGAACTCCTCGGACAGCGACTTGGTCAGGCTGCTCAGCCCGGCCTTGGCCGCGGAGTAGTCCACGACCATGGGGAAGGGCAGACGCGCGTTGATGGAGCTGATGTTGATGATCGAGCTGCCCTCCGAGTCCACCAGGTGCGGAAGCGCCGCGCGGCTGGCCCGGACCGCGCTGAACAGGGTCATGTTGAAGATCCGCTGCCACTCGGCGTCGTCGATGTCCAGGAAGCCCGAACGGGGTTTCGCGGCCCCCAGCGTGTTGATCAGGATGTCGAGCCTGCCGTACTGGTCCACCGCGCGCCGGACCAGGGTGTCCGGTCCGTCGTCGGTGGACAGATCGACCGGGACCGCGGTGACGCCGTAGCTCTCCTGGAGCTCTTCGAGTTCGGGCGTGCTGCTCCGGCTGCCGGCGACGACGTGGGCGCCCTCTCGGGCGAACGCTTCGGCGAGGGCGAGGCCGATGCCCTTGCTCGCTCCGGTGACGAGGGTGACGCTGTCCTTGAGCTGGAGATCCATGCCAGTCCTTTTCCGGGGGTTTCGCCCTTTTTATCCGGTATGGACTGCCCAGCGTAGACGGAACGACAGCCACCGGCTCAAGCACCCGCGGCTACCCGCACCCGAGTATTATCGAACGTGTGAGCGATAGTCGTCCCATCATCGTCCAGCCGCCGTCCCCGACGGGCGGCCGGCGGATCCGGGTGAACGGCGAAGTCCTGGGCCTGGCACACAACGTCGGTGACCTGGTGGAGTTCCTGCGCCGGGCCGGGTTGGAGGTCGAGCCGGAGGACGTGGCGGACTCGCCGCTCATCGACTGGCGCGGCGCGGGCCCGGGCCGATGGACGTACGAGTCGCACCCCTGACCGGAACCGGCCCTCGCACACGCCCTCAGCCGGCGTCACGCGCCCCCTTGTTGACCCCTGCTTTACCTGCAACCCTGAGAGGACCCTCACTTGTGAACTTGTGAATTCCTGAACTAGTTCGGGAATCCCGTAGGAGGTGGCTCCCGACCATGCTCGTCCGTGACGCCATGAGCACGGTGGTCCTCACCATCGGCCCCGCACACACCCTCCGCCAAGCTGCCGCCCTGATGTCCGCCCGCCACGTGGGCGCCGCCGTCGTCCTCGACCCCGACGCCGGCGGCATCGGCATTCTGACCGAGCGCGACATCCTCAACTCCGTTGGCCTCGGCCAGGATCCCGACACGGAGCGCGCGCAGGCCCACACCACCAACGACGTGGTGTTCGCCGCCCCGACCTGGACCCTGGAGGAGGCGGCCCGCGCGATGGCGCACGGCGGCTTCCGGCACCTGATCGTGCTGGACCGCGGCGAGCCCGTCGGCATCGTCTCGGTCCGCGACATCATCCGCTGCTGGGCCCCGGCACGTCAGCAGGTGCCGGCCTGAGGACGCCGATGGGCCGGGCCCCGTGAGGAACCCGGCCCATCCGCCACGACAAGCGGTCCAGTGCTGAAGTGTCAGCCGCGCAGGGCCTGGACCGCGGCCTCCAGCCGCTTGCCGAAGTCAGCGTCCGCCGCACGGAAGTTGGCGATCGCGCGCTCGGCGATCTCGTCGCGCGAGACCTTGGCGATGAAACCTGCCAGGTTCTCGACGAGGCGCGCCTGCTCGTCCTCGGACATCAGCCGGTAGAGGTTGCCGGCCTGCACGAAGTCGTCGTCCTCGGCGTGCGCGACGGCGGCGTGCTCGCCGGTCGCGCCGGTCACCGCGGCGGGCTGCCACAGCGGCCGGTCCGTCTGCGCGGGCCCGCCGAAGCTGTTGGGCTCGTAGTTCTTCGCACCCTTGTGGCGGCCGTCGTACAGGTAGCCGTCACGGGAGTGGGTGCGCGCCTCGGTGGCGTGCGGACGGTTCACCGGCAGGTGGTCGGCGTTGATGCCGACGCGGTAGCGGTGCGCGTCGCCGTACGCGAAGAGGCGGCCCTGGAGCATCTTGTCGGGCGAGGGCCCGATGCCCGGCACGAAGTGCGCGGGGCTGAAGATGCTCTGCTCGACCTCAGCGAAGATGTTCTCCGGGTTGCGGTTGAGCTCGAGCTTGCCGATCTCGATCGGCGGGTAGTCCGCGTGCGGCCACACCTTGGTGAGGTCGAACGGGTTGAAGCGGTACGCCGCAGCGTCCGCCGCCGGCATGATCTGCACCTGCACGGTCCAGGTCGGGAACTCGCCGCGCTCGATGGCCTCGCGCAGATCGCGCTGGTGGCTGTCCGGGTCCTCACCGGCGAGCCGGCCGGCCTCGTCCGCAGTGAGGTTCTTGATGCCCTGGTCGGTCTTGAAGTGGTACTTGACCCAGAAGACCTCGCCGGCCTCGTTGTTCCACTGGTAGGTGTGGGAGCCGTAGCCGTTCATGTGGCGGTACGACGCCGGGATGCCGCGGTCGCCGAACAGCCACGTCACCTGGTGCGTGGACTCGGGCGAGAGCCCCCAGAAGTCCCACACGTTGTCGGCTTCCTGGCTGCCCGTGTACGGGTCGCGCTTCTGCGTGTGGATGAAGTCGGGGAACTTGATGGCGTCCTTGATGAAGAACACCGGGGTGTTGTTGCCGACGAGGTCGTAGTTGCCCTCCTCGGTGTAGAACTTCAGCGCGAAGCCGCGCGGGTCCCGGACGGCGTCCGCGGCACCCAGGTTCCCGGCCACGGTCGAGAAGCGCAGGAACGTCTCCGTCTGCTTGCCGACCTCGGAGAGGAACGCGGCGCGCGTGTACGGCGTGACGTCCGCGGTGACCGTGAAGGTTCCGTAGGCGCCTGCGCCGCGGGCGTGTACGACGCGCTCCGGGATGCGTTCGCGGTTGAAGTGGGCCAGCTTCTCGAGCAGCAGCTGGTCCTGTACGAGAACAGGCCCGCCGACGCCCGCGGTCTCGCTGTTCTGGTTGTCCGCGACCGGAGCACCGGCCTCTGTGGTGAGCGGTCCCTGCGTCACGTGCGCCTCCTGCGTCACTTCTGTCAATCCTGTCGCTCGGCTAAGCGAAACTCGATCCTACATTAGACACAGTACAAGTCAATCTTGGCTCCAAAGTCACACCTGTTCGGAAAATGGTCCCTCTGCTGTTAGCATCTGGACTATGAGTGACCTTCTGGAACGGCTGCGCGGACGCGGATGGCGGATGACCGCGCAGCGGCGCGTAGTGGCCGAGGTCCTCGACGGCGAACACGTCCACCTGACGGCCGACGAGGTCCATGCGCGGGCCGTCGCCAAGCTGCCCGAGATCTCCCGGGCGACGGTCTACAACACCCTGGGCGAGCTGGTGTCCCTCGGCGAGGTCCTCGAGGTCGCCACCGACAAGCGCGCCAAGCGGTACGACCCGAACGCGCACCGGCCGCACCACCACCTGGTCTGCGCCCGCTGCGGCTCGATCCGCGACGTCCACCCGACGGGCAACCCGCTCGCCGACCTCCCCGACTCGGAGCGCTTCGGCTTCACGGTCTCGGACGTCGAGGTGACGTACCGCGGCCTGTGCCCGAACTGCGCGAGCGCGTAACCCACCACGCCCCGAAGCCCCGGCGCCGGAACGGCACCGGGGCTTCGCGCTGCCCGAAACGGCGGGCCGGCGCTTCACGCACACGGGGTTCCCGTTTCTGACGGGCCATCATATGGTCAACGGCACCCACCAGCCCGTACCGCACCGCGCGAGGAGCCCCCGTGGGAGAGCCGTATCCAAAACTCCACGCCCAGAACCTGACCCGCACCTTCGGCCGCGCGCCCCACCCGGTCGAGGCCCTCGGTCCGCTCGATCTCACCGTCGCCACCGGCGAGTCCGTCTGTCTCGTCGGCCCCTCGGGCTGCGGCAAGTCCACACTGCTGCGCATCGCGGCGGGCCTGCTGCGCCCGAGCACGGGCACGCTGGAGATCCGTACGTCGAGCCCGCGACCGGCCGCGATGATCTTCCAGGACTACGGCATCTACGACTGGAAGACGGTTCGCGCGAACGTCCGCTTCGGCCTCGACATCCTGCGCGTCCCGCGCCGCGAGGCGAACGCCCGCGCCGACGCCTGGCTGGCCCGCACGGGCCTCGCCGACTTCGCGCACGCGTACCCGGCGACGCTCTCGGGAGGTATGCGCCAGCGGGTGGCGATCGCTCGCGCGCTGACCGTGGAACCCGAACTCCTCCTCATGGACGAACTCTTCGCCGCTCTCGACGCCCAACTCCGCACGATCCTCCAGGACGAGCTGCTCGAACTGGCCCAGACCACCAGCACGACAACCCTCTTCATCACGCACAGCCTGGAAGAGGCGTTGGTCCTGGGCGATCGTGTCCTGGTGATGTCGGCCCGCCCCGGCCGGATCATCGCCGAGCACCGCCCGCCGTTCCCGCGCCCACGCACCGGCGACATCCGCTCCACCCCGGAATTCACCGCACTCAGGAGCGAACTCTGGGACCTGCTGCGGGAGGAGGCGACACCGGCATGACGACGACCACACACCCCGAACGGGAGTCGGTCCTGGTCCGCGCCCCGGGCCCGGACGAACTGCACCCGGCCCGCACCCACCGCCGGCGCCGTGCCCTGGAACTGACCCTGGCGGCGGCCGTCCCGTTCGCCCTGCTCCTCCTGTGGCAACTGGCCGCGAGCCGGGCCTGGATCGACGACCGCGTCTACCCGGCACCGTCCACGATCCTCGCCGACGGCTGGGACCGGGCGGCCGCGGGCGACCTGTGGCCGGACGTGTGGGCAACACTGCGCCGTGTGCTCGCGGGTTACGCGATCGGCACGGCGGCGGGCTACGTCCTCGGCCTCCTCATGGGCTCACCGCCCCTGGTACGCGCGGCCCTCGAACCCCTCCTCGACGCCCCGTACGTCGTCCCCAAGCTGGCGCTGCTGCCGGTGTTCCTGAACATGTTCGGCCTCGGCGAGGGTCCGCAGGTGGCCCTGGTCGCGGCCACCGTCTTCTTCTTCGTGTGGATCTCCACGATGGCGCCGGTGATCGCAGTCCCCTCCGGGCACCGCGACGCGGGCCGGGTCTTCGGCTTCGCCCTGGCAGATGTTCCGCCACGTCCTGCTGCCTGCGTCCCTTCCCTCCGTGCTGGTGGGCGCTCGGATCGCGGCAGGGGTGGCGGTCCTGGTCATCGTCGCGTCGGAACAGATAGCGGCGTCGAACGGCCTCGGCCATCTCATCTTCGACTCACGCGCGCTGTTCGAGAACGACGTGATGTTCGTGGGAATCGTCTGCGTGGCGGTCCTGGGCGTGGTTTTCTCCGAACTCGTACGGACAGCGGGACGCCTGCTCACTCCGTGGGCACCGAGGGACAGGGGACGAGGCCAGTCACGACGCGCCGCAGAAGACACGCCTACGGGCTCGGAGCACTTCTCGCACTGACCGCGCTGCTGGTGACGGCGGGCTGCTCCTCCCCGTACGCCGGGAACACGGCCCCGAAGACGGGCCCGGGCAACCGCACGATCCGGCCGATGGAGGGCTGCAGCACGTCGTCCTGGACGGACCCCGCCGACCTCTCCCCCACGCGCACGCCGGCCCGCTGCGAGCCACGGGCACCCGTGGCACAACCGCTGAGCCAACGGCGGAAGATCACGATCGCCACGGGAACCCTGAGCGCGGAGTACGTGGCACCGCTCGAAGTGGCCCTCGACAAAGGCGAGTTCAAGGCGGAGGGCCTGGACGTCACGCTCCGCGTCCTGCCCACCCCCGACGCACTCCCGCTGCTGGCGAAGGGCGACATGGACGCGCTCTGGGCAGCACCCGAAGCGGCGGTGATGAACGGCATCCGGGGCGGCTTCGACATCAAGTGGGTGGCGGGCAACTTCTCCCCCGACCCGAAGTCGAAGAGCGGCCTTTGGGTGAAGCTGAAGGACGGAGAAACGGCGTCACAGGCACGGCTGGCGAACCGCACGCTGGGCACGATGATCGGCAAGGGCTCGGTGATCGCGTACCCCGTGCAACGGACGCTGGCCCGGCACGGCGGCGGCCTGGACAAGATCCGCTACCAGCAACTGGGCTCGGCCGACGTCCTCACGGCGCTGCAGAACGGCGGCGTGGACTCGGCGTGGCTGCTCGACCCGGTGTGGCGCAAGGTGGCCGGCACGCCAGGCTATGCCTTCCTGGGCGGCCAGCCCCTGGGCGAACCCCTGGGCGGCATGCTGTACGGCCGCACGCTGCTCCAGGACGACGTGGACGCGGGGGTGGCGCTGCTGCGGGCGTACATCCGCACCGTGAACACGTACTTCTCCGGGGACTACAAGAGGAACGAGGGTTTCACCACGTACCTGGCAAAACTGCTGAAGACGGACAAAAGGGTTCTCGAGTCGACACCGTCGCTCCGCATGGACTGGGAGATCAGAGCGGGTACGACGATGCGCCTGCAGTCGGCGTACGAGGCACAGGGCGTGACAAAGGGCACACCGCTCCCCGAATCAAGAACGGTGAACCGGGCCCTGTACGAGGAGGCGGTGGGCCACGCCCCGTAGCGCCGTAAGCGACCTGCACGAACGCGAAACGCCAGGGGCCGGAATCCATTCCTGGATTCCGGCCCCTGGCCATCAGTAGCGGGGACAGGATTTGAACCTGCGACCTCTGGGTTATGAGCCCAGCGAGCTACCGAGCTGCTCCACCCCGCGTCGGTGAACTGAACATTACGTGAAGGACGCGGACCGAAGCAAATCGATATCGGGAGGCTCTGCCGGGGACAGGGCAACCTTCCAGCCCACGGACTCGGGCGGCGGGTGGACGAACGGAGCCTGGGCGAAGCCCCGCCGGGGGCACAGGGGACGGAGTCCCCGCCGGGGTCCGGGGCGAAGCTCCAGGGCGAGGGGACCTTTTCACCCCCCGAGCCGGGCGGGCGGGCAAGGACCCGCCGAATACCTCACGCCGACAACTCCGACCGCAACGCATCCCGCAACCGCTCCGCCCGCTCGGAAACCTCCGCCGGCCCCAGGTTCACCGCCCTCTCCGCCCACCGCTGCCCCTCCGCAAGCTCCCCACGACGCGCGTAGACGAGGGCCAGCCGAAGCGCCGCCCGACCGTGCCCCGCGTCAGCGGCCCGCGTCCACCACACCGCCGCCTCCGGCTCGCTCCCCTCCCGGGCCAGCAGCAACCCCAGATTGAACGCCCCGTTCCGCGACCCGGCCTCCGCCGCCTCCCGGTACCACCGCGCCGCTTCCACGACGTCGCCGCGCGCCGCCGCAAGCATCCCGACCCGCACCTGCGCCCGCCGATGCCCCTGCGAGGCCGCCCGCTCGTACCACTCCTCGCACTCGGTCTTCTCGTGCACGGACTCCCCCAGCCCGTGCTCGGACACCGCGGGCCGCCGCGCGTCGAGCAGCGCGGCCAGCCGGAAGGCCGCCTCCGCGCTCCCCGCCCCCGCCGCGCACCGCAGATGCCGCTCCGCGTCCCGCTCGTCCCCCTCCCGCAGCCGCGCCATGCCGACCTGCAGCGCAGCCTCGGTGTGCCCGGCGGCAGCGGCCCGCTCGTAGCACCGCAGCGCGACGCCGTCCTCGCCCCGCCCGGAGTACAGGATCCCCAGGTTGAACGCGGCGTCCACGCTCCCCGCCTCCGCCGCCTTGGAGAACCACGGCTCCGCCCCGGCCGCGTCTCCGCCCTGCAGCAGCAGCACCGCCAGCGCATTCGCGGCCTCCCGGTGCCCGGCGTACGCCGCCCGCCGGTACCACTGCTCGGCCTGCCCGGTCCGCCCCTGCTCGGCACAGAGCAGCCCGAGGTTGTACGCCCCGTTGTCGTCCCCGGCGTCCATCGCCGCCCGGTACCACCGCTCGGCGGTCTGCGTCTCACCGCGCTCGGCGTGCAGCGCACCCAGTGCGTTCGCCGCGTTGCCGTCGCCCTCCTGCGCGGCCCGCAGCCACCACACGGCCGCGCTCTCGGTGTCCCCGGCGTCCCGCAGCAGAAACCCCAGCGCGCAGGCGGCCCGCGCCTCACCGTCCTTGGCGGAGGTCAGATACCAGCGCCCGGCCTCCTTGAGGTCCCCGCGCTTCTCCAGGATCGCCCCGAGCTGCAGCGCGGCCCGCCGGTGCCCGCGCGCGGCGGCCTGCCGGTACCACTGCTCGGCGTCCGCGGCAGCGCCCGCCCCGACACCGTTGTCGGACCCGGCGTCCCCCTCGGACCCCGCCGCGCGATCAAGAGCGCGCGCCAGCCGGTACGCCGCCTCCCGGTGCCCGCGCTCGGCGGCGGCCCGCATCCACTGCTCGGCGCCGCCGTCCCCGCGGTGTTCGAGCAGGTCGGCGAGCGCGTACGCGCCCAGCACATGACCCTGCTCGGCGGACTGGCGCAGCCAGTACTCGGCCGCGGGTTCGTCCCCGCGCTCCCGGTGGTGCCGGCCCAGCGCGTGCGCGGCGGCCGCGGACCCGGCGACGGCGGCGATGCGCCACCAGCCGGCGGCCTCGTCGGGGTAGCCGCGCTGATGCAGAAGGACCCCGAGGTTGTTGGCGGCGGCACGGTCACCGGCGACGGTGGCGGCGCGCAACTGGGGCTCGGCTCCGTCGAGATCACCGCGGCGCAGCAGCATGGCCCCGAGGACGCTCATCGCCTCGACGTCACCGGCCTCGGCGGCGAGCCGTCGGCGCGCCTCCTCGGCGGCCTCCCCGGTCTCGTCGCGGTCGGACGACTGCGCCAAAGCGGCAGCCGCCTGCACAACGGCAGCAGCCTGCACAGAACCGGAAGACGGCGCAAAGCCGGAAGGCTGCGCAAAACGCCCTGTCTCCAACAGAGTTGCCTTGTCCCCCATAACGTCCATCGTCGCACCACCTGCAACCTCGGTACACCCGGTATACCGCAGCCCGGGAGGTCACTTCAGCGTTTTGTCGACATGCCCACAGAACGACAAGTCAAACACACATCTCCCAACTCCCCACGGCGGCACGGCGGCCCGCACACCGGTACATCCGTTCGTCGCCCGTCCGCACACCACGAAGGCCCGGATCCTTGGAGGATCCGGGCCTTCGACTTCAGTAGCGGGGACAGGATTTGAACCTGCGACCTCTGGGTTATGAGCCCAGCGAGCTACCGAGCTGCTCCACCCCGCGCCGTTGTCCGGCAACCGTACCACGGCACGGAGTGGTCTTGATCAACGGCAGTGGATCAACCGCTCCCACCGCTCGGACTGCCGCTCGGACTGCCGCTCGGACCAGGACTGCTGGTGGGACTCGGACTGCTGCCAGGCTTGGCGCCGCCGTTCTTGCCGCCGGCCGCCTTGTCCGCCTCGGTCTGCGCCTCCTCGGCCCGCTTCAGCGCCGACTCGAGGGCCTTCTGCGCCTTGTCGTACGCCACCCAGTCGGGCTTCTTCAGGGCCGCCTGGCCGTCGTCGAAGGCCTTCTGGGCGTCCTCCAGCGCCTGTTGGACCGTGGGATTACTGGACGTCGGCGGGTTGGTGCTCCCGGTGTCCGGTGGCGTGCTGGTCTCGCCCGCCGTGCCGAAGACCTTGTCGAGCGCCTCGCCGAGGGTGTTCTCGAACGCGGTGGTGCCGCCGTAGGTCACCAACACCTTGCGCAGCAAGGGGTACTTGAGCCCACCACCGCGGACGTAGACGGGCTCCGCGTAGAGCAGTCCCCCGTCGAGCGGGACGGTCAGCAGGTTGCCGTACTCGATCTCCGAGTCACCGCCTCTGATGAGCCGGACGAACTCGGCGATGTTCTGCTGCGAGTTGGAGTTGAACTGGCTCTGCACCTGTTTCGGACCGTCGACGGTTCTGCTCGTCGGCAGTTTCAGGATTCTGATCTGACCGTAGTCACTCGTCCCCGCCTCGGAGTCGACGGCCATGAACGCACTCAGGTTGTCGCGCCCGTTGGGCGTGAAGGTCGTCGTCAAAGAGAACGCCTGCCCCTGCTGCCCGGGCATCTTCATGCTCAGGTAGTAAGGCGGCACCGCGTTGCCCGACTTGTTGGTCGGGTCATCGGGCACCTGCCACACCTCGCTGCCGGTCAGGAAGGTCTGCGCGTCCGTGACGTGGTAGCGGGTGAGCAGCTCGCGCTGGACCTTGTACAGGTCCTGCGGGTAGCGGAGATGGGACATCAGGTCGGCCGAGATGTCGCTCTTCGGCTCCACCGTGCCCGGGAACGCCTTCATCCAGGTCTTCAGGACCGGGTCCTCGGTGTCCCACTGGTAGAGCTTGACATCGCCGGTGTACGCGTCGACGGTCGCCTTCACCGAGTTGCGGATGTAGTTGACCTGGTTCTGCTGGGCCACGACCGCACGGGAGTTGTTGGCCGCGGTCAGCGAGTCGGCCGTCGTGTCACCCAGGGTCGTACGCGAGGAGTACGGGTAGCCGTTCGACGTCGTGTAGGCGTCGACGATCCACTGTATACGGCCGTCCACGACCGCCGGATATGCGTCCCCGTCAATGGTCAGCCAGGGGGCGACGGCCTCGACGCGGTCCTTCGGCGTGCGGTTGTACAGGATCCGCGAACCCTCGCCGATGGCACCGGAGTAGAAGATCTGCGGCTCGTTGAACGCCACCGCGTACGCCGCCCGGTTGATCGGGCTGGCGAGGCTGACGCCGCTATCGCCCTTGTAGCTGGTCGTCTTCTCACTGCTGTCGTCGGAGTAGTCGATCTCCTTCTGGGGACCGCCGACGATCGAGTACGCGGTGGTCTTCTCGCCGTAGTAGATCTCCTGCTGGTACGTCCCCAGGTCGCCCTTGGACGGCAGGTCGGACTCGGTGAAGACGGGCGTGCCGTTCTTGGCGTCGGCCTCGGTGCCCTTGGCCGCGACCACACCGTAGCCGTGGGTGTAGCGGAAGTGGTCGTTGATCCAGTTCTTCTTCGGGATGCCGTCGAGGTTCAGCTCGCGCAGACCGATGACCGTGTCCTGGACCTTGCCGTCCTTCGTGTACCGGTCCACGTCCAGGTTGGTCGGGAACGAGTAGTAGCTCTTCATCTGCTGGAGCTGCTGGAACGTCGGCGAGAGGATGTTCGGGTCCAGGATGCGGATGCTCGCCGCCTTGTCGACGTCGTCACGCAGCTGCGGCTTGTCCGCGGTGGCGCTCTTGCCGTCGTACTCGGACACCTTGGCGTCGGCGATGCCGTACGCCTCGCGCGTGGCCTTGATGTTCTTCGCGACGTACGGCGCTTCCTTGGCCTGCTCGTTGGGCTGGACCTGGAACTTCTGGACGATCGCCGGGTACAGGCCGCCGATGAGGATCGCCGAGAGGACCATCAGGCCGAAGCCGATGACGGGCAGCTGCCAGGTGCGTCGCCACAGGGTGGCGAAGAACAGCAGCGCGCAGATGACCGCGATGCAGAACAGGATCGTCTTGGCGGGCAGATAGGCGTTGGCGTCGACGTAGCGCAGGCCCGTCCAGTTGCCGGTCGCCTTGAAGTCGCTGGACTTGACGGCCAGTCCGTACCGGTCGAGCCAGTAGGCGACCGCCTTGAGGGCTACGAAGATGCCGATGAGCACCGACAGATGCCCGGTGGCGGCGGCCGTGGCGCGCGCGCCCGGACTGGTGACGCGCAGCCCGCCGTACAGGTAGTGCGTGAGCGCGGCGGCGATCACGGACAGGATCGCGGCGGCGAAGCCGAAGCCGAGCAGGAAACGGTACCAGGGCAGCTCGAAGGCGTAGAAGGAGACGTCGAGGTGGAACTGGGGGTCCTTCTGGTGGAAGGGCACACCGTTGACCCACATCAGCCAGGTCCGCCACTGGCTAGACGCGGACGCCCCGGCGATCAGACCGACCAGGGCGGTGATGCCGAACAGCAGCCACTTCTTGTACGGCGCGATGCCCATCCGGTAACGGTCGAGGCTCTGCTGCTCCATGGACATGGCGCTCAGCGGCGGCCGCAGCCGGTGCGCGATCCAGATGTTGAAGCCGACGGCGGCCGCCATGAGCAGGCCGAAGACGAAGAACAGTCCGATCTTGGTCCACAGCGTGGTGGTGAACACCGACGAGTAGTGCACCGACCGGTACCAGAGCCAGTTCGTCCAGAAGCCCGCGAACATGGTGAACGCCATGCCGAGGACGGCAAGGACGCCCAGTGTCATGAGCAGGGTCCGGACACGCCGGGACGGGCGGCCCGCTCTGATCCGTGGCCCCGTCGGGCCTCCGCCGCGGTCCGGCATCTGGAAAGCCAAGGTGCGCACCTCGAAGTTCGCTGTTGGTTCGCTGTCGTTGCGTCAGGCCCCCGTGTCCGCGGACCGTACGGTGCGCCCGTGATCCTGGGCCCACACCTATGCAACTTACTCACCGTTTACTCGGTTCCCGATTCCGGCTGTGAACGAGGCAGGATTGTGACCATGTCCAACACTCCCATGGCAGCGAGCCCGCTCACCCGGGCCGTACTCGAGATCGACGAGTACGCCTCCGGCCTCGGCTGGGACCAGCCCGCCCGCCTCTTCGCCCTCGTCGACACCGCACGGCTGCGGTCCCAGGAACCCGCGCTCGCGGCCCAGCTCGGCCTGCAGGACGAGCCGGAGACCACCGGCCTCACCCCGATCGAGCAGGACGAGATTCCAGCGGACAAGCCGCTCGACGAGTTCCTGGGCACCATCGCCTGGCCCGACGCGGTGACCGGCTGCGCGCTCACGGTGGAGCGCCTGATGCTGCCGCCGTCCGCCGAGGCCCAGGTCCCGGACGGGCTGGACGAGGCCGGCCTGGCGAAGTGGGTGGCGAGCCACCCCGAGCGTCAGGAAGTCCGGATGACCGTGGCGGTGCTGCGCGACGGCACCCGCGAATCGGCCCTGCGCCTGCGCGAGAAGGACACCCCGACGGAGGTCCTCACGGGCCCCGACCTGGTGCCGGGCCTCGCGGAGGCGCTCACGGCGACGTTCGAGGACTGACGCCCACCGGTCTTCGGTCACGGTGTACGGCGATGGGGGCGCCCTCCGATGGGCGCCCCCAGCCATGCCGAGCGCGCGATCAGCCCTTGGTGGTGCACTTCGGCAGGGCCGCGGTGTCGCCGTCGCGGATGTCCTTGAGGGCGCCAAGGGCGTCGCCGATCGTCTTGACCTTGACGAGGGTGAGCCCGGCCGGGGTGTCCTTGGCGGCGGCCGCGCAGTTGTCGGCGGGCGTCAGGAAGTACTGGGCGCCCTTGCTGCGCGCGCCGGCGGTCTTCATCTCGACGCCGCCGATCGGGCCGACGGCGCCGCCGTCGTCGATCGTGCCCGTGCCGGCGACGAACTTGCCGCCGGTGAGGCTGCCCGGGGTGAGCTTGTCGTAGATGCCGAGCGCGAACATGAGGCCGGCGCTGGGGCCGCCGACGTCGGCGAGCTTGATGTCGATGGTGAACGGGAAGGTGTGGTCGGTCCCGGCGGAGATCCCGACGATCGCGCGTTTGGCCCCGCTGTCCTCGGAGGTCGCGGTGGTGATCGTCACGTCCTGGGTCTTCGTCGCCGTCCGGTTCTCCTTCTCGGCGGCGGCCTGCTCCTTGGCCGGGACGATGGTGAACACGACGTCCTGACCGGGCTTGTGCCCGGTCACCAGCTTGGCGACATCGGAGGGCTGCTTCACCGCCCTGCCGTCCACGGCCTTGATCACGTCACCGGCGTGCAGCCTGCCCTGGGCCGGGGAGCCCTTGATCACTGTGGAGACGATCACCCAGGACTTCACCGGGACGTGCAGTTCCTTCAGCGCGGCGACCTTGGCGCTCTCCTGCGACTGACTGAACTCCTCGGCGTTCTCCTGCGTGGACTGCTCCTCCGTCTTGCCGTCCGGATAGAGCGTGTCGTGCGGCACGACCTTGCTGTCGTGCGCGAGCCATCCGTACACGGCCTCGACCAGGTTCATCCGGTAGTCGGCACTGGTGACGCGGACGGTCGTCATGTTGAGGTGCCCGGACGTCGGGTACGTCTTACGCCCGGAGATCTGCAGCACCGGCTCGCCCCCGTGCTCACCGAGGGTGTTCACCGTCGGCCCCGGGGACATCTCCGCGTACGGCACGGGGGAGAGCACTCCCACGCACAGGAGCGCGATCAGCATCAGGGTGGAGGCGAGCATCGTCGCGGTGCGGCGTGGCATGCCTCGACAGTACGGGACGGGTCTGTCAGCACACCGTCAGGGCACCCCTGTCCTCTGAGTCAGGTGCGGGTGTGAGGCCTCTCCATCGCCTCGCGGAACCGGGCATAGCCGTCCAGCTCGGGACCGTCACTCCGTACCTTGCGGGTCCTGTTGGCCCAACTGCCCCACAGGCCAGCGCCTATCGCGGCCATAAGCGGAATCAGCAACCAGGCGAGCGCCGCCATGCCGACCTCCCAACCCCATGAGCGTCCGCAACCGAATGATCAGCAGATTAACCAGTCGCACTGACAACGCTCACGGCAGGGGTGCGGTTACGCAAGCGGAATGACCCGAAGGGATGCCGGAAGGCAACCGGACGGACGACGGCAGGGAACCTGGACGGATTCGGCAGGCGCCGACCCGCCCTCCCGCCACCCGACCACCACCCCCCAACGACAGCGCTACGCGCCGACCCGCCCTCCCGCCACCCGACCACCACCCCCCAACGACAGCGCTACGCGCCGACCCATTCATCGGTGCCGTCGGAGAACTTCTGGTGCTTCCAGATGGGCACTTCGTGCTTGATGTCGTCGATCAGCTTCCGGCAGGCGTCGAAGGCCTCCGCGCGGTGCGGACACGACACCGCGACCACGACGGCGAGATCCCCGATCCGCAGATCCCCCACCCGGTGGACGGCGGCGAGCGCCCGCACCGGGTACTCCGCGACGACCTTCTCGGCGATCCGACGCATCTCGGCCTCGGCACTGGGGTGGCACGAGTAGCCGAGCCGGTCGACATCGGCACCCGAGTCGTGGTTCCGCACGGTCCCCACGAACAGCGCGACGCCGCCCGCCGCGTCGTCACCGACGGCCTTGAACACCTCGTCGACGGAGAGCGCGGTCTCCTGAACGGCGATCAGCTTGACGGGCTCCTGAGCGGCCTGCTCACCGGGGTGGTCATTCGTGGGTGCCATACCCCCATCGTGCCGCACCGCACTCGCACACCGGAATACGGCTTTCACCAGTCCCGCGCGTGCGAGCGTTCGGAGTCTCCTACAACCGACAACGCAGGATGCCACCCGACACCGGCCGGCATCAGATGCCGCGTCGGGCCTTCCGAGCCCGCCGCACCACCGCCGCCGCCCCCAGCAGAGCGACCGTCGCCCCCGCGGCCCCCGCCGCCGTCGCATCCTTGCGGCCCAGCCGCCGCCCGGCGACCGTGTGCCGGCCGGACACCTCCTCCAGCAGCTCCGCGAGCACCTCCTCGTTGGTCCACTGCGGCCGCCACCCGGCGTCGTGCAGCCGGCTCCCGCTGACCACCCAGGGGTACATCGTGTACGCCAGGTCGCCCGCCGGAGACGGCGTGAGCCCGATCCGGTGCAGCCGCGCCGCCGCACCCAGCGCGACCGCCGACGGCAGTTCCATGCGCCGGATCCCGCTGAGCTCCTCGACCTCCTCCTGCTCGAGCCACCCGTCGCAGCCGACGGCGAGTTCCCCGTCGACCTTCTCCAGTACGGCGTACTCCAGCGCGCCGCACAGATCCTCGACGTGGCAGAACTGCCAGGCGGGCCGCGACCCGGCCACGACCAGCAGCCGGGGTGACTCGAAATACCTGGTCAGCGCGGTGTCGGTACCCCCGACGAGCACCGCGGGACGGACCACCGTGACGTTGAGCCCGGGATGCGCTCGCGGCGCCCGCCGGGCCAGCCGCTCGATCTCCAGCAGGTCCCCCACGCCCGTGGCCTCGGCCGTGGCCCGCAGCTCCGCGTCCTCCGAAAGTGGCAGTTCGTTGTCCGGCAGCGCTCCGTAGACCATCGCGGACGTGCACAGCACCACCCGGTGCACCCCGGCCGCCGCGGCGGCGGTCAGCACGGTCTGCGTCCCCCGTACGTTGTACGCCGTACGCGCCGCCGGGTCGGTCTCCAGGTCCAGGTCGAGCGCGAGATGCACGACCACGTCCGCGCCCCGCAGCTTGTCGGCGATCGCCGGGTCCCGCACGTCGAGGATGTGCCACTGGGCCGCCGCGCACTCCCCGCGCCGCTCGTCGATGGCGACGACCTGCTTGATCTCCTCGGAAGCCGCCAGCCGTTCGGTGAGCAGCGCGCCGATCCCGGTCGCGGCGCCGGTGACCGCGACGACGGGCCCGCGGGCGGCGGGAGTGGTTGACTGGTTTCGCGCTGCGCGAACCTGCGGATCTGGGGAACTCACCGGGCGTCTCCAGCGGTTGTCTTCAGTACGGGCGCGGGTGACGCGTACGTACCAGGTGGCATCCATCCTGCCGCAGGCCAAGAGTCGGCGAAGCACCGAGGCCCGATCGGGTTCTGGTGTCTACGCTGGGTGGTGTTGTCGGGCAGCCGCGCCGCCGGAAGAGCCGGCGGCCTTACCAGCCGAGGAACCCCGTGAGTGACACCCCATTCGGATTCGGCCTTCCGCCGGAGGAGCCGGACGACGGCGACGAGGGCAAGAAGAAGGACCAGCAGAGCGGCGGTGGTCAGGACCCGGCCAACCCGTTCGGATTCGGGCTGCCCGGTTTCGGCGGCCCGGGCGGTCCCGGCGGCGACAATCCGCTCGCTGCCATGTTCGGTTCACTGAACCCCACCGACCTGGGCGCCGCGTTCCAGCAACTGGGCCAGATGCTCTCGTACGAGGGCGGCCCGGTGAACTGGGACATGGCCAAGCAGATCGCCCGCCAGACGGTCTCCCAGGGCACCCCGGACGGCGTCAAGGACGCGAGCATCGGCCCCGCCGAGCGCACCGCGGTCCAGGAGGCCGTCCGCCTGGCCGACCTGTGGCTGGACGACGCGACGTCCCTGCCGTCGGGCTCCGGCTCCGCCGTGGCGTGGTCCCGCGCGGAGTGGGTCGAGGCCACGCTTCCGGCCTGGAAGGAGCTGGTCGACCCGGTCGCCGAGCGCGTCGGCGCGGCCATGGGCGACGTCCTGCCGGAGGAGATGCAGGCCATGGCGGGCCCGCTGATCGGCATGATGCGCTCGATGGGCGGCGCGATGTTCGGCACCCAGATCGGGCAGGCCGTCGGCGTGCTCGCGGGCGAGGTCGTCGGATCGACCGACATCGGCCTGCCGCTCGGCCCGGCCGGCCGGGCCGCGCTGCTGCCGGCGAACATCGAGGCGTTCGGCAAGGACCTGGGCGTGCCGAAGGACGAGGTGCGGCTCTACCTCGCCCTGCGTGAGGCCGCCCACCAGCGTCTGTTCGCGCACGTGCCGTGGCTGCGCTCGCACCTGTTCGGCGCGGTCGACGGGTACGCGCGCGGGATCAAGGTCGACACGGCGAAGCTGGAGGACGTGGTCGGCCAGTTCGACCCGCAGAACCCGGAGCAGCTGCAGGACGCTCTGCAGCAGGGCATGTTCCAGCCGGAGGACACACCGGAGCAGAAGGCGGCCCTGGCCCGTCTGGAGACGGCTCTGGCGCTCGTCGAGGGCTGGGTCGACGCGGTGGTCCACGCGGCCGCGAAGCCGCGCCTGTCGTCCGCCGACGCCCTGCGCGAGACGCTGCGCCGCCGCCGTGCCACGGGCGGCCCCGCCGAGCAGACGTTCGCGACGCTGATCGGTCTGGAGCTGCGCCCGCGCCGCCTGCGTGACGCCTCCCGACTGTGGGCCTCGCTCACGGACGCGCGCGGTGTCGACGGCCGGGACGCCCTGTGGGCCCACCCGGACATGCTGCCGACGGCCACCGACCTCGACGACCCGGACGGCTTCGTGCACCGCGAGCAGCTCGACTTCTCCGAGCTGGACAAGATGCTCGGCGAGGCGGCGGGCGGCTCCGGCGAGAAGCCGAACCTGAAGAAGGACGACGACAGCAAGGACGACGACACCGAGTGAGCCTGCACGACGACGCGGTCCTCGTACTGAAGGCTCACGAGGGCCAGGAAGAGCTGCGCCGGGCCTACCTGGAGCACTTGGAGGCCCACCCGGACGGTGTGTGGAAGGCCTGCGGGGCCGGGCACATCACGGCGAGCGCCCTGGTGATCGACCCCGAGCGCGGGCGGGTGCTGCTGACGCTGCACAGGAAGCTGCGGATGTGGCTGCAGATGGGCGGCCACTGCGAGCCGGAGGACACCTCGCTCGCCGCGGCGGCCCTGCGCGAGGCCACGGAGGAGTCCGGAGTCGCGGGCCTGACGCTACTTCCGGGCGGACCGGTGCGCCTGGACCGGCATCCGATCCCGCCGCCGTGCCACGTCCACTTCGACGTCCAGTTCGCGGCCGTGGCCCCGAGGGGCGCCGAGCACGCGATCAGCGACGAGTCGCTCGATCTGCGCTGGTTCGCCTACGACGAGGTGGCGGACGTGGCCGACGCGTCGGTCGTACGCCTGCTGAAGGCGACGCTCGACAGACTCTGAAACGAAGCTGGACAGGCCCTGGAACGGTAAGGGGCGCCGCACCCGAGCAGGCGCCCCTTACGTCGGCTTTCTGGACGCTCAGCTCCAGACGTTCCCCTGGTTCTGCCCACGCGCACCGTGCTGGCCCATGCCGAACTGCGCGGCGATGCCCTGACCGAACTGCGCGTGCTGGGGCGGCAGCAGTTCGCTGGGCTGGACGAGCGCGTAACCGCTGCCCATGAAGCTCAGCTCCCAGCCCTCACCGGTGCTACCGCGCCGCCGCCACACCCCGGAGGAATGCGTCTGGGCCTGCATCTGCACCCGCAGCCCGGTGGACCAGGCCACGATCGCGTCCGCGTCGCAGTTGACGTACTTGTCGGGCGTGACCTGCATCATCAGCGGAGCGCCCGAGGTCATCAGCGCGACCTTGCCGCGGCCGGTGATGTTGAGCTGGTACTTCCCGGACCCCGAGATGCCGTACTGGCTGTCGACGGCGATGACCTCGTGGTGCAGCGAGGAGTCCATGGCGAGGACGTAGTTGCTGTCCACCGTCAGCCCGTCCTGATCCACGTCGACCACGTGTACGTACTGGGCCAGGTTGGCGAGATAGACCGTGCCCTGCCCGTGGCAGCGCATGAGGTCCAGGCCCTCTCCCGTGTACGCACGCGCGCGT
Source organism: Streptomyces brasiliensis (assembly GCF_014647875.1). Classification (GTDB taxonomy): domain Bacteria; phylum Actinomycetota; class Actinomycetes; order Streptomycetales; family Streptomycetaceae; genus Streptomyces; species Streptomyces brasiliensis. Next base: position 241,260 of record NZ_BMQA01000005.1, on the reverse strand, counting down.
GCCTGGCTGTTGCTGCGGTACTCGCCGTCGAACTCGACGAGGCCCTGGTAGGCGACCATGGTGCCCTTGCGGGCGAGGAGGTCGTCGTGACCCGTGAGGGTGATGCGCAGCATCTGCTTGTTCTGCAGGCTCCAGCGTTCCTGGGTCTGCTGGTCGTTGAAGGCGAAAAGCGGGCTCTGCATGGCTTTCTGACTCCCCCTCAGCCCCGGACCCGGAGACGGTCGGTGCTGTCCTCGCTGGGCTGGACGACGACGATGCCCTGGCCGGAGAAGGCCATCTGGTAGGCCTCGCCGCTGCCCCGGCCGATCAGTGACTGCGCCTTGAAGCTGCGCTTGCCCTTCACCTTGAGGTTCGGGGACCAGGCGACGAGTGCGTCGGGGTCGACGTACGTCTCGTCCTCGCCGCCGCCGCAGTCGACGACGATCGGCTTGCCCCGGGAGGTCAGCGCGACCCAGCCCTGCCCGGAGATCTTCGTGTTCCACAGACCCTGACCGGCGAACTTCGCGAGCCCCTTGACCCGCTCGACGCCCCAGGTGAGGTGGGCGTCGAAGGCGAGCAGATTGGTGGCGTTGACGGAGATGCCGTCGCCATTGAGGTTGATCACGACGACGTTCGCGCCGTAGTCGGCGAGGTAGAGCAGGCCGTCGCCGGAGCACTTCATCAGGGGCGCGCCCTCGCCGGTCATCCAGTCGCGGGCGATCTGGCGCACGGCCGGCGGGTTGGGCTCGTACTGGACGAAGCCCTCGTAGGCGACCATCGAGCCCACGCGCGCCAGGAGATCGTTCCCGGTCTGCATGGCGACCTTCAGCATGTGGTCGCCATGGTTCTCCATACGGGCGGTGACGGGTGCGGGGGCGTAGCCCGCGAGCGGCTGGTTCATGACGGGCTCCCTCAGACCTCGTACGGCTGGACGACGATGAAGTTGCCGGGCGCGCCCCGGAACTGCAGGTTGATGCTCTCGCCGGTGTCCCCCGGGTACGCGTTGCGGCGCATGCGGACCTGGCTGGAGACGATCACCTGGGAGGCCGCCGACCAGGCGACAACCGCGTTGCAGTCGGCGAACGTGGTGGGCGTGACGGGCAGGACGACGGGCGTGCCGTGCGTCTTGACGACGACGGTGCCGGTGCCCTGGAACTGCATCGTGAACAGCGCGCCCCCGGGGATGCCGTGCCCCTCGATGCGGCGCACCTCGTACTGGAGGCTCTCGTCGAAGGCGAGGACGTTCTCGGCGGAGACGCAGATCGCGTCGCCCTGAAGCTCGACCGGGTGAAGGTGCGTGGCCTCCTCGGCGAGGAACACCTGGCCCTGGCCGCTACAGCGCATCAGCTGCATCTCCTGGCCGGTCGCGTTGCCCACGATCCGGCCGGCGAAGCCCGCGCCCTTGTAGCTGAAGTCGACCTTGCCCTGGTAGAGCACCATGCTGCCCTGGCGGGCGAGGACGGGCCGGCCGCCGATGCCGAGGTCGACGCGGATCAGTTTGGAGTTCTGCTGCGTCCAGCGCTGCCCGGTGGGCGTCTCCTTGAACTTCTGGAGAGCGGCGCTCACACCGGCGCCTTGCGGTGCGCCCTGCGGCACCCCGTACGGGGCGGCCTGCTGGCCGGGTACCTGCCCGAACGGCGGCTGCTGACCATAGCCCGGAGGCGCAGGCGCGGTCGGCTGCCCGTAGCCGGGCGGCGTCGGGGCCTGCGGGGCTGTGGGCCGGCCATAGCCAGGAGGCATGGGGGCGCTGGGCGCGGCGGGCTGGCCGCCGTACGACGGTTGGGGCTGACCGTACGGCGCGGGGGCAGGGGCCGGGGGCGGCACCGTGCCGCCCGGGGACGGGGTCAGGGGCGCGATGACGGTCGGGGCGGCGTGCACGTCGGGCATGGGCGCCGGGCCGGGCGCGGGAGGCGGCGTGGCTCCCGGGGGCGGCGGCGCGAAGCCCTGCGGGGCGGGGGCCGGAGCGGGTGCGGGCGCCGGTGCCGGGGCGGCCGGGACGCCGAACGCGGGCGGGGCCGCGGACTGGGCGGGCGGGGCGAAGCCCGGAGCGGCCGAGGTCTGCGGCTGCTGGGGTGCCGGGGCGGCGGGCGCGGGTGCCTCCTCCTCGAGCACCTCACCCCCGAAGTTCTTCAGCAGCGCCTCCAGGCCGCCGTCGAAGCCCTGGCCGACCGCGGCGAACCGCCACACGTCCTTGAGGTAGAAGTCGCCCAGCATCACGGCGCGTTCGGTGGTGAACTCCGAGCCGTTGAAGGCGTACCGGGCCACCTCCTCGCCGCCGGCCACGATGCGGATGTGTCCGGGGTTGATCTGGGACATCTGCCCGGCGCCGTCGATGGTCGCCGTGAACGACAGCTTCTGGATCTGCGGCGGGATCCGGTCCAGCGTGATCCGGAAGGACTCCGTGTCGCCCGCCTGCGCACCCAGCAACTGGATGGACTCCTCGGGGGACTTCGGCTGGTTGAAGAAGACGAAGTACCGGTCGTCCGAGAGACGTTCGTCGGCGTCGAGGCCGAAGCAGCTGATGTCGAAGGTCAGTCCGGGGGCGGAGATCTGCACGCCTACGTACAGATCCGTGCCCGCGGTGAGGTCACTGATCCTGGCCTTGTGGCCGCGTTGGAATTCCCTGGCCATGCGTAACGACCGTCCCCCATCCCGAATATGAGTGCGTCGCGCCAGGCTAACGGCAAACACCGACATCGGATGATGTCGGTACAGACCCGGTACACAACCGCGTTGGGCCACGCACGCGTGGGCGCGCGGCCCCGGGATCACTCGCTGCGCGCGCCGGGCACATGGGGCAGCCGGTCGGCGGCCACCACACCTTCGAGGTAGCCGCGGGCCCGCTCGGTCCGCGGGTACGCCTCCAGCAGCCGCCAGAAACGCGGACCGTGTCCGGGCACCAGCAGATGAGCGAGTTCATGGCAGAGCACGTAGTCGATGACGTACTCGGGCATGCCCTGCAACCGGTGCGAGAGCCGGATGCTGCCCTCAGCCGGGGTGCACGAACCCCAGCGCGTGTTCTGGTTGGTGACCCAGCGCACCGAAGCGGGCCGGGCCCGCCCGCCGAAGTACTGCTCCGACAGCTGCTGCGCGCGCTCGGCCAGGTCGCCGTCGCCCAGCGCCCGCTTGCTCTCCTGGGCGGCCAGTTTGTCGAGCATGACGGTCACCCAGCGCTGCTCCTCCGCCTCGGACATCCGGGCGGGGATGAGCACTACGGTGCGATCGCCCTCGCGATACGCGGAGACCGTCCGGCGTCGCCGGGCGCTCCTGCGGACCTCGATCGCGCTCGCCCCCGAGCCGCTCGGCGGCGGGCTCGTCGTGCTGCGCTGTGGTTTTCCGGCGCGGTGCAGTGGGTCGGCGGGCACGCCCCGACGTTACCCGCTGCATATGGGGGAAGTCCCGGGTCCGGGACGGTTCGATGCCGATCCCCCACCATGCGCTTGATTTGTACGACGACTCCCCGCTGCCTGTGGACAACTTGCGGCACCGGCTCGCGGCGGCGGGCATGCTGGCAGTCGTCGGCGGGATGTGACCGATTCCTCCGGCAAACACTGAAGTTCCAGGACTTGCCCATATCGATCCATGTCGACGGGGGGACTGTCATGCATCCACTGGTGAAGCCCGCGCTCAGGCGCGGCTGGCGCGACCTCAACACCGTGCAGTTCGGGATGACTCCGGCGCACGCGATGACGCTCGGGCCGATGGACACGGCGACGGGCAGTTTCCTCGACCTCCTCGACGGCGCACGTGGCCTACCGCTCCTGCGCGAGGAGGGGCGCCGCATGGACCTGCCGGACGGCCACGTCGACGCGCTGGCGGACCGGCTGACCAGGGCGGGGCTGCTCGACGACGCGCTCGGCGGTGGTCCGGCCGCTGACGCCCTGCGGGAGAAGAAGGACGTCCTCGACCGGCTGCGCCCGGATCTGGCGTCGCTCTCGCTGTACTCGCCCGAACCGGGCGGAGCGATCGGCCGCCTCGCGGCCCGGCGCTCCCTGCGCGTCCAGGTGAGAGGCGCGGGCCGGGTCGGCGCGCTGCTGGCCTCGCTGCTGTCGGGCGCGGGCGTCGGCGAGGTCGACGTGCGCGATGTCGGCCGCGTCGAGCCGTGGGACGTGGCGCCGGGCGGTCTGCCCGTCGAGTCCGTCGGTGAACGGCGGGACGAGGCCGCGCGCCAGGCCGTCCGACGGGCGGCGCCGGACCGCCCGTCCCGCCGCCGCGACCGCTCGGCCCCGCCGGATTCCGGCGCCCCCGGCTTCTCCCTGGTGCTCCTCGCCCCACGGGACGAGGTCGGCGTGCACGCCCCGGACCCGTTCGCCGCCGCGCCGCTCATGAGCTCCGGGACGCCTCATCTCTACGCCGGTGTGGTGGAGGGCACCGGCATCGTCGGCCCCTTGGTACTGCCGGGCGGGACGGGGTGCGCCGGCTGTCTCCACGAGGACCGCACGGACCGGGATCCGGCCTGGCCGCGGCTGGTCGCACAATGGCGTTCCGGGAAGGCGCGCCCGGTGACACCCTGTGATCTCGCGCTGGCGACGACGGTCGCGGGGCTCGCGGCCGCGCACGCCCTCGCCTTCCTCGACGGCGAGTCCCCGTCCAGCGCGGGTGCACGCTGGGAGGTGTCCGTGCCCGGCCTGCACTGGCACGCGAGGCCGGTGTGGCCGCACCCCGCGTGCCCCTGTGGTGCCGCGCGGAAAGCCGAGGGGGAACACTCCTCCACGGAAGAGGAGCCGCACGAGACAATGGCGAAGCAACGGCCGTCGACGGAGCGACCACGTACGGCGGAGACGGCGCGGCCGGCTGGGACTTGGAGGGCGCATGTCTGATCTTCCCCGGAAAGCGGTCACCCGGACCGCCAAGCTCGCCGCGCTTCCGCTCGGCTTCGCCGGCCGGGCGACCTGGGGGCTGGGCAAGCGGATCGTGGGCGAGTCCGCGGAGATCGTCGGCCGCGAGCTGCAACAGCGCACCGCGGAGCAGCTGTTCAAGGTCCTCGGCGAGCTGAAGGGGGGCGCGATGAAGTTCGGGCAGGCCCTGTCCGTCTTCGAATCGGCCCTGCCCGAGGAGGTCGCAGGCCCCTACCGAGCGGCCCTGACGAAGCTCCAGGAGGCGGCGCCACCCATGCCGACCCGCACCGTGCACTCCGTGCTCGAGGAGCGGCTGGGGGAGGACTGGCGGGAGCTGTTCCTGGAGTTCGAGGACAAGCCCGCCGCGGCGGCCTCGATCGGACAGGTACACCGGGCGGTGTGGCAGGACGGCCGCGAGGTGGCGGTCAAGGTGCAGTACCCCGGGGCCGGCGAGGCACTACTGTCCGACTTGAACCAATTGAGCCGCTTCGCCCGCCTGTTGGGGCCGCTGATCCCGGGGATGGACGTCAAACCGTTGATCGCCGAGCTGCGGGACCGCGTCTCGGAGGAGCTGGACTACGGCCTGGAGGCCCAGGCCCAGCAGGCACACGCGGAGGAGTTCGCGGGCGATCCCGACGTCGTCGTCCCGGCTGTGGTGCACCAGTGCGAGCAGGTGCTGGTCACGGAGTGGATCGACGGGATCCCGCTCTCCGAGGTGATCACGGACGGCACCACCGAGCAGCGTGATCGCGCCGGTCAGCTCCTGGCCCGCTTCCTCTTCTCGGGCCCGGCCCGCACCGGCCTCCTGCACGCCGATCCGCACCCGGGCAATTTCCGCCTGCTGCCCGGCGACACGGACGAGCAGGGCGACTGGCGCCTGGGCGTCCTCGACTTCGGCACCGTCGACCGCCTCCCCGGCGGTCTGCCGACCCCCATCGGCGACGCCCTGCGCATGACCCTGGACGGCGAGGCCGATGCGGTCTACGAGATGCTCCGGGCCGAGGGCTTCGTCAAGGAGTCGATAGAGCTCGACCCCGATGCCGTCCTCGACTACCTCCTGCCGATCATCGAACCGGCCCGGGTGGACGAGTTCACCTTCACCCGCACCTGGATGCGCAGCCAGGCGGCCCGTATCGCCGACCCCCGCTCCCCCGCGTATCAGCTGGGCAAGCAGCTGAACCTGCCTCCGGCGTACCTGCTGATACACCGGGTGACCCTCAGCACGATCGGTGTCCTGTGCCAGCTCGGCGCCACGGTACGGCTGCGACAGGAACTGGAGGAGTGGCTGCCCGGCTTCGTTCCCGAGGAGGAATGGCAGGAGGAAGTGGTGGAGGAGTCGGCGGCGGAGGCATGACGGCGGGCGGAGGCGTTCCGACGGGGCTACCGACGGCACCCGTTCTCCCGGTCTTCTGGTCCCCCGCCGGCGCGGATCACCACCAGGCCGAGTCCAGCCGCCCCTCGATCGCCCTGAGGTTCTCCCGGGCACAGGTGTCGCAGAAGTAGTGACGGACGCCGTTCTCGACGGAGCAGATCCAGGTGGGCAGGGGCTGCTCGGCCCAGGTGCCGCAGCGAGCGCAGACGAAGGCTTGCGGCTCCGTGGTGGGGCGGCCGTGGTCACTGTCTCCGGAAAGACTCGTCACTCGGCGACGATATCCCCGCCCGCGGTGGTTCGCCGGGCACAACGCACCGCGGGGGCCAGTCCGTTCGGACGGACCGGCCCCCGCGGGGGAAGTCATCGCCTCCCGAGGCCGGGAGGCCACCGCTTCAGGTGTGATCGGTTACTGCATGACCGCCATGGCGAGCGCACGGCGCGCGCGCAGCGAGGCGCGCTCCGCCCGGCGCTGCATCCGACGGGCGGTCGCCAGGCGCACGGCCCGGCGCTCCCGCTCGGCGTCCTGCAGCCGGTCGTGCATATGCGCACGAGCCAGGGCTTCTGGGATGAGTTGCATCTCCCGGGTCCTGTTCTGACGCGAGTCGGTCGCGCCGGTGGTGGTGACGTCTGAGGTTGCGGAGCCTGCGGGCTCGCTGGTGGACGGCTTCATCGGGGCCTGCTTCTTGGGGTCGTGCGTGACGGGGCGATCGATCGTTCCTGCGGTGTTCATGCCGTGACCGGGTTCTTGCGCGGGCGACCACGCGGCCGCTTCCGGGCGACGACGACACCCTGGACGAACAGCTCGCCACCCCAGACGCCCCAGGGCTCACGCCGCTCCTTGGCGCCGGCGAGGCAGGCCTCGATCAGCGGGCAGGTGCGGCAGAGGGACTTGGCGTACTCGACGTCCGCCGGCGACTCGGCGAAGAAGACCTCCGGGTCGTAGGAACGGCAGGGGACGGGTACGCCAAGGTTCTCGATGGCGTCATCGAGCGCGGTGAGCGCGGTGAGCGGAGTCAAGGTGAAGTCCTCCGTGGGGCCGGGCGGGGGGATCGTTTCGGAAGGCGGTACGGACGGGGCGTGCGCTTCGAGTTGCACGGTTCGTCTTCCTCGTCTGGTCGTTCCGGTCGGGTTGGACCGGGTGGCGGCTGGTACCGGGTTCTTTTCTTGTCCCGAGGCCCCTTCGCCCGTTGACCAAGTTCTCTTGGACAAACAGAAGGGCCGCGGATCCCGGATGGGGTTCCGCGGCCCTGAAGGCGCCGGCCTGATCTTCGTCAGGCTGGATCACTCCAGGGTTCTGGCCCACGGAAGGCCCACATCAGGTGGTGCTGCGTCGTCTGCTTCCGGAATCCGGCACCGGCCGCCGCAAAGGCATAGGCCTGGGCCTGTGCCACTACTGCTTCCAGCGCCTTGGTCGGTCGCTCGTTGCGCTCACGGACGGAGAGACCCGCGAGAGAAACGGAGGACGCCGGACGCGCGGCAGGAATGCCGGGCAGACCGGTGCCCAGGTTCGAGACGCCGAGCATGCACAGGGAGACGGCCGAGCGATCGCTCATTTTGGCCGCGCTGACGTTGCTGGTCTTGATGCTGATCACTGGACTCGCCTCCTCTCGGCGTCTCTGGGACTGGGATGAACCAGTCCGCGGATATGCAAGTACAACACGGAATCAGCGCCTCGAGAAGGCCGCCGTTTCCGTGTCTAGAACCTATGGGGATCGCTGGGGCATGCGCAAACTATTTTTTCGACGAGTTCGTATCAGCCGTCCCCGTCGTCCCCCGCGACCTCACGGCCTGCGCAGATGGCCAGAACATCGGCCCCGTAGCGGTTGAGCTTGCGCACTCCGACACCGGGGATACGCGCCAGTTCGGCGTCGTCCTCCGGGGCGGCCTCGGCGATGGCGATCAGGGTTTTGTCGGTGAAGACGCAGAAGGCGGGCTGTCCGCTGCGTACGGCCTGGTCCTGGCGCCATGTGCGCAGCCGCTCGTAGAGGCCCTCGTCCATGTCGGACGGACAGTCCTCGCAGCGCATCAGCTTCATCTCGCCGGCGTCGGTGAGCGTGCGGCCGCACACCCGGCAGCGGGCGGGGGTGCGCTGGGCGCGTCGGAGCGCGGTGGGACCGCCGCTCGCCCGGCCGCGCTCGATGCCACCGGAGGCAGTGGCGGCGGAACGGACGGCGGCGGCCGTGGAGCCGGGGCGCAGCCCGTCGAGGAAGCGACTGGGACGGCGGCTGGGACGGCCGCCCGGGGATCTGGCGAGCGCCCAGGACACATGAAGCCGTTCTCGAGCGCGGGTCACGCCGACGTAGAGGAGCCGGCGCTCCTCCTCGATCTGCTCGGCGGTCTTTGCGTAGGTGATCGGCACCATGCCCTCGGCGACGCCGACCAGGAAGACGACGTCCCACTCCAGTCCCTTGGCCGAGTGCAGCGAGGCGAGGGTGACCCCCTGGACGGTGGGGGCGTGCTGGGCGTTGGCCCGCTCGTCGAGTTCGGCGACGAAGTCGCTCAGCGTGGCACCGGTTCTGGCGGCGGCGAAGCCGTGCGCCAGAGCGACCAGGGCGGCCAGGGATTCCCACCGCTCTCTGACCGCACCCGAGCCGGCCGGGGGCTCGCTGGTCCAGCCCTCCCCCGACAGGACCGCGCGCACCTGGGACGGCAGGTCGACGACGTCGTCGAGCAGGGAGTCGTTGCCGCCGAAGCGGGCCGCACCGCGCAGTGCCATGCCTGCCTTGCGCACCTCGGGACGCTCGAAGAACCGCTCGGCACCGCGCAGCTGATAGGGGACACCGGCGTCGGCCAGGGCCTGCTCAAAGGTCTCGGACTGGGAGTTCGTGCGGAACAGGATCGCGATCTCACTGGCCGGAACCCCGGCGTCGATCAGGTCCCGGATGCGGCGGGCGGCGCCCTCGGCCTCGGCGGGCTCGTCGCCGTACTCGCTGTAGACGGGCTCGGGGCCTGCGTCGCGCTGGGAGATCAGCTCGAGACGGTGGTCGGCGGCGCGGCCGCGGGCCTGGGCGAGCAGGCCGTTGGCGAGGTGGACGACCTGCGGGGTGGAGCGGTAGTCGCGGACAAGCTTGACGACCGTGGCGCCGGGGTGGCGGGTGCGGAAGTCCAGGAGATGGTCCGGAGTTGCTCCGGTGAACGAGTAGATCGTCTGGCTGGCGTCGCCGACGACGCACAGGTTGTCCCGCTCGCCGAGCCACAGCTCCAGCAGGCGCTGCTGGAGCGGGCTGACGTCCTGGTACTCGTCGACCACGAAGTGCTGGTACTGCGAGCGGACCTGCTCGGCGATGTCGTGCCGGTCCTGGAGGACCGCGACGGTCAGCAGCAGGACGTCCTCGAAGTCGATGACCGCGCGATCGCGCTTGAGGGCCTCGTACGCCGAGTAGAGCTGGGCGATCTCGGCCGGGTCGCGGGGAGCTTCGCGCCCGGCCTTGACGATGGCGAGCGGATAGTCGGCGGGGACGGTCTGGGTGACCTTGGACCACTCGATCTCCGCGGTGACGTCGCGCAGCTCGCCGCGGTCGAGGCGGATGCGGCAGGCGGCGGATGCGTCGGCCACGAGCTGGATCTTGCGGTCGACGAGCCGGGGCATGGAGCCACCGACGGCTTTCGGCCAGAAGTACTGGAGCTGGCGCAGGGCAGCGGAGTGGAAGGTGCGGGCCTGCACGCCGTGGGCGCCGAGCTGGCGCAGGCGGCCGCGCATCTCGCCTGCGGCGCGGTTGGTGAAGGTGACGGCGAGCACGGTGGAGGGCTGGAGGATGCCTGCATGCACTCCGTAGGCGATGCGGTGGGTGATCGCCCGTGTCTTGCCGGTGCCGGCGCCGGCGAGCACGCACACCGGTCCGTGCAGGGCGGTGGCCACTTCGCGCTGCTCGGGGTCCAGTCCTTCGAGCACCGCGTCGGCCCCGCTCGGCGTGGCCGGGTACGGAGAGCTGCCGGTGCCCTGCGGGAAGAGGGTGGAGTGCGTTGCTGGTGTCACACCGCCATGCTGCCAGGTCGCCGGAGACGGCTGTGTCAGTTGTCCACAGGGAGGCCCTTGCAGTCGTACTGATGCGGCAGGCGTCACGTCGGGGCCCTGCGGCGGGCGTCGCGCAGGGTCGATGCGGCGGGCGTCACGTCCGGCCGCCGCCCTGGATACCCCCCGCGGGAATGGCGGACGGGTCGCGTACGTTGCCACCACGGACGTTCTTCACCGACCCGCCTAAGGAGCGCGAGAGACATGCAGGGCACTGTGACGATGTACAGCACGACTTGGTGCGGCTACTGCCGTCGGCTGAAGAGCCAGCTGGATCGCGAGGGCATCGCGTACACCGAGATCAACATCGAGCAGGACCCGGAGTCCGCGGCGTTCGTGGAGAAGGCCAATGGCGGAAACCAGACGGTTCCGACTGTCCTCTTCGCCGACGGCTCCACCCTGACGAACCCGTCCCTGGCGCAGGTGAAGCAGAAGATCAGCGCGTAAGCAGACTGGCGTCGAAGCCTTGTGGAAGGCGGTCCCTGAGGTGACTCAGGGACTGCCTTCTCGTGGTTTGTCCCACACCACGATGTAGCGCCACAGCAGCCGGCGCCGGAAGCGGCACCCGGGCAGAAGTCGGCGTGCGGCCCGCCGTACCTCACCCCAGTCCAGGGCCGGGTCCTCCATGGGCATGCCCGCCGGGCCGCGCTTTCCGCCGCGCAGCAGCGCGAGAAGCCGGTTCGCGGGCACCCCGCAGCCGCTGATCAACCAGTCCAGGAGGGACCCGTTGCGGGCCAGGCCGACGACCACGAGGCGGCCACCGGGTGCGAGCAGCCGGGTCAGTCGGTCCACCGCGTCCTCGAACCGGGTGTGGTGGACGACGGCGACCGCGCTGACGAAGTCGTACACGCCTGCCTCCACCACATCGCCGGCGAGGTAGTCCGCTTCGCGGAAGACCACGTTTCCGGCTCCGCTCGCCCGCGCGAGCCGGATCATCTCCGGTGAGCGGTCCACGCCCGTCACCGACCCGCACCGGGCGGCGAGCTTGCGGGCCAGCAGCCCGTCGCCGCAGCCGACGTCCAGGGCCCTGCGGCAGCCGTCCGGGACGGCGGCGAGCACCACGGAGTGGTAGTGGACGTTGTGGTTCCAGTACGGGTCGGCGCTCACCCGTGGCGCCTCAGACGAAGCTCCGTGTCGGCAGCGGCTTGCCGTACCAGAGCTCGATCAGGCGGGCCGCGATGGAGATGCCGTACGGGGGCAGCACCTCACCGGACTCGAAGGCCGCGCGCAGCTCGTCCCTGGAGAACCAGCGGGCCTCGTGGATCTCGTCCCCGTCGACGTCGATGCCGGTCGTGGTGGCGTGGGCCAGGAAGCCCAGCATCAGGCTGGACGGGAACGGCCAGGGCTGGCTGGCGACGTACTCGACCTGGCCGACCGTGATGCCGACCTCTTCGCTGACCTCGCGGCGCACCGCCTGCTCGATGGACTCGCCGGGTTCGACGAAACCGGCGAGCGTCGAGAAACGGCCCTCGGGCCAGTGGACCTGGCGGCCGAGCAGGATGCGGTCGTCGGCGTCGGTGACGGCCATGATCACGGCGGGGTCGGTGCGTGGGTAGTGCTCGGCGCCGCAGGCGGGGCAGCGGCGGATGTGACCGGCGGCGGCGATGATCGTGCGCTCGCCGCAACGCGAGCAGAAGCGGTGGGTGCGCTGCCAGTTCTCCAGACCGACCGCGTGCACCATCAGGCCGACGTCCCGGGCCGACAGGAGCAGGCCCGCCTCGCGCAGCCCCGCCGGGCGGGCGGACTGGTCGATCCGGCCGGGCAGGGAGTCCTTCTGCAGCGCGAAGTAGCTGACGCCGTCCTCGTCGGTGCCCAGGAAGTAGCGGTGTGCTTCGGTGAGGGGGGCTTCGAAGGAGGGGGTCATGACGAGTTCGGTGCGGCCGTCGGCCGTCTCGTCGATGAGGACCTGGCCGCCGGAGACCACGAAGCAGCGGGTCGAGGGGTGACTCCAGGCCGCCGCGAGCCAGGCCTCGTCGAGCCGGTGGTGGGCGGCCCGGTCGATGCCGCTCGGAGCGGTGAGCGAGATGGGTCGGTCGGCGGTGTGGTCGGTCCAGGTGGTCACGGGTGCTTCCAACTCCCCCAGTGCAAAGGTTTGTTTTGGCGGGCGGTTCAGCGGGATGTAGCGCGGGAGGGGACCGGGTCGGGTGCGGGCGGGCTGTGCGGGGCGGTTCTTCCAGTGTGCCCCGCGCGCGGAGCCGCTCCGGAGGGCGCCGGATCAGGGGGCACGGCGCCAGTTCTCCCCGAGGTCGCCCCACAGGTACGCGGTGGTCTCGACGCCCTTGAGGAGCAGGTCCAGCTCGACCTTCTCGTTCGGCGCGTGCCAGCCGTCGGACGGGACGGAGATGCCCAGGAACAGGACGGGCGCGCCGAGGACCTCCTGGAGATCGGCAGCCGGTCCGGAGCCGCCCTCGCGGGTGAAGCGGACCGGTGTCTGGAAGGCGCGGGCCATGGCGCGGGTCACGGACTGCAGGGCGGGGTGGTCGAGCGGGGTCAGGCACGGGCGCGTGGCGGCGCCGAAGTCGATCTCGCAGCGGATTCCGGCGGGCACCTGGCCGGCGGCCCAGGCGCGCACGGCCTTCTCGATGCGGTCGGGGTCCTGGCCCGCGACCAGTCGGAAGGACAGTTTCACCATCGCCGTGGCCGGGATGATCGTCTTGCTGCCGGGGCCCTGGTAACCGCCGCCGATGCCGTTGACCTCGGCGGTGGGGCGGGCCCAGATGCGCTCCAGGGTGGTGTGCCCGGCCTCGCCGTGGGTGGCGTACGACTTGGCGGTGCTCAGCCACTGCTTCTCGTCGAAGGGCAGCTCGGCGAAGAGTGCGCGTTCGCGGTCGGTCGACTCGACGATCCCGTCGTAGAAGCCGGGGATCGCCACGCGCGCGTGCTCGTCGTGCAGGGCGGCGACGAGGCGGGCGGCGGCGGTCGCCGGGTTGGGCACGGCGCCGCCGAAGGAGCCGGAGTGGATGTCCTGGTCGGGGCCGTACAGCTGGATCTCGCACTCGGCGAGGCCGCGCATGCCGGTGCACACCGTGGGGGTGTCCGCGGACCACATGCCGGTGTCGGAGACGATCACGGCGTCGGCGGCGAGCCGGTCCGCGTGCTCCTCGACGAGGGCCCGGAAGTGCGGGGACCCGGACTCCTCCTCGCCCTCGACGAGCAGCTTCAGATGGACGGCGGGGGCGGTGCGGCCGGTGGCGGCGAGATGGGCGCGGACGCCGAGTGTGTGGAAGAACACCTGGCCCTTGTCGTCGGCGGCCCCGCGCGCGTGAAGTCGGTTGTCCCGGACCACCGGCTCGAAGGGGTCGCTGTCCCAGCCGTCCTCGCGGGCGGCGGGCTGGACGTCGTGGTGGCCGTAGACGAGGACCGTGGGCGCCTCGGGGTCGTCGGCGGGCCACTCGGCGAAGACGGCCGGGGCGCCCGGCGTCTCCCAGACCTCGGCGGTCGGGAAGCCGGTCTCGGCGAGCCTGGCGGCGAGCCAGTCGGCGCTGCGGCGTACATCGGGCGCGTGGTCGGGCTGGGCCGACACGGAGGGGATGCGCAGCCATTCGGCAAGGTCGTCGAGGAAGGCGGCGCGGTGCTGCTCGATGTACGCGCGGACGGCGCTGTCCGGGGTCTGGCTCATGCATCGAGCCTATCGGCCCGAGCCGGCATCCCGATTGGGCGGTGCGTCACACTCGGCGTCCCCGGTGAGCAGCCGTTCGAGCGCGGTCCGGTCCGGGAGCCCGTCGGGTCGTACGACCTCGCCGGTGCGCACGTACAGGAACGTGGCCGTGACCGACTCGGGGGGCACGCCCTGCTGCTCGGCCCAGCCGAGTCGGTACACGGCGAGCTGGAGCGGGTCGGCGGTGCGGGTGCGGCTGGTCTTCCAGTCGACGATCTCGTAGGTCGCCTCGTCCCCGTCGCCGGTTCTGTAGACGGCGTCGATACGGCCCCGTACGACGCGGCCCGCGAGGGTGAGCTGGAAGGGGACCTCGACACGGTAGGGCGTGCGATGAGCGTACTCGGTGCGTTCGAAGGCCTCCTTGAGGACTTCGAGGTCGCGTTCGTCGGCGATCTCGGCCTCGCTGCCGGGCAGGTCCTCCGGCTCCAGCATCGGGAGCGTCAACTCCTCGAAGCGGGTCTCCACCCAGGCGTGGAACCGGGTGCCTCGGCGCGCGGCCGGTTGCGGGGGGCGCGGCATGGGGCGTGCGAGTTCCTGCGCGAGTCCGTCCGGGTACTCGGCGAGGCGCAGCAGCTGGGTCGCGGTGAGGGTGGCGGGCAGTGGTACGTCGGTGACGCTCTGCCGGGCGCGCAGGAGTTCACCGGTGAGTGCGTCCAGATCACGGTCCCAGGAGGCGAGGGTGCGGGCCTCCTCGGGAGTGAGGGGCTCGCGCTCCGGATCGGCGGGGTGGGGGCGTGCGTCGGCCGGGACGGTGGGGGCGGTCGCCTGGTGCGGGACGGTCGGGCGGGCGGTGGTCCAGGTGTCCCAGTCGGCGGGGTCGTCGGCGAAGGGCGGTTCGTCGAGGTCGGCCGGTTGCGTGTCGGTCGGCTCGTGCTCCAGGAGTGCCTCGTCGAAGTGGGGCTCGTCGTCCGGTGGAGTGGGCCAGTCCGGGTCGTCGTAGGTGTCCGGATCGTGGGTGGCCGACGGATGGGTGTCCTCGTGGGCGGCGAGGTTCTCCAGATGGGCGAGAACCGTCTCGGCCGCGGCGCGGCGGCGGGCCAGGGCGTCGGCGTCGAGGGGCAGCGGCCAGGCCTGGTCGGCGGTCGCCCGGTGCAGGACGGGGTTCTCCTCGTCCTCCCCGGGGGCGTCCTCCCAGGCCTCGATCTCGCCGTGCCCGGCGGCGCAGTGCTCGTACAGGGCGAGCAGGAAGTCGGAGGGGCCGCGGGGTTTCTTCTGGGTGGGCCCCCACCAGTGTCCGGAGCCCAGCAGCAGGGAGCGGGGGCGGGTGAAGGTGACGTAGCCGAGGCGCAGTTCCTCGGTGTGCTGGTGGTCCTTCATGGCCTCGTGGAAGGCCTTCATGCCGCGTGAGTCCCAGGCCCCGACGTCGGGCAGGGTGTCGCTGTCGCCGCGCAGGGCGTGCGGCAGCACCTTGGCCTGGGAGGTCCACTTCTCGCGGCCCTGGGCGCTGGGAAAGGTGCCGGTGACGAGGCCGGGGACGGCGACGACGTCCCACTCCAGGCCCTTGGACCTGTGTGCGGTGAGCACCTTGACGGTGTTCTCGCCGCCGGGGAGGGCGTTGTCGAGGCCCTTCTCGTACTGGGCGGCGGTGCGCAGGAAGCCGAGGAAGGCCAGCAGGGTGGCCTCGTTGTCGCCCGCGGCGAAGGAGGCGGCGACGTCGAGGAAGTTGGACAGGGTCTCGCGGCGGCGGGCGGCGAGGGCGTGCGGGGAGGCCGACAGTTCGACCTCGAGGCCGGTGACGGCGAGGACGCGGTGCAGGACGTCCATCAGCGGGTCGGACAGGGAGCGGCGCAGCTCGCGCAGTTCGGCGGCCAGGCGGGCGAAGCGGACGCGCGCGTCCGGCGAGAAGGGCAGCCCGTCGTCGTCCCCGTCGCCCTCCCAGGGGGTTTCCAGGAACGTGTCGAGGGCATCCGCGAGCGAGATCACCTCGGACGGGTCGACCCCCTCCACGGCCTCGGCGAGCCGGCGGTCCGGGTCGTCGTCCCCGCCCACGCGCGCGTGTGCCACCAGCAGGCGGGCGCGGCGGCCGAGCAGGGCGAGGTCGCGGGGCCCGATGCGCCAGCGCGGTCCAGTCAGCAGACGGACGAGGGAGGCGTTGGCTCCGGGGTCCTGGAGGACTTCGCAGACGGCCACGAGGTCGGCTACCTCGGGCAGGTGCAGCAGCCCGGACAGGCCGACCACCTCGACGGGGACGTCCCGCGCGACGAGGGCACCCTGGATCTCCGCGAAGTCGCCGGCCGTCCGGCACAGGACGGCGATCTCGCCGGGCGCCTTGCCGGTCCGGACGAGGTGGGCGACGGAGTCGGCGAGCCAGTCGATCTCCTCGGCGTGGGTGCGCAGCAGGGCGCAGCGGACCGTGCCGTCGCGTTCGGCGCCCGGGGCCGGGTGGAGCGCCTCCACGCCCGCGTGCATGGCGCGCAGGGGTTCGGCGAGGCCGTTGGCGAGGTCGAGGAGGCGGCCACCGCTGCGGCGGTTCTCGCTGAGGGCCTGGCGGGCGGCGGGGCGGCCGTCGGCGTGGGTGAAGTGCTCGGGGAAGTCGTCGAGGTTGGCGACGGAGGCGCCGCGCCAGCCGTAGATGGCCTGGCAGGGGTCGCCGACGGCGGTGACCGGGTGGCCGGTGCCGTCGCCGAACAGGCCTGCCAACAGGACGCGTTGGGCCACCGACGTGTCCTGGTACTCGTCGAGGAGGACGACGCGGAACTCGTCGCGCAGGATGCGGCCCACCTCGGGAACGCGGGCGAGGGCGGCGGAGAGGGCGATCTGGTCGCCGAAGTCGAGCAGGTCGCGTTCGCGTTTGGCCGCGCGGTAGCGCAGCACCAGCTCGGCGAGTTCCCGGCGGGCGGCGGCCGTCTCGGGGACCTTGCGCAGATCGGCGTTGCTCAGCCGGGTGCCCTCGAGGGTGTGCAGCAGGCCGGCGTCCCAGGCACGCAGATCCTCGGGGCGTACGAGGTGTTCGGCCAGCTCGGCGTCGAGGGCGAGCAGGTCGCTGACCAGGTCGGCGAAGGAGCGGGTCAGGGACGGGTAGGGGCCGGGGGCCTCGCGCAGCACGCGCGCGGCGAGCTGGTAGCGGGTGGCGTCGGCCAGCAGGCGGGAGGCCGGTTCGAGCCCGATGCGCAGGCCGTGGTCGGTGAGGAGGCGGCCCGCGAAGGCGTGGTACGTGGAGATGACCGGCTCGCCCGGCGGGTTGTCCGGGTCGATGACGTCGGGGTCGGTGACACCGGCCCTGACGAGCGCCGTGCGGACGCGCTCGGCGAGTTCACCGGCCGCCTTGTTGGTGAAGGTCAGGCCGAGGACCTGGTCGGCGGCGACCTGCCCGGTGCCGACCAGCCACACCACGCGCGCGGCCATCACCGTGGTCTTGCCCGAACCGGCTCCGGCCACGATCACCTGCGGGGCGGGCGGCGCGACGATGCAGGCCGTCTGCTCCGGAGTGAACGGGATGCCGAGGAGCTCCTTGAGCTGCTCGGGGTCGGTGATACGGGCGGGCATGCCGGAGAGGCTAGCCGCGGCCACTGACAGCGGGTGCCCAATCGGCGGCCGGACCGGGAGAAACGCAGGTCAGTGCGTGTGGTGCGATGCGTCACGCGGGTCACTCGACCACGTGTTTGCCCTCCGGTCTTGCACTGCACGAGGCCCGGAAGGCGCAGTGCGCGCAGTGCTGCCCCGAGGTCGGCGTGAACCGTTCGTCGAGGACCTTGCCGGCCGCCGTCGCCAGCAGGTCGCCGACCCACTCCCCCTCCAGCGGCGCCTGGGCCTGCACCTTGGGCAGCGTCTCGCCGCCGTCCCGCTGGGCGGCACCCTGCCTGAGGTGGACCAGTTCGGCGCCGCCCGGCTCGGGCCGTACGCCGTCGAAGGCGTCGTCGACGGCGCCCTCGCGGACGGCGAGCTGGTAGACGGCCAGCTGCGGATGGCGGGCCACCTCGGCCGCGCTGGGCGCCTGCTTGCCGGTCTTGAAGTCGACGACGTAGGCGCGGCCCTCGCCGTCCTCCTCGACGCGGTCCATCTGGCCGCGGATGCGCACTTCGTAGTCGCCGGCCTCGAGGGTGACGTCGAAGTCGTGCTCGCTGGCCACCGGTGTGCGCGCCCGGTTGGAGTCGACGTGCCACTTCAGGAAGCGTTCGAGCGCCACGCGCGCGTTGGCCTTCTCCTGCGCCGACTTCCAGGGCGCGTCGAAGGCGAGCGCGTTCCACACGGACTCCAGGCGCTCCATCAGCACGGCGAGGTCGGCGGGGGTGCGCCCGGAGGCGACCTCGTCGGCGAGGACGTGCACGACGTTGCCGAAGCCCTGGGCGGTGGTGGAGGGCGCGTCGGCCTTCACCTCACGGCCCAGGAACCACTGCAGGGCGCAGGTGTTGGCCAGCTGGTCGAGGGCGCTGCCGGAGAGTACGACGGGCTGGTCGCGGTTGCGCAGCGGCACCTTGCTCTCGGTCGGCTCGAACATGCCCCACCAGCGGTAGGGGTGCGCGGACGGCACCAGGGGGCGGCCGTCCTCGTCCGCGAGCGCGGCCAGCCGGGCCAGCCGGCGGGCGGCGGCCTCGCGCAGGGCGGCGGACGCGCGCGGGTCGACGGTCGTGGCGCGCAGCTCGGCGACGAGCGCGGCCACCGACAGGGGGCGGCGGGGCCTGCCGGTGACGTCCTGGGGTTTGACGCCCAGTTCCGTGAGGAACCGGGAGGGCTGGTCACCGTCGTCCGCGGGGGCCTTCACCGCGGTGACGACCAGGCGTTCACGCGCGCGCGTGGCGGCGACGTAGAACAGGCGGCGCTCCTCGGCGAGCAGCGCGCCTGGGGTGAGCGGTTCGGCGAGTCCGTCGCGTCCGATGCGGTCGGCCTCCAAGAGGGAGCCGCGGCGCCGCAGGTCCGGCCACAGACCCTCCTGGACACCGGCGACGACGACCAGGCGCCACTCCAGGCCCTTGGCACGGTGCGCGGTCATGAGGCGTACGGCATCGGGGCGTACCGTCCGCCGGGCGAGCGTGTCGGCGGCGATGTCCTCGGCGTCGATCTCCTCGAGGAAGTTGAGGGCGCCCCGGCCTCCGATGCGCTCCTCCGCGCGCGCGGCGGTCGCGAACAGCGCGCACACGGCGTCCAGGTCGCGGTCGGCGTTGCGGCCGGCGGCACCGCCGCGCCGGGCGAGCCGCTCCAGCCTGGCGGGCCACGGCGTGCCGTCCCACAGATCCCAGAGGGCCTCCTCGGCCGTGCCGCCGCCCGCGAGGCGCTGCCGGGCCTTGCGCAGCAGGCCGCCGAGGCGCTGGGCACCCCGGGCGTACGCGGGATCGTGCGCGACCAGCCGCTCCGGCTCGGCGAGCGCCCGCGCGAGCAGGTCGTCCGAGGGCGGCGGCAGCGGGTTGCCGGCCGCCCGCTCCTCCTCGCGCAGGGCCCGGCCGAGGCGGCGCAGATCGGCGGCGTCCATGCCGGCGAGCGGCGAGGTGAGCAGGGTGAGCGCGGTCTCGGTGTCGAGCCACGGGGTGTCCGGGACGGGTTCCTCCGGCGCGGGGCGCGATGCGGCTTCCGCCGTCGCGACCGCCCTGAGGGCGGTGAGAAGCGGCGCCACCGCCGGTTCGTGGCGCAGCGGCAGGTCGTCGCCGTCTATGTCCAGCGGCACGCCGGCGGCCGTCAGGGCGCGGCGGACCACGGGAATGGTGCGTGCTCCGGCGCGCACCAGGACGGCCATCTCACTCCAGGCCACGCCGTCCTCGAGATGCGCTCTGCGGACGATGTCGGCGATGTTGTCCAGCTCCGTGCCGGGCGTGGGGTAGATGTGCACGTCGACGCGGCCGCCGTCCCGTACCGGGGTGAGGTCGCGGTGGGCGCGCACCTTGTCGGCGGGCAGGCGGGTCAGGGGCATGCGCTGGGTCAGCAGACGGGTCGCGGCGAGCAGGGCGGCGCCGGAGCGGCGGGAGGTGCGCAGGACCTCGACGGGGGCCGGGCGGCCGTCCGCGCGTGGGAAGGCCGACGGGAAGTCGAGGATGCCGTTCACGTCGGCGCCGCGGAACGTGTAGATCGACTGGTCGGGGTCGCCGAAGGCGACGAGGGTGCGGCCGCCGCCCGCCAGCGCGTGCAGGAGGCGCACCTGGGCCGGGTCGGTGTCCTGGTACTCGTCGACGTACACGGCGTCGTACTGGCCGGCCAGCCGCTCGGCGACCTGCGGGCGGCGGGCGAGCAGCACGGCACGGTGGACGAGTTCCGCGTAGTCGAGGACGCCCTGCAGGTCGAGCACGTCGAGGTACTCGGCGAGGAACGCGGCCGCCGCCCGCCAGTCCGGGCGGCCGATGCGGCGGGCGAACGCGTCCAGGGCCCCGGGGCCCAGGCCCAGTTCCCGGCTGCGGGCGAGGACCGCGCGGACCTCGTCGGCGAAGCCCCTCGTGGTCAGGCAGGCGCGCAGCTCGTCCGGCCAGCGCACATGGGTCAGGCCGAGCCGTTCCAGGTCGGGCTGGCCCGCGAGCAGCTCGCGGACGGTCACATCCTGCTCGGGGCCCGAGAGCAGACGCAGCGGCTCCACGAACAGCTCGCTGTCCTGGTGGGCGCGGACCAGGGCGTAGCAGTACGAGTGGAAGGTGGTCGCCCGGGGCGCGCGGGCGGCGCCGACGCGCAGGGCCATGCGGTCGCGGAGTTCGACGGCGGCCTTGCGGCTGAAGGTCAGCACCAGGATCCGCTCGGGGTCCGCGCCGCGGGCGATCCGCGCAGCCACGGACTCGACGAGCGTGGTGGTCTTGCCGGTGCCCGGACCCGCCAGTACGAGAAGCGGTCCGGACCCGTGGTCAACCACCGCGCGCTGAGCGGCGTCCAGACGAAGGGGATCGGGTCGGTCCGGCGGAGTACGGACCAGTCGGTAAGCGCCACGGTTCCCCTGCCGCACCTGAGGGTGCGGCAGGCGCTCGGTGGAAGAAGAGGAGCTCACGTGGTTCGCCGGTCCTGGTGCTTGTGCTCGGGGCTGTCTCTGTCGGCGCGATGCGCCGCCGTCGGGGGACGGCCGGGTGTCGGGTGGGCGGGCCACCGCGCGTGGAAGGCGGTGACCGCGGGGTGAGCGGGACACGTGCAGCCGACGCTACGCCGGTGAACGGGACGGAAGCAGGGCTTCCGATTCTTCCCTCGCGGCACTCGCGCCACGCGCGTCCCACGACTCTCGAACGTACGGCATGCCACGCACGTCCCCTGTGTCCCCCGTACGGGCCACACGCTCCCCTCTCGGGGGTCCGATGGCGGAAGCTGTCAGGTGTGACCCTCCGCGCCCGCGCCGCCGTCCCACCTGGCCCGCTTCATGTCGAGTCGCGGCAGGTGGCCGTCGGCGGCCCTGCCCGCCACCTTCAGCGGGGTGCCCTCCGCGCGGTAGCGTTCGAGGGCGCGCAGTTCGTGCCCCGGGAGCAGGACCCCGTCGGCGCGCACCACGCGCCACCACGGGACGGCGCCGCCGTAGAGGGCCATCACGCGTCCGACCTGGCGCGGACCGCCCTCCTCCAGCCACTCGGCGACGTCCCCGTACGTCATGACCCGCCCCGGCGGGATCCGCTCGGCGACGTCGAGGACCCGCTCGGCATACTCCGGCAGCGCGTCCCCGTCCTCGCCGGTGTCATCCGGAAGCCTCTCCTCGCTCATTCGCCCCATCCTGCCCCACCCCACCGACAACGTGACTCCCGCGGCGCCACGTCTCCGCCTCGCCCTTCAGCGGCGCTTCCGGCAGACTGTGCGCCCCCGCACTTGCACCCTGACGTCACCGTGTGTCGGTGGGGCATGCCACCATCGTGCGGGCGGTGACAGGTGATACGAGACCAAGAAGAGACGATGAAACAGCAGGGTGTGCACCCCGAAGGCGCGGAGGGCACCTCTGACGCCGGGGCGCGCCCGGACGCCGCCGACCCGCGCGCGAAGGACTCCGCCGGCTCGCCCGTGAACGACTCCTCGGGCAAGCCCACCAAAACCGAGCGTCCCGCACCGGACACCGACTGTCCCGAGGAAGCGCACGTCGACGAGGTCGAGGGCGACGAACCGCTCCTCCCCGCGCGCGTGCACCGTCCCTCCGACCTGATGCGGCTCCTGGTGGGCGTGCTCGCCATCGCCGTCCTGCTCGCCATCGCCGCCTTCGCCCACGGCACCACCTCGGGTCTCGAACAGGACATCAACAAGGGCACGGGCCAGGCGCCCGACCTGCTGATCAAGATCGCGGGGCTGGCGTCCAGCATCGCGATCCTGCTCGTGCCGGTCGCTTTCGCCATCGAGCGGCTGATCAAGCGGGACGGGCTGCGCATCGCCGACGGCGTGCTCGCGGCGGTCCTCGCGCACGGGGTGACCCTCGCCACCGACCTGTGGGTCGCCAGAGCCGCCCCGGACTCGATCCAGGAGGCGCTCACCCAGCCCTCCCCCGGGGACATCCACGCCCTGACCGACCCGGTGCACGGCTATCTCGCGCCCGTCATCGCGTACATGACGGCCGTCGGCATGTCCCGCAGACCGCGCTGGCGTGCCGTGCTGTGGATCGTGCTGCTGCTCGACGCGTTCTCCATGCTGGTCACCGGCTACACGACGCCGTTCTCGATCATCCTGACGGTGCTGATCGGCTGGACCGTCGCCTACGGCACCCTGTACGCGGTGGGCTCGCCCAACGTCCGGCCCACGGGACAGACCCTGCTGGCGGGACTGCGACACGTCGGCTTCCACCCCGTCGGCGCGGCGCGCGAGGAGGCCGCCGACACCGAGAACGGCGACCGCGGACGGCGCTACTTCGTGACCCTGGAGGACGGCCCGCCGCTGGACGTCACCGTCGTCGACCGGGAGCAGCAGGCCCAGGGCTTCTTCTACCGCGCGTGGCGCAATCTGACGCTGCGCGGCTTCGCCACCCGCAGCAGCCTCCAGTCCCTGCGCCAGGCGCTGGAGCAGGAGGCCCTGCTGGCGTACGCCGCCATCGCGGCCGGCGCGAACGCCCCCAAGCTGATCGCGACCTCCGAGCTGGGGCCCGACGCCGTCATGCTCATCTACGAGCACACCGGCGGCCGCACCCTGGACTCGCTGGCCGACGACGAGATCACCGACGAACTGCTGCACAACACCTGGCACCAGGTGCGCGCCCTGCAGTCCCGGCGCATCGCGCACCGCAGGCTGGCGGGCGACGCGATTGTGGTGGATCGTTCCGGGGCGGTGATCCTCACCGACCTGCGCGGTGGCGAGATCGCGGCCGGTGATCTGCTGCTGCGCATGGACGTCGCCCAGCTCGTCACCACACTCGGGCTGCGGGTCGGCGCGGAGCGCGCCGTGGCCTCCGCGGTGGGCGTCCTCGGCCCCGACGCCGTCGCCGACTGTCTGCCGATGCTCCAGCCGATCGCCCTGACGCGCTCCACGCGCGCGACGCTGCGCCGACTCGCACGCGAGCGTGCCCAGCGCGAACGCGAGGCCGTCCTGGAGGCTTCCCGGCAGGCCAAGCTCGCCCGGCTCGAGGAAGCCTCGGAGGACACCCGGACCGCGCTGGAGAATCCCGACAAGAAGACGGTGCGTGCCGAGCAGCGGGCCGAGAAGCGGGCCATCGACGAGGCGCTGGAGGAGGCCCGCGAGGAGGACCTGCTCACGCAGATCCGGCACCAGGTGCTGCTCATCAGGCCGCAGGCGCCCGTGGAACCGGCCCGTCTGGAGCGGGTGCGGCCACGCACGCTGATCAGCTTCATCGCCGGCGCCATCGGCGCGTACTTCCTGCTGACGCAGCTCACGCACATCGAGTTCGGCACCCTGTTCGCGCAGGCCCAATGGGGCTGGCTCATCGCGGCGGTGCTCTTCTCGGCGCTCAGCTATGTGGCCGCGGCCATGGCGCTGCTCGGGTTCGTGCCCGAGCGGGTGCCGTTCCTGCGCACCGTGGCCGCTCAGGTCGCCGGGTCGTTCGTGAAGATCGTCGCACCGGCCGCCGTCGGCGGTGTCGCCCTCAACACCCGCTTCCTGCAGCGCTCGGGCGTGCGGCCCGGGCTGGCGGTGGCGAGCGTCGGTGCCTCGCAGCTGTTCGGACTCGGCTGTCACATCCTGATGCTGCTGTCCTTCGGCTATCTGACCGGCACCGAGAAGACGCCGTCCCTGTCGCCGTCCCGCACGGTCATCGCGGGTCTGCTGACGGTGGCGGTGCTGGTGCTCGTGGTGACCTCGGTGCCGTTCCTGCGGAAATTCCTCGTCACGCGCGTGAGGTCGCTGTTCGCGGGTGTCGTCCCGCGCATGCTCGACGTGCTGCAGCGGCCGCAGAAGCTGGTCACCGGCATCGGCGGCATGCTGCTGCTGACCGCCTGCTTCGTGATGTGCCTGGACGCGTCGATCCGCGCGTTCGGCGACGAGTCGACATCCCTGAGCATCGCCAGCGTCGCGGTCGTCTTCCTCGCCGGCAACGCCCTCGGGTCCGCGGCGCCGACCCCGGGCGGCGTCGGCGCGGTGGAGGCCACCCTGACGGTCGGTCTGATCGCCGTCGGCCTCCCCAAGGAGGTCGCCGCACCGGCCGTGCTGCTGTTCCGGCTGCTCACGCTGTGGCTGCCCGTGCTGCCCGGCTGGCTGGCCTTCAACCACCTCACGCGCAAGGGCGCCCTGTAGGGCCGTACCTCTTACGGCCCGTGCCCCGAGCGCCCCGCCGTGCGCGACCGCAGGATGGGTTCATGCCGAACCCATCCCGGATCCGCGCCGCCCTGACCGCCGCCGTCCTGCTGCCCTCGCTGCTCGTGGGCTGCGGCGACGGCTCCAGGAACGAGGACCTGACGGCGCAGAAACTGGACTGGAAGGACTGCCCGGCCCCATCCCAGGCGGAGGGTGGCGGCACTTCCCCGTCCCCGCTGCCGGGCGGCGGCTCATGGCAGTGCGCCACCCTGAAGGCGCCGCTCAACTGGAGCGACCCCAAGGGCGACACCATCGGGCTGGCCCTGATCCGGGCCCGGGCCAGCGGCCCCGCGAGCAAGCGGATCGGCTCGCTCGTCTTCAACTTCGGCGGACCCGGCGGCAGCGGTGTCACCACGCTGCCCGCCTTCGGCGAGGACTACGCGACGCTGCGCACCCGCTACGACCTGGTGAGCTTCGACCCGCGGGGCGTCGGGCGCAGTGCCCCCGTGGAGTGCAAGAGCGACGCGCAGCTCGACGTGTTCTTCCAGCAGGACGCGACGCCCGACAACAGCGCCGAGCGCACCCAGCTCCTGGACCGCACCAGGAATTTCAACGCGGCCTGCGAGAAGAACTCGAAGAAGATCCTGCCGCACGTGCGCACCACCGACGCGGCCCGTGACATGGACCTGATGCGCCAGGTCCTCGGGGACAGCAAGCTGCACTACTTCGGCATCTCGTACGGCACCGAACTGGGCGGTGTCTACGCCCACTTGTTCCCCAAGAACGTCGGCCGGGCCGTGTTCGACGCCGTCGTGGACCCCACGCAGAACCCCGAACAGAGCTCCCTCGCGCAGGCGAAGGGCTTCCAGCTCGCGCTCGGCAACTTCGCCGAGGACTGCACGTCGAAGACGACGGAGTGCCCGATCGGGAACACCCCGCAGGACGTCAAGGACCGTATCGCCAAGCTGCTCGCGGACCTCGAGAAGAAGCCGATCCCGGGCATCTTCCCGCGCGAGCTGACCCAGACCGCCGCTACCAACGGCATCGCGCAGTCCCTGTACTCCAAGGACTTCTGGGAGTACCTCACCGAGGGCCTGCAGGACGCTTACGACGGCGACGGAAAGATCCTGATGCTGCTGTCCGACTCGATGAACGGCCGCAGCGAGAACGGCGAGTACAGCAACATCATGTCGGCGAACGTGGCCATCAACTGTTCCGACGAGAAGCCGCGTTACAGCGCCGGCTTCGTCCAGCAGAGGCTGCCCGAGTTCCGCGCCGCCTCCCCTCTGTTCGGGGACTACCTGGCCTGGGGCATGGTCACCTGCACCGACTGGGCGGTGCCGGGCGCCGCCGACCATCCCGATGTGAGTGCGCCCGGATCGGCGCCGATCCTCGTCGTGGGCAACACCGGCGACCCGGCGACTCCCTTCGAGGGGGCGCGGAAGATGGTGGAAGCGCTCGGCAAGGGAGTCGGCGTCGAGCTGACGTACAAGGGGCAGGGGCACGGCGCCTACGACAGCAAGAACAAGTGCGTGCAGAGCGCCGTGAACGGCTATCTGCTCGACGGCAAGGTGCCCGCGGCCGGGACGGTCTGCTCCTGACTCACCCCCGAATTCCGGAAAACTCGCAGGTCAAAAGGTTATCCACAGGCGACGATCGGCTCGGCTCGATCCGCCTACTATGGCCTGACCGCTCTCCGCCGGATGCGCGGAGGGCTTGCGAGGGGGGTTGGGCATGTCGCGTTTCGTGCGGTGGACGGCCGCGGTCGCCGCGGCCGTGCTGCTGGCCGGGTGCGGTGGTGGTTCGTCCGGCGGGGACGAGGACGAGGGGAAGGGCGGGTCCGGCGCTCCGGCGACGTCACCCGCCGCCACGTCCGCCGACCTGCCCTCCTCTCTCACCTCGCAGAAACTCGACTGGGGTCGCTGCAAGGGCACGGCGGACACGGCCGCGCCGGGCGGCGACTGGCAGTGCGCGACGCTCAAGGTCCCGCTGGACTGGGCACATCCGGACGGCGCGACCATCGGCCTCGCGCTGATCCGGACCCGCGCCACCGGAAGCGACCGCATCGGCTCGCTCCTGTTCAACTTCGGCGGACCGGGCGGCTCGGGCGTGTCGACGATGCCGTACTACGCCGCCACGGTCTCCCAACTGCGCGAGCGCTACGACCTCGTGAGCTGGGACCCGCGCGGCGTCGGCGCCAGTGAGGGCATCCGCTGCCGCAGTGACCGGGACATCCGGGCCGCCGAGACGATCGACGCCACCCCGGACACCCCGGCCGAGGAGAAGGCGTACTTCCAGGACGCCGCCGACTTCGGCAAGGGCTGCGAGCGGGCGGCCGGCACGCTGATGGCCCATGTCTCGACGACCGACACGGCCCGCGACATGGACCTGATGCGCCAGGTGCTGGGCGACACGACGATGCACTACTTCGGCATCTCGTACGGCACCGAACTGGGCGGCGTGTACGCCCACTTGTTCCCGAAGAACGTGGGGCGGACGGTCCTCGACGCGGTGGTCGACCCGGCCGCCGACTCGGTGGGCCACGCCGAGAACCAGGCCAGGGGGTTCCAGCGGGCCCTCGACGACTACCTCAAGTCCACGGGCCAGGACCCGAAGCAGGGCTCGCAGAAGATCGCCGCCCTGCTGAAGCGGATCGACGCGGAGCCCTTGTCCACCTCGTCGGGCCGCAAGCTGACCCAGAGCCTCGCGGTCACCGGCATCGTGCTGCCCCTGTACAGCAAGGCCAGCTGGCCGACGCTGACCAGTGCCCTGAAGTCCGCGGAGGAGGGTGACGGTTCGGGGCTGCTGTCGCTGGCCGACAACTACAACGAGCGTGACTCCTCGGGCCACTACGGCACGACGGCCCACGCACAACGGGTCATATCGTGCTTGGACGACAAGCAGCGGCCCACGCTCGCGGAGACGAAGAAGCTGCTGCCGGAGTTCGAGAGGATCTCACCGGTGTTCGGGGACTTCCTCGGCTGGGACACGGCCGGGTGGTGCCACGACTGGCCGGTGGCCGGGCAGTACGACACCCCGGAGGTCGGCGCGCCGGGCGCGGCGCCGATCCTGCTGGTCGGCAACACCGGGGACCCCGCGACGCCGTACGAAGGGGCCCGCAGGATGGCCGACGAACTGGGCAAGGACGTCGGTGTGGAGCTGACCTGGAAGGGCGAGGGTCACGGGGCGTACGGCAACGGGAGCGACTGCGTGGACTCGACGGTGAACGCGTATCTGCTGGACGGGACGGTGCCGAAGGACGGCAAGGTCTGCTCGTAGCGCCGGACGCCCGCGAGCAACTCCGGGCAGCGCGAAGGGGCCCGGCACACCAGGTGCCGAGCCCCTCCGGGGCCGGGGAAGGCCCGTGTCTAGTAGACCGGCTTGGTCGGCTCGATCTGGTTGACCCAGCCGATCACACCGCCGCCGACGTGCACGGCGTCCGCGAAGCCCGCGGACTTCAGCACGGCGAGGACCTCGGCACTGCGGACACCCGTCTTGCAGTGCAGGACGATCTTCTTGTCCTGCGGGAGGGTCTCCAGGGCGCTGCCCATGAGGAACTCGTTCTTCGGGATCAGCTTGGCACCCGGGATGGAGACGATCTCGTACTCGTTCGGCTCGCGGACGTCGATGATCTCGATGTTCTCGCCGTCGTCGATCCACTCCTTGAGCTGCTTGGGAGTGATCGTGGAGTCGGCGGCCGCCGCCTGGGCCTCCTCGGAGACGACGCCACAGAAGGCCTCGTAGTCGATGAGCTCGGTGACGGTCGGGTTCTCGCCGCAGACCGCGCAGTTCGGGTCCTTGCGGACCTTGACCTGGCGGTACTGCATCTCCAGGGCGTCGTAGATCATCAGCCGGCCGACCAGCGGCTCGCCGGTGCCGGTGAGGACCTTGATCGCCTCGGTGACCTGGATGGAGCCGATGGACGCGCACAGCACGCCCAGGACGCCGCCCTCGGCGCAGGACGGGACCATGCCCGGGGGCGGGGGCTCCGGGTAGAGGCAGCGGTAGCAGGGGCCGTGCTCGGACCAGAAGACCGAGGCCTGGCCGTCGAAGCGGTAGATCGAGCCCCATACGTACGGCTTGTTCAGCAGCACGCAGGCATCGTTGACCAGGTAACGGGTCGCGAAGTTGTCCGTGCCGTCGACGATCAGGTCGTACTGGCTGAAGATGTCCATCACGTTGTCGGCCTCGAGCCGCTCCTCGTGAAGGATCACGTCCACGTACGGGTTGATGCCCTTGACACTGTCGCGGGCGGACTCGGCCTTGGACCGGCCGATGTCGGACTGGCTGTGGATGATCTGGCGCTGCAGGTTCGACTCGTCGACCTCGTCGAACTCCACGATGCCGAGCGTGCCCACGCCGGCCGCGGCCAGGTACATCAGCGCCGGCGAGCCCAGGCCGCCGGCGCCCACACAGAGCACCTTGGCGTTCTTCAGCCGCTTCTGCCCGTCCATCCCCACGTCGGGGATGATCAGGTGGCGGGAGTACCTGCGGACCTCGTCTACGGTGAGCTCAGAAGCTGGCTCGACCAGGGGTGGCAGCGACACGGGGACTCCGTTGGTCGGTCAATCACTACGGTTGTTCTGTGTGTAACACTGCCATGGCCTTCTTCATTCCGAGACACCCGTTCCGACCCGCGAGACGATTTCGTCCCAGTAACCGGGCATGGTCCCCCAAGGGTCGGTGCGCCCGCCGCGATCGGTGTGGTCGGTGAAGTAGATCGTGGCGGCTCCCTGCCAGCGCGCGATGCGCAGCGCCTCCTCGAGGTGACCGCGGGGCACACCGTGCACGAAGTGGCAGAAGCGGTCCGGCGGATAGTCCGCGGTCCACTCGGCCACCTGCGACCAGCGGTACTCGGTCCAGGGGCCGGAGAAGGTTACCAACTGGTCGGCGTTCTCGGCGTAGCCCGCATGGGGATGGCTGCCGTGGCCGAGGACGATGTGGGCATTGTCACGCAGGGCCCGCAGCGCGGTGACGGCGTGCCGGAC
Organism: Streptomyces brasiliensis; assembly: GCF_014647875.1. GTDB lineage: Bacteria > Actinomycetota > Actinomycetes > Streptomycetales > Streptomycetaceae > Streptomyces > Streptomyces brasiliensis. The sequence continues at coordinate 211,868 of NZ_BMQA01000005.1, read as the reverse complement.
CTCGGGGAGCGCGCCGCGCTCGGTGGGACAACGGTTCAGAAGGAAGCCGTCGACGCGGTACCAGTCGACGTAGAGCCGCGCGTCGGACAGGAGGTCGATCACGGGCCGGGCGCCGTACGCCGTGTCGAGGTGGCCCAGGACACGGACACCGGCGTTGCTCAGCCGCCCGGCCGCCTCCAGGCAGTGCGGGTCGGGGCGGGTGCCGGGGCCGTCCGCGACGTTGAGGGCGACCCAGTGCAGAGGTGTGCCGGGCCGGGTGAGCTCGGCCCATTCGGCGGGGGCGACGAGGGGGTGGGCGTAGCCGGGGATGCCGAAGGCGGTGCTGAGTCCTGTGCTCGTGGCGCTCGGTTTGGTGCTGGTCAGATGCGGCATGCCGCCTCCATCCAGATGTCTGCGAGGGATTCTTCGAGGTTGATCCGGGGGCGCCAGCCGAGCCGGTCGCGTGCGGTGCGCACGTCGGCCTGCTGCCAGCTGCCGCAGCCGTCGGGGTACGGGTACGCGACCGGGGCCGCGTGGTCGGATTCGCTGCGGGGGTGGCCGATGGATGCCCGCAGCGGGCCGGGAGGTCCGTCGAGTTCGTGCAGGGTGCCCCCGTATCCGGCGACGCGGGCGAGGACGGCGGCGGCGTCCCGGAGACGGACGGCACGGCCCGAACCGATGTTGATGACGCCCTGCGCGGCGGAGAGAGAGGCCGCGTGCACGGCGCGCGCGACGTCGCGGACGTCGATGAAGTCGCGCTGGGCGCCCAGGCCGCCGAGCTTGAGTTCACCGTCGCCGGACTGCATGGCACGGCGCATGGCCTCGGCGAGCCTGCCGAGCGGGGAGCCCGCCGGGGTGCCGGGTCCGGCGGGTGAGAACACCCTCAGGATGACGGCGTCCAGGCCCGAGCCCAGGACGAGTTCGGTGGCGGCGAGTTTGCTGACGCCGTACGGGCCTCCGGGGCGGGGTACGGCGTCCTCGGCCGTGGAGGAGCCCGGCTGGCTCGGACCGTACTCGGCGCTGCACCCGATCTGCACCAGACGGGCTCCGCAGCCGCTGCGGCGCAGGGCCTCGCAGACGGTGGCGACGGCGACGGTGTTGTGCCGGGTGAGTTCGCGGGCGCCGCCGCGGGTGGCGCCGGCGCAGTTGACGACGACACCGGGGTGGACCGCGTCCAGGAAGCGGGTGAGCGCGCCGGGGCTGCCGCTGGCGAGGTCGAAGCGGACGTCGGCGTCGTCACCGCGGCCGAGTGCGGTGAGCTGGACGGCCGGGTCGGCGAGCAGGCGGTCGGCGACGAAGCGGCCCAGGTAGCCGTTGGCTCCGATCAGCAGGACCCTCATCGGGCGGCTCCCGGGGTGTGCGCGCCGGCCGCTCCGGTGGCTCCGGATGCTCCGGATCGGGAGGTGGTCATCTGGTCTTCTCCTTCAAAGGCGTGATGCGGTTGCCTCCGGCTGCGGGGCCGGTCGCCTGCGGCAGGGGGCGGGTGTGGTCCTGGAGGTGGCTTCCGCTCGGCGGGGGCGGGTGCCCCGGTGCGGGTGCCCTCCGAGCGCGGGCCGGTGCGGGCGTGTTCATGTCTGCTCTCCCGTCGGCGCGTGGGCCGAGGCCCGGGACAGGGCGCGGGTCGCGTGCCACAGCAGCGTCAGTGCGGCCGCCGCGCAGGCGAGCGTCGGGACGCCGCCCGCGCCCCAGTGGTCCACGAGGGTCTGGACCGCCACGGCCAGGAAGGAGCACCCGGGGAGGTGGCCGATGAGGACCAGTCCGGGCGCCAGTGCCTCGGCGCCGGCGGCAGCGGCGAGGGCGAGGAAGGCCGTATGAGGTTGGTGGTGGACGGTCAGAAGGCGGGCCAGCAGGAGGAGAGCGCCCAGCGCGAGGGTCTCGGGGTAGAGCGCGGGCTCGTCCAGGGCCGTGCCGGACAGGGCGGCGAGGGCCGCGAGAGCGCACAGGAACAGGGCGAACGTGCCGAGCAGCAGCGGCTGTACGGCGGCGGAGAACTCCTCCAGGCCACGGCTCGCCGCGAGCCTGCGGCGCGCGTACGCGGCGAAGAGGTGGGCGCTCCAGGCCGCGGGGGCGCAGGCCAGGGTGAGGGCCAGGACGGGTGCGGCGGTCAAGGGCCAGGGGCCGTCGGTGGTGCCGTTCGGCAGGTCGTCGGGGCCGCCTGCCAGGACGGCCCCGAGCAGACCGTCGCCGAGGAGGGCGTAGGCGAGGAGCCACCAGGTCCACGCGCGTGTGTGAGCAGTGGAGCGCCACGCGTGCGTGCCGGGTGGGACGGCGAGCGGGCCCCGGCGGAATGCCGCGCGCACGCCGATGCTCACGGCGAGGACGCCGCCGGCGGCCACGAAGAAGCGGGTGCGGCCGTGGGTGAGGTGCAGCCCGGCCACGGTTGCCGCGCACAACACGCCGGGAAGGAGGGCGAGCAGGGCCCAGTCGGCGCGGGCGCGGGGAGCGGCGGCGGGTGTGGGGCGAGGGCGCGGCTCGGCGTCGCGGGGTACGCGCGCGTACATCTCCTCGGCGAGGGAGAAGACGTCGCGGTGGCGGAAGCGGGCGGCGGTGCGGTCGGTGACACCGTGGGCCTCGAGCCCGGCCGCGATCTCCAGCGGGTCCACGGCGCGTTCGCACAGCTCGCGGTGACGGTGCATCAGCGATTTCACCGGGTCGGCCGCACCGCGCCGGGCGGCGGGTCTGCGGTCCTTGCCGTCTTCCGGGTCGGCCGCGGGGCTCGTGCGCGCCGCCGCGTCGGCCTCGGCGGGAACACCCGGGTCGCGAGGAGACTCCGTCTCGTCAGCGAGGTCCGCGTCGCCGTCCCCCGCCAGCCACTCCTCGGATCGCGTGTCCCACGCGCCGGTGCTGCCCGGGGTCCCGGGGGGGTCGAGTTCGCCCAGGCCGGTCATCGGGCGCCCTCCGAGGTCGCGAGGCGAGCGCCCCGTACCGGCGTGTCGGAGGCCCAGCCGGGGCCGCCGCGGGCGACGGCGCGCGCCGGGGACCCGGTCCAGCGCCCGGGGATGTGCGCCTCGGCGGGAGCGGCGAACGGAAGGGGCTCACCGGCGTCGTCGAGGACGACGCGGCGTACCGGGCAGTGCGCGACGATCTCCAGGTAAATGCTGTGAAATGCCGTGATGTTCTGCTCGACCGTGAACAGTTCGAGCGCACGAGCGCGGGCGGCGGCGCCCAGGCGCTCGCGGCGCTCCGGGTCGCGCATCAGTGCCACGCACGATTCGGCGAGCGCTCGCGGATTGCGGGGGGGCACGACGAGTCCGGTGCCGCCGATGACCTCCACCACCGCTCCGACGTCCGTGGAGACCGTCGCGCGGCCGCAGAACATGGCCTCGACCAGGCTGATCGGGAAGCCCTCGACGACGCTGGACAGCACGACCACGGCACCCGAGGCGTAGGCGTCGGCGAGGGTCGGGGCCTCCGGGGCACCGATCTCCTCGAAGGACACGGGGTTGTCGCCGACCGCGTGGACGCCCTCGGCCTCGTCGGGGAAGAGCTGTGCGGCGAGCGCACGGCAATGGCCCAGGTACGCCCGCCCCTCGGCGCCGGCCGGGGCACCGAGGATCCGCAGGCGGGCCTTGGGTTCGGCCCGGCGCACCTCCGCGAAGGCGTGCAGCAGCGACACCAGGTCCTTGGCGGGCTCGACCCGGCCGACCCAGACGAGGGTGTCCGGGTCGCCGCGGTCCGGGGCCTCGCCGACCTCGGCGAAGCGGGAGGCCTCCATGCCCGGGTGGACGGTGCGGATCCTGGCGCGGTCGGCGCCGCAGCGCTCCTGCCAGCGGCGTGCGTGCGCGTTGCCGGGCGTGAGGATCGCGGCGCGCTGGTAGACCTCGCCGACGAGCCTGCGGTGAAAGGCGGCGAGCAGCGCCCGTACGGACGGGGCGTCCTCGGCGGCGCCCGCGGCCAGGTAGTGCGAGCGCAGTTGCACGCCGTACTCCGTCACCAGCAGGGGCACTCCGCAGAAGTGGCGGGCTAGCAGGCCGGACAGGGCCGCCGGGCCGCCTGCCGTCGCGTGGCACAGGTCGGCCGAACCGAGGCCGTCGTCCTCGTACCAATCGAGGGAGAGGGGGCGCAGAGCGCGTTCGAGGAGAGCGGCGACGGTGAGCAGTTCGGGCACGCGCGCCTCGCGCGCGGCGCGCAGGGCGGCGGGTGCGCGGCAGGCGCGCTCCAGTGCGCGTACGGCGGTCTCGGAGCGCAGCGCTCCCACCAGTCCGCCCTCGTCGCGGGCCAGTTCGGCGAGCCCGTACAGCGCGCCGGCGAAACGGTCCGCCTGGTCATCGGAGCCGGCGCAGACCGCGCCGGCGAGCTCCTCGTAGCATTCGGCGAAGCGCCGGCGTGCGCGGCGCCCGTGGCCGGCGCCGTCGTCGTCGGCGGTCCACAGTGGTGCCGTGCGCACCCGCGTGACGTGCGGCGGGAGCGGGATCCAGCCCTCGTCCTCCTGGCGCCGGGTACGGCTGAGCGCGTAGATGTCGAACTCGTGCTGCCCGAGCCCGCGCACGAGCCGGTCGCACCAGAGCCTGGCGTCACCGCTCACATACGGATAGCCACCCTCCGTAAGCAGTCCGATGCGCACGTGTGCACCCCCGATCTCCCGTATGGGGAGCCGCCGTTGTCCCGGCGGCTCGCAGCGGGACGAACGTATGCGGACAAGGCGGTGGTGCGATGGACGGTTGTCCATCGCACCACCAAAAGGGGTGAACGGTCGTAACTTTCCCGTGCGGATTGCGTTCGGTCGCGCTAGGAGATCATGTGCGTACAGATCGTCACATCGCGTGCCCGCCCGAGCCTATGCCGCGGCCAACTCCCGCCGTGCCGCCCGCCGCCGGGCCGCGACCTCGGGGTCGAGGGCGGGCACGGCGGCCAGGAGCTGCTTGGTGTAGGGGTCCTGAGGGGAGTCGTACACCTCGTCGGCGGGGCCCTCCTCGACGACGCGGCCCTTGCGCATCACCGCGACCCGGTCGCTGACCTGGCGGACGACGGCGAGGTCGTGCGCGACGAAGACCAGTGCCAGCCCGAGTTCCTTCTGCAACTCGCCCAGCAGGGCGACCACCTGGGCCTGGGTGGTGACATCCAGCGCGGAGACGGGCTCGTCGCAGACGATGACGTGCGGGTCGGCCGCGAGCGCCCGCGCGATACCCACGCGCTGGCGCTGTCCGCCGCTGAACTCGTGGGGATAGCGGCCGTAGTGCGCCCCCTCGAGTCCCACCCGCTCCAGCAGCTCCGTCACGCGCCTCCTGATGCGCCCCTCGTCGCGCTCTCCTCGCGCGCGCAGCGGGTCGGCGATGGACTCCCCCACGCTGCGGCGGGGGTTGAGGGAGGAGACGGGGTCCTGGAACACCATCTGCACGGCCGGGTTCACGCCGGTGTGTGCCTGTCCTTCGTAGCGGATCGCGCCCGCCGTCGGCTCCAGCAATCCGACCAGCATGCGGCCCAGGGTCGTCTTGCCGCTGCCGCTCTCGCCCACGATGCCGAGGGTCTCGCCCCGGCGGATCGTCAGCGACACGTCGTCCACGGCCGCGAGCGCCCGCTTCCCCCGCCCGAACTCGCGCCGCACGCCGGTGGCTTCCAGGACGACCTCGTCGGTCGCCTGTGAGCCGGTGCGCGGTACGTCCACGCGCGGGACGGCGCCGAGCAGTTCGCGGGTGTACGCGTGCGACGGCGATCCCAGGACGGCGGAGACCCGACCGTGTTCGACCACCCGCCCGTGCCGCATGACGAGCACCTCGTCGACGCTCTCGGCGGCGACGCCCACGTCATGGGTGACGAGCAGCAGGCCCATGCCGGTCTCCTCGCGCAGGGTGTGCAGCAGATCGAGGATCTGGGCCTGGACGGTGACGTCCAGCGCGGTGGTCGGTTCGTCGGCGATCAGCAGGTCCGGTTCGCAGGCGAGCGCCATGGCGATCAGGGCGCGCTGGCGCATGCCTCCGCTGAACTCGTGCGGGCGGGAACGGGCCCGCCGCCGCGCGTCCGGGATGCCGACCTGCTCGAGGACCTCGACGGCACGCGCGCGTGCCGCCCGTCGCGAGGCACGCGTGTGCACGCGATAGACCTCCGCGATCTGGTCGCCGATCGCGTAGTACGGATCGAGCGACGACAGCGGGTCCTGGAAGACCATGGCGGCCTTTCCGCCGCGCAACCGCCGCAACTCCTCGTCGGAGGCGCCCTGTACGTCGGTGCCGGCGACGTGGACCGAGCCGCCGACCCGGGCCCCGGTGCCGTGGTGCAGCCCCAGCAGTGCGGAGGCGACCGTGGACTTGCCGGAGCCGGACTCGCCGACCAGGGCCAGGGCGGCACCGCGCTCCAGCCGGAACGACAGTCCGTCCACGGCCCGCAGGGACCCGAACTCGACGGTCAGGTCCGTGACTTCCACCAGGCTCATGCGAGCACCACCCGTCGGTCGGCCACCGCGTACAGCACGTCCGCGACGGCGTTGGCGAGGACCACGAAGAAGCCGGTGACGAGCACGAGGCCGACCACCACCGGCAGGTCCTCGGTCCGCACCGAGTCCACGAGGCTCTTGCCGAGCCCGGGTATGCCGAAGAGCGACTCGGTGAGCACCGCGCTGCCGAACATCGTCCCCAGGTCCAGCGCGGACAGCGCGATGATCGGCGGCACGGCGCCGCGCAACGCGTGCCGCCCGATGATGGAGCGCTCGCGGACGCCGTAGGCGCGGAAGGTGCGCACATGGTCCTCGGCGAGCGTCTCCAGGAGGGAACTGCGGGTCAGCCGGGAGTACTTGGCGCTCTCCAGGATGGCCAGAGAGAGCCAGGGCAGCACGAGGTTCCACGCCCACTGCTCGGGGTCGTCGGTCAGCGGAACGTACGACGGGAAGGGCAGCCAGCCGAGTACGGAGACGAACAGCAGCATCAGCAGGATGCCGATGATGAAGACGGGCACGGCGTTGCCCGCCAGGGTCAGCGCGGTCAGCACGCGCTCGGTGAGCCCGCCGTGGCGCAGCGCCGAGAGCAGACCGGTGGCGATACCGAGGATCAGCCACAGCACCATCGCGCCGAGGGCGAGGGAGGCGGTGGCCGGCAGGCGCTGGGCGAGCAGCGAGGTGACCTGTTCACCGTTCTGGTACGAGAAGCCGAGGCACGGCGCGCCGCAGTGCTCGGTCCCGACGCCGGTGCTGATGTCCGTACCGGCGAACAGACCCTGCAGGAAGTGGGCGTACTGCACATAGACCGGGTGGCCGAGGCCGAGCTGGGCGCGCACCTGGTCGACCTGGGCGGTGGTGCACTTGGGTCCGCAGGCCAGCCGGGCGGGGTCGCCGGGCAGGACGTAGAACAGCGCGTAGATCACGATGCTCAGCACGAGGAGGACCAGCAGCGCCCCCAGCAGCCTGCGCAGCGCGAACCGGGCGAAGAGCGTCATGCCCGCGCCTCCTTGCGCCGCCGTGCGCGGCCCCGCACCCGGCTGGCCGCGCGCGGGTCGAGAGCGGTGCGGACTCCGTCGCCGAGCGTCGTGAAGGCGAAGACGGTGACGAAGATCAGCCCGGCGGGCAGCAGCACGTAGGCCGGGTCGGCCTCGTACCAGGTGGTGGCCGTGGACAGCATCTGCCCCCAGGAGGGGGTGGGCGGCTTCACTCCGATACCGAGGAAGGACAGTCCCGCCTCAGAGGCGATGTTGCTCGGCACCAGCAGCGCCGTGTACGTAGCCACGGGTGCGGCGAGTGACGGCAGCAGTTCACGGCGCGCGATGCGCCACCGGCCGGCGCCGCCGAGCCGGGCCGCGGCCACGTAGTCCAGGGACTTCAGGGTCAGGGTCTGGGCGCGGACGATGCGGGAGGTGCCGCCCCAGCCGAGCAGGCCGAGGACGAGCACCAGCAGGACCGGGCGCGGGAAGCCGGCGGGAACGATCGCAAGCAGCGCGATGGCGAAGACCAGCGAGGGCAGCGCCAGCATGACGTCGGTGGTCCGGCTGAGCAGGTTGTCCAGGAAGCGGTTGCCGAGTCCGGCGGCGAGGCCGACGCCGACCCCGAGGACCACCTGGACGACGGTGGCGGCGAGGCCGACGCCGAGCGAGATCCGAGCGCCGTACACGAGCCGGGCGAACAGGTCGCGGCCGGTGCCGGGTTCGACGCCGAGCCAGTGGTCGGCGCCGATGCCCCCGAAGGAGCCGAGCGGGACCCCGCCGAGGGCGGAGTCGACGGCATCGGCGTGGTACGCGTCCGGGTCCTGCCCTTCCAGGGCGGCGAGCAGGGGAGCGGCGAGCGCCATGACAGTGAGGAGAACGATCACGGAGGCGCCGGCGAGGGCGGCGCGCTGGGCGCGCAGCCGTCGCCAGACCTGCCGGGCGCCGTCAGAGGGTCGGTGGTCGTCACTTGACCGCGACCTGCGCGACGTCGAGGACACCGGTCCAGTCGCTGATGACGACGTTCTTGACGTCCTTGCCGAACAGGCGCTTGTAGACCGGGTGCACCAGCGGCACGGTCAGCGCCTGCTCGCCGATCTTCTTGTCCAGTGCGCCCCAGCGCGTGGCGGCGGCCTGAAGGTCGGTCAGCTTGTTGATCTCGTCGATCTCCTTGTTGACGGCCGTGTCGTCCAGCTGGGCGCCGTTGAAGTTGTAGCCGTCCTTGACGATCTGGCGGCCGTCGAAGATCGGGGCGAGGAACGGACCGCCGGACGGCCAGTCGGCGCCCCAGCCGGTGAGGAAGAAGCCGGGCTCGGTCTTGACGCTGTGGATCTTCTCGCTGTAGGCGCTGGACTCCAGCCCCTGCAGCTTGACGGTGATCCCGGCCTTCTTCAGTGCGTCCTGCAGGGCGGTGGCGACCTCGGGGCCCTGCTCGTCACCCGCGCTGCTGTCGTGGGTGAGGGTGACCGTCAGGCCCTTGGCGTAACCGGCCTCCTTGAGCAGCTCCTTCGCCTTGGCCGCGGTGCCGCTCTCGCCCGCCGGGAAGGGGTCGTACGGCGTGTAGCCGAAGGCCTTCTGGTCGGGCAGGAAGGTGGTCGCGGGCTTGGCGAGAGAGGAGCCGCCGAGCGCGTTGACCACGGTGCTGCGGTCGACGGCGTAGGCGATGGCCTGACGCACCTTGGGGTTGTCGAACGGCTTCACCTTCGGGTTGAAGGCGATGTAGTCGGTGTAGCCGAACTGGCCGGTGCCGACGCGGGCGGCCAGCTGCTTGTCGCCGGTGATCTTGGCGAGCTCGGCGGCGGTGAGGTTGGTGTCGGTCGTGACGGCGGCGGCGTCCTTGCCCGCACCGGCCGACAGCCGCTGGTTGATGACAGCCCCGTCGAGACCGGACTGGACGTCGATGCGATCGGGATAGGCCTTGCGCTCGGCGTCGGTCTTCGGGTCCCAGTAGGTGTTGCGCTCCAGGACCAGGTGCTGGCCGTCGTTCTGGTTCGAGACGACCTTGTACGGGCCGGAGGAGTACGGGTGGTTCTCGTACTTGGTGCCGGTGTCCTTGTCCTTCGGCACCGGGGCGAAGGAGGTCTGGGTGGCCAGGAACGGGAAGTCGCCCTCGGGCTTGTTCAGACGGAAGACGATGGTCTTGTCGTCCGGCGTCTCGATGGAGTCCAGGCCCTTCTTGTCCTTGTAGGGGCCCTGGTAGTCCTTGCCGCCGATCAGCCAGTCGCGCAGGTAGGGGGCACCGCCGGAGAGTTCGGCGGCGAAGGAGCGCTCGATGCCGTACTTGATGTCGGCCGTGGTGATGGGCGTGCCGTCCTCGAACTTCAGCCCGTCCTTGAGGTGGTACGTCCACACGGTGGCGTTCTTGCTGGGCGTGCCCAGGTCGGTGGCCAGGTCCGGGACCACCTTGGCGCCGGCGGCGCCGTTCTCCCGGTTGCGGGTGGTGAGGGTCCGGAAGACCAGTCCGGGCACGTTTCCGCCGCCGGAGGTGTACAGGCGGGCCGGGTCGAAGTCCTCCTGCGGGGAGGTGTTCAGGACGGTCAGTGTGCCGCCCTTGTGGGGCGCGGAGTCGCCACCGGCGGCACCCTTGACATCGTTGTCCTTCGGGCCGCAGGCGACGGCGCCCGCTGCCACGACCAGGCCGACGGATGCCGCTGCCAAGCGGCGCGCTGTGACGGACGGTTGACGCATGGGAATGACGACCTCTCGGGGTAGCTCTCAAGTCCGTGTCTCACGGTCATCTCGGATGGCGAGACAAATGGACGAAGGGTGAGACGAAAGTGAACAGACGTCTGCCCCGGCGCCGGGTCGTCGGAAAACCGTGACGGAGCCACGGTGAAAGTGAAGGTCGCGACGCGAACGCCAGGGGCGGGGCGTCAGCGACAGTGGATGTCGGCCACGCAGAGCGCGGTCACGCCGATGAGCGCCAGCTCGATGGCGGCGCTGTTCGTGACGGCATGACTAGACCACATGGGCAGAAATATGAACGAACATTCTGCGCATGTCAACGTGACCCCGGTGACGCCCGTCAACTCCCTGGATATGGCCAGGGGTTGGGCAGACAGTGGATCCCGTCGTGGTCGAGGAACTTGGTCTGCTGCTGCATGACCGGGGCGAGCCCGCCGTCCTCCTCACAGGTGACGTGGCCGTAGCCGAGGCGGTGGCCGACCTCGTGGTTGATCAGCATCTGCCGGTAGGCATGAATCTCGTCACCATAGGTCTTCGAGCCCTGGGCCCATCGATAAGCGTTGATCATCACGCGCTCGGTGGACGCCGAGTCGCACGACACGTTGTCCTCGGTGGTGTCGAGGCCGGACTTGGCGCACCAGTCGGCGGTGGTGCCGGGGCTGGCGAGCGTGATGACGAAGTCGGGCTTGCCGGAGTCGACGCGCTCGAAGGTACGGGCACCGTCGTGGGCCCAGCTCCGGCGGTCGTTCAGCGTCTTCTGCACGGCCTGGGCGAAGAGCTCGCCGTCCAGGCCGAGTCCCTGTTCCACGTCGACGCGGTAGGTGTACTTGCGCCCCTTGCCGGGTGCCTTGGCGGTTCCCGGCACCGAGTCGAACTTCCCCGAGCCCTTGAGGGTGGCGCCGAGGGCGTACGTCCGGTCCATCTTCTGCTCGTAGGTCAGCGGGACCGCGGCCGGCACCGCCGACGGTGTCGTACGGCCGTTGCCGCGCGAGGCGGGATCCTGGGCGCCGCGGGCCTGGTCGGCTGAGCGCGCCTGCACGTCGCTGCCACCGTGCTCCTCGGCGACCTGTCCGGCGACGATCACCGCGAGCACGGTGGTGACGGCGGCGGCGGCGATCCCCGTGAACGCCCGCCCCTTGCCACCCTTGGCCGGCGCGGGCGGGCCCGTGGGCGGTACGTCGTCGCCGTCGCCGGCCTCGTCGGTCGCGGGGTCGGCATCGGGGCCCTGCGAGCCGTACGGCTCGACGCGTTGCGCACCGGTCCCGGGCCGGGGAGCGAAGACGTCGATGTCACCGTCGACGTCGTCGAAAGCGTCGATGTACTCCTGCCGGGGCCTCCCCGGAGGGCCCCCACGCTGCCGCGGCAGGGCCACCCCGGGCCCGGCCGCACCGGCACCCGGCACAGCCCCAGCACGCCCCCGGGACGCGCCCCAGCCACCCCCGCTCTCCCGCTGCTCGGGATGCCCACCACGGACTTCCGGAACACCGTGCGCAGGGGTGCCGTCGGCAACCCGGGGGATGCCATGGGCGGGCGTGCCATCGGCGAAACGGGGCACCCCGCGCGCGGGCGTCCCGTCCGGCAACCGCGGCACACCACGAGCCGGCGTGCCATCAGCAACCCGCGGCACACCACGAGCCGGCGTCCCGTCAGGCAAACGCGGAACCCCCCGCGCCGGCGTACCGTCAGGAAGCCGCGGTACCCCGCCCCCCGACGCGGGCCGTGGCCCGGGCAGCGCGCCGGGTCGTCCGGTCGCCGGCCCCGGCCCGGATCCAGGTGCCTCCCCCGGCCGCGCCATGCCCGGAGCGTCCTGCGCCCCCCGTCCCGGAGTTATGTCCTCGGCGTCGGCCCCGGTGGCGGCAAGCCCCCGGCGGCTGTGGCGTCCCACGTCGCCCCTCAGCTCCCCGCGCCCGTACCGGAACCAGCACCCGCAGCGGATCCCGAGCCCCCGGCGTCGTTGCCGGTCGCGCCGGAACCCCCCGGCCCCGGCGTCCCCGATCCCGGCACCCCCGCCAACTCCCCCACGTCCACAAGCAGTTCCCGGAACGCCCCGGCCACCGTCTCCGGGTACTCCATCATCGCGACGTGCCCGGCGTCCGGCAGGGACAGGAGGCGGGACTCGCGGAAGGAACGCGCCGCCTTCCGGGCCATCCGGTAGCCGACGAGCTGGTCGCGGCCGCCGTAGATCAGGAGGGTCGGGGCGAGGACGCGCTCGGCCTGGCGCCACAGCCCGTGCTGGCCGCCCAGCGTGTACGCGTTCACCAGCCCGCGCGCGGAACGCGCCATCACGTCCCAGAAGTACGGCAGTTGCAGCCGCCGCTCCAGCTCCTCCACCGCGTGCTGGAACGCCTCCGGCGTGACGCGCCCGGGGTCGCCGTAGCACAGCCCCAGCACCCCGCGGACGCGCTGCTCGGCCGTCCACTCTCGGGTGAAGCGCGTGAACAGCGCGGACACTCCCGGCAGGCCCAGCAGGGCCGTGGGCACGGCGGTGCGCTGCACGCGCAGCTCCGGCAGCGCGGGAGAGATCAGCGTGAGGGTCCGTACGAGATCCGGACGGACCGCGGACACGCGCGTGGCGACCGCGCCGCCCAGTGAGTTGCCGAACAGATGCACCGGACCGCGCCCGGCCGCGTCGAGGTAGCGGATCACCGCGCGCGCGTGCCCGGTGACCGAGTAGTCGCCGTCGTCCGGCGGCGGGGAGTCGCCGAAGCCCGGAAGGTCGACCGCCTCGCCGTCGACGAGACCGTCGAGCTCCTGCATCAGCGTCGACCAGTTCTGCGAGGAACCGCCGAGCCCGTGGAGGTACAGCGCCGGCGGCAGCCCCTCGCGCGCGGGTGGTCGCGACCGGATCGACAGCGTCACCCCCGGCAGCCCCACCGACCGCAGCCGCTCGCCCTCCGCGACCCTGACGAGCGCCACCTTGGGAAGGACATGGGTGGTGGCCGGCACGGACGGCAGCTCGGTCGAAGACATGCGGCAATGTTACGAGACGATCACGCTGCGACTCATGTGTTCGCCGTCACACATTGTGGGCATCATCATGGGCGACGCCCACAGCGAACGGAGGCCGATGGCATAGCGTCGGCATCGGGTGTCTCCTACGCTCGTACTGAGGGCACCCGTGTGGCCCCTGCTTCTTCCAGGGACGTTCGTAGGAAGGGAGCCCACCATGGCCTATGACCCCAGCGATCCCGAGACGCTCGAGGACCTGCAGGTCGACGAGGTTCCGGAGATCGACGTCGAGGCCCCCGAGAACGACGCGGCGGAGCAGCATGCGGACGTTTCCGAGGACCGCGACGAACCTCTGACCGGCGTCGACGCGGACCGCGCGAACGAGGCCGACCTCATCGAGCAGGCGCGTGTCGTCTCCCTCGACGAGGACGACTACCGCTGACACCGGCGAGGACACGGGGAGTGACCTGTCCCCGTTCAGGGAGTCGGGTCCGGCTTTCGCCCGCCGTCCGGTACGTGAAATTCTGCGCTCGCACCGCGCACACCACGGTTACCGAAAAGTACGATGGCCGAGCGGCGCACACCGCACGTGGACGACATTGGGAGGCGGCGTGACAGCCATCGAGCAGACAGAGGCGGCACGCCCGCGGGGCACTCGCCTGCCGCGCCGAGCCCGGCGGAACCAACTGCTGGGCGCCGCCCAGGAAGTCTTCGTGGCCCAGGGCTACCACGCGGCAGCGATGGACGACATCGCCGAGCGCGCCGGCGTCAGCAAGCCGGTGCTCTACCAGCACTTCCCGGGCAAGCTCGACCTCTACCTGGCGCTGCTGGACCAGCACTGCGAGGCGCTGATCCAGTCCGTACGGAACGCGCTCGCGTCGACGACCGACAACAAGCAGCGCGTGCGGGCGACCATGGACGCCTACTTCGCGTACGTCGAGGACGACGGCGGTGCTTTCCGCCTGGTCTTCGAGTCGGACCTGACGAACGAGCCCGCGGTGCGCGAGCGCGTCGACAAGGTCACCAACGACTGCGCCGAGGCGATCTGCGACGTCATCGCCGAGGACACCGGCCTCTCGCGTGCCGAGTCGATGCTGCTCGCCTCCGGCCTCGGCGGACTCGCCCAGGTCGTCGCGCGCTCCTGGCTGCACAGCGACCGCAGCGTGCCGCGCGACCAGGCGGTGCAGCTGCTGACGTCGCTGGCCTGGCGGGGCATCGCGGGATTCCCGCTGCACGGCACCGAACAGGTCCACTGAGGCGAGGCGCGGCCCGCCGCGATTTGTTCCCGCCCGCTGTTCGCTCCTGGCGTTCTCGGGCGGAGCGTGTCCGTCCCCTCACCGGGCTAATGTGTGCTGGGTACGGCGCGGAAGGTCGCGCACTTCACTGACCGTCGGAGGGACATAGCCGTGGAGGTCAAGATCGGCGTGCAGCACGCGCCCCGCGAGATCGTTCTGGAGAGCGGTCAGAGCACGGAGGAGATCGAGCGCGTCGTGGCCGAGGCACTGGCCGGCAAGACGCAGCTGCTGAGCCTCGAGGACGAGAAGGGCCGCAAGATCCTGGTCCCGGCCGATCGCGTGGCGTACGTCGAGCTCGGCGAGCCGACGGTCCGCAAGGTGGGCTTCAGCGCTCTGTAGGACGTACGCGCGCAGCCGTGGTTCGTCCGCGCGCCGCGGTGGAGGGTGCGCGCGCTGTAGTCCGTGCGAGGGACGTCATCCGCGTGCGGTCGCGGAGAAAAAGGGCCCTGTGGCGACCGGCCACAGGGCCCCTTTCCGTGTTTCGGGATTTCATATCGGCCGCACAAGTTGCGCACAGAGGAGGATTGCATTCCGCAGGTCACGGGTATGACGCGCTACGACCGCGAAGCTCAGTCCGGCCGTGTGGGAGGGAACCCGTCATGATCCTGGAAGCTCTCGGCTCGGCCCTGCTGGGACTGTTGCTGGCCTGGGTCGCCGTGCGCCGTCTGGCGCACCGGCTGCCGGCCCGGATCCTGGTGCTCGGCACGGGCGTGGCCGGAGCCCTCTTCGGTGACTTCATCACCCACAGCGCGCTGGGTCCCGGCACGGCCCCGCTGAACCTCCTCGGCGCCGCGATCGTCTCCGCGGCGTCGCTGTCGCTACTGCTGCGCCCGGCGGGCCGACTGCGCCGACGATCAGCCCCGGCGTGAGCCCGAAGGCTCCGCCGGACCGATCCCGCTCCATGGCCGCCCGGCCCGGTGCCGCCGTCAGGCGGCCAGGCCCAGGGCGGCCATCCGCTTGGTGTGCGCCTCCGTGATGCGGGAGAACATCCTGCCGACCTCGGCGAGGTCGAAGCCGTCCGCGACGCCGCCGACGAGCATCGTGGACAGCGCGTCCCGGTCGGCGACGACCCGCTGGGACTGCGACAGGGCCTCGCCCATCAGGCGACGGGCCCACAGCGCGAGCCGGCCGCCCACGCGCGGGTCCGCGTCGATCGCCGCGCGTACCTTCTCGACGGCGAAGCCCGCGTGCCCGGTGTCGTCGAGGACGGCCAGCACCAGCTCGCGCGTGTCGGAGTCGAGGCGGGCCGCGACCTCCCGGTAGAAGTCGCTGGCGATCGAGTCGCCGACGTACGCCTTGACCAGGCCCTCCAGCCAGTCCGATGGCGCCGTCTGCTTGTGGAAGCCGTCCAGCGCCGCGACGAACGGCTCCATCGCCCGGGTCGACTCCTCGCCGATCTCCGTGAGCCGGTCCCGCAGCCGCTCGAAGTGGTGGAACTCGGCCGAGGCCATCTTGGCCAGCTCCGCCTTGTCCGCCAGCGTCGGCGCCAGCTTGGCGTCCTCCGCCAGCCGCTCGAACGCCGCCAGCTCGCCGTACGCGAGCGCGCCGAGCAGATCGACCACCGCGGCACGGTACTGCGGCTCGGCCGAGGCCTTGGCCCAGTCCTGGGCGGCGACACCGGTGGGTTCGGCGGAGGCGTGGTCAGGCTTGTCAGAGCTCGTCATGAAGCGCACAATAGCCCGCTCGCGGCGTCCGAGAGCCCCTGGTCAACCACTGTGACGAGCACTACGTGACCAAATCGGCCATCACGTGTGCGGGATTCCGGGGTATGGTGGTAATGCGCCTGCTGGTACGTCGCCGTACCTCGACAGGCCGCACGTATGAGGATGCCCGGTCGGTGGCCCGATCGGCTCCGACCCGACAGCCCTCTTGGCCGTACGGCACTGTGCGTACGACAACCGGAGGGACCCTCAGCGGTTCGAGCGCTAGAGCGTCGGCAGTGGTCCCGTGTCTTACGGCCGGCCCGTAGGGCGGCCGACGTCCCCCGGCACGGTTCGACACGACCCCCGCGCTCGCCTCGCACCGCGCACACAGAAGAGGCAGCACCCTGACTACGACGTTTCGAGAACTCGGAATCCTTCCCGAGACCGCCGAGGCCCTGGAGGCCGTCGGCATCATCAACCCCTTCCCCATCCAGGAGATGACGCTCCCCGTCGCCCTCTCGGGCACCGACGTCATCGGCCAGGCCAAGACCGGTACGGGCAAGACCCTCGGCTTCGGCCTCCCGCTCCTCGAGCGCGTCACCGTCCCCGCCGACGTCGAGGCCGGACGCGCCGCTCCCGAAGCCCTCACCGAGGCCCCGCAGGCGCTCGTCGTCGTCCCCACGCGTGAGCTGTGCACGCAGGTCACCAACGACCTGCTGACCGCGGGCAAGGTGCGCAACGTGCGCGTCACCGCGATCTACGGCGGCCGCGCCTACGAGCCACAGGTCGAGGCCCTGAGGAAGGGCGTCGACGTGGTCGTCGGCACCCCGGGCCGCCTGCTCGACCTGGCCGGCCAGAAGAAGCTGAACCTGCAGCACGTGAAGTGCCTGGTCCTCGACGAGGCCGACGAGATGCTCGACCTGGGCTTCCTGCCCGATGTCGAGAAGATCATCGACATGCTCCCGGCCAAGCGCCAGACGATGCTGTTCTCGGCCACCATGCCGGGCGCGGTCATCGGTCTCGCCCGCCGCTACATGTCCCGGCCCACGCACATCCGCGCCACGGCGCCGGACGACGAGGGCGCGACGGTCGCGAACATCAAGCAGTTCGTCTACCGCGGGCACTCCATGGACAAGCCGGAGATGGTCGCGCGCATCCTGCAGGCCGAGGGCCGCGGACTCGCGATGATCTTCTGCCGTACGAAGCGCACGGCCGCCGACATCGCCGAGCAGCTCCAGCGGCGCGGGTTCGCCTCCGGCGCGGTCCACGGCGACCTCGGCCAGGGCGCGCGTGAGCAGGCGCTGCGCGCGTTCCGCAACGGCAAGGTCGACGTCCTCGTCTGCACCGACGTCGCCGCGCGCGGCATCGACGTCGAGGGCGTGACCCACGTCATCAACTACCAGTCCCCCGAGGACGAGAAGACGTATCTGCACCGCATCGGCCGCACCGGCCGCGCGGGCGCCAAGGGTACGGCGATCACGTTCGTCGACTGGGACGACATCCCGCGCTGGCAGCTCATCAACAAGGCGCTGGAGCTGGACTTCAACGACCCGGCGGAGACGTACTCCACTTCGCCGCACCTGTTCTCGGACCTCGGCATCCCCGAGGGCACCAAGGGTGTCCTGCCGCGCTCGGAGCGCACGCGCGCCGGGCTTGAGGCGGAGGAGCTCGAGGACCTGGGCGAGACCGGTGGCCGCGGGATGCGCGGTCGCGGTGGCCGGGGCGGTCGCGGTGAGGCTCGTTCCGCCGAGCGCGAGCGTCCGGAGCGCACGCCGCGCCGTCGCCGCCGCACCCGCGGCGGGACGGCGCTGGGGCCGGAGTCCACGGCCGCGCCGGCCGCCGAGGCAGTGACCGACGACGAGTCGACGGCGACCCGTACACCACGCCGCCGTCGCCGCACGCGCAGCGGAGCGTCGGCCGAGTCGACGCCGGTGACCACGCCGGCCGCCGAGTCCGCCGTGGAGACCGCGGAGGGTCCGGCCGAGCCGGACACCCCCGAGAAGCCGCGCCGCCGCACGCGCAAGTCGGCGGAGCAGACGGTGACACCGGTCGAGACGACGGTGACCGAGCCCGAGGCCCCGGTGACCCCGGAAGCGGCGGAGGAGAAGCCGCGCCGCCGCACCCGCAGGTCCATGGAGGCGGCCGAGACGGCGGTCACGACGGCCGAGGGCACGGAGGAGGCTCCGGCGACGAAGCCGCGCCGCACCCGCAAGACGGCGGCTGCCACCGAGACTGCGGTCGACACCGCCGAGGCCACGGAGACGACGCCGCGCCGCCGGACCACCCGGAAGACCGCCGCGACAGCCGAGACTGCGCTGGACACGGCGGACGCCACCGAGACCAAGCCGCGCCGCACCCGCAAGACGGCGGCTGCCACCGAGACTGCAGTCGACACCGCCGAGGCCACGGAGACGACGCCGCGCCGCCGGACCCGGAAGACCGCCGCGACAGCCGAGACTGCGCTGGACACGGCGGACGCCACCGAGACCAAGCCGCGCCGCACCCGCAAGACGGCGGCTGCCGTGGAGACGGCCGAGGGTGCCGAGGCCAAGCCGCGGCGGACGCGCAAGACGGTCGCCGCCGCCGAGGCCGCGGTGGACACCGCCGAGGGCACGGAGGCCAAGCCGCGCCGCACGCGCAAGACCGCGGCGACCGCCGAGACCGCCGTCGAGGCCGACGGTGCCGAGGCCAAGGTGCGCCGGCCCCGTAAGGCCGTTGCCGGGACGGTGACCGCGGAGATCCCGGCGCAGGCCACCGAGGAGCCGGAGGTCAAGCCGAGGCGCCGTACGCGCAAGGCGACGACCACCACCGCCGAGGCCACCGCCGAGGCCACCGCCGACGCGACGGAGGCGAAGCCGAAGACGCGCCGGACTCGGAAGACCGCGGCGGCCGTGGAGGCCCCGGAGGCCTGACCCACCCCCGCAACACCCGTACGGCCCGGCCCACTTCACGTGGACCGGGCCGTCGCCGTTCTCCCGCACGACGGCGGTTCGGCGGCGTGGCGGTGCGATGGTGAGAGGCGGGACGACGGCACGGCGGCGCCACAGACCAGCGGCTCACGACGCTCCCTCTCCTCCACCTCTCCCGCCACACACCCTCCGGCCATTCAGCGCCCCGTTCCCGCCCCGTCTGCGGCCTGTCCCCCTCTCCCCCGCCCGCGCCCGATAGCCTCTGCTCATGAGCCGGCCTCCCACCTTTGTCCCGCCCCCCGGTGCGCGCGCCTACGCGTTGCGCACCGCACGCGGTGAGTTCGCCGTCGTCGACGCTCCCGTGGCCGACGGGGTCGAGCCTCGGGGCGTGGTGTTGCTCGTGCCCGGGTTCACCGGGAGCAAGGAGGACTTCAATCCCCTGCATGGGCCGCTCGCGCGGCGCGGGTACCGGACCGTGGCCGTGGACGGGCGGGGTCAGTTCGAGTCCGGTGGGCCCGAGCACGACGAATCGGCGTACGCGCAAAGCGAGTTGGCACGGGACCTGCTCGCGCAGGTGGAGGCGGTCGGTGCGCCCGTGCATCTGCTGGGGCACTCCCTCGGCGGGCAGATCTCGCGCGCGGCCGTACTGCTCGACCACTCCCCCTTCCGCTCCCTGACCCTCATGGCCTCGGGACCGGCGCAGATCTCCGTCTCCCAGCAGCAGCGCGTGAAGCTGTTGCGGGACGCACTCGCCGTGATGTCGATGGCCGAGGTGTGGGAGACGATCCAGGCGATGGAGCCGCCGGAGGAGACGGACACCGGCGAAGTCGACGGCGGCCTCGACGACCGCGAGGACCTGCGGCGGCGCTGGCTCGGCAACAAGCCCGCCCAACTCATCGCCACCGGCCGCCAGTTGTGCACGGAACCGGACCGCGTCGCCGAACTCGCCGCGGTACCGCTGCCGGTCCACGTGCTGTCGGGCGCGCTCGACGACACCTGGCCGGTGCCGCTGCTCGACGACATGGCCGCACGGCTCGGCGCCCGCCGGACCATCGTCGACAACGCGGAGCACTCCCCCAACACCGACCAGCCGCTCGCGACCGCCCGCGCGATCGCCGACTTCTGGGACGAGGCCGGCGGGGGCGACGACCACTAGTACTGCGTCTGCAGGTGCCCCCAGAAGCCGTCCCGCAGCGCGCGGCGCAGGTCGGCCTGGCCGCGCAGGGAGTACTGGAGCAGGCCCTCGGCCTCGACGAGAAGGTCCTGGTCGACCGAGCCGGGGAGGTAGGGGTGGCCGGGCAGCAGCTCCATCAGGGCCTCGCGGCCCCTGGCGGACAGCCACTTCGCCGCGATCTGGGCGCCGACGAAGCGGACGTCCTCGCGAGTGGGCCGGCTCGTCGTGGCGTCGTAGGCGGGTGCGGTGCGCCGGGAGACGTACGGCTTGAAGAAGTCGAGGTCGAAGGTGCGCTGGCTGTCGACCTCCCAGAGCAGCGGTTCCGCCTGGTTACGGCCTTCGGGCGCCTCGATGCCCCACAGATGGACGCGTGCGCCGTACCCCTGGGCCGCCTCCACCGCCGACACCAGGTCCTCGTCGCCGCCGATGAGCGCCGCGTCGCTGATGGCCCGGTGGCGGGCCAGGGACTCCAGGTCGGTGCGGATGAGTGAATCGACGCCCTTCTGCTGGTTGTTGGCGTTGAGGTTACCGAGGCGCACCTTGACGTCGGGGAGTTCGGCGATGGACTGCTGCTCGGCCGTGTGGATGCGGCGCCGTGCGCCGTCGTACCAGTAGACTCGGAGCAGCCGGCTGTCCGCGAAGATCGTGCGGGCACGGTCGATCAGTGCCTCGATCAGGCCCTCCGCGTCGAGGTCGAAGGCCCGGCGGTCCTCGGTCCCGGCGACCAGCCGGCCCGCGGCGGCGTAGAGATAACCCGCGTCGACGAAGATCGCATGGGTCGAGGGTGTCTTCGCCACTTCGGCGAGCATGCGCGTCAGCAGCTCGTTCGTGCGGTCGATTCGGGCCTGGAGAGCCGAGAGGTCGTCGTTCATCACCTCCATTGTCCCGGCGGTCACGCAGCGAACACAACCGGTCCCGGTCAGTCTCGCGATGACCACTTATCACTCAGTAATTAGGCGTTCGAAAATTTTCCTTAGCGTAGGGAATGTTTGTAACGCGCCTGCCGTTGACTCAGACAGAACAACGAGACGAAGGGAGAGGCCATGCGCTTCGAAATCAGGCGACTCGACGAGGTCGACGGCACGACCGTGGACAGCACCGTCGTGGACGCCGCCTCCGTCAACCGGATCGTTCAGAAGGCCGCCGCCATCGGACAGCGGCTCTGGATCCGTCCGGCCGAGAGCACTGCCTCGTAACAGACGCGACAGACACGACGAAGACGAAGACCGCGTAGAGAAGACGTAGACGACCCAGAGACGTAGACGAGCCAGAGACACTGGACGCGGATCACCGCAGAAGCTTCGGAGCCCCCGCACGGCAGCGACGCCGTACGGGGGCTCCGCCGTTTCGCTCAGGAACCCTGGATCACCCGGGTGATCCCGTTGATGATCTGCTGCACGGCGATCGCGGAGAGCATCATGCCCGCGAGCCGTGTCACCAGGACGACGCCGCCGTCCTTGATGACACGGATGATCAGCAGCGAGTAGCGCATCACCAGCCACAGCACGACGTGGATCGCGAGGATCGCGGACCACACCGACACCTGGGCGGCGACACCGTCGGCCTTCTGCACCGCCAGGATGACGGACACGATGGCGCCCGGACCGGCCAGCAGCGGCATGCCCAGCGGGACGAGCGCGACATTGACGTCCTTGGTCTGCTTCGGCTCGTCGTTCTTGCCGGTGAGCAGGTCGAGCGCAATCAGCAGGAGCAGCAGTCCGCCCGAGATCATCAGCGCGGGGACCGAGACGTGCAGGTAGTTCAGGATCTGGTGGCCGAGCAACCCGAAGACGGTGATCACGCCGCCGGCCACGCAGACGGCCTGGAAGGCCATCCGCTTCTGCACCTTGCCGGGGCGGCCGGCGGTCAGCGCCAGAAATATCGGGGTGATCCCGGGGGGATCCATGATGACGAAGAGGGTCAGGAACAGGGAGCCGAAGACAGCGATGTCGAACATGCGTGAAGGGCCTTGCGGAAAAGAAAGGTGAACGTGGGCGCGGGGACGAAGCTCAGGGCCCGCCTGTCCCCGGCACCGGGAACGCCCCGGTGGCCCGCCGGGTGATCTCCCCGTACACCTCGGGGTCCGTCGTGTACCGCCCCAGCGACACCGTCTTGCGACTGCCGTGGTAGTCGGAGGACCCCGTGACCAGCAGCCCCAGCTCGGCGGCGAGTCCACGCAGCCGGACGCGGGTGTCGGCGTCGTGATCCGTATGGTCGACCTCGATGCCGTCGAGCCCGGCCGCGGCCATCTCGGCGATCGCGGACTCGGGCACCGTACGGCCCCGCCTGCTTGCCGCCGGGTGCGCGAAGACGGTGACCCCGCCCGCCGCCTTGACCAGCCGGATCGCCTCGAAGGGGTCCGTCTCGTGCTTGTCCACATGGGCCCGGCCGCCGTCGGCCAGCCAGTCCTTGGTGAACGCGTCGTCCACCGTCGGGACGACTCCCAGCTCGACGAGCGCGGTGGCGACATGCGGGCGCCCGACGGAGCCGCCGGCGGCGATGCGCTCGACCTGCTCCCAGGTCACCGGCACACCCAGCTCGTTCAGCTTGGCGACCATGCCCTTGGCCCGTGGCACCCGGTCGTCCCGGACCAGCTCGCGCTCGGCGAGCAGGGCGGGCTCCTCGGGATCGAAGAGGTAGGCCAGCATGTGCATGGGGATGCCGTCGATACGGCAGGACAACTCGGCACCGGTGACGAGCGTGAGCCCCTCGGGCAGCGCGGCGATGGCCTCGGCGTACCCACGGGTGGTGTCGTGATCGGTCAGCGCGACGACGTCCAGCCCGGCCGCGGCAGCGTTCCGCATCAACTCGGCCGGCGTGTCCGTACCGTCGGAGGCGGTGGAGTGGCAGTGCAGATCGATACGCACGACACGACTCCAGGCGGGACAGAACGGTAGGGACGCTCAAGGATAACGGTCCGACAGGACCGCCCTGTCACACCCGCACCTCACAGGCGCCCCCTACAGGCGCGAAGCACCTGCCAGCGGCGCGGGACTGAGTCGATTTGCGGCTCCGCCGCGCGGGCGCGACCAGCCCCGGACAACCCGCACCCGGCCGACAGCCGCACGCACCCGAACTGTGCCGCTCTACGGCTTGAGCAAGCGCGGCGAAAGCGCTCCGCAGGGCACCAGATCCACCTCAGCCCCCGCGTCCCGCAGATCCGTGAGCACCAGCTCGTCGTACATGAGCAGCCCCGTCTGCTCGGGCCACACCACCGCCCACAGCCACAGCCCGCGCGCCTCGCCGGCGAAGACCGCGCGGTCGTCGGGGGCGCCGGTGACATGCCACAGGGGGGTCGGACGGCCCCCGGCGAGAACCTTGGCCTGGGGCGGCTTCTCGACGTTCATGTACGGCCCCGGGTCCGGGCCGTCGATGCCCGCGTACCGCGCGCCGAGGCCGACGCCGAGTTCCTCGGCGACCAGGATCAGTTCCCCCATGCCGCCGAGCGGTCCGGGACCCGAGCACGCCACGGCGGTCGCCCGGCCCCCGCTGCGGTCGTCGCCCGCGCAGGCCACGCCGGTGAAAAGCCAGCCGACCGGCAGCGGCCACGGCATCCACACCGGGACCTGCGTGCGGTGCACCACGACGCTGAGGGCCTCGACGCTAGGCGGGATCACGGGCTGCAGCGGATGCACCGTCCCGTGTACATCGCACTGCCAGGAATCGGCGAAGAGTCCGGGAGCCCTGACCCGGCCACCACACTTCGGGCAACTGGGTTCGCCCCTCATAGGGCCCCACGGTCCTACCCTCGGTCCGCCACGTCAAGGACGATCACCCGTCCGGGCGGTATCACCTGACCAGGGGAAGTAGATGTAGTTTGCATTAATTAGCAGAGCTAACTTACTATGTGCATATACCAACTATCTCGGCCCGGGATTGGAGCACACATGGACCCCTTCGACGCGGGAGCGGGAGGCATCCTGCGGCAGCCCAAGGCGGTCTGGGCGACGGCGGGCGCCTCCGTCGTCGCCTTCATGGGCATCGGCCTGGTCGATCCGATCCTGCCGTCCATCGCCCAGGGCCTCGACGCCACCCCCAGCCAGGTCTCCCTCCTGTTCACCTCGTACTTCCTGATCACCGCCGTGGCGATGCTGCTCACCGGATTCGTCTCGAGCCGTATCGGCGGCCGCAAGACGCTGCTGGTGGGCCTGGCGTTCGTCGTGGTCTTCGCGGGCCTCGCCGGCACCTCGGACACGGTCGGCCAGCTCGTCGGCTTCCGGGCGGGCTGGGGGCTGGGCAACGCGCTGTTCGTGTCCACCGCGCTCGCGGTCATCGTCGGCGCGGCCGCGGGCGGAAGCGCCGCGGCGATCCTGCTGTACGAGTCGGCGCTCGGTCTCGGCCTGGCGTGCGGCCCGCTGCTGGGCGCGGCCCTCGGCAACGTCAGCTGGCGCTACCCCTTCTTCGGCACGGCCACGCTGATGGCGATCGGATTCGTGTGCATCGCGGTGTTCCTGAAGGAGCAGCCGAAGCCCTCGCGCAGGACCTCGCTGCTCGACCCGATCAAGGCGCTGGGCCACGGCGGCCTCGCCTCGGCGGCGGTCTCGGCGTTCTTCTACAACTACACGTTCTTCACGGTGCTGGCCTTCACCCCGTTCGTGCTGAACATGACCCCGTACCGCTCGGGCGCCGTGTTCTTCGCCTGGGGCGTGCTGCTCGCCGTCTTCTCGGTGGTCGTGGCCCCGCGGATGCAGGAGCGGTTCGGCTCGCTGAAGGTGCTCGGCGGCTCGCTGGTGCTGCTCGCCGCCGATGTGCTCGTCCTCGGCTACGGCAACCACACCGCGGCCGTCGTCTGCACCATCCTGTCGGGCGCGTTCATCGGCGCGAACAACACGGTGTACACCGAACTGGCCCTGGGTGTCTCGGACGCGCCGCGCCCGGTGGCGAGCGCGGGCTACAACTTCGTGCGCTGGTTCGCGGCCGCGGCGGCGCCGTACTTCGCGCCGAAGATCGAGGAGTGGACCGACGCGCGCATGCCGTTCGTGGTGGCGGCGGTCACCGCGCTGCTGGGCACGGTCGTGGTGGTCGTACGGCGTGCCGCACTCACGCACGAGGCCGAGGAGCTGGAGCCGCGGCACGCCACCGAGGACGGTGTCACGGTCTTCGCCAACTGACCGGGCGCCCAAGGGCGTTGGTGAGATCCGTCACTTGACGCTCAGTCGAGCGGGACGGACCTGCGGGCGGGATCACGCAGGTCCGTCCCGCTCGTGAGCCAGCGCTCCTGGAGGGCCTGGGCGCCGTGCACGCGCTTCCAGGCGGCCTCGTTCGGGGTCATCGGGAGCAGTGGCAGGAACCGTACGGGATCCATCGGCTCGCCGAGCTCCAGGTCCTCGACGAGGCCGCCCGGCTCGGCGACCAGGACCGACGAGAAGGGGGCCCCGGGCCACAGAGGTTCACCGACGTCGAGGGACGCGCCGGGCGCCACCACGACGCCCTCCACCTGCGGGGACGCGCCGAGCACGGCCAGCGGTCGGAGCACCTTGTCGGTCTCGGCGAGGCCGGCCCGGACGGAGAGGACCAGCTCGGCGCGGGGGCCCTTGACCGGGTCAGCGAGCATCGCCGTGGGGTCGGTCATGGGGTGCGCGGACATGCCGAGGGTGGCGTACCGGACGATGTCGCCCTCCTGGAAACGCAGCACCTCGATGCGGTCCGTACCGAGGAAGGTGACCGCGGCGCGCGCGTCCGGACGGCCCAGCGCGGTGCTCAACCGTGCCTCGACAAGAGGAAGAACATCAACCATGCGGCGAGCATAGAACTCGTCAGTAGCGGGCAAAGAGGCGCCTTGACACTTCGGGCGGCTGCTACTCTGGCCGATGGTTCGGGGCAGCACGCTGTGATGCCCCCAGGCCTTCGAGGCACTGGGGGAGTCGCGATCGGGTCCCGACGCCGATGAGTTCCCGTACGGGAATGGATCGTCCCTCACGGGGGACCGGCCGGAGGAGGTGGGGCTGCGATGGATCGAAGTCGACCGTGCAGTACCACCCGCTCTTCCGGCCGCTGATGTAGCTGCTCTCGCTCGCTGCCGCCTCTCGCGTTGTCGTCATTCACACGGAAGAGCACTTCGTTTCGTTCTGCTTGATCCCCATCAGTGACGAAGCGCGCCACCGCGACGGTGCGGTGCTCCCCGCTTTGTGGACGTGCCAAACATCGGCAGTCGGAGAACGTCCTCATTCCGGGTAGTTCCAGCCGTCACAGCGGCCCTTCCGCGCTTCGCCGCCCGCTGCGAAGGAGCCTGCCATGTCGATGATCCGCGACCTGCGTGCCGCCGTCCGTCCCTCCCGTCCGTCGCTGCGCAAGGGCGGACTGCGTATGGACACCGGCGCGTACGACACCACCCGCGACCCGTCGACGCCCTCGGCCGTGGTCGACTGCGCCGTCTACCGCGACGGGGCGCGCGTGGAGAGCGCGAAGCCGCTGACGCCGCACGAGGCGATGCGGCTGGTCCGCCGCGACGGAGGGTTTGTGTGGATCGGTCTGCACGAGCCGACCGAGTCCGAATTCTCGGGTATCGCGGGCGAGTTCGGGCTGCACCCGCTGGCCGTCGAGGACGCCGTGCAGGCGCACCAGCGGCCGAAGCTGGAGCGGTACGACGACTCGCTCTTCACCGTCTTCAAGACCATCCACTACGTCGAGCACGACCAGCTCACCGCCAACAGCGAGGTCGTGGAGACCGGCGAGGTCATGTGCTTCACCGGCCGGGACTTCTTCATCACCGTCCGGCACGGCGGGCAGGGGTCGCTGCGGGCTCTGCGGCACCGCCTCCAGGACGACCCCGAGCTGCTCGCGAAGGGGCCCTCGGCCGTGCTGCACGCCATCGCAGACCACGTCGTCGACGGGTACATCGCGGTCGCGGACGCCGTGCAGGACGACATCGACGAGGTGGAGACGGAGGTCTTCTCACCGGGCCGCAAGGGCGGGGTGTCGCGCGGTGTGGACTCGGCGCGTATCTACCAGCTCAAGCGCGAGGTACTGGAGTTCAAGCGCGCGGTGTCGCCGCTGCTGCGTCCCATGCAGCTGCTGAGCGAGCGGCCGATGCGGCTGATCGACCCCGAGATCCAGAAGTACTTCCGGGACGTCGCCGACCATGTCGCCCGCGTCCACGAGCAGGTCTTCGGCTTCGACGAACTGCTCAACTCCATCCTCCAGGCCAACCTGGCGCAGGCGTCCGTCGCGCAGAACGAGGACATGCGCAAGATCACGGCGTGGGCGGCGATCATCGCCGTGCCGACGATGGTGTGCGGAGTATACGGCATGAACTTCAAACACATGCCCGAGCTGCACTGGAAGTTCGGCTACCCGGTGATCATGGGCATTACCGTCGCGCTCTGCCTCGCCATCCACCGCACGCTGAAGCGCAATGGCTGGCTGTGAGCGGGGCCCGCGGCGGCCGGGCCGCTGGATAGGCTGGGTCGCATGACAAGTGAGCTGCTGCTCGACCGGGCCCTCATCGAGGAGGCCACGAAGAAGTCGGGTCTCGTGTGGGTCAGGGGCGCGGGCGCTCCGGCCGCGCGGGCACTGTGGCACGTGTGGCACGAGGGTGCGATGTGTCTGGTCGGCGACGGGCCCGGGGAGCAGCCGCTGCCGGGCCTGGCCGACGGCGGCGCTGCCGAGGTGACGGTGCGCAGCAAGGACAAGGGCGGGCGTCTGGTCGGCTGGACGGCTGCCGTGTCCGAACTGGCACCGGGGACTCCCGAGTGGGAGGCGGCGGTGGCGGAGCTCAAGGGCAAGCGCCTCAACGCGCCGGACGGTGAGGCGATGCCGGAGCGCTGGGCGCGGGAGTGCCGGGTGCTGCGCCTGACACCGACGGGCACGACGGCCTCACTGCCGGACGCCAGCCTGGCGGCACCCCCGCTGCCGTCCCCGGCGACGACCCGGCAGCCGATCCCGGCGGGGTTGCCACGGTTGCTGGCTCGGCGACGGGGTCGGTAGGCCGGCCAGGGGCTGAGCCCGGTTCGGCACCGCGGTCGCCGTTGCGGCGGGATCGGGGGGCCGGTGTTCTGAAGCAGCCCCGCCCTACGACGTCGGCAACTGCCGGCCGTAGTCCACCGTCTCGGTCTTCGGAGGTTCCTTCAGGGCGAAGCCCTTGCCCCAGTCCGAGAAACTGAGCGTTCCCGCGTTGCCGGCTCGTTCCAGGCGGAGTGGGTACGGCTTGCCCTGCAGGGAGACGTCGAGCGTGCCGCCGGAGCCGTTGTCGCCGGTGATGCGGATCGTGCGGGTGCCCGACTGCTTGTGGTGACCGGCCGTCGCCAGCTTGCCGTGCAGCGTCAGCAGGCCGTCGAGGAGCACGTCCTTGTCGGTGAAGCCGCTGAACTTCTTGTACGAGGGGTCGCCCTGCGGCACCTTCACGTACTTGCCGCCCAGCTTGTCCGCGGCCGCCGTCTCCGGATGCTTGTCGTCGCCGTCATCGGTGTGGCTCCAGAAGCCCGCGTCGGCCTTCAGGAACAGCTGCTCACCGATCCGCAGCAGCCGGAACGTCGCCCCCTTCGAGGTGACCGACCCCGTCCCGCCGTCGTCCTTGAGCTGCATGTCGAGCGTGTACGTACGCCCGCTGGTGACCACGGTCCCCGACAGCCGTACCGTCCCGGCCGACTCCGCCGCCGCACGCGTCATCGACTGGATCTTCCCGGCCGGCAGTTTGCCCACACCGTTGGTACCCGCGTCCGGGTCCTCGTCACTGCACCCCGCGAGCGTCGCCGTTCCCGTCACGACCAGTGCGCACGTCGCGGTGAGCAGCGCGGCGCGGCGGGTTCGGCCCCGGGGAATCGCAGTCACAGATGGGCCGCCTTTCTGACGGATCCTGAGCGGCGTACGGCAGCGTACCGGGGTCGCGGACCAACAGCGGAGCCAGTCCGTCCGGACCGCTCACCAGGGCGTACCCGATGGGGACGGGCTAGCCTGAAGCCCACGGAGCGGGCAATTCGGAATCGTGATCGGGAAAGGCCCGAAAGGAACGCGATCAGCAGCAGTCTTGTCTGAAAAGACCATGCGAAGGACCACGCGAAGGAAGCACAGCCATGGCAGCGGGCGCCCCCCGGATCTTCGTCTCGCACCTCGCCGCTGTCCCCGTCTTCGATCCGAACGGCGACCAAGTGGGCCGGGTGCGGGACCTGGTCGTGATGCTGCGTGTCGGCCGCCGTCCCCCGCGGCTGCTCGGCCTCGTCGTCGAACTGTCCACCCGGCGCCGCATCTTCCTGCCCATGACCCGGGTGACCGGCGTGGACTCGGGCCAGGTCATCACCACCGGCGTCCTCAACGTCCGCCGCTTCGAGCAGCGGCCCACCGAGCGGCTCGTCTTCGGGGAACTGCTGGACCGGCGGGTCAAGCTCGTCGAGACCGGCGAGGAGGTCACCGTCCTGGATCTTTCGGTGCAGCAGTTGCCGGCCCGGCGGGACTGGGAGGTCGACCGGGTCTTCGTGCGAAGGGGCAGGAAGGGCGGCGCGTTCCGGCGCGCCAAGGGTGAGACGCTGACCGTCGAGTGGTCGGCCGTGACCGGGTTCTCCCTGGAGGAGCACGGGCAGGGCGCCGAGAACCTGCTCGCCACCTTCGAGCAGTTGCGCCCCGCCGACCTCGCCAACGTCCTGCACCACCTCTCCGCCAAACGCCGCGCCGAGGTCGCCGCCGCCCTCGACGACGACCGCCTCGCCGACGTACTGGAGGAGCTGCCGGAGGACGACCAGATCGAGATCCTCGGCAAGCTGAAGGAGGAGCGCGCGGCGGACGTCCTGGAGGCCATGGACCCGGACGACGCGGCCGACCTGCTCGCCGAACTCCCCGAGGCGGACAAGGAGCGGCTGCTGAACCTGATGAAGCCGGACGACGCGGCCGACATGCGCCGTCTGATGTCGTACGAGGAGCACACCGCCGGCGGACTCATGACCACCGAGCCGATCGTGCTGCGGCCGGACGCCACCGTCGCCGACGCCCTCGCCCGCGTCCGCAACCCCGACCTGTCCCCCGCCCTCGCCGCCCAGGTCTACGTCTGCCGCCCGCCCGACGAGACGCCCACCGGCAAGTACCTCGGCACAGTGCACTTCCAGCGCCTGCTGCGCGATCCGCCGTACACGCTGGTCAGTTCGCTCGTCGACGACGACCTGCAGACCCTCGCGCCGAGCGCCGCACTGCCCGTCATCGCCGGGTTCTTCGCCACGTACGACATGGTCGCCGCACCGGTCGTGGACGAGTCGGGTTCGCTGCTGGGCGCGGTCACCGTGGACGACGTACTGGACCACATGCTGCCCGAGGACTGGCGGGAGACGGAGTTCCATCTGGACGAGGAGGCGACCGCGGATGGCGCCTGAGCGCGAGGGCACCGCCCGTGAGCGCACCCCGGCCGGAGCGACGGCCGCCGGCCGGCCGCGCGCCCCGCGGCTGGACCAGCCGCGCCCGCCGCGGCGCAGGCTGCTGCCCGAGTGGGACCCGGAGGCCTTCGGGCGGCTGTCGGAGAAGATCGCGCGCTTCCTGGGCACCGGACGCTTCATCGTCTGGATGACGGTCGTCATCATCATCTGGGTGCTGTGGAACGTGGCGGCGCCGGTGTTCCTGCGCTTCGACCAGTACCCGTTCATCTTCCTGACCCTGATGCTGTCGCTCCAGGCGTCCTACGCGGCCCCGCTGATCCTGCTCGCACAGAACCGGCAGGACGACCGCGACCGCGTCAACCTCGAGCAGGACCGCAAGCAGAACGAACGGTCCATCGCCGACACCGAGTATCTGACCCGTGAGGTCGCCGCGCTGCGCACGGGCCTGGGCGAGGTGGCGACCCGTGACTGGATGCGCTCCGAGTTCCAGGACCTGCTCAAGGACTTCGACGACCGGCGGCGCCACGACGGACATATCCCATTTCCGGCAGAGCGGGCGGAACGGTCGCAGGGGCGTGACGTAGAAGACCGGTGACGGGCTTTCCGAGGCCCGGGCGGTGCGCCGTACCATCGTCCTTATGGCTACGGAAGACGCGGTGCGCGAGGCACTGGCGACGGTGAACGACCCCGAGATCAACCGACCCATCACCGAACTCGGGATGGTCAAATCGGTGGAGATCGGCGCGGACGGAGCGGTCTCGGTCACCGTGTACCTGACGGTCTCCGGCTGCCCGATGCGCGAGACCATCACGCAGCGGGTGACCGACGCGGTCTCCCGGGTCGACGGCGTGACCGGCGTCGACGTCGCGCTCGACGTGATGAGCGACGAACAGCGCAAGGAGCTGGCGAACGCCCTGCGCGGCGGCCAGGCCGAGCGCGAGGTCCCCTTCGCCAAGCCCGGCAGCCTCACCCGCGTGTACGCGGTCGCCTCCGGCAAGGGCGGCGTCGGCAAGTCCTCGGTGACGGTGAACCTGGCGGCGGCGATGGCGGCCGACGGCCTCAAGGTCGGTGTCGTCGACGCCGACATCTACGGCCACAGCGTGCCGCGCATGCTGGGCGCCGACGGGCGTCCCACCCAGGTCGAGAACATGATCATGCCGCCGTCGGCGCACGGCGTGAAGGTCATCTCGATCGGCATGTTCACGCCGGGCAACGCCCCGGTCGTCTGGCGCGGCCCGATGCTCCACCGCGCGCTCCAGCAGTTCCTGGCGGACGTGTACTGGGGCGACCTGGACGTCCTCCTCCTCGACCTCCCGCCCGGCACCGGCGACATCGCGATCTCCGTGGCCCAGCTGGTCCCGAACGCCGAGATCCTGGTCGTGACGACGCCTCAGCAGGCGGCGGCCGAGGTCGCCGAGCGCGCCGGCTCGATCGCCGTCCAGACGCACCAGAAGATCGTCGGCGTCGTCGAGAACATGTCGGGCCTGCCCTGTCCGCACTGCGGCGAGATGGTCGACGTCTTCGGCACGGGCGGCGGCCAGGTGGTCGCCGACGGCCTGACCCGCACGACGGGTACCACGGTCCCGGTCCTCGGCAGCATCCCGATCGACGTCCGCCTCCGCGAGGGCGGCGACGAGGGCAAGCCGGTGGTCCTGACCGACCCGGACTCCCCGGCGGGCACGGCCCTGCGAGGCATCGCGGGCAAGCTGGGCGGCCGGCAGAGGGGCCTGGCAGGCCTTTCGCTGGGGATCACGCCCCGGAACAAGTTCTAACGGGGCAAAAGGGACTCAAGGGGAGCGCCCCGTAAGGGGCGCGGGGCTGTGTCGATGTGCGGCTCCGCCGCGCGGGCGCGACCAGCCGCAACGGAACCCGCACCCGCGAACACGCACAGGTCCCTACGGCGAAGGGGCGCCAAGAACACCGGCGCCCCTTTTCTCATGCGTACGCGGCAACGTCCTTGATCACGGCGAACCCAAGACCATACGCGCTCATCCCCCGACCGTACGACCCCACATGCACGCCCTCCCCGGTGGTACCGGCAAGAACCCACCCGAACTCGGACTCCCGGTAGTGGAACGGCGCCGGAACCCCGTCCACGGGCAGCGACAACGTCGACCACTCCGGCCCGGACAGATCGTCGGCCAACGCCCACGCCGTCTCCGTCTGCTGCTCCAGCCAGTCGTCCCGCAGGCTGTGGTCCATGTGTCCGGGCCAGGTGAAGGACAGCAGTCCGACACCGGCCAGCCAGGCCGCCGAGGACACCGACGTGGCCTCCAGGAGGCCCGTGCCGTCCGCACTCCGCCGTACGGGGTTCGCCGCGACGGTCACCACGACGGCGAACTTCTCCCGGTCGTTCGCGGCGGCGGCCGCGACGTACTCGTTGCGTACGGAGGGTTCGTCGCCGTGCCCGATCGAACCGTGCTCGACGGCGCCGTCCGCCGCCGTACCGACCTGCATCAGCCACCGCGGCCCCGTGAAGGCCTCGTCGAGGCCGTACCACGGGAAGTCCGCCAGCAGGTAGCCGTCGACCGTGCGCCGGGCGAAGGGGGCCTGCTGTCCGCCCTCCGCGGCCGGCGCCTGCGCGACTGCCCGACTTGTCGTCTCCATGTGCCCGGACGCCTCCTCGCTCTCGTCGGATCGGGCGGCCCGCCCCCCTTCGGGCGTACTCGTCCGGTCCGCACAACGACTCGGCAGCATAACCACACACCTTCGGGCTGCTGGGAATCCGCCTGGTACGTGTGGGCGTACGGACGGCCGGTTCCGGTGGCACCTGGGGCGCACGTCGTATGAAACGCGTCACGTCCCGGCGCGGGGGCGCGCCGGGACGTGCAGTTCAGGGGCGTGAGCCGCCCGGGAGATACGCGGACTCAGGTGGCGTCGGCGTCGAAAGGCGGGCGCTCGTCCTTGCCGGGGTCCTCGGGCTTCTTGGTCATGTCGATTCGGCCACCCGAGGAAGAGGACGACGAAGAGGACGACGAGGCCTCGTTGTCGCGGCTGTGGACCGCGTCCGTGACCTCGGCCATCTCCTTCTTCAGGTCGAAGCCGTTGCGGATCTCCTTCAGCCCCAGCTCGTCGTTGTCCAACTGCTTGCGGATGAACGTCTTGGGGTTGAGGTCCTCGAACTCGAAGTCCTTGAACTCCGGGCCCAGTTCCTCACGGATGTCGTTCTTGGCGCTCTCCGAGAACTCACGGATCTTCCGGATCGTGCGCATCACGTCCTGGATGACCTTCGGGAGCTTGTCCGGACCGAAGACGAGCACGGCCAGCACGACGATCGTCACCAGCTCAAGCGGTCCTATGTCATTGAACACCTGAAGCTCCTTGCGATGTCCTCGGTCCTCGGCCCTCGGTGGTTTCCGGTGCGGGTGTTTCCGTGGTCCGGGCCGGGTCCACGGTACCCGGCGTACCTGTCCGACCGGTACTGTCCCGAGGTGAGGTTTCCGTCAGATCGGGTCAGTTCCGGTCGGACGAGCCGAGAACGAGTGAGACCCGCCGCTCCTTGCCGTCGCGCTCGACGGTCAGGGCGAGCCGGTCGCCGGGGCGGTGGGCGCGTGTCTTGACGATCAGTTCCTCGCCCGAGTGGACGCGCAGTCCGTCGACCTCGGTGATGACGTCGCCGGGCTCGAGTCCGGCGCGGGCGCCGGGGCCGCCCGGGGTGACCGCAGGTCCGCCGTCGCCGCCCTCGGTGCCGATGCGGGCGCCGTCGTCGGCGTAGCCCATGTCGAGGGTCACCCCGATCACCGGATGGGTCGCCTTCCCCTTGTTGATCAGCTCCTCGGCGACGCGTTTGGCCTGGTTGACGGGGATGGCGAAGCCGAGTCCAATGGAACCGGCCTGCCCGTCCTCGGTGTCGGAGCCGTCGTCGGCGGAGCGGATGGCGGAGTTGATGCCGACGACACGGGCCTTGGCGTCGAGCAGCGGGCCGCCGGAGTTGCCGGGGTTGATGGGGGCATCGGTCTGCAACGCGTCCACGTACGACACGTCGCTGCCGTCCCCGCTCCCGCCGCCGGCCGTGATGGGCCGTTCCTTGGCGCTGATGATGCCGGAGGTGACGGTGTTGGCGAGGTCGAAGGGGGCGCCGATCGCCACGACGGGGTCGCCCACCTGCACGTTGTCGGAGTTGCCGAGGGGCAGGGGCCTGAGCCCGTGCACACCGCGGACCCGGACGACGGCGAGGTCGTACCCGCTGTCCCGGCCGACCACCTCGGCCTTGGCGGTGTCGCCGCTGCTGAAGGTCACGGTTATCCCGCCATTCGCGCCCGCCGGCTCGACCACGTGGTTGTTGGTAAGGATGTGGCCGCGGGTGTCGAGGACGAATCCGGTACCGGTGCCCTGCTCGCTGCTGCCGGTCACATGCAGGGTGACGACGCCGGGCAGCGCGCGGGCGGCGATCCCGGCCACGCTGTCGGCGGGCCGGTCGGTGGGCTCCTTACCGGCCTGCGGCAGCTGTACGTCCCGCACACCCCCGTTCCGCTCGAGATAGGCCCCCGCTACCCCACCGACACCGCCGGACACGAGAGCGACGACCAGAGCACCACCGAGGACCACTTTCCAGCCCCTCCGCCGCCGCTGCCGCACGCTGAGAACCGGCACGCCGGTCTGCTGGAGAGGGGCCGGGGCGGCCCAGGGGTCGTAGCGGCGCCAGGGGTCGGGGCCGGGGTGGGGGGTGACTGCGCTGGCCGGGTCGGGGTCGGGGGGTGGGAACGGGGCGGCAGATTCGGGGCCGGCGGGTGGGAGCGCGGCGACGGAGCCGGGGTCGGCGGGTGGGGCCGGGGTGGCCGCGGGGCCGGGCACCGTGGGCGTGTGTGCGACGTCCTCGGGTGCCGCGGGTGTGGGTACGGCTGTGAAGGGCGGCTTCGGCTGCGGCGGCACGGGGGTCTGCTGAACCGGAGCGGAAGCCACCGGTGCGGGGTATTGCCCGGCCGGGGCGGAGGGCCCCGGTGCCGGGATCGTCGTCCCGTGCGCCGGGGTGGACGCCGGGTGCTGCACCGGTGGAGCGGGCGCCCAGGGACCGGGGTCGCCGTAGGGCGGGGTGCTGTAGGGATCGGGGTCGTGCAGGGGTTTGGGGCGGTCTGCCGACGCGACGGGGTCCGCCGGCGGGACGACGGGAACGGAGACGTCGGCCTCGGGAATGGACTCATGGGCCACAGGAGCAGGCGTGTCGGCCAGGGGCTCGGAAGCCGGTTCGGTCAGCTCGAAATCCCCGTCGTGACCGCCGCCGGAAGCTTCCCGGACCGACACGGGCCGAGCCAGCTCGAAGTCACCCTCGTCACCACGGGCCCCACCACCCGACCCCCGCATCGCACCCTCCGGCCCCGAACCCGGCACCCGCTCACCGTCCGAACCCTCGGTCGGGGCAAGCGCGGCGTCACGGTTGGCCTCGTTCATGCTCTCCCCACGGCCGGCCGCGGTCCCGCGTGTCGGCTGGGCCACGGATGTCTCCTGCGCGCCCCGGATCTCCGCCGTGGGCACGGCACTTCACAGGATTCAACCAGGTTCGTGGGCCGTCGCGCAGGGACCGGTCAGGGAGCCGGGTGGGAGGCGGAGGAAGCGGAGGGGGTGGAGGTCGTGTCGGGGACGGGTGCGGCGAGCAGACCGGGCGTGGCGGGCTGGGGAGTCGTGGTCCACGCGGTCAGGGCGATCGGCGGGTTCGTGTCGAGCGGCCGTATCAGGGGCGATACGGCGGCCGCACCGGCCATCAGTGGCGCGGTCAGCCTGTGCACGGCCTCCTGGCCCGGCGCACCGGCCGGCGCCGGTACTCCGGGCAGCAGCGGCGCGGACACCGAGGTCGGTGCCGCTGGTGTCGCGCCGAGCACCGTGCCCTGCACGAGGAGCGGTCCGACGGCGCGCCGGCGCTGCGTCTCGGTCGCCCCGCCTGAGCCCGCCGTACGCGCCGGGGTGACATTGCTGCCCGCGCCCGAGCCGCCACGGGCGTCGGCGGCGGAATCACCGGGGATGCCCGTGGTCACGCCGCCCAGCGCGACCGCGGCCAGTGACACCGCCCCCGCCGCGACGAACGCGAACCGCATCCCGCGCGAGGCGCCCCGGTCGGCGGAAGGGTGGCCGACGGGGTGGATGCGGAAGCCGCGGTCCACGGACGTGCCGTGCGGGCGGACGGGCACGTAACCGAACTCGAAACGGTCCTGCGAGGGCACGTCGAAGACGCCTTCCTCGGCGGACCCGCCGAGGAAGGCTCCTCCGCCCAGCGGTGAGCCCGCGTCGGGGTCACCTCCCCCGGGGAGCCCCTGGAGGCGGGCCAGGAAGCTCTCGGAGGGGGGCGGGGGTGCCGCCTCCGCGAAGACGTTCTTCAGTCGGCGCTGGGCGTCCGCCTCGGCCTTGCACTTGGCACAGGTGGCCAGGTGGGCCAGGACGCGCTCACGCGACTCATGACCGAGCTCCCCGTCCACCAGGGCGGAGAGCCGGTCTCCCAGATGCTGCTCTGCGAGGTGTCCCCCCGCAGCTTTCGGCCATGATCCACTCACGCGGTCGCGCCCCCTCCTCCCAGAGCGGGAACGCGGGCCACGAAGGACCGGCGCTCGGCCGCGCGCGCCTCGGGGGCCCGGTGCGCGAGCGCCTTGCGGAGCTGGGAGCGGCCGCGGTGGATCCGGGAGCGGACCGTGCCGAGCTTCACACCGAGGGTCGCGGCGATCTCCTCGTACGACAGTCCTTCGATGTCGCACAGGACGACCGCCGCCCGGAACTCGGGCGCGAGGGTGTCGAGGGCCTGCTGGACGTCCGCGTCGAAGTGGGCGTCGTTGAAAGCCTGCTGGGGCGTGGGCTCGCGGCTGGGCAGCCGCTCGGCCGCGTCCTCGCCCAGCGCGTCGAAGCGAATGCGCTGCTTGCGCCGGACCATGTCCAGGAAGAGGTTCGTGGTGATGCGGTGCAGCCAGCCCTCGAAGGTGCCCGGCGTGTACGTCGACAGGGAGCGGAAGACCCGGACGAAGACCTCCTGGGTGAGGTCCTCGGCGTCGTGCTGGTTGCCCGTGAGGCGGTAGGCCAGGCGGTAGACCCGGCCGCTGTGCATGCTGACGATCTCCTCCCACGTGGGCGGAGTCCACGCCTGCCCGTCCGCGTCGGTGGCGAAGGTCGCGGTCTGGGCCTCGCCCGCGGCAGGGCTGCCGGCGGCGTGGCTGTGGTCAGCAGCGGTGTCGTTCACGGATTTCGGCCTGCCTGCCGACCCGAGAAAGCGCCGCAGCACTCCTCCCCGATCCACAGGCGCAGCCGCACCTCCCCTGTCGGCTCTGGTGGTGTCCAGTGGAGCCCCTACCATAGCCACCTCGCCCGTTAGCTCCGGATAAGCGGTTTTACGAGAATTTGATCTGGGCTGATACGGCTCGTGCGGCTGCGTCAGCACTTGCTCGGCGTCCTCTTCCATCTCCTACCCCCGTCGCGCCCTCCACCACCGGCTCATCCCTATAAACGCCCGGTCCCATCTGCGGGTTCCCGTGGGCAACGGATACAGTCACGCCGAGGCAACCACGGGGACAGGAGAGGGTCATTACCGGCAACCGGCAGACGAGCTGGGCGTTCGCCGACGCCTTTGTCGCCGAGGACGACGCGCTGCGCTGGGCCCGCGAACGGGCCCGCGAGGCCGGGCTGCGCTCGGTCTCGCCCAGCACGGGCGCCGCCCTGCGGTTGCTGGCCGCCTCGGTGGGCGCGAAGGCGGTCGCCGAGATCGGCACCGGCTGCGGCGTCTCCGGCATGCATCTGCTGGCCGGCATGCGGCCGGACGGGGTGCTGACCACCGTGGACCCCGAGCCGGAGCACCAGCAGTTCGCCCGGCAGGCCTTCCGCGCCTGCGGTTTCGCCAGCAACCGTGCCCGCTTCATCCCGGGCCGCGCCCTGGACGTGCTCCCACGCCTCGCGGACGCGGGCTACGACCTGGTCTTCTGCGACGGCGACCGACTGGAGTACCTCGACTACCTAGCTGAATCGTTGCGCCTGCTGAGGCCCGGCGGCCTGGTGGTCTTCGAGGGCGTCTTCGCCAACGGCCGCACCGTCGACTCGGGGCCCCAGCCCACCGAGG
Source organism: Streptomyces brasiliensis (assembly GCF_014647875.1). Lineage (GTDB taxonomy): Bacteria > Actinomycetota > Actinomycetes > Streptomycetales > Streptomycetaceae > Streptomyces > Streptomyces brasiliensis. Next base: position 173,569 of record NZ_BMQA01000005.1, on the reverse strand, counting down.
TACTGCGGCTGCGGGAGCTTCTGCGCACGGTGCGGGAGAGCCAGGAGCTGATGCCGTCGCTGCTGCCGGTCGGTGACGGACTGCTGTGCGCGGTCAAGCGCTGACCGGCACGCCCGCGTGTCGTGAGGACCGTACACACTCCCGGAATACGGCTGCCCCGGCACCGCGTACGGTACCGGGGCAGCCGAAAAGACATGGTCGCTTGCGCGTCAGACGACGACCTTCTTGAGGGCGTCGCCGAGCGCTTCGGCCTCGTCAGGGGTCAGCTCGACGACGAGCCGACCGCCGCCTTCGAGCGGAACGCGCATGACGATGCCCCGCCCCTCCTTGGTCACCTCGAGCGGGCCATCGCCCGTCCGCGGCTTCATGGCCGCCATGCTCGTTCCCCTTCCTGAAACCAGCTCATCGTCAAAGCCGACGGCCCTGGAGGGCACGCGCGGCCCGGCATGGGACACGCGACACCGGCATCGAACACATTGCTTCCAAGCCATTATCCCGCATCGCAGGACCCGATGACCAACATCAGTCGGCATCGCTTGGGCAACGCGCGCGAGCAAAACCACTCAATTCGGCGATGTGACTGCGATACTGCGCCACCTCACGGACACCCCACCCAGGCTGATAGGTTCCGAAATTCTTTGACGCAGGTCACACGTCCGGTCCGGCCCTTGGCCGGAGATCTCCGCCATGCTGTGATCGGACGACGACGTACCGTGCGGTTCGCCCGAGCCGCGACACCGGAGGGGATGTGCCATGGCCGACACCGTGCTCTACGAGGTGAGCGACGGGCTCGCGACGATCACGCTGAACCGCCCCGAGGCGATGAACGCGCTGAACATCGCGACGAAGGTCGCCCTTCGCGACGCGGTACGGACCGCCGCCGCCGACGACGCCGTACGGGCCGTGCTGCTGACCGCGGCCGGGGACCGGGCGTTCTGCGTGGGCCAGGACCTCAAGGAGCACATCGGGCTGCTCGCGGCCGACCGGGAGACGGGCTCCGGGCAGACTATGAGCACGGTGCGGGAGCACTACAACCCGATCGTGCGGGCCCTCGCCGGGGCGGCCAAGCCGGTCGTCGCCGCCGTGAACGGGGTCGCGGCCGGGGCCGGCTTCGGCTTCGCGCTCGCGGCCGACTACCGGGTGGTGGCGGACACGGCGGCCTTCAACACCTCGTTCGCGGGTGTCGCCCTGACCGCCGACTCCGGGATCTCCTGGACGCTGCCGCGCGTCGTCGGCCCGGCGCGCGCCGCCGACCTGCTGCTCTTCCCCCGCAGCATCAGCGCGCAGGACGCGTACGAACTGGGCATCGCCAACCGGGTGGTACCCGCGGCCGAGCTGCGGGCCGAGGCCGAGAGGGTCGCGCGCAAGCTCGCCGAGGGGCCGACGGTGGCCTACGCGGCGATCAAGGAGGCGGTCGCCTACGGGCTGACGCATTCCCTGGACGAGACGCTCGACAAGGAGGAGGAGCTCCAGGTGCGGGCGGGACGGTCCGAGGACCACACGATCGCGGTCCAGGCGTTCGTGAACAAGGAGAAGCCGAAGTACCTGGGCCGCTAGTGCTGTGACCGGAAAGGTTCACCGGCTCGCGACCCCCGGCAAACCTTCCCGGCCACAGCACTAGGCGTCAGCTCGCGGTTTTTCTGTTCCGGCTCGCGCAGTCGGCCAGGTGGTCGTCGACCAGACCGCACGCCTGCATCAGCGCGTACGCCGTCGTCGGGCCGACGAAGCGCAGGCCTCGCTTCTTCAGGGCCTTCGACAGGGCCGTCGACTCCGGGGTGACCGCGGGGACGTCGGAGGTGGACTCGGGGGCCGGACGTGTCGCAGGGGCCGGGGCGTGGGACCAGATCAGCTCGTCCAGCTCGCCGGCGGCCCAGCCGGCGAGCACGCGCGCGTTGGCGAGCGTGGCGTCGATCTTCGCGCGGTTGCGGATGATGCCGGGATCGGCGAGGAGGCGGTCGCGGTCGTCGTCGGTGAAGGCCGCCACCTTCTCGATCCGGAAGTCCGCGAAGGCCGTACGGAAGCCCGGGCGGCGGCGCAGGATCGTGATCCACGACAGGCCCGACTGGAACGCCTCCAGGCTGAGCCGCTCGAAGAGGGCGTCGTCGCCGTGGACGGGGCGTCCCCACTCCTCGTCGTGGTACGTCACGTAGTCCTCGGTCGACAGCGCCCACGGGCAGCGCAGCACGCCGTCCGGCCCGGCGATCGCGGCGCCGTCGCTCACTGGTGGTCCTCGGGGTGCGCGGGCTTGTCGAAGCGGTGGCGGGGCGCGGAATGCGGGGTGTGCGCGGCGGCGGCCCGGGCTCCGGCCAGGGCCGACTCCAGGTCGGCGATACGGGCGTCCCGCTCGGCGAGTTCCGCGCCCAGGCGGCCGAGGACGTCGTCCACGTCCGCCATGCGGTAGCCGCGGGCGGCGAGCGGGAAACGCAGGCTCTCCACGTCCGCCTGGCCGAGCGGGCGGTCCGGGGGCAGCTGGTCCCACAGGCGCTCCGGTGCCGCCTCCGGGAGGGGCGCGCTCTCGCCCCCGCCCACCACGGCGAGGGTCACCGCGGCGACCACGACGGCCAGCGCGAGGACCAGGAACAAGAACATGACCATCGCTGGGTGCCCCCTTGTCGGCATTCTTTTCCGGCTCTCGCCTGCAGCGCCTGTGGGGCACCTCGAGCCGGTGTGCTCGCTGTCGAATGTGTATGGGTCCGATCGTGCCATGCGACGCTGACAGTTAGGGTCGCAGGCGGTCGTAAGCCGGAACGCACGAGAAGAGGTCACAGGGGATGCTCAGGCTGGGCAGGCGGGAATTCGGGCCGCACGAGCCGGTGATCATGGCGATCGTGAACCGGACCCCCGACTCCTTCTACGACCAGGGAGCCACGTTCCGTGACGAGCCGGCGCTCGCGCGCGTGGAGCAGGCGGTGGCCGAGGGGGCCGCGATCATCGACATCGGCGGGGTCAAGGCCGGGCCGGGGGACGAGGTCAGCGCGGAGGAGGAGGTGCGGCGGACGGTCGGGTTCGTGGCCGAGGTACGGCGGCGGTTTCCCGACGTGGTGATCAGCGTGGACACGTGGCGAGCCTCGGTCGGCGAGGCCGTGTGCGAGGCCGGGGCGGACCTGCTGAACGACGCGTGGGGCGGGGTGGACCCCGGGCTCGCGGAGGTCGCGGCGCGGTACGGGGTGGGGCTGGTGTGTACGCACGCGGGCGGGGCTCAGCCGCGGACTCGGCCGCATCGGGTGACGTACGACGACGTCATGGCCGACATTCTCCGGGTGACCGTGGGGCTGGCCGAGCGTGCGGTGGCCCTCGGGGTGCCGCGGGAGTCGGTGCTGATCGATCCCGGGCACGACTTCGGGAAGAACACGCGGCACAGTCTGGAGGCGACGCGACGGCTGGACGAGATGGTGGCTACGGGGTGGCCCGTGCTGGTGTCCCTGTCCAACAAGGACTTCGTCGGGGAGACGCTGGACCGGCCGGTGAAGGAGCGTGTGGTGGGGACGCTGGCCACGACCGCGGTGTCGGCGTGGTTGGGGGCGCGGGTGTACCGGGTGCACGAGGTTGCGGAGACCCGGCAGGTGCTGGAGATGGTGGGGGCGATCGCGGGGTGGCGTGAGCCCAGGGTCGCGCGGCGGGGCTTGGCATAGGCCCGGCCCCTGCCCTCGCCCGGCCGACTCGGTGGGCTGGAAGGGTTCCCCGGAGAATCCAGCCCGTCCGGCGCTCGAGGACGAGGCCGTTCAGGCCGACGCGGAGGCTGGGGGCGGCAGCCCCCGGGCGGTGACAACAGTGCCGGGGGCGTCGAAAAGAGGGGCCACAGGGAACCTCGGCCGAAGTCCCGCGCTAGCGGCCCGCCTCCTTGGAGACCAGGGCCACCGCCTCCTCCACGTCGTCCGACACGTGGAAGAGCAGGAGGTCCTTCTCCGCTGCCTTGCCCTGGGCCACCAGGGTGTTCTTGAGCCAGGACACCAGGCCGCCCCAGTACTCGCTGCCGAAGAGGACGATCGGGAAGCGGGTGACCTTCTGGGTCTGGACCAGGGTCAGGGCCTCGAAGAGCTCGTCGAGGGTGCCCAGCCCGCCGGGGAGGACCACGAAGCCCTGGGCGTACTTCACGAACATCATCTTGCGGACGAAGAAGTAGCGGAAGTTCAGGCCGATGTCGACGTAGGGGTTGAGGCCCTGCTCGAAGGGGAGCTCGATGCCCAGGCCGACCGAGACGCCGCCCGCCTCGAGGGCGCCCTTGTTCGCCGCCTCCATGGCGCCGGGGCCACCGCCTGTGATGACCGCCCAGCCGGCCTCGACCAGCCCGCGGCCCAGGCGCACGCCGGCGTCGTACTCCGACGAGTCCACGGGTGTGCGCGCCGAGCCGAACACGCTGATCGCGGGCGGGAGTTCGGCGAGCGTGCCGAAGCCCTCGATGAACTCCGACTGGATGCGCAGCACGCGCCAGGGGTCCGTGTGGACCCAGTCCGACGGGCCGCCCGCGTCCAGCAGCCGCTGGTCCGTCGTGCTCGCCGTCACCTGGCCGCGCCTGCGGAGGACAGGGCCCAGCCGCTGCTCCTCCGGAGGCTGCTTCTTGCCCTCGGGGTTGCCAGTAGGCATGTGCGCTCCCTCCACTTGCAGGACCTTCCGGGTCAGGGTAGATCGACGCCGGTTACGGGCGGGGGACCTGGACATGTCCGCCGTGAAGCGCCCTGTCCCGGCCCCTCGGTCCCGTCAGTTCGTCCAGTCGGTCAGTTCGTCAGCCAAGCGACCAGGCGTTCCTCCGCCGCCAGGATCTTTCGCGTGTCCACCCGCTCGTCCCGCTTGTGCGCCAAGTGCGGGTTTCCGGGGCCGTAGTTGACCGCCGGGATGCCCAGGGACGAGAAGCGGGAGACGTCCGTCCAGCCGTACTTCGGCTGCGGGGTGCCCTCTACCGCCTCGATGAAGGCCGCGGCGGCCGGGTGGGACAGGCCGGGCAGTGCGCCGCCACTGTGGTCGTCGACCACGAAGTCCGTCACACCGCAGTCCGCGAAGACCTCCCTGACGTGGGCGATCGCCTCCTCCTCGGTGCGGTCGGGCGCGTAGCGGAAGTTGACCGTGACCACGCACTCGTCGGGGATGACGTTGCCCGCGACCCCGCCCGAGATGCCGACCGCGTTCAGGCCCTCGCGGTACTCCAGGCCGTCGATCACCGGGTAGCGCGGCTCGTACGCGGCGAGGCGGGCCAGGACGGGGGACGCCGCGTGGATGGCGTTGGAACCCATCCAGCTGCGTGCCGAGTGGGCCCGTTCGCCCTCCGTCTTCAGCAGGACGCGCAGGGTGCCCTGACAGCCGCCCTCGACCTCACCGTCCGAGGGCTCGAGGAGCACCGCGAAGTCGCCCTCCAGCCACTCCGGGTGGGCCTCGGCCACGTGCTTGAGGCCGTTCAGCTCGGCGGCGACCTCCTCGTTGTCGTAGAAGACGAAGGTCAGGTCGCGGGCCGGGGCGGGGACCGTTGCCGCGACGCGCAGTTGGACCGCGACGCCCGACTTCATGTCGCACGTGCCACAGCCCCACAGGACACCGTCGTCGTCCAGGCGCGAGGGGACGTTGTCGGCGATGGGGACGGTGTCGATGTGGCCGGCCAGGATCACCCGCTCCGCACGGCCCAGGTTCGTCCGGGCGATCACGTTGTTGCCGTACCGGTCGACCGTGAGGTGCGGCAGGGCGCGCAGGGCCGTCTCGATGGCGTCCGCGAGCGGCTTCTCGGTGCCGCTCTCCGAGGGGAAGTCGACGAGCTGCGCGGTGAGCGCCGCGGCATCCTGCGTGAGGTCAAGTGTGGTGTCGGCCATGGTCCCGACCCTAACGCGCCACCCGCCCGCACAGGGCCGCAAAAGGCGCCACACCCGCCACTGACGCCCCGGGGGTCTCCAGTACCTTGTACGCGTGCCAGAGCCGTCCCTCACCTCTCCCAAGCGTCGTCGAGGCCGCCTCTTGCGTTTCGGCGCGGCCCTCATGGTCCTGTTCGCCCTCGCGGGCTATCTCGTGGTGCAGTACGTCACCGGAGGTACGGGTGCTCCGGGCTGCAAGGTGGTCTCGGGCAGAGCCGACGGCAAGGCGTACGAGTTCACGCCCGAGCAGGCGGTGAACGCGGCCACGATCGCCGCCGTCGGCACCGGGCGCGGCATGCCGCAGCGGGCCGTGGCCATCGCGCTGGCGACAGCGCTGCAGGAGTCCGGGCTGCGCAACATCGAGCACGGCGACCGGGACTCACTGGGCCTGTTCCAGCAGCGGCCCTCGCAGGGCTGGGGCACCGAGAAGCAGATCATGGACCCGTCGTACGCGGCCGGCATGTTCTACGAGCACCTGGCCAAGGTGCCCGACTACCAGGACCTTCCGCTGACCGTGGCCGCGCAGCGCGTGCAGCGCAGCGGCTACCCGGAGGCGTACGCCAAGCACGAGCCGGACGCCGCCCTGCTGGCCGCCGCGCTGACCGGGCGGACGGCCGCCTCGCTGACCTGCGAGGGGCGTCAGAGGACCGGCACCGGTACGAGCGCCGAGGCCGCGGCCACGGCCACGGGGCCGGACGCCGTACGGGCCGCGCTGGTACGGGACTTCGGCCGCGACGCGCTCCAGGAGGCCGGGGCGGAGGTGGGCTCCGCACGAAGCACGCCGACGCCCACGCCGAGCGTGGCCGCGGAGGCCCAGGGCCGGACGGTGACCGTCCCGGTGCCGGACGGCGCGCAGACGGACGCGGCCGGACGCAGCGAGCGGGAGCGCGGCTGGCAGCTGGCCCACTGGGCGGTGGCCAACTCCACGGCGCTGCACATCCGTCAGGTGGTGTACGCCGGTCGCGAGTGGACCGCCGGGAGCACGGACAGCCGGTGGCGCGGCAGCCGGACGGGAGGCGCGGCCGGTGCGGAGAGGTCGGTCGGGTCCGTCCAGATCGTGACCGGGCAGTAGTACGAGGGATCACTCCGACGGGTTGCGGCGGGTACGCCGGGGTGTCGTGCGTGCAGGTTTTCGCGACGTCACTCCCGTGATCGTGAAAGCCCTTGGAAACACGGGGACGTAAGGGTCCTGCAACTCCTCGGTGCGGCGCTCTTTGTCCGTTTTTATCCACACCCGATAATGCGACGCGTTATCAATTCTTTGCCTTTGGGCTCCGCAACCTTCGGCGGCTTCGAGCGGTAGTCACTGCGTCCGAGCCCGGACGATCAGCGCGTGGGGATCAACCACCGGGCGCGTCAGGACAGTTCAGCAGGACCGTTCATCGTTCTCCCGTCGAATGGAGCATCATGTCCCTCCCCCTGACCCGCCGGATCGCCCGTACCGCGCTGCTCGTCGCAGCGGGAGCGGCTGCCGGGGTCGGCGCGGCCGGCTCCGCCGGCGCGGCGCCGAGCCTCCCGGCCACCCCGAACCTCGGCGGGCTGACCGCCCTGGACACGGCGAGCGTCGGCAACACCGTCGACGGTGCGGCGCAGCACGTCACCGGGGTCGCCGGTACCACCGGTGGCCAGGCGGTCCAGAAGGCGGTGCCGGCGGTCGGCAAGGCCGTGAAGAAGGCGGCGCCCACTGCGCGGCAGGCGGCCGGGTCCGCGGGGGACATCCTCGGGGCCACGGCCGGTTCGGTGACGAAGGGTGGGCTGCCGACGTCGTCCCTGCCGCTCGGCTAGCGCCTGGCTTCGGCCGGTCGCTGCGGGGTCCGGGGGTTTCCTGGACCCCGTCTGCTTGTGTGCTCGCCGTCGGCAGGGCGCCGGGGGCGTTGTCCGGCGCCCGGTGCCGCAGGCCGTGCCCACCCTCCCTGGCGCCCTGCAGAACGACTCGGCACGGCGGGGCGGCCAGGAGGGCAGGAAGCCAGGTAGGTGCTGCTGGTGCTGTGACCGGAAAGGTTCACCGGCTCGCGACGCCCGGCAAACCTTCCCGGCCACAGCACTGGCTCGCCAGGCGCTTGACCGCCGATGCCACCCTCTCGTCCGTTGCCGTCAGCGCCACCCGGACGAAGTTTTCGCCGGCCTTGCCGTAGAAGTCGCCCGGGGCCACCAGGATGCCGTGATCGGCCAGGTGGGCGACCGTCGTCCAGCAGGACTCGTCGCGGGTCGCCCAGAGGTAGAGGCCGGCCTCGCTGTGTTCGATGCGGAAGCCGTGGGCGAGCAGGGCGTCACGCAGGGCCGTGCGGCGGCCCGCGTAGCGCTCGCGCTGTTCGCGCACGTGGGTGTCGTCGGACAGCGCCGCGACGACCGCCGCCTGCGTGGGCGCCGGCGTCATCATGCCGCCGTGCTTGCGGATCTCCAGGAGGGGACCCAGGACCACCGGGTCGCCGGCGAGGAAGGCCGCGCGGTAGCCCGCGAGGTTGGAGCGCTTGGAGAGCGAGTGGACCGCGACGATGCCGTCGTACGAGCCGCCGTTCACGTCCGGGTGGAGGACCGAGACCGGGTCGGCCTCCCAGCCCAGTTCGAGGTAGCACTCGTCGGAGAAGAGCAGGACGTCGTGTTCGCGGGCCCACGCGACCGTCCGCTTCAGCTTCTCCTTGCTCAGCACCTCGCCCGTCGGGTTCGACGGGGAGTTGAGCCAGAGCAGCTTCAGGTTCGTCGGGTCGAGGTCCGTGGGTTCGTCGTAGACCTCGTGGTCCGCGCGGGCCAGGCGGGCGCCGACCTCGTACGTCGGGTAGGCCAGACGCGGGTAGGCGACCCTGTCGCCGGGGCCGAGGCCGAGCTGGGTGGGGAGCCAGGCGACGAGTTCCTTGGAGCCGACGATCGGCAGGACGTGGCGGTGGGTGACCCCGCGGGCGCCGAGGCGGCGCTCGACCCAGCCGGTGATCGCGTCGCGCAGCGCAGGCGTGCCCCAGACCGTCGGATAGCCTGGCGAGTCGGCCGCGTCGATCAGGGCCTTCTGGATCAGGTCGGGGACCGGGTCCACCGGCGTGCCGACGGAGAGGTCGACCATGCCGTCCGGGTGCGCCTGGGCGGTCTCCTTGTACGGTTCCAGTTTGTCCCAGGGAAAGGCGGGCAGGCGGTCGGTGACTGCGGACACGGGAATCTGGCTCACTTTCGTCGGTAACGGCGAACGCCTCGGTCCCGTACGGCGGTGATCGGGGCGATCAGGCCGTACGGGACCGAGGCGGCACGAGTGCGGGTCGCCGGTAGGGGTTACTCGGCCTGCGGCGGCAGCGCGGAGATGACCGGGTGGTCACGCTCGATCAGCCCGAGCTTGCTCGCGCCACCGGGAGAGCCGAGTTCGTCGAAGAACTCGACGTTCGCCTTGTAGTAGTCCTTCCACTCCTCCGGCACGTCGTCCTCGTAGAAGATCGCCTCGACCGGGCAGACCGGCTCACAGGCACCACAGTCGACGCATTCGTCCGGGTGGATGTACAAGGACCGCTGGCCCTCGTAGATGCAGTCGACCGGGCACTCCTCGATGCACGCCTTGTCCTTGACGTCGACACAAGGCTGCGCGATGACGTAGGTCACGCTGTCGTTCCTCCTCGATAGGGCGCTGGCGGGCCTCCGCAGGCTCCGCCGCCTGGCGCGCGGGAGCGCGGCGTCGTCGATGCCCGCCCCTAGTATCTCCGTTCTTGGGCATGATCCGAACAGGAGGGGTGAACAGACCCGTGGAAATCTCTGCGACCGGGCGACTCGAGGTCCGTATCACCGCTGCTGACGTGGGTAAACGAGTCTCTGTACGGTGCTTGAGCCAACCGGGAGCGTCGGTCGAAAAGTTCACCGACACGGTGGGTGTTCTCACATCCTGGGACGACGGTGTGCTGCTGATCACACGGAAGGACGGGAAGACCGTCCGGATTGCGGAGTCCTCGCTGGTGGCGGGCAAGGTTGTACCGGCTGCTCCGGCCCGTCGGCGCGGTCCAGCGGCGACGTACGAGGAACTGGCGCGCGTCACCTCTCGGGGGTGGCGGCCGGTGGAGAGCGAGTGGCTCGGCGAGTGGGAGCTGCGGGCCGCCGACGGGTTCACGCGGCGGGCCAACAGCGTGCTGCCGCTCGGCGACCCGGGGCTTCCGCTCGACGCGGCCCTGGAGGCCGTACGACGCTGGTACGGCGGGCGCGGACTGCCCGCGTACATCCAGACCGCGACCGGCGCGGAGGGCACGCAGGAGCTGCTCTGCGCGGAGCTGGAGCGGCGCGGCTGGGTGCGCGAGGTGACCGCCGAGCTGTGGACGGGCGCCCTGGCGCCGGTCGCGGACCGGGCCGAGGGCAGCGGGGTGGTCCTGTCCCGCACGGCGGACGAGGCATGGTTGGCCAGGTATCAGCGCAAGGGGGTGAGCGAGGTGGCCCTGCGGGTGCTGGGGAGCGGGCCTTCGGTGTGGTTCGCGAGCGTGCCCGGCGCGGACGGGGATGCCCCCGCCGCGATCGGGCGGTGTGTCGTGGACGGACGGTGGGCCGGGTTCGGCGCCGTCGAGGTGGACCCGGCCGTGCGGCGCCGGGGCCTGGCCACGGAGGTGATGGCGGCGCTGGCCCGACGGGCACTGGAGGAGGGCGCCTCGGCGGCGTGGCTCCAGGTCGAGACGGACAACGCGGGGGCGCGGGCGCTGTACGACAGGCTGGGCTTCGCTGCGCATCACGCGTACCACCACTACCGGGAGCCGGATGCCGTCGGGCACCTCGGCGGGGCGGATGCCGCCGGGCACCACCGCAAGCCGCGCACCGTCGGTCACGACGAGCCGGATGCGGCCGGCCACGCCGAGCGCCACCCCATGGGCGACGACAAGCCCGGCGTCCCCGGCCCGTCTCCCGAGCCGGCCCCCCTCGGCGCGACCCGGCCGCACGGAACGTCGTGAAAGGGCACCGGTCCGCCATGCCTCCGCCCTATCCCCCGCCCCCGGACCGTTCCGCCGAACTGCGGCTGCGGTTCGGTGACGAGGCGCGGGCCGAGCGACCCGATCTCGCGACGCTCTGTCTGCTGATCGGCGCCGAGGCGGACGGGGCGCTCGACGAGGCCGGGATGGATGCCGCTCAGCTGGAGCTGGACCGGCTGGCGGGACAGTTGCCGTACCGGCCCGGTGGGCCCCTCGCCTGGGCCGACGCCACGCATCAGCTGCTCGGGGTGCGCTGCGAGTTCGGTGGGGTGCCGGCGGACTACCAGCGGCTGGAGTCGTCCCTGCTGCACGAGGTGCTGCGGCGGCGGCGTGGGCTGCCGATCCTGCTGTCGGTCGTGTGGATGGAGGTGGCCAGGCGGGCCGGGGCCCCGGTGTACGGGGTGGCGCTGCCGGGGCACTTCGTGGTCGGGTTCGGGCCGGCGCAGGAGCAGGTCCTGGCCGATCCGTTCGCCGGGGGGCGGGTGCTCACCGGTACCGATGCCGAGCTGCTGGTCGCAGGGGCCACCGGCGCGCCGCTGCACGCGTCGATGCTCGTGCCCGCGACGCCCGTGGACGTCGTACGGCGCATCCTGAACAACATCCGGGCCTGGGCCGCCGCGCGGCCGGAGCGCTCCGATGTCGCCCTGTGGGCCGTGGAGTTGTCCCTGCTGCTGCCCTCGCATCCGGCCCGGCTGCGCTACGAGCGGGCCCAACTGCTCGTCGAGCGCGGTGAGTTCATTACCGGAGCCGCCGAACTCGATGCCTATGCGGAGCTGGTGTCAGCGGTCGACGAACCTACCGCGCAGCGAGTGCGCCGGCAGGCGAACGCGGCCCGCGCCAAGCTCAACTGAGCCGAGCGGAACCGGACCCGAGCCCGGACCCGGATGCGAACCTGGACCCGGATGCGAACCTGGACCCGAGCCCGGATCGGAACCCGCTACAGCCAGCCCTTCTCCCGTGCCGTCCTGACCGCCTCCGCGCGGTTGCGCACCGCCAGTTTCTGGATGGCCGTGGAGAGGTAGTTGCGGACCGTGCCCTGGGAGAGGTGCAGGGTCCGGGCGAGTTCCGCGTTGGTCGAGCCGTCGGCCGCCGTGCGCAGCACCTCGCGCTCGCGGTCGGTGAGGGGGTTCGCGCCCTCGGCCAGGGCCGCCGCCGCGAGGGTGGGGTCGATGACCCGCTCGCCGGCAAGCACCTTGCGAACCGCTTCGGCGAGTTGGGCGGCGGGGGCGTCCTTGACCAGGAAGGCGTCGGCGCCCGCCTCCATGGCGCTGCGCAGATAGCCGGGGCGCCCGAACGTGGTGAGCACGACCAGTTTGACCGCGGGAAGTTCCCGGTGGACCTCGGCCGCGGCCTCGATGCCGGTGCAGCCCGGCATCTCGATGTCGAGCAACGCGACATCGACACCGTGCTCCCGCGCGGCGGCCAGCACCTCGTCGCCGCGGGCGACCTGGGCGACGACCTCGATGTCGTCCTCGAGGCCGAGCAGGGCGGCCAGGGCCTCCCGGACCATCGACTGGTCCTCGGCGAGGAGGACCTTGATCGTGCTGCTCATGCCCGGGATCCTACGTCCACGGACGGGGCCGCGGGCACGCGGGCGACGAGCCGGAAGCCGTGCCTGATCCGGCCCGCCTCCAGGCTGCCGCCCGCCTTCTCCAGGCGCTCGGTCAGACCGGTCAGGCCGTTGCCGGGCCCCTTGCCCGAGCCGCCCGAGCCGTCGTCCTCGACGGAGAGCTCGAGGACGGGGCCGTCCAGGGTCTGGCGGCGCAGCACCTCCACCGTGCAGCGCCGGGCACCGCTGTGCCGTACGACGTTGGTGACGGCCTCGCGCAGCGCCCAGGCGAGCGCGGACTCGGCCTCCTCGGGGACGCCGGTGAGGTCGGGGTCGGCCGGGGCCTCGACGACGACTCCCGCGGCGGTCAGGGCGACCTGGGCCCCGGCAAGTTCGGCGACCAGGCGCGGGCGCCGGTAGCCGGTGACCGCCTCGCGCACGTCGACCAGGGCCTGGCGGCTGACCTGCTCGATGTCGGCGACCTGCTGGGCGGCCTTCGCGGGGTGGTCGGGCAGCATCCGGCCCGCCAGCTCGCTCTTCAGCGTGATCAGGGAGAGCGAGTGGCCGAGCAGGTCGTGCAGGTCGCGGGCGAGGCGCAGGCGCTCCTCGTTGGCGGCGAGCTGGGCGACGGTGGCACGGGCCCTGCGCAACTCGATGGTCGTACGCACGAGTTGGCCGACGCCGGACATGGCGAAGCCGATCAGCAGCACCAGCAGGACCAGCTCGCGGGCCACGTCCGGACCGACGTGGCCGCCCACGGCCAGCATCAGGCCGGCCGTCGCCGGGACGGCGCCGTAGGCCACCCTCAGCGGCAGGGTCGCTCCGCAGGCCACCGAGACGTAGCAGTAGAGGCCGAGCCAGGAGCCGCCGAGGGTGAGCGACAACGCGGTCGCGAGCATGGCGAGGACGACGAGCAGGCCGACGACGAGCGGCATGGTGAACGGCGTCCCCATGTTCCGGAAGACCAGCGTCAGATAGACGCCGACGAACACCGCGAGGCCCAGCCAGCCCACGACGGTGCCGCCGGTGCTGTGGTTCCCGGCGACGAGGTCGCGGACCGGCGAGCCGAGGAAGACGAGCCAGACGCCGATCCACAGCAGCTTGCGCAGCACCGTCTCACGCTGGTTGCGGGGCGACTGTCCGATGGGCACCAGGGGCCCGCGCTTCGCCTCCACCGACACGGGGTCCGTCATGATGCTCACGCCTTCAGCGTGTCCTTCCGGTACAGCCAGGCCGCGCCGCCCGCGAACAGGACGAAGAAGACGGCGAGGATGGCGATGTCCTGGGCCGCCGGGGCCCGGCTCTGTTCGATGGCCCGGCCCAGGGCAGCGTACGCGTGCGTGGGCAGCCACTTCGCGATGTCCTGCAGCCACCGCGGGAAGGTCGTGGTCGGCATCCACAGGCCGCCCAGGATCGACAGCACGAAGTAGGTGATCATCGTGATCGGACGGACCGCGTCCCCGCCGGCCAGATACCCGATGGCGACGCCGAGCGCCGCGAAAACCAGGCTCCCGGCCCAGATCGCGGCGGTCAGGGCGATCCACGGCCAGGCGTCGAGGCGTACGTCCTTCACGGCCGCGGCGACGACGAAAACCACGACGATGGACGGCAGGCTCACCACGGCCGCGCTGGCGGTCTTCGCGAGGACGTAGCCGTGTCCCGGCAGGGTGGTCAGCCTGAGCTGGCGCACCCAGCCGTTCTCGCGCTCCTTGGCGATGCGCTCGCTGTTGCCCATCAGGACGGCCGTGAGCGCGCCGAAGGAGGCCATGGAGACCATCATGTACGTCGGCAGGGTCAGGCCGGTGCCGTCGATCTTCTCGGTGCTGTCCGCGTTGCCCGCGATGATCAGGAACAGCACCGACGGATACATCACCGAAAAGAACAGGAACTTGCGGTTGCGCAGGGCGCGGACGAGTTCGAGCTTGATCAGACCGTTCATGACGGCGTGGCCTCCTTGGCCTCCTCGGCCTCCGTGATGGCGACGAAGGCCTGCTCGAGCCCGAGTCCGGCGACTTCGAGGTTGCGGGGGTAGACGCCGAGGCCGTACAGGGCGTGCACGGTGGCGTCGGCGTCGCTGGACTGGATGCGGACGGTCTGGCCGGAGACACCGATCGAGGTGAGGAACGGCAGCGCGCGCAGGGCCTGTTCGTCGATGGTCCCGGTCAGGTCGAAGGAGACCCGGCGCGCCCCGGCCTTGGCCTTGATCTCGGCGGCGGTGCCGTCGGCGAGGAGCCGCCCGCGGTGCAGGACGAGCACGCGGTCGGCGATGGCGTCGGCCTCTTCGAGGTAGTGGGTGGCGAAGAGGACCGTACGGCCCTGCTCGGCCTGTTCGCGCATGGTGGACCAGAAGGCCTGGCGGGCGGAGACGTCCATGCCGGTGGTCGGCTCGTCCAGGACGATCAGGTCGCTGTCGCCCGCGGTGGCGAGGGCGAAGCGGACACGCTGGGCCTGGCCGCCGGAGAGCTTGTTGACCTTGCGGTCGGCGATCTGCGTGATACCGGCGCGGGCCAGCACGTCGGAGACCTGGTACGGCCTCGGGTGCAGGGCGCAGCCGAGCTTGACCAGTTCGGCGACGGTGACCTCGTCCATCAGCCCACCGCTCTGCAGCATGGCGCCCACCCGCCCGGCGACGATGGCCTCGCGCGGGCTGGTCCCGAAGACGCTCACGGTGCCGTTGTCGGCGGGCTTGAGCCCGAGCAAGAGATCGAGGGTGGTGGACTTGCCGGCCCCGTTGGGCCCGAGCAGAGCCACGGTCTCCCCCGGATGCAGGGCGAGCGTCAGCCCGTCGACGGCCCGCACGCTCCCGTAGACCTTGCTCACTTGATCGAACGCGACCACCGGGGTACCGGTGGCCACCGCTGTCGTTGTCATGGGGACCATGCTGGCGGCGAGGGCCGGAACCCCGGCAGTGTCGGGGGTCCTGACTGCCGGATGACAGATGTCATACGGCGCCGGTGACGTGGTCCACGACATGCGAGAGGGGCGCCCGGCCACCGCCGGGCGCCCCTTCGCGGGCCGGGTCAGTTGGGGTCGGTCTGGATCACGCCGACGCGATTCGTCCCGCTCGTCAGCGCCGTGCGCAGGGCTACGTACACGTCCTGCGGCGTGACGGCCGTCTTCTCGCCGTTGGCACGGGTGATCTTCACACCGTCGAAGGTCTGGCCGTAGAGCCCCTTCAGGGCGTCGAGGTCGGGCTTGTCGACCAGCTTGCCGTTGACCGCCGTCACCTTGAGGAACTTCCACAGGGAGTTCTGCGGGCTGAACTGGATCGAGTGCGCGGGGTCGGTCTGGACCGTGACGATGCCGGACATCGCCGGCTGCGCGAACTCCTTCATCTCGCGGTCGACCTCGGCGTTCGAGACCGTCGGCTGCTGGGTCGTCGTGGGGACCGTCACCGGGGCGGCCGTGCCGGTTTCCACCAGGGTGTGGTACGCCTGCTGGACCGCTGGGGTCGCCTGGGCGGCGGCGATGCCCTTGCCCGCCTTGCCGTAGACGGAGACCGCCTTGCCGGACTCGAACCTGATCGTGCCCTCCGTGACCGAACCGGAGCCGCCACCCGCGGCCTGCAGGGCCGCCTGGAGCTTCTCCTCGTCGACCGGCATGGCCGGTTCGATCTCCCGCTGCTGTCCGAAGAGCGAGCCGACCACGGTGACCGGGTTGTAGTCGCTCGTCGCGGCCTTGGCGACCGTGCTCTGGACGTCGAACTGGAGCCCCGCCTTGTCCGGCGTCAGCTCGACCGTCTTGCCGCCGACGGCCAGCTTCAGCGGCTTGTTGACCCGGCTGCCGAAGGTGTCGTCGAGCTTGTTGACCGCGTCGTCACGCGTGCCGCCGCCGATGTCGACGCCGAACACGGTGGTGCCCTTGGGCACGTCGGTGTGGTTCATCAGCAGCCCGGCGCCATAGGCACCGCCGAGGACCACCACCACGCCGACGCCGAGCAGGACCAGCTTGCTGCGGCCCTTCTTCTTCGGCTTGGGGGCCGCGGGCACGTTCTGCGCGACCGGCTCGGGCAGCTTCGGAGGCGTGTGCGGCACCGGGCCCTCGGGGTGGGCGCCCGGGCTGAACGGTGAGCCGCCCGCGGGCGGGACGACCGGGATGCCGCTCGTGACGGTGTGCCCGGAGACGTTGTCCGCCGGGTTGCCGTAGCCGGGCGTGCCCGGTTCCGGGGCCGGCTTCTGCGGAGTGAGGATCGCGGTGTCGTCGCTCAGGCCGCCACCGGGGCCGAGGTTCGCGCCGGGGCCGGGGCGCCTGCCGGGGCCGCCGGGACCGGCAGGGCCGCCGAAGGCCTCGCCGGGCTCCATGCCGGGGCCGCCGCCGACGGGCGGCACCATCGGGCCGTCGCCGGTGACCGGGCCGCTGGTCGGGCCGGCCGGACCGGTCGGGCCGTTGAAGCCTCCGCGACCGCCGGGGGCACCCGGGCCGCCCTGGCCGTTCGTACCGTCGGCGCCGCCCTGACCGCTGCCGTTCTCCGAGAAGAACGGCAGGTCGTCGCGACGCGGCTCACCGGCGCCGGGCCGCGAGCTACCGCCCAGCGGGCCCGCGGCGAGCGCCTCGGTGACGTCGAAGGAGCCCGTGCCGCCTCCGTGGCCGGGGGCGACGGGTCCACCGGTGGCACCGGGCAGCCCGGCGCCCTTCGCGGCACCCGTACGGCCGCCCGGCGCGCCCATGGAGCCGACGACCCCGCCCGGCCGGCCGCCCGGACGCGCGGCGCCCGGAGCACCGGCACCTCCCGGACGGGCAGCGCCAGGGGCACCCGGAGCCGCGCCCGCGGCGGCACCGGCCGCCGAACCGGCAGCCGTACCGGCGCCCTTTGTGCTCGTGCCGCCCTGACCGCCCTTGCCCGCACCGGACTTGCGCGGCGCGAACCAGTCGCTGGTCTTCTCCTCGGCGGCCGGCGCGGCGGGCTCGGCGGGAGCCTCCGCGGCGCTCGGCGCGGCCGGAGCGGGGGACGGCTGCGGGTGCTCCGCGGGCTTGTCGTCGGCGGAGCCCTCGGCGTCCGCGACGGGCGTACGCACGACGACCGGCGGAATGGGCCGCGACCCGGGGATGTTGATCCGGATCCGGGTCGTCAGCGTGGTCTCGGTCTTGCGCTCCTCCGGCTGCGCGGCCGCACGGCCCGCGTCCGTGCCGTCGTCGGAAACCATGGGGGTCCCGTACGGCGGCGTGCCCGAGGGGTATGCGGCTCCGCCGCGCCCGTTGGGCCCGGAGGACGGAGTGTCAGTATCACGACTCAAGGCAGGTTCTCCCGGTTGGCTCCGCCGCCCGTCACGACCTTGCTCGGGCGGCTCGGCGGCGCGCACCACCATACTGGCCACTTCTGGCCCGTATCCCACGACTGCCGGGGAAACCCACACGGCACTTGCACGCGCGGCTCACGGCGAAGTGGTACGTCACTTGGCAAGTCGGACGCCGTCGCCGCCCGGTTGCCTCCCCAGCCCGATGGTGGCGCAGATCACAGCCACCGCCATACCGCCGAGGAGGAAGAGATAGGAGCCGCCTCCCGCGCCGAAGAGGAAGTCTCCTTCCGGACGGCTCGCGGTGAGCAGGATGACGGCGAGCATCCAGCCGGCCGCGGGCGCGACCGCTCCGGCACGGCTGCCGGCGGCACGTGCTCCGCCGAGGAACAGCCCCGCGGAACCGGCCAGCGCGAGCAGCAGCCCGCCGGGGAACCAACCCGCTTGCACCAGCGAACCGGCGAGCCCCACGACGGCACCGAGCACGAACAGACCGGCGTACGCGGCGATCCGCCCGGCGGAGGGGCGCCGCAGCGGCTGCGCGAGCACCGGCCCGCGTCCCGCCGTACTCATGACGCCTCCCCGGCGGCGGGGCCGATCCCGGCGAACAGGTCGGTCTCGCCGGTCGCCTCCCCGTTCACCAGCTCGTAGTACTCGGTGGTGAGGATCGGCTGCGCCAGTTCGTTGGAGAGCGCGAAGTACGGTCCGGACACCTCGATCTGGGTGGCGTGCGCGCGCATCGCGGCGGCCTTGGCGGCGGTGTGGGCGGTGCCGTCGACGGCGGTGGTGATCCGGTCGGCGTCCACCACGCCCGGTACGTCGTCGACGGCGGCGCTCTTGGCGAAGGGCAGGCCGGGCAGGTCCGCTGCGAGGCGGGCGAAGGCGGCCTCGGCGACGGGGCGCGGGACGCGGTTCCAGTAGACCTTGGCGATACGGTGGCCGGCATCGGCGGCCAGCTCGACGGCGCGCATGGCGACGCGGTGGGCCTGGATGTGGTCGGGGTGGCCGTATCCGCCGTTGTCGTCGTAGGCGACGAGGACCTGGGGGCGGACCTCCAGGATCACCTCGGTGAGGAGTCCCGCGGCCTCGTCGACGTCGGCCTGCCAGAAGCTGTGCGGGTCGTCGTTGTCGGGCAGGCCCATCATCCCGGAGTCGCCGTACCGCCCGGCGCCGCCGAGCAGGCGGAAGTCCTCGACGCCCAGCTCGCGCATCGCTGCGGTCAGCTCGCGCAGCCGGTGCTCGCCAAGGGCCGCGCCGGTCAGATGCCGCAGCTCGGCGGGGATGACCTCGCCGCGCTCGCCCAGGGTGCAGGTGACCAGCGTGACGCGCGCTCCCTCGGCCGCGTACCTGGCCATGGTGGCGCCGTTGTTGATCGACTCGTCGTCCGGGTGCGCGTGCACCAGGAGCAGACGCCGGTCGGGCAGTTCCGTCATGCACCCCACCCTACGAGGCGGCACGGACAGCCCGGCCCCCTCCCCGCCCGGCCGTCACCCTTCCTCGTCGAGCACATGGGCGATGGCCGGCGCGAGGCGCTCGATCCAGTCGTGGCGGGCAGGTTCGTCAGGCTTGCGGAGGAAGGCAGGGGGGAAGCGGCAGAACAGGACGGCACGGAGATCGTCTCCGGCCGCCCGCGTGCACCGAAGACGCCTTCGCGGCAGCCGCTAGAACTTGATGCTGCCGATCATGCTGGCGAGGTTCGTCGTGAGGTCGCTGATGGTGGGGGCGACCGTCGAGGAGGCGAGATAGAAGCCGAGCAGCATGCAGACGACCGCGTGTCCGCCCTTCAGCCCTGACTTCTTGATCAGCAAGAAGACGATGATCGCCAGCAGCACCACCGCCGAAATCGAGAGTGCCACGGCGGCTCACCTCCAAGTGTCCCGGGGGATCGGGGAGTTCGGACTATGGGGGTTGCGAATCGGTACAGCAAGTCCGTACGGACGCCAGCGGGTTGATACCCACGCAGCGATAGTGATCATAACTATCCGTGCTCGCGCATCGCTCGGCGCACAGCCGCACAAGGGGGCGCATGGCCAATATGGTCGGGGCATGACGACCGAGCCTGACTCCTTCCCCCGACGGCACGCGCGCACCCAGCGGTTCACGCTCGGCGCGCCGCGCGCGTTCACCGTGGCTCCCGACGGTTCGCGTGTCGCGTTCCTGCGCTCGCACTCCGGCACGGACCGGGCCAACTCCCTGTGGGTTCTCGACATCGCGGACGGCGGGGAGCGCGTCGCCGCCGACCCGCGCGCCCTGCTGGGCGGCGCCGCGGAAGACCTCTCGCCCGAGGAGCGGGCACGCCGCGAGCGCAGCCGCGAGGGCGGCGCCGGCATCGTCGGCTATGCCACCGACACGGCCCTGGAACTGGCGTCTTTCGCCTTGTCAGGGCGGCTGTTCACGGCGGAGCTGCGAGCCGGCACGGCACGTGAACTCACCGTCCCCGGACCGGTGATCGACCCCCGTCCCTCCCCCGACGGACGGCACGTCGCGTACGTCGCCGAGGGCGCCCTGCGGGTGGTGGGCGCCGAGGGCGAGGGCGACCGAGCGCTGGCCGAGCCGGAGAGGGCCGATGTCGCCTACGGGCTCGCCGAGTTCATCGCAGCCGAGGAGATGGGGCGTGCGCGGGGCTTCTGGTGGGCTCCGGAGTCGGACCGGCTGCTCGTGGCGCGCGTGGACGACACGCCGGTGCGACGGTGGTGGATCGCCGACCCCGCCCATCCCGAGCGTGAGCCACACCACGTCGGCTATCCGGCGGCGGGCACCGCGAACGCGGAGGTACGGCTGTTCGTGGTGGGCCTGGACGGCGCGCGCACGGAGGTTCTCTGGGACCGGGCGCGCTATCCGTATCTGGCGCGAGTGCACTGGTCAGAGGCGGGTGCGCCGCTGCTTCTGGTGCAGGCGCGGGACCAGCGCAGCCAGCTGTTCCTGGCCGTGGACCCGGACGCCGGAACGACCCGGATGGTGCACGCCGACGAAGATCCAACTTGGCTTGAACTATTCCCCGGGGTGCCTTGCTGGAGCCCCTCGGGACAGCTCGTGCGGATCGCCGACGAGGGGGGCGCTCGGGTACTCGCGGTGGGTGAACGTCCGCTGACAAGTGCGCAGCTCCACCTCCGTGCGGTGCTCGACGTCGGCGCCGACGACGTGCTGGTCTCGGCGTCCGCCGGCGAGGAGGCTCAGTCGGCCGAAACGGGTGAGGTGCACGTCTACCGGGTGAACGAGCTGGGCGTGGAGCGCGTGTCGCAGGAGCCCGGGGTGCACTCGGCGGTGCGGGCCGGCGGGGCGACCGTGCTGATCTCCGCGACGCTCGGCCGGCCGGGTTCCCGGGCCCAGGTGCTGCATGACGGAAAACCGACGGCGACTGTCACGTCGTACGCCGAAGACCCCGGTTTGTCCCCGCGGGTGACCCTCACCGAGGGGGGCGCACGCCGAATTCCGTGCGCCGTGCTTATGCCACAGGACTACCACGGGGACACTCCCCTGCCGGTTTTGCTGGACCCCTACGGGGGTCCGCACGGCCCGCGCGTGGTCGCCGCACACAACGCGCATCTGACCTCGCAGTGGTTCGCCGACCAGGGCTTCGCGGTGGTCGTCGCCGACGGCCGGGGCACTCCCGGCCGCTCCCCGGCCTGGGAGAAGGCGGTGCACGGCGACTTCACGGTCTCCCTGGACGACCAGGTCGAGGCGCTCCAGGACCTCGCGACGCGCTTCCCGCTCGACCTGTCCCGGGTGGGCATCCGCGGCTGGTCGTACGGCGGCTGGCTGGCGGGCCTGGCCGTGCTGCGCCGCCCGGACGTCTTCCACGCGGGCATCGCGGGCGCCCCGGTCACCGACTGGCGCCTGTACGACACGCACTACACGGAGCGGTACCTGGGCGACCCGGCCCAGGACCCGGGGGCGTACGTGCGCAGCTCCCTCGTCACCGACGAGGGGCTGTCCGCCCCGGCCGAGCCGCACCGCCCGCTGATGATCGTGCACGGCCTGGCGGACGACAACGTGGTGGTCGCCCACACCCTGCGGCTGTCCTCGGCCCTGCTCGCCGCGGGCCGCCCGCACGAAGTGCTGCCCCTGTCAGGCGTCACGCACATGACGCCCCAGGAGCAGGTCGCCGAGAACCTGCTGCTGCTCCAGGTGGACTTCCTCAAGCGCTCCCTGGCACAACGTGATAAATCAGTATGAACTGCGTTAACACGCAGGCAACTTCACGGAAGCGGTACCGATATACGGACGCGCGACGCTGAACGGCGTACGGCCGTGCGGGTGCCGTGAACGGGCCGGGGTGCGCCATGTCACCCCGGCCCGTTGCCGTGCTCCTCCGCCGGTACGACCTGCTTCTCTTCCGCAAAGTGGCACGCCGAGTCGTGTGCCGCCGGACCGGCCGTGGACCGGAACCGGGAGGGCACCGCGAGCGCCGGCACCTCCCGGGCGCAGCGTTCCTGGGCCTTCCAGCAGCGGGTGCGGAAACGGCAGCCGGAGGGGATGTTCGTCGGGGACGGGACATCACCCGTGAGAATGATCCGCTCGCGGTGTTCCCGGGCGTCCGGGTCGGGGACGGGGACCGCGGACAGCAGGGCCTGGGTGTAGGGGTGCGTGGGGTGGTCGTAGATCTCCGCGTCCCTGCCGATCTCCACGATCCGCCCCAGGTACATCACCCCGACCCGGTCCGAGATGTGCCGGACGATCGACAGGTCGTGCGCGATGACGAGGTACGACAGCTCGAACTCGGCCTGCAGCCGGTCGAGGAGGTTGATGACCTGCGCCTGCACCGAGACGTCCAGCGCGGACACCGGCTCGTCGGCGACGATCACCTCGGGGCGCAGCGCCAGCCCCCGCGCGATGCCGATACGTTGGCGCTGGCCGCCGGAGAACTGGTGCGGATAGCGGTTGACGTACTCGGGGTTGAGGCCGACGACGTCCAGCAGCTCCTGGACCCGGCGGCGCCGGTCGCCCTTGGGGGCGGCCTCGGGGTGGATCTCGTACGGCTCCCCGATGATGTCGCCCACGGTCATCCGGGGGTTGAGGGAGGTGTACGGGTCCTGGAACACCATCTGGATGTTGCGGCGGACCGCCTTGAGGGCCTTGCCCGACAGCCTGGTGATGTCCTCGCCCTTGAAGCGGATCGAACCGGCCGTCGGCTTCTCCAGGTTGCACAGCATCTTGGCGAGGGTCGACTTGCCGCAGCCGGACTCGCCCACGATGCCGAGGGTCTCGCCGCGGCCGAGCGTGAAGTCGACGCCGTCGACCGCTTTCACGGTTCCGACCTGCTTCTTGAACAGGATGCCCCGGGTGAGCGGATAGTGCTTGACGAGTCCGCTGACCTCCAGGATCGGCTCAGTGGTCGAGGTCATGCAGGCACTCCCTCCAGAAGTGGCAGGCGCTGGCCCGCTCCTCGGAGACCTCGTACAGCGGCGGCTCGTCGGTCCGGCAGACGTCCCGGGCCATCGGGCAGCGGGGGTTGAAGGCGCAGCCGGGCGGGATGTCCATGAGGTTCGGCGGCAGGCCCTTGATGGCGTAGAGCTCCTGGCCCTTGTGGTCCAGGCGCGGGATGGAGTCCAGCAGGCCTCTGGTGTAGGGGTGGGCGGGTGCCTTGTAGAGGTCGTGGACGGGGGCCTGCTCGACGATCCGGCCCGCGTACATGACAGCGATCTGGTCGGCCACGTCCGCGACCACCCCCAGATCATGGGTGATCAGGATCAGGCCCATGGCGTACTCGCGCTGCAGCTCCGCGAGCAGGTCCATGATCTGGGCCTGGACGGTGACGTCGAGGGCGGTGGTGGGCTCGTCGGCGATGACGAGGGCCGGTTCCAGGGCCAGCGCCATGGCGATCATGATGCGCTGGCGCATGCCGCCGGAGAACTGGTGGGGATAGTCGCGCACCCGCTCGGCGGCGGCCGGGATGCGCACCCGCTCCATCAGCTCGACCGCCCTCGCCCGCGCGTCCTTCTTCGACATCCCGCGGTGCACGACGAACATCTCGCCGAGCTGGTCGCCCACGGAGAGCACCGGGTTCAGGGCCGACAGCGCGTCCTGGAAGATCATCGCCATCCCGGCGCCGCGGACCTTCCGCCGCTCCTCCTCCTTCAGCTTCAGCAGGTCCTGGCCGCGGAAGAGGATCTCACCGCCCGTGATCCGCCCGGGCGGCATGTCGAGGATCCCCATCACGGCCTGCGCCGTCACGGACTTGCCCGAGCCGGACTCGCCGAGCACGGCGAGGGTCTGCCCCGCGTCCACGCCGTACGAGACGCCGTTGACGGCGCGGGCGATGCCGTCCCGCGTCCTGAACTCCACGTGCAGGTCCCGCACTTCGAGCAGCATGACGGCGCGTCACCTCAGCTTCGGGTCGAGGGCGTCGCGCACCGCGTCGCCGAGCATGATGAAGGCCAGGACCGTGATCGCCAGCGCGCCCGAGGGCCACAGCAGGGCGTGCGGGGCGTTGCGGATGTAGGGGGAGGCGGCGGAGATGTCGATGCCCCAGGAGACGCTGGGCGGTTTGAGCCCGACGCCGAGGTACGACAGGGTCGCCTCCAGCGAGATGTAGGTGCCGAGCGCGATGGTCGCCACGACGATCACCGGTGCCACGGCATTCGGGGCGATGTGGCGCAGCAGGATGCGGGAGTCGGAGGCGCCCAGGGCACGCGCGGCCTGCACATAGTCGTTCTGCTTGGACGTGATGACCGAGCCGCGGGCGATGCGGGAGATCTGCGGCCAGCCCAGCAGCACCATGAACCCGATGACGGGCCAGACCGTGTTGCTGGTCACCACGGACAGCAGGACCAGACCGCCGAGGACGACCGGGATCGCGAAGAACACGTCGGTGATCCGCGACAGCACCGAGTCCCACACCCCGCCGTAGTACCCGGCGAGCCCGCCGAGCACCGACCCGAGGATCGTCACCCCGAGCGTGGCGCAGACACCGACCGTGACGGACGTTCGGGCGCCGTACACGGTCCGTGTGTAGACGTTGCAGCCCTGACCGTCGTACCCGAACGGGGCACCCGGCTGCGAGCCCTGCTGCGACTTGGCCAGCTCGCACTGGAGGGGACTGCCGGAGGTGATCAGCGAGGGCCACAGGGAGATGACGACGAGGAAGAGGATCACGAGCGAGGAGACGAGGAAGACGGGGTTGCGACGCAGGTCGTGCCATGCGTCGGACCACAGGGAACGGGGTTTGCCGGCCGGGCCCGTGCCGAGCGGCCCCCCGGGCACCTTCTCCAGCGTCTCGGCCTCGCTCGCCGCGAGGTCCATCCCCCCGCCCATACCGGTGCCCGCGATCACACCGTCCGACTGCTCAGGCATAGCGGATCCTCGGGTCGAGTACGGCGTAGAGGAGGTCGACGAGCAGGTTGGCCACCAGGAAGACGAGGACGAGGACGGTCACGAAGCCGACGACGGTCTGGGTGTTCTGCCGCAGGATGCCCTGGTAGAGCTGGTAGCCGACGCCATGGATGTTGAAGATGCGCTCGGTGACGATGGCTCCTCCCATCAGCGCGCCGATGTCGGTGCCGATGAACGTGACGACGGGGATGAGGGAGTTGCGCAGCAGGTGCCGGGTGATGACCCGGTGCCGGGGCAGGCCCTTGGCGATCGCCGTACGGACGTAGTCGGACCGCTTGTTCTCCGCGATGGAGGTGCGGGTCAGCCGGGTCACATAGGCGAGGGACACGGACGCGAGGACCAGGCCCGGCACGATCAGCTCGCCGAACGGCGCGTCCGGGGAGACGGACGGCTGGATCCACTGCCACTCGACGCCGAGCAGGATTTGGAGCACGAGGCCGGTGACGAAGACGGGCACCGAGATGACGACCAGGGTGCCCACCAGGACCGTCGTGTCGATCGGCCGGCCGCGCCGCAGGCCGGTGACCACGCCCAGAGTGATGCCGACGACGATCTCGAAGAGGATCGCCACGATCGTCAGCCGGATCGTCACGGGGAACGCCGTCGCCATCAGCTCGGTGACCGGCTGCCCGTTGAACGCCGTACCGAAGTCACCGGTGAAGACGTCCCCCATGTAGGTCAGGTATTGCTGCCACAACGGCTTGTCGAGGCCGAACTCCCTCTTCAGCTGCGCGGCCGTCGCCGGGTCGCACGCCCGCTCTCCGCACAGTCCGGCGATGGGGTCGCCCATCACGTTCACCATCAGGAAGATCAGCAGCGTGGCCCCGACGAAGACCGGGATCATCTGCAGCAGCCGCCGGACGACATAGCGTCCCATGGCGGCTCAGCCGACCTTGATCTCGTTGTAGACGGGGACGCTGAACGGGTTCAGCGCCACGTTCGACAGCCGCTGCGAGTAGCCCGCGCTGCCGTTCTGGTACCAGAGCGGGATGGCGGCCATGTTGTCGCGTACGACCTTCTCGGCCTCCTGGAAGGTCTGGACGGCCTTGGCCGTGTCGGTCTCGGCGTTGGCCCGGTCGACGAGTCTGTCGAAGTCCTTGTTGGACCACTTGCCGTCGTTGGAGGACGCTCCCGTGTAGTAGAGCGGCTGGAGGAAGTTCTGGATCAGCGGATAGTCCATCTGCCAGCCGGCCCGGAACGGCCCGGTCAGCTTGTGCTGCCCGATCTGGTTGCGGAAGTCCGCGAAGGTGCCGACCGGGTTGCCGACGCACGCCTTGTCGTTGCCGAGCGCGTTGTTGATGGAGTTGCACACGGCGTCGATCCACTCGCGGTGCGAGCCGGTGTCGGCGTTGTAGGTGATCCTGACCTGGCCGCCGGGGATCCCGCCGCCCTCCTGGACCAGCTTCTTCGCCTCGGCCGGTTTGTACTCGCAGCCGTCGCCGCACAGCCCTTCCTTGAAGCCGCCCGCAACTCCGAGGACGGGTGAGGTCCAGTCGCTGGCGGGGGTGCGGGTCTTCTGGAAGATGGTGTCGGTGATCTGCGCGCGGTTGATGGCCATGGACAGTCCCTTGCGGACCTTCTCCGAGCCGCTCTTGTTCCAGGCCGGGTCGTAGAACGGGAACGCGAGCGTCTGGATGATGCCGGCCGGGGTGTTGATGTAGCGGTCGCCGAGGTCGTTCTTCACGTTCTTGAGCTGGGCGGCGGGGATGTCGTCGACGAGGTCGAGGTTGCCGGCCATCAGATCGGTGTAGGCGGTGTTGCCGTCCGTGTAGACCTTGAGGGTCACGCCGTCGTTCCGCGCCTTGTCGTCACCCGGGTAGGCGTCCCACTTCCGCAACTCCATCTGCGAGCCCTTGGTGTACGACTCGATGGCGTACGGCCCGTTGCCGACCGGTTTGGCGAGCCAGCCGGCGTGATCGGTGAAGAACGACTGCGGCAGCGGGGCGAAGGCCGCGTAGCCGAGGGTGTCGGGGAAGCCGGAGAACTTCTGGTTGAGCCGGACGGTGAAGGTCCTGTCGCCCGTGACCTTGAGACCGTCGAGCTTCTCGGCGGTCTGCGAGCCGCCCCCCGGGTGGACCTTGTCGTAGCCCTCGATGTAGCCGAAGAAGTACGCGTTCTTCTGGTTGTTCCTGAGGCTCGCGCCGTAGTTCCAGGCGTCGACGAAGGACTTGGCGGTCACCTTCTCGCCGTTGCTGAAGGTCCAGCCGTCCTTGACCGTGATGGTGAAGTTCTGCGAGTCCGAGGTGTCGATCTTCTCGGCGAGCATGTTCTCGGCCGCGCCGGTCTTCGGGTTGTAGCGCTTCAGCCCGCGGAAGATCATGTCGAGGACCTTGCCGCCCTGCACCTCGTTGGTGTTCGACGGCTCCAGCGGGTTCTGCGGGTCACCCCAGGAGGAGCTGAGCACCCCGTCGGCCGAGCCGCCGCTCCCGCCACCGCCACCGCAGGCCGTCGCGGCCAGCGCCATCGCCGCCGCGCCCGCGGCCCATCGGGCGTGCCTGGCTCCCCGCATGGCGTGCCTCCTTGGTGAATAACGGTCCATTACCGGTCAATATCCGTCTAAGCGGCTCATATTGCATGGAAGCGCCACCCGACCGAGGACCTTCAGGAGACCGGATCATCCGGATGCACGCAGGGCGCTCGGGAGGGGGTGGACGATCTCCACGAGAGGGTCCCGACGATCTTCGGACAGGACGCAATGGATCTTCGCGATCCGATGCCGAACCGTTGGATCACGACCCTCGGATGTACGAATTTCGACACTTCGGCGTCCGCATATCGAACTTGTTGCCTGAATAGTCCAGTTAGCCCGAATTAAAACACGGATCGATCACGGGAGTCTACCCGCGTAGCTACGAAAAGGTCATGTCGAGGCAAAGAAGGTAAAGAGAAACCCAACTTGACCGAGAATTTATTGACCTTGAATGAATTGCGTTGAAAAAGTCCGGCGTAGCCCGTAGGGGAGCGTGCCCTGCGGAGTCATCAGACCCTCCCTTGGGCCAGGAGCACCATGACCCCCCCAACTCCATCCGCGGCTGCCCCGCTCGAGGTGACCGACGAGAGCGTCGAGAAGCCGATCGCATCGGGCAGTCCGAAGGGCGGCGAGAGCCGCTCTCCGGGACGCTTGGCCTGGAAGCGGTTCAAGCGTGACCGGACGGGCGTTATATCCGCCTACGTCGTGATCTTCTTCTTCGTGGTCGCGATAGCGGCGCCGCTGATAGCCAAGCTCTACGGCAAGGACCCGTACACCACGTACGCGAGCCAGGACCCGAGCCTGCTCGACGCCTTCTCGTATCCCGCGGGCCCCAACGGCGGCATGAGTTCGCAGTTCTGGTTCGGCGTCGAGCCGCAGCTCGGCCGGGACGTCTTCACGTTCCTGCTCTACGGCATCCGCACCTCGCTGGGCATCGCCGTGGCCGCCACGATCCTCACCGTGGTCGCCGGCGTCGTGGTCGGCGTCACGGCCGGCTATCTGGGCGGCAAGACCGACTACCTCGTCGGCCGGGTCATCGACATCCTGCTCTCGTTCCCGTCCACGCTGTTCTTCATCGCGTTCATGCCGGTCGTCTACGGCATCTTCGTCGCCCCCGACGACAACATCCCGACCTGGCTGCGCGCCACCGCCCTGATCGTGGTCCTCTCCACGTTCGGCTGGGCCTCCATCGCGCGTCTGCTGCGGGGTCAGGTGCTGGGCCTGCGCGAGCGTGAGTTCGTCGAGGCGGCCAAGGTCACGGGTGCGCCCCCGATGCGCATCGTGTTCAAGGAGCTGCTGCCGAACCTGTGGACGCCGATCATCATCCAGTCCACGCTGCTGCTCCCGGCCCTCGTGACCACCGAGGCGGGTCTGTCCTTCCTCAGCGTCGGCATCATCGACCCGACCCCGGACTGGGGCGTCATGATCGCCCGAGGCGCCCAGTTCTACTCCCAGGACATCACCTTCATGCTCTTCCCGGGCATCTCGATGGTGCTCTTCGTCGTCGCCTTCAACCTGCTCGGCGACTCCGTGCGCGACGCCCTCGACCCGAAGTCGAAGCGGTAGCACCCCCCTCTTCACCCGGCCCGGTTCGATGACGTCCGGCTGGTTCCGACCGCCCGAATTGACCCCCCCCTAGGCAGGCTCAGCATGTCCTTTTCCCGTAGAAACTTCCTGATCGCCACCGGCGTGGCCGCGGCCTCCACGACCGTGCTGAGCGCCTGCGGCAGCAGCGACAAGGGCTCCTCCGCCGACAAGAACATCCCGTCGGTGAGCAAGGCCAAGACCATGAACATCCCGGTCGGCACCAAGGCCGACTCGACGGGTCCGGCCCCGGAGGTCGCGGGCGCGGTCAAGGGCGGGACGGTCTACGGCCTCGACCAGTTCGACATGGACCACCTGGACCCGGCCCAGATCTACGTGGCCACCGAGGGCGCCATCACCCGGCCGATCCTGCGCGGTCTGACCGGTTACAAGATCGACGACAAGGGCGGCTGCACGCTCGTCGGCGACGTCGCCACCGATGCCGGCACCATGAAGAACGGCGGCAAGACCTGGTCGTTCACGATCAAGGACGGCATCAAGTGGGAGGACGGCTCCGACCTCTCCATGGACGACGTCCGCCACACCTTCGAGCGCCTCTTCGCCTCCTTCGTCACCGAGGGTCCGCGCTACGTCCAGCAGTGGCTGGCCGGCGGCGACAAGTACAAGGGCCCCTACGACGGCAAGAAGCTCGCCTCGATCGAGGTCTCCGGGAAGACCATCACCTTCCACCTCACCGAGGCCCGCACCGACTTCAACTTCACGCTGGCCATGGCGGGCTACAGCCTCGTGAACAAGAAGAAGGACACCAAGGAGAAGTACGACAAGCGCCCGTACGCCCTCGGTCCCTACAAGATCGGGGACCGTCAGATCGGCAAGTCGCTGACGTACGTCCGCAACGAGCACTGGGACCCGCAGACGGACGCGATCCGCAACGCCTACCCGGACCAGTACGCCTTCCAGTTCGGCTTCGAGCTGGTCGCCTCCACCGACCGCTTCATCGCGGACAACGGCAACGACCAGTACGCGATGTCGATCTACAACGAGGTCGCCCCCGAGCGCATCGCCCAGGTGCTCACCAACGCCACGCTGAAGAAGCGCGTCCTCACCCAGGTCGACACGGTCACCTACTACTGGCCGATCAACATGACCCGGATCAAGGACGTCAAGGTCCGCCAGGCCATCAACTGTGCCTGGCCGCACCTGCAGCTGCAGACGATCCGCGGCGGCAAGGCCACCAGCGAGCTGGCGACCACCATCCTCAGCCCGGTGACCCCCGGCTACAGCAAGTTCGACCTGTACGGCACGGACAAGAAGCCGGGCGGCGACCCGGTCAAGGCCAAGGCCCTCCTGAAGGAGGCAGGCAAGGTCGGCCAGAAGCTGGTCATCGCCTACCAGCAGTCGGACAACTCCGTGAAGCAGGCCGTCGCCATCAAGAACGCGCTGGAGGCCGCCGGCTTCCAGGTCGTCAACAAGCAGATCGACAAGTCGACCTTCTACACCCAGATCGGCAAGATCGACAACGGCTTCGACCTGATGGCGGCGGGTTGGAGCCCGGACTGGCCGAACGGCTACTCGGTCTTCTACCCCTGCTGGAGCGGCGAGAACATCGGTGACGGCCGCAGCAACTACGCCCAGCTGAACGACCCGAGCGTGAACAAGGCGATCAATGCGGCCGCCAAGATCACGGACGTCGATGAGGCCAACAAGGCCTGGGGTACCGTCGACCGGCAGATCATGGAGCTGGCGGCGGTCGTCCCGGACTACCACAAGATCCGCAACTGGATGCACGGCTCCAAGGTCGGCAACCTCGTCTACGACGCCGGCAACACGTGCGTCGCTCTCACCAAGCTGTACGTCAAGAAGTAAGCGCGCTAGCCCTCGGAGGGGCGGTCACCACCCGGCCGCCCCTCCGGCTCACCCCCTAACCCCGGCGACGGCGCCCCGTCCGGAAAGTCACGCCCCATGTTCCGCTTCCTTGTCCGCCGAGTCCTCGGCGCGCTGGTCATCCTGTTGATCATCAGCGCCGTCACCTTCTGGCTCTTCTACGCCATCCCGCGTGACCCCGCCATGATGTCGTGCGGCAAGAACTGCACGCCCGACATGCTCAAGCAGGTCCGGCACAACCTGGGCATCGACCACCCAGTCCCGGTCCAGTACTGGTACTGGCTGAAGGGCATCTTCGTCGGGCGCAGCTACGGCGACTTCGGCAACTGCAGCGCGCCCTGCCTGGGCTACTCGTTCGCCAACCGCGAGCCCGTCCTCGGCACGATCCTGGACCGGCTCCCGCTGACCCTCTCGCTCGCCTTCGGCTCGGCCGTCGTCTTCCTGATCTTCGGTGTCGGCGCCGGCATGATCGCCGCGGTCAAGCAGGGCAAGTGGCAGGACAAGCTGGCCAGCTCGGGCTCGCTGATCGCCTCCTCGCTGCAGATCTACTTCGTCGGCTACATCGCGATGTACTTCCTCGTGTCGAAGCTCGGCATCCTCGACAACCCGTCGTACACGCCCCTCACCCACAACCCCGTCAAGTGGGCCTCCGGGCTGCTGCTGCCCTGGCTCGTGCTGGCCCTGATCTGGACCGCCAACTACACCCGTATGACGCGCTCCCAGATGGTCGAGACGCTCAGCGAGGACTACGTCCGCACGGCCCGCGCCAAGGGCATGTCCTCGCGCACCGTGTTCTTCCGCTTCGCGTGGCGCGGCGCGATGGGTCCGATCGTCACCATCTTCGGCATCGACCTGGCCACGCTCATCGGCGGCGCGATCATCACCGAGTCCGTCTTCAGCCTCCAGGGCGTCGGCCGGCTCGCGCTGGACGCCGTGAACAAGAGCGACCTGCCCATGGTGCTGGGTGTGACCCTGCTGTCCGCCGGCGCGATCGTGTTCTTCAACATCATCGTGGACGCCGTCTACGCCTCCATCGACCCGCGGATCCGGCTCGCCTGACCTCCGCCCACCCCCTACCCCCCGCATCACCCCCAGGAGCGTCACCGTGACGAGCACCGATCAGCAGCCGTTCCTCTCCGTCAAGGATCTGAAGGTCCACTTCTCCACCGAGGACGGCGTCGTCAAGGCCGTCGACGGGCTCAGCTTCGACCTGGTCAAGGGTCAGACGCTCGGCATCGTCGGCGAGTCCGGCTCCGGCAAGTCCGTGACCAACCTGACGATCCTGGGCCTGCACGACCCGGCCCGGACCACGATCGAGGGCGAGATCCTGCTCGACGGCAAGGAACTGCTCAGCGCCTCCGAGCGGGAGCTGGAGCGACTGCGCGGCAACAAGATGTCCATGATCTTCCAGGACGCGCTGGCCTCGCTGTCGCCGTACCACACGGTCGGCACACAGATCGCCGAGACGTACCGCAAGCACACCGGTGCCTCCAAGCGGGAGGCCCGGGCGCGGGCGATCGAGATGCTGCGGCGGGTCGGGATCCCGCAGCCGGATGTCCGGGTGGACGACTACCCGCACCAGTTCTCCGGCGGTATGCGCCAGCGCGCGATGATCGCGATGGCGCTGGTGTGCGACCCGGAGCTGCTGATCGCGGACGAACCAACGACGGCCCTCGACGTGACGGTCCAGGCGCAGATCATGGACCTGCTCAAGGATCTCCAGCAGGAGTTCGGCACTGCGATCATCTTCATCACCCACGACCTCGGTGTCATCGCCGACGTCGCGGACGACGTGCTGGTGATGTACGGCGGCCGGTGCGTGGAGCGCGGTACGAAGCGTGAGGTACTGGGCGCGCCGCAGCACCCCTACACCCTGGGTCTGCTCGGCTCGATGCCGAGCCTGGACGGGCCGGTCGACGTGCCGCTGTCGCCGATCCCGGGTGCGCCGCCGTCGCTGCTCAACCCGCCCACCGGCTGCCGCTTCCACCCGCGGTGCGGCTTCGCCGAGAAGGTCGCGGGCGGGCTGTGCTCCACCGAGCGGCCCGCGCTCGACGTGGTGGACGGGCGCGGCTCGGCCTGCCATCTCACGCTGGAGCAGCGTGCGGAATTCTTCGCCGACTTCGCCGGATCCCGGCACCACTGACGGACACGAGACGGGACTTCACGATCATGAGCAACACGAACCCCCTCCTGGACGTCTCCGGGCTGACCAAGCACTTCCCGATCAAGGGCGGCTTCCCGATCCGGCGGACCGTCGGCGCGGTGCAGGCCGTGGACGGGCTGGACTTCCAGGTCAACGAGGGCGAGAGCCTGGGTCTGGTCGGTGAGTCGGGCTGCGGCAAGTCGACGACGGGCCGGCTGATCACGCGCCTGCTGGAGCCGACGGCCGGAACGGTTCGCTACCGCGGTCAGGACATCACGCACGCGAGCCGCCGGGAGCTGGCGCCGGTGCGGTCCGAGATCCAGATGATCTTCCAGGACCCGTACGCCTCGCTGAACCCGCGGCAGACGGTCGGCAAGATCATCTCGGGTCCGATGGAGATCAACGACATCAACCCGGCCGGCGGCCGCGAGAAGCGGGTGCGCGAGCTGCTGGAGATCGTCGGTCTCAACCCCGAGCACTACAACCGCTTCCCGCACGAGTTCTCCGGCGGCCAGCGCCAGCGCATCGGGGTCGCCCGTGCCCTGGCGCTGGAGCCGAAGCTGATCGTGGCGGACGAGCCGGTCTCCGCGCTGGACGTCTCGATCCAGGCGCAGGTCGTGAACCTGCTCCAGAAGGTGCAGCAGGAACTCGGCATCGCGTTCGTGTTCATCGCCCACGACCTGGCGATCGTGCGGCACTTCTCGCAGCGTGTCGCGGTGATGTACCTCGGCAGGATCGTCGAGATCGCCGACCGCGAGGACCTGTACGGCAACCCGCGCCACCCCTACACCCGGGCGCTGCTGTCCGCGGTGCCGGAGGCCACGGTCGACGAGGACGCGCCGGCCCGCGAGCGCATCCGCCTGGTCGGCGACGTGCCCTCCCCCATCAACCCGCCCACCGGCTGCCGCTTCCGCACGCGCTGCTGGAAGGCCACGGAGAAGTGCGCGACCGAGGCCCCGCCGCTGGTGCAGGCCGAGGGCAACAAGCCCGGCCACCTGACGGCGTGCCACTACCCCGAGACGGCGGACCCGATCCCGGCTCCCCGCCTCGCGAAGAACACCGAGGCGGCGGCCTGACACACCCCTTTCCGTCAGCCACCCCTCGCGGAACGGACTCTCACCGGCCCATTGACCCGAGCCCCCGAAAGTCCCGTTCCAAGGAACGAAGGCCCGCACCATCCCCGGTGCGGGCCTTTGGCCTCCGTGGGAGCGATCGGTCATCGGCCCGGGAAGACCCCCTCGGCGGCCACCAGTTCCGCCTCGAAGCCGTCCCCGTTCTCCAGGTAGGCCGCGTAGTGGTCCGGGCCACCCGCGTGGGGATACCGGTCCGGGAACAGCGGACTCCAGCCGTGTGCCGGTGCCGCGGCGACGAGAGCGTCGGCTTCGGCCCGGGTCGGCACATGGAAGGCCAGGTGGTTCAGGCCCGGGCGCAACCGGTCGTGGCCGTCGCCCTTCAGTGCGGGCGACTCCTCGACCACCAGGTACGTCTCCCCCAGCCGCCAGCTCCGGCCCGCCGGCCACTCCTGGTACGGCGTCCAGCCAAGGCGTTCCAGCAGCCATCCCCACGACATGACCGCCCGCCGCAGATCCGGTACCCACAACTCGACGTGGTGCAGCAACTTCCTTTTCCTTTCCCGGGGTTCCTTCGGTGTCCACGGAACTGCCGATCCCGTCGTCCCGTACACATCCGTGTGGCACACTGCCGCGGTGGTCGATCATTCGTTCGCCGATCTTTCGCTCGCCGCGCTGTACGACAGGCTCAATCCCTGGGGGCCGGGAGACGACTTCTACCTGGATCTGGTGATGGCCGCGGGAGCGGTACTGGACGTCGGGTGCGGTACCGGACGGCTGCTGCGGCGGGCCTACGACGACGGGCACCGGGGGCGGTTGATGGGGCTCGACCCGGCCGCCGCGATGCTCGTGCAGGCGCGGTGCGCGGCGCCCGGTGTCGAGTGGGTGCTCGGCGATCTGCGGACGCGGCTGTGGAGCGGGGAGTTCGAGCTGGTCGTGATGACCGGGCACGCCTTTCAAGTGCTGCTGCATGACGATGAGTTGAGAGGCTGTCTACGCGCCGTGCGGGACGCGCTCCGGGACGGCGGGCGATTCGTGTTCGAGACCCGGAATCCCGCCGCGCGAGCCTGGGAGACCTGGACCCCGGACCGCGTGCACGAGGTGACCGGCGCCGACGGCACCGCCGTACGCGTGTGGCACGAGGTGCTGGGCGGCGGGCCCGTCGGGGATCGGGTGACCTTCACCGAGACCTTCGACGGTGCCGGATGGAACCGGCCCCGCGTCAGCCGGGCCACTCTGCGCTTTCTCGACCCGGACTCCCTGTCCGGCTTTCTCACCGAGGCCGGGTTCGAGGTCCTGGAGCAGTACGGGGATTGGCGGCGCGGGCCCGTGACGGACCGCGGCCCGGAGATCATCACCGTCGCCGGCAAGGGGAGTTCGCGTGTGTAGGGAGTAAGCCCGGTTCCCACGTACCCGAACGGCCGGTGTGCCGGGGTCAACCGCCCCCGGCACACCGGCCGTTCGTCGTGTCTCAGTCCTCCGACTCCTCCAGCGCCGCCAGCGCCGGGTCCAGGACGATGTCCTCGTCCCTGGCCTCGATCGTCGGCTCCTCCGGGAAGTGGCACGCCGTCAGATGGCCGGCGCGGTTGCCGGAGATCTGGATCAGCGGCGGCTCCTCCGTGGCGCACTTGTCCTGCGCCTTCCAGCACCGCGTACGGAAGCGGCAGCCGGAGGGAGGGGAGATCGGCGACGGCACGTCACCGGCGAGACGGATCCGCTCACGCCCGCCCGTGTCTTCGTCCGAGAGGTTCACCTCGGGCACGGCCGACAGCAGGGCGTGGGTGTAGGGGTGCCGGGGGCGGGTGTAGATGGAGTCCCGGTCGCCCACTTCGATGATCTTGCCGAGGTACATCACCGCGACGCGCTGCGAGAAGTGCCGTACCACCGCGAGGTCGTGGGCGATGAAGAGGAACGCGATGCCGAGTTCCTTCTGCACCTTCTGGAGCAGGTTCACGACCTGCGCCTGGATCGAGACGTCCAGCGCCGAGACCGGCTCGTCCGCCACGATCAGCTTCGGCTCCAGGGCCAGGGCACGGGCGACCCCGATGCGCTGGCGCTGGCCGCCGGAGAACTCGTGCGGGAAGCGGTTGAAGTGCTCCGGGTTCAGGCCGACGATCTCCAGCAGCTCGCGCACCCGCTTCTCGCGGCCGCCCTCGGGCTCGATCCCGTTGATCTCCATCGGGTTCGAGATGATCTTGCCGACCGTCTGCCGCGGGTTCAGCGACGAGTACGGGTCCTGGAAGATCATCTGGATCTCGGAGCGGATCGGCGCCAGCTCCTTGCGCGAGGCACGGCTGATGTCCTGGCCGCGGTACGAGATCGTCCCGCTCGTCGGCTCGAGCAGGCGCGTGATCAGCCGGCCGGTCGTCGACTTGCCGCAGCCCGACTCCCCCACCAGGCCGAAGCTCTCGCCCACGTGCACGGTCAGGTCGACGCCGTCCACGGCCTGGACGTGACCCACCGTCCGCCGGATCGGGAAACCGCCCTTGACCGGGAAGTGCTTGGTCAGCCCGGAGACGTCCAGGAGCGGTTCGCGCGCCGCCCCTTCGGCCGTCTCACGCGGGCTGGGGAGGACCAGGTCCTCTTTCATGACGTGTCCTCCTAGCCCAGACGGGGCTTGATCTCTTCGATGAAGATGGTCCGCTTCTGCTCCGCCGTGAGGTGGCACGCCGAGCCCCGGTCGGGACCGAGCAGCGGCCGTACGTCGACACAGCGGTCCCGGAACTCCACGCGGTCCTGGAAGGTGCACCGCGGGTGGAAGGGGCAGCCGGACGGAGGCGTGAGGAGCGACGGCGGGGCGCCGGGGATCGGCTCCAGCGGGGCGTCCAGGTCGGCGTCGAGCCGCGGCATCGAGTTCAACAGGCCCCAGGTGTACGGGTGCTGGGGCGAGCGCAGCACCTCGTCGACCGTGCCCCGCTCCACCGCGCCGCCCGCGTACATCACCATGATGTCGTCGGCCATGTCGGCGATCACGCCGAGGTCGTGCGTGATGAAGATGATGCCGGTCCCGAACTCCTGCTGCAGGTCCTTCAGGAGGTCGAGGATCTGGGCCTGCACGGTCACGTCGAGGGCCGTGGTCGGCTCGTCCGCGATCAGCAGGTCCGGGTCGCACACCAGCGCCATCGCGATCATCGCGCGCTGGCGCATACCGCCGGAGAACTGGTGCGGGTAGTCCTTGGCACGCTCCTTGGGGTTGGGGATGCCGACCTTGCCGAGCATCTCCACCGCACGGTCCCAGGCGGCCCGCTTGGAGGCGCCGTTGTGCTTCATGTACGGCTCGGCGATCTGCCGGCCCACCGTGTAGTACGGCGACAGCGCGGTCAGCGGGTCCTGGAAGATCATGGCGACCTTGTTGCCGCGCAGCTTCTCCAGTTCCGACTCCCGGGCGGTCGTGAGCTCCTGCCCTTCGAGCAGGATCTCGCCCTCGACGGTGGTGAACTGGGGGTTGTGCAGGCCTAGGACGGTCAGGTTGGTGACCGACTTGCCGGATCCCGACTCGCCCACGATGCCGAGGGTCCTGCCCCGCTGGAGATCGAAGGAGAGCCCGTTGACGGCTTTGACGATGCCGTCCTCGGTCTTGAAGCTGACGTGCAGGTCCCGCACCGAGAGCAGGGTGCCCGCACCGGCCGGGGAAGGAGTACCGGCTTCCTTGGTCAGAGTGGTCACAGGTGCTCCTAGGCCAGCCGTACGCGCGGGTCGATGAAGGCGTAGCACGCGTCGACGATGATGTTGAACAGCAGGATCATGGTCGCGGAGAACAGCATCACGCCGAGCAGCAGCGGCAGGTCGCTGAAGAAGACGGACTGGACCGCCAGGTTGCCGAGCCCCGGCAGGCCGAAGGTGTACTCGGTGATGATGGCGCCGCCGAGCAGGGACCCGAGGTCGATGCCGAAGATGGTGACGATGGGGATCAGCGAGCCGCGCCAGGCGTAGCGGAAGAAGACGTACCGCCGGGACATGCCCTTGGCGCGCGCGGTCCGGACGTGCTCCTCCTGGAGCTGTTCGATCATCGCCGAGCGGGACATACGGGTGTACTGCGCGGCGAAGATGGTGGAGAGGACGACCCACGGGATGATCAGGCCCGCGAACCAGGAGGCCGGGTTGGCGGTGAACTCGTTGTAGGCCGGTTTCTCGAACCAGTGGGTCTGGTAGACGAGGATCGCCAGTGCCAGCGGGCCGAGGAAGTAGATCTGCATCGAACTGAGCACCATCGCCCCGGCGGTGGCCGTCTTGTCGATCAGCGTGCCGCGCCGCCAGGCGGCGAGCAGCCCGGTGCCGAGGCCGACGATCAGGAAGCAGACCGCACCGCCGATGGTGAGCGAGACGGTGGTGGGCAGACGGTCGATCAGAGTGCCCCAGACCTGCTCGTTCGAGTGGTACGAGTACCCGAAGCAGGGGGCGGGGCAGGGACCCTGGGCGAAGCCGTCGCTGCCCAGGACGAGGTTGTGCAGGAAGATCCAGTACTGCTCGGGGATCGACTTGTCGAGTCCGAGCACATGGTGAATGTTCGCGATGCTGTCCGGGTTGCAGGTCTTCCCGCACATCAGCAGCGCCGGGTCGCGGGGCACCCCGAAGAACAGCACGAAGGTGACGATGCTCAGCAGGAAGAGAATGACGACGGCACCGAGGAACCGGCGGACGAGGAAGCGCAGCATGACAGGGGCAGCTCTCTGGCGTCGGCTAGCCGCACCGTACCCGGTGCGGCGCCTCGCAGGACGCACGCACCGGGTACCGGCTGGGGACGGTTACTTGATGAACAGACGACGCGGGTCGATGCCGCCGATCACGTCGTCGTAGACGAGGCCGCCGACCTTGGATCCGGCGATCTGGCTCTGCTTGTAGTACGCGGTCGGGACGACGTTGACGAGGTCCTTCACGATGTACTGGTCGAGCTTCTCCCACTCGGCCGCGGACTTGACCGGGTCGGTGATCTGGTTGACGCGGTCGATCTCGCTGTTGAGCTTCGAGTCGTTGATCTGCGAGTAGTTCTGCGCGCCGTCGGCGATCACGCGGCCGTCGTACAGCGGCGGGATCACGGTCGAGGCGGACGGCCAGTCGGCACCCCACGCGGTGTGGAAGATGTCGTAGTTGTTGTCGAGCTTGCTGACCTGGTCGTAGTAGGTCTCGGCCGGGATCTCCTGGCGCTGGACGTCGAAGCCGGCCTTCTTCAGGCCTGCCGCCATCGCGGTGGAGTACTGCTGGCCCTCGGGGGTGTTGATGTAGCCGAAGGTCAGCTTCATGTTGAGCTTGCCGGCCTCCTTGAGGAGGGCCTTGGCCTTCTCCGGGTCACCGGCCGGCTTCTTCTTCTTGCCGAACGGGTCGAAGGAGGCGTCGTAGCCGGAGACGGTCGGGGAGATCAGACCGCCGGCGACCTCCATCGCGTCGGTGCCGCCGTAGGCACGGACGAACGGCGTGATGGGAAGGGCGTAGGCGATGGCCTCGCGCACCTTCTTGTCCTGCATCGCCGGGTGCTTCATGTTGATGTTCATCTGGCCGACGTACGACTGGTAGCCGGAGACGACACGGGACTTGAGCTTCGGGTCCTTGAGGACGTTGGACAGGTTGCCCGCGTCCACCTGGTTGTTGAAGCTGACGCCGGCCTGGTCCGCGCCACTGTCCGCGAGCAGGGCCTTGGTGGACGTCTCGAACTGCTGGTTGAACGTGAAGTTCATCTGGTCCACGTACTGGTGGCGGATCGGGTCCGTCTTCGCGTCCCAGTTCGGGTTCTTGACGAGCACCATCGACTTGCCCGACTTGAACGACTGGACCTTGTACGGGCCGGACGTCACGGGCGCCTTGTCGTAGCGCTCCTTGGTGTCGCCCTTCTCGGACACCACCGCGTAACCCGCCATGGCGAGCGCGTACGGCAGGTCGGGGTGGGCCGTCTTGAAGTGGAAGACGATCGTCTTGTCGTCCGGCGTCTCGAGGACCGAGTCGGGCAGGTGCTTGCCCTTGTAGGGGCCGTCCTTGAGGAGCTTGCGGTAGTCCGCGCCCGGGGTGTCGGCCAGCCACTGCTGGATGTACGCCGGTCCCTGGTTGATGAAGGGAGCGAACATCCGCTCGAAGGTGTGCCGGACGTCCTTGGCCGTGATCGGCGTCCCGTCGGCGAACTTGATGCCGTCCTTCAGGGTGTACTTCCAGGTCTTGCCGCCGTCCGTGGTGGTACCGGAGTCGGTGGCGAGGTCGCCGACGACCTCGTGCTGGGAGCCGTCGTTGCTGGTCGCCTTGTAGCCCGTCAGGCCTCTGTGGATCAGGTTCGCGAGCGAGCCCTCGTCGGAGACATAGATCTGGGCCGGGTCGAGGTGCGCGTAGCTGTCGCGCTGCAGCACCTCGAGGGTGCCGCCGCTCTTGGCGCCCGGGACCTCCGCGGCCGGGCCCGTGGAGTCCGCGGCGTTGCCGAACTTGATCGACGACTGCTGGCGCTTGGCGTTCTCCTGGTCCTTCTTGTCGTTGGTGCCGCTGTCGCTGCCGCCCTTGCTGCAACCGGTGAGCACAAGAGCTCCGGCCGCGAGCACGGAGAGTGCGCCGTATACGTGGCGTCCGCCCCTACTCATCACTGAAGTTTCCTACCCATCTATGTGTCACCAGTGCGGAAGTTACTGCTGTGAAAGAAGTTCCGTGCATGCTGAAGCCGAACGGAACAACCAGCCGGTCAGCGCGCGGCCTTGGGGTCGAAAGCGTCCCTGACCGAGTCCCCGAGCAGGTTGAACGCCACGATGAAGATGATCATCGAGATGCCCGGGAAGAACATGTAGGTGATGTCGTTGCGCAGTACGAGTTCGGTCGACGCCTTGGCGAACATCTGCCCCCAGTCGGGCGTCGGTTCGACGATGCCCACACCCAGGTAGGACAGACCGGCCTCGGCGGTCACGAAGGCGGGCAGCATGTACGTCGCCTGCACCAGCAGCGGCGTGACGACGTTGGGCAGGATCTCCTTGCGGATGATCCGCCAGGACGAGGCACCGCTCACCTTCGCGGCCTCGATGAACTCCCGTTCCCGCAGGGCCAGCGAAGTGCCGCGCAGGATGCGGGCGAGGCTCATCCAGCCGAGGAACCACTGCACCAGGATCAGCGCCACCACGCGGACGTAAGTCGGCGTCTCGTCACGGGGACTGACGAACAGTGAGACCACGACGGGCATGCTCGCGATGAAGAACAGCTGGGCGGGGAACGCGAGCAGGAAGTCGATGACACGGCCGATGAAGAAGTCGGTCCTGCCGCCCAGGTAGCCGGCCGCGACACCGAGCAGGATGCCGGTCACGACGACCGCGATCGTGACCGCGATGGAGATCATCAGCGAGGTGCGGATGCCGTAGATCAGCTTGGTGAAGACGTCGTAGCCGTTGCCGGGCTCGAGTCCGAACCAGAAGTCGCCGCTGATGCCGCCGTTGGGCTGGACGGGCACGCCCGCGCTGTCGAACAGTTCGGGGCGCTCGTCGGCGAACACCGTGTACGGGTCCTTGCCGTAGAGCTTGGAGATCAGTGGGGCGCACAGGCCGATCAGGAAGAAGAAGCCCACGACGTAGGCCGAGATCACGCCCGTACGGTCCCGCTTGAAGCGGATCCACATCAGCTGGCCGGGGGACCGGCCCTCGAGCTTGACGTCCTCGGTCTTCGTCTTCGGCCCCGGTTCGCCGTCGACGACCACCGAAGTCCCGCCGTCCTCAATGTCGATAGGACTTGTCACAGTTCGTCCGTTTCACAGGTATGGGTGAAGGAGACCCTGGGTACTCCGAGAATCGCGAATCCGCAGTCGGACGCGCGTAGTTGAACGGCCACACTGAACGGCCGGTCTATGTCTCAGAGCTGACCGCAGGACGAACGGGCGGGGTCCGGACGGCCGGACGGCGCGGTCGCGACCCATTTGGTGTTCGTGACACCGCACATGGGTGTTCCTCCTCATGACTTCACGTCTTCACCAACAGGAGGGGGTTACCGTCCGCGACCTCCGACACCCCTGACGGAGGGTCAGACACCCCCTGGTGCTCGTGAGTCGAGCGCTGTCCCCACAGCGCGTGACCCATTGACCCGAGCGCTACGCGGCTAACTATCTGCCATGAGCCAACACCCGACCACAGTTCTTAAATCTCAATTCAGTCACGGCTGCCGCCTAGACCTTCCAAAATCTGGACAAACTGTTCGAGTCGAGAAGGCCACGAAACGGACGTGTTACATGGCTATCGGGCAGCGATCTCCGCGTTTCGGACATCGGGCCGGCGAAAAGGAGTTGCAAAAAGCCCGGGAGCCCCCACGATGGGGGGCACCCGGGCTCAGTTTTTGCGCCGGCTTTGGCGTCAGCCGTGCTTGGCCCGGCTGGCGGCGCGGGCACGCTCGCGGGCGTCCAGGTTCACCTTGCGGATGCGGACCGCCTCCGGGGTCACCTCGACGCACTCGTCGTCGCGGCAGAACTCCAGGGACTGCTCGAGCGACAGCTTGCGCGGCGGCACGATCGACTCGGCCACGTCGGCCGTCGAGGACCGCATGTTGGTGAGCTTCTTCTCCTTGGTGATGTTCACGTCCATGTCGTCGGCGCGCGAGTTCTCGCCGACGATCATGCCCTCGTACACCTCGGTGCCCGGCTCCACGAACAGCACGCCGCGCTCCTGGAGGTTGGTCATCGCGAACGCGGTGACGCCGCCGGAGCGGTCGGCGACCAGCGAACCGTTGTTGCGGGTCTGGAGCGTGCCGAACCAGGGCTCGTGGCCCTCGTGGATGGAGTGGCCGATGCCCGTGCCGCGGGTCTGCGTCAGGAACTCCGTACGGAAGCCGATGAGACCGCGGGACGGCACCACGAACTCCATGCGCACCCAGCCCGAGCCGTGGTTGGACATGTTGTCCATCCGGCCCTTGCGGAC
Source organism: Streptomyces brasiliensis (assembly GCF_014647875.1). Lineage (GTDB taxonomy): Bacteria > Actinomycetota > Actinomycetes > Streptomycetales > Streptomycetaceae > Streptomyces > Streptomyces brasiliensis. The sequence continues at coordinate 130,734 of NZ_BMQA01000005.1, read as the reverse complement.
GCCCATGAGCTGCGTGACGGCGCCCATGTGCTCCTCGGGCACGTCGACCGTCATGCGCTCGACGGGCTCGTGGACCTTGCCGTCGACCTCCTTGGTGACGACCTGGGGCTTGCCGACCGTCAGCTCGTAGCCCTCCCGGCGCATCGTCTCGACCAGGATGGCGAGCGCCAGCTCACCGCGGCCCTGGACCTCCCAGGCGTCGGGACGCTCGGTCTCCAGGACGCGGAGCGAGACGTTACCGATCAGCTCGCGGTCGAGCCGGTCCTTGACCTGCCGGGCGGTGACCTTGCGGTCCTTGACGGCCGCCTTCGCGTCGGCGCCCTTGCCGGTACCGCCACGGCCGACCAGCGGGGAGGTGTTGGTGCCGATGACCATGGAGATCGCGGGCTCGTCGACCGTGATCAGCGGGAGCGCGACCGGGTTCTCCGGGTCGGCCAGCGTCTCGCCGATCATGATGTCCGGGATACCGGCGACGGCGCAGATGTCACCCGGGCCGGCCTTCTCGGCGGGCTTGCGGGTGAGCGCCTCGGTCATCATCAGCTCGCTGATGCGCACGTTGCTGATGGAACCGTCGCGCTTGATCCAGGCCACGGTCTGGCCCTTGCGCAGTTCGCCCTGCTCGACACGCAGGAGCGCGATACGGCCGAGGAAGTTGTCCGCGTCGAGGTTGGTGACGTGGGCCTGCAGCGGCGCGTCCTCCTCGTACGTCGGGGCCGGGATGTGCTCGAGGATCGTGGAGAAGAACGGCTCGAGGCTGTCGCTGTCGGCGGGGACCGTGCCGTTGTCGGGCTTGGTCAGCGAGGCGATGCCGTCGCGGCCGCAGGCGTACACGATCGGGAACTCGATCTGCTCCTCGTCCGCGTCCAGGTCGAGGAAGAGGTCGTACGTCTCGTTGACGACCTCGTCGATACGGGCGTCCGGGCGGTCCGTCTTGTTGATGCAGAGGATGACGGGCAGGCGGGCCTGGAGCGCCTTGCGCAGCACGAAGCGGGTCTGCGGCAGCGGGCCCTCGGAGGCGTCGACGAGCAGCACGACGCCGTCGACCATCGACAGACCGCGCTCGACCTCGCCGCCGAAGTCGGCGTGGCCGGGGGTGTCGATGATGTTGATGGTGATCGGGTCCCCGCCGTCCTTCGGGTGGTACTTGACCGCCGTGTTCTTGGCGAGGATCGTGATGCCCTTCTCACGCTCCAGGTCGTTCGAGTCCATCATGCGGTCGTCGACCGAGTCGAGCTGGTGGGCGGCGAAGGCACCGGCCTGCTTCAGCATGCCGTCGACGATGGTCGTCTTGCCGTGGTCGACGTGGGCGACGATGGCGACGTTGCGGATGTCGTGACGTGTCGTGGACACAGCCATATTGCGACGTACTCCCGGGGTGTGAGGAAGGCCCTCTGCGTACGTCCGTGTGACGCGGGCCCTGCCGGGCTTGACATGCCACGGCCTCACCCCATGTTACGTGGCCCCGAGGGGGTCGGCCTCCTCAGGGCCACGGGGGCCTCAGCTGCCGGAGGGGCCGGGCGAGAGCTTCGCGCCCTTCTTCAGGAAGCCCATGTCCTCGTAGACAGGCGTCTGGAAGCCGAAGGCTCCGGCGTTGACCAGGTCCTTCCGTGCGCCGATGAGCTGGGGGCGCTGATAGAGCGGGATGGATCCGGCCGCCACCCAGATGCGGGCGTCGGCCTTGCGGATCAGGGAGCGCGCCTCGTCCTCGTCGAGGGTGGCGGAGGCCTGGTCGAAGAGCTGGTCGACCTGGTCGGTGCCGACGCGGGTGTAGTTCTGCTCGACGTTCAGGGAGCCGTCGGCGGCCGCGGCCGGCTTGGCGTAGATCGGGCGGGCGTCGGTGGCGGGGAACGGCGTCGACGGCCAGGAGTAAAGGGCGAGGTCGTACTGTCCGGCGGCGATGTGGTCCTTGAAGTAGCTCTCGTCCGGGACCTTGGTGATCTCGGTGACGATGCCGACCTTGTCGAGCATCTGCGAGATCCGGTCCGCGACCGACCGCAGGCTCTGCGAGCCGGGCCCCGAGGGGAGCACGAAGCGCAGGGTGAGCGCCTTGCCGTCCTTGGCCAGCGGACCGGCCGCGGCGCCCGCGGGGGCGGCGGTGCCCTTGGGGGCGTACGCGCCGGGCGCCCCGCCCTGCGGCGGGTGCTTGTCCGTGGGCTGCTTGCCGTCCCGCGCGAGCCGGGTGCCGCTCTCCGCGTCGTGCCCGGTGTGGTCGCGGGTGGCGGTCTTGGGTTCGTCGGCGGTCTCGCGCGGCGCCTTGTCGTCCTCGCCGACGATGTACGTGCCGTCGCCGTCCTGGGACTCGCCGTCCTTCGTCGCCTGCGGGCCGGCCGCCTTCCCGGCCTTCTTCTCCTGCTTGACCGGACCGCCGGGCACCCATCCGGCGTCGGCGAGCAGCGCCTGTGCCTCCGCGGTGTCCTGGCCGCCGAGGGCACCGCTGTTGTCGGCGTAGTCGGCCTGGCCGGACAGCGCCAGGTGGCTGCCGACCGGTACGGCGGGCAGGCCGAGCGGGGTCAGGACGACCTTGGCCAGCTGTTTGCGATCCAGGGCGCGGGCCACGGCCCGGCGGACCCGCTCGTCGGCGAGGGGTCCGGCGGAGCCGTTCATGGCGAGCTGGGTGTAGGCGGGCTCCAGGGACTTGCGGACCTCGAAGGCGCGCAGCACCTCCTGCTCGCGCAGATACTTCGAGATGGTGCGGGCCAGCTTCTTCTCGCCGGTGGGGATCTTGTCGGAGTCGAAGCCGTGGGCGAGTGCCCAGGTGCGCAGCTTCTTGGCGGAGGTGCGTCCGGCGCCCTGGAACGGGGTGCCACCACTGTTCGCTCGGGCGGCCACGGTGATGCGCTCGGCCTCGGCGGGGTCGACGTCGGCGAGGTCCACGGTGCCGGCGGCGAGCGCGGCGGCCCGCTGCTCGCGGGGCACGGCCTGCAGCACGATCTCGGACAGCTTGGCGGGGTGCCCCCACCAGCGTGGGTTGCGGGTGAGGACGACTTCCTTGGCCTGGGTGTCGACCTTCTGGATGCGGAAGGGCCCGGCGGAGACGTTGAGCTTGCGGCGCGCCCCGTCGTTGAAGGCGTCCGGGGTGCCCATGACGTCCTTCGGGTAGAGGGGGGAGAACAGCGACTTCCAGTCGGCGTAGGGGCGGCTGAAGGTGACCCGGACCTCGAGGTCGTTGGCACCGCGCTCGATCTTCTCGATGCGGTCGTAGCCGGCGTTGCGGGCGGTCCAGTAGGCGCTGTCCTTGCCGGACAGGGCGCGCCACTGGGCGGCGAAGTCGGCGGCGCCGATCTCCCGGCCGTCGCTCCAGACGGCCTGCTGGTCGAGCTTGTACAGGACGACCTGGCGGGGCTCGGTCTCGATGACCCGGGCGGATTCGAGGAAGTCGGGGTTGCGGACCGGGCGGCCGTTCTGGTCGAGGCGGAACATCGACGGCAGGACGGCCTGCGCGACCTCGGTGGTGCCGGCGTCCGCGTCGGCCTGGAAGGTGTTCAGGGTCTCCGGCACCGCGTCCACGGCCCAGTGCAGGGTGCCGCCGTCGGCTACCACGTCGCGGGCGGCGGAGGCGATGTCCTGTCCGGCCAGCGGGCGGCTGACCTCTTCGTCGGAACCGCAGCCGGCGAGGACGGGCACCGCGAGCGCGCCCGCGGTGAGGAAGGCGACCGAGCGCATGACCGCGCGTAGTCCGACGCCGTCGTGGGACATCTCTGCTACCTCCGGGGAGCCCGGTGACTTGGGTGGGGTCTGTGCACTTTTGGCGGTATTTTGGAAGCTGATCAGATCAGATCTATGGACCCACTGAAGGGGAACGGGTCCGACTGCCGGGAGCGACACGGCGACGGCGGCCCTCAAGGCCACCCGTGCGGCGGAACGTGCCCCGGCGCACACACAGCGCGCGTGCGAGCGTGCGCGAGGGAACGCGATACGCCAATCGCTGCACATCCCTTCACATCCACAGGTGTGACGCGCAACACTCGCAGGCGCATGAACGTTGCCGCCTTGGACCGCGAGGTCCGTGGAAGTGAGGTCACGTCATGTCCATGCACGACGACCTGACGTCAGTCCAGCGCTGTATAGAAGACCTGGTCCGGTCCGTCGGCCGGCTCGAGCAGCACCTCGGGAGCGGCGGACTCGAGATGCGCCGCGTCCGTACCGACACCGACCATCTGCGCGAGAGCGTGGCACTGCTGCGCGAGGCAGCTCCCGGGCTGTCCCAGCCGCGCCGCCCCGACCTCGTCACCATCTCCGACACCCCGTACGACATCAGTCTGTGGACGGACACGGACGACGAGGGTCTCGGCGCCCGCGACCGGCACGCCCCCTGACCCGACCGGAGTCATAAGTTGGCCACTGGTACGGAACCCCATCGAAGCAGCGGCGGCGTACGCATCCGTACGCGCGCCGCGATCACCGCACCGCATCTGCGGACCGACCGCTGGTGGCTGGCGCCCGCCGTCACCGCGGCCGGTCTGTTCGCCTTCGTCGTCTACTCGACCTGGCGGGCCTTCGCGAACGCGGACTACTACGCGGCGCCGTACGTCTCGCCCTTCTACTCGCCCTGTCTGGCGCGGAACTGCGAGACGATGCACGCCGGCCCGAACGCCGACCTCTTCGGCAGCTGGTGGGCCATCTCCCCGGCGATCATCATCCTGATCTTCCCGCTGGGCTTCCGGCTCACCTGCTACTACTACCGCAAGGCCTACTACCGCAGCTTCTGGGCGTCCCCGCCGGCCTGCGCGGTGGCCGAGCCGCACGCGAAGTACACCGGCGAGACCCGCTTCCCGCTGATCCTGCAGAACGTCCACCGGTACTTCTTCTACGCCGCCCTGCTGGTCGCCGGAGTCCTCACCTACGACACCGTGCTGTCCTTCCGCGACGAGCACTACGCGTGGGGTCACATGGGCCTCGGCACGCTCGTGTTCCTGGCGAACATCGTGCTGATCTGGGCCTACACCCTGTCCTGCCACTCCTGCCGGCACATCGTAGGCGGCAAGCTCAAACACTTCTCCAGACACCCCTTGCGATACCGGGCGTGGCAGTTCGTCGGGAGGCTGAACGCCCGTCATATGCAGCTGGCCTGGGCGTCACTGGTGAGCGTGGCGCTCGCCGACTTCTACGTGTACCTGCTCGCGTCCGGTGTCTTCGACGATCCGCGCTTCTTCTAGATGGGGTGGGACTTCTGATGTCCGTGGTCGACCGACAGGAGTGGGACGTCGTCGTGGTCGGTGCCGGCGGTGCCGGGCTGCGTGCCGCGATCGAGGCGCGGGAGCGGGGCGCCCGTACGGCGGTGATCTGCAAGTCACTGTTCGGCAAGGCGCACACGGTGATGGCCGAGGGCGGCATCGCGGCGGCGATGGCCAACGTCAACGAGCACGACACCTGGCAGGTCCACTTCCGCGACACCATGCGCGGCGGCAAGTTCCTCAACCAGTGGCGGATGGCCGAACTGCACGCGCAGGAGGCCCCGGACCGGGTCTGGGAGCTGGAGACCTGGGGCGCGCTGTTCGACCGTACGAAGGACGGGAAGATCTCGCAGCGCAACTTCGGCGGCCACGAGTACCCGCGTCTCGCGCACGTCGGGGACCGTACGGGCCTGGAACTGATCCGCACGCTCCAGCAGAAGATCGTGGCACTGCAGCAGGAGGACCACCGGGAGACCGGGGACTACGAGTCCCGGCTGAAGGTGTTCCAGGAGTGCACGGTCACCCGGATCCTGAAGACTGTGCCCGACAGCGGCTCCGCCGCGGGCTCACGCGTGAACGGCGTCTTCGCCTACGAGCGCGAGACCGGCCGTTTCTTCGTGCTCGAGGCGCCTGCCGTCGTCATCGCGACCGGTGGCATCGGCAAGTCCTTCAAGGTGACGTCGAACTCGTGGGAGTACACCGGCGACGGGCACGCGCTCGCGCTGCTCGCGGGCGCGCCGCTGCTGAACATGGAGTTCGTGCAGTTCCACCCCACCGGCATGGTCTGGCCGCCCTCGGTGAAGGGCATCCTCGTCACCGAGTCGGTGCGCGGCGACGGCGGGGTGCTCAGGAACTCCGACGGCAAGCGGTTCATGTTCGACTACATCCCCGACGTCTTCAAGGAGAAGTACGCCGAGTCGGAGGAGGAGGGCGACCGCTGGTACGACGACCCGGACAACAACCGGCGTCCGCCCGAACTGCTCCCCCGCGACGAGGTGGCCCGCGCGATCAACTCCGAGGTGAAGGCGGGCCGGGGCTCCCCGCACGGCGGGGTCTTCCTGGACGTGTCCACCCGGATGCCCGCCGAGGTCATCCGGCGCCGGCTGCCGTCCATGTACCACCAGTTCAAGGAGCTGGCCGACGTCGACATCACGGCGGAGCCGATGGAGGTCGGGCCGACCTGCCACTACGTGATGGGCGGCATCGCGGTCGACTCCGACAGCGCGGCGGCGCGCGGGGTGCCCGGGCTGTTCGCGGCTGGTGAGGTCGCGGGCGGTATGCACGGCTCCAACCGGCTGGGCGGCAACTCGCTCTCCGACCTGCTGGTCTTCGGGCGCCGGGCGGGCTGGCACGCGGCGGAGTACGCGGCCGGGGCGGGCGGGCGTCAGGCGGTCGACGATACCCAGATCGACACGGCGGCCGCGGAGGCACTGCGGCCGTTCTCGGCCGAGGTGGAGGCCGCCGATGCCGGTGAGCCCGTCGGAGGGCCGCCCGAGAACCCCTACACCCTGCACCAGGAACTCCAGCAGGCGATGAACGACCTGGTCGGCATCATCCGCCGGGAGGGCGAGATGGAGCAGGCCCTGCGGAAGCTGGCCGAGCTGCGCGTGCGAGCGCGGCGTGCCGGGGTCGAGGGCCACCGCCAGTTCAACCCGGGCTGGCATCTCGCCCTCGACCTGCGGAACATGCTGCTGGTCAGCGAATGCGTGGCCCGGGCGGCCCTGGAGCGCACGGAGTCGCGCGGCGGGCACACCCGCGAGGACCACCCGACGATGGACCGCAGGTGGCGCAACATCAATCTGCTGTGCGCGGCCGCCGACCCCACCGGCGGCCTGGCGGCGACCGACCCCGTGCGCGGCCAGATCACCCTCACCCGTGAGACCACCGAACCCATCCGCTCCGACCTGCTCGCCCTCTTCGAGAAGGAGGAGCTGGTCAAGTACCTCACCGAAGAGGAGCTCTACGAGTGAGCAGCTACGAGGCCCGCTTCAAGGTGTGGCGCGGGGACGTCGAGGGCGGCGGCCTGAAGGACTTCGCGGTCGAGGTCAACGACGGCGAAGTGGTCCTGGACATCATCCATCGCCTCCAGGCCACCCAGGCGCCCGATCTCGCCGTGCGCTGGAACTGCAAGGCGGGCAAGTGCGGTTCGTGCAGCGCGGAGATCAACGGGCGTCCGCGTCTGATGTGCATGACGCGCATGTCGGTCTTCACCCGCGACGAGACGATCACCGTGACGCCCCTGCGCGCGTTCCCGGTGATCCGCGACCTGGTGACGGACGTCGGCTTCAACTACGAGAAGGCGCGCGAGGTCCCGTCGTTCGTGCCGCCCGAGGGAGTGGGTCCCGGCGAGTACCGGATGATGCAGGAGGACGTGGACCGCTCGCAGGAGTTCCGCAAGTGCATCGAGTGCTTCCTCTGCCAGGACACCTGCCATGTCGTCCGCGACCACGAGGAGAACAAGGCGGCCTTCGCCGGCCCGCGCTTCCTCATGCGGGTCGCGGAACTGGACATGCACCCGCTGGACGCGGCGGACGAGACCGGCCTGGACCGTAAGCGCACGGCCCAGGACGAACACGGCCTCGGTTACTGCAACATCACCAAGTGCTGCACGGAGGTCTGCCCCGAGGGGATCAAAATCACGGACAACGCGCTGATCCCGTTGAAGGAACGGGCGGTCGACCGCAAGTACGACCCGCTGGTGTGGCTGGGTTCGAAGATCCGCAGGCGGGCCTGACCTCGGTCGAGCACGACCACACGTCTGGACGATGTCCGTGTGAACGTCACCGGACCCAGTCCTTCTCGTACGCCGTCCAGTCGGCCTCCGTCGCCGCGAAGTCCACATAGAGGGCCACGCCGAAGCGGGCGCGGTCCGCGTCCGTGCGGGACAGACCCAGGCGGACACCGCGCACGGCGGCGGGGACCGTCTCGGCGTGCGCCCAGTGGCCGAAGCGGTTCTCGTGGTAGAAGGGCAGGCCCATCAGGAGGTCGGTGCCCTGCGGGGTGACCTCCAGGGCCAGTGCGGTCTGCTGGGCGACATAGCCGCCGTACAGGCTCTGGAGCGGCTGCATGGTGTCGTACGACATGACGGCGATCTGGTCCACCCGGCGCGCGACCTGCCCGAAGAACGACTGCGACCACCACTTGGGGTGACCGGTGGTCGCGCCCCAGAAGGAGTGGAAGGCGGGAACCGGGTCGATCTGATGGGCGGCGACCGACAGCAGGGCGTCGTGGTCGCGGGTGACGCGGCGCAGGTCGTCGAGGAGGGAGAGGTAGTTCCGGTCGCCGGAGTGGAGTGGCTCCAGGTCGAAGTGGGCGCCCTCGAAGCCGGTGGCAAGGATCTCGCGGGTGGAGCGGACCACCGCGGCGCGGGTGGCGGCGTTCTCGAGACGCAGACCGTCGGGGCTCTCGGTGGCCAGCTTGTCGCCCAGCCAGGCCTGGACGCGTACGCCGGGGAGGTCGCGGTGTACGGCAGCGATGAGCCACCGGGCCTTCGGGTAAGCCGACTTGGGGAGCGTGCCGTCGTGCTCCAGGGGGCCCGAGTGGACGTACAGGTCGCGGATGCCGGTGTCCCGGAGCCGTCGGGCGAGGTTCTTCACGTCGGTGTCGTCCTTGCGGCCGTCGACCTAGGCGTGGCCGAGCCAGATCGCGTCCTTGTCCCGGGTGTACGTGCCGTCCGCCGGGTCGCCGGTGTAGTTCACACGGAGGGCGGTCTCGGCCCCCAGGAGAGGGACGAGGAGCACGAGCACGAGGGTGAGGACGACGCGCCTCGTCCACTTCACCCAGGGCCGCCGACGTGCCGGGGTCTCCTCGGGTCCGGCCTCCTCCTGCCCGGACGCCTCCGCCGCCGGTTCCGTTTCCTGCGCCATGCCGTACCCCCCTGCCCTCGTCGTTCTCGGCGTCCCCCACGCGTATCCACCCCGGTCGCGGACCCGCTCACCTGCCCATACGCTCCGGAATGTGACGTCATCCTTGATCCGCTGCCGACCGCGGCGCGCCAGATCGCACATATCCGTGCGCGCGGCGCACACCGTGCTGGGCAGTGTGATCGGCGTCGTGTGGCTGATGTTTCCGTGGATGACGATCAGTGGCCAAGATCCGGTTCCCGCGGCGCGTGCCGGACCCGTGGCCGAGGCGGCCGCGCCCCCGGAGCGGGACGAGACGTCGCCCGTGGACCTGATCCTGCCGCTGGCCGTCGCCGCGGCGGCTGGGGTCCTGGCGACGTACGCATATGTACGGCGCACCCGGCGCGCCCGGACGCGTACGACACCCGGCGTGGTGTCCGCCCATCCGCCCGTGCCGACGCCGGCCGGACTCGAGCGGCAGGCGCGGACCGCCCTGGTCGTGGCGGACGACAGCGTGCGCACCAGCGAGGAGGAACTCGCCTTCGCCCAGGCCCGGTTCGGGGCCGAGGAGGTCGAGCCGTTCACACATGCCCTGGCCGCGGCACGCACCGAGCTGTCGGCCGCGTTCGCGATCCGCCGGCGGTACGAGCAGGGCGTGCCGGCGGACGACGCCGCCCGGCGGCAGGCACTCGTCGGGATCGTGGGGCGGTGCGCGGAAGCCGGGCGGCGGCTGGACGCGGAGGCGGAGGCGTTCGATCAACTCCGGGCACCGGAGCGGGGTGTGGGCGCGGCGCTGGAGATCGCGGAGGGGCGGTTCCGGGAGCTGGCGGGGCGGACGGGGGCGGCGGAGGCCACGCTGGCCGGGCTGAGGGCGCGATATGCGTCCTCAGCCACCGCGCCTGTCCTCGGACACAGCGAACAGGCCAAGGACCGCCTGGTGTTCGCCACGGCGGAACTGAACCGGGCCCGCCGGACGGCCGATTCGGGAGCGGTCGCCCAGGCGGCCCGCCCCCTGCGCGCCGCCGAGGGTGCCATCGCGCAGGCCGGGGTCTTCGTCAGGGGGGTGGAGAGGCTGTCGGCGGAGCTGGCGGAGGCGGCGAAGCTGGTACCGGCGGCACTGACCGGAGCGGAGGCGGAGCTGGCGACCGCTCGGGGGTGGGGCGCACCCGACGCATCCGTCCCCGTCGGGGAGTTGCACGCCCGGATCCGGCACGCGGACGTGGTGCTGGCCGCCGTACGCCACGAACTGACCGGTGCGCCGTACGACCCGCTGGACGCCCTGCGCCGGATCGCGCGGGCCGTCGAGCCGTTGGGAGTGGGGCGCGCCGGGGTCGTACCGGTGGCGGCGCGGCTCGTCGCTCGCAGTGCCGTGGGCGGCGCGGCGGACTTCGTGAGCACACATCGGGGAGCGGTGGGCGCCGAGGCCCGCACTCTGCTCGCCGAGGCCGAACGGCTCCTCGCCGCCCGGAACGAATTCGCGGCCGCCGACGGACTTGCCCGGCAGGCTCGGGAGTCGGCCGAGCAGGACGTACGGGTGCACGGGAACCCGTACGACGCGACGGGCGAGCAGGCCGGCGGCGCGGCCGGTGCCCTCCTCGGCGGCATCCTGCTCGGCGAGGAAGCGGACGGCGGGCCCCCGGCTTCCTTCGGCGGGCCGGGGACCCGCGGGCGCCGCAGGCTTCCGCGGGGCTGACCGTGAGCGTTGCTCAGAACAGGCTGAGCAGTGCTTCCGCCGGGTCCGCCAGGCCCGTCTCGCCGTCGGGGAGCGGGAGTTCGAACCAGACCGTCTTGCCCCGGTGCGTACGGCGTGAGCCCCAGGCCGCGCTGAGAAGCCCGACCAGCTGGAGGCCCCGGCCTCCCTCGTCGGTGTCCCGGGCGCGGCGACGGCGCGGCTGGACCAGACCGGCGTCCCAGACCTCGCAGACCAGGGTGCGGTCCAGGAGCAGCCGGAGTCTGATCTCGCCCTCGCCGTAGCGCAGTGCGTTCGTCACCAGCTCGCTGACCAGGAGTTCCGCGGTGTCGACGAGCGGCTCGAGGTCCCAGGCGACGAGCCTGCCGCGCGCGTACTCGCGGGCCCGGCCCACGCTGCGCGGCTCGCGTGGCAGCGTCCAGTCGCCCACGGACTCCGCGGGCAGGCCCTGGACGCGGGCCATCAGCAGGGCGATGTCGTCCTCGCCGTGGTGGGTGTCGAGGGTGTTGAGGACGTGGTCGCAGACGTCCTCCAGGGGGCGGGCCGGATCCGTGAGTGCGCCGACGAACGCCTGGAGCCCCTCGTCCAGCGGGTGGTCGCGGGACTCGACCAGGCCGTCGGTGTAGAGGGCGAGGAGCGCGCCCTCGGGGAGTTCGACCTCGACCTCCTCGAAGGGTTCGCCGCCCACGCCGAGCGGCATCCCGGGCGGCACGTCCAGCATCAGCGCGGGCTCGCCGGGTTCGACGAGGACCGGCGGCAGATGGCCGGCGTTCGCGAAGGTGCACCGTCGGGTCACCGAGTCGTACACCGCGTACACGCAGGTGGCGAGGTAGACCTCGGACAGGTCCGCGTCGCGGGCCTGTCGGGCGGTGCGGGTGGCCTGCTGGACGCCGCCGGGCGTGCCGAGGCCGCGGGCGATCTCGTCCAACGCCGAGAGGACTTCGGCGGGTTCGAGGTCGAGGAGGGCCAGGGTGCGGACGGCGGTGCGGAGTTCGCCCATCGCGACAGCGGCGCGCAGCCCGCGGCCCATCACGTCGCCGACGACCAACGCCGTACGGTGGCCGGGCAGTTCGATCACGTCGAACCAGTCGCCGCCGACCTCCGTCGCCGCATTGCCGGGGAGGTAGCGGCAGGCGATGTCCAGACCGGAGGCCTCGGGGTCGCCGGGCGGGAGCAGGGACCGCTGCAGTATCAGCGCGCGCTCGTGCTCGCGGCGGTACAGACGGGCGTTGTCGATACAGACGGCGGCACGCGCGGCGAGTTCCACCGCGAGGTCCCGGTCACGGTCGCCGAACGGCTCGCTGCCCTTGGTGCGGGAGAACTGGGCGAGTCCCACGACCGTGTCGTGGGCGACCATCGGGACGGCCAGCGTGGACTGGACGAGGCCGCCCCCGTCGGCCGGGACCCGCTGGGGACGTGCCGTGCGCAGGGCGTCCGCGCAGGGCGAGTTGAAGGCGAAGTGATGGACCGAGCCGACCGGGACGGTGGCACCGCCGTCGACGAAGGGAGCGTCGGCGACCGCGCTGGCGTAGGCGACCCGGCGCAGTTCGGCGCTGCCGTCGGCGAGGCCGGGCGGGGTCTCGTCGCCGGCCAGGAGACCCTGGTAGAGGTCGACGGTGGCCAGGTCGCAGAAGCCGGGGACGACCACGTCGAGGAGTTCGCGCGCAGTGGTCTCCAGGTCGAGGGAGTTGCCTATCCGGGCGCCGGCCTCGTTGAGGAGGGCGAGGTTGCGCCGTGCGGCGGCGGCCTCGCGGGCGGCGGCGCGCCGGGCCGTGATGTCGATGCCGAGCCAGGCGATGCCGATGGGCCGGCCGCTGCCGCTGTGCACGCGGTAGAGATTGACGGACCAGTGCCGGCGTTCCTCCGAGCCCGGCACGAACCCCGTGATGTGCATGTCCGTCACGGAGTCGCCGCTCTTGAGGACCCGGCGCAGGACGGCGGCGACCCGTTCGGCCTCGGGGCGCGGCAGATAGTCGTGGACGCCCTTGCCGCGGTGGTCGTCGGGCGTGCCGCCGAAGATGGACGCGAAGCGCTGGTTGGCCCGGCGGACCCGCAGGTCGGGGTCGATCAGCAGGAATCCGAACGGAGATTGACCGAATATCGCCTGCGAGGCGGCGAGATCCGTCTCGATGCTGCGCAGGGTACGGACGTCGACGACGATACAGACGGCGGCCTTGTCGCCCTCGGCGGTCCGCGTCGGCATGACGTACACCTCGGCGAGCCCCTCCTCGCCGCGCTCGCCCTCCGCGCTGTCCGGCATCCGGAAGGGGACCACGCCGGTCCACTCGCGTCCGTCGAGGATCTCGGCCATCTTCCGCTGACCGCTGTCGCGCAGGTCGGGGTCGACGAAGGCCTCGATGGGGTCCATGCCGACCGCGTGCTCGGCGGGGATGCCGAAGAGCTGCTCGGCGCGCACGGACCACTGGTCGATGAGTCCGCCGGGGCCGATGGAGAAGGACGCGACCCTGATGTAGTCGTAGATGGAGCCGGGCGGACTGCTCTGCCACATGGCGTAGCCGGGCACGGCGGTGCCGTCCTCGGCCCCCGCCCTCGCGCCGTCCGACGGGTCCTCCGACTCCGTGGCCTTCGCTGGTATCTCGCTCACGCGAACCGTCCCCTCCAGCTCACCGCGTCCGGTACCGGTCACCGGAGGCGGCTGCCCGCAGTATCCAGCACTACGGCGCCGCACGACACGGTGTTCACGATCACAGCATGGCCCAGCCGGTTTTCGGACCGGACCGCGACCGCACTGCGCAACACTCCCAGTCTTCTAACCAGGGAACACGGCCTCGAATCACCAACTCCGGCTCCGGTCCGCTACGCGCGTCCGTGCCCTGGACGGCAGGACAGGGTGTGTACACCGATTCATCCCGGAATCAGGTCGCGTCGAGAAACCGACGAGTCCGGAAGCGGAACCCTTCGGGGCCGGGCTCGTCCCGCCGTCCGGTTCAGCCGGGGAGGCCCAGTTCGAACCAGACAGTCTTGCCGGTGCCGCCGGGACGGGTGCCCCAGCGGCGCGAGGAGCTGGCGACCAACTGGAGGCCGCGGCCGCTCTCGTCGTCGGGGCTGGTGGTGCGCTCACGTGGCGGGTCCGGGAGCGGATCGGAGACCTCGACGCGCAGGGTGTCCCGCATGTCGGCCGAGCGCACCAGGCGAACGCCGATCGGACCCGTGGCGTGCCGCAGGGAGTTGGTCACCAGCTCACTGACCAGCAGCGCCGCGATGTCGGCGAGGCCGTCCAGGCCCCAGCTCCGCAACTGGTCGCGGACCGCCCGACGGGCCGTGCGCACGGCGCCCGGATCCGCGGGAAAGGTCCACTCGGCGCATTCGCCTTCGGTGTCGATCACACCGATCACTTCCCAGGCCAGCGAGCCCACCCATGTCCGATTTAATGGGACTAATGGGCACATACCCGGTATTCATGGGGCAGTACCGCACGGAGCGGCGCCCTGTGGCACGAACGGCTTACGAGCCGCTCGGCGCGCCCATCGAGCGGAATCGGGACACCGCCTCGCCGTCAGCACGCCTCCGTCGATCGCAGCCGGGCCACCACCTCGCGCACCGCGGCGACGTCCTGGTCGAGCCAGTCGACGTCCCAGATCTCGTCCGGGGCGAGGCGGCGCAGCGCGTCATGGTCCTCGAGGGGTGCGGGTTCGGCGGAGCCGGGGCGCAGACGGACGGTCCAGACATGCAGGATGTAAGGGGCTTTCAGTGGCCACTCCCCCGGGACGCGCTCGACGACCTCGGCGTCCACGCCGAGCTCCTCGCGCAGTTCGCGCTCCAGCGCCTGCTCGGGCGTCTCGCCCGGTTCGACCTTGCCGCCCGGCAGTTCCCAGCGGCCGGCCAACTCGGGGGGTGCGCTGCGGCGCGCGGCGAGCAGCCGGCCGCCGTCGAGCAGGGCGGCTCCGACCACCACGATCCGTTCCGTCATGCGCCGGAGCCTACGGGAGTGCGGTGGGGGTCAGCGGCGTGCGCCGTCTCCGTTCTGGCCGATGCGCTCGACCCAGTAGAGCTGCTTGTGCCCGCGGTCGTCGAGGCTGTCCGCGATCTTCTGGGCCTCGGCGCGGGTCGCGTACCTGCCCACGCGATAGCGATTGCCGTTGTCGTCCTGCCGTATGACGAGCCAGGGGAGGGAGACCGTGCCGTCGCTCATCGCGCCCCTCCGCTGTTCATGGCCTCGCCCTCTAAGGAAACCGCAATCCGCATATGCCCGAGCGTACGCCCAACCTTCACGCAGCGAATACGCCTTTTCACAAAGAGGTACGCAACCAGCCAGAACGGAGGGGGCGCACGATGCCGAACGCGCCGCCCGCGCGCCCCCGTACGACCGGTCTTCGACGCGCGAGGGCAGCCGGGATCACCTGCGAGAACGGCCGGATTCCAACGGCCGGTGGGCGGAGGCGGATCGGAGCCGACGGGGAGTCAACTGCGCCGGGGTGTGCGCTACTTCACTGGCAGGTGGTACGACACTCGGTAGCGGTCCGCGGGGATCACCACATCGGCGGTCTCGACCGGGCGGCCCGAGGCGTAGTACGTGCGCTGGACGACCAGGACCACATGCCCCGGTACGCCGCCCAGGGCGAGGAGTTCCTCGGCGAGGCCGGGGCGGGCGCCGACCTCCTCGGTGACGTTGTCGACGATCACGTCGATGGCGCGCATGCGCTCGACGACACCCATGCCGCCCAGCGGCCCCTCCTCGGGCAGCATCACGGGCGTGCGGCCCGTGACGGCGAGGGGCTCCCAGGAGGTGGAGAGCATCATCGGCTCACCGGCGTCCCGGAACAGGTACTTGGTGCACATCACACGGTCGCCGGGCCGGATGCCGAGCCGCTCGGCGATGCCCCGGCTCGCCTCGGTCTGCGCACTGCTGGACTCCCACGTGCCGCGAGCGGTGGCGTCGGCCTGCTCCTGGCGGAACGGGGTGGCCCCGCCGGCGGGCCGGAACCCGGAGCGGGCCACGCGCCGGGGCATCGGCCGCTCGCGCACATAGGTCCCGGAACCGGAGCGGCCCTCGACCAGCCCCTCGGCCATCAGCACCTTGCGCGCCTCCAGGGCGACCGTGTCCGAGACGCCGTACTCCTCGCGGATCCGGGCCTGTGACGGGAGCCGCGTATGGGGCGGAAGTGAACCGTCGACGATCTTCTTGCGGAGATCACCCGCGACACGCAGGTACGCCGGCTGCTCACCGAAAGTCACTGGCCGCTCCCATCAGGTTGTACAGACAGCAACAGCGTGGCAACCCTGGGTTGAGCCGTGCAAGCAAAGGCCAGGGAATCACTCGATGTGATGACAGATGATTGAGGAGGGCCGTGCCCTGGCACTTTCTCCCCACTCGGGCCGCCGTCACACCTCCATTCCGGAGCCGTCTCTGCCGTCGCCCGAGTCGCCGCTGTCCGTGCCGGGGTCCGGCGGTGTCGTGGCGAGGCCCAGAGCCTTGCGTGCGGTGACCGTTTTCGCGGGGTCGAGGAGATCGAAGCCCTTCTCGTAGTGCGCGTAGAACGTGTCGACGTCCTTGGCCGCGGCGGCCTTCGCCCACTCGGCGCGGGCCGAGCCGAGGACCGGGATCAGGGCCGTGACCGGCTTCTTCGCGTCCGCGGGCCAGTCGTGCGCGCCCAGCATCCCGGACTGCTTCGCGAGGGCCGCAGACACGCGCCCCGCCCAGGCCTTGTGCCCCGGCAGGTCGTCCTCGACGTACTCGGCGTCGGGCGCGCTGTCCATCGCGGTGTTCAGGACGTGCGCGGCCTTCAGATAGGCGACCTGGTCGGCGTCGAGGACGGTCTCGTCGTTGCGCAACGAGCCGGTCAGCCCCGCGCCCTCGTCGGTGTTGCCGAAGACGCAGGTGACCTCGCGGTCGCCGGCGTTCCAGCTCTCGCGGGTGGGGGTGAGGTAGAAGACGTCGACGTCGTCCGGGACGGCCCAGCCGTCCATGGCGTAGCTGTCCTGGAGCCCGTAGCAGCGGGCGTCGGCGGTGTCGGTGACCGGGCCGAGGCCCGGATAGTCGCCGTCGGGGAGCCGGAAGGACGCGAACACCTCGCCGTCGTGCTCGCCGCCGCAGGACACCTTGTCGACGTCGTACGTCTCGCCCTCCAGCGTGCCGCCGGGCGCGTCGAAGCACTCACCCTTGGCCAGTGAGATGCTCGCACCGCCGCGCGCGCCCTCCTTGAACCCCTCCCAGATGTCGGACGCCGCGCCGGTGGCCAGCGCCGACACCCACAGCGCGAGCCCGAGCGCGGACAGCACCGAACCGACGATCGCCAGCGCCCTGCCGCGCTCGCCGCGCTTCCTGATCTGCCTGAGCGCGATCACGCCGAAGACCAGCCCCACACCCGGCAGACAGCACAGGACACCGAGGACGAGCGAGGTGATGGCGAGCCCGTTGACGGGTGCCGGGCGGTTGTACGGGCTGTAGCCCTGCGCCCAGGGCTGGTACTGCGGCTGACCGTACGGGCCCTGCGGGTACGGCTGCTGACCGTACGGCCCCTGCTGGTACGGCTGCTGACCGTACGGGCCCTGCGGGTAGGGGCCCGGCTGGGGGTACTGCCCCTCGGGCTGCTGGGGGCCGGGGGGCGGGGGTATGGACACGGGTGCCGTGCTCCTGGACTCGGGGCCGGTGCGGTGCTGTACCGGCGTACTGGCGTACGACTCGGCATGGTAAGCGCGTAACCGGGGGCGGCGGAACGCGAGTCGTGCGTACGGCGGTCGGTGCATCACCTGGTCGGCCTGGCCGGGCGAGGCTCTTGGTCACACCCGGCGGGACGGCGACAACTGCGGGCATGAAAGTGAAAGGGGGCCAGGGAGTCAACCGACCAGTCCACGATCTTGCGGCTGAACGCGTCCAGGACCGCGGCGCAGTAGACCCACCCTTCCCTGGTGCGGTGTTGCGTGATGTCGGTGACCCACAGCTCGTTGGGGCGCAGCCGATGGAACTTCCGGTTGACCAGGTCATCGGCGGTGACGACGCCATGCAGGCGCTTCACCCGCACCGGTCGGGCAGTCCGTAGATCCCCGCGCCCGTGTCATCAATATCGACACAGTCCTCGAACACACCTGGATTCCCATTCCCAGGGTGAGCTCGGCGTGGACGCGACGGTAGCCGTAGGTGCCGCGTGAGGCGACGTGGACCCCCCGGATCAGCCCGGTCAGCCACTCCAGCCGCAGCTGCCGCGGTGTGGTGGGGGTGCGCTTGTGTTTGTAGTAGTTCTGGCGGGCGACCCCAAGGATCCGGCAGCATCGGTCGACCGGTGCCGAGACCCTGCCAGGCCGTCGGCCGTTGTCGATGTCGATGTCGTCCTGGCGCAACCACTTCGACAACGTGACCGGATGGATGCCAAGGTCAACGGCGGTCTGCTTCTGTTCTTTCCCTGCCCGCACCAGCGCGATGGCGCGGGCACGGAACTCAGCGGGCTCGGGGCATGTCCGGCAGCCTTTCGTGAAGGCCGTCAGTCAGCCACCACAACCGGAACCTGAGAGGTGGGGCAGGTCAAACCTGTCACCCGAACCTGCAGCAGGCCCGAGTGCCCGCACGGCGGAGTCCAGCAGGTCAGGGACGAACAACTCGCCCATATCCGCCGCATCTACAGCATGGACAAGGGGGGTACGGTGCCTGCCCGGGCGGTCGCCTCCCCGCTCTGCACACCGAGCCGCGCACCGCCCCGTCGAAACCCGCCGCCCAGCCCAGACGGCATACAGGTACGGTGGCGGAAAGCCTGCCGATGCGCCTCAGATCGACTTGGTCTCTCCACCGTCAACGCGGATGTTCTGTCCGGTCATATAGGCCGACTCCTCGCCGGCCAGGAAGCGTACGATCCGAGCGGCCTCTGCGGTACTCTGCGCTCGGCGCAGCGGGATGCCGCTCGTCCACTCGGCCGGAACTACGCTGGGGTCGTCCTTGGTCAGCCCGGTGAGTACGTTGTTCATCCGGATGCCCTGCGGGCCGTACTCGTTGGCGTACAGCTTGGTGAAGGAGGCCAGCGCCGCTCGCATCGTCACTGACACGGGGAACATCGGGCCGGGCTCGAAGGCGCCTGCGGTGGAGATGTTCACGATCGCGCCGCCGCCGGAGGCGACCAGGTGGGGCGTCACGAGGCGGGCCATGCGTACGACGTTCAGCAGGTAGAGGTCGGCGCCCTCGGACCATTGCTCATCCGTGATCTCAAGCACCGGGCCGCGTGCCGCGTGACCGCTGCTGTTGACGACCGCGTCGACCCGGCCGTACCGCGACACCGCGAGGTCGACGCACGCCCGAAGGTTCTCGATGCTGGTGTTCGAGCCGTCCAGACCAGCACCACCGAGCGATTCGGCCAGGGCTCGGGCCCGACCCGACGGCGACATCGCGACCACCCGGTAGCCGTTCGCGGCGAACTCCCGCACACACGCGGCGCCGATTCCGGATCCGCCACCGACCACGATCGCGACCTTCTCGGATGCGGACGAGGGGGTCTCAGGCATGCGTGTACTCCTTCAGGCGGGTGGCGACCAGGGACTCGAGCGCGTCGGCAGCCAGCTCGGCATACCGGGGGAAGTCGGTGTCGTCGCCCGCGGCCGCGGCCACGCGGAAGCCGTCGGTGAGCGCGCGCCCCATGACGGCCATGTCGTGCGCCAGCTCTGCCGCGACATCCTCCGGCACCTCCGGGTACGAGGCCCGCAGCCGGGAGGTGACGAACTGGAACATCTCCTTGCGGATGGCGAGGTACCGCTGCCGTGCGAGGTTGTCCTCCAGGCGCCGCTCGAACGCGAAGACGAGGCCGATGCTCCAGAACGCAGCGGCCGGCTCGGCCAGGCTCGCGGAGGCTGCCGCCGACTCGCTGATGCTGTGTCGTAGCAGGTCGCGCATGCCACCGACGGACGCGTTGGCCTGCTTCCAGACCTCGAAGCAGTAGTCGAGCAGCTCGACGAAGAGTTGCTCCTTGTTCTGGAAGTGCCAGTAGACCGATCCGATCGGCAGACCGGACGCGCGTGCGACATCGGCCATGGTGGTGCCCTCGTACCCGGCCTCGACCGCTCGCGAGAGCACGGCCTCGAGAATCGCCCGCTTGGACCCCTCGGAAGCCCGGTGGGCCTTCCGTTTGGCGGCCATCAATCCCCCTCGCTGCTCCGGACTGCAGTTCTACCAAATCTCACATCGACTCTTGACGCCGACCGTGCTCGCCGGTCACTGTAACCCCCAGCCTAGAACCTAGAACCTAGATTCTAGGTTCTCGTGGTGGCCGCGGCCCAGGATGCGGTCCCCCGACTCCGCGGGCGGCAACGACGCCGGTCCGCGCGATCCTCGACGCAGAGAGGCCGCCCATGAAGGTCACCGACCAAGTCGTCCAAGGGAAGATGAGCGGACTGCAGATCCGCGCCGTCGTCGTCACGGTCGCCCTTGTCGTGCTCGATGGCTATGACGTCTCCCTGACCTCGTTCGCCGCCCCGTACCTCGAGCAAGGCTTCGGGGTGTCGAAGGCCCAGCTCGGACTCGTCATGTCCGGAGCCCTGATCGGCATGCTCGTCGGCTCGGTCATCGTCGCGCCACTCGCCGACCGCATCGGCCGACGCAAGATGGGCGTCATCTCCACGGTCACCATCGCCATCGGCATGCTCATCGGCCCGTTCGCCACGCCGGAGACCGGGACCGGCCCCCTCGTCGTCAGTCGCATCATCACCGGCATCGGCCTCGGCTCCCTGGTGGCCGTGGCCGGCGTCATCCTCGCCGAGTACACGGGCAAGCGCGTGTACTCACTGGTCATGGCCGTCTACGCCGCCGCGATCAACATCGGCGGGCTGCTCGGCTCCATGATCGTGGGCCCGATGCTGGGTGCGCACGGCTGGCAGCTGGGCTGGTGGGTCGGATTCGCCCTGAGCGCCATCGCCGCGGCCGCCACCTTCGCCTTCCTCCCCGAATCGCTCGCCTGGCTCTCCGAGGGCCGTCGCACGGACTCACTGCAGCGGCTCAACGCGCTCCTGACGAAGATGCACCGCCCCGCACTCGAAGCGCTCCCGGAGTCGGACTCGACGAGCGTCAAGGCGAAGGGCTCGCTGCGCACCGTGTTCACCGGCCGGACCGGCTTCTTCACGCTGCTGATGATCGTCGGGTACGTCGCGTACATGCTCAGCTTCTACTTCATGACGAACTGGGCGCCGAGCACCGTCGCGGACGCCCATCACAACCCGGCGCTCGCCTCGCAGCTCGTCACCGCCTTCAGCGTCGGCGGCATCCTCGGCAACGTGCTCTTCGGCTACCTCGGCGGCAAGTTCAACGTCCGCTTCCTCACCCCGGTCTTCCTGGTCCTGGCCACCGCCACCCTGTCGCTGTTCGGCATCGCCGGCCCGGGGATGCCGACCGCCTGGTGGACCCTGTTCCTGGCGTCGTTCTTCGTCTGCGCGGGCACCGCCGCCTTCTACGCGATCGTCCCGACGCTGTACCCGACGCTGGCCCGCTCGACCGGTTTCGGTGTCGTCATCGGCGCCGGCCGGTTCGGCGGCATCGCGGCGCCGATCGTCGGCGGCGCGGCCTTCGACGCGGGCATGGGGATGGGGGCGGCCTTCACCGTCTTCGCGTTGCCCATGCTCGTCGCCGGCCTCTGCGTCCTGGCCCTGCACCTGGGCCTGCGCCGCTCCGACGCACCGGATGCCGCTCAGCCCGTGCTCGCCGGTACGTCCGCGTAGCAGCCGTTCACCACTCCGCGAAATCCGCAGCTTTCGAGAAAGAGAGCCACTCCATGCCGCTGGCCGTCGCAGCACTCTCCCATGCGCCGTCCTTCGGCAATGTCGACCCGGGCGGGGAGACATTCGCCGAGATCAATGCCGCCATCGACGAGGTCAGGGGGTTCGTCGCCGAGTACGACCCCGACCTGGTCGTGGTGTTCGGGCCCGACCACTTCAACGGCCAGCTCTACTCCCTGATCACACCGTGGGTGATCGGTGCGGTCGCCGAGGGCATCGGTGACTACGACACCACCGCGGGGCCGCTCCCCGTCGACGGCGACGCCGCCCGGGCCTTCCACGCGGCAGTGCTGGGTGAGGGCATCGACATCGGGCGCAGCGAGCAGATGAAGGTCGACCACGGCGTGGTCCAGCCGCTCGACTTCGTGTTCGGGAAGGGCTTCACTCAGCCGATCGTGCCGGTGTTCGTGAACTCGATCGGCCTGCCGCTCTCCCCCATGCAGCGAGTGCGCCTGATGGGCGAGGCGTTCGGCCGGGCCGCCCAGGCTATGGACAAGAAGGTGCTGTTCCTCGCCTCGGGAGGCATCTCCCACAGCCCGCCGATCCCGCGCTGGGACGGTGCCCCCGGCACCGTGCACGAGCGCCTGGTCTCGTACGCGCCCTCACCCGAGGAGCGGCACGAGCGTGAGCAGATGATCGTCAAGGGCATCCAGGCGATCGCCGACGGCAAGGCGCCGAGCGACCCGCTGAACGAGGAGTGGGACACGCTCGTACTCGATGTGCTCCGCTCCGGCGACCTGAGCCCGGTCGACGGCTGGGAGAACGGCTGGTTCATGGCGGAGGGCGGCTCGGCCGCGCACGAGATGCGCAGCTGGATCGCCGCCTACGCGGCGCTGTCGACCGCCGGCCCCTACCGCTTCGCCGTCGACCACTACTGGGCGGTCGAGAAGTGGGGCGCCGGCTTCGCGATCCAGGCGGCGGTGACCGCATGAGCCAGGCGGGAAAGACGCACTTCGCGACCTTGTGGGAAGAGATCGCGGACCTGGAGCACACGCTGCGGTACGTGGACGCGGGCGGCTACCGCACCCGGGTGCTCGACTTCGCCGGAGCGGGCCCCGAGGCGCAGACGGTCGTGCTCGCCAACGGCACCAGCGGCCACATCGAGGCGTGGACGCAGAACATCCGCGCGTTCGTCGAGGCGGGCTTCCGGGTGGTCGGCTACGACTACCCGGGCCACGGGTACACCTCGCTGTCCGACCATCCCCTGGAGATCCGCGACTACGAGGAGCACCTGCTCGCGCTGCTGGACGCGCTGGCACTTCAGCGCGTGCACCTCGCCGGTGAGTCGCTCGGCGGCTGGCTCGCGCTGAAGCTCGCGCCGAAGCACCCTGACCGGCTGCACACGGTGATCCTGTCCGCACCGGGCGGGCGGATGATCGGCGAACCGCAGCTGGACAGGACGCAGTCGGTGAGCACCCAGGCGGTGAGCGAGCCGACCTTCGACAACGTGAAGAAGCGCCTGCAGGTCGTCATCCACGATCCGGAGAAGATCACCGACGAGCTCGTCCGCGTCCGCCAGGCGATCTATGCCCGCGACGGGTTCAGCATGGCGCACGTGTCCGCCCTGCGGGAGCCGGAGCGGCGCTGGCGCAACCGGGTCACGGACGACGACTTCGCGGCGGTCCCGGTCCCGGCCCTGATGGTCTGGACCGACAACGAGCCGACCGGCGACGAGGCCGAGGGCAAGCGCCTGTGCGGACTGATCCCGGACGGCGAGTACCTGCTGATCCGCGGCGCCGCGCACTGGCCGCAGTGGGAGGGAGCCACGGAGTTCAACGCCGCGGCGGTCGCCTTCCTGAAGAAGCATGCCTGAGGAAAGGACCGGAGTGAGCGTCACCCAGGACACCATCAACCGGATCGCGCGCGAGCTGTTCGAAGCGAAGCGCGACGTGTACACCGTGCCGTACGTGAGCCCCCGGCTCCCCGAGCGCGATCTCGACGCGGCCTACGCGATCTCCGCCGAGTTCGCCGCCCTCCGCGAACGCGAGCTGGGCGTGAAGCGGGTGGGCCGCAAGGTCGGCCTGACCAACCCCCTCGTACAGCAGCGCGTGGGCATCGACGAGCCCGACTACGGCATCATCCACGACGACATGGTGCACGCCTCGGGAACGCACCTTCCGCTGTCCAGGTACAACCACCTGCTGATCGAGGCCGAGGTCGCGTTCGTGCTGAAGAGCGACATCCTCGAGGCCAGCCGCGAGGCCGTCGAGGCCGCGATCGACTACGTGACCCCCGCGTTCGAGGTCGTCGACTTCCGCTACGACGGATCGGTCGGGCAGATCGTCGACACCATCGCCGACAACGCCGGCTGCAGCGGCATCGTCCTCGGCGAGGAGCAGCACCCGTACGGCGAAGTCGACCTGACCAAGGTGGAGATGGTCATCACGGGCGGCGACACCGAGATCACCCGGGGCGTCGGCAGCAACGTGCTCGAGGACCCGGTCAACGCGGTGATCTGGCTGGCCGAGACCGCGATCCGTACGGGCGAGCCGCTGCGTGCCGGCGAGGTGCTGCTGTCCGGGTCCATCGGCTACATCGAGCCGTGGCCCGCCGACGTCGAGTGCGTCGCCACCATCACCGGACTCGGTCGCGTGGTCGCGACTGCGGATTCGAAAGGCTGAACATGAGCGACTACCGTCCCGTCGACGCGACCACTCGCGTCGAGATCGAGCAGCTCATCGCGGAGATGCTCTACCGCCTGGACCACAACCAGGCGGACACCACCTGGGAGCTGTACACCGAGGACGGCGTCTCGGTCGGCCCGATGGGTGACATGGACCGCGAGGCCATGAAGGTCTGGGGTGCCAAGCGCGCCAAGCAGACCGACATCGTCGGCCGGCACTTCATCGGCGGGATCCGCCTCGTATGGGACGGCGAGGAGGTCGAGGGAACGGTTCAGTACCTCACCTTCCGCGACACGAACGAGCCACAGACGCAGCCCGCCTCGGTCGGTGAGTTCCGCGAGCGTTACCGCAGGGTCGACGGCCGGTGGCTGTTCTCCCGCCGCGAGATCGTGCCGGTCTTCGGCGGCCAGGCGGCCGCGGCGCACGCCGCGCGGCTGGCCGGGCGAGAGGGTTCGGCGCAGTGAAGCAGGCAGCTCTCGGCGGCAGGAACCCTGTCCTGTACCACCAGTCGGTCCCCTCGTTCTCGATGCCCGAGTGGGCAGCGGCCGCCGGCTACGACGGGGTGATCCTCGACCTTCAGCATGGCGAGCTGGGGCTCGAGGCGGCATGCGGGATCCTGCGCTCGATTCCGCGGGACAACGCGTACGCGTACGCGCGCGTGGGCTCGCTGGATCCCGCCCCAATCCTGCGGCTGCTCGACAGCGGTGCCCGCGGCATCGTCGCGCCCACCGTCGAGTCCCGGTCCCAGACCGAGGCTCTGGTCGCCGCCACCAAATACCCGCCGGTCGGGAACCGCAGCCTGGGTCCGTCCAGGCCTGCGCTGTACCCGGGTGACTCGTACACCGAGGCCGGCAACCGCGCGGTGTCCGCCATCGCCCAGATCGAGACGAAGGCCGGCGTCGACCGTGCCGAAGAGATCGTCTCGACCCCGGGCCTCGACTCGGTCTACATCGGGCCGGCCGACCTGGCCGTCTCCTACGGTCTGCCCGGACGCGGCGACTGGGAGGACGGCCCCGTGCGCGAGGCGATCGCGCACCTGCGCGAGGTGACGACCGCGCACGGCGTCACCCTTGGCATCTACTCCGGCCAACCGGAGTACGCGGCCGGTCTGTTCGCCGACGGCCTCGTCGACTACGTGGGCCTCGGCATCGATCTCGTCCTGCTGAACCGTGCGTTCGGCGACACCATCGCCGCGCTGGACTCGGCACGATCCACTGGGAGCAACTCATGACCACCGCTTGCGACGTCCTCGTCGTCGGTGCGGGCCCCGTCGGCCTGACCCTGGCCAACCTGCTCGGGCAGCAGGGCATCGACGTCCTGGTCGTCGAGCGGGAGCACGAGCTCATCGACTACCCGCGGGCCGTGGGCATCGACGACGAGGCACTGCGCGCGATGCAGACCGCGGGCCTGGTCGACGAGGTGCTTCCCCACACCATCCCCGACCAGAAGATCTACATGGTCAACGGGGACCGGATGATCCTCTCCGAAGTGAACCCGACGACGCGCGAGTTCGGCTGGCCGCGCCGCAACGGCTTCGTGCAGCCGCTGGTCGACCAGGTGCTGCTCGCCGGCCTGGACCGCTTCCCGAACGCCGCCGTACGCTTCGGCGCCGAGGTCACCGACCTGGCCGAGGACGCGGATGGCGTGGTCGCCACCCTCGCGAACGGCGAGACGGTGCGCGCGCTGTACGTCGTCGCCGCCGAGGGCGGAGCCTCGCCCACCCGCAAGCGCCTGGGCATCTCGTTCGAGGGCGAGACCCGGCCGACCGACGGCATCGTGATCGATGTCGCCAACGACCCGATCGGAACGCCGCACGCCGTCTTCGGCGGGGATCCGGCCCGCAGCTACGCCTCCATCGCGCTGCCCCACGGCATCCGGCGCTGGGAGTTCACGCTCTTCGAAAACGAGACCGAGGCCGACGTCGACAACGACGAGTTCGTCTTCGGCCTGCTGGCACCGCACGTACCGGACCCGTCCAAGCTCGACATCATCCGCCGCCGCGTCTACCGGCACCACGCCCGCATCGCCGGTCGGTTCCGCCACGGGCGGATCTTCCTCGCCGGCGACGCCGCCCATGTCATGCCGGTCGTCGGCGGCCAGGGCTGGAACTCGGGGATCCGCGACGCCTTCAACCTCGGCTGGAAGCTGGCCGCCGTCGTCAAGGGCCTCTCGACCGACGGTCTGCTGGACACGTACGAGACCGAACGGCTGGGCCACGTCACGCAGATGGTGGCCGTCTCCCTCGGGATGGCGAAGGAGATGACCGACCACGATCCGCAGAAGGCCGCCGAGCGCGACCGGATCGCCGCCAACCGCACCCCCGAGGAGCGGGAGGCCCAGAAGCGGCAGGCGTTCAAGCCGCAGCCGCAGTTCGACCAGGGCGTGGTGGTTCACACGCCGCTGCCGACGTTCAAGACGCTGCCCGACCGCGACGTGCCCCGCCTGGCCGGGTCGATCTTCCCCCAGCCGACGGCCACCGATGCCGACGGCGTCGAGATGCTGCTCGACGACGCGACCGGGCAGGGCTGGCGGATCCTCACCTGGAACAACGACCCGACGGCGTTCCTGTCGGACCGGCAGCGCGCCGCGCTCGACCGGCTCGG
This sequence comes from Streptomyces brasiliensis, assembly GCF_014647875.1. Taxonomy (GTDB): domain Bacteria; phylum Actinomycetota; class Actinomycetes; order Streptomycetales; family Streptomycetaceae; genus Streptomyces; species Streptomyces brasiliensis. The sequence goes on along the minus strand of NZ_BMQA01000005.1, from coordinate 104,097 downwards.
CGCCCGCCTCGTGCAGGTGGTGCCGAAAGCGCAGTTGCCGTGGGCGCGCAAGCAGGCCACGGCCGGCGTCACCGTCATCGGCGACCTCGGCGGCGAGTCGGGCCTGCAGGCCTGGTTCGACGCGCGCCCGGTCGGCGCCGTCATCGTCCGCCCCGACCATGTGATCGCCGCCGAGTGCCTCGCCCAAGAACTCGACGACGTACTCGGCAAGGTCTTCGAGGCCGCCTGCATCGCGTGATCCCGGCATATCCCCGAGAGAACCCCGAACACGACGGAGGGCTCATGACCGACCCGAGCGAGGTCGCCCAGATCGACGACGTGTACTGGCGCGACGAGTACACGCCCATCACGGAGGACGACGCCTTCCTCGAACGCATCGTCGCAGAGGCCGACCTGCCGTCGCTGCTCACGGCGCTGGCAGCTCTGACCGGAGAGCACACGCTGATCCCGGCGGAGCTGCGCCCCCCGCTTCCTCCCGTCGACACGACCCCGCCTGCGCACGGCGGAATGAGCGGGGCCGCGCAGGCGCATGCGCGTGAACTCGCGCTGTCCGCGCTCAAGCGCGTCCGCGATGAGGGGCTCACCCGGCCCCGCCTGCTGGAGCCCGAGGAAGCACGCACCATTGTCGACTTCATCACGGGCGGGGCAAGTGCCGAGGATGCGGCACTGATGATGCACGAGCTCGACCTGGTCGCGCAGCGTCCGGGAGCACCGGCCTGGCACATCGACGAGGTCGCACCCGACCGCGACTTCGAAGTCGCGGTCATCGGCACCGGGATGAGCGGCATCGCGGCGATGTACCGGCTCAAGCAGGCGGGCGTACCGTTCGTCGCGTTCGAGAAGCACCCCGACGTCGGCGGCACCTGGTTGGCCAACACCTACCCCGGCGTACGTCTCGACACCCCGACCTTCGGCTACAGCTTCTCCTTCGCGCAGCGGGCCGACTGGCCCAACGCGTACGCCGAGGGCGCGGAGATCGAGGCGTACGCCGTCGAGATCGTCGATCGCGCCAAGCTGCGCGAGCACATCGAGTTCAACACCGAGGTCATCTCGATGACCTGGGACGAGACATCGGCCACCTGGGTGGTCGTCGTACGGCGCGACGGCGTCGAGCAGTACCGGCGGTTCCACGCCGTCGTGGCCGCGACCGGGCAGCTGGAGAAGCCGAACATCCCGGAGATCCCCGGACAGGACGACTTCGGCGGCGTGCAGATGCACTCCGCGCGGTGGGACCACGACGTGGACCTGACCGGGAAGCGCGTCGCGGTGGTCGGCACCGGCGCCAGCGCCTACCAAATCGTCCCGGGCATCATCGACCGCGTCGCCCACCTCGAAGTCTTCCAGCGGTCCGGACCGTGGACGGTTCCGGCCCCGAACTACCACGACCCGACACCGCCGGCCCTGGCCTGGCTCAGCGAGCACGTCCCGTACTACGGGCAGTGGTTCCGCTTCCAGGCGTTCTGGGGTGCGCGCACGGGACGGCTGCACACCGTCAAGGTCGATCCGGAGTGGGACCGCACCGACTCCGTATCGGCAACCAACCTGCGGGTGCGTGAGGCACTCACCGCAATCATGCGCGAGCAGTGGGCGGACCGTCCCGACATGCTCGATGTCGTCGTGCCCGCGTATCCCCCCGGCGGCAAGCGCATGCTCCGCGACAACGGCGTGTGGGCGCGCGCACTGCGCCGGGAGCACGCCGAGCTCGTCACCTCCCCGATCGAGCGGTTCACGTCCGACGGCATCGTCACTGTCGACGGCGAGCAGCACCCGGTCGACGCCGTGGTCTACGCGACCGGGTTCAAGGCGTCCGATTACCTAGACCCGATCGTGGTCACCGGGCCGTCCGGGCAGACACTCAAGGAGCACTGGAACGGTGATGCGACGGCCTGGGCCGGTGTCTCCGTGCCCGGCTTCCCGAATCTCTTCCTCATCCAGGGGCCCAACACGAACTACGTGGTGCACGGCCAGTTCCACTTCATGATCGAGTGCGGGGTCGAGTTCACCACCGGGGCGATCCACCAGATACTGCGCCGCGGGGCGGCGTCGCTCGAGGTCAAGCAGGAGACCCTGGACCGCTTCCTCGCGTGGATCGACCAGGGCAATGCCGAGCGTGCATGGGGGCAGCCGCAGGTACGCACCTGGTACAAGAACTCCCGCGGCCGGGTCTCGCAGGTATGGCCGTACAGCCATCTCGAGTACTGGCAGCTGACACGGGGCGCCGACTTCGACACCGACTTCACGCTCCGCCCACGACCGGACGCGACGTCGTGACCGCGCAGCGTGACGTGCTTGTGGTGGGTGCCGGTCCGATCGGGCTCGTCGCCGCTCTCCTGCTCGCCGATGCGGGGGTACGTACGACGCTCGTGGAGAAGGAGACCGAGCCGGGCGACCTGCCTCGCGCGATCAGCCTCCAGGACGAGTCGTTCCGCACCCTTGAGCAGCTCGGTGTGGCCGACGCGCTCAAGGCCGAGTCCCTGCTTGACACCGGCAGTCGCTACTTCGGGCTCGGGGACCGCCTTCTGCTCGAGGCGAGGCCGGTCGCGTCGCGGCTGGGGCATCCCGCCAAGACCCAGTTCGACCAGCCGATCCTGGAGCGGCTGCTGTGGGAGCGAGCAGTCGCGCACGAGGGGCTCGAGTTCCTGCGCGACGCCGAGGCGACCGCGATCACGCAGGACAGCGACGGGATCAGCGTGACCGTGACGATCGGAGAGAAGACGCAGACTCTGACCGCCGACTGGCTGATCGGCGCCGACGGCGGACGCAGCTTCACCCGCCGGGCGGTCGGGATCGATCTGGCCGGTACCACCCAACCGCAGCGGTGGATCGTCGTCGATCTGCACAACGAGCCGCGCGCGCGGGACCCGTTCGCCGAATTCCACGGCGACGGGGAGCGGCCGTACGTGCTCGTGCCCGGCATCAAGGGACGCCTGCGGATCGAGTTCATGCTCTTCGACGACGAGGACCCCGATGAGATGACGACGCCGGAGCGGATCCGCGAGCTGGTCGTGCCGCGCTTCCGGGCCGAGCTGACGCCGGATGACGTGCGCCGCGCGGTCGTGTACATCGCGCACCAGCGTGTCGCACGGACGTACCGTGCGGGGCGCACGTTCCTCGTCGGTGACGCCGCGCACCTGATGCCGCCGTTCGCGGGCCAGGGCCTGAACGCCGGTATCCGCGACGCGACCAACCTCACCTGGAAGCTGATCGAGGCGATCACCGGCGGCGCGACCGAGCGGCTGCTGGACTCGTACGAGGTCGAGCGCCGCACCCACGGAGCCGCGATGGTGACGGTCTCGCGCCGCATCGGCGCAGTCGTCATGGCGACCCACCCGGTGGTCACGCGCGTACGCGACACCGTCGTCCGCACGGTCAGCCTGATCCCCCGCGTACGCGAATTCCTCGCCAACATGCGCTTCATCGCACCACCCGACTACACCGCCGGAGTCGCCGTTGCGGCCCACGGCGTCACCCTCGACACCGTGACCGTCGGCCGCGCCCTGAGCCAACCGGTCGTACGCGACGCCACCGGTGCCGAACGCGGACTCGACGCCCACCTCGGGCGCGGGTGGGCGCTGCTGCAGATCGGAGGTCCGCCCGACGCGGCGGTCGATGCGTACTGGGACGCAATCGGCGCGAACCGGCTGTGCGTCCGCGCACCGGGCGGCGAGCCGATCGACGGCATGGTCACCGAGACCACCGCAGTGCTCACCTCCGGCGCCGGTACCCTTCCGGTCTTCGTCGCCGTACGTCCCGACCGCTACGTCGCGGCGGTATTCGACTCCGCCGGCGAGCAACGTGTCATCGAGCGCCTCCGCGCCTTCATCGGTGATCGCTCCCGACGGACTGATCCGTACTCCGGAGTCCCGCACTCTCGCCCGCCACTGAACAGGAGCACCCGATGAGCAAATTCGTCAGCTACTACCGTGCCGACCACAGCATCGCCTGGGGGCGTCTCGACGCCGAGACCGTCTATGACGCGACCCCGACAGCACCTTCGCTCGCTGAGGCCATCGCAGCTGACGCCCTCGATTCCTTGGCGCACTACACCGATCGCCCAGTGGCGCTCAGTGATGTGCGGCTCGCTCCGGTCATCCCGGAGCCCGGCAAGATTATCTGCATCGGGGTCAACTACCGCACCCACCAGGAAGAGATCGGCAAGGCGGCTCCTCAGGCCCCGGTCGTCTTCGCCCGCTACGCCGACAGCCAGATGGGGCATGGCGAGGACGCCCTCAAGCCGGCGGACTCCGCGCAGTTCGACTACGAGGGCGAGATGGCTCTGGTCATCTCCAAGCCCGCGCATCAGGTCTCCAAGGCCGAGGCCTACGACCACGTCGCCGGCTATGCCGTGTACAACGACTTCTCGGTGCGCGATTGGCAGCGTGCCGCCAGTCAGTGGCTGCCTGGCAAGACCTGGCCGGGGACCGGTGGCTTCGGTCCTTGTCTGGTAACAGCCGACGAGGTCGGCGATGTCACCGAACTTGAGCTTACGACCCGGGTCAACGGTGAGGTACGCCAGCGCGGCAAGGTCGCCGACCTGATCAACGATATTCCGTCGATCATCGAGTACGTCACCGCGTTCACGCCGCTCTCCCCCGGCGACGTCATCGTCACCGGCACGCCGGGCGGTGTCGGACTCTTCATGGAGCCGCCGGGATTCATCGTCGACGGTGACGTCGTCGAAGTCGAAGTCAGCAAACTCGGGACGCTTCGCAACACCGTCCGCGACGTCTCCTGACCGGCGTAGAGCGGCAGCCCCAAGCATCAGAGCGGCTACCAGCAGGTCAAAGGGCGGGGCCGGTCCAGTGCCGTGCGTGTCGGGGTTTTCTCTGATGAATCCGGTGTGAGGCCGTGTTGAATCATGGAGCGGGGTAGTCCCCGTTCCTGGGTGGTGTGCTGTGGCCCCGCCGGGCGGGTGTTGTGGGGTGTGCTCTTCACCACGTGTGATGCTGAGTTGGCGGCGCTCCGGCTGCCGTTCATCCCTTCGCCGCGCCCGTGTTGGTGATGCTCGGTGCGGCATGGTGTCGTTCGGCACACGACCGACGGAATCAATCAGAGAAACGGCCTTGCCGCAGTGCGGAGGCCAGAACTAACGGCGATCGCACGTCGGTCGTGGTCCGGCTGCTGTTCACGCCTCGTCCGCGCGGGTCAGGCAGCGGACTTCGCCGTCGCGCAGTCCGTAGTAGACCAGGGTGAGCAGCTTGCGGGCCGCGGCGGCTTTGGCGAGGTTGCGTGCCTGACTGCCGCGGCGCGCCTCGATGCGGTCCTTGTGGGCGCGCATCGGGGTGTTCTCGGGGGCGTGCTGGATGGCTTCGACGGCCGCCCAGCGCACCAGTTTAGAGCCCTGCTTGGTCAGCCGGCCGCGGGTGACCTTCAGGTCGGACTCGCGGTGGCGCGGAGTGAGTCCGGCCCACGAACACAGGTACTTCGGGGCGGGGAAGCGGGTCACGTCGCCCACGACACCCCAGACAGCCGAGCCATGACCGTTATGTCACAACGTACAGGTTCCCGACAGCCAAAAGCCCACTGACCTGCAGAAATCCAGGTCAGTGGGCCATCCGGATCGGGCACTAGACGTTGAAGCGGAACTCCACCACGTCGCCGTCCTGCATCACGTAGTCCTTGCCCTCCATGCGGGCCTTGCCCTTCGCGCGGGCCTCCGGCACCGAGCCTGTTTCGACCAGGTCCGTGAAGGAGATGACCTCCGCCTTGATGAAGCCCTTCTGGAAGTCCGTGTGGATGACTCCGGCGGCCTCGGGGGCGGTCGCGCCCTTCTTGATCGTCCAGGCGCGGGCCTCCTTGGGGCCGGCCGTGAGGTACGTCTGGAGGCCGAGGGTGTCGAAGCCGACGCGGGCGAGGGTGGCGAGGCCCGGCTCCTCGGCGCCGACCGACTCCAGGAGCTCCATGGCGTCCTCCTCGTCCAGCTCGGCGAGGTCCGCCTCGAGCTTGGCGTTGAGGAAGATCGCCTCGGCGGGGGCGACCAGGGCGCGCTGTTCGTCCTTGAAGGTGTCGTCCGTCAGCTCGTCCTCGTCGACGTTGAAGACGTAGAGGAAAGGCTTCGTGGTGAGCAGGTGGAGGTCGTGCAGGAGCTCCGCGCGCTCGCTGCCCTGGACGATGCCGTGCGTGAAGAGTGTGTCGCCCTTCTCCAGGATCTCCTTCGCCGCCTCGACCGCGGTGACCTTGGGAGCGACGTCCTTCTTGATGCGCGACTCCTTCTGGAGGCGCGGCAGGACCTTCTCGATGGTCTGCAGGTCGGCGAGGATCAGCTCGGTGTTGATCGTCTCGATGTCGTCCTTCGGCGAGACCTTGCCGTCGACGTGCACGACGTTCTCGTCCTTGAAGGCCCGGATGACCTGGCAGATCGCGTCGGACTCGCGGATGTTCGCGAGGAACTTGTTGCCCAGACCCTCGCCCTCGGAGGCGCCGCGCACGATGCCCGCGATGTCGACGAAGTCGACCGTCGCCGGGAGAACGCGCTGCGAGCCGAAGATCTCGGACAGCTTGGTCAGCCGCGCGTCGGGGACGCCCACCACGCCGACATTGGGCTCGATCGTGGCGAACGGGTAGTTGGCCGCCAGCACGTCGTTCTTGGTCAGGGCGTTGAACAGGGTCGACTTGCCGACATTCGGCAGACCGACGATTCCGATCGTGAGCGACACGTTGCGACTTCCCGTATGTGGAGTGGGCCAGGGGGCCAGAGGACCGGCCGATCCACCAGTTTACGGCGTGCCGGGCCCCGCCCGGGCGGCCGCGTCGAACCCTTGCCCAGGCTCCGCCCAACGGCGTGTCTGAAGGCCGATTCGGCACATAAGCCGACCTAAGTTGGTCCAGTGGAGCAACCCAGGACCCGCCCCCCGCACCCCGGACCGCGCCGCGGCACCCCGTCCGCACCCCTGCCTCCGCAGGCGAGACGCCGTCCGGCGGGAGTACGGCCGCCAACAACGGCTCCGGTGGTACGTCTCGTGCCGGCGGAGCGCCGGTTGCCGAACCCCCGGCTCACCGGGCTCGGCGCGGGTCTGTTCTGCGCGGTGGGGATGTCGTTGCTGGGCCTGCTCGACGCACTGCTGTTCGGGGCGTCCCTGACGATGTACGGCGTGCTGTTCGTGCCGGTGTGCGTGCTGACCGCACTGTGGGTGCGCGGGAGCGACCTGATGACCGCACCGATCATCGTGCCGATCGCCTTCGCCGTGGGTCTGCTCCCCGTCGCCGACGCCGGCGGTGGCACCGCCGGCCGGCTGATGGGTCTGGTGACAGCGCTCGCCACACAGGCCGTGTGGCTCTACGGCGGGACACTCGTCGCCGGCGTGATCGTGCTCGTCCGCCGGATCCGGCTCGTGAAGCGCCGTAATCGACGCCTCACCGCCTCCTAGACCGCCCTACCGTCCCCGGACGCGTGCATCGCCGCACCCACGATCCCCGCGTTGTTCTGCAGCTGCGCCGGGACCATCTCGGCTCTGATGCCCTCGATGAGGGGCAGGAACTTGTCCGCCTTGCGGCTGACCCCGCCGCCGATGATGAACAACTCGGGGGAGAACAGCTTCTCGACGTGGGCGAGGTACTTCTGGACGCGACGCGCCCAGTGCTCCCACGACAGGCCGTCGTCCTCCTTGACCTTGCTGGAGGCCCGCTTCTCCGCGTCGTGGCCGCCCAGCTCCAGATGGCCCAGCTCGGTGTTCGGAACGAGGACGCCGTCGACGAAGAGGGCGCTGCCGATGCCCGTGCCGAACGTCAGCAGGATGACCGTGCCCTTGCGGCCGCGGCCCGCGCCGAAACTCATCTCGGCGACGCCGGCCGCGTCCGCGTCGTTGACGACCGTCACCTCGTGTCCGCCGAGCCGCTCCCTGAACAACGCGCGCGCGTCCAGGTCGATCCAGCTCTTGTCCACGTTGGCGGCCGTACGGATGGTGGATCCGCCCGTCACCACGCCCGGGAAGGTGAGGCCGACCTTGCCCGTCCAGCCGAAGTGCTCGACGACCTCCTTCACGCCGTCGGCCACTCCGTCCGGCGTCGCAGGGTGCGGAGTGAGCACTTTGAAGCGCTCCTCCGCGAGGTCTCCCCGCTCCAGGTCCACGGGCGCGCCCTTGATCCCGGATCCGCCGATGTCCACGCCGAAGATCTGCATGGCTCTACGTTACGTCGTACGACTGACAGTCACGCATCGGGCGTACGGACACTCATGCGTCCGACGTACCCGAGCCGCCGCGCTCGGCCGCCAGGGCGGCCGCCTCCTCGCGCAGGTCGCGGCGGAGCTCCTTGGGCAGCGAGAAGGTGATGGACTCCTCGGCCGCCTTGACGATCTCGACGTCGCCGTAGCCACGCTCGGCCAGCCATTCCAGGACCTGCTCGACCAGGACCTCCGGGACGGAGGCGCCGGAGGTGACGCCGACCGTGGTCACGCCCTCCAGCCAGGCCTCGTCGATCTCGGCGGCGAAGTCCACCAGGTACGCCTCGCGGGCGCCGGCGAGCTTGGCGACCTCGACGAGCCGCTTGGAATTGGAGGAGTTGCGGGAGCCGACCACGATGACCAGGTCCGCCTCCTCGCCCATCTGCTTCACGGCGAGCTGGCGGTTCTGCGTGGCGTAGCAGATGTCGTCGCTGGGCGGGGAGATCAGCTGCGGGAACTTGTCCTTGAGCGCGTCGACGGTCTCCATCGTCTCGTCGACGGACAGGGTGGTCTGCGACAGCCAGACGACCTTGGCGGGGTCGCGGACCTCGACCTCGGCGACGTCCGAGGGGCCGTCGACCAGTTGGATGTGGTCGGGGGCCTCGCCGGAGGTGCCGATGACCTCCTCGTGGCCCTCGTGCCCGATCAGGAGGATGTCGTAGTCCTCCTTGGCGAAGCGGACGGCTTCCTTGTGGACCTTGGTGACCAGCGGGCAGGTGGCGTCGATGGTGGCGAGGCGGCCGCGCTCGGCCTCCTCGTGGACCACAGGGGCCACGCCGTGTGCCGAGAACATCACGATGTTGCCCGGCGGCACCTCCTCCGTCCGCTCGACGAAGACGGCGCCCTTCTTCTCCAGGGTCTGCACGACGTACTTGTTGTGGACGATCTCGTGCCGGACATAGATCGGGGCCCCGTACTGCTCGAGGGCCTTCTCGACGGCGATCACGGCGCGGTCCACACCCGCGCAGTAGCCCCGGGGGGCGGCGAGCAGGACGCGGCGGCCAGGCGAAGCGGTCATGGGACCCATCGTAAGGCCGCGTTCGGGGGGCCGAAGATCGCGTCCGCGTGACGATCCCGGGAAGACCGGGGCGCGGGCCGGTACCGGTGCCGGGGGTCTCGCTCACCCGCGCCGGCCGGGTGCAGGTATGCGGCTGCCCGCAGCTGTGCAGACATGCGGCTGGCGGCATCCGCTGCGGGAGAGCGGTGGTGTCGGTGGTTGCCGTTAGTCTCGCCGGCATGGCTGTCAATAACTCGCCCGAGGCTCCACTGCCCGTCGGGGAGGTCTCTCGGCTGATCGGGGGGTGGATCGATCGGCTCGGGGCCGTGTGGGTCGAGGGGCAGATCACTCAGTTGTCGCGGCGGCCGGGTGCGGGGGTCGTGTTCCTGACGTTGCGCGATCCGTCGTACGACATCTCGGTGAGCGTGACCTGCTACCGGCAGGTCTTCGATGCCGTCGCCGACGTCGTCGGTGAGGGCGCGCGCGTCGTCGTGCTCGCGAAGCCCGAGTGGTACGCCCCGCGCGGCCAGCTGTCGCTGCGGGCCGCCGAGATAAGGCCGGTCGGCGTCGGTGAACTGCTCGCCCGGCTCGAGCAGTTGAAGAAGTCGCTGGCGGCGGAGGGGCTGTTCGCGGCCGAGCGGAAGAAGCCCCTGCCGTTCCTGCCCCAGCTCATCGGCCTCGTCTGCGGACGCGCCTCCGCCGCGGAGCGGGACGTGCTGGAGAACGCCCGGCACCGCTGGCCCGCCGTCCGCTTCGAGGTGCGCAACGTGCCCGTGCAGGGCGTGCACGCCGTGCCGCAGGTCGTACAGGCCGTGAAGGAGCTGGACGAGCTGGAAGACGTGGACGTGATCATCGTCGCGCGCGGTGGCGGCAGCGTCGAAGACCTGCTGCCGTTCTCGGACGAGCAGCTCGTCCGCGCGGTCGCCGCCTGCCGTACGCCGGTCGTGTCGGCCATCGGTCACGAGCCCGACAACCCGCTCCTCGACCACGTCGCCGACCTGCGCGCGTCCACGCCGACCGACGCCGCGAAGAAGGTCGTACCGGACGTGGGCGAGGAGTTCGAGCGGGTGCGGATGCTGCGCGACCGGGCGCGGCGGTGCATGGAGGCGATCGTGGAGCGAGAGGAGCGCGGGCTGGCCCATGCGCTGGCCCGGCCTTCGATGGAGGATCCGCACCGGATGCTCGACGAGCGCGCGGATCAGGTCGCGGCGCTGGTCGAGCGGTCGCGGCGCACGCTCGGCCACCTCCTCGACCGCGCCGACTCGGAACTGACGCACACGCACGCGCGCGTGGTCGCCCTGTCCCCCGCGGCGACGCTCGAGCGGGGCTACGCGGTGCTGCAGAAGGCGGACGGGCACGTGGTGCGTGCCCCGGACGAGGTGACGGACGGCGAGACGCTGCGGGCGCGGGTCGCCGAGGGCACATTCACTGTGGTCCGGGTCGAATGAACGATGTGGCCCAGTCAGGTCCGGCCGGGGGTCCGGGGGTTGTCCCCCGGGAAAACACAGCTCGGTACGAGTCGACTCTTAGGGTGAGGGAATGACCGGCAAGGTGCAGGAAGAGGCGCTCTCGTACGAGCAGGCGCGGGACGAGCTGATCGAGGTCGTCCGGCGGCTGGAGGCGGGCGGGACGAGCCTGGAGGAGTCGCTGGCCCTCTGGGAGCGTGGCGAGGAGCTGGCCAAGGTGTGCCGGCGCTGGCTGGAGGGTGCGCGGGCCCGGCTGGACGCGGCCCTCGCCGAGGAGGAGGGCGAGGGGGAAGAAGAGGCAGGTGACGCCGGGGCGTCGCGGTGACCGCTCGTGGCGGGCTGTGAAGCGGGTCACCGCGCTCCGCTTTTAATTGAATATTGAACATCCATGGCGTACGGTCCTCGCTGTCAGCACATCCGGCCCGCCGGGTCCGACACGTACAGCCAGGAAGTTCACGCATGTCTCTCGTTCTTGACCCCACCACCCAGGACCTGCTGTTCCGCGAGGCCCGCACTGCGAACACCTTCACCGACGAGCCGGTGACCGACGAGCAGGTCCAGGCGATCTACGACCTGATCAAGTACGGCCCCACGTCGATGAACCAGTCGCCGCTGCGCGTCACCCTGGTCCGCTCCCCCGAGGCCCGCGAGCGTCTCGTCGAGCTCATGGCCGAGGGCAACCGGCAGAAGACCGCCTCCGCTCCGCTGGTCGCGATCCTCTCCGCGGACAACGAGTTCCACGAGGAGCTGCCGCAGCTCTTCCCGCACTTCCCGCAGGCCAAGGACACGGTCTTCAGCGACCGCGCCGTGCGCGAGAACAGCGCCGCCATGAACGCCGCCCTCCAGGCCGCGTACTTCATCATCGGCGTCCGCGCCGCCGGCCTGGCCGCCGGCCCGATGAGCGGCCTGGACTTCGAGGGCGTCCGCAAGGAGTTCCTGGACGACGACCACACCCCGTTGATGGTCGTCAACATCGGCCGCCCCGGCCCGGACGCCTGGTTCCCGCGCCTCCCGCGTCTGGCGTACGACGAGGTCGTCACCACCGTCTGAGTCACCCGTCGGACACGAGAGGCCCCCGGCAACGACGCCGGGGGCCTCTCGTGCGTCCGGGACTCGGGCGTACGTCGAAGGTGGTCAGGCCGACTTCAGCGCCCCGGCCATCTTCACCAGCTCGCCGAAGGGCGCCGTACCCGCCACCACCGTCGTGGAGCCGGGCGTGTCCTCGAGCACGAGGGCGTCGTAGCGGCCGCCGGTGTACCGGGTCCAGGTGCGGTCGCCGATCTTCTCTGTCGCCTTGGTCGCCTTGGCGCCCTGGCTGGCGTCCTCGATGAAATCGGAGCGCTTCTGAGTCGACTGCTCGATCTGCACGTACTGACCGTCGGGGATCTGGAAGCCCAGGTGCCAGCGGTCGGAGTCGGCGCCGTCGAAGCGGACCGAGGTCGCCTTCCAGGTGCCGGGCAGGCCCTCGGGTGCGGCCACCGGGTACGACGCGGCACGGCGGGCCGTGAGGAGCTCCACGCGGTAGTCCACCCGCTTGATGTCGGGAGCGTGGTCGTCATGCGGGATGAAGAGGTAGACGACGCCCGCCGCGATCCCGATCAGGCCCAGGGAAAGGATCATGTCCCAGACCGTCTTCTGCTTGCCTTTCGAACCTGCCACGCCCCCTATCGTCGCAGGTGCCCGGCCCGCTCATCCGTGGGGGCCCCTGCTCATTCTGCCTGCCTGACGATAGAGTCGGGACGAAACCCTCATCCGGCCGTCGTCGTATCAGAAAGGTGCGCTCCGATGACCGAGCATCATCACTTGCCCTCCGAGCTCGATGTCCCCTCCGAAGCCCCCGACCGCAACCTCGCCCTCGAACTCGTCCGGGTGACCGAAGCCGCCGCGATGGCCGCGGGCCGCTGGGTCGGCCGCGGTGACAAGATCGGCGCCGACGGTGCCGCGGTGCGCGCGATGCGAACCCTCGTCTCCACCGTGTCGATGAACGGCGTGGTCGTCATCGGCGAGGGCGAGAAGGACGAGGCCCCGATGCTCTTCAACGGGGAGCGCGTCGGTGACGGCACCGGCGCCGAGGTCGACATCGCCGTCGACCCGATCGACGGGACCACCCTGACGGCCAAGGGCATGCCGAACGCCATCGCCGTCCTCGCCGCCGCCGAGCGCGGCGCCATGTTCGACCCGTCCGCCGTGTTCTACATGGACAAGCTGGTCACCGGCCCCGAGGCGGCGGACTTCGTCGACATCGACGCACCCGTGTCCGTCAACATCCGCCGGGTCGCCAAGGCCAAGCGGTCCACGCCCGAGGACGTCACCGTCGTCATCCTCGACCGCCCGCGGCACGAGGGCATCATCAAGGAGATCCGGGAGGCCGGCGCGCGCATCAAGCTGATCTCGGACGGCGACGTCGCCGGCTCGATCTACGCGCTGCGCGAGGGCACCGGCGTCGACCTGCTGCTCGGCATCGGCGGCACGCCGGAGGGCATCATCTCGGCCTGCGCCGTGAAGTGCCTGGGCGGCACGATCCAGGGGAAGCTGTGGCCGAAGGACGACGAGGAGCGTGCGCGGGCCGTTGACGCGGGACACGATCTCGATCGTGTGCTCACCACGGAGGATCTGGTCAACGGGGAGAACGTGTTCTTCGTGGCCACCGGGATCACGGACGGGGAGTTGCTCCGGGGAGTCCGGTATCGGTCGGAGACCGCGACCACCGATTCCATCGTGATGCGGTCCCGGTCCGGGACGGTGCGGAGGATCGACTCCGAGCATCGGCTGAGCAAGTTGCGGGCCTACAGCGCGATCGATTTCGACCGCGCGAAGTGAGACAGCGACTCACCCAAAGGTGAATGGGCGCCCCCTTTTGTGCGGAAGGGGGCGCCCCATCACATGTGCCTGGCCTTGTCAGCCCGCCGCCGCTATGCGGTTCGTCACTCGTGCCGCCTTCTTCAGTTCCAGGTCGCGGCGGCGGCGCCTGGCCAGGACCACTCGGCGCTCAGCCGCCGTGAGGCCGCCCCAGACGCCGTACGGCTCCGGCTGGAGCAGGGCGTGCTCGCGGCACTCGACCATCACCGGGCAGCGAGCGCAGACGCGCTTGGCCGCCTCCTCGCGGGACAGCCGGGCCGCCGTCGGCTCCTTGGAGGGCGCGAAGAAGAGGCCGGCCTCGTCGCGGCGGCACACCGCCTCGGTGTGCCAGGGTGCGTCTTGGTCCCTGTCTCGCGCCGGCCCCCGCTGGGCCGGTACGGCAGCTACCTGCAGGGACGAATGCGGCGGTTGCAGCACGGTCTACTCCTGACGACGGCTTCGCGAGCGAGAGACGATGCAGCAAGCCCTACCCGTTGTGCGCGTGCCTATGCACTGCGTTCCGTACCGCGGGCACGCGGCGGCCGGTTCACAACCCGCCGCGTCGGGCGCCACCGCGGGACCCGGCCGGAGTCACGACCGTCAGCGGTCGAGATGTTTGCGCAACGTGCGGTCGACCTTCTGCTGCACGCGGTCGAGGATGTCCTCGACGAGCTTGCGGCGCCGGGGGCGCGCCTCGACATTGCCCAGTACGGCCAACCCGTCGACGTACACGACGGGCGCCTCGGAATCGACCGAATCCAGCGTGTCCACCTCGAAGTTGCCCAGCACGCCGCCGCCGGTGCCGCGCAGCGACACGTTCTCCGGGACGCGGATCTGCACGTCGCCGAAGACGGCGACCGCCTTGATCACGACCTGCTGGTACTCGAAGATCGCCTCGCTCAGGTCGATCTCGACGGTGCCGAACACGGCGTACGCGTGCAGCCGGCGGCCGGCGCGCCAGCGGCCCTTGCGGCTGGCGGTGCTGAACACGGCGACGACGTTGGCGTCCGCCTCCACCGGGATCGCGCCGGGCGTCGGGCGGGGCGGCACCGGGGTGTAGGCCGGGGCCGCGGTGCGCTGGTGGGCCGCGGGCAGGTCCTGGATGAAGACCTCCAGCTCTCCGACCGTCTTGGCGTTCAGCACCCCCTCCACGCGCTCGGCGTGCTCGTCGGCGGTGAGGCGCCCTTCGCCGAGAGCCTCGCGCAGGATGTCGGCGATGCGGTCACGGTCGGCGTCCGAGGCGCGCAGTTCGGACAGGCGCGGCGCCGCCGGCTCGGTCTGGGCGTGCTTCTGAAGGTCCACGGCAGCAGCGTACCGAAACGCGATAGATCGCGACTAGGGGTGGTACCCGGCCGCGTGGCGCGAACTGAGCCTTACCTCACAGGTTCGCCGTCGGGGGCAGGTTCTACGCTGGTGGGCGCTGCCAATGGAGGCAAGCCGCTGTCTGTCGAGTGAGGAAATGGCTGAGATGCCTGAGTTCGCGTATACCGATCTGCTCCCCCAGGGAGAGGACACCACCCCCTACCGGCTGGTGACCTCCGAAGGTGTCTCCACCTTCGAGGCCGACGGGCGGACGTTCCTCAAGGTGGAGCCCGAGGCGCTGCGCAAGCTCGCCGAGGAGGCCGTCCACGACATCCAGCACTATCTGCGGCCCGCCCACCTCGCCCAGCTGCGGCGCATCATCGACGACCCCGAGGCGTCGTCGAACGACAAGTTCGTCGCGCTGGACCTCCTGAAGAACGCGAACATCGCGGCGGCGGGCGTGCTGCCCATGTGCCAGGACACGGGTACGGCGATCGTGATGGGCAAGCGCGGCCAGAACGTGCTCACCTCGGGTGAGGACGAGAAGGCCCTGTCCCACGGCATCTACGACGCCTACACCAAGCTCAACCTCCGCTACTCGCAGATGGCTCCGCTGACCATGTGGGAGGAGAAGAACACCGGCTCCAACCTCCCGGCGCAGATCGAGCTGTACGCGACGGACGGCGGCGCCTACAAGTTCCTCTTCATGGCGAAGGGCGGCGGCTCCGCCAACAAGTCGTTCCTGTACCAGGAGACGAAGGCCGTCCTGAACGAGGCCTCCATGATGAAGTTCCTGGAGGAGAAGATCCGTTCGCTCGGTACGGCCGCCTGCCCGCCGTACCACCTGGCGATCGTGGTCGGCGGCACGTCGGCCGAGTACGCCCTGAAGACCGCGAAGTACGCCTCCGCACACTACCTGGACAACGCGCCCACCGAGGGCTCGCCGCTCGGCCACGGCTTCCGGGACAAGGAGCTGGAGGAGAAGGTCTTCGAGCTGACGCAGAAGATCGGGATCGGCGCGCAGTTCGGCGGCAAGTACTTCTGCCACGACGTCCGCGTGATCCGGCTGCCGCGGCACGGCGCGTCCTGTCCGGTGGCCATCGCGGTGTCCTGCTCCGCCGACCGCCAGGCTGTCGCGAAGATCACCGCCGAGGGCGTCTTCCTGGAGCAGCTGGAGACGGACCCGGCGCGGTTCCTGCCGGAGACGACGGACGAGCACCTGGACGCCTCCGGCGACGACGTGGTCCGCATCGACCTCAACCAGCCGATGGACGACATCCTCGCCGAGCTGACCAGGTACCCGGTGAAGACCCGGCTGTCCCTCACCGGTCCGCTGGTCGTGGCGCGTGACATCGCGCACGCCAAGATCAAGGAGCGGCTGGACGCGGGCGAGGAGATGCCGCAGTACCTCAAGGACCACCCGGTGTACTACGCGGGTCCGGCCAAGACGCCCGAGGGGTACGCGTCCGGTTCCTTCGGTCCGACCACGGCCGGCCGCATGGACTCGTACGTGGAGCAGTTCCAGGCGGCCGGCGGCTCCAAGGTGATGCTCGCCAAGGGCAACCGCAGCAAGCAGGTCACGGACGCGTGCGACACGCACGGCGGCTTCTACCTGGGCTCCATCGGCGGTCCCGCCGCGCGTCTCGCCCAGGACTGCATCAAGAAGGTCGAGGTCGTCGAGTACGAGGAGCTCGGCATGGAGGCGGTCTGGAAGATCGAGGTCGAGGACTTCCCGGCGTTCATCGTGGTGGACGACAAGGGCAACGACTTCTTCCAGGACCCCGCCCCGCAGCCGACGTTCACGACGATTCCGGTACGGGGCCCCGGGCTGGCCTGACCCGGCGAGGACCGGAATGAGGGCCCCGGGCGCTGTCGCCCGGGGCTCCTTCGTGTGCGGGGTCAGTCGGCTGAAATCGAGCGGCGCCCGGAGCGTCGGCCGTCGCCCCCGTCACAGCGAATGGCAGGAATAGCCTCCGTAACGGCCGTGCTGTGGTGGACGGAGGTGATCGGCTGTGGCCGACGGTCAGCAGGAGCAGGCGTTTCGGATCGAGCACGACTCGATGGGTGAGGTGCGGGTTCCCGTGGACGCCAAGTGGCGGGCGCAGACCCAGCGCGCGGTGGAGAACTTTCCCATCTCCGGGCAGCGCATCGAGCGGGCGCACATCGAGGCGCTGGCCCGGATCAAGGCGGCCGCCGCGAAGGTGAACGCCGAGCTGGGAGTGCTCGACAAGGACGTCGCGGAGGCGATCCAGGACGCGGCGGCGGAGGTCGCCGAGGGGGCGTGGGACGCGCACTTCCCCATCGACGTGTTCCAGACGGGGTCCGGGACCTCGTCCAACATGAACACCAACGAGGTGATCGCCACGCTGGCGAGCGAGCGGCTCGGTCGGGATGTACACCCGAACGACCACGTCAACGCCTCGCAGTCGTCCAACGACGTCTTTCCCTCGTCCATTCACATCGCCGCCACCGCGGCCGTCAGCCGTGATCTCGTTCCGGCCCTCGAGCATCTCGCGGAGGCTCTGGAACGCAAGAGCGAGGAGTTCGCCGACGTCGTGAAGTCCGGGCGGACCCACCTCATGGACGCGACGCCCGTGACGCTGGGGCAGGAGTTCGGCGGGTACGCGGCACAGGTGCGGTACGGGGTCGAGCGGCTGCGGGCCTCACTGCCCCGGCTCGCCGAACTGCCGCTCGGTGGCACCGCCGTGGGCACCGGCATCAACACCCCGCCCGGCTTCTCCGCGGCCGTCATCGAGGAGGTCGCGCGGGTCACGGGGCTGCCGCTCACGGAGGCGCGCAACCACTTCGAGGCGCAGGGCGCCCGGGACGGGATCGTCGAGACCAGCGGGCAGTTGCGGACCATCGCCGTCGGGCTGACGAAGATCGCCAACGATCTGCGCTGGATGTCCTCCGGACCGCGCACCGGGCTCTCCGAGATCCAGCTGCCCGACCTCCAGCCGGGTTCCTCGATCATGCCGGGCAAGGTCAACCCGGTCATCCCGGAAGCCGTCCTGATGGTCGGCGCGCAGGTCATCGGCAACGACGTGACCATCGCCACCGCGGGCGCCGCGGGCAACTTCGAGCTCAACGTCATGCTGCCGGTGATCGCCCGCAACGTCCTGGAGTCCGTACGGCTGCTCGCCAACGTGTCCCGGCTGCTCGCCGACCGCACGGTGGACGGCATCACCGCGAACCGCGAACGCGCCCGCGAGTACGCCGAGTCGTCGCCGTCCGTGGTCACACCGCTGAACAAGTACATCGGGTACGAGGAGGCCGCCAAGGTGGCCAAGAAGGCCCTTGCGCAGCGGAAGACGATCCGTCAGGTGGTCCTGGAGGGCGGGTACGTGGAGCGCGGCGACCTCACCGTGGAGCAGCTGGACGAGGCGCTGGACGTCCTGCGTATGACACGCCCCTGACCGATGTGAACGATTCCCGGCGCGGGCGAGAACCGTGACGAGCACAGCAGCGTCGTATGCCTACGGCACCTAATATCTGTGCATGGCCGACGGTGGAGCGATGAGACGCGTGGAACAGCGCCGGGAGGCGATCGGTCCTACGGGCTTCTGGGCGCCCGGGACCCACATCCTGTGGCGGTACCGGCAGAACGCCGGCGAGCGCTTCCACATCGCCCGACCGGTCACGGTCGTCCGCGACGACGCCGACCTGCTCGCCGTATGGCTGGCACCGGGCACCGAGTGCGTGAAACCGGTGCTGGCCGACGGCACGCCGGTGCACGTCGAGCCGCTGGAGTCCCGCTACACCAAGCCGCGCAGCGTGCAGCTCGACCACTGGTTCGGCACCGGCGTGCTGAAGCTGGCCCGGCCGGGCCAGCCGTGGTCGGTGTGGCTGTTCTGGGAGCCGGGCTGGCAGTTCAAGAACTGGTACGTCAACCTTGAGGAGCCGCTGGCCCGTTGGCACGGCGGGGTCGACTCCGAGGACCATTTTCTGGACATCTCCGTGCACCCGGACCGCAGTTGGCACTGGCGCGACGAGGACGAGTTCGCGCAGGCCCAGCGGGACGGTCTGATGGACGCGGCGCTCGCCGGACGTGTCCGGGAGGCGGGCGGCTCGGCGGTGGCGGCGATCCGCGCGTGGGAGCCGCCTTTCTCACAGGATTGGCAGCACTGGCGCCCGGACCCGGCCTGGGCGGTACCGTCGCTGCCGAAGGACTGGGACCGTACGCCCGCGCACGTGTCCTCATGAGACCCTTGATGCGCCCCCGGTCCACAACCGTAGGATCGTCCTCCGCAAGGGCGCAGCCACAACTCCCGGATCCAGTGCCGGGCTTGACCGAACGTCACCGAGGGGCGGCAGGACGTGAGCGAGGGGTACGAGGGCAACACCGGCACGAGCCGCAGACGGTTCCCCGGTGACACAGGAACAGCCTCTGACCACGCGGGAATTCCGTTCCTGGGGTACATATTCCGGGTATCGGGACTCCTGCGGGACGAACTGCGTGCAGGGCACGCAGCCCCGGACGGACGGATGCGACACGCGTGACGGAGCACCCCACCTCCTACGAACGCCCTCAGCCGGGCGCCGACCCCGCGGATCCCCGCGGGGCGCTGTTGCGTACCTCGAAGCCGCTCGGCACCGCTTTACCCGCACAGGCCCGTACCGGCGAGACGCCCGCGCCGGGTAAGAGCGCGCCCAGCGGCAAGGGGAAGGAGCCCCCAGTCAACGGCCCCGAGCACTCCCAGCCGGCCGCCGCCGAGCCCGACACCCATCGCCCGCGCCCCGCTCCCGCGCCGGAGGCGATCCCGCCCCAGCCGGGTGCCGAGCAGGAGCGGACCCAGGGCGCGCCGGAGCGCCGTACCGGACGGGGTCTGCCGCCCGGCCGGCCGATGCCGATGCGGCGGGACGGCGACCGGCTGCGGTTCGTGGGCGCCGCGACCCGGCGGATCGCCCGCGGTATCGACCTCGACGAGATCGTCATGGGCCTGTGCCGGGCCACCGTGCCGACCTTCTCGGACGCGATCCTGGTGTATCTGCGCGACCCGCTGCCGGTCGGCGACGAGCGCCCCACCGGGCCCGTGGTGCTGCGGCTGCGCCGCACCGACCGGATCCCGGAGGATCGTGACACCGAGGGCGGCTTCCTGCCCGTCCCGGCGCCTGAGCCCGACGCGTCGGAGCTGTCGGGGCTGTCCGCGCTGACGGCCGAGCGGTGCGAGGTGCGGCCCGGCGGCGCGCTCAACGAGGTGCTGCGCGGCGTACGGCCGGTGTTCGCGGACGCGCCCGCCGCGCGGGCCGCGCTGCCCGAACTCCTCGGCGAGGGCGGCGAGTCGGTGGTACCCGGCGGTCAGCACGCGATCCTCGCGCCGCTGCGGGGCCGCCGCCGGGTGATCGGCGCCGCGCTGTTCCTGCGCCGCCCCGAGCGCCTGGCCTTCGAGGCGGACGACCTGCTGGTCGCCGCCCAGCTGGCCACGCACAGCGCGCTCGGCATCGACAAGGCGGTGCTCTACGGTCGCGAGGCTTACATCGCCGACGAGCTGCAGCGCACGATGCTCCCCGAGACCCTGCCGCGGCCCACGGGCGTGCGGCTGGCCAGCCGCTACCTCCCCGCGGCCGAGACGGCCCGGGTGGGCGGCGACTGGTACGACGCCATCCCGCTGCCGGGCAGCCGGGTCGCGCTGGTCGTCGGCGACGTCATGGGCCACTCCATGACCTCCGCCGCGATCATGGGCCAGCTGCGCACCACAGCGCAGACCCTGGCCGGGCTCGACCTGCCCCCGCAGGAGGTGCTGCACCACCTCGACGAGCAGGCCCAGCGCCTGGGCACCGACCGCATGGCGACCTGCCTCTACGCCGTCTACGACCCGGTCTCGCACCGCATCACCATCGCCAACGCCGGCCATCCGCCGCCGGTCCTGCTGCACCTGGGCGGCCATGCCGAGGTGCTGCGGGTGCCGGCGGGCGCGCCCATCGGCGTCGGCGGAGTGGACTTCGAGGCCGTCGAGCTGGACGCGCCCGCCGGGGCCACACTGCTCCTCTACACGGACGGCCTGGTCGAGTCCCGGCTGCGGGACGTGTGGACCGGTATAGAGCAGCTGCGCGAGAAGCTCGCCGCGACCGCGCAGCTCACCGGCCCCGATCACCCGCCGCCGCTCGAGGCGCTGTGCGACGAGGTACTCGACATGCTCGGTCCGGGCGACCGGGACGACGACATCGCGCTGCTCGCCGCCCGCTTCGACGGGATCGCGCCGAGCGACGTGGCGTACTGGTTCCTGGAACCGGAGGACGCTGCGCCCGGCCGGGCCCGTCGGCTGGCCCGGCGCGCGCTGTCCCGCTGGGGCCTCGAAGAGCTCAGCGACTCGGTCGAGCTCCTTGTCAGCGAGGTCGTGACGAACGCCGTGCGCTATGCGTCGCGGCCGGTCACGCTGCGTCTGCTGCGGACGGACGTGCTGCGCTGCGAGGTCGGTGACGACGTGCCGCAGCTGCCGCGGCTCAGGCAGGCGCGGGCGACCGACGAGGGCGGGCGCGGTCTGTACCTGGTGAACAAGCTGGCCAGACGGTGGGGCGCGACACGACTGAGCACCGGGAAGGTGGTCTGGTTCGAGCTGAACCGAAGTTAGACCCGGTCCAAATGTTGCCGATGTCCCGGCAGCGGCGTTGACTTGCTGGGGTGAGCGAAACACCCACGTGCACGAGGGAGGACGCTCGTGACGCAGGCACCCCAGCAGGTCCCCTACACGACCAACAACGCCGGGATCCCGGTGGAGAGCGACGAACACTCGCTCACCGTCGGATCCGACGGACCGGTCCTGCTCCAGGACCACTACCTGATCGAGAAGATGGCCCAGTTCAACCGCGAACGGGTCCCCGAGCGGGTGGTCCACGCGAAGGGCTCGGGAGCGTACGGCTTCTTCGAAGTCACCAATGACGTCAGTCAATTCACCAAGGCCGACCTGTTCCAGCCCGGGAAGCGCACGGAGATGCTGGCGCGCTTCTCGACGGTCGCGGGCGAGCAGGGCTCCCCCGACACCTGGCGCGACCCGCGCGGTTTCGCGCTGAAGTTCTACACGGAGTACGGCAACTACGACCTGGTCGGCAACAACACGCCGATCTTCTTCGTCCGCGACGCGCAGAAGTTCCAGGACTTCATCCGCTCGCAGAAGCGCCATCCGGCGACCGGACTGCGAAGCAACGACATGCAGTGGGACTTCTGGACCCTGTCCCCCGAGTCCGCGCACATGGTGACGTGGCTGATGGGCGACCGCGGCATCCCGAAGACGTACCGCAACATGAACGGCTACTCGTCCCACACCTATATGTGGGTCAACGGGGGCGGTGAGAGGTTCTGGGTCAAGTACCACATCAAGACGGACCAGGGCATCGACTTCCTCACCCAGGCCGAGGCGGATGAGCTGGCCGGCACGGACGGCGACGTCCACCGCCGCGACCTGTACGAGTCGATCAAGTCCGGGAACGCGCCGAGCTGGACGATGTACGTGCAGGTCATGCCGTTCGAGGACGCGCCCGACTACCGGTTCAACCCGTTCGACCTGACCAAGGTGTGGCCGCACGGCGACTACCCGCTGATCGAGGTCGGCCGGATGACCCTGGACAGGAATCCGGACAACTACTTCGTCCACATCGAGCAGGCCGCGTTCGAGCCGTCCAACATGGTGCCGGGCATCGGCCCGTCCCCGGACAAGATGCTGCTCGGCCGCCTGTTCTCCTACCCGGACACCCACCGCTACCGGATCGGCCCCAACTACGCCCAGCTCCCGCCGAACCGCGCTCACTCGCCGGTGAACTCGTACGCGAAGGACGGGCCGATGCGGTACGAGGCGGCGAACACGGGTGCCGTGTACGCGCCGAACTCGTACGGCGGTCCGGCGGCGGACGTCGGACGGTTCGGGGACGTCGCCGGGTGGCAGACGGCGGGCGAGATGGTCCGGGAGGCCTACGCCTTGCACGCCGAGGACGACGACTGGGGGCAGCCGGGGACGATGGTCCGCGAGGTCCTCGACGACGCCGCGCGTGATCGGCTGGTGTCCAACGTGAGTGGGCACCTGAAGCAGGGCGTGTCCCGGCCGGTGGTCGATCGCGCGCTGCAGTACTGGCGGAACATCGACAAGGTGTTGGGCGACCGTATCGCCCACGAGATCAACGGGGGTTGAGTTCGGGCAGGTCAGGTCGTGGGCGCGTCCGTTGTGGTTGGTCGCGCCCACGCGGCGGAGCCGCAGGTCGGCACAGCCCGGCGCCCCTTGCGGGGCGCCGGCCTACTGCTCCAGGTTCGGTTCCACCGGGTCCAGGGTTGTCCCGCCCGTCGGTGTCTGCGTGGGCGGTGTCGGGACCCTGGTCGTCGGGGTCTGGGACGGCGGCTCCGTCGTCGGGGTCTGACTCGGGGTTTCCGTCGGGGGCTCGGTCGTGGGTGCCTCCGACGTCGGCGTCTCCGACGGCGCTTGCGAGGTCGGCGGGGCCGATGTCGGGGTCTCCGTCGGCTCCACCGCCGCGCCCTGCGTCGTGTCCAGGTCGAACTTCGTCTTCTCCGTGACACCGAAGGTGTACGCCGCCCAGATCTGCGCCGGCGGGCCGCCACCGTTCACGCGGCCGCCGCCCAGGGCGCCCTGCAGGGAGACGTGCGAGTACTGCTTGATCTTCTCCTTGTCGCAGCCCGTGCCCCCGGCCTTGGCCGCCTCGCCGAACAGGCCCACCGAGGTGACCAGGTCCGGTGTGTAGCCGGTGAACCAGGCCGAACGGTTGCAGTCGGACGTACCGGTCTTGCCCGCCACCTGCTGGCCGTTGCGCAGCGGGTTGTCGGCCACCGACACCTTCGCCGTACCGTCGTCGACCACGCCCGTCAGGACCGATGTCACCGTGTCCGCGGCCGTACGGCTGATCACCTGGTCGCCGATCGGGTCCGGGATCTCGACGCTGCGGTCCTTCTTCTCCGCCGACTTGAGGAGCGACGGCGTGACCTTCTTGCCGTGGTTGTCGAAGGTGGCGTAGATCCCGGCCATCTCCAGCGGGCTCGCGCCCATGGAGCCCAGGGTCTGCGCCGGCACCGCCTGCATGCCCTTGGTGTCCATACCCAGGTCCTTGGCGGTGCCCATGACCTTGTCCATGCCGACGTCGATGCCCATCTGGGCGAAGACGGAGTTGACGGACTTGTTCATGGCCGTCTGGACCGTGATGTCGCCGTAGCTGACGTCGTCCTCGTTGGGCGGGTGGAAGCCGACCTTCCGGCCGTTGTCCACGGCGTCTCGGCCGCTCGTGCCGTCGTAGACGGTGTCGGGGTCGATCGGCTTGCCCTGCTGGGTCTTGGCCTCGGTCTCCATGGCCGCGGCGAGGATCACCGGCTTGAACGTCGAGGCGGGCTGGTAGTCCCGGCGGGTCGCGTTGCTGACGAAGTGCTTGTAGTAGTCCTTGCCGCCGTACAGCGCGACGATCTTTCCCGTCCTGGGATCGACCGAGACGGCACCGGCCTGCACGTTCGCGTCGGCTCTGCGCTGCTTCGGCTCCAGCTTGCTGGTCAGCTCGGTCTTGACCGCGTTCTCCAGCTGCGCCTGCTTCTTCCGGTCGATGTTCAGGGTGATGGTCCAGCCCTGGTCGACCACCGCGGTCTCCGCCTGGGACGCCGTGAGGCCCTCCTGGTCCATCAGCTGCTGCTCGAGCTGCTTGTTGGCGAGGTCGACCAGGTAGCCCTTCTGGCCCTCCAGGCCGGGCGCTCCCTTCGGCGCCAGTGGCACCGGGAACTTCATGGCGCCGCGCTCGGCCTGGGTCAGCCAGCCCTCCTCGACCATGTTGTTCAGGACGTAGTTCCAGCGGTCCTGGACCAGCTTCTTGCCGGTCGCGGAGGCCACGGCCCAGTCGTACTGGCTCGGCGCCTGGAGCAGTGCGGCGAGGTACGCGCCCTGCTCGACCGTGAGGTCCTGCGCGTCGACCCGGTAGTAGGCCTGCGCGGCGGCCTGGATGCCGTAGGCACCGCGGCCGTAGTAGCTGGTGTTGATGTAGCCCGCGAGGATGTCGTCCTTGGACTTCTGGCGGTCCACCTTCAACGAGATGACCAGTTCCTTCAGCTTGCGCGTGACGGTCTGGTCCTGGTTGAGGTAGTAGTTCTTGACGTACTGCTGGGTGATCGTCGAACCACCCTGCTTGCCCTTGCCGGACAGCGTGTTGATCAGGCCGCGCGCGGTGCCCTTGAAGTCGACGCCGGCGTCCTTGTAGAAGGTCTTGTTCTCGGCCGCGACAAAGGTGAGCTGTACCTTTTTCGGCACCCTGGACAGGTCCACGATCTCGCGGTTGACCTCGCCCTTGCGGGCCAGGATCGTACCGTCGCTGTACTTGTAGACGTTGCTCTGGCGCTGGGCGGCCGTGTTGCCCTGGGGGACGTCGACCACCAGGTACAGCACGATGAAGGAGCCGATGCCGAGCAGGCACACGCCGAGGAACGTGCCGAGGATCTTCTTCCAGGTGAAGAGCCTGCGTATGCCGCTCTTGCCGGACCCCGCCGAGCGGTTCCCGGGCGCGGCGCGGTGGCCGCCGCGCTGTCGCGCTCGTCTCTCTTCCGCTCGCCCCATGGGTCGTCGCTCCCGTTTCCGTGTCGAGGTCAGCTCAGAAAGCTAACACCCGTCTATATGACAAACAGGCTGCGATCCGCTCTTTTACGGACGTGACAATCAGCACCCCGCTCCATGGGAACCGACGGTTGAGGTAGGTGAAGGGTTGCTTCCGGGGGATATGCGGCCGGCCGGCTGTCGCAGAACCGTGACAATCGACCCCCACCTGCATCGCCGTACGCCCCGCCGCGATCTACACACCCCGCGTATACATTCCGGGTATACACCGTGTGTAGAGTGCGGGACATGTCCATCGGTCACACCCTTCTGGGGCTCCTGGAGTCCGGTCCGCGACACGGCTACGACCTGAAGCGGGCCTTCGACGAGAAGTTCGGTCACGACCGGCCGCTGCACTACGGCCAGGTCTACTCGACGATGTCCCGCCTGCTGAAGCACGGTCTCGTCGAGGTCGACGGGATCGAGGCCGGCGGCGGGCCCGAGCGCAAGCGGTACGCCATCACCGACGCCGGGATCACCGACGTGGAGCACTGGCTGGCGACGCCGGAGAAGCCGGAGGAATACCTCCAGTCGACCCTCTACACGAAGGTCGTCCTCGCACTGCACACCCACCGCGACGCGGCCGACATCCTCGACACCCAGCGCGCCGAGCACCTGCGCAGCATGCGCGTCCTGACCGACCGCAAGCGCAAGGGCGACCTCGCGGACCAGCTGATCTGCGACCACGCCCTGTTCCACCTCGAGGCCGACCTGCGCTGGCTGGAGCTGACCGCGGCGCGCCTCGACAAGCTCCGTGAGGCGGTGGCCAAGTGAACGCTCCCGCCGGTTCCCTGCTCTCCGCCGACCAGCTGCGCAAGGCGTACGGCCCGACCGTCGCGCTCGACGGCGCCGCGTTCTCCATCCACTCCGGCGAGGTCGTCGCCGTGATGGGCCCCTCCGGGTCCGGCAAGTCGACGCTGCTGCACTGCCTCGCGGGGATCGTGCCGCCCGACTCGGGGTCGATCACGTACGACGGACGTGAGCTCGCCACGATGAGCGACGCCGAGCGCAGTGCGCTAAGGCGCAGCGACTTCGGCTTCGTGTTCCAGTTCGGCCAGCTCGTACCGGAGTTGACCTGCGTGGAGAACGTGGCGCTGCCGCTGCGGCTGAACGGCACCTCCCGCAAGCAGGCCGAGCGGGCCGCCCTCGGCTGGATGGAACGGCTCGAGGTGGACGACCTGAAGGGCAAGCGGCCCGGTGAGGTCTCCGGCGGTCAGGGGCAGCGCGTCGCCGTGGCGCGGGCGCTGGTCACCGAGCCGCGCGTGCTGTTCGCGGACGAGCCGACCGGAGCGCTCGACTCGCTCAACGGCGAGCGCGTGATGGTGCTGCTGACGGACGCGGCCCGCTCCACCAACGCGGCCGTCGTCCTCGTCACGCACGAGGCCCGGGTCGCCGCCTACTCCGACCGTGAGATCGTCGTGCGGGACGGCAGGTCCCGGGACATGGAGCGGGCCGTATGAGGGCACGGCAGTGGGCGCGGGATCTGGCCATGGGGGCCCGGTTCGCCTTCACCGGCGGACGCGAGGGCTGGGTCCGGGTCCTGCTGACGGCCGTCGGCGTTGGCCTCGGGGTGGCCCTGCTCCTGCTGACGACGGCGATCCCCAGCGCCCTGAACGTCCGGCACGAGCGCGAAGAGGCCCGGCTGGACTACACGTACAGCTCCAAGCGGGTGCCGAAGGCCGACGACACCTTCGTCATCGCTGACACCGACACGGTGTTCCGGGACAAGGACGTGCGCGGGCGGCTGGTCGAGCCCGAGGGGCCGCGCGCCCCGCTGCCGCCGGGCCTGGCGACGTACCCGGCGCCGGGCGAGATGGCCGTCTCCCCCGCGCTGAAGGAGCTGCTCGCCTCGGACGGGGCGAAGCTGCTGCGGGAGCGGCTGCCGTACCGGATCTCCGCCACCATCGGGGAGAGCGGGCTGATCGGCTCGCGCGAACTCGCCTACTACGCGGGCGCCGAGGGGCTCGCCGCGAAGATCGACGGCTCGCGAGTGGCCCGGATCGACGCCTACGGCGACCCGAATCCGACGCCCTCGGAGACCGATCCGGTGCTGGTGCTGCTGGTCCTGGTCGTCTTCGTCGTGCTGCTGATGCCGGTCGCCGTGTTCATCGCCGCAGCCGTGCGGTTCGGCGGCGAGCGGCGCGACCGCAGGCTCGCGGCGCTCAGGCTGGTCGGCTCCGACAGCGGGATGACCCGCCGGATCGCCGCGGGCGAGGCGCTCGCGGGCGCGCTGCTCGGTCTGGTCCTCGGTACGGTCTTCTTCCTGATCGGACGGCAGGTCGCGGGCTCCGTGGAGGTCCTCGGCACCAGCGTGTTCCCGAGCTATCTGAACCCCTCTCCGTTGCTGGCCGTGCTCGTCGCCGTCGCGGTCCCGGCCGCCGCGGTGCTGGTCACCCTGTTCGCGCTGCGCGGCGTGGTGATCGAGCCGCTGGGCGTCGTCCGTACGGCACGGCCGGCGCGCCGGCGGCTGTGGTGGCGGCTGCTGCTGCCGCTCGGCGGACTCGTGCTGCTGTACCCGATGATCGGGCAGGGCCGGAACAACGGGAACTTCAACCAGTACCTGGTCACCGGCGGTGTCATCCTCATCCTCGTCGGCATCACCGCGCTGCTGCCGTGGATCGTCGAGGCGGTCGTCGCCCGCCTCGGCTCGGGCGCGGTCGCCTGGCAACTGGCCGTGCGCCGACTGCAGTTGAGCAGCGGCACGGCGGCCCGCATGGTCAACGGCATCGCGGTCGCGGTGGCCGGTGCCATCGCGCTGCAGATGCTGTTCGCCGGCGTGCAGGGCGACTACACCAAGAACTCGACGAACGACCTCACCCGCGCCCAGATGCAGGTCGGGCTCCCGCACGGCTACCCCCTCGCCATGGCCGCCGAGAAGTTCAGGGAGACCAAGGGCGTCGGCAAGGTCATCGCCCTGTCCGGGGACTACATCGGCGACCGGCGCCGCGACCCCGAGCACACCACGCAAGTGACCATCGGCGACTGCACCGCCCTGCGCGAGGTCGCGACCCTGCCCGCCTGCCACGACGGTGACGTGTTCGTGCTACGGGGCGGTGAGTACGACACGGACACCCCGACGCTCGCCACGGCGGGCCGGAAGATGTACTTCGACCCGTCCTACGGCGACTCCCCCGGCGCCGCGACCCCGTGGACCGTACCGGCGCATCTGAAGCAGGCGCAGTCCATCGATGACCCGACCGGGGTCAGGCGCGGCGGCTTCCTGCTGACGCCGAGCGCGCTGCCCGGCACCGCCAAGTCTGTGCGGGGGCAGATCTACCTGAGCCTGGACGAGTCCGTGACGGACGTGCGCGAGTACGTGCGCAACACCTCGGCCGGCATCGACACGACGGTGGACCCCATGGTGTGGGCGGCCACCCAGCAGGCCAGGAAGTTCACCTCCATCCGCACCGGCCTGTTCGTCGGCGCGACGTGCGTCCTCGCGCTGATCGGCGCGAGCCTGCTGGTGTCGCAGCTGGAGCAGTTGCGCGAGCGCAGGAAACTGCTGTCGTCCCTGGTCGCGTTCGGCACGCGGCGCCGCACCCTGGGCCTGTCGGTGCTGTGGCAGACGGCCGTCCCCATCGCCCTCGGGCTGCTGCTCGCCTCGGTGGTGGGCCTGGCCCTGGGCGCGGTGCTGCTGCGGATGACGAGGGTGCCGGTGGTCGTGGACTGGGCGAGCGTGCTCGCGATGACCGGCATCGGTGCGGCGATCGTGCTCGTCGTGACGCTGCTCAGCATGCCGCCGCTGATGCGGCTGATGCGCGCGGACGGGCTGCGCACGGAGTAGCCCCACGTGGGCCCGTCCCCTCCCGCTCCGGGAGGGGACGGGCCCACGTGCCGTGCGGTCACAGGCTGTGCTCCCGCACCGCCCTGGGTCACCCGGTGCAGGCGATCCACGCCCATGCCCTCGTCGCCGAGCACGACATCAGGGCTGTGTCGCCGACGGCGTAGAAGGCGGCGCAGCCGTGGCTGCCGTAGGTCCACCGTCTGCCGCAGCGCCCCGCGCGCCGTGGCCTCGGCGGTGCGGCGCGCCAGGCCCAGGCCCGCGACCGCGAGCGCGGCAAGGCCCTCGTGGACGATCGAGTCCGCGGTGGTGTCGGCCCTCGAACTCAGACGTCGTTGTCGAGCACCCGCACGGGAAGCGGTCGCAGTGCCGCGCGGAGGGCACCCGCGAGTTCCCGGTACTCGGCGCCGCGTGCCGCGCCGGCGCGCATGGCGAGGGCGATACGGCGGCTCGGGGCGGGGTCGGCGAAGTAGCCGGTGAGGAGCTGGTTGCTGCGGGTCGTCTCGACCTTGACGGCGGTGCGCGGGAGCAGCGTGCAGCCGAGGCCACCGGCGACGAGCTGGACCAGGGTCGACAGACCGGCCGCCGTCGTGGTCACCGGGGCGCCCTCCCGTCTGCCACCACCACCCTCAACCGCGGGGCTTCGCCCCGCCCCCTTGATCCCGCGACCCGCCTCCCGGCAGATGTCGAGGGCCTGGTCGCGCAGGCAGTGTCCCTCGTCGAGGAGCAGCAGGTTCAGCTCCTTCAGCGCCTCGCGCGGGATGCCCTCACGGCCGCCGAGCCAGTGGTCGAGCGGGGTGACGAGCACGAAGTCCTCGTCGAAGAGGGGGAGTTCGACGATGCCGGGGATGCCGAGGGGGACGGCGAGCAGCAGCAGGTCGAGCCGTCCGCCGGCCAGCCCGTCCAGGAGGCTCGCGGTCTGCTCCTCGTGCACCTGGAAATCGAGGTCCGGGTACCGGTCGTGGGTGAGCCGCAGCACCGTCGGCAGGAGGTACGGCGCGACGGTCGGGATCACACCGAGCCGCAACGCCCCCGTGAACGGCGCGCGCACGGCCTCGGCCTCCTCCAGGAGCGCGCCGACCTCGTCGAGAACCGCCTTGGCGCGTACGGCGAGACGCTCACCGGCGGGCGAGAGGAGCACTTTGCGCGTCGTACGCTCGAGGAGAGTGACGCCCAGTGTCTCCTCCAGCGCCGAGACGGCACCGGACAGGGCGGGCTGGCTCATCCCGATGGCCGCGGCCGCGTCCCGGAAGTGCAGATGCTCCGCCACGGCGGCGAAGGCGCGCAGCTGGGCGAGGCTCGGCTGCCGCTTCCTGCCGCCATTGCCGATGGCCACCGATAACCTCCTCCGATCAGCTGGACCGAGTGTAGCTATTTCACTGATCAATGCACTCTGTGCCAACATCAACAGCGTCCAACCCATGGGAAACGCCCGCGATCCGGGGGTTTCCTCGCTGCAAGGAGAGCGTGTGCTCACTGTCGGTGACAAGTTCCCCGCGTTCGACCTCACTGCCTGCGTCTCACTGGAGAAGGGCAAGGAGTTCGAGAAGATCAACCACAAGACCTACGAAGGCAAGTGGAAGGTGATCTTCGCCTGGCCCAAGGACTTCACCTTCGTGTGCCCCACCGAGATCGCGGCCTTCGGCAAGCTGAACGACGAGTTCGCCGACCGTGACGCCCAGGTCCTCGGCTTCTCCGGCGACTCCGAGTTCGTGCACCACGCCTGGCGCAAGGACCACGACGACCTGCGCGAGCTGCCCTTCCCGATGATGGCCGACTCGAAGCACGAGCTGATGCGCGACCTCGGCATCGAGGACGAGGACGGCTTCGCCAAGCGCGCGGTCTTCGTCGTGGACCAGAACAACGAGATCCAGTTCTCGATGGTGACGGCCGGTTCGGTCGGCCGTAACCCGAAGGAGGTCCTGCGGGTCCTCGACGCCCTCCAGACGGACGAGCTGTGCCCGTGCAACTGGACCAAGGGCGACGAGACCCTGGACCCGGTCGCCCTGCTGGCCGGTGAGTGACCGACATGTCGCTCGACTCCCTCAAGTCCCGGGTCCCGGACTACGCCAAGGACCTGAAGCTCAACCTGGGCTCGGTCATCGGCAACTCCGACCTGCCCGCGCAGCAGCTGTGGGGCACGGTGCTGGCGACCGCCATCGCCTCGCGCTCCCCCATCGTCCTGCGTGAGCTGGCGCCGGAGGCGAAGGCGAACCTCAGCGCCGAGGCGTACACGGCCGCCAAGTCGGCCGCCGCGATCATGGCGATGAACAACGTCTTCTACCGCACCCGGCACCTGCTGTCCGACCACGAGTACGGCACCCTGCGCGCCGGCCTGCGGATGAACGTCATCGGCAACCCCGGTGTCGAGAAGGTCGACTTCGAGCTGTGGTCGTTCGCCGTCTCCGCCATCAACGGCTGCGGCATGTGCCTCGACTCGCACGAGCAGGTGCTGCGCAAGGCGGGCGTCGACCGTGAGGTGATCCAGGAGGCGTTCAAGATCGCCTCGGTGATCCAGGCGGTCGGTTCCACCGTGGAGGCCGAGGCTGTGCTGGCCGACGCCGAGTAGACGCCGCCGTTCTTGGGCCCCGTTCAGGTTTGCTGGACGGGGTCCTCGGTGTTGGTGGAGCCGTCACCGGGGGCTGCGGACTCCCCTTCGGCCTGAACGGCCTCCTCCTCGAACTCCCCCAGACGGGCTGATTCATCCGGAGCCTGGCTGGGAAGTGCCGTATCGGAGCCGGGAACCTCGCCCTGCGAGTACGCCCGCAGATAGCCCACCACCGTGTTCGTCACCGCCACCAGCGGTACCGCCACCACCGCGCCGCCGATGCCGGCCACCATGCCGCCGGCCGCCACGGACAGCACCACCGCGAGCGGATGCACGCGGACGGCGCGGCCGAGGATGAACGGCTGCAGGACGTGGCCCTCGATCTGCTGCACCGCGAGCACGACCACCAGGGTCATCACCGCGGTGAACACGCCCTGTGTGACCAGCGCGACGACCACCGCCAGCGCACCGGAGGCGACCGCGCCGACGAGCGGGATGAACGAGAACAGGAAGATGAACACGGCCAGCGGGACGGCCATGGGGACGTCCAGGAAATAGATGCCCAGGCCGATGAAGGTGGCGTCGATCAGGGCCACCAGGACCGTGCCGCGGACGTAGGCCGTCAGGGTGCGCCAGGCGCGCGGGCCGGCGCCGGCCACGCCCGGGCGGGCCGCCGCGGGCACCAGCTTCAGCGACCACTGCCAGATGCGCTCGCCGTCGTACAGCAGGAACAGCGTCGAGAAGAACACCAGCAGGATGCCGGTCAGGGCCTCGACGATGACCTGGACGCCCTCGAGTCCGGTGGACGTGATCTGGTCGGCGTTGGCGCCGATCGCCTCGCGGAGGTTCTTGGCGATCTGGTTGATCTGCTTGTCGGTGACGTGGAAGGGGCTCTTCAGCAGCCAGTTGCGCAGATCGTCGATGCCGCTCTGGATCTGGTTGGAGAGGGTGTCGATGTTCTCCATGACCTGCCAGGTCACGAACCACCCGATCAGCCCCATCACCACGAAGCCGAGGATCGCCGTCAGCGTGGTGGCCGGGCCGCGCGGCACGCCGTAGCGCCTCAGGCGGGCGACCGCCGGCTGCAGCAGCGCGGTGATCAGCAGCGCGATGACGAAGGCGAACACGACCAGTTGGACGGCGCTGATGACGCGCATCAGCACCCAGACCGTGCCCGCGAGCACGAGCAGCCGCCAGCCCGCCTCCGCCGCGACCCGCACGCCCCACGGCACGGCCTGTGCCGGGTCGGGACGCGGACCGGGTCGGGGACCGCTCTGCTGCGGCGACGGCTCGGGACCGGTGGGCGCCGGGACGACGGCACGGCCGGCGGGAACGGGCTCCGGCTCGGAGTGCTCCTTCTCCACCTCGGCCCTGCGCTCGTCCAGCCGCTCGCCCATCTCGGTCAGTCCGGCGCCCAGCCGGCCGAGCCACCCTGGCACTCGTGACATGATCCGTCCTCTTCCCCCGTGTCCCCGGGTGCTCCCCACCACTCCCCCCTGGAGTCGTCCGTCCGACCGTACAGGGCAACAGCCCCTTCCCGTAGGACGGGAAGGGGCTGTTCGGGGTTGAGAGCGGAAGGAACTTCCGTGTGTCTCAGTACCAGTGGTTCGCCTGCCAGAAGGACCAGGCCTGGCACGGGCTGCCGTAGCGGCTGTCCATGTAGTTGAGGCCCCACTTGATCTGGGTGGCCGGGTTGGTCTGCCAGTCGGCGCCCACGGACGACATCTTGGAGCCGGGGAGGGCCTGGAAGAGACCGTAGGCGCCGGAAGAGGCGTTGACGGCCTGGTAGTTCCAGCTGGACTCGTGGTCCACGATGTTGCTGAAGCACTGGAACTGGTCGCTCGCGACCATCTGACGCGCCATCGCCTGGATCTGCGCGACCGAGTACGAACTCTGGACGGGGAAGCTGGAGGCGCTGGCGCTCTTGCTGCGGCTGGCGGCCGCTTTGGCCTCCTCGCGCTCCTTGGCCAGCTTGACCGCCTTCTCGGCGGCCTCCTTCTCGGCGGCCTCCTTCTTGGCGACGGCCGTCTCGGCGGCAGCCTTGCGGGCGGCCTCCTCGGCGTCCTTCTTGGCGCTCGCGTCGGCCTGGATGGCCTGCGCGTCAGCCTGCTGCGTCAGGGATGCGGTCTGGACCTGGGCCTGCTGGCCCGCGGGAATGTCCGCAAGAAGCGTCGTCGCGTCTGCTGCCGTCGCCTCGGCGTCGTTGCCCTGCGCGGTGCTGCCCGAGGCAACGCCGACGACGCTTCCGACAGCGGTGACCGCGGTGGCCGAGACCACTGCGAATCCCCGGACCGAAATCCGGCTCACACGGTTTCCTTCCAGCATCGCCCGCTTCGGTGACCCTGGCGGACGCAATCGTGCCCCTGGCTCTGGCCTCCCAACTGCGGGGTCACGGGAGGCGCGGGCCCGGTGGGCAACCCTCGCGAGGAGAGCGCCGCGTGGTGCGCGGGCGGCATACGACGTCAGCTATGGAGTTTGGCTGTGATGCTTCTGTTGTGCCGTACCGCTGGGGGTACAGGTGTGTCGTATGCGGGGCCTGACAGGAGTGAGACTCTGCCGTAACCGGACGGCGCGAGGCAATCCTGAGTTGCGTGTGAAAGCTCACATCCCGTTTGGCCCAGCGATTTTCATGAAGGTCCCACACGCCAAGGCGCCGCCCGGCTAGGCTCACGCCTTTGCCGGACGGCGCCAACCAGCGAGTAACCGACTCAAGTTGAGCACTCGGGTCAGATGTGTCCGTCCTCCAGCATTTCGGTCACAAGTGCGGCGATCTGGGACCTCTCGGACCGCGTCAGGGTGACGTGGGCGAAGAGCGGATGCCCCTTCAGCTTCTCCACGACGGCGACGACACCGTCATAGCGACCGACACGCAGATTGTCCCGCTGGGCCACGTCGTGGGTCAGAACCACCCGTGAATTCGCGCCGATCCGGGACAGAACGGTCAGCAGGACGTTCCGTTCCAGCGACTGCGCCTCGTCCACGATCACGAACGCGTCGTGCAGCGAGCGGCCGCGGATGTGGGTCAGCGGCAGCACCTCGAGCATCCCGCGCGCGGTGACCTCCTCGATGACCTCGCGGCTGGTGACCGCCGACAGCGTGTCGAACACCGCCTGCGCCCACGGGCTCATCTTCTCGGCCTCGGTGCCCGGCAGATAGCCCAGCTCCTGCCCGCCCACCGCGTACAGCGGGCGGAAGACCATCACCTTCTGGTGCTGACGGCGCTCCAGGACCGCCTCCAGACCCGCGCACAGCGCCAGCGCCGACTTGCCGGTGCCGGCCCGGCCGCCCATCGAGACGATGCCCACGTCCGGGTCGAGCAGCAGATCGAGCGCGATGCGCTGCTCGGCGCTGCGGCCCTTGATGCCGAACGCCTCCCGGTCGCCGCGCACCAGACGGACGTTGCCCTCCGCCGTCACCCGGCCCAGCGCCTTGCCCCGTTCCGACTGGATCGTCAGACCCGTGTGCACAGGGAGGTCGGACACCTCCGGCACGAACGCGTGACCCGCCTCGAAGAGGACGTCCACCTGCTCGCCGGACAGAGTCAGTTCGGACATTCCGGTCCAGCCGGAGGAGTCCGTGATGGCGAGTTCGGCCCGGTACTCCTCCGCGAGGAGGCCCACGGACGACGCCTTGATCCTGAGCGGGAGGTCCTTCGACACGACGGTGACGTCGTACCCCTCGGCCTGCAGGTTGCGGGCCACCGCGAGGATGCGGGAGTCGTTGTCCCCCAGGCGGTAGCCGGTGGGCAGCACGCTGGGGTCCGAGTGGTTGAGCTCGACACGGACGGTTCCACCGAGTTCCCCGATCGGGATGGGGGCGTCGAGACGGCCGTACTTCACCCGGTAGTCGTCGAGCAGGCGCAGGGCCTGCCGTGCGAAGTAACCGAGTTCGGGATGGTGCCGCTTGGCCTCCAGTTCCGTGACCACCACGATGGGGAGCACGACCTCGTGCTCGTCGAAGCGGGTCAGGGCGTTCGGGTCGGCCAGCAGGACGCTGGTGTCGAGAACATAGGTGCGCCGGTCGGGCTTACGACGCTTTGTGCTGGTCACCACGGAAGGACGTACCCCCTCGGATGAGGTCGGGGAGCGACGAGAGTTAGCTGGACCGGTCGTCGGCCGCGATGCACGCGCGCGGGCCGAGAACCGGCCCTCCGCGGCTGCTTCCGTGCAGTGACCGCACAGTCGGGCTGGTGCAAAGGGCCTCCCGGGCGGACGGCCCCGTGCCGCCCGCTGAGATCCGACACCCGTGGTTCGGGCATCGACCTGCTTGGCTTATGCCCTCGAACTTACGAGGCCATGCAAATGCATGGGACGGCGCACTGATGAACTCCTTGTTACTCCCACCCCAACCGGGGTGCACGGGACGCTTACCGTACGGTGCGTGCCCGGGAGGGCGGCGTCAGCCGCCGTACCGCCGGTGACGTGCGGCGTAGTCGCGCAGGGCGCGCAGGAAGTCGACCTTGCGGAAGGCAGGCCAGAAGACTTCACAGAAGTAGTACTCGGAGTGTGCCGTCTGCCACAGCATGAATCCGGACAACCGCTGCTCGCCGCTGGTGCGGATCACGAGATCGGGGTCGGGCTGGTCGCCGGTGTAGAGGTGGCGGCCGATCATGTCGACGTCGACGGACTCGGCGAGGTCCTCCATGGAGACACCCTTTTCCCGGGCGTCCAGGACCATCGAGCGGACGGCGTCGGCGATCTCCTGGCGGCCGCCGTAGCCGATGGCGACGTTGACGAGTATTCCGTCGACGTGCGCGGTGGCCTCCTCGGCCTCCTTGAGCGCCGTCTGCATCGGAGAGGGCAGCAGATCGGGGGTGCCGACGTGGTGCAGGCGCCAGCGGCCGTCGGCAGCGAGGGTGCGGACAACGTCCTCGATGATGCCGAGGAGGGGGACGAGTTCCTCCTTGGCGCGGTCGAAGTTGTCCGTGGACAGCAGCCAGAGGGTGACGACCTGGACATCCGTCTCACTGCACCAGCCGAGGAACTCCTCGATCTTGTCGGCACCGGCGCGGTGCCCGTGCACGGTGCTGGAGCCCGCGGCCTTCGCCCAACGGCGATTGCCGTCCATGATGATGCCGATGTGCTTGGGCACCTGAGCGTGGTCCAGGTGGCCTTCCACCCGGCGCGCGTACAGCCTGACCAGAAGGCCGCGCAGCTTGTCGCGCAGGTTCACGTGAATGTCAGCCCCTCCATGCGGTGGCGGTCGCCTACGGGCCGAAGGTTACCCCCCGGGAGCTGTTGCGTGGGTGCGGGTCGGGGCGCCCGTGGATCGGGGTGGCTCGTCCTGTGCGCGTGTGCGGGTCGTGGAGTTTCTCGCCCGGTTCCCCGCGGCCCCTGTGGGGCGCATTGCCCTGACCGGGATCGGAGAAGCCGGGCGGCATGAAAAAACGGGCCGGTCCGTGGGGGGGAGACGGACCGGCCCGAGGGGGGGTTTCCACCATAACCCTTCGTAAGTGAATCTGCGTGCATCGGCGTGCCACAACTACTCTCCGGAGTCGGATGACGACGTCGCGACAAGGGCGGAAAACCTTGTTCAGGCGGGTGCGGGGGATTTCGGGGCCGCCCGGAGCGCCCGGTACGCCGTCCCTCCGACGGGCTATCCCGGCGGGTCGCGGCGGCTTGACCGGCGCACGGAGGCATGCGGCACCGCGCAGCCCCCTCCACCGCGCGGTGCCGCCCGCGCAGCTTTGCTCACGCGAATTACCTTGGTCTGAACTTACGCGAGGCGCCTGCTGGATGCGAGTCGTTCGCGATAACGATGTGGAAACCGTGTCAGCCGTGCGGCTTGCGTGCGTCGAGAAGGTGACGGGTGCTGTGGGCGACGAACGGGCCCTCGGTCTCCATCCGCTTGTGCAGGGCGCGCAGTTGGGGCTCGTACTCCTCGACCGTGAAGCCGGGGACCAGCCAGATCACCTTGCGCAGGAAGTGCACGACCGCGGCGATGTCGTGGAACTCCATCCGCAGCCGCTCCGCCCGGAGGCCGGCGATCTCCAGCCCGGCCGCCTCGGCGTCGGCCCGCTCGCGGTCGGGGTGGCGGGCGGTGCGCGCCTCCTGCGGGAGGGGCCCGAGGAAGTACTCGACGAGCTCGAAGACGCTGCCCGGTCCGACGTGCTGGGCGAAGTACGTGCCGCCCGGTCGCAGCACACGGGCGACCTCGGCCCAGTGCGGCTGGACGGGGTGGCGGCTGAGGACCAGGTCGAAGGCCTCGTCCGCGAAGGGCAGCGGCCCGTCGTCCGCCGCGGCGACGACCACGACGCCGTGCGGCCGCAGCAGGGCGGTGGCCTTGGCGACGTTCGGCGGCCAGCCCTCGGTGGCGGCGAGCAGGCCGGGCCGGGCGGTGGCCGCCGTACGGAGGGACATGTCGAGGACCTCGCCGCCTCCGGTCTGGATGTCGAGTGCGGCATCGGCGCGGGCCAGGCGGCCACCCGCCGAGCGGGCGTAGCCCCAGGAGGGCCGCGCCTCGGTGGCCCGCCCCTCGAACCAGGAGAAGTCCCAGCCCTCGGTGGGCACGGCGGCGCCCTCGGCGACGAGTTCCTCGAACGTGCTGCCGGTTCGCTGGTCCATGCGCAGAGCATGGCAGGGCGTTGTCGGTGCGCGCTGCTAATTTCCCGCTGCATGACGGCTTACAGCGCAGGTGAGAAGGAAACGCTGCACGCGAGTCTCGACCGGCACCGGGACACCGTGCTGTGGAAACTCGAGGGGCTGGACGACGCGCAGCTGAGGCGGCCGATGACGCCGTCCGGCACGAATCTGCTGGGCCTGGTGAAGCACCTGGCGTCGGTGGAGTACGGCTGGTTCGTGTCGTCGTTCGGCGGGCAGGCCGAGCCGCTGTGGTTCGACCCGTACGCGGGCGAGGACA
The DNA here is from genome assembly GCF_014647875.1 of Streptomyces brasiliensis. GTDB lineage: Bacteria > Actinomycetota > Actinomycetes > Streptomycetales > Streptomycetaceae > Streptomyces > Streptomyces brasiliensis. Next base: position 65,584 of record NZ_BMQA01000005.1, on the reverse strand, counting down.
TCATCATCGGCCCCGGGGAGACGACGGAACAGATCATCGCCTTCTACGGCCGTGCGCGCGCCGCCGCCGACCGTACGATCACCGGCCGGCCCCTGGACGCCCTGGGCCGCCCGGACTGGCGGGACAGTTCCGTGTCGCTGCGCTGGGTGCTGGTCCACATGATCGAGGAGACGGCTCGGCACGCCGGTCACATGGACATCGTGCGGGAGCTGATCGACGGGGCGACGGGGGACCGGCCGCCGGTTCCGGAGAGACACGGAGACTAGTCCCCAGCGGCGGGGCGCAGCATGAACACCACGTACACGTCGTCTCCGTCCCGGTCCGTGCCGGCCTCTTCGAAGCCGTGTCTCTTCAGAAGGCGGACGGAGGCCGTGTTGCCGGAGTGGGGGTCGGCGTAGAGGGGGCGGGTGCGCTCACGCTGGAGGAACAGGGCGAGGGCACGGGTGCCGATGCCGCGTGCCCAGTACGGGCGGCCCAGCCAGTACCCGAGGTACCGGCGCTCGCCCTGCCACCAGGACCCGATGTTCCCGGCGGTCCCGCCGTCCACGGTGACCGTCTGCACCAGGTTGCCGGGGTCGCCGAGGACTCTCTCCCGCCAGTGCTCGAAGAAGGCGTCCCGCGGCCGGGGGGTGAACCGCGACCGCCGGACGGCCTCCGGATCGTGCTCGTAGGCCAGGAAGACCTCGAGGTCGGCGTCGGTGACATCGCGCAGCCGTACGACGTCGGCAGGGATCTGTGCTCCGTGTGTCTCCGTCATGGTGCAGGAGTCTGGCAGGGAGGACTGACAGTGCCTCCTGACCGGCGCAGACCGGTGCTACGGCACCAGGGGCCGGACCTCCTGTGCCGCGAAGCGGAGGAATCCCTCGGGGTCAGGCTCGTCGGCCGTCGGCTGGAGGACCACCGAGTCCGCGCCGGCGTCGGCGAGGCGTTGGACGGCCTTGGCGATGGCTCCGGCGTCCCCGGCGGCGCCGAGGTCCGGGACGGACTCCACTCCCTCGGCAGCGAGTTCGGCCCGCAGGCGCGGGGCGGCGTCGGGCCCGGTGGCGGTGAGCAGGTAGACGACGACCTGGTGCGACCCGCTGCGCCCCGCCGTGTCACGCCCCTCGTCGATGAGCCGCCGCGCCCTGCGGACGCCGTCCGCTGACGTGGACGCGGTGAGGATCGTGCCGTCGGCGGCCTCACCGGACAGCCGCAGCGTCCGGGGCCCGGTGGCGCCGGCGAACACCGCCACAGGCTCCTGCGGCGGCCAGTCGAGTGCCACGCCGTCGAGCTTGACGTACCGGCCGTCCACGGTGAGCCGCTCTCCGCTCAACAGGGCGCGCAGGGCGTCGAGATGCTCCCGGAGCAGGGTCAGCGGGGACTCGGCGCGTGCGCCGACCTGTCCCATCCAGTCCTGCACCCCGTGCCCGACACCGACCATCACCCGGCCCGGGAACAGCCGGTGCAGCGTCGCGGTCTCCATGGCCGTGACGGCGACGTTCCGCAGCGGCACGGGCAGCAGGCCGACGCCGATGCGCACGCGCTCGGTCCAGGCGAGCGCGGCGGAGGCGGCCGAGATCCCGCCCTCCAGGAAACAGTCCTCCCACAGCCACAGCTCCTCGAGCCCGGTGTCGTCCGCGAGTCGGGCGAGGGTCCGGAGCCGCTCGGGAGGGAGTTGGGGACGGAATACGACGCCGAGGTGAGTCATGGAGCCTTCCTGGTAAAGGTGATGAGGACGGGAGTACCGGTGCGGTGAGGGGGGGTGGGCATGGCGCGTTGGCGGGACGGGCGAGGGACGCTCACGGTGGGCACGGTGACGGTCCCCCTGGAGTTCGCGGTCTCCTATCGTGCCCGTACGAAGGGGTTGTTGGGCCGTGATGGCATCGAGGGAGCCATGCTCCTCTCCCCCGCCGGCTCCGTACACACCTTCGGCATGCGCATACCCATCGACGTCGCGTACCTCGACCGCCGGCTCACCGTCGTCGCCGTCCGCACGATGCAACCGGGCCGCCTGGGCCTCCCGCGCCTGCGCTCACGGCACGTGCTGGAGGCGGAGGCCGGTGCCCTGGCGGGGTGGGGCGTGGAGGTGGGGGTTCGGGTGTCGGTCGAGGTGGGGTGATCCTCAGCCGTCCGAGCGGGGGAACGAGACCTCCACGCGGCGGTTCTTCTTGCGGCCGGCCTCCGTCGAGTTGTCCGCGATCGGGTACTGCTCGCCGTAGCCCCGTACCTCGAAGGTGATGTCGGGGGAGTTCAGGTCCGCGTCCAGGACGGCCTGTACGGCGTTGGCGCGCCTGCGGGACAGGACGTCGCCGTGGGCTGACGTGCCGAGGTTGTCCGTGAAGCCGAAGACGCGTACCTGGGTGGCGTTCTGCTTTCCGATCTCCTCGGCGATCGCGTCGATCCGGGCCTTCGCCTCGGCGCTCAGCTTCGCGCTGTCCTTGCCGAACAGCACCTCCGCCTGGAGCGCGAACTTCACGTCCGCGTTGGTGTCCTCACGGCGCTCGTCCCCGCTCTGGTCCTCGACGACCGACTTGATGTCCAGCACCTTGGGCTGGGCGAGGGTGGCGCCCTCGGGGAGTTTCAGATCGGGGTCGGTGGGGTCGATGTCCACCGGGGCGGAGGGGGAGGCTTCGGTGCCCGGGGGAACGCTGGGGGTGCTGTCGTCGGCTTGGGCGGCCGGGGTGCCTTGGAGGGTGGTTGCCAGGAGGAGGGTGGCCGTGGTGAGGGTGAGGCGGAGTGTCGTCTTCACGGGGCCTCACCCGGAGATCTTGATCGGGGCGGCCGCGAACGTCGGCAGCTGGAAGTCCACTTCGGCCGTGCCCGACGGCGGTGCCGGGAACTGCATGAACACCGGCAGGCTGTCGCCGGCCTTCAGCGTCGAGAAGCCGGTGGTGGTGAGGGGACGGCCTTCGGTGTCACGCAAGACGTAGTAGCGCTTCTTGCCCTGGGGATCGACCAGGGTGGCACCGCCCAGCGACCTGCCGTTGCGTACGATCTCCGTCTCGTTGCCGCTCAGGGCGGACGGGACGACGACACTGTGGTCCCCGTCGTTGTTCAGCGTGGCGTTCACGGTGACGAAGCCACCGGAGTCACGTTGTGCGGAGGTGATCTGGAGGAGCAGGCCGTCCGAGCCTTTGAGTTCGGCCAGGGGCGTGTCGGACTGTCCCTCCTGCGCGCTCGGGTCGGACCCGTCCGCCTTGGAGGCCGACGCCGAGGCGTCCGGCTTCTTGTCGTCACCGCCACCGCCGCCGCAGCCGGCCACCCCGAGGGCCAGACCGGTCGCCACTGTCAGGGCGACCAACCCCCTGCGGGCCTTCGCAGTGAACCGAATGCTCATCGCTCCGCTTCCTTCATCACTCGTCGTTCCCATGTCACTCGGCCAGGTGGACATCGAAGAGATCCTCGGGCCCCGGGAGATCGGTGAGATCGTCCGGGGCCAGCTGCCAGTCCCGGTCCTTGCAGGTGAGCTCGGGCAGGGTGTCGCCTCCGGCGCCCTCACCGGGGAGTTCGAACGTGCAGAGGGGCTCGATCACGGCCTTCGCCGACGCCGTCGACCTCACATTCTCCGTGCCGGGGACGATCGAGTCCCCGACGGACTTGTTGGTCGTGACGTCGACGGTGTACTCCAGCACCCCCGGGTCGCAGCCGTTCAGCCGCGCGTCGTTCCGGGCAGCGAGTTGGCCCGCGCGCCAGCAGGAGTTGTCGGCCCCGATGCCGTCGAAGATGTCCCGCCACTTGGTCGGGTCGAGCACGTCCCGCACCCATGCGTCGGCCAGTTGGTCACGGGACTTCTGCGCCGCCGCGAGTGCGGCCGCGTCGGCAGCCGTCTGTGCGCCGTTCCGGTTCACCGCGGCCTGGCCGACCGCAAGGTAGGCGAACGCGAGAAAGAGCAGACCCGCCACCACCGTGATGTAAACGGGGAAGGCCTGCCCTGCGTCGCGGTACGTACGGCGGAGTGTCAGCCGCCGGTGACCTCCGCGATCTTCGCCGTGATGGCGTCGTAGATGGACTGACCGATGCTCGTACCCGTGATCGCCAGCACGATGGCCACGACCACCGCGATGATGCCGAGGTACTCCACTGCGGTCTGTCCCCTGTCGTTGCGGACAACGCGGGCCTGCAGGTACGCGACTGTGGTGTGGAACCAGTTGCTCATGCTGTTCGCCTCCAGGTTCGCTTCCGATCAGCAAACCGTACGGCGCACAGCCCCATGTCCCAGAGGGCCCGAGGACCCATTCCCGGGCCCACCCCCTCCCCCGCGCCGCCATCTCACGCCACCCCCAGCCACTTCGCCGTGGCCTGTGAGCGGGTCGTCGTGTGGAGCTTGGCGAAGATGTGGTTGATGTGGTTCTTGACCGTCTTCTCGCTGATGAAGCACGCGGCGGCGATCTGCTGGTTGTTCATCCCGGACGCAATGAGGTCCATGATCTCCGCCTCCCTCGTGCTGAGTTGGAACCGTGACCTCAACGACCGTCCCACATCGAATTGCATTCGCGAAAGGTGCTGTGGAGAAACAGCACCGGTACCAGTGGGCAGTTCGGATACACCGTGTGCAGTTGCGTGCATTCGCGATCGCGCCAGCTCCATCAGTGCGCCCGCCGCCGTCGGCGTGAAGTGCGGGCGGCCCTCCTTGATGTCCCGTACGGCCGTGACCAGTTGCTCGACCGTGAACTCGCCGTGGACCAGATAGCCGTCCGCCCCGAGCCGGACCGTCTCGTGCACGACCTCCGGCTCGTGGCTGTAGGTGAGCATCATGACCGGGGCCAGCCGTACCAGATGCGGGAGCGCCGAGATGCCGTCGACCCCGGGCATACGGACGTCGAGGAGGATCACGTCGGGACGGAGGGCGGCCGCCGCGTCGTACGCCTCGCGGCCGTCCGCCGCCTCCGCCACCACCGTGATGTCCTCGCGGCCGGAGAGGAGGGCCGTGAGGCCTGCGCGGACCACCGGGTTGTCGTCGGCGACCACGATCCTGAGCGGGGTCGAGGGGGTGGACGGTGGGACATGCCCGAAGGGGTTCGGTGAGGTCGCGGGGGTCGGGGGCATGGGGGTGCCTCCTCTCATGCTTCGTGGGGGGTGCCGGGCGGGTGCGGGCGATGGGGGGTCAGTGCCTCCAGGGGCAGTTCCAGCAGTACGGCCGTACCCGCGCCGTCAGCGCCCTTTCCGATGGTGAGGCGCGCGCCCACCGACGCGGCGCGCTCGGTCATGCCGACCAGGCCGAAGTGGCCCGTGCGGCGGAGGTGTTCGAGGGTGGTGCCCGGGGGCAGGCCCTCGCCGTCGTCGGTGACGCTGAGGCGGAGCAGGTCGCCGTGGCCTCCCGCCCGTACGTCCACGCGGGTGGCGGCCGCGTGGCGGTGAGCGTTCTCCATCGCCTCCGCGGTGATGGAGAGGAGTTGACGGGCCACCGCCGGCGGGAGGGGCGGGAGCGGGGCGTCGCCCGTGGCGTGGTAGGCGGCGGGCAGGCCCGTGCGGGCGCTGAAGTCCTTCGTGCGGACCGCCAGTTCGGGGGCGATGTCCGTGCCGCGTGTCGGATCGCTCTCCTGACGCAGGTCGGTGAGGAGGTCGCGGGCCTCGGTCGCCGCTCTGCGGGCCGAGCGGGCGACCAGGTCCGCCTGCCGTTCGATCAGGGCCGGGTCCAGGTCGGCGCCCGCGGCTGCCGACGCCGCCAGACCGTCGGCGGCCATCGCGACGCCGTACAGGGTCTTGGCCACGGAGTCGTGCATCTCCCGTGCCAGACGGGCGCGTTCGGCGTTCACCGCCTCGGTGACGGCCAGCCGGGCCTGGACCGTCGTCAGGGCGCGGGTGGCAGCGCCGAAGCGGAGCATCAGGTTGCGCAGCGTCGAGCCCATGGCGCCGGCGATGACGCACAGACCGGGCAGCAGGAGGGACTCGGCCAGATCGTCGCCGGTGGTCTTCTTCAGGGTGGTGTGGACGACGAGCAGGATCAGGGACTGGAGCGAGGCGAAGAACGCCGCTCCGCGCCAGCTGTAGACGAGGCCGGCGAGGAGGGGCGTGCAGACGCTGACGTAGGCGAGGGTGGTGTCCGGTCCCGCCGAAACCAGCAGGAGCGAGCCGATGAGGGTGTCCGCGGCCAGAAGGCTGGGGTGGCGCAGGAGGAGGGGGCCGAAGCGTTCCCAGTCGCGGAACAGGACGTACGACACCATGAAGGTGACCACGACGGCCACGCCGACCAGGCGTACGCCGAGACCGGGGGCGGCGTTGACCAGGGCGGCGGGCGCGGCGAGGGCGATCATGGCCAGCCGGAACCCGAAGACTTGCCGGCACATGGCTTGAAGTGCCCGGATCTGAATCTTCTCGGGGTCGGGAACGGGGGGCGGTGCGGAAGGGGAGGAGGATGAGACGGCGGTCGACGCCCCGGGTACGGCACCTCCACCGACGGCGACCGCCGGCTCGGCAGCGCCCTCCGGCTCGACGGCCGCGGGCAGCTCGCCGGCGATCTCCGGCTCCAGGACGACCGACGACTCCGCACCGCCCGTCTGCTCGCCGGCGTCCGAAGGCTCGGCACGCCCCCACGAACCACGCCCCCGCATTCCGCGCCACCCCATCCGGTGCCACCGCATCCCACACCACCGCACGCCCGCCCGAGCCCCAGCCGTACTCACCCGCATCACCCCCTCCCCACCCCGCCTACTTCCCCGTGATGGACCCGAAGTCCACCCCGGAGCCGAGCAGCAGGCCCGCGCCCAGCAACAGCATCGTGGCCGGGACCATGAACGTAGTGATCATCAAGGTGGCCTTGGGGACCGCGCGCGCGGCCTTGCGGCGGGCGTTCTGGGCGTCCGTGCGGCGCATGTCCTTGGCCAGGGCGACCAGGGTGTCGACGATCGGCGCGCCCAGTTCCTCGCCCTGTTGCAGCGCCGTCACGAACATCGCGACCTGCTCGGAGTCGTTGCGGCGGCGCAGTTCCGCGAAGGCCTGGCGGCGGCTCATGCCGAGGTCCATCTGGCGGAGCGTGATGCGGAGTTCGTCGGCCCACGGCCCCTCGTAGCGCGACGCGACCCGGTCCAGCGCCTGCCGGAAGCCCAGGCCGGCGCTCACCACCACCGCCAGGACGTCCAGGAAGTCGGGCAGGGTCCGTTCGATCACGTCCTTTCGGATCCGGATCGCCGACCAGAGCCCGACCTCCGTCCAGAACGCGCCGAAGGCCAGGAGGAGGACGGCCACGAACCACTGGCCCCGGAGGAGGAAGACCAGGAAGCCCACCGCGCCCAGCGCGCCGTACACCGCACGGCGGGCCGCGTAGCGGTCGATGGTCAGGCCGCCGGGGTTGCCCGCGAGGTCGATCCTGCGGCGGTACTTGGCGACCTGTTTGGGGCCCATCAGGCGCAGGACGGCAGGGGCGTAACGCATACCCATGCGGTCGATCAGGGAGTGCGCGGCGCCGGTGCGCGTGGCGCCGATCTCCAGGGCCAGCGCCAGGTCGTCAGGGAGTTTCGCGTCCGCCCGGTACATGCGGATCCCGGCGAACGCGCCCCAGACGGCCAGTGCCATGAGCAGTGCCAGAAGGAGTTCCATGCCCGTGCAGCCCCTCAGACGTCGATCCGGCTCATGCGGCGGATGAGGACGAAGCCCACGGCGTACAGCACGAACGCGATCACCACGCAGGCCTGGCCGACCGGTGAGCCGGTCATACGGTCCAGGGCGCCGTCCTTCACCCCGTTCATCAGGAACAGCGCGCCGACGCCGAGGACGGGGACGGCGTACGACGTCATCGTCACCTGGGACAGCTGTGTGCGGATCTCGCGCCGGGTCTCCTTGCGTTCCTCCAGCGTCTCGGTGAGGTTGCGCAGGGCGCTCACCACCTGGCCACCCGCCCGGTTGGAGAGGATCAGGGTCGTGACGAGTACGACCAGTTCGCGGGAGGGGAGGCGGGCGGCGAGTTCACCCAGCGCGTCGTCCATCGACAGACCCAGGGACAACTGGTCGGCCACCTTGGCCAGTTCCTCGCCCGCAGGCGCCTCCAGCTCGTCCGCCGCCATGCCGATCGCGGTGCGCAGGGCGAGGCCGGCCTGGGTGGCGTTGGCCAGGATGCGGGCCAGTTCGGGGAGTTGGTTGATGAAGCGCTCGATGCGTTTCTGGCGTTGCCAGTTGAGGAACTGCCAGGCCGCCCAGATGCCCAGCAGGCCGGCGATCGGGCCGAAGAAGGGAGCCAGGGCGGCCTGGCCGATCAGCCAGAGGGCCACGACCGTCGTGAGCATGTAGACGAAGAACTCGCCCGGGGTGACGTCCAGGCCGGTCGCGGCGAGCCGCAGTTCCAGGCGGCGGCCCGGCCGGGTGCCGCGCAGCCGTCGGTCCAGGTTGCGGAAGCGGCGCCGGCGGCCGGTGACGGACACCTGACCGGCGTACGACAACCGCTCGACGAGTTCCGCCCGCTGGGCCCGGCCGGCCGCGTAGGTGTGCACGCCGGCGACGGCCAGGACGCAGGTCAGCAGGGTGCCGCCGGTGGTGAGGGTGACGAGGGTGTGGAGTTCCATAGCGTGACCTACCTACCTGGCTTCTCGGGTGGCGAGCTGGTCCGCGTACTGGGCGACGCCGAAGGCCTGGGGCAGGGGCTGGCTCGCCATGTAGAGGCGGTCGGCGGTGCGGCGCGGGAGGGGGTGGTAGCCGAAGGTGCCGTGGACGCGGCCGTCGGCGGTCATGGGCTCGGCGTGGAAGCGGGCCACGGTCGCCAGCCGGTACGGCTCACCGCCGTGGCTGTCGAGCAGGGCGATCTCGGTGATGCGGCGGGCGCCGTCGGCGAAGCGGGTGAGCTGGACGATGACGTCCACGGCGCTGTTGATCTGGTCGTGCAGCGCGACGAAGGGCACCTCGACGTCGGACATCGAGGCCAGGGTCTGGAGACGGGTCAGCGCGTCCTCCGCGCTGTTCGCGTGGACCGTCGCGAGGGAGCCGTCGTGGCCCGTCGACATCGCCTGGAGCATGTCCAGGGACTCGCCGCCGCGGACCTCGCCGACCACGATGCGGTCGGGGCGCATGCGCAGGGAGTTGCGCACCAGGTCGCGGATGGTGACCTGGCCCTTGCCCTCGACGTTCGGCGGGCGGGACTCCAGGCGGACCACGTGCGACTGCTGGAGCTGGAGTTCGGCGGAGTCCTCGATGGTGATGATGCGCTCGTGGGCCGGGATGAGTCCGGACAGGGCGTTCAGCAAGGTCGTCTTCCCGGTGCCCGTGGCGCCGGAGACGATGATGTTGAACTTCGCCTGCACCAGGCCGGCCAGCAGGAGCACCATGTGCTCGTCGAGCGAACCGAAGCCGATGAGTTCCTGGAGGGTGAAGGAGCGCGGGAAGCGGCGGATGGTGAGGATGGGGCCGGTCAGGGAGAGCGGCGGGATGATGACGTTGACGCGTTCGCCGGAGGGGAGGCGGGCGTCGACCATCGGGTTCGACTCGTCCACGCGGCGGTTGACGGTCGACACGATCCGCTCGATCGTCTGCATCAGCTGGTCCTGCGACGCGAAGCGGACGGGCAGTTGCTCGACCCGGCCGGAGCGCTCCACGAAGATCGCGTCCGCGCCGTTGACCATGATCTCGGTGATGGACGCGTCCTCGAGCAAGGGTTCCAGGATGCCCAGCCCCAGTGCCTCGTCGACCACCCGGCGGATCAGCTGCGCGCGCTCGACCGTCGACAGGACCGGTCCCTCGCGGCTGATGAGGTGTCCGAGCACCCGCTCGAGCCGTGCCCGGCGTTCGGCGGGCGCCAGCGAGCTCATCTCCGCGAGGTCGATCTCCTCCAGGAGCTTGGCCCGGTAGGAGGCGACCAGATGGCCGTCCTCGCCCCGGCTGCCGTGCTCCTCGGGGGAGTTGATGCGTGCCCGCAGGCTCATGTCTCGCGTCCTCCTCGGTCGGTGGTCCAGCGGCGACGGTCAGTTGTCCAGCGGCATCGGCCGGTGGTCGAGCGGCATCGGTCAGTGGTCCAGCGGCATCGTGGCGGTCTTGCGGGCGTCCCCGAAGTCCCAGCCGGGGACGACCGACGGGATGTGGACGGTGGCGGTGACGGTGACCTCCTCGCCGCCGAACGCCGCCGGGCAGCTGGTGCCGTCGGCCAGCCAGCCGCTGACGGCCGCCCGGCATCCCGCCCCGGCGCTCTGCTGGAGCGAGGCGGCCCGCGCGCCCGCCCTGGCCGCCGTACCGGCCTGCTGGCCGGTGTAGGCGATCAGCCCGAGCTGCACCCCGGCCAGCGCGACGAGGACCAGGATCGGGACGAACCCGAGGTATTCGAGGGCGACTTGTCCGGAATCACGACGGTCGCGGCGTCGGCGGTCGTACGGCATCTCAGTCCTTCGCCTCCTCGACCGCGCCCGCGTGGCCGTGCACGGTGAACGGGAAGGCGATCGTGCCGGGGAAGAGGACGGGGACCTTGAGGGTCACCTCGGCCGTCACATAGCCCGTTCCGCCGCAGGTCACCGTCGCGTCCCCCCTCCATGCCCCCGACAGGTGCCTCATCCCGGCCTGCTCGCAGGCGCCCTGCCGTTGCCCGGGCGGTACGGCGGTGCCCGCGCGTACGGCCTCGTCCGCAGCGTTCCCCGCGAGCGTGTAGGTGTACCCCACGAGCACGCACTGCCACAGCAGCACCAGCGTGAGCAGGATGAGCGGGGTCATGCCGAGGAACTCGACGCTGACCTGTCCCGCGTCGCCCTCCGGCCGTCTCAGGGGTTGCATCCGCTCACTCCTTCCGCCGCCGCAGGCCTCTCCCGCCGCGTCCGGCGCGGTGGTTCCCCTCCTGGGCACGCACCAGGCCGAGTTCGCCGGCGAGCGCCCACAGGGCCTGTCTGACCGTGCTGCGGTGGTCCAGCTCATGAACACGTCCGGCGTCCACGACGCCCTGGAGTTCCTTGAAGTTGGCGGGGATCGCCGTACCGGCCAGGGCGGTGCCGGTGATGCGCTGGATCAGCTGGGGCTGGATCTCGGTGCCGCGGGTGTGGCGGTTGACGACGACGGTGGTCTCCTCGGCCTTGCGGATCTGCAGCCGGTCCCACATGCGCACCGTGCGTTTGGCGCCGCGTACGGCGACCACGTCCGGGGTGGTCAGCAGCAGTGCGGTGTCGGCCGTCTCGACGGCGGTGGCGCCGGCGCCGCTGAGCTGGGCGCCGCAGTCGACCACGACGACCTCGTAGCGCGAGCGCAGGGCGCCGAGGATCTGCCGGGCGGCGCGGTCGGTGACCTCCTCGCCGCGTTCGCCCTCGCCGGGGGCGAGCAGCAGGGCGAGCCCGGTGTCGTGGCGGAAGACCGCGTCGGCGAGGACCCGCGGGGAGAGGTCGGTGATGGCGGCGAGGTCGACGACGGAGCGGCGGAACTGGATGTCCAGGTAGGAGGCGACGTCGCCGGTCTGCAGGTCCAGGTCGACCAGGGCGGTGCTGCGGCCGGACGCCTGGGCGGCGAGGGCGAGCTGGATGGCGGCGAGGGTGGCGCCGACACCGCCCTTGGCGCCGCTGACGGTGACGACGGTGCCGCCGGCCCCGCCGAACAGGTCGGCGCCGTGGCCGAGATGGCGCCGTACGCCCTTGGACCACTGGGCCACGGCCTGGACGCGGCCGGCGAGTTCGTCGTAGCCGAGCGGCAGGCCGACCAGGCCGCGGGCGCCGGAGTCCATGGCCGCGGCGAACAGGCCGGGGCTGGTGTCGGTGGTGACGAGGACGACGCCGACGGCCGGGAAGCGCAGGGCGACCTCGCGGATCAGCTCGAGCGCCGGTACCGGGCCGATCCGTTCGTGGACGACGAGGACCTCGGGCAGTTCGTCGACGGACTCGGCGGCCAGACGGGCGAGGGTGTCGATCAGCTGCGTGGAGTCGGTCACCGGGGGCACGGGCTCGGCGTCCGGCAGCTGGCTCAGCAGGCTGATGAGGGAGCGGGCCGCGTCCGCGTCACCGACGGCGGGGAGGATCCTGGTGGGCATGCGGGCCGCCTCTCACTTGTCCGTCGCGAGTTCGTACGTGCGGTCCTTGTCCGGGACGGTGGTCTGGCTGCCGGGTGCCACCAGCGCGAGCCGGACGCGCTGGGCGAACGACTCGGCGTACGTGATGCGCTGGGCGTCGATGGTGGACAGCGCGAAGGTGATCGGGACGGCGTCGGTGGGCCGCTGGTTCCTGTCGTCGGGCTCCAGGGAGGTGAGCTTGCCGACGTCGAGGACCCGGGCGTTGGTCACGATGATCTTCGACTGGTCGGGGGCGCTTTGCTGTTTGCCCTCGAAGGTGGCGTAGACGTTGACCCGCGAGCCCGGGGTGATCTTGCCGGCGACCCCGGTGGCCGCGTCGATCATGATCGCGACCTCCTGCTCGCCCGGCTTGAGCGCGGGCTGGTCGACGACCATGTCGGTCTGCAGCAGGGAGCCCTTGCGCAGGGTGGTCACGGCGATCTTGCCCTCGATGCCGCGCAGGCTGGTGACCGCGGTGGCCGACAGCCAGCGCCTGGGCATCTCGATCTTCTCGAACTGGTCGGTGTCCAGGGGGGTGTACGGCGCCACGTTCGAGCGGAGCCGGTACGCGGTGGTCTCGGGGCCGACCTTGGACTTCACGTCGTCGATGACGGAGAGCACGCCGGCGAACGCGCCGAGCGCGCAGACGACCGCCAGGATCAGGAGTATCACGCCGCGGCGCTGACGGGAGTTCATGAACCGTGCAACCTCATTGGGGGAATCGGTCGAGCGGAAGTGGTCCGGGAGCGGTGCTGGGGGCGGGTCAGGCGGGCGTCCGTCGTTCCAGGGCTCGTGGGGCGGGCGGCTCGGGGGCGGGCGGGGTCGCGGAGCAGAAGACGCAGCGGTCGCCGATGACGTCGATGCCGCACCAGTGACAGACGGTCTGCCGTACGGAGGTGACCAGTTGGTAGAGGACCGAGAGGTCGGCGAGATGGGCGCAGAACTCGACGATCCGGCCCGTACCCCACCAGAGCGCGGACTCGGCGGGCAGTGGGGCCTCGCGCAGCCCGCGCACGTTCCAGGACTTGGCGAGCGTGCCGGTCCACTCGGACTGCAGCTGCCCCTTGGCGACGAGCATCCAGGTGCCGAACTCGGGCCCGGTCAGGGCGGCCTCCGGGCCGACGCGCACGAGCTGGGGTCCGGGGTGGGCGATCACCGCGAACTGGCTGCCGGGCACCCAGGACTTGGCGTGCGCCTTGAGCGAGACGGGGACGCGGTCCAGCTTGGCGACCGAGGCGAGGACGGCACCGGCATGGATGTAGTGGGTGAGCAGCCGGCCCGCGGAGGCGAGCACACCCGGACCGATGTCGCAGGAGGCGAGCTGTCTGAGCTGGCGGGCCAGGACGGCGACGCCGAGGGGTGGCAGGTCGGGCCGGAACAGGGCGATGCGGTCGCTCTCCAGGAGCGAGCGGAGCGTGTGCAGCCGCCGTGTCACGGCCGCCGGGACGGCCGTTGAACTGACGACGATCACATGGCCGTACTGCTCGATGAGCGCGTGGAGTTCGGCCAGGGCATGCTCGAGCGGCCGCTTGTCGAGGTCCCGCAGGACGACGGCGGGCATGGTCCGTTCGTCCTGCGTCGGCAGCGCCATGTCGGCACTGGTCACGGCGATGGCAGTGGGCACGCGCAGCTCCCCGCTCTTCACATCCGTGGGCCCACTGGCGTTACTCCAGTGCGCCGGGACGACTTCACTGCGTGACTACCTCAGCACTGTAACCACGCCTCTGTGACCGGAGAACAGCGTTTGTGTGGCCGGCCTGGATACGTCTTCGCACAACACCTGCCAAATCGGGGCAGGTTGAGCTTCCTGTGGACACCGATTTTGGTCTGGACCTCTTGACAGGCTTGTTGGTCTGGACCAATTTGGACGCAGCGGTGGCCACCGTCCTCACCCCCTCTCCCCCCGCCGACTCCCCCACCGGAGGCCCCAGTGGACCGCGCACCAGGCACGCCCAGACGCAGACGACGGATCCGCACCTGGTCCGTGACCGCCACCATCGCCCTGTCGGTCGCGGGACTCACCGGCACCCCCGCGTCCGCGGCGGACGTCAACAACGTGAAGAACGCCGGCTTCGAGTCGGGCCTGAGCAACTGGACCTGCTCCGCGAACAGCGGGACGACGGTCTCCTCCCCGGTGCACACGGGCGCCGGCGCGCTGAAGGGCACGCCGGCCGGGCAGGACAACGCCCAGTGCACCCAGACAGTCGCGGTCAAGCCCAACTCGGCCTATTCGCTGAGCGCGTGGGTGCAGGGCGCCTACACCTACCTGGGCGTGACGGGCACGGGCACGACCGACGTCTCGACCTGGAACCCCGACGCGACGGGCTGGAAGCAGCTGAACACCAGCTTCACCACGGGCGGCTCCACGACCTCGGTCACCGTGTACACGCACGGCTGGTACGGCCAGCCGGCGTACTACGCCGACGACATCTCGGTGTACGGCCCCGACGGCGGCGGAGGCGGCGACCCGGCCCCGACCGTGCCGGGCGCGCCGAGCGGACTGGCCGTCTCCGGTACGACGTCGTCGTCGGTGTCCCTCGCCTGGAACGCGGTCTCGGGCGCGACGGGCTACAACGTGTACCGCGCCGGCACGAAGGTGACGGCGGTGACCGGAACGTCGGCCACGATCACCGGACTTGCCGCGTCGACGTCGTACTCCTTCCAGGTCACGGCGACCAACTCGGCCGGTGAGTCGCCGAAGTCGGCGGCGGTGACCGGGACGACGGCGCCGACCGGCGGAGGAGGCGGCGGCTCCGTGCCGAAGCACGCGGTGACCGGCTACTGGCAGAACTTCGACAACGGCGCCACGGTGCAGAAGATCTCCGACGTCCCGTCCGGGTACGACATCATCGCGGTGGCCTTCGCCGACGCGACGACCACGCCGGGCGCGGTGACCTTCAACCTCGACTCGGCCGGGCTCGGCGGGTACACCGTCGACCAGTTCAAGGCGGACATCAGGGCGAAGCAGGCGGCCGGCAAGAAGGTCGTCGTCTCGGTCGGCGGCCAGAACGGCACGGTGTCGATCAACAACTCCACGTCGGCGGCGAACTTCGCCGGCTCCGTCTACTCACTGATGCAGACGTACGGCTTCGACGGCGTCGACATCGACCTGGAGAACGGGCTCGACGCGACGTACATGCCGCAGGCGCTGCGCTCGCTGTCGGCAAAGGCGGGCCCGTCGCTGGTCCTGACGATGGCACCGCAGACGATCGACATGCAGTCCACGTCGAACTCCTACTTCCAGACGGCGCTGAACGTGAAGGACATCCTCACGGTCGTCAACATGCAGTACTACAACAGCGGTTCGATGCTCGGCTGCGACGGCAAGGTGTACTCGCAGGGCTCGGTCGACTTCCTCACGGCCCTGGCCTGCATCCAGCTGGAGGGCGGCCTGTCGCCGTCCCAGGTGGGTCTCGGCCTGCCGGCGTCGACGAGCGGAGCGGGCAGCGGCCATGTCTCCCCGACGGTGGTCAACAACGCCCTGGACTGCCTGGCGAAGGGCACGAACTGCGGCTCCTTCAAGCCGTCGAAGACCTACCCGGACCTGCGGGACGCGATGACGTGGTCCACGAACTGGGACGCGAAGTCGGGCAACGCCTGGTCGAACGTGGTGGCCCCACACGTGCACGCTCTGCCGTGACACCGGTGGACACCCCCTGAACCCCACCCACCCCTGCCCGCGGAGACGCGGGTGGGGGTGGGGGTGTTCGAGGGCTTTCGGCGAGGCGGGGCTAGTCCTCGAAGTAGGCGTCCAGGACCTCGTCCAGCCGGGACTCCCACTCCTTGAAGAGGCTCCTGGACGACGCCTCGATCTCGATGGGATACCAACGGCGGTCCGGGGTGTGCACCGTGACGGTGAACCGCTTGCCGAAGCGCGGTGCCTCCGTCTCGACCGCGCCGATCTCGTCCCAGCGGAACTCGCACGTCTCCTCGTCGAGGCTGAGGCGTACGCCCCGGCCGTCGGCGACGATCTTCGCGCGCCGGTCGGAGGCCTCGAAGACGGGCCCCTCCGGGGCCGTCTCCTCGGCGGTGTCCTCGGTGCTCTCCCCGGTGCCCGTCCCGGCGGCGGACCCTGCCGACGCCTCGGCACCGGACGCGGACGCCTCGTCCGGCGTCGCGTCCGCCGGCTCGGTGTCCTCGGCGGCGGACGCGGGTGAGGTGAGCCCGGGGATGAAGGCCGGGTCGAATCCGGCGCCCTCCAGGGGCTTGCTGCTCGATCCTATGCGCTGCTCCACGGCGGAAAGTATGGACGACGTTCCTGTGCCGGAACCAGCGGGACCGCCCTTCACCCCGGTTCACCCCCCTTTCGCTACACAAACAGGCTCAGCACCGCTGCCACCACGAAGCCCGCCACCGACAGCACGGACTCCAGGTGACCGAGAGGCCGGAGAGCAGGCCGACGGCTATGGAGACGGCGAGCAGGGCGACGAAGGGCTGCAGCCGCGCCTTGATGATCAGGAACAGCAGCAGGGCTATGCCGACGGCGGCGACGGTGAGCAGTCCGGCGGTGCCGTCGACGAGGAGGAGCAGGCCTCCGGTGTGGGGTGGGGAGGCCGGGGCGGCGGCGGCGAGCGGATGGGACATAGGCGGTCCTCTACGTGATGGCATGAAACTTTCGGGCAGGGGGGATCGCGGCACGGCGCCCCTGGGGGCGTGGGGCGCCGTGCCGTGAGGACGTACGGCTTGCGGGAGGTGCGGGAGAGCCGGCGTCTCAGCCGAGTACGGCCAGCGCGTCGATCTCGATGAGGAGTCCCGCGGGCAGTCCGACGTAGACCGTCGTGCGCGCGGCGGGCGGCTGGGTGAGGGCCTGCTCCTCGAAGTAGGAGTTGTAGAGGGCGTTCATCTCGGCGAAGTGGTCGACGTCGGTCAGATAGACGCGGATCATCATCACGTCGTCCCAGCTCGCGCCGCCCTCCTCCAGGATCGCCTTGACGTTGGCGAGGGTCTGGAGGGTCTGCTCGCGCAGGGTGGGGCCGGCCGGCGTCGGGGGCTTGCCCTCCTCCGCGGGGAGGAACCCGACCTGCCCGGCGACCTGGAGGATGTTCCCCTTCTTCACACCGTGCGAGAACTTGGCGGGCGGCGTGGTGTGGGTCTTCGGCGTGAGTGCGATCTTCTCGGTCATGCGGGAGTGT
Source organism: Streptomyces brasiliensis (assembly GCF_014647875.1). Taxonomy (GTDB): domain Bacteria; phylum Actinomycetota; class Actinomycetes; order Streptomycetales; family Streptomycetaceae; genus Streptomyces; species Streptomyces brasiliensis. The sequence continues at coordinate 48,541 of NZ_BMQA01000005.1, read as the reverse complement.
CCTTCACTAGGTGGACTTCACTGGGGTTCTGCCGGAGTACTCGCCGCTGACGGCGTCCGCCGTACGGCGCACCTGCGGGAGCAGGGTGAGGAGTTCGTCGGCGGTGACGACGACGTTGGGCGCGGAGACCGACATGGCGGCCACGACGCGTCCGTCGGCGCCGCGGACCGGTGCGGCCACGCAGTTGATGGACTCCTCGTGGCCGCCGAGGTCGGAGGCCCAGCCCTGTTCGCGCACCTTCTCCAACTCCCGCAGGAAAGCGGCGGCGTCGGGGGTGGAACGGGCCGTGTACATGGGGTACTCGAGCTTGTCCGCGAGGGTGCGGCGCTCGGGTTCGGGCAGGTCGGCCAGGAGCAGTTTGGCGACGGCGGCGACGGTGATGGCGACGGGCTTGCCGATCCGCGAGTACATGCGCACCGGGTAGCGGCTCTCCACCTTGTCGATGTAGAGCACCTCGTTCTCCTCGTACACGGCGAGGTGGACGGTGTGGCCGGTCTGCTCGTTGAGGCGGACGAGGTGGGGGTGGGCGATCTCGCGGATGTCGAGGTTCTCCATCGCCTCCTGGGCGAGGGCGAAGAGGCGGGCGCCGAGGCGGTAGCGCTGGTCGGACTGGCGGTAGACCAGGCCGTGCTCGTGCAGGGTGCGCAGGAGGCGGAGGGCGGTTGACTTGTGGACGCCGAGGCGGTCGGCGACCTGGCCGAGGTCGGCGGGACCCTCGGCGAGCAGCGGCAGGATGCTGAGCGCGCGGTCGACGGTCTGACTCATGGGGTGCGTACCTCCTCCGGGGCCTGCACGGCTTGCGTCCAGCCGGGGCCGAGTCGAAGTCTTCCCCACGCGTCGTCGTCCAGGGCGACCAGCCGGTCGGCGTGGTCGCGGGTCGGGGGCGGCGCGAGGTCACCGGGGGCGGTGAGGACGGCGGCGGCGGCGAGGTGACCGTGGCGCAGGCGGTCGCGGACGGGAAGGTTGCGCAGGGTGGCGGAGAGGAACCCGGCGGCGAACGCGTCGCCCGCGCCGACGGCGGCCACGACATCGACGCTGAGCGCACGGACGAAGGTCGCCGTGCCGGTGGCGTCCTCCAGTCCCCTGGTGTTCTTGTCGAACACGGTGGCCCCGCCCCGGCCCTGCTTGACGACCACGATCCCGGGCTCGGGCAACGCCTCCAGGATGGCCCGGGCACCGTGCAGCCCCCACGCCTCGCGTGCCTCGTCCGCCCCGACGAACACGATGTCGGCTCCCCGGGCCAACTCCAGCAGCACCTGGGCCTCATCAGCGTCCCGCCACAGCCCCGGCCGGTAGTTCACGTCGAAGGAGACCAACGGCCGCCCGGCCCGGGGCGCGGTCAGCTCCCGTACGAGCCCCAGGCAGCCCTCCGACAGTGCCGCCGTGATCCCCGACAGGTGCAGCACCCGTCCCGCGCGCACCGCCTCCAGATCCACCGTGTCGGGGGCCATCGCGGAGGCCGCCGAACCCGTCCGGTAGTACGCCACCTCGTGGGCCTCGGTCGCCCGGTCTCCCGCCGTGCGGAAGTACACGCCCGTCGGGCGGTCCGGATCGCGCCGTACCGACGCGACATCGACGCCGTACGAACCCACCGTCTCCACCAGATGGTCGCCGAAGGCATCCGCGCCGACCCCGCTCACCCAGCGCACCCTGTGCCCGGCCGTCGCCAGCGCGCACGCCACGTTGGACTCGGCTCCGCCGATCCCGCGTTCGAAGTGGCTCACGTCGGCGAGGCGGCCCGGGTCTGTCGGGACGAACGTGACCATGGACTCGCCGAGCGCGACGACGTCCACGACGTCGGGGGCGTTGCGCGATCCGGTGTCGGTCACGATCGTCGTAACTCCTTGGCCTGGTGCCGGGGCGGCGGCTCCGTTGACCCCGCGTGGCCGAGATGTTAGACAGCAGTGCGCGATATACGCAACGGCTGTTGCATAGCATGCAACACGCCTGACCAGGAGGTTCCATGCGTCGCACCGAAGCGCTCAGCCGGCTCGCCGAGGACCGCGTCGACCATCGCTTCAAGGGCCTTCCCCCGGACGCCGACGGTCTCACCGTCGGTGAATTGGCCGGTCAGCGGCGCAACCTCTTCACCGGTGGCTTCACCACACCCGTGCTCGCACTGTCCGCCGAGCGCCTCGAACACAACCTGAAGCTCATGGAGACGTACGCGACCCGGCACGGCCTCGCCTTCGCGCCGCACGGCAAGACCTCCATGGCCCCGCAGCTCTTCCAGCGGCAGATCGAGCACGGCGCCTGGGGGATCACGCTCGCGGTGCCGCACCAGGTGCGTGTGGCGCGGGCGTTCGGGTTCGAGCGGATCTTCCTCGCCAACGAGCTCGTAGACGCCTCCGCCCTGCGGTGGATCTCCGGCGAACTCACCGCCGACCCGGACTTCTCCTTCGTCTGTTACGTCGACTCCGTGCGCGGTGTGCAGCTGATGGAGGCCGCACTGCGGGGCGCCGAGCGCCCCGTGGACGTCGTCGTCGAGCTCGCCGCCGGTGAAGGCGCCCGTACCGGGGTGCGGACCGAGGCCGAGTGCGCGGCCGTGGCGGACGCGGTGGCCGCGGTGCCGGCACTGCGGCTCGTCGGGGTCGCCGGCTATGAGGGCGAGGTGCCGCAGGCCGACCCTGAGCGGGTGCACGCCTGGCTGCGGCGGCTCGTCGCGCTCGCCGTCGAGTTCGACAAGGCCGGGCGGTTCCCGGACGTCGAGGAGATCGTCGTCAGCGCGGGCGGCAGCGCCTGGTTCGACGCGGTGGCCGACGTGTTCGCCGAGATCCCCGAACTCTCCCGTCCCGTCCTGAAGTTGCTGCGCTCGGGCGCCTACGTCTCGCACGACGACGGGCACTACCGCGAGGCGACCCCCTTCAACCGCGTCCCCGCGGAGGGCGCGCTGGAGCCGGCCTTCCGGCTGTGGGCGCAGATCGTCTCCCGCCCCTCCCCCGGGCAGGCCTTCGCCAACGCGGGCAAGCGGGACGCGGCGTACGACCTCGATCTGCCGTTCGCCCAGGTGCTGCGCCGGGACGGGGCCGAGCGTCCGGCGGCCGGGATCGAGGTGACCAAGCTGTCCGACCAGCACGCCTGGCTGCGCACCGCCGCGGAGGCGGACGTGGAGGTGGGCGACTGGATCGGCCTGGGTCTGTCCCACCCGTGCACGTCGTTCGACAAGTGGCAGCTGATCCCGCTGGCCGAGGCGGACGGGACCGTCGTCGACTACATCCGTACGTTCTTCTAGGAGGCATGCCGTGGAGGACCTCGTCATCCGGGACGCCGATGTGGTCGACGGCACGGGCGCGCCCGCGTACCGCGCCGATGTGGTGGTCGACGGCGGTCGGATCGTGTCGATCGTGCAGGAGGCCGCCGCCGCTGGGTGCCAACGCCCGACGGCGACACGCGAGTTGGATGCCGAGGGGCTGGTCCTCGCGCCCGGCTTCATCGACATGCACGCCCACAGCGACCTCGCCCTGCTGCGCGACCCGGACCACAGCGCCAAGGCCGCGCAGGGGGTGACCCTCGAAGTCGTGGGCCAGGACGGGATGTCGTACGCGCCGGTCGACGACCGCACGCTCGCCGAGGTCCGCCGGGCGATCACCGGCTGGAACGGATACGGCAACGACATCGACTTCGACTGGCGTTCGGTGGGCGAGTACCTGGACCGCCTGGACCGGGGCATCGCGGTCAACGCCGCCTATCTGATCCCGCAGGGCACGGTCCGCGCGCTCGCCGTCGGCTGGGAGGACCGCCCGGCCACGCCCGGGGAGCTGGACCGGATGCGGCAGTCGGTCGCGGAGGGGCTGGAGCAGGGGGCCGTCGGGCTGTCGTCCGGGCTCACCTACACGCCCGGTATGTACGCCTCGGACGCCGAACTCACCGAGCTGTGCCGGGTGGTGGCCCGCTACGGCGGCTACTACTGCCCGCACCACCGCTCGTACGGTGCGGGCGCCCTGGAGGCGTACGCGGAGATGGTCGAGCTGACCCGCGAGGCCGGGTGTGCGCTTCATCTCGCCCACGCCACCATGAACTTCGGCGTGAACAGGGGACGCGCCCCCGAACTCCTGGCCCTCCTGGACGACGCGCTGGCCACGGGCGCCGACATCAGCCTCGACACGTACCCCTACACCCCCGGCAGCACGACTCTGGCCGCACTGCTGCCGAGTTGGGCGAGCGAAGGCGGACCGGAGGCGATCCTGGCCCGGCTCACCGACGAGGCGACGGCCGGGCGGATCCGGCACGACCTGGAGGTCGTCGGCGCGGACGGCTGCCACGGCGTGCCCGTCGAGTGGGACACCATCGAGATCTCCGGTGTGAGCGAGCCGTCCCTCGGCGATCACGTCGGTCGTACGGTCCAGGAGTCGGCGGACCTGCGCGGCGAGGCACCCTGGACGACCGCCCGCCGGCTGCTGGTCGAGGACCGGCTGGGCTCGACGATCCTCCAGCACGTCGGACACGAGGAGAACGTCCGGGCGATCATGCGGCACTCCGCGCACACCGGCGGTTCGGACGGCATCCTGCAGGGCGCCAAGCCGCATCCGCGGGCGTACGGCACCTTCCCGCACTATCTCGGCCACTACGTACGGGAGTCGGGCGTGCTGTCCCTGGAGGAGTGCGTCGCTCATCTCACCTCGCGGCCCGCGGCCCGGCTGCGTCTGCCGGACCGCGGGATCGTGCGTGAGGGTCACCGCTCCGACCTGGTCCTGTTCGACCCGGCGACGGTCGCGGCGGGGTCCACGTTCGAGCAGCCGCGCGCGCTGCCCTCCGGCATCCCCCATGTCCTTGTCGACGGCCGCTTCGTGATCGAGGACGGGCGCCGGACGGACGTCCTGGCGGGGCGTGCGGTGCGCCGCACCCCGGTGTGAGGGGGACTACGGCTTGGGCAGGGTGCAGCCGCTCAGGGAGAGGTCCAGGCGGTTGCCGGTGGTGAAGCAGCCGGGGATGCCGTATGTCTCCTCGGCGTAGTTGATGCCCTGGCGGACGGTCACGGCACCGCTCTCGTCGACCTCGCAGGGGTTGTTCACCGTGCAGCGCTGCCCTTCCTCGTTGCCGGTGTTGTTGACGGCGACGACCTTGCCGGTGGCGTTGTCGATCACCGGGGAGCCAGAGGTGCCGCCGATGGTCTGGCAGGCGGAGGTGTAGCGGACCGAGTCCTTCCAGGTCCAGTCGCCCTCCTTGAGGCGGTGGACGAACCCGTCGATGCTGCAGGCGTAGGTCCGCTTCCAGTAGCCGGAGACGACCGTGATGGCGGTGCCCGCGGCCGGGTGCGTGTCCTGGAGGGTCAGGGCGCCGATCCCGTACGAGTTCTTGATGGCCGCGTATGTGGTGGTGGTGCGGTAGATCGTGACGTCCGTGTCCGTCATGGTCGAGTAGACGACCTGGTTGGCCCGCAGCGTGGCCACCTTCGTACCGGCGGAGTTCAGCAGGCCGAAGGTACGGCTGGACGACTGGCCGGTGATGACCTCGCCGGGCTCCGGGAAGCCGGTCTCCAGGCAGTGGCCGTTCGTCATGACGAGTGCCGGGTCGGTGTCCGCGGAGGCCGGGAGGCGGACGACGGAGCCGGAGCAGTTGCTGAGCGAGACGGTACCGGCGAAGGTCACCGCCTGGATCACCGGCGCCGCCTTCTCGGGGGCGGGGGCGGCGATCGCGGGTGCCGCCCCCGCCCCGGTGATCACCAGGGCGGCGAGCGCAGCAAGGAGAGGCTTGTTCATGTGGGGGTCCCCTCTGCAGACGTGAGCGACCGGAGATCTTCCGGCCGCCCGTCTTGTCATGCACATTCTGATGTGCGAGAGGGGTGGCGGCAAGAAGCCGTCCACGGTTCACGCGGACGCAACTCACTGCTCAGTCGGCCCACTTGGGATGCTTTCCGTTACCCCTTCCGTGCCCCGGCCGAACCACAGGACCGCTCGACCGGGCGGCGGCGGTGGCCTCCGACGAAGGGCCGGCCGTGGCCCCACCGGTGGCACGGGCGGTCGGCGTGCCGCGCGCCGCCGTGGACGCACCCGCCGGCGCCGCGGACCGCACGCTCGCGGAGGCGGCCGGAGCCGCGCTCGACGGCGAGCCGGTGGCCGAGGGAGCGGCCGGCGACTCCTCACGGCCGGGTGTCCCGGAGTCCCGGACGCCCGGTCCGGTGCGCTCCGCCCGGCCGTGCTGGTCGCCGGACGAGACGCCGGAGAAGGCGAACCCGGCGATCACGGCGGCCAGGGAGGCGACCCCCGCGGCGCCGGCGGCCATCACCGTCCGGCGCCGCCGCGAGGCGGCCCGGCCCTGCCGCGCCAGGCGCGCGGCGGCCCGGCTCTGCGACGGCACACCGGCGGGCGCGTCCTCGTACGAGTGGGCCGACGGGTCGGCCGGCTGCGGGCCGGCCGGGATCGTGGGGAGTTCGCGCGTCTCGTCGTAGGCGTTCTGCCAGCCGTGCGCGGCCGCGGGGTCGGCGTACTCGTCGTACGCGGGGGCCGGTGCGGCCTGCGGGTGGTAGACGTGCGGCGCCCCCGGGGTCTCGCCGTACGCCCCGCCGTCGCGCTGAGCGTTCGTGGGCATGGCGGCGAATTCTAGGTACGGAGGGAGCACCCGGGACAGCTACCGGCGATAACGGCCCAAAACACACCGTCTCACGTGGTGGAAAACACGACCCAAGGTGCGTTAACGGGCCGTAAGCTCACGGACATGCAGGTGATCCAGTCGACGAAGCTCGCCAACGTCTGTTACGAGATCCGGGGCCCGGTGCTCGAGGAGGCGATGCGGCTCGAGGCGGCCGGTCACCGCATCCTCAAGCTGAACACGGGCAACCCGGCAGCGTTCGGCTTCGAGTGCCCGCCCGAGATCCTCGAGGACGTCCTGCGCAATGTGTCCTCCGCGCACGGCTACGGCGACGCGAAGGGCCTGCTGGCGGCGCGCCGGGCGGTCGTCATGCACAACCAGACGATCGGCATCGAGACGGACGTCGAGCACGTCTTCATCGGCAACGGCGTCTCCGAACTGATCGTGATGGCGATGCAGGGCCTGCTGGACGACGGCGACGAGGTTCTCGTCCCGGCGCCGGACTACCCGCTGTGGACGGCCGCGGTCTCCCTGTCCGGCGGTACGGCGGTGCACTACCGCTGCGACGAGCAGTCCGACTGGATGCCCGACCTCGCCGACATCGAGCGCAAGGTCACCGACCGCACGAAGGCGCTCGTCATCATCAACCCGAACAACCCGACGGGCGCGGTCTACGACGAGGCGGTGCTCAAGGGGCTCACCGACATCGCCCGCCGGCACAACCTGCTGGTCTGCTCGGACGAGATCTACGACAAGATCCTCTACGACGACGCCACCCACACCCCGACCGCCAAGGTCGCCCCGGACCTGCTGACCCTCACCTTCAACGGCATGTCGAAGGCGTACCGGGTGGCGGGCTACCGGGTGGGCTGGATGTCGATCTCCGGCCCGCGCGCGCACGCCGACTCCTACATCGAGGGCCTCACGATCCTGGCGAACATGCGGCTGTGCGCGAACATGCCGGGCCAGCACGGGGTCGTGGCCGCGCTGAGCGGACGTCAGTCGATCAACGAACTGGTGCTGCCGGGCGGGCGACTGAAGGAGCAGATGGACGTCGCGTACGACCTCCTGACCCAGATCCCCGGGGTGACGTGCGTACGGCCGAAGGGGGCGCTGTACCTCTTCCCCCGCCTGGACCCGCAGGTCTTCAAGATCAGGGACGACCGGCAGATGGTCCTGGACCTGCTGCGCCAGGAGAAGATCATGGTCGTCCACGGCACCGGCTTCAACTGGCCGGAGCCGGACCACTTCCGGGTGGTGACGCTGCCGACGGCCGGGGACCTGAGGGACGCGGTCACACGAATCGGGTCGTTCCTGGACGGATACGGCCAACCGTAGCCGCGGGACCCCGTTCCGTGACCGAGTCAACTTTAGACAGAATCTAAGCTAGGATGGCTTCCTGTCAGAGCACAGGAGGGCCATCTCCCATGTACGAACCGATCCGCACCAAGTCGGTCCACAGCACGATGGCCGGCACCACCTCCGACTTTCCCCACCGGTCGCGCGAGGAGGAGCTGGACATCCAGCTCGCGGGACACCTCGCGGCGCTGCTCGCCGTGACCGACGAGCTGCGTGCGCTGGAGCCGTCGTCCGATCTGGACGCGGCGGCGGCGCGGCTCACCGAGCAGGTGACCCGGCTGCGGGAAGGCCGTGCGCCGGTCCGCGCGTCCGGCACGGCGAGCGTGCCGCACACCGCGGCCCTGCACCGGCGGGCCCATGCGCTGGCCGGGCGCGCCCTCGTCGTCGCGGCGTCCCGCGCCGACACGGCGGCGGCGATCCTGTCGGCCGAACGCATGGACGCACACGCCGCCGCGCTGGCCGAGCGGAAGGAACTCAGTCCGGCCCACTAGCCCCTGCGGGGGTTCCCCGATCGGCCCCGGTCCGCGCGCACCCGCAGCGACGCGCGGACCGGGTTGCCATGCCCGGGGTGCGGCAAGCGGAGTGGTTGATTCCCGTTGCATAACGGGATCGGTCCGACACCCTCCGTTCACTTTGCTCGGCCGGGAATGTTGGGTTCCGGGAGCACTCTCCACCGCGTGAGACGTATCGCAGGCATCGTCCTCGCGGTGTTGCTGATCGGCGGAGTGGTGGCTGCCGTCGTCGCAGGCCGGCAAGACGGGGACAAGGGCACGGCAACGAAGACCGTGCGCGCGGTGATCGGTTCGGAGAAGGCCGACTTCTTCGCCGATCCGGACGTGGTGAAGGCCCTCGCCGCCAAGGGCTACACCGTGAAGACCGAGACCTCCGGGTCCTGGGCGATGGAGGGGCTCGACCTCAAGGGGTTCGACCTCGCGTTCCCCTCCAGCCAGGCACCCGCGGACGCGATCGCCGCCAAATACCACGTGCGGCAGCCGCTCCCGAGGCCCTTCTACTCCCCGCTCGTCGTGGTCGCCCACCGCAGCGCCGCCCAGGTGCTGGCGGCGAACGGACTGACCACGGTGGACCAGCACCGGGGCGTGCTCAAGATGAGCGCGTACCTCGACGCGGCCCGGCACGACCGGACCTGGCAGCAGCTCAAGGGGAGCGGCAAGTACGGGGAGTTGGCCGGCACGGTCTACATCGCCAGCACCGACCCCGAGACCTCCAACTCGGGCGCCCTGTACCTCGCCGCCGCCTCCTACGTGGCGCAGGGCGGCAAGGTGGTGGCGAGCAACGCCGACGTGGACCGCACCGCCCCGCTGATGCGCAAGCTGATCAGTGTCCAGGGCGCCCAGCAGTCCAGCTCGGACGCGCCCTTCCGGGACTTCGTCAGCGGTGCCGGAAATCCGCTGGTCCTGGTGTACGAGTCCCAGGTCGCCTCGCTGCTCATCGGCAAGCAGGACCCCGGAGACCTGACCGTCCTCTACCCGGACAACACCGCCACCAGCGACCACACCGTCGTACCGCTCACCCAGACCGGCCGCGACCTCGGTGAGCTCCTGTCCACGGACCCGGCGTTGCGCCGGCTGGCCGTGCGGCACGGGTTCCGGCCGCAGGGCGACGCGGCCGAGTTCACGGCGGCGACCGCGCCCTACACCTCGTACCTCAACCAGACGCTGACCGGTGTCCGGCAGGCACCCGTGCCCACCTCCGCGGTGCTGCACGAGATGGCGCGCCGGGCGCGTGGATGACGGGGGGACAGCACGAATGACCAGTTACAACATCAGTCAGAACACCAGTGGGCACACGCTGAGCGGGGACGACGTGTTCACGCTGACGCCGCCCGAGGCCGTCGCACCCGTGCCGAAGGAGAAGGCGGGCGGTCTCGTGCCGGTCGACGACAGCGTGCGCACGGACATGGCGCGCAAGGCCTCCGAGTACGTCCAGGGGCTTGCCGCCCTCGACGCCCGCTCTCCCGAGTTCGCGGGCAAGGTCGGCGAGATCACGGCCCTCGGGGCCGGCGAGATGCGGACCGCGTCCCAGCAGTCCAACCGGATGCTGGAGCGCACGGTGCGCAGCCTGCCGAGCAAGGGCGGGGACGCGCAGGCCAAGGTCGCCGGATCGCTCGTCGAACTGCGGCGGGTGGTCGAGGACCTGGACCCGCGCGATCTGCCCGCGGGCAAGGGGCGCAAGTTCCTGTCCAAGCTGCCGGGCGGCAACAAGCTGCGCGACCACGTGGCCAAGTACGCCTCCGCGCAGGGCACGTTGAACAAGATCGTGGGTTCACTGCGCGGCGGTCAGGACGAACTGCGGCGCGACAACGCGGCGCTGCAGACCGAGCGGGTGCGTCTGTGGGAGACCATGGGCAAGCTCCAGGAGTACGTCGTGCTGACCGAGGCGCTGGACAAGGCGGTCGAGCAGCACGTGGCCGGGGTGGAGGCGGGCGATCCGCAGCAGGCCGACAGTCTGCGCGCGGACGTGCTCTTCCCGGTCCGGCAGAAGCACCAGGACCTGCTCACCCAGCTCGCGGTGTGCGCGCAGGGCTACCTCGCCATGGACGTCGTACGCCGCAACAACGACGAGCTGATCAAGGGCGTCGACCGGGCGGCCACGACGACCGTCTCGGCGCTGCGCATCTCGGTGATGCTGGCCTCCGCGCTCGACAACCAGAAGAAGGTCATCGAGCAGGTCAACGCCCTGCGCGGGACGACCGAGGAGCTGATCCGCGGCAACGCGGAGATGCTCGCCACGCAGAGCGGGGAGATCCAGCGCATCGCCGCCGACCCGGCCGTGGGCGCCGAGACGCTGCGCACCGCCTTCCAGCAGATCTACCGGACGCTGGACGCGATCGACACGTACAAGGTGCAGGCGACCGAGGCGATGGCAGCGACCGTCGAGAACCTCACCGCCGAACTCCAGAACGCCAGCGCCTACTTGGAGCGCAGCCGCTCGCGCGGCGCCCTGGACGGAGGCCTGGCGTGAGACGACGCCTCGCCGTCCTCGCGGCGACCGCCGCCCTGCTGACCGCCTGCACCTCCACCCAGGACCACGGCGACAAGCCGGAGGCCACCGCGCCCGTGCCCGGCACCCTGCGCGTCCTCGCCTCCAGCGAGCTGAGCGACATGACGCCCGTCCTGGACCAGGTCCGGAAGGACACCGGCATCACGGTCAAGCCCACCTACATGGGCACCCTCGACGCCGTCGACCTGGTGGCGAAGGGCGGGGCCGACCAGGCGTACGACGCCCTGTGGCTGTCGTCGAACGACTATCTGCGGCTGCGCCCGGACGCCGCGAAGAAGATCGTGTCCGAGACGCCGGTGATGTCGAGCCCGGTCGCCATCGGCGTCAGGACGGACGCGGTCGCCCGGCTGCACTGGAAGCCCGAGGACGTCACCTGGTCCCGGATCGAGCAGGCCGTCCAGGACGGCGAGCTGACGTACGGCATGACCGATCCGGCGCGCTCCAACTCCGGTTTCTCCACGCTGGTCTCGGTGGCCTCCGCGCTGTCCGGCGCCCAGTCCGCGCTCACCGACGCGGACGTGACGAAGGCGACGCCGAGACTGAAGGAGTTCTTCAAGGGGCAGAAACTGACCTCCGGTTCCTCGGGCTGGCTGGCGCAGGCGTACGTGCGGCGCGGCAACGTCGACGCGCTACTCAACTACGAGTCCGTCCTCAAGCAGATCGACGGCCTCACCGTGATCCGCCCCAAGGACGGCGTGGTCACCGCCGACTACCCGGTCTCCACCCTCGCCGCCAGCAGCGCCGGCACCCGCGAGCAGGTGCGCAGGCTGACCGAGGCGCTGCGCTCCGACGCCGTGCAGAAGCTGATCACCGAGCGCACCTACCGCCGCCCGGTCGTCCCGTCGGTGCGGCCCGCGGCCGGCCTGGACACCGGCCGGCGGCGTGAACTCCCGTTCCCCGGCAGCCGTTCGGTCGCCGACGGGCTGCTCGACTCGTACGAGAACAAGCTGCGTCGGCCCTCGCGCACGGTGTACGTCCTCGACACCTCGGGCTCGATGCGGGGCGACCGCCTCGACCGGCTGAAGAAGGCGCTCATCGGGCTGACCGGGGACTTCCGGCAGCGCGAGGAGGTCACGCTGATGCCGTTCGGCTCGGATGTGAAGAGCGTCCGCACCCACGTCGTCAGCCCGGCCGACCCGCAGAGCGGCCTCACCGCGATCCGCAAGGACACCGATGCGCTCACGGCGGACGGGGACACCGCCATCTACACGTCGCTGGAGAAGGCGTACGAGCATCTGGGCGGCGGCAAGGACACGTTCACGTCGATCGTGCTGATGACGGACGGCGAGAACACCACGGGCGCGAAGGCCGGGGACTTCGACGCGTTCTACCGAGGACTCGCCCCGGCCGAGCGGGAGACCCCGGTGTTCCCCATCCTCTTCGGCGACTCCGACCGGGCCGAGCTCGCGCACATCGCCGACCTGACCGGCGGCCGCCTCTTCGACGCCCGGCAGGGCTCGCTCGACGGCGCCTTCGAGGAGATCCGTGGCTACCAGTAAGGTCCTGGGCTATCTGGAGTCCCGCAAGAACCTGACGGGCGCCGCCTGCGGACTGGCCGGCCTGGCGCTGACCTTCGTGGGAGTCGCGGGCCCGTACTGGCCCGTCGTTGTGGCGGGGCTGTACGGCGCGGGCGCGCTGATCGCCCCGCCGGAACGCCCGCCGCTGCCCGACTTCCCCGATCCTTCCGCCCAACTGGACGCCGTACGGGACGACTTCGGGAAACTGGGCGGCTACCTCGCCGACGTCGAGCTGCCGCCTGCCGCCGCGGGCCGGCTCACCGAGCTGACCGACCTGCTGGCCGCCCTGCTCGACCCCGGCTGGGGCGCCGAGCTGCTCGCCCAGGACCCGGAGGGTGTGCACACGCTCTCCCGGGTCGTGCGGCAGGACCTGCCGGAGGCGGTCGACACCTTCGTCCGGACCCGCTGGTGGACCCGGCTCACTCCGGGCCAGGAGCCCCCGGAGCGCCATCTGGAGCGCCAGTTGGGCCTGCTGCGGGACGAGGCCGAGCGGCTGGCGGCGGACCTGCGGGAGACCGAGGCCCGGCGCCAGGAAACCCACACCCGCTATCTGGAGGAGCGGGGCGGGAGCGGCGGGATCAGCGCGTGACGTGGACCGTCACCGAGGTCCTGGACGCCTCGTGCAGGTACCGAGCTTGTCGGTCCGTGAAGATCCGTGATCAAGGGGGCGCGGGCGAGGGTCTGCCGCCGGCCGTTTCCGTCGGGGCGGACGGGGTGGACGGCGACAGACCCACAGCCCCGCACGCCGTTGTGCGGGGCCTCGCCGGTGTGCACCGCGGCCGGCCGTGACGATCGCTGGTCAGGGCAGTCGACCGGCCGCGGAGTCCTGCGGGGGCGTCAGCCCAGGCGCTGGACGAGGGCCCGGTACTCGTCCCACAGCTCCTTGGGCGTGTGGTCGCCGAAGGTGTTGAGGTGTTCGGGGACCAGGGCGGCCTCCTCGCGCCAGATCTCCTTGTCGACCGTGAGCAGGAGGTCGAGGTCGGAGTCGGAGAGTTCGAGGCCGTTGGTGTCGAGGGCCGCCCGCGTCGGCAGGACACCGATCGGCGTCTCGACGCCCTCGGCCTTGCCCTCCAGGCGCTCCACGATCCACTTCAGGACGCGGCTGTTCTCGCCGAACCCGGGCCAGACGAACTTGCCGTCGTCGTTCTTGCGGAACCAGTTGACGTAGTAGATCTTCGGCAGCTGGGACCGGTCCTTGTCCTTGGCCACGTCGATCCAGTGCGCCATGTAGTCGCCCATGTTGTAGCCGCAGAACGGCAGCATCGCGAAGGGGTCGCGGCGCAGCTCGCCGACCTTGCCCTCGGCTGCGGCGGTCTTCTCGGAGGCCACGTTGGCGCCGAGGAACACACCGTGGTTCCAGTCGAAGGACTCCGTCACCAGCGGTACGGCGGTGGCGCGGCGACCGCCGAAGAGGATCGCCGAGATCGGAACGCCCTTGGGGTCCTCCCACTCGGGCGCGATGATCGGGCACTGCGCGGCGGGCACGGTGAAGCGGGCGTTGGGGTGGGCGGCCGGGGTCTCGGACTCCGGCGTCCAGTCGTTGCCGCGCCAGTCGGTGAGGTGGGCCGGGGTCTCCTCCGTCATGCCCTCCCACCAGATGTCGCCGTCGTCGGTGAGGGCGACGTTGGTGAAGACGGCGTTGCCCCACAGCGTCTTCATCGCGTTGGCGTTGGTGTGCTCACCGGTGCCGGGCGCGACGCCGAAGAAGCCGGCTTCGGGGTTGATGGCGTACAGCCGGCCGTCCGCGCCGAAGCGCATCCACGCGATGTCGTCGCCGATCGTCTCCACCGTCCAGCCGGAGACCGTGGGCTCGAGCATGGCGAGGTTCGTCTTGCCGCAGGCGCTCGGGAAGGCGGCGGCGACGTACTTGGACTCACCGGTGGGCGGGGTGAGCTTGAGGATCAGCATGTGTTCGGCGAGCCAGCCCTCGTCGCGCGCCATCACGGAGGCTATGCGCAGGGCGTAGCACTTCTTGCCGAGCAGGGCGTTGCCGCCGTAGCCGGAGCCGTAGGACCAGATCTCGCGCGTCTCGGGGAAGTGCGAGATGTACTTGGTCGTGTTGCACGGCCACGGCACGTCCGCCTCGCCCTCCGCGAGCGGGGCGCCGACCGAGTGCACGGCCTTCACGAAGAAGCCGTCGGAGCCCAGCTCGTCCAGGACTGCCTGGCCCATGCGCGTCATCGTGCGCATCGAGGCGGCGACGTAGGCGGAGTCGGTGATCTCGACGCCGATCGCGGAGAGCTTCGAGCCGAGCGGGCCCATGCAGAACGGGACGACGTACATGGTCCGGCCGCGCATCGAGCCCCGGAAGACGCCCTTGTCGCCCGTGAAGACCTCGCGCATCTCGGCGGGGGCCATCCAGTGGTTGGTGGGGCCCGCGTCCTCCTCCTTCTCCGAGCAGATGAAGGTGCGGTCCTCGACGCGCGCGACGTCGGTCGGGTCGGAGGCCGCGTAGAAGGAGTGGGGGCGCTTGACCGGATCGAGTTTCTTGAAGGTGCCCTTGGCGACGAGCTCCTCGCACAGGCGCTCGTACTCGACCTCGGATCCGTCGCACCAGACCACGTTGTCCGGCTGCGTCAGTTCGGCGATCTCTTTGACCCAGGAGATCAGTTCCTGGTGCTGGGTGGGAACGACGGGGGGAGCCGCGATGTCGCGCGCCACGGTTGCTCCTAAGTGAGGGATTTTGTCCTGTTATGCACTTCGTTGCCCCGTGGGGGCTGCGGCCCGGACGCTGTTGTGCGCTCATCCGGTGCCGCCCGCACTCATCTGATCATCCGATTCCGTCGCCCATATGTCCAGAGGACCTCACAGGTGAGCGGCGTGAGGAAGCCCACGATCACGGCCCCTGTCTGCGCTTCTTTGCGTGCACACAGCGTTCGCCTGAAGGTCTTTTTGCCGTCGCCGCATGAGAGGATGGCCGCGGTCGAGGGCCCGTCCAGCCGCATTCATCCGCAACTTACGGTTCCGTAGGTACGATGCCGGACATGACTGCGTCCGCCCCCGACGCGCCCACGGAGCCGCCGGCCGCCGCCCGCGAATCCGTCGCGCACTCCCTGTCGCACCATGTCAAGCCCAAGCTCCGCGGCTGGCTGCATCTCGGCATGTTCCCGGCCGTCCTCGTCGCGGGCCTGGTCCTCACCGCCCTGGCCGACTCACCCCGGGGCCGGATCGCCTGCGGGATCTACGTCCTGACCGCCTGCCTGCTCTTCGGCGTGAGCGCCCTCTACCACCGGGGCAACTGGAGCCCGCGGATGGACGGCGTCCTGCGCCGCCTCGACCACGCCAACATCTTCCTGATCATCGCGGGCACCTACACCCCGCTGACGATGCTGCTCCTGCCCGGCGCGAAGGGGCAGTGGCTGCTGTGGGGCATCTGGGCCGCCGCGGCCGCGGGCATCGTCTTCCGCGTCTTCTGGGTCGGCGCCCCGCGCTGGCTCTACACCCCCTGCTACATCGCGATGGGCTGGGCGGCCGTCTTCTTCCTGCCGGACTTCATGCGCACCGGCGGCATCGCGGTCCTGGTCCTGGTGATCGTGGGCGGTCTCCTCTACAGCGCGGGTGGCGTGATCTACGGCATCAAGCGACCCAACCCGTCACCGCGCTGGTTCGGCTTCCACGAGGTGTTCCACTCCTTCACCCTGGCCGCCTTCGTCGTCCACTACGTCGGCATCTCTCTGGTGGCGTACCAGCACGCGTAACCGGTCCGACCAGCTCCTTTCCGGCCACGGCGCCCCAGCCGTGGCCGTTTTTCATGCCCTGACAGCGTATCCCCATTGACGGACGCCATCTTTTGCGGGTTACTTTCATTTCATGGTTACTGTCAATCAAGCTCAGGGTGCGCACCCTGACCGGCGCCGGTGGTGGGCCCTCGGGGCCCTGGTCGCGAGCATGCTCACGCTCGGTTTCGACTTGACGATCCTCAACGTGGCGCTGCCGACCATGGCCGGTGATCTCGGCGCCACCACGGGCGAACAGCAGTGGATGGCGGACGCGTACGTCGTCGTCTTCGCCGCGCTGATGCTGCCCGCGGGTCTCATCGGCGACCGGTTCGGCCGGCGCCGGATGCTGATCGCCGGGCTCACGCTCTTCCTCGCCGGTTCGCTGGTGGGCGCGCTGGCGGGAGACGTCAACTGGGTCGTCGCGGCGCGGGCGTTCATGGGCGTGGGGGGCGCACTGGTCACCCCTCTCGCGCTCTCCGTGCTGCCCTCGCTCTTCGGACCCGACGAGCGCACCAAGGCCGTCGGCATCATCTCCGCCGCCTCCGCGCTCGGCCTGCCGCTCGGCCCGATCATCGGCGGCTGGCTGCTGAACCACTTCTGGTGGGGCTCGGTCTTCCTGGTCAACGTCCCGATGGCCGCGATCGGCATCGCCGCCTGCGTGTTCCTGCTCCCGGAGACCAGCGACCCCGCCTCCCCCAAGGTCGACGTCCTGTCCGCGGCGCTCACCGCGGCCGGGCTCGGCGCCCTCGTCTACGCGATCATCGAGGCCCCCGACCGCGGCTGGGGCGACGCGCTCGTCCTGGCCATGTTCGGCGCGGCCGTGGTGCTGCTCGCCACCCTGGTGCTGCGCGAACGCCAGGCCGCACACCCCATGCTCGACATGACACTGCTCGCCCACCGCGGCTTCCTGTTCAACACACTCGCCGCGACCCTGGTGATGTTCGTACTGTCCGGCCTGCTGTTCCTGCTGCCCCCGTATCTCCAGGCCGTCCTCGGCCATGACGCCCTGGGCACCGGGGTACGGCTGCTGCCGATGATGGGCGGGCTGCTGGTCGCCGCCCGGGCCGGGCAGCCGGTCGTCGCGCGGTTCGGACCGCGGGCCGTGGTGAGCATGGGCCTGGTGGTGCTCGCCTTCGCCGCGCTGCTCGGCAGCCGTACGACGGTGGACTCCGGCTACGGCTTCACCGCGCTGTGGCTCTCCATCGCAGGCGTCGGCTTCGGTTTCTCCGTCGTGCCCGCGATGGACGGCGCCCTCGCCGCCCTGCCCCGCGACCGGGCCGGCAGCGGGTCGGGGCTGCTGATGACGCTGCGCCAGGTCGGCGCCGCGATCGGCATCGCCCTGCTGGGCAGCCTCCTCGCCGGCGTCTTCCGCGACCGCCTCGACGTAACGGGGCTGCCCACGCGGGCCGCCGACACCGCCGGGGACTCCGTGGTCGCCGCGCACCTGATCGGCGACAAGCTGGGCTCGGCGCACCTGGTGGCCTCCGCGAACAGCGCGTACGTCCACGGCATGGGCGTCACCCTGCTGGTGTGCGGTGTCACCGCCCTGGTCGCCGCGCTGCTGGCGGCGGCCTTCCTGCCGAGCGGGGCGCCCGAGCGGCCCGCGGACGGCGACGCCCCCGACGTGGTCTCACCCGTGGCGGATGCCCGACAATGAACCCCATGACGGCCGCACGCTCCCCCCTCTCCCCCACCGACGGCCCCCGGCTGGGCCTGCGGGAACGCAAGAAGATCAAGACCCGCGAGGCGATCCGCACCGCGACGTACGAGCTGATCAGGGAGCAGGGGTACGACGCCACGACGATCGAGCAGATCGCCGAGCGGGCGGAGGTGTCGCCGTCGACCGTCTTCCGGTATTTCCCCACCAAGGAGGACATCGTCCTCACGGACGAGTACGACCCGCTGATGCTCGAGGAGCTGCGCACACGGCCCGCCGACGAGCCGTGGATGGACTCGCTGCGCCACATCATGCGCAGGGCCCTCGCGGCGAGCCAGGAGGAGGACCCCGAGGTGCTCCGCCTGCGGACGCACCTCGGGGTCCAGGTCCCCGCAGTCCGCTCCCGGATGTTCGAGAGCATGTCGGAGACCGGGCGGCTGCTCCGCGGGGCCATCGCCGAGCGCACCGGCCTGGACCCGGACGGCCTCGAGGTGCGCGTCTACGCGATGTCCCTCATCGGCGGCCTGATGGAGGTCTCCCTGTACTGGGCAGAGAACGACTTCCAGGGCGAGCTGAGCGATCTCGTGGACCGGGCCCTGGACGTCCTGGGGCAGGGCCTGCCCACCGAAAATCCCTGAGCCCCGGCGGCTCTTCCCGTGCCATCCTGGCCGGGTGAACGGTCCCGAGATCCATGTGCGGTTCGCACCCGACCTGGCCCTCTTCGTCCCGAACGGGCGGCGCCGGGGCGCCACCGCGCTCGCCACCGACGGCGTCTCCACGCTCGGCCATGTCGTCGAGTCCGTCGGTGTCCCGCTGACCGAGGTCGGATCGCTGTGGGTCGACGGCCGCGAGGTGCCGACGTCGTACGTCCCCGTCGCGGGCGACTCGGTGGAGGTCCGCTCCGTCGAGCGCCCCCAACGGGTGCCCGGCGCACCCCTGCGGTTCCTGCTCGACGTCCACCTCGGCACGCTCGCCCGCAGGCTGCGGCTGCTCGGGGTGGACACGGCGTACGAGTCGACGGACATCGGCGACCCGGCCCTCGCCGCCCGCTCGGCCGCCGAGAAGCGGGTCATGCTCAGCCGCGACCGCGGCCTGCTGCGCCGCCGCGAACTGTGGGCGGGCGGCTATGTCTACAGCACCAGCCCCGACGACCAACTCCGCGACGTCCTCGACCGGTTCACCCCCGAGCTGCGTCCCTGGACCCGCTGCACCGCGTGCAACGGAGTGCTGAAGGACGCCACCAAGGACGAGGTGGCCGACCAGCTCAAGGGCGGCACGCAGCGGTCGTACGACGTCTTCGCGCAGTGCACCGCGTGCGGCCGCGCGTACTGGAAGGGCGCGCACCACGAGCAGCTGGAGGCCATCGTGGTACGCGCCCTGGCGGAGTTCGCGACCAAGAACTAACGCTTCGCCACATCGCCCTTTCCACAGGCGATTCCGTCCTTGTCCGGGTCCAGGCGCAGTGGGTCGTCCGTGCCGTTGACCTCGAGCCGGCCGTAGTCGTTCTGCGCGAGCCAGGTGCAGCGGGCCGCCGTCGTCTTCTTCACCTGGGACGGGAAGACGGTCGGCACGCACACGTTGGCCGAGCCGTAGTGACGGTCGCAGCCGGAGATCGTGGTGCTCACCTTCTGCGACGTCTTCTTCCTGCCGGGCTCGGAGACCTTGCCCTCCGGGGAGTTCGCGAAGGAATGGACGTGGGCCGAGGCGTCGGCGGCGCTCAGCGCGGCCGGGCCCTGGAGGTGCACCCACTTCGCCACCGACGGAACCCCGTTGGAGTCGACCGCGAAGAGCATGTACCAGCCGGGCGGGGCCAGGTTGGGGTTGCTCGTCACGTTGAGGTCGACGTTGTTGCCGTCGACGGTCAGCGGCAGGTCGACGAAGCGCTGGTTCGGGTCGGAGGAGTGGGTGACCGCGGCCGGGCGGATCAGCTCGGCCTTGGCGATGGGCCGGTCGACCGTGATCCGCTGCGTGTCGCCGTAGGTCCACTCGCTGTCGATGACCGAGGTGATCGCCGGCCGGGTGCCCTTGTAGAGGTAGGGCGGGGTGTAGATCGACACGTTGTGGTTCCAGGTGCCGTTGCCCGGGTTGTCGCCGGTCGACATCACCCGGCCGTCGGGCAGCAGGAACGAGGACGAGTGGTAGCCGCGGGCCTCGGGGTCGGCGGCCACCGGGTCGAAGGTGCCGGCCTGCGGGTCGTAGATCGACGACTCGTACACCGGGTTGGCGCGGTTGTGGAGCGCGCCGCCCGTCTCCAGGACCGTGCCGTCGGGCAACAGCACGGCGGAGACGTACATCTTGCCCTGGTTGCCGGTCTCCGGCTGGGGGCCGTTGCCCAGGTCGACGGTGCCCTGCGGGAGCGGGGGCCCGGCGACGTACGAGGGGTCGGCGTCCTTGAGGTCGATGACGTCGGTCAGCCGGTTCGCGTCCGGGTTGGAGTCGATGTTGCCGCCGCCGATCGTGAGGACCCGCTGGTCCTGCGCCGGGGGCAGCAGCACGCTGGCCGACTGGTCCCGCTCGTCCTTGTTCTGCAAGCCCGGGATCTGCGTGATCGTGTTGGCGCCGTAGTCGTAGATCGCGCTGCCGGTGCCCGGGATGTTGTTGCCGAAGACATGGCTGCCCGAGTAGAAGAGGCGGCCGTCCTGCATCAGGATCATCGACGGGTACAGCCCCCAGTACGACCAGGTCTGGTTGACCTGCCACAGCGGAAGCCACTGCTGCTGCGCGTCCGACCACAGCTCGGCGGTGACCGAACCGGTCGAGTCCTCGCGCAGCCCGCCGAAGGAGATGACGTCACCGTTGCCCAGCTCGGTCGCCGAGGGGTACCAGTGGCCGTCGTTGAGGTCGTTGGTCTTGCTGTACGTCTCGGTGGCCGGGTCGAAGATGTACGAGTCCTTGAAGCCCTCGTAGCCGTGCGAGCCGTCCGCCGAGGGATAGGCCAGGTTGCCGCTCATCACCAGCACCCGTCCGTCCTGGAGCTGGACGTGCCCGGCGCAGAACATGTCCTTCGGCGTGGGGATCACCTTGTAGGTGCCCTTCGCCGGGTCGTAGACGGCGCTGGTGAACGTCCCGGTGGCGAACTGCTCCTCGCTGTTGCCGGACCCGGCGATCAGCAGCACCTTGCCGTTGTTGAGGACGACGGAGTGCATGGAGCGGACCGGGTTCTGCGTCGGCAGCACCGACCAACTGCCGTTCGCGCACTGATCGTTCGTGCCGGTGCACTGGGCGGGTGGAAGCGTGTCCGGGACCTGCTCCATGCTGTAGTCGTCGGTGGTAGCCGACCCGGTGCCGTACACCGAGACGCCCCAGGTTATGCGGTCGGTGCCGGCCGGGACCTCCGGCGTACGGACGCTCGCCCGGGTCCAACTCGCCGCCATGTCCAGGGTCTTGAGATCGGTCCAGTACTGCCAGCCCGCCGTCGCGTCGTGCCGGAACAGGGTGACCGACGTGTCCGGCGTGGTCGACTTGTACCAGAGCGACAGGTCGTACTGCTTGCCCGCCGACACCACCGGCGCGCACTCCGCCGACTCGGTGATCAGTGCCTTGCGGTCACCGTCGACCCGGCGGGTGAGCGTGACCTTCATGGCCCTGGTGCCGGAGTGGGCGTCGGCCGTCGTCTCGAAGCCGAAGTCGTTGTCGCCCCAGCCGGACTTCTCCCAGCAGTACGGCATGTCGTCCGGTCCCGCCGTCTCGAAGCTCGCGTTCTTGATGAGATTGGCGGCCTCCGCGGACTGGGGTGAGGTGAGGAGCAGACCGGCGGTCAGGGCCCCCACCCCGGCCAGCGCGGTTCTTCTGCGGTACTTGGTCACACGGCTCTCCTAGCTGCAGTGCGAACGCTGCTTCATCGGGCGGCGGCACGGGAGGTACACCAGCGCCTCGGTCGCCACGAAGCGCAGGACGAACGTCGTCACCAGCGCGAGCGCGGTGGACGACAGGGCGCCCATCCCGAACCGGCCGACGAGCAGGGCGATCAGCGGGATACGCAGCACCAGGTCGGCGTTGGCCAGCAGCGTGAACCGGCCCGCGCGGTCCCACCAGCGGCGGTGCATGCGCCGGTCGCGGAACAGCAGGTGCTCGATGAGCAGGAAGTTCCAGGCGACGCCGAGCTGGTTGGCGAGGATCTCGGCGGGGACGTAGTGCGTACCGAGCGCGGTCAGCGCCCACAGGCCGACCAGGTTCGGCACGAAGCCCGACGCGCCGATCAGACCGAAGGCGACCATCCGGGCGACGGGCGAGGAGGTGCGCAGGCCGACCAGATGGCGCAGGAAGCGGAAACCCTCCTTCGCGGTCGACTTGGACTCCCCGGCGAACCGGTCCTGGAAGACGAACGGCACCTCGGCGACCCGGCGGGGCCTGCTCCGTACGGCGAGTTCGAGGAGGATCTTGTAGCCGAGCGGCTTCAGCACCTCCGCCGTGACCGCGCTGCGCCGGATCGCGAAGAAGCCGCTCATCGGATCGCTGATGCCGTGCAGCCGGCGCGGGAACAGGGACTTGGTCAGCCAGGTCGCGCCGCGCGAGACGGCCACGCGGTAGCTGCCGGCGAGCCCGGCGCGGCTGCCGCCCTTGATGTACCGGGAGGCGACCACGAGCCCGGCCTTCGCCCGCTCACCCGTGGCGACCAGCTCCGGTACCAGGGACGGCGGATGCTGGCAGTCGCCGTCCATGACGACGATCCACTCGGAACCCGCCGCCTTCATCCCCTCGACGACCGCCCCGCCGAGCCCGCCCACCGGCTCCTCGCGGTGCAGCACGGCCACGGGGAACGGGCAGTCCTGCGCCGCCTGCCGGATCACCTCGGGCGTGTCATCGGTGGAGTCGTCCACGAAGACGACCTCGCAGGGCAGCCGGGACGGCACCGACTCCGTGATCCGGTGCAGCAGTTGGCGGATGTTCGCGGACTCGTTGAAGGTGGGCACGACAACGGTGACGGCGCCGGGCTCAGGCACTGCGTTCAATGGCTCGCTTCGCCTCCGGGGCGCTCCAGCCGGTGCCGAGGCGGCGATCGTGCTCAGCCCTTCGGGCCTCCGCGCGTTCGCCACCTCGACACCGGCGCGCCCCTCCGGCACACCCGCGTTGGCGGCCCGGACGACCGGATCGCGCAGCTCGTCCGGGACGGCGTACTCGTGGCTGCTCATCGCCGGCCTCCCGCGGTGGCTGTCTCGATGTGCCGGATCTCGATGCGGTCGTCCCCGGCGCCGAAGGTCGCCACCGGTGTCGAGTGCTGGATCGCTGCCCGGACATTGGGCAGGTCGCGCGCGTCGCGCCGTACCGTCGGCGAGGCGACGACGTAGTCGAGGTCCTTCCAGCCGTGCGGCATGGTCTTCGTGACCGCGGGGTCGAGGTCGGCCTTGTAGAACCAGATGGCGCCGAGTCCGGGCCGGTACCCGGCGTGCACGAGGTCCAGCCAGAGGGCGTCGTCGACGAGGACACGGGTGTCCTGCGGGTCGTCGACCTCGGTGCTGAGCCACGTCGAGGCCTGCCGATAGGGCTTGTTGGCGTCGACGGTGACGGCGGTGCGGTCACCGTCGTACCAGTGCGGGACGACATAGGCGCCCGCGGCGACGGCGAGCACCGCGGCAAGTGCGTACCGGCCGCCCGTGACATACCGCCGCTCGCTCGCCGCCCGCCGCCTGCGCAGCACGAGGTGGGCGACAGAGGCGGCGCCCCCGGCGAGGACCAGGGCCAGGAAGGGCAGGGCGCCGATCACGTACATGGCGGGCAGATAGCCGTTCGGCCGCATCGCGACCGCGGCCAGGACCGCCACGGTCAGGGCGGGCCCGGCGAGCGCGCGGGCGGTGACCGACCAGCGCCAGGTGGCCAGGAGCAGGAGCGCCCCGGCGAGGCCGCCGAGGGGCAGGACACGGTCGTAGTAGAGCCACGAGTGAAGCACGCCGTACGACCCGGACGAGGTGTCGAGGATGAAGCCCGAACCGGGCCGGGACATCTGGTACGTGATCCCGTCCCACAGCGACACATGGCCGCTGCCCGGCAGCAACTCGCCCTTGAGCAGGGCGAACAGGGGGTACGAGAAGCCGATCAGGGCACAGGCGGTGACCGCGCCGGTGAGCGCGAACTTACGGGTGTCGCGGTGACTGTGCCGCCACATGGTGACGAACAGGGCGGGCAGGACGACGAGCATCGTCTCCTTGGTGAGCACGCCCGCCGCGGCGGCGAGTCCCGCGCCGAAGTGGTGCCACAGATGCCGGCTTGGCGACGCCGCGAGGCAGAACGCGAGCAGGAGCCACATCACGGAGATGTTGTCGAGGAAGATCTCGCGCTGCAGGACGACGGAGAGCGGCGAAAGACCGAACAGAACCATGCCAAGGCCGGCGGCCCAGCGGGGCAGGGACAGCCGGCGGCCGAGGACGTACACCAGGACGGCGCTGACGCCGCTGACCACGAGCATCGCGAAGCGCATCGTGCCCACGGTCATCGCACCGGGGTCGATCGCCGACGGGATCCAGGTCAGCAGGGCTATCTGGATCCAGCCGAGCGGCGGGTGGTCGTACCAGTAGGTGTAGTGGGCCAGGCCCCTGCCGTCCTGGACGGCCCAGGCCTGGGCGAGATAGGTGCCCTCGTCGTCGCTGAGGGACGGGTAGTCGGAGATGTTCCAGCCCTGCACGACCAGGATCACCGCGAGCAGGACGCCGCACAGCAGGAGGTCGGGCCGGGAGGAGCGGAGGCGTACCGGCGGGGTGGTCCGGCCCGTCGCACGCGTTTCAGGGACAGGTGTGTCCTGCGCGGGGACCTTCGGAGCGGTCACCGCGGGGAGGGTGGAGGTCACGCGGGAACGTCCTCTCGGATCGGCTCGGCCGCGGTGAGGTGCGCGCCGACGTGAGTGGTCAACTCCCAGTCGTTCCGGCCGCGTTGCTCACGCCATACGGCACGCACGGCGGCCCCCGCGAGGAGGACCTGGTAGAAGGGGCCGCCCACGATGAGCTTCACGTAGTGGACCAGGCGGACGCGCAGGCCGTACTGCTTGCCGAAGTCGTGCAGCCCGACCACCTCGAAGACGAAGGTGACGGCGGCCGTGACGAGCGGCAGGAAGGTGAGGAACGCGACCCCGACGGGGACGTCGAGGAAGAGCGCGATGGCCGCGTTGAGCGGGATGATCACACCGGAGAAGGCCTGCAGGAACGGCGTCATCAGGGTGTAGCGGGCGAGCAACCGCTGCCCGTAGCCCGGGAGTTGTCGCCAGTCCTTCTTCCGGTAGACCTGGAGGAAGCCCTGGTTCCAGCGGGTGCGCTGCTTCAGGAGCGACATGAGACTGCCGGGCGTCTCCTCGCGGGTGACCATGTCGGAGTCGTAGGCGACGACGACCTTCTTGCCGACGCTGGACAGGCGCACCCCCAGGTCGCAGTCCTCGGCGAGGCAGTGCGGGTCCCAGCCGTCGGCCTCCCGCAGCACACCGGTCCGGACGAACACGGTGTTGCCGCCGAGCGGGATGAACCCCTTCTGCGCGTGCAGATGCAGCCGGGAGCGGAACCAGAAGAAGTACTCCAGGCAGTTGCGCAGGCTGTACCAGCTGGAGTGGAAGTTGATGAGCTGGACGCCGCCCTGGACCACATCGGCGCCGGTGGTCCGGAAGGCGTGGTCGACGTGGGCGAGCAGCTCGGGGTGGACCTGGTCCTCGGCGTCGAAGACCCCGACGACGTCGCCGCGGCAGTGCGGCAGCGCCGTGTTCATGGCCTTCGGCTTGTTCTTCTTCTCGTGGGTGTCGACGACCACACGGACGCGCGGGTCGCGCCCGGCGGCGCGCTCGGCCACCGCCGTGGTCTCGGGGTCGTCGTGCCCGACGATCACGATGATCTCGAAGTCGGTGTGCGTGGACTCGAGGAGCCGCTGGATGGTGTGGTCGAGCACGGCCTGTTCATGGCGCGCCGGCAGCAGCAGCGAGAAGGACACGTGCTCGTCCCCGTCGGGTCTGCTGAAGCGGGTGGAGGCCAGCACCTCGGGCGTGCGCCACGCGTGCATCTGCCACCACAGGGTGAAGGCCGCCATCCAGAACAGGGCCAGCGAAACGGCAGCGATGAAGACAGACGTCAGCAAAAGATCCCCCCCAGATCCCCAGATGCCCCCCCTGACGCGACAGTGAGTCACCACTGCCGCGGCACTGTGGAGAGACTAGGGGGAAATCGTGAAGCCGGGGCGCTCTTCCGATAAATAACGTGTTTCGTAACGGCGGTGCGGGTAGCGGGATCCATCCGAACGGCTGCCTGATTCCGGCAGTCCGCGCAACGTGCTCCGCCGGACGTTTCAGCCGCTCAGCGCCGTGCGCAGCCGCTCCGGGTCGGTCGTCGGGGCATCGCAGGTGAAGTTACGGCAGACATAAGCGGTCGGTTCACCGTCGACGAGCGGCCGGTCGGCCAGCAGAGGGAACTCGTCACTGTCCGTGGTCCCGACGGCGACGACCGCACCGGGGGCAGCGCCCAGAAGTGCCGTACGGTGCAGGATCCTTGTCGCCTTGTCAGTCGGATCGGGCCCGACCACGGCCACCTCGCGGGGCCCGTCGAGCAGGGCCTCCGCGACGGCGAGTCCCCACCCGACGAACCGCGGAGCGCGCGGCCCGAGCACCTTCACCACGCCCAACGCCCTTTCCGCGGCGGTGCGATGAGGCTCGGACCCGGTGTGGGCGGCATAGCTCAGCAGGGCGCCCGCAGCGGCGGTCCAGCCGGACGGGACGGCGTTGTCGGTGGGGTCCTGCGGCCGGCGGATGAGCCGCTCGGCGTCGGCGGCCGTGTCGTACAGCGCGCCGGACTCGGGGTCCGTGAAGCGAGCCAGCACATGATCGAGGAGCAGCCCGGCGAACTCCAGCCAGACACCCTCGCCGGTGACGGACGCGAGCGCGAGGAATCCCTCGGCGACATCGCCGTAGTCCTCCAGCACCCCGGCGTTGGCACCGGCATGGCCGTCCCGGCTGGTCCGGGCCAGCCGCGCGTGGTCGTCGAGATGCAGCCGTACGAGGAGATCGGCTGCGCCGACCGCGGCCTCGACCAGGTCGGGCCGGTCGAAGTAGGCACCGGTCTCGGCGAGCGCGGCGATCGCGAGCCCGTTCCAGGCGGCGACGACCTTGTCGTCCCGGCCGGGCGCGGGACGCGACGAACGGGCCTCGAGCAGTCGCCGCTTGACGGAAGCGACCTTCTCGGCATCGAAGACACCTTCATCCTGGGGCAGTTGGAGAACGGACTGCCCGTGCTCGAAGGTCCCCTCCTCGGTCACCCCGAAGTGATGCGCCGCGAGGTGGGCATCTTCGCCGAGGACGTCACGAAGCTGCTCGAGCGTCCACACGTAGTACGCGCCCTCGACATGCGCACCGCTCCCGTCGTCACTGTCGGCGTCCAGCGCGGAGGCGAACCCGCCCTCGGTGGTGCGCAGTTCACGCACCATGAAGTCGGCGGTCTCCAGCGCCACCCGGCGCGCCAGATCCGAGCCGGTGGCGCGCCAGAGATGGGCGTAGACGCGGCACAGCAGCGCATTGTCGTAGAGCATCTTCTCGAAGTGCGGCACGACCCAGTCGCGGTCGACCGAGTACCGGGCGAAGCCGCCGCCGAGCTGGTCGTAGATCCCGCCGCGGGCCATGCGCTCGCAGGTGTCCCGCGCCATCTGCAGCGCACCCTCGGACCCCGTGCGCGCATGGTGCCTGAGCAGGAACTCGATGACCATCGACGGCGGGAACTTCGGCGCCCCGCCGAATCCGCCGCGCTGCGGGTCGTACTCCCGGGTGAGCCCGAGCAGCGCCTGCGCGAGTTCTTCCTCGCCAGGCACCTGGGCGGTCTCGTAGCCGATCTCCCGCCCGGCGAGATCCCGCACGATCTTCCCGGCGACCTCGGTCACCTCGTCGCGCCGCTCGCTCCAGGCCTGCCGCACCCCATCGAGCACCTGCCGGAAGGAGGGCATGCCGTGCCGGGCCGCGGGCGGGAAGTAGGTCCCGAAGTAGAAGGGCTCGGCGTCGGGAGTGAGAAACACGGTCATGGGCCAGCCGCCCTGCCCGGTGGCGGCCTGCACGGCCTCCATGTAGACGGCGTCGACATCGGGCCGTTCCTCTCGGTCGACCTTGACGCTGACGAAGTGCTCGTTGAGGTAGCGGGCGGTGGCCGGGTCCTCGAACGACTCGTGAGCCATGACATGGCACCAGTGGCAGCTCGAATACCCGACGCTCAGCAGAACCGGCCTGCCCGACCTCCGCGCCTCCTCGAACGCCGCGTCCGACCACGGCCACCAGTCGACGGGGTTGTCGGCGTGCTGGAGCAGATAGGGGGACGTCTCGTGCGCGAGTCGGTTCGGCATACCCCCATCCTTGCGCACCGACCGATACGTTGCCCTGGGCGCAGCGCGCTGTTCACATCCAGACTGTTGCGGGCATGACAAGTCAGCTCGTACGGTTTACGCGCGTTGACCCTTCTCCCACCCCACCCGGAGAGGAACACCCATGCACGCTCGCAGCGCTTCCCGCTTCAGACCCGGTATCGGACGCGCCCGCGCGCTCACCACCGCCGCCGGCCTGCTCACCGTCCTGCTGGCCCTGCTGCTCCTCCAGCCCGCCGCCGCCTTCGCCCGGACCGAGCCGGAACCGGTCACAGGCGAGCAGGGGACGCCGGTGCGCATGACCCACCCCGACGAGGACCACGCCGGCTCCGGGCTGCAGCGCCTCGGCCTGGCGTCGCCGAAGGCCGAGACGTTCTCCGCCGCCGTCAGCACCGGGCCCGCCGGGCTCGACGTGAGCGGGTATCAGGGGAGCGTGGACTGGACGGCCGTCAGGAACAACGGCGCCGCCTTCGCGTACGTCAAGGCCACCGAAGGGACGACTTACACCAGTCCTTCCTTCTCACAGCAGTACGGCGGCGCGTACAACGCCGGACTGATCCGCGGCGCCTACCACTTCGCGCTGCCCGGCAACTCCAGCGGCGTCGCGCAGGCCGACTGGTTCGTCGGCCACGGCGGCGGCTGGAGCGCAGACGGCAAGACGCTGCCGCCCGCGCTGGACATCGAGTACAACCCGTACGGGGCCACCTGCTACGGGCTGAGCCAGAGCGCGATGGTGTCCTGGATCCGGGCCTTCAGCGACGAGGTGCGCGCCAAGACCGGCCGCTACCCCACGATCTACACCACCACGGACTGGTGGACCACCTGCACCGGCAACAACAGCAGCTTCGGCGCGACCAACCCGCTGTGGATCGCCCGCTACTCCAGCAGCCCCGGCACGCTGCCGGCCGGCTGGTCGAGCCAGACCATCTGGCAGTACGCCGACTCCGGTGTCTTCCCCGGCGACCAGGACACCTTCAACGGCACCCTCAGCGACCTCCAGGCCTTCGCGCGCGGCAGCTACACGCCGCCGCCGACCGCCAGTTGGCCCACCGTGCAGCAGGGCGCCACGGGTGAGCGCGTCAAGACCGTGCAGTACCTGCTCGGCGCGCACGGCGCCGCGCTGACCGTGGACGGTGCCTTCGGGCCCGCGACCTACAGCGCGGTGCGCTCCTTCCAGTCCGCGAGCGGCCTCTCCGTGGACGGTGTCGTCGGCCCCCAGACGTGGCAGGCCCTCATCGTCACCGTGCGTCAGGGGTCCAGCGGACAGGCTGTCAAGGCGGTGCAGGGCCAGCTGAACGCGCACGGGTTCGCGCTCACCGTGGACGGTGTCTTCGGGCCCGCGACGGACAGTGCGGTGCGCTCGTTCCAGTCCTCCCACGGCCTCACCGTCGACGGCATCGTCGGCGCCAACACGTGGCGGGCGCTGGTCGCCTGACCCGTCACCGAAGAGGCCTGCGCGGGGGTCCGGGTGTCCGAACCCCCGCGTTCGGT
Source organism: Streptomyces brasiliensis (assembly GCF_014647875.1). GTDB lineage: Bacteria > Actinomycetota > Actinomycetes > Streptomycetales > Streptomycetaceae > Streptomyces > Streptomyces brasiliensis. The sequence continues at coordinate 18,947 of NZ_BMQA01000005.1, read as the reverse complement.
GATCGCCGCCCCCTCGCGCTCACGCCGTCCGCGAAGGACACTCGTACACAACGGAGTTGCCGCAGGAGGGGGACGGGACATGCGGGACACCCACCGGGTGGAGGCCGAGCGGCTGGTGGTGCGGGCCGTCGAGGAGGAGGTACGGCGCTCCGGTGGGCGCGTCGACGGGCAGGTGCTGCTGACGCGGGCCCGCGGCTCCCTCGACGCCCTGGCGCAGACCGCCGCCGAGGAGTACGACGCCTACACGCACGCACTCGACGAGACGGAGGCCGGACGGCTGACGTTCGCGCAGCGGTATGCGAAGGACGGGGCCGGAACTCCTCTATTGGTGGCGGGCGTCGCCGCCGTGGCCGCGGCCGTCGCCGACCTCTCCCTGGGCACCGGCGCGAGCACGGCGCTCGGTGCGGGCGTCACCGTCGGCGTGGTCGGAGCCGCCGCCACCGTCGTGAAGGTGGCCGGCGTCCATCTTCCCGCCGCCCATCACCGCGCCGGCGCGGCCGGTCAGCCCGGCGGCCCCGAGCAGCTGCGGCTGCAGTGGCTGACGGCGCTGGAGGTGCGCGGCATCCGCCCGTTCCTGGACCAGCAGCGGGTGCTCAGCGCCTCCACGGGTGCGAAGAAGACCGGCCCGCAGCTGCGCGGCTCGGACAAGAGCGCGGCGGCCCGCAGGCGCACGGTGCTGGAGCAGTCGTTCGGCCAACTCCCCGAGCCCGACGGCCCGTTCGCGGGGCGGCGGCAGGAGATGGCTCGTATCCGGCAGTGGGCTCAGGCCGCCCGCGCGACGACGGAGACCCGACCGAGCGTCGTCGTCCTGTACGGGGCGCCCGGCTCCGGCCGTACGACCCTCGCCGTCCGCGCGGCGCACGACCTCAGGGACCACTTCCGCGGCGCTGTCGTCGTCGACCTGCGGGGCGACAGCAAGGAGGAGCCGCCGCTGCCCACCCGCGACGCCCTCCTGCACCTGCTCAACCGGCTCGGCGCGCCCCGCGAGCAACTCCTGTTCCGCGAGCGGTCCTCCCCCGACCAGCAGGTCAAACGGCTCGGCGAGCTGTACCACCAGCATCTGACCGGCCTGCCCGTGACGATCGTGCTGGACGACGCCTCGGACCCCGAGCAGATCCGCACCCTCCTGCCCGAACGCTCCGACAGCCTGGTCCTGGTCACCGCCCACAGGCAACTCGACCTGCCCGCGGACCTGCCGGCCTGGGTGCACCAGCTGCCGGTCGAGCCCCTGGACGCGGCGGGCGCGGAGGAACTGCTGGGCGCCGCGGCGCAGGACAACTCGGGTCCGTACGACGCCGAATCCGCCGACCGGATCCGGGAGTTGTGCGGCGGGCTGCCGCTGGCGCTGCGCGTGGCGGGCTCGGCCCTCGGCCCACGCTCACCGCGCCGGCTGGCGACGGACCTGAGCGCGTACGGCCCGGTGGAGCCGGCCGAGCGCGTGCTGTGGCTGAGCTACACCGACCAGTCGGAGCCCGCCCGCCGGCTGCTGCGCCGGCTCGCGCTGGCCGGCCGTGCCTCCCTGGGCGCCGCGGCGGCCGCGGCGCTGCTGGCCACGGACGAGACGGAGGCCGCGCGTCAGCTGACCGCCCTCGCACGGTCCGGCCTGATCGACCATGTCCGCGGCAGCCGCTACCGGCTGCACGACCTGGTCCGCGCCTTCGCCCAGGCCCGGCTCCTGGACGAGGAGGAACCGGCCGAGCGCACGGCGGCGCAGGAGCGCCTGATCGTGAACTACGGGGAGCTGGCCGACTCGGTGCTGCGCCTGGTCGACGGCAACATGTCGACGCGCTCGGACCGTTTCGGCCCACACGGTTTCACCTCTCTCGACGAGGCGCTGCGCTGGCTGGACGACGAGTCCAGCTTCATCACGGCGGCCCTGCGGCAGGCGGAGGGCGTGAACCAGGGAGCGGTGCTGAATCTGCTCGGCGCGCTGTGCGACTACTGCCTGCTGCGCGGCGACCTCTACCGCCTGGGTGAGATCAGTGAGCTGGCGCAGGCCGTGGACCAGGGCCTCATGGTCCGCTCGGTGCAGTGGCGCACCGGGATCGCGGCCCGTCAGCTGGGCGAGCTGGACAAGGCCAGGTCGACACTGGCCTCCGTCGTCGACCTGTATCTGGAGGCCCATCAGGACGCGGGCGCCGCGCGTGCCCTGTGCTCGCTGGGCATCACGCTGCACCACCAGGGCAACCTCACGGAGGCCGCGGCCAAGCTGCAGGAGGCGCTGGACCTCCAGGCGGCGCCCGAGCTGGAGACGGACAGGGCCTGGACCATGCACGCGCTGGCCGCCGTCCAGCGCGACCGCGCCCGCCTCTCCGAGGCGCTGGACCTGCTCGAGCGGTCCCTGGTCCTGCACCGCGAGGGCGGCTCGGTGCACGGCGAGGCCTGGGCGCACTACCAGCTCGGCCAGCTGGCCCTGCGCATGGGCGACGTCCCGCGCGCCGAGACCGAGCTGAACGCCGCCCTGGAGCGCTACGGCCGCACCCGCGACGCCCGCGGCGAGGCGTGGGCGCTGACCCAGCTGGCCCGGGCCCGGCTGGTGGACGGCGACGCGTCCCCGGCGGTGGACGGCCTGCGCAAGGCGGCGGCCCGGCACCACGACAACGAGGACGCGCGCGGCGAGGCCTGGGCGTTCTACTACCTCGGCCAGGCGCTGGAAGAAACCGGCAACCTGGACCAGGCGGTCCGTGAGCTGGAACGCGCGCGGACGATGTTCTCCCGGATGCGCGACGTGTACGGCCTGGCCTGTGCCCGGCACCACTCGGCCCGCGTCACCCGCGACCAGCGGGCCGCCCAGACGGGCTCGCTCAGGAACTCGGGTTTCGCCCGCCAACTCCTCGTCGACGCCCGCGCGGACTTCCAGCGCATCGGCGTCGCCCACGGCGAGGCGTGGTCCTGCCTGGAACTGGCGGTGGTGGACGCGGGCAACACCCGGACCCAGCAGGCGCTGGCCCTGTGCGACGAGGCGATCGGCCTCTTCACGGCGTACGGCGACCGCCGCGGCGAGGACTGGGCCCGCTTCCTCCGCTGCACTCTCCTGCCCTACGCCGCCCCCGGCGGAGTGGAGGTGGGCACGGCGGTGGCCCAGGAGGACCTGGCCCAACTGTCCCGGGACCCTCACCCGACCCGCGACGAGAAGCTGGCCGAGTACGTGACGGCGTACCAGCTGCTCCTGGAACGCGGCGTCAACCTCGAAGCAGGCTGGCAGGCCTGGCGCCTGGGCATGGTGCCCAGCCGCCACGCCCGCGAGGTGATGGGGGTGGCGGTGGGAGCGGGGCGGTGACCGGGTGAGGACTGCCGGGCGGGTACTGACCAGCCGTGCGCTGATCGGGCCCGTACCGGCCGGCGGGCGCTGATCGGCGGGTGCGTGCCCCGCCGCCGGTCCCGGTGGTCGGCCGGTCTCGGCCCTGCCAGACCCCTGGGCCGACCGGAACTCAGTCCCGTCCCGCCCCGGAATTGCCCGTGGTCCCCGGCTCCGCCTCGGTGTCCGGCGCCTCCTTGAAGGCGACCTTCTGCATGTGCTTGTTCATGGACTTCATCAGGCCCCAGACCGCCAGGGCCATCACCGCGAAGACGATGAAGCCGAGGACGCCGGGGGTGACCTTGTTCTCGTCGACCTCCTTGGCGAGGGGGACGAGGTTTGTCAGTGCCAGACTCGCGCTCATGTCAGGCATTGTCGCGGATGCCCGCAAAGAGGTCGTCCTCGGGGAGGGAGGTATCGACGAGTGACTTCGCCAGCTCGTACTCCTCCGTGGGCCAGACCTCCTTCTGCAGCTCCAGCGGCACCCGGAACCAGCCGCCGTCGGGGTCGATCTGCGTGGCGTGCGCGATCAGTGCCTTGTCGCGGATCTCGAAGAAGTCGGCGCACGGAACGTGCGTGGTGATCGTGCGCTCCGTGCGCTGCATCTCGTCCCAGCGCTTGAGCCACTCCCCGTACGGCGACTCCAGACCGCGGTCCAGCATCGCCTTGTGCAGCGCCTCGGTGCGGGGACGGTTGAAGCCCTGGTTGTAGTAGAGCTTGAGCGGCTGGTAGGCCGGGCCGAACTCCGACTCCGGGTACTTCTCGGTGTCCGCCGCGCCCTCGAACGCCACCATCGAGATCTTGTGGGTCATGATGTGGTCGGGGTGCGGGTACCCGCCGTTCTCGTCGTACGTGGTGATCGCCTGGGGACGGAACGAGCGGATCTGCCTCACCAGCTCGCCGGCCGCCTTGTCGACGTCCTCGAGCGCGAAACAGCCCTCGGGCAGCGGCGGCAGCGGGTCGCCCTCGGGCAGACCCGAGTCGACGAAGCCGAGCCACTCCTGCTTGACGCCGAGGATCTCGCGGGCCTCGTCCATCTCCTTCTTGCGTACCTCGTGGATGTGCTCCTCGACGTACTTGTCGCCCTGCAGCTTGGGATTGAGGATGGAGCCGCGCTCCCCGCCCGTGCAGGTCACGACCAGCACGTCCACCCCCTCGGACACGTACTTCGCCATGGTGGCCGCACCCTTGCTCGACTCGTCGTCGGGGTGCGCGTGAACGGCCATCAGTCGCAGCTGGTCAGTCAAGACTCGATCCTCAGTAAGTCGGTGCCCCCGCGTCTTGGGGTGCGATCGGCGGCTTCTATAGTGACCGAATCGGGGGGCGAATAATTCCGGGGTCGGATCCTGGGGCCCCATTCGGGACATTCGTCCCGCTCCTGCCGAGAGGACGATCATGAGTACGGCGAGCACGCGGCTGCCCGAGGGCCGCTACGGCCGCTCCTCGGACGAGCGCGCGGACCGCAAGCTCAGGGTCGCCGCGGCCGTGCTCGGCGCTGCCCTGCTCGCCCTGGTCGGCTACTTCGCCTACCACTACGTCGCGCAGACCGAGATCAGCGCGCAGGTGATCACCTTCGAGTCCTCGGACGACGCTGTCAAGGTGCACCTCGAGGTCCACAAGGACGCCGGTGCCGACGGCTACTGCTCCGTCCGCTCCCAGGCTGCGGACGGCACCGAGGTCGGTCGCGCGGACTTCCGCTTCACCGGTTCCGCCACCCGTATCGACAAGGTCGTCACGCTCCGTACGACGGCTCGCGGGACCACAGCCGAGCTTCTCGGCTGTCACGCAGGCTGACACGACCCTCGATCCGTCGGCGCTGACCTGCGATGACGTAATTCTGATGGCTTATGTCCTCCCCCTTTGCCCATTGAATTGTTAGGCTCGTGGTTTCGCCCATCCGTGAAGGAACATTCTTCTGGGTAGGGCGATGCTTTGTATTCCCAGTACCTACGAGGAGCACCTGTGACCCAGACCAGCGAGAACGTCACCTGGCTGACCCAGGAGGCGTACAACCAGCTCAAGGCCGAGCTGGAGTACCTGTCTGGTCCCGCGCGTACGGAGATCGCCGCCAAGATCGCGGCCGCGCGCGAGGAGGGCGACCTGCGCGAGAACGGCGGGTATCACGCGGCCAAGGAGGAGCAAGGCAAGCAGGAGCTCCGTGTGCGCCAGCTGACCCAGCTCCTGGAGAACGCCAAGGTCGGCGAGGCGCCGACGTCGGCGGACGGTGCCGTGGCGCCTGGCATGGTCGTGACGATCGCCTTCGACGGCGACGAGGACGACACGCTGACGTTCCTGCTCGCCTCGCGCGAGTACGCGAGCGCCGACATCGAGACGTACTCGCCGCAGTCCCCGCTCGGCTCCGGCGTGATCGGCCACAAGGTCGGCGAGGACGCCGAGTACGAGCTGCCGAACGGCAAGAAGGCTTCGGTGAAGATCCTCAAGGCCGAGCCGTACTCCGGCTGATCCCGGACTCCGGATCCCCGGCGAGCCCCCGGTGTCCGCCTGACACCGGGGGCATCGTCATGTCTTGGCCGGGGCCGGTGCAGTGCCCCGTCAGGCCGTGGCCGAGCGGTACTTGCGGACCGCCAGGGTGCGGAATATGACGGTGATCAGGACCGAGTAGATCAGCGAGGCCAGCACCGAGTGCTGCATGGGCCAGGCCTGCGACGGTGACTGCCCCGGGTTGGCGAACAGGACGCGGGCGGCCTGCACGGTGGCGCTGAACGGGTTCCACTCCGCGATGTGCCGCAGCCACGGGGTCATGTGGCTGGTGTCCACGAACGCGTTGGAGATGAAGGTCACCGGGAAGAGCCAGATCAGTCCGCCGGAGGTGGCCGCCTCGGGTGTGCGCACGGACAGGCCGATCAGGGCGCCGATCCAGGTGAACGCGTAACCGAGCAGGAGCAGCAGCCCGAAGGCGCCGAGCACCTTGAAGACGTTGGTGTCCCCGTCCGACCCGACGCGCCAGCCGACCAGCACGGCGACGACCGCGAGGACCAGCAGGGTCAGCGCCGTCTGGACCAGGTCGGCGAGGGTGCGCCCGGTCAGTACCGCGCCGCGCGCCATGGGCAGGGAGCGGAAGCGGTCGATGAGGCCCTTGTGCATGTCGTCGGCGATGCCTGCGCCGGAGCTGGCGGTGGCGAACGTGACGGTCTGCGCGAAGATGCCGGCCATCAGGAAGTTCTTGTAGGCGGCGGCACTGGTGCTGGCGCCGATCTGCATGGAGCCGCCGAACACATAGGTGAACAGCACCACGAACATGATTGGCTGGATGAGCCCGAAGATGACCATCTCCGGGATCCGGGTCATGCGAATCAGGTTTCTCTTGGCGACGATCAGCGAGTCTCGGACGAGCTGGCTGACGGGGTTGGCGGGGGCCGCGACCCGCACGGCGTCGGTGACGGCGCTCACTTCACGGTCTCCTTGCGGCTGTCGGTGCGGTTGTCCTCGCGGCCCTGCTCGCCGTTGTCCTCTTCCTTGGCCTCGGCCACGTGTCCCGTCAGGGACAGGAAGACGTCGTCGAGGGTGGGGCGGCGCAGGCCGATGTCGTCTATCTCGATGCCCCGGGTGTCCAGCTCGCGGATCACCTCGGCAAGCAGCTTGGCGCCGCCGGTGACGGGCACGGTGAGCTTGCGGGTGTGCTCCTCGACCGTGGTCTCGCCCTTGCCGAAGGCGCGCAGCACCTCCACGGCGGTCGGGATGTGCTCGCGCTCGTGGACGACGACCTCGACGCGCTCGCCGCCGGTGCGGGCCTTGAGCTGGTCGGAGGTGCCCTTGGCGATGACGCGGCCCTGGTCGACGACCGCGATCTCGTGGGCGAGGTGGTCGGCCTCCTCGAGGTACTGGGTGGTGAGCAGCAGTGTCGTACCGCCGGAGACCAGCTGTTTGATGACCTCCCACAGCTGCTGGCGGTTGCGCGGGTCGAGGCCGGTCGTCGGCTCGTCCATGAACATCACGGGCGGCGAGACCACGAGGGCTGCCGCGAGGTCGAGCCGGCGGCGCATGCCTCCGGAGTAGGTCTTGGTGGGACGGTCGGCGGCCTCGGTGAGGTGGAACTGCTCCAGCAGTGCCTCGGCACGGGTCTTGGCGGCCTTCGCCTTCATCTGGTAGAGCTGGCCCACCATCTGCAGGTTCTCGCGGCCGGTGAGGTATTCGTCGACTGCCGCGAACTGGCCGGACAGGCCGATGGAGCGGCGGACGGTGTCGGGATGCCTGAGGACGTCCACGCCCGCGACCACGGCCTTGCCACTGTCGGGCCGCAGCAGGGTCGTCAGACAGCGGACGGTCGTCGTCTTGCCGGCGCCGTTGGGGCCGAGCAGGCCGAGGACCGTGCCCTCGGGGACATCGAGGTCGACGCCGTCCAGTGCCCTTACGTCACCGAAGGTCTTGACCAGGCCTTCGGCATAGATGGCGCCTGGCATATGAGTCTCCACGTCGTCGGGATGTGCGTTGTCGGGGATGTGCGCTCCGCCACGACACACCATAACGCGATGTATCGCGTCTCTCAACGGATTTTCCCGGGTCTACTCGAACGAGTGACGAAGAGGTCCTTGACCTGGGATGACGGTGCCGTGGCGCCTCAGTCGACGACCGTGTAGCCCGCCTCGCGCAGGGCCTGGCCGACCTCGGTACAGTGCACCGGACCCTTCGTCTCCAGGTGCAGCTCCACCTCCGCCTCCGTGAGCCCGAGCCGTGGATCGGTTCGTACGTGGCTCACATCGAGGACGTTAGCGTCGACCACTGACAACACCCCCAGCAGCGCCGCGAGGGCGCCCGGCCGGTCCGTCAGACGCAGCCGAACGGCCAGGTAGCGGCCCTGCGCGGCCATGCCGTGCCGCAGGACCCGCTGGAGCAGCACCGGGTCGACGTTGCCGCCGGACAGCACGGCGACGACGGGTCCCGGCAGGGAGCGGGGTTCGCTCAGCAGTGCCGCGACGGGGCTCGCGCCGGCCGGTTCGACGACCAGCTTGGCCCGCTCCAGGCACAGCAGCAGCGCGGCGGACAGCTCGTCCTCGGTGACCGTGCGGACCTCGTCCACCAACTCGCGGACGATCCGGAACGGTACGTCGCCGGGCCGCCCCACCTTGATGCCGTCGGCCATCGTCGCCGGGTTCTCGATCGACACCGGGCGGCCGGCCGCGAGCGAGGGCGGGTACGCGGCGGAGCCCGCCGCCTGCACCCCGACGATCCGCACGTCAGGACGCAGCGCCTTCACTGCGACCGCGATACCGGCCGCGAGCCCACCGCCGCCCATGCCGACGACGATCGTGCCGACCTCCGGGCACTGCTCAAGGATCTCCAGGCCGACCGTGCCCTGGCCCGCGATGATGTCCGGGTGGTCGAAGGGATGGATGAACACGGCGCCGGTCTTCTCGGCGTACTCCTGCGCGGCGGCCAGCGTCTCGTCGACCACCTGACCGTGCAGGCGCACCTCGGCGCCGTACTCCCGGGTGGCGCTGATCTTCGGCAGCGGGGCGCCCTTCGGCATGAACACGGTGGAGCGCACGCCGAGCAGCGACGAGGCCAGGGCGACACCCTGCGCGTGGTTGCCGGCGCTCGCGGCCACGACACCGGCGGCGCGCTCCTCGGGCAGCAGTCCGGCGATTCGCACGTACGCGCCGCGCAGCTTGAACGAACCCGTCCGCTGGAGGTTCTCGCACTTGAGGTGCACCGGCGCGCCGATCAGCTGCGACAGGTGCCGGCTGCCCTCCATCGCCGTTGCCCGTGCCACACCCGTGAGCATCTTCTGGGCGCCGCGCACGTCATCGAGGGTGACGGGCCACAAGGCGTCGGTCGTGCTGTAGCTCATGACTCAAGTCTCGCAGTTCACAGTCGTGCGCAGCTGGTGTGACCAACCTGCGCGACCGGTTTGCGCAGCGCCGGTACGACCCGCCGTCCGGCCGCGTACCCTTTCCCCATCCTTGCACTCTTCATGAAGTGAGCCTCCGGCCATGCCCACAACACCTGAAATGTCGATGGACATGACGACCGTCGGTGACACCGGTCTCCTCGACACGATGCAGCACGAGGTGGCGGTGTTCGCCCGCCGTGCAGAACAGACCCGGCTCGGCGGCGTCGGCCAGGTGCGCAACTCCATGGACCGCGCCGCGTACCTGCTGCTCAACCGCCTCGACAAGGAGGGCCCCATGGGCGTCAAGGCGCTCGCCGCGAGCATGGGGATCGACTCGTCGACCGTGACCCGGCAGGTGGCTCCGCTCGTCGACACCGGGCTCGTGAAGCGCACCTCGCACCCGGAGGACGGGCGTGCGGTGGTGCTGCAGCTGTCCCCGCGCGGGCTGTCCCGGCTGGCGGAAGTGCGCTTGTCGAGGCGTCAGTTGATGGCCGAGCTGACACAGGACTGGGCGCCGGAGGAGCGCGAGACGTTCTGCACGCTCCTCACGCGCTTCAACACGGCCCTCTCCGCCCGTATGGCCGTCCCCGGGATGCCTGCGCCGGAGACTCCGCCGGCCTCCTGAGTCCGGAGTCTTGACCCCGGGCCGCCGCTGGCCTCATATGAGACCGGGCCTTGCCGTACGCGGTTCCGAATCCCGCGACGGAGGGCCCTCAGGCGGGAGGCGCGGTGCGAGAGCGGCGGGCGTCGCAAGCTGCCCGCCGGGCCCGGGAGTTCGAGGCGTTCGTCGCGGGCGCGGCAGGGCGGCTGCTGCATGCCGCGACCCTGCTCACCGCCGAGGCGCCGGGCGACAACCCGCGCGCGCGGCGCCTCCTGACGCTGTCACTCGCGCACACGTACGCGTGCTGGGACCGACTGCGCGGCGAGGACCCCTACGACCGCGCCCGCCAGCACCTCGCGACCCGCTTCGCCCGTGCGGCCTGGCACCAGTACGGCGGCCTCGGCCGCGCCCGCCCGCACCCCACGAGCCCCCTGGCCGCCCTCACACCCCAGGAACGCCTGATCGTCGTCCTGCGGCTGTACGAGGGCGTGGCCGAGGAACAAGCCGCAGCGCTGCTCGGCCTCCCCGCGGACCGGGTACACACCATCTGCGACCGCGCGACGGCCACGCTGCTGCATCCGCCGCAGGGGCGAGCGGCGACCTCGGCCATGGGGGTGGCGCCGTCTTGAGGGGCGGGGGCCGTGGGAGGGCGGAAGCCCGTGGGGCCGGGAAAGTCCATGGAAGAGCAGAGGCCCGCGGGGCGGCGCGAGCTCATCGGTGAGCGTCCGCCCTCACGGCGGCGGACGCCCGTCGGACGCATGGGAAAGGGGAGGTCCCGATGAACCGGCCCGAGCGTGAGGCTGCTGTGCGGCGGATCATGGAGCAGGTGCCGGCGCCGGTACCGCCCGAGTTGTACGCGGAGATCGTGCGTCGGGGTGGGCGCACGCTGCGTCGGCGGGCCGCGGCCCGCCGGCTGCTGTGGCTGCTGCTCGCTGCCGCGTGCGTGGCCTTCGCCGTCTGGGCGCTGACGGCACGGCCCTGGGTGGAGCCGCCGTCGCAGACGACTCCACCGCTGACCGGCTGGTGACCGGCGTCGCCCGCTAGCCCAGGGCCTGCTGCAGGTCCTCGAGGAGGTCGTCGACGTTCTCGATGCCTACGGAGAGGCGGACGAGGTCGGCGGGAACCTCCAGCGCCGAACCGGCCGCGGACGCGTGGGTCATACGGCCCGGGTGCTCGATGAGCGACTCGACACCGCCCAGGGACTCGCCGAGCGTGAACACCTTGGCGCGGTTGCACACCTCGACGGCCGCCTCCTCGCCGCCCTCGACCTGGAAGGACACCATGCCGCCGAACGCCTTCATCTGCTTGGCGGCGATCTCGTGACCGGGGTGCTCGGGCAGCCCCGGGTACAGGACACGCGTCACGCGCGCGTGACGGCTGAGCATGTCGGCGATCTTCGTGGCGTTCTCGCTGTGCCGGTCCATGCGCACCGCCAGCGTCTTCGTGCCGCGCAGCACCAGCCAGGAGTCGAAGGGGCCGGCGACGGCACCCATCGCGTTCTGGTGGTACGCCAGCTCCTCCCCCAGCGTCTGGTCCGATGTGATCAGCGCACCGCCGACCACGTCCGAGTGACCGCCCATGTACTTGGTGAGCGAGTGCACGACGACGTCCGCGCCGAGCGCCAGCGGCTGCTGGAGGTAAGGCGTGGCGAAGGTGTTGTCGACGACGAGGCGGGCGCCCGCGTCGTGGGCGATCTGAGCGACGGCGGCGATGTCGGTGATGCCGAGCAGCGGGTTGGAGGGGGTCTCCACCCAGACGGCCTTGGTCTTCGGGGTGAAGGCGGCTCGTACGGCCGCCGGATCGCTGGTGTCGGCGACGGACCACTCCACGCCCCACCGGGTGACGACCTTCGCGAAGAGCCGGAACGTACCGCCGTAGGCGTCGTTCGGGATGACCACGTGATCGCCGGGGCTGAGCAGTGTGCGCAGCAATGTGTCCTCGGCCGCCAGCCCGGACGCGAACGCCAGGCCACGACGGCCGCCCTCGAGGGCGGCGAGGTTCTCCTCCAGGGCGGTCCTGGTCGGGTTGGCGCTCCGGCTGTACTCGTAGCCGCCGCGCAGGCCGCCGACGCCGTCCTGTTTGTAGGTCGAGACCTGGTAGATCGGCGGGACGACCGCGCCGGTGAGGGGATCCGCGGTGTTGCCCGCGTGGATCGCGAGGGTCTCGAAGTGCTGACTGATGTGCCTGTCGCTCATGTGCACCGAGCGTAGTGCGCCCGCCGCGCTGCCGCCGGACGACGGGTCGGGAGCGGCCGGAGGCGTGAGTTTTCCCCAGGCGGGTGGCGGCCGCGGATAGGTTTTCCACAGGCGGGCGGGACGGGTTGGCCAATTGCCGGCGGCGTCTGGTTCGCTTGAGGCATGGAGATTCTCTGGGTCCTGATGGCGCTGCTCATACTGAGCTTCGTGCTGCTTCCGGTGCTGCGGCGCAGGCGTGGACTGATCGAGCGGGTGACGCCCGACCACCCGGACGCAGCGGACCCGGCGAACTACGGCTTCGTCCGCGAGGAGGAGCTGGACATCCGCATGCCCGGCCCCGACCAGGACCTCCTCGACGTCCTGGAACTGGTCCAGCGCACGGGGGACTACCGCGCGGCGCAGCAGCTGCTGGCCGGCACCGAGGCGGAGGGCGAGCTGCGCTGGCAGCGCGTGCAGGCGTTCGCGGGTGCCGCAGCGCTGGAACTGCAGCAACGGCCGGGCGGGATCAGCGAGATACCGGGCGGGCAGTGGCTGCGGGTGTGGCGCGCCGAGCAGCCCAAGGACGCGGGCGGCGCGGCGGTGCACGCGGAGTTCCTGGTGCAGCAGGCGTGGCGTACGTCGACGCCGGGCACGGACGACTTCCGGATCATCATGGAGGAGGCCAGGGACACCTGCGGGCAGGCGGCGCTGCTGGCTCCCGGCGACCCGGTGCCGTACATCGTCGAGCTGTCGGTGGCGCGCGGACTGGCGTATCCGCACCCGGAGTTCGAGAAGCTGTGGGCGAAGGTCCTGGACCGGGCCCCCACCCACATGGGCGCCCATCTCGCGGCCCTGCACTACTGGTGCGAGAAGTGGCACGGTTCGCGCGAGCTGGCGTACTCCTTCGCGGAGTCGGCCGCGGCCCGGGCGCCGGAGGGCTCCCTGCTGGCGGCGATGCCCCTCTTCGCGGTGTTCGAGCATCTGCCCGAGGTGAACCTGGTCAGCGGCTTCTACCAGAGCGAGGTCGTCACGAAGGCGATGCACGGCGCGCTCCACGCGGTGCACTCGGCCCGCCCCGACGACCCGATGCTGGCGCACGTCCGCCACCTTCTGGTCTTCTTCCTGGTCCGCGCGGAGCGCTGGTCGGAAGCCATGAACCAGCTGATACACGTCGACGGGCACGTGGGCGCGCTCCCCTGGACGCTGTCCGGCGACCCGGCCGCCGAGTTCGCCGTCTACCGCGCGCTGGCGGTGGCGGGCTACGAGGCGAACGGGGGCAGCCCGGCGACACTCCTCAGCTGACCGCACAGGGCCGGGACGTGCGGCTCCTCTCTGCTGAAACCTCACGGGAAGACCGGGAAGAGTGGGCCGCCGCGTTCTGGCTGCAGCTGCAGGAGGTTCCGTTCGCACCTGTCGGAGACGCGGCCGGCGAACCGGACACCACCGAGGGCTGGAGTCCGGCCCCGGCCCAGGGGTACACCACCGACCGTGTCATGGCCCGGATCGCCCTGCACGCACTGACGTGCACGACAAGGTTCTCGCGGTCGACGTGATCACACCCTTGCAGCTCGCCGAGCACAACCCGAACGCGGTCAGCGGCGATCCCTACGGCGGTGCCGCGGAGCTGGATCAGGACTTCTGATGGCCTGTGTCGGCCACGTCCGGGCGGCACACGACCCCGGTCCGCGGGTTGTGGCACACCGACGCCTCGACCCGTCGGGGCGCGGGCCTGGGCGGTGGTTCGGGACACATCGCCGCCGCCTTGGCCAGTCGCCCACGGCTCACACGCGTGCGCCACTTGCTCGGCACCCGCCCGGGTACGCCCGGTTGACGGCCCGTTGGAGACGACTGGGGACTTCCTGCCCGAGCGCCCGTCCCGGAGCCGACGGGGTCAGCAGGCGTCGACGAACGTGACCGTCTCGTCGAGGGGGGCCCGGCCCGTGCGGGCGTGATCCACCGTGCCGTCCTCGAACCCGATCGACATGCCGCAGAAGAGGACGAGTTCGTCCGGGGGTGAGAGGACCTCCTCGACGGTCCTGCGAAACTTCGCCCATGCCATCTGCGGGCAGCTGTGCAGCCCTTCGGCACGCAGCAACAGCATGACGGTCTGCAGAAACATCCCGACGTCGGACCACTGGGCCGGGCACATGTCGCGGTCGATGTAGCAGAACAGGGCGGCGGGCGCGCCGAAGCAGTCCCAGTTCGCGGAAGCGGCCCGCTGGCGTGCCTCCAGATCCTCGCGGGGGATGCCTAGTGCGCCGTAACGCTGCGCGCCGAAGGCGGATCGGCGCTCGCGGTACGGAGACTTCAGCGCGGGCGGGTACTGCTCGTACTCCGGCTCGTCCCAGGGGTCACCCGCGGCCAGACGCTGACAGGCGCGCTCCTTGATCTTCGCCAGGGGTCCGCCGGTCACCACATAGACGTGCCACGGCTGGATGTTCGATCCGGACGGCGCCCAGGCCGCTGCGGACAACACGCGCTCCAGCGTCTCCCTCGGGACGTGGCGGTCGGTGAATCCACGCACCGCACGTCGGCTCGTGACTGCCTCGTAGACGTCCATGATCGCCTGCCTCCTCAGCCCCCCAACGCCTCCGTTTTAGTTTCACTCAAGATAGTATCACTCAATACCATCTCCCACTTAACTATCGCCGCCCATGAACCCTCAGCCCCTGGCCCCCCGCCTCGGGCCCCCCGCCCCGGGGAAATCCATGGCCGCGCTGCTGCACATCGACTCATCCGTGATCACCGACGAGGCGCCCTCGTCCCGTTCGATCACGGCCGCCTTCCGCAAGACCGGGAGGAACAGCACCCGAGGCGACGACCGATCTGGCGTGGTCCGGGAGCGGCACCCATTTGGTGCGACCGCCTCGGCATGCGCTTCCAGGCGTACGAGCCTGAACGCGGAACTACAGCTTCGTTGGGCAAGCTGACGCGGAGCGCCCGGAAACGTGGATCATGGGGAGGCGATGAAGTGGACCAGGAAGGCGGCGCCGGTGGAGCAGCCAGGGCATGAACCGGAGCTCTCTGCCTACCAACGGGCTCTGCGGGACCGGCTTCTCGCGGCCCCCGTTGTGCCCGCGCCCGAGCCCTGGCAGCCCGTCTTCGAGTACAAGTACGGCGTCCCTGTCGGCGGACTTCTCGGAATCGGCTTCGCGCCGCATCCCGACAGCGGCCACGACCTGGTGATGGTCGTCTCGCACGACGGTCACGGCCTCTTCGAGGCCGTCACGGGGGAGAAGATCGCCCGGAACCGCGACCCCGACCCCGAGGGCAGCACTCCCGACGCCGTTGCTGATCTGTCGTGCCCCGGGTTGGGCCCCCTCGCCGGAAGCAGAGTGCGCATCGCCGGGCTCTTCGGGGGCGGACTTCACACCACCGCCGCGGACGGCTGGACTCTGGAGGCCGTCGCTCCGGCCTGGCCCAACGAGCGTGTCCTGCTGTCCCGTGACGGCGGGCTGCCCCACTCAGGTCCGTACGGGGAGCAGTGGTGGCACATCTTCCACTCCGACCACGCCGAGCTCCGAGCCGCCGGCTTCTCACCGTCCGGCCGGACCCTCGCCGTTGCGACGAGCAGCGACCTGTCCCTGTGGACACGCAGGACGGACCACAGCCACGGTGGCAGCGCTGAGACCTGACCGAGCCGGACTGAACCTGTCGCGAGCCGCTTCCAGAACAGGTCAGTCCGAGTCCGGTCCAGCGCGGCAGTGATCAGATTGGTGGCGCTGGAGTAGCGGCGGGAGGCAGGGGTGCGCGCCGTCGCCGACGAGGCGCTCGTCGAGGTGCTCATCACCGACACGGAACTTCGGCGCATCCGCCATCTTTACGACGGCGGCACAGAGATCATCCTCGCTACGCCCGCCGAGCGGGACGAGCTCGGCGACCGGCACGCGAGCCGAGGCCCCCATCACCCAACCGGGCTTCGACCAGCCGTAATTGTTGCCGCCTCACTCGTCAGGATGCCCACCGGGCAGCACCTCGACGAAACCCGGCGAACCGCCGCGGACCGGGTGCGAGTACCCCGGGGACGGACAGGCTCCCGGTATGCACGTCCGAGTAGGGAGCGCCCGGAAGCCAGTCAGGAGCTTGTCGGCTCTCGCGCGCATGGCGGGCAACCCGTTTACCGCACCCGGCCGTTGACGGTCTACCGCCTTCCGGCCCACCAGCACGTCGAGTAGCCCACCACCGGCCGACCAGCCCCTCCCCGTGGCCGCTTCGAGCCGGCCCCACCGGTCACACTGGGTGATCTTCCCGCGAGATGGAACTGACTCTTCGTCAGCATTACCTTCGACGCAGGCTGTTCAGACAGGCGGGTGAATCCCGTCAGCCACACCCGTTCCACTGCAAAGTTCACTACCGCAATCAACCCATCAGCTCGTCTACCTTCGACCAAGCAATCGCAAAAGCCCCTGGTCGAAACAGCCCCACGCCGCCCCAGCCCGCAGCATCGCGAATGCCAAGTCGTTTCATGTTCCATCAACATTCAACTCGCGCTCCCTGTGAGTGCCGTGTGAACTCCCTAGGGTCCTTGAGGCTTTGAAGGAAGGGACCCATGGACAAACTCCTCGCAATCCGGGCTCGCGGCATCACTAAAAGTTTCGGCGACGTCGTCGCGCTCGGCGACATCGACCTGGATGTGACGCAGGGGCAGATCCACGGCCTGGTCGGACCGAACGGCGCCGGGAAGACGACCTTGCTCGGCCTCCTGCTGGGGCTGGCGGTTGCCGACAGCGGTCGCCTCGAGGTGCTGGGGACGCCGGTCGGACGGGCGCTCGACGCTCCCGACGGTGTCGCCGGCTTCGTGGACGGTCCCGCTCTTTACCCGTCGCTCACCGCACGGCAGAACCTCGCCGCGCTGGCCGCACTCCGCGGCCACGACGCGGGGACGGCGGACATCGACGACGTACTCGCCGATGTCGGTCTCACCGCCGTCGCCGACGACCGTACCCGCGGCTTCTCCCTCGGCATGCGGCAGCGGCTCGGTCTCGCCGCGGCCCTGCTGACCAAGCCTCGGCTGCTCGTGCTCGACGAACCGTCCAACGGGCTCGATCCGGCGGGCAAGAAGCACGTGCACGGCGTCCTCAGCCGGCTCACGGCCGACGGCACCGCCGTCGTGCTCTCCAGCCACAACATGGACGACCTCGAGGCGCTGTGCTCCGAGGTGACCATCATCGCCACCGGGCGGGTCGTCTTCTCCGGTCCGCTGAGCAAGCTGGCCACCGACAACCGCGAACTCGACTACCGGCTGGTCACCTCCGACTCGCAGGCCGCCCGCAGGGTGGCCGACGACGCGCCGGGGGTCCTGGTCGTCGACGACGTCGTACGGCAGGACACCGAACTCCTCGTCGTACGCGCCCTGGTGCCCGCCCTCGACGACCTCGTGGTGCGGCTGGTGCAGGAGGGCGTCGCGCTGCGCGAGCTCACTCCCCTGGTGTCACCGCTCGAAGCCGCGTTTCTCGCCCTCACCGAGCAGCAGGAGGCCGGCCGATGACCGCGACCCTCGTCGAAAGCCGGGAACAGGAGCAGGTGACCAAGGGCCGTCGTGTGCCCGTCACTCGCGCCTGTCGCTTCGAGCTGGTCAAGCTCGTCTCCCAGTGGCGGATCCGTCTACTGGTCCTCGCCTGCTGGATCGTTCCTGCACTCTTCGTTGCCGGCGTGAGCCAGCAGAGCACACTCCCCGTCGACACCCTCTTCGGCCGCTGGATGCACGCCACCGGCTGGGCCGGGCCGCTGGTGATGCTCGGTTTCGCGGGGACCTGGGCGCTCCCGCTGCTGACTTCGCTGGTGGCCGGTGACGTGTTCGCCTCCGAGGACCGGCTCGGCACCTGGCGTCATCTGCTCGTGGCGGTCCGCTCGCCTCGGCGGATCTTCGTGGCGAAGGTGGTGGCCAGTCTCACCGTCCTGCTGGTGCTCGTGGCCGGGCTTGCCGTCTCCAGCACGGTCGGCGGGCTCCTGGCGGTCGGCAACCAGCCGCTGGTCGGCCTGGACGGTCACCTTCTGGCACCGTCGGACGCGGCCGGCCAGGTCCTGCTCTCCTGGGTCTGCGCCCTCGCCCCGACCCTGGCGCTCGCCGCGCTCGGCTTCCTCGGATCGGTGACGCTGGGCCGCTCGCCGATCGGGCTGCTGGTGCCCATACTCGTCTCCCTCGCGATGGCGGTCGCGCAGATGCTGCCGCTCCCCGTGGCCGTGCGCGTCGCCCTGCCCAGCTACGCCTACATCTCCTGGAACGGCCTCTTCACCAGCCCCCAGCAGCTCGCCCCGCTCCTGACCGGCGTCGTCGTCAGCCTCGTGTGGGCCGTGGTCGCGACGGCACTGGCCTATGTGCTGTTCGTGCGGCGGGACTTCACCAATCTGACCCATGACGGTTCGGGCCGCCGCGCGATCACCGTCGGCGTCCTGCCGCTCGTCGGGGTGGCCGCCGTGTCGTTCGCCGTCGTCGCCGCGACGACCTCGACGACGGGCTCCGGGATCGAGCAGGACAAGGTGCAGCGCTCGCTCGCCACCGCGTTCGCGCACCTGTACCGCATGCAGACCGACGAACTCCACCGACCCGCCGTCACCGAGGACCAGTTGAAGGTCACGGCGACGTGCAGCAAGGGCCATGTCCAGGACCACGCAGAGGGGCCAGGCAACGACTGGCGCTGCGTCGTCTCCTGGCATCTCCCCGGCGTCCAGACCACAGGTCAGGCCATCTACCAACTGGACGTCACCTCAGACGGGCGGTTCGTCGCCGACGGCGACGGACCGAAGGAAGTGAACGGCTACTTCCTGGTGCGCACCCCCAACGGGGACGCACCGAACCCGATGTGGCAGTTCGACGGCAACGTCGAACTGCTCGACACCACCTCGAAGGGATAAGTCTCCATGCAGGTAATTCGCCAGCGCCAGGCCAGCCAGAAGGGCCAGTTCGAGGTCCTCGGCAGACGAGTCGGGCGCCGGTCGCTCATGGTGACGGCGGGCATCGCCGTCGCCCTCGGCGTCACCGGTACGGCGGTCGCCTCGACGGCACAGTTCGGCACCGAGCAG
>NZ_BMQA01000004.1 GCF_014647875.1 Streptomyces brasiliensis | reverse complement strand
ATCGGTACGCCGATCGCCAACACCCGGCTGTTCGTACTCGATGGGACGCTGCAGCCGGTGCCGGTCGGAGTGGCGGGCGAGCTGTACGTGGCCGGTGCCGGGCTGGCGCGTGGCTATGTCGGCCGTGTGGGCCTGACCGGTGAGCGGTTCGTGGCCTGCCCCTTCTCGACCGATTCCGGGGAGCGCATGTACCGCACCGGCGACCTGGCCAAGTGGACGTCGGACGGGCAGTTGGTGTTCCTCGGCCGGGCCGATGAGCAGGTGAAGATCCGCGGGTTCCGGATCGAGCCCGGCGAGGTCGAAGCCGCTCTGCATGCGCATCCGGAGGTGTCCCGGGTCGCGGTGATCGCCCGTGAGGACACCCCGGGTGACAAGCGCCTGGTCGCCTACGTGGTGCCCGCGGACGCGGACGCGGATGCGGATGCCGAGGGCGGCATGGACACCGGTGAACTGCGCGGCTTCGTGGCGGGCCGGCTGCCCGATCACATGGTCCCGGCCGCGTTCGTCACGCTGGACGGGCTGCCGCTGACAGCCAACGGCAAGCTGGACCGCAAGGCCCTGCCCGCCCCCGACTACGCCGCCGGGACCACCGGGACGGCCACGACGAGGAATCTCGCCACGAGCCTGGAGTACGTCGTGAGCGAGGTGTTCGCCGATGTCCTCGGGGTCGACGAGGTCGGCTTCGACGACGACTTCTTCCAGCTCGGCGGGCATTCCCTGCTGGCGGTCACGCTCGCCGCAAGGCTGCGGGAGAAGGGGATCTCCACCACGGTGCGCAACGTGTTCGCGGCGCCGACCGTCGCCGGAATCGTCCGCCAGCTGGACCTGGCGTCCATGGGTGACTCGCTCGGCAGGGTCCTGCCGATACGGACCGAAGGCGACCAGCCGCCGTTCTTCTTCGTCCACCCCGCATCCGGCCTGAGCTGGTGCTACCGGCCGTTGGCCCGGTTCGTCCCGGACGGCATCCCGCTGTACGGGCTGCAGGCCGCCGGGATGGACGGCACCGGCACGCTACCGGGCAGCATCGAGGAATTGGCGGCGGAGTACATCGAGCAGATCCGTGCCGTTCAACCGGACGGCCCCTACCACCTCGTGGGCTTCTCGTTCGGTGGCATCCCCGTACACGAGATCGCCGTGCGGCTGCAGGAGGCGGGTGAGACCGTCGCCGCCCTGGTCGTCATGGATGCCTACCCGGCCCAGGCCCGGGACGATGAGCCGGTCCGGCCCGTCGAGGCCGTCGGGGCCGGGGAGTCCGTCGGCGTCACGGAGGACGGGAACGCCATGCCGCCGGCCCCCGAGGAGCGGGACCAAGAGACGATGCTGCGGGAGATGGCGACTCGGTTCAGGGAGGAGATCGGCGAGGTCATCGACGGTATCTCGGAGGAGGAACTGCTCCTCATCGCGAAGATCTTCCGGAACAACACGGAGATGCGGCGACGGCACGAGCTCGGTGTCTTCGACGGCGACCTGCTGCTCGTCGTCGCCGAGGAGGGCGGCGAGAACGCGACGCTGGAGGAACGGCTGCGGCTCTGGGAGCCCTACGTCCGCGGTTCCGTAGCGGCGGTCGGCCTGCCTTGTCGGCACACCAACCTGATGCTGCCCGAGATGCTGGACCGGGCGTGGCAGGCGATGGCCGCATGGATGGAGACGCGGAGTACGCAGCCGGGGGCCTGAGGCCCGGTCTCGACTCCGCCTGTGGCCGCGGCCACAGGCGGAGTCGAGACTCAGGCGGACGGCGCCGGAGCGTGGGCCGGGAGGGACACGGTGACCCAGAGCCCGCCCTCGGAGTTGGCCGTCGCGCGTACGGTGCCGTCGTGGGCCTGCGTGATGGCGGAGACGATGGACAGCCCCAGGCCCGCGCCCTCTGACGAGGTGGTCCGGTCCGCGGGCAGCCGCCGGAACGGCTCGAACAGCTCGTCCACCTGGTCCTCGGGGACGTGCGGGCCGGAGTTGCAGACCACCAGGCCGCCGTCGGCGGACAGGTCGACGATGACGTAACCGCCCGCGTTGTTGTGCCGGATCGCGTTCTGCACCAGGTTGGCGACCAGGCGGGTGAGCAGCGTGTCGTCGCCCGCGACGACGACCGGCTCAGTGGAGGCGGTGAGGGTGATGCCGCGCCGCTCGGCGAAGGGGAGATGCTCTCCGATGACCTGAGTGACCACGGCGGCGAGATCCACCGGGTCCCGGTCGAGGAGTTCCTGCTCCCCCTGCGCGAGCACGAGCAGGCCCTCGATGAGCCGCTCGGACCGCTCGGTGGCGCGCAGCAGTTCGTCACGGATCCGCGCCACCCGCTCGGCGGAGGGTTTGGACAGCCCGACCTCGATCGCGGTTCGCTGGATGGCCAGGGGAGTGCGCAGCTCGTGGGAGGCATTGGCGACGAAGCGGCGCTGGCTCGCCACGGCACGATCCAGTCGATCGAGCATCGCGTCGAAGGTGTCGGCGAGGTCCTTGAGCTCGTCCTGCGGTCCGGTCAGCCCGATGCGTTCGTGCAGGGTGGACAGCGACAGACGCTGGGCGGTGGCGGTGACGCGGTGCAGCGGGCGCAGAATCCGTCTGGTGAGCCACCAGCAGACCCCGAAGGCCAGCACTATCATCGCCGCGATGGCGATCAGGGCGAAGATCTGCTGGGTGCTTGCCACGTCCTTGTGGAGTTCCTCGTTCCCGTCGAAGATGCTGCGGCTCGGGCCGGCCGCCGCGTCGACGGGACTGGCCTGGGACGGCTCGTAAGGACCGGCCGAACAGGCAACGTCCGGCTGTCGCGGTGGGCAGGGGACCGTGGAGACCGGGCCGGTGAACACGAAGTCGTTCAACTTGGCGTCGACAAAACGCTGTTGGAGCCATTGCACGCTGCTGAGCACCGCGAGGGTGATGATCGTGAACACACCGCCGTAGAGCAGCGTGATCTTGGCCTGCACCGAGCGACTGATCACAGAGGCGAAGCGCCGCATGATCCGTACCGGCCTCATACTCTGTACCTGCTTCCTGGGACGGTGACTCGGTCACCAGTATCCGAGGTTCCATTGGCGCCGATCGCCGGTAAGGAGGCGGTGAATCCTCAGCGGTGGCGTGACGCGAGGGCTCCGCGGATCCCGCCCGGCGCACCGGAACGCGAATCGGCCGCCAGGCGAAACCTGACGGCCGATCACAAACGATCTTCTGTGCGACGCGAGGGCGCCGTGGGCGGCGCTCTAGTCCGTGGATTTCATGGCTTCGATCAGGCTCTTGGGCCGCATGTCGGTCCACGATTTCTCGATGTACTCGAGGCAGTCTTCCCGGGGCGCCTCGCCGAATACGGTTTCCCAACCGTCGGGTACATCCACGAAGACGGGCCACAGTGAATGCTGGCCTTCATCGTTGACCAGGACCAGATAACTTGCGTCGGGATCCTCGAATGGATTGGGCACCAGGCTGTCCTTATTCCTCGACGAAAAGGGACCACAGCGACGAGCGGATCCACTGTGGCACAGGTATTCGCGACCCATCAAGAGCCGACCGTACAGGCGGCGTTCAGCCACCCGTGGCGCCGGCCTTCTAGCCGTTCAACTGCGGCGTTTCGCACGTTGAACGCAGGCTGGTCGGCGTTGACGCGGCTGGGGCGCTGTGGTGCGTTAGTAGCCAGGTGCGGCGCAGGCGTATGCGCGGAATCAGTTCGCAGCGAGCCGGGTGCCTGCAAAACGGCAGCGTTAATTCCGTACAGGGGGGCTCAGATGCCTGACAGCCGAGAGCGAGTATTTCTCCGTTCGAATGCGATCATCGAACCATTGGTGGACAGGTTCTATGCGTGGATGCACATCGTCGCGCCCGCTCAGGCCTCCATGAATCTGGCGAATGTGCAGGTGCCGCTGCTCGAGTCGTATCTCCAGTCCCCACAGGTGCACATCGCGGCCAGCAGCAACCCCGCTCTGCGCGGCGGGTACTTCGTCAACGTCGAGGAGTCGCGTGCGACGGAGGTCGCCGAGCTGCTGGACACGATCAAGCGCGAGCGCGCGGACATGCTCGCGTTCGCCGCCGCCGTGGCGGAGGCGGACGAACTGCTGCGGCAGAACGCCACCGGCTTCGATCTCACGCCGCTGTACCCGAAGCTGCCGGCGGCGCTCAACGGGCTGGTGGAGCTGGCCTACGACACCAGCAATCAGGCATCCGTGCACCTCATCGAGCCGCTGCTCTACCACAGCAAGGCCTTCGACCGGCACCGCCAGTCCGTCCAGCTCTCCCTGGACGACGGCGTGGAGCGGCCGTTCATCCTCAGCACCCCCCGGCTGCCCTCGCCCGACGTGCTGGATCTGCAGATCCCCTTCGACCACCCCGGTCTGGACGAGCTGATGAAGGCGCGGATCGAGGGCACGACCGCCGCCCACCTGCACGAGGCGCTCGAGCTCGACGGCGACCAGGCCGCCCAGCTGGACCGGCTGCTCGCGCCGGAGCCGAGCCTCGCACCGGACCGGCACATCGAAAACGGCGGCCGGATCCGCTACTTCGGGCACGCGTGCCTGGTGCTGCAGAGCCCGGAGGCCGCCGTCGTGGTGGATCCCTTCATCAGCACGGACAACCGGCACGGCGACCGGTACACCCTCGACGACCTGCCGGACCACATCGATCTGGCGCTGATCACGCACGGGCACCAGGACCACATCGTGCTGGAGACCCTGCTGCAGCTGCGCGCGCGCACCGACGCGGTCGTGGTCCCCCGCTCGTCGCGGGGCAACCTGTGCGACCCGTCGATCGGTCTCTACCTCAAGTCCATGGGCTTCACGGTGATCGAGGTCGACGACTTCGACGAGGTGCCGCTGCCGGGCGGCGCCCGGGTGGTGGCCACGCCGTTCCTCGGCGAGCACTCCGACCTCGACATTCGCTCCAAGTCGACGTACTTCGTGCAGCTGGCCGGCCTGTCGGCGTTCATCGGCGCGGACTCCTCGGGCATCGACCCGGTGCTGTACCAGTACATCCGCTCGCACCTGGGCGGCGTCGACAAGGCGTTCCTGGGCATGGAGTGCGACGGCGCCCCGCTGACCTGGCTCTACCAGGGACTGCTGACTCGGCCGGTGACCAAGAAGATGAGCGACTCGCGCAAGCTGTCGGGCTCGAACGCCGAGCAGGCAGCCGCGATCATGACCGAGCTCGGAGCCGGAGAGGCGTACGTGTACGCCATGGGCGAGGAGAGCTGGCAGGGCCACGTCATGGCGACGACGTACACGTCCGACACCTTCCAGATCCAGCAGATCGAGGAGTTCCTCACCTGGTGCGAGGCGCACGAGGTCCACGCGGAACACCTGTTCAACAAGCGCGAGTGGCGTTGGTAAAGGGGCGCGACGATGCCATTTCTGAGGTCCAACGGGATCCGGCTCTCCTACCAGCGGGCGGGGCGGGGCGACGAGACGGTCCTGCTCATCATGGGGTCGGCCGCGGCCGGCCACGCATGGGACATGTACCAGACGCCGGCGCTGCACCGGGCCGGCTATGCGACCGTCACCTTCGACAATCGCGGGATCGCGCCGTCGGACGCCCCGCCGGGCAAGTACGCGCTGGCGGACCTGATCGCCGACACCAAGGGGCTGATCGAGGCGCTGGACCTGGCACCGTGCCGGATTCTCGGCACCTCACTGGGTTCGCTGATCGCCCAGGAACTCGCGATCAGCGAACCTCACCTGGTCCGCTCCGCGGTGCTCCTCGCCACCCGCGCCCGGTCGGACGTGCTGCGCCGGGCGCAGTCCGCGGCGGACCGGGCCCTGCTGGAGAGCGGCGTCATGCTGCCGCCGAAGTACCGAGCGGTCAGCTCGGTGCTCCACATGCTCTCGCCGGACACCCTCAACGACGAGGCGGCGGTGGCTTCCTGGCTGGAGATATTCGAACTGGCCGGCGGTGACGTGGAAACGGTCGCCGCGGGCCAGCAGTGGATCGACACCGACCAGGACCGCCGATCCGAGCTCGGCAGGATCACCGCACCCTGCCGCGTCATCACCTTCGGCGATGACGCCGTCACACCGCCGCATCTCGGCGCGGAAGTGGCGGCCGCCATCCCGAACTGCGACCTGGTGGAGATTCCGGGCTGCGGGCACCTTGGACATCTGGAGCACCCGGAGCCGGTCAACGAGGCGATCGTGGAATTCTTCGACAAGTACTGACCCATGCCCCATGCAGTTGGCGGGCCGGCGACGCAGTGTCGCCGACCCGCCAACGGGCGTTTTGAGAGCGGTCAATGCGGGCTCAAAGCCTGTAGCCGCTTCCCGGCACGGTGACGATGACGGGCGGATCGCCGAGCTTGGAGCGGAGTTTGCTCATCGTCACCTTGACGACCGTGGTGAACGGGTCCGTGTACTCGTCCCAGGCCCGCTCCAGCAGTTCCTCGGTGCTGACGACCGCGCCCCTCGCCCGCATCAACACCTCAAGGACCGCGTACTCCTTGCGGGACAGCGCCAGGTAGCGGCCGTCGCGGGACGCCTGCCGGCGCGCCGTGTCCATGACGATGTCGCCGCACTCCAGCACCGGGGGCAGCGGCGGCCCGGCGCGGCGCCCGAGCGCGCGGACCCGCGCCACCAGTTCGTCGAAGGCGAAGGGCTTGGCCAGGTAGTCGTCGGCCCCCAGATTCAGTCCCGTGACCCGGTCGTGCACCGCGCCGGAGGCGGTCAGCATCAGGATGCGTACCCGCGACCCGTGCTGGGCCACGGTGCGGCAGATCTCGTCGCCGTGCACCCGTGGCAGGTCGCGGTCCAGTACCAGTACGTCGTAGTCGTTGACGGCGAGGCGCTCCAACGCCGTCGCCCCGTCATAGGCGACGTCGACCGCCATCGCCTCATCGTGCAGTCCCTCGACCACCAGGTCCGCCAGGAAGCGCTCGTCCTCGGCCACCAGAATTCGCATGCTCAAGATTGGCACAGATCCGCGTTGCCGCGGCAGTGTGCAAGACCCGTCAGGATGGGTCCGGCCCGCAGGCGTCCGCCGCCAGCGACATCAGCAGGTCGTTGAGCTGGGTGACGAACGTGGCCGGCGTGTCGATCGGGGCACCCGTGGCAAGGACCGCCTGGTCGAACAGGACGTGTGCCCAGGCGGGCAGGTGCGGGTCGTCCTGCCCGCGGTTGAGCCGCTCGACCAGGACGTGCCGGGGGTTGATCTCGAGGATCGGCTGGTTTGGCAGCCCTGAGCCGCGCAGCCGCTGCACGACGGTGAAATCGGTCTCCGCTCCGTCGGTGACGATGCAGGCCGGGGAGGTCGTCAGGCGGCTGGTCAGCCGTACGTCCCACGCCTTGCCCGCGAGATGTGCCTTGAGCCGGCCGAGGAGCGCGGCGTAGTCGGAGTCCGCCCGGTCGGCGGCCTCCTTCTCGGCCTCGTCCGCCAAGTCGCCGAAGTCGGGCGGCCCCTGGGCCACGGACTGCAGCTGCTTGCCCTGGTACTCGCGCAGCGGACCGGAGACGACGAAGCCGTCCACCGCCTCACCCAGCAGGAGCACCTCGATGCCCTTGGCGCGGAATGCCTCCAGGTGCGGGCTGGTCGCGGCGGCGGCCGGGCTGGGGGCGAGCAGGTAGTAGATCTTGTCCTGGCCCTCCTTCATCCGGGCCACGTAGTCGCGGAGCGAGACATCGGCGGCTTGCGTGTCCGAGCGGGTGGAGGTGAAGCGAAGGAGCTCGGTGATGTCCTCCCGGTGCGGAGGGTCGTCGGCGATGCCCTGCTTGAGTACACCGCCGAACTGCTCCCAGAAGGCGGCGTACTTCTCCGGCTGGTTGTCCGCCAGTTCCTTCAGCAGCTTCAGAACCCTCTTGACCGCACTGGAATGGATATGGGCGACAGCCTGGCTCCCCTGGAGAATCTCCCGCGAGACATTCAGCGGCAGGTCGGCCGAGTCGATGACCCCGCGCAGGAAGCGCAGGTAATTCGGCAGCAGCTGCCCGGAGTCCTCGAGGATGAACACGCGCCGGATGTGCAGGCGTACGCCGTCGCGCGCCTGCGGGACCCACAGGTTGTGCGGCGCTCGGGACGGGATGAACAGGAGCAGCGTGTACTCGTACCGTCCCTCGACCTTCGTGTGCAGATGGGCGAGCGGATCGGCGAAGTCGTTGGTGAGGTGCCGGTAGTAGGAGTGGTAGTCCTGCTCGCTCAACTCGCTCTTCGGGCGCGCCCACAGGGCCGACGCCTGGTTCACCGGGGCCTCGTCCTGTTCCATCACGATCGGCTGGCTGATGTGGTCCGAGTAGCGCTGGATGATCGAGCGCAGCCGGTGCTCGTTCAGCAGCTCGTCCTCGCCCTCCCGCAGCTCGAGCACGATCGTGGTGCCGCGCTCGGCGCGCTCGACGGCCTCCAGCGTGTACTCGCCCTTGCCGTCCGACGACCAGCGCACGCCGTCGGACGCGGGCAGCCCGGCCCGCCGCGAGGTGAGCACCACTCTTTCCGCGACGATGAACGCGGAATAGAAGCCGACGCCGAATTTGCCGATCAGCTCGGAGTCGCGGCGCTGGTCCCCGGTGAGCGTCCGGAGGAACTCGGCGGTGCCCGAGCGGGCGATGGTGCCGATGTTGTCCATCACGTCCCGGCGGCTCATGCCGATGCCGTTGTCGGCGATGGTGATCGTGCCCGCGTCCTTGTCGAACGTGACCCGGATCCGCGGCGCGTCGTCGTCCCGCTCGGCACCGGCCGGTTCCGGCTGCGAGTTGCGTTCGAACCGGAGCCGGTCGATGGCGTCTGACGCATTCGAGATCAACTCGCGTAGAAAGATGTCCTTGTTGCTGTAGAGCGAATGGGCCATGAGGTCCAGAATCTGAGCGGCCTCGGCCTGGAATGCGTACGTCTCCGCATTCGCCTGCAGTGCCATTGCTTCCCTTTCGTGTCAGGTCGCGGGAACTGCCGAGCAGCCGCGTTTTCCGAGATGTTCGGCGAACTTCACCCAGTTCTCGGCGTACTGCCGGGCCAGGTCGGCCGTCGTCCGGGTGCAGTGCTGCGGGACTGCGTCCAGGAGCTCCGGCCACTCGCTCATCACGTTCATGTTGTGGTGGAGGAGGCGCAGCAGCTCGCGGCCGACCTGTTTGTGGCGCAGCGAGGGATCGCGCATCAGCATCTTCAGTGCGCGGCCGGGGTCGATCTTCACCGGGGTTTCCCGGCGTTGGCCGCGTGCCGGCGCCGCCGGCTGCGGGGCCGGCCGGACCTGGGGGGCGGCCTCGGGTACGGAGTGCAGCGTTCCCGCCGGAGGCTCGCCGGCCGCGAGCCGCCGCTTGACGTCGGTCACGGTGGCGGGTGAGATGCCGGCGAACCTGGCCACCTCGCGCAGGGAAGCGTCTGGACGTTCGGCCAGCACCTGGGCGGCTCGCCGGCGGCCCTCGACGCTGTTCACCGGGCGGACCTTGCCGTCGATTCCGACGCGCACCTGCGGCGCGGCGGGCGCGAGGCGGCCGCGGAGGGTGGCAATGGTCTTGGCTCCCAGACCGGTGGCACGCGCGATCGCCCGGTCCGACATGTGTCCATGAGAGACGAGGATCCGTTCCGCCGCGGTGCGGCGGTCCGCGAGTGACAGCGGAAGGCCGTGCGTTGAATTGGCCCGGACGGCGAATAGGAAGGCGTCTTCTCTGCTGCCGTCGAAGAATGCTGCCGGGATCTTGGTCTCGCCTCGCAGGACCGCGGCGAAGACGCGATGCACCCCGTCAACCACCTGCATGGTGTGCCTGTTGACGATTATCGGCGGCAATGGACTTTCGGTTTCCGCCAAGCGAATGATGTGCTCCCGGTCCTCGCCCTCGATACGCGGTGAATCACCCGGACGTAACGCTGAAATCGCGACCGTGACGATTTCCTGTTCGTGTTCCGCGGAATGCTCATGTTCCTTTTCCTTGAGGTCGTCGGACGACCGGCGCAGAACAGGGGCAACGATGCTGGCGTCGAACTGCTGCAATGCGATCACCTCGCGTATGGGCGGCTGCCATTTCGCGTGGGGGTGCGGAAAGGATGACGCGACCGGCAAGCGGTTGGCTGGTTCTCCGGTGATGAGGGTCCGCGGTGGGATGCGGACATACGAGCACGTTCAGTACCGGTTCAACTCGCGGGCGCCGTACAGTCGTCCTGGTCCGCGGCGAGTTGAGGTGAGGGGAGTGCCCGCTCGTCCAGTGCCTGCGCGAATGCCTGCCACTTGTCCGCGTTCTGCTGCGCCAGCGCGATGACCAGGGCGCCGCAGTGCGACGGCACGGCGTCGGCCAGTTCGAGCCACTGGTAGTCATCGACGAGGTTCTTCCGCAGCGTGCTCACCAGCCGTCTGCCCAGGTCCGCGTCGAGGATGGCGGGATCGTGCAGCAACGGCTTCAGCAGGGATATCGGCTTCTCCTGCTTCTCCCGCACCTGGATATGCGCCGGCTCGGAGGCCGACTCCGTCGACGGCTCCAGGGCGGTGGCCGGCGGCCTCGGCGACTCGCCGACGACGTCCTCGCCGGCGAGGATCCGCTTGCGCACGTCACTCGCCGTCGCCGGGGAGATCCCGGCACGCCGGGCCACTTCCCGCACGGAGGCCCGCGGGTTCTGGGCGATCACCTCTGCCGCCCGGTGCCGGCCCGCCGCCCGGTCTACTGCCCGGGCTCTGCCGTCCCTTCCGACGCGGACGTTCAACTCCGTACCCGACGCAGTTGAACGCCGGATGGCGGCCACGCTCTTGGCGCTCAGCCCGGACGCCTCTCCGATCATGCGATCGGACAAGTGGGGATGGGAGGCGCTGAGCCGTGCCGCCGCCGCACGCCGGTCGGCCAGCGACAGGGGCAGGCCGTGTTGTGTATTTGATTTGATGGCGAGCAGAAATGCGTCGTGCCGTGATAAATTCACGACGCGTGCCTCGATGGTCTTACCGCCCTTGAGAAGGGTCGCCAGGACTCGGTGCACGCCGTCGATCACCTGCATGTTCCGCCCGTTCACCAGAATGGGCGGGAATGGAGTCTCGCTCTGTGCGAGTTGCTCGGTGTATTTCTTGCTCTGCCCCACCAGGCGAGGTGATTCGCTGAACTGCAGCAGCGCAATGGGTAGTTCCGATACTTCTTCCGGCAGAGGCTCCAGATCCCCCTCGGAGTCCGCCGATCTGTTCGCCGTTCCGTTTGCCGACTCTAGGTTTGTCCCGTTCGTTTCGTGCTCAAAGCTACTCAAACTATCCCCCAGTAGTGAAGTTTGAGCTGACAGGGGTAGGCACCCGCGAGCCGACACAGCTATTGGCCGCCCGTACGCGATGTGCGCAGGCGGCCAATTTGCGTGAACGTCGGAATGGAGAGGCAGTGCACAAAAAGAAGGGCCGCCGCTAGCGGAACCCGTGGCACGCACGGAAAAATGCGGCCGACCGCTTCTCGCGACCCAGTGAAAACCTCTCACCACAGCGCGGTTACCCCCGTTCGCTCCCGCCCCTGTTTCGTCCCTCGTAGGCTAGCTTGTGGTGTTGCGATGTCAACCAAGTGAGATATGCGGCGAGCGGGAAAACGGCCCACAATGTGTGGAACCCTGTGATTCCGGCAGGAGATGGAATATCATCATCCGCTCCAGCGCCCGAACCGGTGCGAAACGCGTCACCAGGACAGCCGACCGGACATCGGACGTCGAGCGCCTTGCGCCTTGTCCGCAGCATCCTCAGCCGTTTTACTGCCAAGGGAATGGATGCGGTCCCCATGGAAAGTGCTCTCGTGGTCGGTACGGGTCTGATAGGGACCTCGGCCGCGCTCGCTCTGAAAGCCCGCGGTGTTGCCGTGTATCTGCGGGACGAAGATCCTGCCGCGGTCAGGATCGCGTCCTCGCTCGGCGCCGGCACGTTGGACGCCCCGCGGCAGACCGTGGATCTGGCCGTCGTGGCCGTGCCCCCGGCGCTGGTGCCCGACGTCCTCGTCGGCCTGCAGGCCGACGGCGTCGCGCGGCACTACACCGATGTGGCCAGCGTGAAGTCCGGCCCGCAGCAGGAAGCTTTCGCCCGCGACTGCGACAGCGCGCGCTACGTCGGTGGCCATCCGATGGCGGGCAGCGAGCGCAGCGGCCCCCTCGCCGCCCGTGCGGACCTCTTCGTCGGGTGCAACTGGGTACTCACCCCGACGCCCGACGCCGACACCGAGACGCTGAACACCACGCTCGAACTCGTGGCGCTGTGCGGGGCCGTGCCGGTGGTCATGGAGGCAGACGTGCATGACCGGGCGGTCGGCCTCGTCTCGCACGCTCCGCACGTTGTGGCGAGCCTGGTCGCCGCTCTCCTGGAGCGGGCCGAGGAGCGGGCCGTGCGCCTCGCGGGCTCGGGCGTCCACGACCTCACCCGCATCGCGGCAGCGGATCCGGGGTTGTGGGTGGACATCCTCGGCGCCAACGCACTGGTGGTGGCCGACCTTCTCGAAGAGCTGTCGGACGGAATGGACGACGCCGTCGCGGGTCTGCGCGCCATGGCGGCCACGGACGAGGAGAAGCGTGAAGGCGGCGCGCGCACGGTCGAGGACCTGCTGCGCCGCGGTCGGTCCGGGCGCGCCCGGATCCCCGCCAAGCGCGGCATTCTGCCGGAGCAGTACGAGACGGTGACGATCGAGATCGGCGACCAGCCGGGCGAGTTGGCCCGGCTCTTCACCGATGCCTCGCGCGTCGGCGTCAACGTCGAGGATGTACGCCTCGAGCACTCGGCCGGCCAGCCGACCGGGCTGGTCCATCTGAGCGTGGCCCGGGATCTGATGGACGTGCTCACGGCGGAACTCCGTAAAGGCGTATGGCGACGGCGCTGAAGCGTGTTGCACAAGCACGCTCGCGGGCTGCGCTCGCACACATGTGTGCCGTGCCGGCCCAAGAGCTACGATCCCCGCACATGATGGCTGGGCAAGGAGCCCAGATGTGTTGGGGGTACGTGTGGCTTCTGGACGTGTGGTGCGGTTCGACAGCTCGCGGGGTTACGGCTTCATCGCTCCGGACGATGCTGGAGAGGATATCTTCCTGCACGTGAATGACCTGCTGATTCCCGAGACGTATCTGCGCTCGGGGCTGGCGGTCGAATTCGAGGTCGAGGACGGTGGGCGAGGACTGAAGGCCTCGGGCATCAGGCTTGCTCAGGCCGCCGAAGGGGCCGACGCTTCCGCGGCGCCGACGCCCTCGGTGCCCAGTGGGAAAGGCGGCGCGGACAAGTCGGAGGACGGCGACGATTCGATGTGCGACGTGCTCACCGGTGCGGAGTACACCAGGGAGATCACCGAACTGCTCCTGAAGGCGGGACCTTCCCTGGCGGCGGATCAGATTTTGCAGCTCCGCCACGAATTGGTGAAATTCAGCGAGAGCCACGGATGGATCGAAGGGTGAACCCAACGGCGCTCACTGCGAGTTGATAATTGTCTGCTGCGGCCACCGCGTCGGTCGTCCGAGGGGGCGATCATGATTGCGGTGGCCGCTCTCATTTCCGCGGCCACTTGCCTCACCTGCCGAGGCGCATAAACGATCAAGTCGTGCGGCTGTCGTGACCAGCGACCCCCGAAAGCTCACCGGCGGGTGTTCAAGTGCGTACCGCGTCAGTTGAACACGGTTGTGCAGTTGTACGGCCTTGTTCTTCGGAAACGTCACACGTCATAGTGCGTCGGGCCTTCGGTCAGCAGGAATATCGCTGGTGACGCACCAAAACAGTATTGAGCCCGCCCGGGAGGCAATACATGGCTGTGCATGACGTCGCATACGTCGAGCTGTATGCGAGCAAGAAGAAATCGGTCGTCGACTATTTCGTCTCGTCGATGGGGTTCCAACAGACCGCGGAGTTGGTGGGCGTCGACCGGAGTTCGGCACTGCTGCAGCAAGGCAGCGTGAAACTCGTGGTCACCACTGGGCCGGCCACTTGGGAGTTCCTCGGCACGCACGGGGACGGTATCGCCGATATCGCCCTGGCCTGTGACGACGTCGACCAGAGCGCGCAGTCGGCGATGGCCGCGGGAGCCGCGGTGACCGCTTCCACGAAGGACACCCGGACGGTCACCGGATTCGGCGGCGTCGTGCACACCCTCGTGTCCCGCACCCACGTCCCGGACCTGTTCGGCGGGCCCGGCTGGGCCGCGCTGCCGGACGTGTCGAGCGGACCGGTCACCGGCCGGATCCAGCTGCTCGACCACATCGCGGTCTGTGTGGAGGGCCGCTCGCTGGCCGCCTACGCCGACTTCTACAGCGACGCCTTCGGCATGTCCCGCTACTCCTCCGAGTACGTCGACGTCGGCGAGCACGCCATGGACTCCGTCGTGGTGCGCAGTGCCTCGGGCCGGGTCACCTTCACCCTCGTCGCCCCCGACCAGCAGAAGGGCACGGGTCAACTCGACGCCTTCCTCGAGCGGAACAGCGGCCCAGGGGTGCAACACCTGGCGTTCCTGGTGGAAAGCATCGTGCCCGCGGTCCACGAGTTCCGACGTCGGGGCGTGGAGTTCCTCGACGTGCCGGACAGCTACTACGACGGCCTGGCCGAACGCCTCCCGGCGCTGCGGACGGAGATCGACGTGCTGCGCTCGGCCCAGGTGCTGGCGGACCGCGATGAATGGGGCGATCTTCTACAGCTGTTCAGCCGCTCGCCCCACGAGCGCAACACGCTGTTCTACGAGCTGATTCAGCGCCGCGGCTCCCGAGGCTTCGGCGGCGGCAACATCCGCGCTCTGTACGAAGCGGTGGAGCGCGACCGGCTGGCCGTCGAATGAACGATGGTGACAACGGCGCGGGCGGCCCGTTGACCCTGGCCGACTACGCCGAGCTGGCCCGGCGGCGCCTGGACCCGGCAGTCTGGGACTTCGTGACCGGCGGCGCGGGCGATGAGCGCACGCTCGCCGACAACACGGCGGCCTTCGACCGCGTCCGGCTCCGCCCGCGCGTACTCTCCGCGGTGACGCGACCCGCCCTCAACACCCGGATCCTCGGCCGCACTTGGGCCGCGCCGCTGGGAGTCGCGCCCGTCGCCTACCACACGCTGGCCCATTCCGACGGGGAGGCGGCCACCGCCGCGGCGGCCGGCGCGGCCGGAGTCCCGCTCGTCGTCAGCACCTTCGCCGGACGTGCCTTCCACGACATCGCCGCCGCCGGCCCGGCCCCCCTCTGGCTGCAGCTCTACTGCTTCCGCGACCGTGGCGTGACCCGCGGGCTCATCGAGCGCGCGGCGGACGCGGGCTTCGAGGCGCTGGTCCTCACCGTCGACGCCCCCCGCCTCGGCCGGCGGCTGCGGGACGAGCGCAACGGCTTCCGGCTGCCGCCCGGGATCGCACCGGCCAACCTCGCCGGCACCGGCTTTTCCGCACCCGGCGAGCACGCACGGGAGGCGTTCGACCCGGCTCTCGACTGGACCGTCGTCGAGTGGCTGCGCACCGTCAGCCCGCTGCCCGTCCTGCTCAAGGGCATCCTGACCGCCGCCGACGCCCGCCTGGCAACGGAGTCGGAGGTGGACGGGATCATCGTCTCCAACCACGGCGGCCGCCAACTGGACGGAGCAGCAGCCACCTTGGACGTCCTGCCCGAGATCGCCGCGCAGGTCGCCGGTCGCTGCCCCGTGCTGCTGGACGGCGGCGTCCGGCGCGGCGGCGATGTCCTGGCCGCTCTCGCACTTGGCGCGGACGCGGTGCTGCTGGGCCGCCCCGTGCTGCACGGCCTGGCAGCGGCGGGGCGGGACGGTGTCGCGGACGTGCTCGGCATCGTGACGGAGGAACTGGCGGAAGCGATGACGCTCGCCGGCTGCCCCTCGGTTGCCGACGCCGGCCCCGAACTGGTCTCGGGGAGCGCCGTGCCCGTCGTGGAGACCGGCGGGCGTTCGGCCGCGACCGAGCGGTCGCACCCGCATGTCTCCGGGCTGCTCAAGGAGGAGTTGCACGGCAGCGTCTCCGACCCGGTGCTGGACACGATGAACTTCCTCAACGAGATCACCCACCGCTACCCCGACGCGATCTCGTTCGCCCCCGGCCGTCCGTACGACGGCTTCTTCGACTCCGAGCAGCTCTTCACGCACATCCGTCGCTACATGGACCACCTGGCCGCCGCCGGCAGATCTCCCGCGCAAGTGCGCGACGCACTCTTCCAGTACGGACCCACCAGCGGGATGATCCGCGATCTCGTCGCCGACTCGCTGCGCCTGGACGAGGGCATCGACGTGCCGGCCGAGTCCGTCGTCGTCACCGTGGGCTGCCAGGAGGCGATGCTGCTCGCCCTGCGTGCCCTGATCGCCGGCCCGGACGACGCCCTGCTCGTCTCCAGCCCGTGCTACGTGGGAATCACCGGCGCCGCACGCCTGCTCGACATCGAGGCGACCGCCGTCGAAGAGGGCGCCGACGGGTTCCGCTGCACGGCCCTCGAAGCGGCCATCAGGACCGAACGCGCCCGCGGCCGCCGCCCCCGCGCCTTCTACGTCATCCCCGACCACTCCAACCCGTCGGGCAGCGTCATGCCGGTGGACGAGCGGCACGAACTGCTGAAGCTCGCCGCCCGCGAGGACCTGCTCATCCTCGAGGACAGCCCCTACCGGCTGGTGAGCCCGGGGCGGCAACTGCCGACACTCAAGTCGCTCGATCGCGACCGGCGCGTGGTCCAGCTGGGTTCCTTCGCCAAGACGCTCCTGCCCGGCGCCCGGGTGGGCTACGCGGTCGCCGACCAGCTCGTCACGGATCCCTCGGGCGCTACCTGCCTGCTCGCCGACGAGCTCAGCCGGATCAAGAGCATGGTGACGGTCAACACCTCGGCGCTCAGCCAGGCCGTGATCGGCGGCATGCTCCTCGCCGGCGAGGGCGGCGTCACCAAGCACAACGCCGACACGGCGCGCCACTACGGAGAAGCCATGCAGGCCACCCTCAGAGCGCTCGACGCCTCGGTCACCGAAGCCGAACGGGAGGAACTGGGCGTGAGCTGGAACCGCCCCAGCGGCGGCTTCTTCCTCACCGTCACCGTCCCGTTCCCCGCCGACAACGCCGCACTCGCGCGCTCGGCCGAGGAGTTCGGCGTCATCTGGACGCCCATGTCGTACTTCTATCCGCAGGGCGGTGGGGAGCGCACGCTCCGGCTGTCCGTGAGCTACCTCTCCCACGCCGACATCCATGAGGGAACCGCTCGCCTCGCGCGGTTCATCAGGGCGGCGGCCTCGCACTGAAAGGACGACAAGTGCTCACTCCCGTACAACGCCTGCTCAGCAAACCCCGCATGTGGGGGTGGACCTTCCGATGACCGCCACGATCGCCCACCCGACCGGTGGCGTCCTGCCGGCTCCCGTGGAGCCCCAGCCGAAGCCCCTCGGCAACTTCAGCCGCATCGTCGGTGTCGGCACCGCCGTGACCGAGGCCTCCTACTCGCAGCGCGAACTGCTCGACCGCTTCCGGATCACGGATCCCAGGGTCCGCTCCGTGTTTCTCAACAGCGCCATCGAGCGGCGACACCTCACCCTGCCGCCCTCCGGCACGGACGAGCCCTTCCTCCAGGAATCCCAGGGCGAGTTGCTCGGCAAGCACAAGCAGCTCTGCCTCGACATGGGGGCGCGGGCCGTGCGCGCGTGTCTCGCGGACGCGGGCATCGACCTCGCCGATGTCGACTACCTGTGCTGCGTGACCACCACCGGATTCCTCACCCCCGGCCTCAGCGCGCTGCTCATCAAGGAGATGGGCATCGGCGCCGGATGCAGCCGCGTCGACGTGGTCGGGATGGGCTGCAACGCGGGCCTGAACGCCCTCAACGCCACCGCGGCCTGGTCCATGGCGCATCCCGGACAGGTCGCCGTCCAGCTCTGCGTCGAGGCATGCTCCGCCGCCTACGTCATGGATTCGACCATGCGCACCGCGGTCGTCAACAGCCTCTTCGGCGACGGAGCCGCCGCCATCGCCCTGTTCGCCGATCCACCCGACGCCGCCGGACCCATGCCCGGGGAACTGCCAGCGGACCGCGCGGGCTCCTCGGCGGGACCGCGCCTGCTCGGCTTCGCCAGCCACCTCATTCACGAGGCGATCGATGCCATGCGCTACGACTGGGACGACGCCGCGCACAAGTTCAGCTTCTACCTGGACCCGGACATCCCGTACGTGGTCGGAGCCCATGTGGAGCGCGTGGTGGACCGGCTCCTGAAGGACACGGGCCTGCGCCGCAGCAGCATCGCGCACTGGCTCGTGCACTCCGGCGGCAAGAAGGTCATCGACGCGGTCCGCATGAACCTCGGCCTCACCCGCGAGGACCTGCGGCACACCACCGGGGTGCTGCGCGACTACGGCAACCTGTCGAGCGGTTCATTTCTGTTCTCCTACGAGCGGCTGCTTCGCGAAGGCCGCGTCAGAGCGGGTGATTTCGGCGTGCTGATGACCATGGGACCCGGGTCCACGATCGAGACGGCGCTGGTCCAATGGTGACGGCGGAGCAGGTCCCGGAGGCGACGAGACTGCGGCTCGACGGCGGACGACCGCTGTCGCCCGAGGCCGTCGCGGCGGTCAGTGCCGTGTGCGACCGTGCCGAGGACACCGGCGGGAGCAGCCCGGTGATCG
Source organism: Streptomyces brasiliensis (assembly GCF_014647875.1). Lineage (GTDB taxonomy): Bacteria > Actinomycetota > Actinomycetes > Streptomycetales > Streptomycetaceae > Streptomyces > Streptomyces brasiliensis. The sequence goes on along the minus strand of NZ_BMQA01000004.1, from coordinate 359,561 downwards.
TCGAGTTGTCCGGCACCCCGAGCCGCGGGTGGACCGGTGAGCTGACCGTGGGACTGGTCAGCAAGTGGGAGCGGGCCCTGCGCCGGCTGGAGCGGCTGCCCACGGCGACGATCGCGGTGGCGGACGGCGACTGCGGCGGCCTCGCCCTCGACGCCCTGCTGGCCACCGACATCCGTATCGCCACCCCCTCACTGCGGTTGGCGCCTGCCATGGCCGACGGTGCCACCTGGCCCGGAATGGCGCTGCACCGGCTCGCTCAGCAGGCCACAGGCACCGCGGCCATCCGCCATACGGTGCTGTTCGGCACCCCGCTCGACGCCGTGCGGGCGCTGGAGCTGCACCTCGTCGACGAGGTGACGCTCGACACCGCGGCCGCGGTGTCGGCGGCCGTCGAACGCGCCGCGGGCTTCGCCGGAACGGAGCTGGCCAGCAGGCGACAGCTGCTGCTCGATGCCCACACCGTCCCGTTCGAGGAGGCGCTGGGAGCCCATCTGGCGGCCTGCGACCGGGAGTTGCGGCGGGCCTCGGCCGGGGCGGCGACGTGACGGGCACCGCGCCGGCGCCGGTGCGGCCGGCGCGTACGGGGGAGATGCGGGCGAACCTCCCCGATGCGCGCGCGGCGCTCGCGCGCGCGGCACAGCAGTCGGCCGCGACGCCCGCGGACCGGATGAGGGCGCTGCGCAGCGCCTTCCTCGACACGCATGCCGACGCCGTCTACGCCGAGCTCACCGCGGGCCGCACCCCCCGCCTGCGGCTGAGCGAGCTCGCCGCGGCGGCGGCAGACGCGTTCCCCGGGCTCGTCCCCACCACGGGCGAACTGGCCGCGGACCGCGCGCGGGCGCAGGCGCAGAAGGCGGGTCACGAGATCGACCTGGGCATCTTCTTCTGCCGGATCCTGCGCTCACCGCGCTCCGGCGGCCACCTGGTGGACGCCCTGCTGTACCCCACCGCACGGGCCCTGGAACTGCTGCCCGAGTTCACCGCCACCGGGCAGGCGGACCTCGGCTCCGTACGGCTGGAACGCCGCGAAGGGGTCGCCCGGCTGACGATGTGCCGCGACGACTGCCTGAACGCCGAGGACGACCGGCAGGTCGACGACATGGAGACCGCGGTCGACCTGGCCCTGCTCGACCCCGGGGTCGAACTCTGCCTGCTGCGTGGGGGAGAGATGACCCATCCCCGCTATGCGGGCAAGCGCGTGTTCAGCTCCGGGATCAACCTCAAGAGCCTGCACGCCGGGGACATCTCGCTCGACAACTTCCTGCTGCGCCGCGAGCTCGGGTATCTGCACAAGATCTGGCGCGGCGTCCGCGTCGACGACGGCGCGTCCTGGCACTCGCCCGCCCGGGCCAAGCCGTGGGTCGCGGCCGTCGACTCCTTCGCCATCGGCGGTGGCATGCAGGTGCTGCTGGTCGTGGACCATGTCCTCGCCGCCTCCGACGCCTACCTCAGCCTGCCCGCGGCGCAGGAGGGCATCGTCCCCGGAGTCGCCAACCTGCGGCTGCCCCGGTACACGGGGCCGCGGCTGGCCCGTCAGATCATCCTGGAGGGCCGCAGGATTCAGGCGACCGACCCGGAGGCCCGGCTCCTCGTGGACGAGGTGCACACACCGAACGAGCTGGACCGTGCCGTTGAGGACAGCCTCGACCGGCTGCGCGGGCCGGCTGTCGCCGCGAACCGGAAGATGCTGAACGCCGCCGACGAGGACGTCGACGTGTTTCGGCGCTATATGGCGGAGTTCGCGCTGGAGCAGTCGATGCGCACGCACAGCGCGGATGTGGTCGACAAGGTCGGCCGTTTCTCCGCCCGGGCGCGTCCGCCGCGTCCGTCACGTCATTAGGGAAGGCGCCGAGGTGATTTCGGCCTGGGGACCGTGATTGCGGCCTCCAGGCCGGCTGCTCTGCCGAACGGCCCTGCCCCGGTATTGAATCCGGGGCAGGGCCGTTCGGCATTGCGGATGCCGCCACACTTTATCGAGCGCGTGCGGCCAGTTGGTCGACCAGTGACTCGGCGAGGGAGGCCGCGGTGGGAAACTCCCAGAGGGCGTTGGGGTCGATCTCAAATCCCACGTGGTCTTCGACCGTGGCGAGAAGGGTGATGGCCTTGATGGAATCCAGGCCGTAGGAGGACATGGGTTCGGTCGGGTCGACGGCCGCCGGCGGCAGCCCCAGCTCCTCGGCGAGCTGGGCGCAGAGCCACCCCTGGAGTTCGGTGTAGAGCTCGTCGGCTCTGGCGTTCGGCATGTGAGTCCTCCGGGTGAGTGAACCGGTGCGTCGTGGCTCCGTGGGCTTCGCGAGCAAGGCCGCGGGACGCTAATGGGGATCCTGGTAGAGGGGGGTCAGCAGACCCTGGTGGAAGAGGTCCCGCATCGCCGCGCGGCGCACCTTGCCGCTCGTGGTGCGCAGGACGCTGCCGGGCTTGAGCAGAGCCACGCTGTCGACGCTGATGCCGAACTCGCGCCCCACGGTGTGCCGGATGCCGGCTGCCAGGGCGGCCAGCCCCTCGTGCTGCACGCGGCGCACCTCGTGCGTGACGACGACCATGGAGTCGTCGCCCTGGGCGTAGCCAGGACCGCCGAAAACGACGCCGACGTTGCCCAACTCGGGGTGCTGGGCTCGGAGTTCCTGCTCCACGTCCTGCGGGTAGATGTTGCGCCCATGCGCGATGATCACGTCCTTGAGCCGTCCGTGTACGTAGAGCTCACCGTCGTGCAGCACGCCGATGTCGCCGGTGCGGAGGTAGCCGCCGTCGCCGTCCGCGGTGGCGGCGTCGAAGGTCTCCGCGTTGTCGTCCCGCTGCCAGTAGCCGGGGGAGATGCTGCGGCCGCGCAGCCAGATCTCTCCCAGGGAACTCTCCGGGAGCACCTCCCGGGACGTCGGGTCGACGATGCGGATCTCCGCCGCGGGGGTGGGGATGCCGCAGCTGACGATCTCGCGCGTCTGGGCCGCTGAGGCGGCGGGGGTGAACGTGCCTTGCGCGAGCGCGTCGAGGTCCACCTTGCGGGTCACGGGGGGCCGGCCCGGGTGCCCGGAGACGAACACGGTCGCCTCGGCGAGGCCGTAGACGGGAACCAGGGACTCCGGGCGGAATCCCGAGGCCGCGAACTTCGCGGTGAAGCCGTTGAGGATGTCAGGAGCGATGGGCTCCGAGCCGCATCCGGCCAGGTCCCAGCGGGACAGGTCGAGTTCGGCCGTCTGCTCCTCGCTGACCTTTCGGGTGCACAGCTCGAAGGCGAAGTTGGGAGCGAACGAAACCGTCATGTTCTCCTGCTCGATCAGCTTCAGCCAGCGCAGGGGACGGCGGATGAACGCCAGCGGGTCCATCAGCACGCTTCGGTCGCCGCGCAGCAGCGGCCAGAGGAAGAGGTTGAGCCCCATGTCGTGGTACAGCGGCAGCCAGCCGCCGCCCGAAGGCCCGCGCCACTGGAGCGCTCGCATGCCCTCGCCGCCGTTGTACAGCAGATGGTCGTGGTGGATGACCGCGCCCTTGGGGGTGCCGGTCGATCCGGACGTGTACTGCAGCAGGGCCGTCGTCGACCGGTCCAGCCGTGGGGGCGCCCAGGTCTGCGGATCGCCGAATCCGGGTTCGTCGCCGGCGGCGGTGCGGATCGTGGTGACCCCCATGTCCCGCATCCACGTGTGGACCTCGGCCAGGTCCCGGGACGTGGTCAGCGCCGCGGCGGCGCCGGAGTCGGCAGCGACCGCGGCAAGTCGCTTGCGGTGGTGCGGATGGCGGCCCGGAAGCGGCGCCGGGACAGCGATCATCCCCGCGTAGAGGCAGCCGAAGAAGGCCGCGGCGAACTCGAGTCCGTTGGGGTGGAGCAGGAGCACGCGGGAGCCTGCGGGGACGTTCTCCTGCAGCCACGCGGCGCGGCTGCGCGCCTCCTCGTCGAGCCGGGCGTACGACCAGCGCACGAGGCCGCCGGTGAGGTCGTCGGGGTCGGCGAGGAACGCGACCGCCTCGGCGGTCGGTCGGTCCTCCACCCGCGCACGGAACAGCGTCACCAAATCGGGTGCGTCGGCCAGGGATTGCCACATGGGTTTGTCCTCCGCGACTGACTGGGATCGGGACCGTGACGGACAGGTCCTCAAGGGGCTCGAGTTGGTTCTGGGGGTCGGTTCTCGACGTGCGTGATCGGAACGTCAACCGGCGTGGACGCCGTCGAAGTCGACCTGGAGGCGCGAAGGACCGCGCAGGTTCAGATTGCGTTTGTAGCTGACGCCGCCGTCCCGAAGCCGCGGCCGGATCAGGAAGGTGCTGAAGAGTTCGAGGGCGATGGCGACTTCCAGGCGCGCCAGGCCGGCGCCGAGGCAGAAGTGCGCGCCCGCCGAGAACGCCAAATGGGCGGGGGCGGCGGGACGTTCGATGTCGAACCGGTCCGGGTCGCGATACACGTCGGGATCCCGGTTGGCGGCCCCCAGCAGGAACAGCACCGTGTCGCCCGGTCGGACCTCGGCGTCGCCGAGCGTGCCGTGCCGACGGGCCACCCGGGTGGTCATCTGCACGGGCGCGTCATAGCGCAGCACCTCTTCGACGACCGCCGGCGCCAGCGTGGGGTCGGCCCGCAGCCGGTCGAGCTGCCCGGGATGGCGCAGCAGGGCGAGGATCGCGTTGCCGATCAGGTTCACGGTCGTCTCGTGACCCGCGTTGAGCAGGAGTACGCAGGTTGCCAGGACGTCGTCGTCATCGAGACGGTGCCCGTCCTCCTCGACCTGCAGCAGGTGCGAGATGAGGTCCTGCCTGGGCGCGCTCCGGCGCTCCTCGATCAGGCGCCGGAAGTAGTGGACGAATCCCGCGCGGGCCCGCGCGGCCTCCGGCGTCATCCGGCCGGTGGTGCCCAGCGGCGGATCCAACGCCGTCGCCAGCTCGGACGACCACTCCTGCAGGAGCTGGCGATCCTCGAACGGGACGCCCAGCAGCTCGCAGATGACCCGCAGCGGCAGCGCATAGGCGAGGTCGTCGACGACTTCGAGCGTGCCGGCCTCCGCGGCGGCCCGGAACAGGTCCGTCGCGATCTCGCGGATCCACGGCGCCATGCCGTCGACCTTCCGCCGCGTGAACGCGCCGGTCACCAGTCGGCGGTAGCGGGTGTGCTCCGGCGGGTCGAGGTGGAGGAAGTTCCGTGTCCGCGGCCCGCGTGGCGTGGGGGAGAGCGGAGCCCGGTCCCGGGCCGCGCTCATCGTCTGGTCACGGAGCAGAGCCGAGCACTGGTCGTGGCGCCCCACGACGAGGAGCCCGTCGAAGGGCGTGTAGGGCGAGCGCCGGCGCAGCTTCTCCAGGGAGGGGTACGGGTCCTCCCGGTTGCCCGGATCGGTCAGGTCGGCGATCTCCCCCGGCAGCGGAGGCCGGCCCGGCAGTGCCGAATCCCCATTTCCACCGGCGGTTCCGACCATCACAGAATCCATTCTCATCGAAGTCGACGATCGCCGACAGTACCGGTGTGCCGGAAACTCGGGAATATCGTCCGCCGGCGTTCAACCGCCGAAATTCCGCAGTTGAACGGAGGGGGCCGCAACTGAACGGTGCGGACGACCATTTGACGTGCAATCGGCGACTGGTCAGGATGACGAACTGAAATGATCCGGAACACCGCTGTGGCCGAGGCTCATTCATCCTCCGAAAGGGAACGGACCGTGTCAATTGCGCTAGTCGGTTCCGGCGGAGATTCCGATGAGGACGTCGTGCTCGAAGAGTTGACCTCGGCTCAGCTCGGCATCTGGTACGCCCAGCAGATTGCACCCGATGACGCCCCGTACAACATTGCCGAATGTCTCGAGGTCGACGGAGACGTGGATCCGGACGTCTTCGTCCGCGCCGTGCGGCAGGTGCTGGCCGACGTCGACGCCTACCGGCTGCGTTTCCGGACGGTGGGCGGGCAGCCGCGGTGCTACGTCGACGTGAGCGCCGATGTCCCCGTCACCGTGGTCGACGTCAGCGCCGAGCCCGACCCGAGGGCCGCCGCGGAACGGTGGATGCGGGCGGAGCTGCGCCGGCCGGTCGATCTCACGGGCGAGGGCCCCTTGTTCGCCTGCGCTGTCCTCTCCCTGGGAGAGGGCCACCTGCTCTGGTACCATCGCGCCCACCACCTGATCATGGACGCGCACAGCGGCGCGTTGATCGTCGGCCGGGTGGCCGCGGCGTACTCCGCGCTGTCTTCGGGCGCCGACCCTCGCGAAGCCGACGCGTTCGAGCCGTTCTCGGCGTTGGTGGAGGCGGACCGGGACTACCGGATGTCCCCGGCCCTCGACGCGGACCGGGAGTTCTGGCTCGACGCCCTGGACGGCCTGCAGGACCGGGCCGCCCCGGCCGGACGGGACGGGCGGGCGGGATCGGGGAGGCCGGCGCGTGCGAGCGCCGAACTCGACCCGGAGCGCGGCGCCGAACTCAGGGACGCCGCCCGCCGCTTGAAGACGAGCTTCGCCGTCCTCGTCATCGCGGCGGCCGCCGTCCACGAGCATCGGACCACCGGGGCCCGCGACATCGTTCTCGGGGTGTCCGTGCCCGGCCGCGCCGGACGGCGTGAACAGCTCGCCCCGGGCATGACCGCGAACGTCATGCCGGTGCGTCTTGAGGTCACGCCCGACACGACGGTCGCCGGGATCGTCCGCCGCGCCGGACGGGCGGTCGGCCGAGGGCTGCGGCACCACCGGTACCGCTACGCGGACATGATCCGAGACCTCCACATCGGCGACGGAGCCGCGCTGTGCGGGCTGATCGTCGACGTCATGAGCTTCGGCTACCCGGCTCGGTTCGGCGCTGCGGAGGCGAGCGTCCGCAACCTCACCCAAGGACCGGCCACGGACCGGCGGTTGGCGGTCTACGACCGCTCGCCCCGGGCGCCGATGCAGATCGACGTGGACGTCGACCGCGGCCGGAACGGGCCGAGTGCCGCCGGCGATCTGCTGCGCCGCTTTTGCCTGATCATGGACTGGATGGTGACGGCCGCGCCGCAGGACCCGGTCGGCGCCGCGGAGATCCTCGACGAGGACGAGTGGTTCCAGGTCGTGCGCGGCTGGAACGACACCGCGGCCGAGTTGCCGCGGGTGACTGTGCCGCAGCTGATCGACGCGCAGGCGGCGCGTACACCGGACGCCATCGCGATCGTCTCGGCCGGCGGTGCCCTGACGTACGCGGAGCTGGACGCCCGCGCCGAACGGCTCGCTCGCCACCTGACCCGGTCGGGGCTGGGGCCGGAGTCGGTGATCGGGCTCTGCCTGCCGCCGGGCCCAGAGATGATCGCGGCGATTCTGGGCGTCTGGCGGGCGGGCGCCGCCTACCTGCCCATCGACCCGCAACAGCCGGTCGAGCGGACCGCGTTCGAGCTCGCCGATGCCCGAGCCGCCCTGCTCGTGTCCACCGACGAGCTCCTCGGGGACCTGCCGGCAGGACGGCTGCGCACCGTCTCGGTGCACGACCTGCCCGACCCCGGCGCCCCCGCTCCCGCGACCGTGCCGGAATCGGGCGGTCTCGCGTACGTCATCTACACCTCTGGCTCGACCGGTACCCCCAAGGGCGTCGCCGTGACGCACCGCTCCCTGGCGAACTACGTGGCATCGGTGCGGGATCGGCTCGACCTCGACGGCGACGGTGCCCGGTATGCGGTGCTGCAGCCGCAGGTGACCGACCTCGGATACACGATGGTGCTCTGCTCGCTGGCCCTCGGCGGGGAACTGCACGTCCTCGACCCCGACACCGTGCTCGATCCGGCCGCGGTCTCCGGCTATCTCACCGACCACCGGATCGACTACCTCAAGGCCGTTCCCTCGCACCTGGCGGCGCTCTCGGCGACGGCGGGACCCGAGGGCGTGTTGCCGGCGCGCTCCCTGGTGCTCGGCGGCGAGGCGGCGTCGCCGGACTGGCTCCGCGCCGTGCTGGACGCGGCCGGGGAGCGAGGGGTGTACAACCACTACGGCCCCACCGAGACCACCATCGGAGTCGCCACCACCCGGCTGTCCCTCGCCGACCTCGCGGACGGCGACGTCCCGATCGGCGCGCCCATCGACGGCGCACGGTTCTACGTCCTCGACGGTTCGCTGCGCCCGGTACCGGTGGGAGTGACCGGTGAGCTGTACGTCGCGGGCGACGCGCTGGCACGCGGCTACGTGAACAGGCCCGGGCCGACCGCCGAGCGGTTCGTGGCCTGCCCGTTCGAGGGCGGGACACGGATGTACTGGACCGGGGACCGGGCCCGCTGGATCGGCGACGGACGTCTGGTGTTCGCGGGGCGCGTGGACGACCAGGTCAAGATCCGGGGCTTCCGGATCGAACCCGGCGAGATCGAGGGCGCGCTCGCCACCCATCCCGAAGTGGCCTGGGCGGTCGTCGTCGTCCGGCAGCAGGGGGCGGACGGCGAGCAGGGCGAGCCCGGCCGGGCGGAACTGGTCGCCTACGTCGTCCCCCACGACCCGATGGCCGAGGACGGTCTCGTGGACCGGCTGCGGGAACACCTGGTGGGCCGGCTGCCCGGCCACATGGTCCCCGCCGCGGTCGTCGTGCTCGGTGAACTGCCGCTGACCGGGAACGGGAAGCTGGACCGCAAGGCCCTGCCGGCGCCGGGCCGGGTGCCGGGCGCGGGCCGTGCACCGGTGAGCGCGCAGGAGGAACTCCTCTGCGAGGCGTTCGCCCGCGTGTTCGGCCGGGAAGTGGTCGGACCGGACGAGGACTTCTTCGCTCTCGGCGGCAACTCGCTCCTGGCCGTGGCCCTGGTGGAGGAGCTGCGGACGCGCGGGGTTTCCGTGTCGGTACGCGCCCTGTTCCTCACCCCGACCCCGGCGCGGCTGGCCGTGGTCTCCGGGCCGGAGCCGGTGGCGGTGCCGGCGAACCGGATACCCGAGGGCGCGACCGAGATCACCCCCGGCATGCTGCCGCTCGTCGAGCTGGATGAGGCGGAGCTCGCGCGTGTGCTGGCCCAGGTCGAGGGCGGGGCGGCCAACGTCGCGGACGTGTACCCCCTGGCGCCCTTGCAGGAAGGCATCTTTTTCCACCATTTGGCGCGGGCCGAGGGCGACCCCGACATCTACCTGCGGTCGGCGGTGCTGGAGTTCGACTCGCAAGAGCGACGTGACGGGTTCTTCGCCGCGCTGCAGCAAGTGATGGACCGCCACGACATCTACCGCACCGCGTTCGTCTCGGACGGTCTGCGCGAGCCGGTCCAGGTCGTCGCGCGCCGGGTCGTGCTTCCCGTCGAGCAGGTCGTGCGAGACCCCCGCCAGGACCCGGTGGAGCAGTTGCTGGCCGCGGCCGGGTCGTGGATGGAGCTGGATCGGGCCCCGTTGCTGAGGGCGCACGTCCTCACCGAGCCGGCCGACGGGTGCTGGCCGGCCGTGCTGCGCATCCATCACCTGGTGCAGGACCTCACGACGCTGCGGGTCCTCATCCAGGAGATCCGCGCGTTCACGGCGGGGCGGGGCGAACGGCTGCCTGCGCCGCTGCCCTACCGGAACTTCGTGGCTCAGGCGCGCCTCGGCACGCCCGCCGCGGAGCACGAACGCTACTTCGCCGGCCTGCTCCGTGACGTCGCGGAGACCACCGCTCCTTTCGGGCTGCTGGACGTGCACGGCGACGGCGCCGCGGTGCTGCGCGCGGGCGGACCGGTCGACGACCGGCTCAACGGTCGGATCCGCGACCTGGCGTCGAAGTGCGCGGTGAGCCCGGCGACGATCTTCCACCTGGCCTGGGCCCGCGTGCTCGCGGCCGAGTCGGGGAGCGACGACGTCGTGTTCGGCACGGTGCTGGCCGGCCGGATGAACGCGGGGGCCGGCGCCGACCGGGTGCCCGGCCTGTTCCTCAACACCCTGCCGTTGCGCCTGGGTGTCGACGGGCGTGGTGTGGCCGATGCGCTGGCCGGGCTGCGGCGTCAGCTGGCCGAGCTCCTGGAGCACGAGCAGGCGCCGCTGGCGCTTGCCCAGAAGGCCAGTGCCGTGCCACCCCGCAAGCCGCTGTTCACCTCCATCGTCAACTACCGGCGCGATCCGTCCGCCGACGAGTCCGACCTCGGTCTCGAAGGAGTCAGGCTGCGCTCCGCCAGGGAACGCACCAACTACCCGGTGACGCTGATCATCCGGGACACCGGGTCCGCCTTCGATGTCACGGTCGACGCGCTGGTGCCCGCCGACGCCACCCGGATCTGCGCGCTGCTGACCACCTGTCTGGACAACCTGGTCACGGCCCTGGCCGACGCCCCCGGTACTCCGTTCGTCGCCGTGGACGTCCTCGCCCCCGCCGAACGCCGACAGCTCCTCGACGAGTTGAACCGGACCGCGGCGCCGGTGTCGGACGGGACGGCGTCGGTCCTGTCGGTGCCGGGGCTGTTCGCCGCACAGGCGGCGCGCACTCCGGAGCACGTCGCCCTGGTCTGCTCGGGCGCCGAGATCGGTTACCGCGAGCTGCAGGCACGATCCACTCGGCTGGCCCGCCAACTGCGTGACCTCGGCGTCGGAGCCGAGTCGGTGGTGGGCCTGTGCCTGCCGCGTGGCATCGAGATGGTGACCGCGATCCTCGCCGTGTGGGAGGCCGGGGGCGCCTACCTGCCCCTGGACCCGGCCCAACCAGTGGCCAGAACCGCCTACATGCTCGCCGACAGCCGGGCATCGGTGGTGGTCGGCACCGCCGAGGTCCTCGACGACATGCCGGCAACGGGCAGGGCCCGCATGGTCGCCCTGGACGACCCCGTGGTGGTGGCGGCATTGGAGGCGCAGCCCACAACAGCTCTCGACATAGGCACGCAGCCCGGCTGCCCGGCGTACGTGATCTACACCTCCGGATCCACCGGTCGGCCGAAAGGGGTCGTGGTCACCCACGGGAACCTGGCTAACTACGTGCTCCACGCGCCGCGGCGCGTGGGATTCGGATCCGTCGGCGCCCGGTACGCGCTGCTGCAGCCCGCCGTGACGGACCTGGGGAACACCGTGATGTTCGCCAGCCTGACCACCGGCGGTGAGCTGCATGTGCTGGACGCCGAGGCGGCGACCGACCCGGTCGCGGTCGCCGGGTATCTGGCCAGGCACGGGATCGACTTCGTGAAGGTGGTGCCCTCGCATCTGGCGGCGCTGGGCGCCAACGGGGACCTGAGCTGGCTCCTGCCGCGGTGCGCGCTGGTGCTGGGCGGCGAGGCGGCCGCCCCCAGTTGGGTCGAGCAACTACTCAAGGCGGCCGGAGACCTGCCGGTGTTCAATCACTACGGCCCCACGGAGGCCACGATCGGCGTCGTCACGGGACGGCTCGACCGCGCACCCGTGATCGCCGGCATGGTACCGATCGGAACGCCGGTCGCCAACACGGCGGTGCACGTGCTCGACGACGCGCTGCGGCCGGTGCCCACGGGGGTGGCGGGGGAGCTGTACGTGGCCGGGGCGCAGGTGGCACGCGGTTATGCGGGCCGGCCCGGTCTGACCGCCGAACGCTTCGTGGCCAGCCCGTTCGACGACGGGACACGGATGTACCGCACCGGGGACCGCGCCCGCTGGTCCGACGGCGGATTCCTGGAGTACCTGGGGCGGGCGGACGAGCAGGTCAAGATTCGCGGCTTCCGGGTGGAACCCGGCGAGGTCCAGGCCGTGTTGGCGCGACACCCCGCCGTGACGCAGGCCGCGGTGATCGCCCGAGAGGATACGCGGGGCGACAAGCACCTGACCGCGTACGTCGTGCTGGAGGACCAGAGTGCCGACGGCTCCAGTGCTCTCACCGAGGCAGTGCGGCGGTTCGCTCAGGAGAACCTGCCTCGGCACATGGTGCCCACCGCGGTGGTACCGCTCGGTGCCCTCCCACTGACCGGCAACGGAAAGCTCGATCGTGGTGCGTTGCCGGAGCCGGACCCGGCGGCGGCCGCGGGCGCCGGACCGCAACCGGCCAATGAGCGGGAGGAGGCACTGTGCGGGGCGTTCGCGGAGATCCTCGGAATCCCAGCGGTCGGCGTGCAGGACGACTTCTTCGTCCTCGGCGGGCACTCGCTCCTCGCGACCCAGCTGGTCAGCCGGGTGCGGGTGGTGCTGGGCGAGGAACTCCCGATCCACGAGCTGTTCGACAAGCCCACCCCCGCCGCCCTCGCCGCCTGGCTGGCGACTCGGGCCGACGACCAAAAGCAGACCAGGCCGCGGCTGCGGCCGATGCGCGCGCGGTAGGCGACCGAGGCATCGCCCAGGTGCGCATGCGGTTGGTTCCGGAGGAAATCTTGACCGCTGTCACTTACGTCGGCACCTGGGCGCACGGGCGAGGGCGACTCCTCATGGCGTTCTTCGCCACCTTGTACTTCGGGGCTCTGCGGCCGGAAGAGGCGGTCGAGCTGAGACTTCAGGATTGCCAGCACCCGAAGAAGGGGCCGGGCCTCCTCACGTTGCACCAGACCAGCACACGTGCCGGCTCCGCTTGGACGGATGACGGGCGAAAGCATGAGCAGCGAGGGCTCAAGCACCGGGCTCGCGGCGACGTACGTCTGGTACCGGTGTCCCCTGAACTGGTGCGGATACTGCGGGCGTACGTCGACGAGTTCGGGACGGCGGAGGACGGTCGGCTCTTCCGCAGCCCGAGCGGAGGGCGGTTGGACTCCACGCGTTACCTCGATGTCTGGCACAAGGCGCGGCACATTGCCTTCCCGCCGCATCTCGTGGACTCCCTCCTCGCGAGGAGGCCGTACGACCTGCGTCATGCCGCGGTCTCCCTGTGGCTGAACTCTGGTGTCCCCGCCGCCGAGGTGGCCGAGATGGCGGGCCACAGCGTCGCGATCTTGATGGACACGTACTACAAGTGCATCCACGGCCAGCGGGAGCAGATGGTGCAGCGCATCATCGATGCTCTCGGTGAAGATCGGGAAGGCGGGACGTCAGGCGAAGTGGACTAGACCACGCGCCATATCTGGCACACTATTGGCACACTCGTTGTGGGGTACAACGAAACGCGACGAGACGCGGTGGGGTGCAACTCGGACCACGCTTCCTGTTTCGTTCTCGTCAAGAACGACCTGACGGCCGGCCCACGGAGCGTCCCACGACGCGAAGCGGGCCGGCCGACGATCGGTGAAACCGCAGGTCAGTCCAGCTTGCGGAACAATCCCTCCTGCACCACGGACACGATCAGCTGCCCCTCGCGGTTGTAGATGCGGCCCCGGGCAAGGCCGCGCCCGCCCGTCGCGATCGGCGACTCCTGGTCGTACAGGAACCACTCGTCCGCGCGGAACGGGCGGTGGAACCACATGGCGTGATCCAGCGAGGCCATGTCGAAGTTCCGCGGACCCCACAGGGGTTCGACGGGCAGGCGCACCGCGTCGAGCAACGTCATGTCACTGGCGTAGGTGAGCGCGCAGGTGTGCACCAGCGGGTCGTCGCCCAGCGGGCCCACAGCTCGCATCCATACAGCGCTGCGGGGCTCGGCGCTCTCGATCTCGTCGGCGGTCCACCGCAGTCGGTCGACGTAACGGATGTCGAAGGGCTGGCGGCGCGCCATCCGCTCCCACTGCTCGGGCAGCTTGCCCAGGTGTTTGCGGATCTCCTCCGTGATCGTCGGCACGGACTCCGGGTCCGGCACCTCGCGGGCCGGCGGCAGCTGGTGCTCGAACGGTCCTTCCTCAGGCTTGTGAAAGGAGGCGGTCAGATTGAATATCGTGCGACCCTGCTGCACGGCGGTGACCCGGCGGGTGGTGAACGACCGCCCGTCCCTGATCCGCTCCACCTGGTACACGATCGGCACGCCCGGCCGGCCCGGGCGCAGGAAGTACGCGTGCAGCGAGTGCACCGGGCGGTCGCCCTCCGTGGTGCGTCCGGCGGCGACCAGCGCCTGGCCGGCCACCTGGCCGCCGAAGACCCGTTGCAGGGACTCCTGCGGGCTGCGGCCACGAAATATGTTGACTTCGATCTGCTCCAGGTCGAGCAGGTCCACGAGCCGGTCGGCCGGGTTCGTCATGAGTGCGTTTCTCCTGTGGTCACAGCTGGCCGACGTCGGTGACGCGGACGACCGCGCGGCCCTCCGCGTCGGAGGCCGCGAGGTCGACCTCCGCGCTGATGCCCCAGTCGTGGTCGTCGTTCGGGTCGTCGAAGATCTGGCGGACGCGCCACAGGCCGTTGCGCGGTTCCTCCTGGATCACGAGCAGCTTGGGGCCCCGGGCGTCGGGCCCGGTACCGAGGTCCTCGTACTCGTCCCAGTACTTGTCCATCGCCTCGCCCCAGGCCTCGGCGTCCCAGCCGCTGTCGCCGTCCATCTCGCCCAGCTCCTCGACCTGGTCGAGGGCGGCGAGCTCCACGCGGCGGAACATCGCGTTGCGGACCAGGACGCGGAAGGCGCGGGCGTTGGCGGTGACGGGCTTGACCTCGTCGGCCTTCTCCTGGGCCTCCTCGGCGGTCATCTCCTCCGGGTTGGCCAGTTGTTCCCACTCGTCCAGCAGGCTCGAGTCGACCTGGCGGACCATCTCGCCGAGCCACTCGATGAGGTCCTGGAGGTCCTCGGACTTGATGTCGTCCGGGACGGTGTGGTCCAGCGTCTTGTACGCGCCGGCGAGGTAGCGCAGCACGATGCCCTCGGTGCGCGCCAGCTCGTACAAGGACACCAACTCCGTGAAGGACAGCGCCCGTTCGTACATGTCACGGATGACCGACTTCGGCGACAGTGGATGGTCGCCGACCCACGGGTGGCTCTTGCGGTAGGTGTTGTACGCGTGGAAGAGAAGCTCTTCCAGTGGCTTCGGGTACGTCACGTCCTGGAGGCGCTCCATGCGCTCCTCGTACTCGACGCCGTCCGCCTTCATCGCGGCCACGGCCTCGCCACGCGCCTTGTTCTGCTGGGCGACCAGGATCTGCCGCGGGTCGTCGAGGGTGGACTCCACGACCGACACCATGTCCAGGGCGTACGACGGCGAGTCCGGGTCGAGCAGTTCGAACGCGGCCAGCGCGAACGTGGACAATGGCTGGTTGAGCGCGAAGTCCTGCTGGAGATCCACCGTGAGGCGGACAATCCTGCCCTCGGCATCCGGCTTGTCCAGCTTCTCGACGATGCCGCCGTCGAGGAGCGAGCGGTAGATGGCGATCGCCCGCCGGATGTGCCTGAGCTGCTGTTTGCGCGGCTCGTGGTTGTCCTCCAGCAGATGCCGCATGGCCTCGAAGGCGTTGCCGGGGCGGGCGATCACCGACAGCAGCATCGTGTGCGTCACGCGGAACCGGGACGTCAGCGGTTCCGGCTCGGAGGCGATCAGCTTCTCGAAGGTGTTCTCCGTCCAGCCGACGAAGCCCTCCGGTGCCTTCTTGCGCACCACCTTGCGCCGCTTCTTCGGGTCGTCGCCCGCCTTGGCCAGCGCCTTCTCGTTCTCGATGACGTGCTCGGGAGCCTGTGCCACGACCAGTCCCGCCGTGTCGAAGCCGGCCCGGCCGGCCCGCCCCGCGATCTGGTGGAACTCACGGGCGCGCAGCGTACGGACACGGCTGCCGTCGTACTTGGTCAGCGCCGTGAACAGCACGGTACGGATGGGCACATTGACGCCCACGCCGAGCGTGTCGGTGCCGCAGATGACCTTCAGCAGACCGGCCTGCGCGAGCTTCTCCACCAGTCGCCGGTACTTGGGCAGCATTCCGGCGTGGTGGACACCGATGCCGTGGCGGACGTAACGGGAGAGATTGCGGCCGAACTTGGTGGTGAACCGGAAGTTGCCGATCAGTTCGGCGATCTGCTCCTTCTCCTCCCGCGAGGACATGTTGATGCTCATCAGCGCCTGCGCCCGCTCCACGGCCTGCGCCTGGGTGAAGTGCACGATGTAGACCGGCGCCTGCCTGGTCTCGAGCAGGTCGGTCAGCGTCTCCGTGAGCGGGGTGAGCTTGTACTCGTAGGAGAGCGGCACCGGGCGGGTGGCCGAGCGGACCACCGAGGTGGGGCGGCCGGTGCGGCGGGTGAGGTCCTTCTCGAAGAAGGACACGTCGCCGAGCGTGGCCGACATCAGGATGAACTGTGCCTGAGGGAGTTCGAGCAGCGGGATCTGCCAGGCCCAGCCGCGGTCGCCCTCCGCGTAGAAGTGGAACTCGTCCATGACGACCTGGCCCACGTCCGCGTCCTTGCCGTCGCGCAGGGCGATGGAGGCGAGCACCTCGGCGGTGCAGCAGATCACGGGGGCGTCTGCGTTGACGGACGCGTCGCCGGTCAGCATGCCGACGTTCTCGGTGCCGAAGAGCTTGCACAGCTCGAAGAACTTCTCCGACACCAGCGCCTTGATCGGGGCCGTGTAGAAGGTGACCTCGTCACGGGCCAGCGCGGCGAAGTGCGCGCCCGCCGCGATCATGCTCTTGCCGGAGCCGGTGGGCGTCGACACGATCACGTTCGCCCCCGAGACCACCTCGATCAGCGCCTCCTCCTGGTGGGCGTAGAGCGTGAGACCGCGCTCCTGGGCCCACGACTCGAAGGCTTCGTAGAGGGCGTCGGGGTCGGCGGTCGGCGGCAGCTGATCGATGAGGGTCACGGACCCATCTTGCCTGGCGTCCCCGCCGATGCGGGAATCGGCTGCGAGGATGAAGATCGCTACCGATACGCTGTCTCGCCGACGGAGCGTCAGTGCACCGGGTCAACTGGACAGCGGCACACGAGGAATGGGGCGGGCAGCGGCGATGATGGGACCAGCACACTCACTGTCGGGGGCCGCGGCCTGGCTCGGCGTCGGAGCGGCCGCCGCGGCGGCCGGACACACGATGCCGTGGCCGGTGCTCCTGGTGGGCGCCCTGATCTGCGCGGGTGCCGCGCTCGCCCCGGACCTCGACCACCCGGCGGCCACCATCTCGCACGCCTTCGGGCCGCTGTCGCACTGGCTGTGCGAGATCGTGCACACGCTCTCCTACGCCGCCTACAAGGGCACCCGGAAGAAGGGCGACCCGCGGCGCTCGGGCGGACACCGCACCCTCACGCACACCTGGCTGTGGGCGGTCCTGATCGGCGGGGGGACATCGGCTCTGGCGCTGGTCGGGGGCCGCTGGGCGGTGCTGGCGATCCTGTTCGTGCACATGGTGCTGGCGATCGAGGGCCTGCTGTGGCGGGCCGCCCGGGGTTCCAGCAGCGACATCCTGGTGTGGCTGCTGGCCGCGACGAGCGCGTGGATCCTCGCGGGTATTCTGGACGAGCCGGGCAACGGCTCCGACTGGCTGTTCACCCAGCCCGGCCAGGAGTACCTGTGGCTGGGCCTGCCGATCGTGCTCGGAGCGCTGGTGCACGACATCGGCGACGCCCTGACCGTCTCCGGCTGCCCGATCCTGTGGCCGATCCCGGTGGGCCGCAAGCGCTGGTACCCGGTGGGGCCGCCGAAGGTGATGCGTTTCCGGGCAGGCAGCTGGGTCGAGCTGAAGGTGCTGATGCCGGCGTTCATGCTGCTCGGCGGGGTGGGCTGCGCGGCCGCGCTCAATGTGATCTGACCGACGGGCCTGCCCGCCCGACGTGCCCGACGGTGACATATGGGGACGTCGTGGGAGGCTTCGCGGCCTCAGGTGGAGTCCTGCCCCGCCTTGCCGTAGCGCCGCTCGAACTGCGCGATCCGGCCCTCCGAGTCGACCGTGCGGGCCTTGCCCGTGTAGAAGGGGTGGCTCTCCGAGGAGATCTCCACGTCGACCACGGGGTACGTCTCGCCGTCGTCCCACTCGATGCTCTGCTCGCTGGTCGCCGTGGACCGGGTCAGGAAGGCGTAGCCCGCGGCGCGGTCGCGGAAGACCACGGGGTGGTAGTCGGGGTGCTTGTCCTGCTGCATGGCAGCTCCTCGCGCGGCGCGGTCGGCGGGCAGGCGATGCCGGGGTCAGCTCAAGAGGGAGTCGTCGTCCACGATGTGCATGGCGGCCTCCTCCGCGGAGGCGCCCGCGCCGTCGATACCCACGTCAGTGGCGAGCAGCGCGCCCTCCTCGTCCTCGTGCGCCCCCTCGTCGGGCGCGACCAGGCGGCCGGAACGGAGGTCGCCGACCTCGTTGTCCAGTACCTCGCCGTCGGTGTCCTGGGCGTCGCCGATACCGTCGTCGTCGGGGACGGCGAGGTCGGGCAGTTCCTCGGCGAGGCGTTGGTCCAGGGTCTCGCCCTGGTGACCCTCGGCCGCCGTCACACCGATGTGCTCCACCGCCCACGGCCGCTCGGGCGGGGACCAGCCGCGGTCGAGCGGATCGCCGACGCCATCGTTCACGAGCGTGTCCTCGACGTCGAGCAGTCCTGCGTCGTCCTGAACCTCGGATCCATCCGGCTGGTAGACGTCGTCTCCCCATCCGTCGGGGCTGCTCACGGGGTACCTCCAGGGGGTGGGGACGGCCCGTTCTCACCACGGTCGGCGGTGGTACGCCGGCACGCGGGGCACAGGTTTCACCCGGCTCGAACCGGACAGTTGCCGGGCGTCCCGGAACCGGTGCCGTTCTCCAGCCTTCCACTCCGGATCGGGACCGCGCAACGCCACCCGATGCCGACATATTCCGATCCTATGCCCCGGCCCGTGCGGATGACCCGCGCATCCGCTGTCATGTGGGGGCGTACACCGCACACCCCCCCGCCGGCGCCGACCGGACGGCTCGGCGTCCGGGCCCCGCCGCGTCGCCCATGGCTCATCAGTGCCCTCGGCCTGCCGGCCGTCAGCGGCTTCCGCTCGTGCGCCGTCAGCGCCTTCGGCCCGTGCGCCGTCAGCCGTCCAGGTCGGCTGTCGACCAGATCCTTCCGTCGTCCTGGACCAGTTCGACACGGTCGATCGACGAGGCCGATCCGTAGGCGATCCAGGTGGCCTGTCCCGAGGACGGCGTCCACCACTGGCCGACGTCGCGGGCGGAACCGTCCTTCAGCACGAGCCGGCAGGTGTAGTGCGTACCGGGCCGGCCCGCGGTGACCTCCATGACGACGACGTGCTCGGAACCGGCCCGGCTCGGTGCCACCGTGCCGACCGTCGACCCGGACGACGTGACCAGCGGGGCTCCCCCGTCGCTCACGGTGACTCCGGCGGGGGCGGTGTCGTGGCCGAGCAGGGCGGCTCCGAGCGCGCCCAGGCCGATCCCGGCGGCCGCGGCTGCCGCGACGAGCAGCGGGACCCGCCGGCGCCGGCGCCGGGTCGAGGGACGGCGCAGCTCCAGCCGGTCCAGGACACGTGCGTCGAACCCTGTCGGGGCCGAGACCCTCGGTGCTGCCGGGAGGACCGCGTCGACGGCCCCCGAGACATCGTGGTAGGCCGTGCGGCAGGCCGGGCACGTGGCGAGGTGGCGCAGCAGTTCGGTGGGCTCGCCCGGGAGGGTGCCGAGTGCCAGGGCGATGAGTTCGTCCTCGTCAGGGTGTCGCATCGCGGCTCTCCTCCTTCAGCGCGTCGCGCAGCCTCCTCAGACCGGTGCGGATGCGGGTCTTGGCGGTGCCGAGAGGAATGTTCTCGTGCCGGCCCACCTCCGCGGCGGTGCAGCCGCCGATCACTGCGAGGGCGACAGCGCGGGCCTGCTCCGCCGGAAGGCCGCTCAGGCGTTCCAGGGCCCGCTCGCTCTCCAGGGCGGCCAGTGCCTGCCGCTCCGTGCCGTCGGCGTCGCCGTCGGCCTGGAGGGTCACCTGCAGGAGCCGCTCCATCGTTTCGGCCAGCACGGGGGTGGACCGCCGTGCGCGGACGGCGTCGACGGCGGCGTTGCGGGTGATGGTCAGCAGCCAGGTGAGTGCCGAGGCGCGGCGGGCGTCGTAGCTGCCCGCGGCTCGCCAGGCCCGTACGAACACCTCCTGGCTCACGTCCTCGGCCAGGGCCGGTTCACGGGTGACGGACAGGGCGAGGCCGTACACCGCGTCCTGGAAGCGGCGGACGAAGGCGACCGCCGCCTGCTCGTCGCCCAGCGCGAAGCCGGTGACGAGCGACGCGTCGTCGACCCGGTCCGTGCGTGAGAAGAGTTCCACGGCCATGACTACGTACGAACGGGGAGAAGGGATTGCACCGACGCCAACGCAATCCCTCGACTCCGCTCGCCCGTACAACCTCCGCGAGAAAGGACGGAGAGAACATGAACACTGCGAGGATCGCCGTGGCCGCGGTCGCGCTCGCGGCCCTGGGACTGGCCGGCTGCGGGGCCGGTGGCGGAGACGACAGCGGTAGCGGTAACGGCAGTCAGGGAAGCGGAAAGGCGACGGCTGCCATGGACCCGTCCACGGTCAGGGTGAGCCAGTCGTCGCTGGGCAACATCCTCGTCGACGGCAGCGGACGCACCTTGTATCTGTTCACCGGGGACGGCACGAACACCAACTCCATGAAATGCAACGCGGATTGCCTCAAGCTGTGGCCGCCGGTGAAGAGCACACCGAAGGCGGGGGCCGGGGCCGACGCGCACCTGATCGGCCGCACGAAGAGCGGCTCGGGGAGCCAAGCGACGTACGCCGGGCACCCGTTGTACTACTACGCCGACGACCGGTCCGCCGGTGATCTCAAGGGACAGGGGATGGACAAGATCTGGTTCGTGCTCGACCCTCACGGCAAGGCGATCACGAAGTCGGTCGCGTCGACGCAGGACACGGGCGGCAGCGGCGGCTACGGCTACTGACACCTGCTGCCGTTGCCCCGACCCACCTCGGAACACGACCCACTCAGAACACGGCCCACCGCAGGTCACGGCCCCGGTCACCCGTGCCAGGACCGCCACAGTGCCGCGTAGGCGCCGTCTGCCGCCACCAGGGCGTCGTGGCTGCCCAGTTCGCTGATGCGGCCGTTCTCCACGACGGCGATGACGTCGGCGTCGTGGGCGGTGTGCAGGCGGTGGGCGATGGCGACCACGGTGCGGCCGTCGAGGACGCGGGCCAGGGAGCGTTCGAGGTAGCGGGCCGCGCGCGGGTCGAGGAGCGAGGTCGCCTCGTCCAGGACCAGTGTGTGCGGGTCGGCCAGCACCAGCCGGGCCAGCGCGATCTGCTGGGCCTGTGCCGGAGTGAGCACGAGCCCGCCCGAGCCGACCTCGGTGTCCAGGCCGTCGTCCAGCGCCCGCGCCCAGCCGTTCGCGTCGACGGCGTCCAGGGCCGCCCACAGCTCGGCATCGGCGGCGTCCATGGGAGTCCACTCGCTCGGGCGAAGCCGTGAGTGAGGGAGGGCCAGCAGCAGGTTGTCGCGCAGGGAGCCGACGAATACGTGGTGTTCCTGGTTGACGAGGGCGACGTGGGAACGGACGTGTTCGGCGGTCATCCGGGACAGTTCGGCACCGCCGAGGGTGACGCGGCCCTCGCGGGGGCCGTAGATGCCGGCGAGCAGCCTGCCCAGCGTGGACTTGCCCGCGCCGGACGGTCCGACCAGGGCCAGCCGGGTGCCCGGCGCGACCTCGAGGGACACCTTGCGCAGTACGTCGACGCCCTCGCGGTAGCCGAAGTGCACCTGGTCTGCGTGCACGTCACGTCCGTCGGGGGCCAGCCCGGCGTCCCCGGCGTCCGGCTCGATGTCCCGCACACCGACCAGGCGGGCCAGTGACACCTGGGCCACCTGTACCTCGTCGTACCAGCGCAGGATCAGGTTGACCGGGTCGACGAGCATCTGCGCGATGAGCGCGCCCGTCGTCAACTGGCCCACGTCGATCCAGCCCCGCAGCACGAACACACCGCCGACCATCAGGACGGAACCGAGGACCATTACATGGGTGAAGTTGATGACCGGGAACAGCACGGACCGGAGCCAGAGGGTGTAGCGCTCCCAGGCCGTCCACTCCTTGATCCGGCGCTCGGACAGGGCGATGCGGCGGGCGCCGAGACGATGGGCCTCGACGGTGTGGCCGGCGTCCACGGTCTCGGCGAGCGCGGCGGCCACGGCGGCGTACCCGGCGGCCTCGGAGCGGTAGCCGGACGGCGCCCTCTTGAAGTACCAGCGGCAGCCCACCACCAGCAGAGGCACGGCGAGAAGTACGGCGGCCGCCAGCGGTGGCGCGGTGATCACGAGCCCGCCGAGCAGCAGCACGACCCAGACGACACCGATCGACAGCTGCGGCACTGCCTCGCGCATGGCGTTGGCGAGCCGGTCGATGTCCGTGGTGATGCGGGACAGCAGGTCGCCGGTGCCGGCCCGCTCCAGGACGCCCGGCGGCAGGCCGACCGACCGTACGAGGAAGTCCTCGCGGAGGTCGGCCAGCATCCGCTCGCCGAGCATCGCGCCGCGCAGCCGCACCTCGCGCACGAACACCGCCTGCACGACGAGTGCGAGCACGAACACGCCGATGGTCAGGCCGAGATGGAGTACTCGAGCCCCGTCGGAGACCCGTTCGACGAGCCCGCCCAGCAGGTAGGGGCCGGTCATGGAGGCCACCACCGCCACGGTGTTGACGCCGATGAGCAGCAGGAAGGCGCGTCGGTGCCGGCGGAACAGTTCGGCCACGTAGGCGCGGACGGTCGCGGCGGCGCCGACGGGCAGGGTGGTGGCGGTCGTCGGGGCCGCCGGGTCGTAGGCCGGTGGCGCAACGCCGATCATGCGCTCTCCTCGATCTCTTCCAACGCGCCCCGCAGGGCAGCTTCGTCGCCGCGCAGGGCAGCCTCGTCGTCCCGCAGGGGAGCTTCGTCGTCGTCCCAGGCACCCCGCAGGGCAGCTTC
This sequence comes from Streptomyces brasiliensis, assembly GCF_014647875.1. Lineage (GTDB taxonomy): Bacteria > Actinomycetota > Actinomycetes > Streptomycetales > Streptomycetaceae > Streptomyces > Streptomyces brasiliensis. Next base: position 337,079 of record NZ_BMQA01000004.1, on the reverse strand, counting down.
GTCGCCGCGCAGGGCAGCCTCGTCGTCCCGCAGGGGAGCTTCGTCGTCGTCCCAGGCACCCCGCAGGGCGCGCTCGCCCTCCCGCTGTTCGTCGTCCGTCTCGCGGGTGACGACCGCCCGGTATCGCGGTTCCGTGTGCACCAGTTGGCGGTGCACGCCGACCGCCACGACCTCGCCGTCGTGGACCAGGGCGACGCGGTCGGCCCGGTCCAGGAGCAGCGGGGAGGAGGTGAAGACGACCGTGGTCCGACCCTCCCGCAGCTCCCGCAGCCCCTCGGCGATGCGGGCCTCGGTGTGTGAGTCGACGGCGGACGTCGGCTCGTCCAGGACGAGCACCTGCGGGTCGGTGATCAGTGACCGGGCCAGTGCGAGCCGCTGCCGCTGCCCGCCGGACAGAGAGCGGCCGCGTTCCGTGATGCGGGCGTCCATCGGATCCGCGGCGTCCAGCGAACCCTGGACAAGGGCGTCCAGGACGTCCCCGCACTGCGCGGCGGCCAGCGCCTGTCCCGGGCGGACGTCACCGGACGCGGGCACGTCGAGCAACTCGCGCAGTGAACCGGACAGCAGCACCGGGTCCTTGTCCTGGACCAGGACGGCGGTGCGGGCGGAGTCGAGGGGCAGTTCGTCGAGCGGTACGCCGCCGAGCAGCACCGACGGGCCGGCCTCGGCGGGGTGTCCGCCCAGCCGTTCCGCGAGCCGTCCGGCCGCGTCCGGGTCGCCGCACACCACGGCGGTGAGACGTCCGGTGGGCACGAGCAGACCGGTGGCCGGGTCGTACAGGTCGCCTTCCGGCACCCCTGCCTCGCGTGAGCCGTCCGCGTCCGTGGTCCGTTCCAGGGACAGCACGCGGGCGGCGCGTTTGGCCGAGGGCCGAGAGAAGGAGTAGGCCATCGCGATCTCCTCGAAGTGCCTCAGCGGATACGCGAGGATCATGACCGCGCTGTAGACGGTGACGAGTTCACCGACGGTGATCCGGCCCTGGCGGGCGAGGTGGACGCCGTGCCAGACGACCGCGCTGAGCAGCAGTCCCGGCAGCAGGACCTGGATCGCGGAGATCAGCGCCCACATGCGGGCGCTGCGTACGGCGGCGCGCCGTACCTCCTGGGAGGCGCGCCGGAAGCGGTCCAGGAACAGCTCCTCACCGCCGATGCCGCGCAGCACACGCAGCCCGGCGACGGTGTCCGAGGCCAGCTCGGTGGCTCTACCCGCCTTCTCGCGCTGGAAGTCGGCGCGCCGGGTCGCCCGGGGCAGCAACGGCAGCACCGCGAGGGCGAGCACGGGCAGGCCGACAGCGACGACGACGCCGAGCGCAGGCTGGTAGACGAGCAGGCCGACGCAGACCACGACGACCGTCAGCGCCGCCGCGGTGAAGCGGGAGACGGCCTCGACGAACCAGCCGATCTTCTCCACGTCACCGGTCGAGACGGCCACCACCTCGCCGGCCGCGACCCGCCGGGTCAACGCCGAGCCCAGTTGGGAGGCCTTGCGGGCCAGCAGTTGCTGGACCCGGGCCGCGGCGGTGATCCAGTTGGTCACGGCGGCGCGGTGCAGGAAGGTGTCGCCCACCGCGATGCCGGTCCCGCACAGCACCATCAGCAGACCGGTCAGGGCCAGCCGGGTGCCGGAGCGGTCGACGACGGCCTGGACGGCGAGCCCGACGCAGAACGGCAGCGAGGAGACGGACAAGAAGTGCAGCAGGCCCCAGGCGAGTGCTTTGAGCTGCCCGCCCAGCTGGTTCCGCCCGAGCCACCACAGGAATCGGGGACCCGACCGTGCGTCCGGCACACCCGGGTCGGGATACGGAAGGTCTTGAATCTGCATGACGTCCCAGTGGCTCTTGTCGGGGGGAGGGGCAACGAGCCGTGAAAGGTTCGCCTCGGAACGTGGTCAAAATCAAACGGTTTTCCCGAACGGAGCGGAGAATCGGCAGCGGTCCGTTCCGGCTGTCCCCCGGTCGGGGCCGATGCCCGGAACATCGAGCAATCTCCCGGTACGTGATGCCACGATGTGCCGATGCGGAACGACGGTGTGCGGCGAGCGGGGGTCGTTGTGGCGGCCCTCGGGACCTTCCTGGCGGCCCTGACCGCGTGCGGCGGAGCGGGATTCGACGGCGGCGGAGCGGGAGCGGCGGGCCGGCCCGGACACGACCGCGCCGGCACCGCGGAACCCATCCGCCCCGGCACCGTGGACGACCTCCGTCCCGGCGCCACCGACCCCACCCGCATCCCCGGCGTCGGCGACCGCCTCAAGCGCCGGATCCCCGCCGACTCCGGCCAGGTCGTCGCGGTGTACGGCAACGGCAGGGACTCGGCGGACGCCACGCTCGTCCTGTACACCCGGCACGGCAACCGCTGGGAGCGGACCGGACGCTGGCGCGCGCACAACGGCAAGAAGGGCTGGACCACCCACCACCGCTCCGGTGACAACCGCAGCCCCGTAGGCGTGTTCACGCTCACCGACGCGGGCGGCGTGCTGGCGGACCCGGGTGCCCGGCTGCCGTACACCCGCGACCTGAGTTTCGCCGCGCCCCGCTGGTGGGCCGCATCGCACTGGCACGACTTCGACTACGTGATCGCCATCGACTACAACCGCGTCGAAGGAACTCCGCCGAACGACCCGACGCGCCCCGAGGGAGAGGACAAGGGCGGGAGCATCTGGTTGCACATGGACCACGGCAGCGGTACGTCGGGCTGCGTCAGCCTGTCCAAGGCGGCCATGGAGTACCTGCTCCGCACGCTCGACCCGGACCGGCACCCCGTCGTGGTGATGGGGGACAGGGCGGAACTGGAAGCCTGATCGCCGAAGCCTGACCACGGAGGCCTTACGTCGTGGAGACGCGCGACGGCCGCCGCACCGCGTGGTCCCGGCTCGGGGACACCTACACGGGCGACGCGACGTACACCCTGAACGTGCCCCGTGACCAGCGGCACGTGATCGGCACGACGAGCGAGCGCTACCGGCTGTACGGGTCGGCCGGCTGCTACGACCGCACGCTGACCACGGTCCAAGGGGTGCTCATCGAGGACACGAAGGGCTGCTGACCGCCGACCCGCGCCGCACACGAAAGCGCCTCCTCCACACCCGCCGGAGGGGGCGCCTTCGTGTGCGCGGCGGGAACCCCCTGCGACGAATGTCGGACGGACGTCAGCAGTGCTTCGTCGTCCCCCCGTCCACCAGCGTGTCCAGCAGGCCGCCCAACTGCTCCCGCTGCTGTGCCGTCAGCGGTGCGAGTATCTCCTCCGCCGCCGCGCGGCGCGCGGCGCGCAGTTCACCGAGGGCCCGGCGGCCGCCCTCGGTCAGTTCGATCCGGGTCACCCTGCGGTTCGTCGGGTCGGGCACCCGGCACACCTTGCCGCTCGCCTCCAGACCGTCGACCAGGGTCGTCACCGCGCGCGGTACCACCTCCAGGTACTCGGCGAGGTCCGCCATGCGCGGCGGCGAGCCGAAGTGCGCCAGGGTCCGCAGCAGGCGGGACTGGGCCGGCGTGATGCCCACGTCGCGCCGCTCCAGATGGCGCTTCTGGATGCGGTGCACCCGGCGGGTGAGCCGCAGCAGCTGCTCGGCGAGCAGTGCGTCGGGGTCGGGGGAGGTCATGCGGGAACAATATCAGGATGAAGTTCATTGTGAGTATGGGTAACAATGAGCTGAGAACCGTGAGTCATCGTCGGCCGCCGTGCGCGCCGCCTCCGCACACCTCCGTAGGAGCCCATGCATCCCGACCGTCAAGCACCCTGGACCCCGCCTGCCGATGCCAAGCGGCAGCCACGGCAGGTGCGCCGCATCCTGAACCTCTTCCGTCCCTACCGCGGCCGGCTCGCCGTCGTCGGCCTGCTGGTCGGCGCCTCGTCGCTGGTCTCGGTCGCCACGCCGTTCCTCCTCAAGGAGACCCTCGACGTCGCGATCCCGCAGGGCCGTACCGGCCTGCTGACCCTGCTCGCGCTCGGCATGATCCTGAGCGCCGTCCTGAACAGCGTCTTCGGGGTCCTGCAGACCCTGATCTCGACGACCGTCGGCCAGCGCGTCATGCACGACCTGCGCACCGCCGTCTACGGACGGCTGCAGCGCATGTCGCTCGCCTTCTTCACCCGCACCCGCACCGGCGAGGTGCAGTCCCGCATCGCCAACGACATCGGTGGCATGCAGGCCACCGTCACCTCGACCGCGACCTCCCTGGTCTCCAACCTGACCAGCGTCGTCGCCACCATCGTCGCGATGGTCGCCCTCGACTGGCGGCTCACCGTCGTCTCGCTGGTCCTGCTGCCGCTGTTCGTGTGGATCGGCCGCCGGGTCGGCAACGAACGCCGGAAGATCACCACTCAGCGCCAGAAGCAGATGGCCGCGATGGCCGCCACGGTCACCGAGTCGCTGTCGGTCAGCGGCATCCTGCTCGGCCGCACGATGGGCCGCTCCGACTCGCTCACGCGGTCCTTCGCCGACGAGTCCGAGCAACTGGTCGACCTCGAGGTGAGGTCGAACATGGCCGGACGGTGGCGGATGTCCGTGATCACCATCGTCATGGCGGCGATGCCCGCCGTCATCTACTGGGCCGCGGGCATGACCCTCCAACTGGGCGGTCCCCAGGCCTCCATCGGCACGATCGTCGCCTTCGTCTCGCTCCAGCAGGGCCTGTTCCGCCCCACCGTGAGCCTGCTGGCCACCGGCGTCCAGATCCAGACCTCGCTCGCGCTGTTCCAGCGCATCTTCGAGTACCTCGACCTGCCGATCGACATCACCGAGCGGGAGAACCCCGTCCACCTCGACCAGGTCAAGGGCGAGGTCCGCTTCGAGGACGTCGAGTTCAGGTACGACAACAAGGACGACAAGGTCGCTCCCATCCTCGACGGCATCGACGTCACCGTCCCGGCGGGCGGCAGTCTGGCGCTCGTCGGCCCGACCGGCGCGGGCAAGTCCACGCTCGGCTATCTGGTGCCCCGGCTGTACGACGTCACCGGCGGCCGCGTCACCCTCGACGGCGTCGACGTGCGCGACCTGGACTTCGACACCCTCGCCCGGGCGGTCGGCGTGGTCTCGCAGGAGACGTACCTCTTCCACGCCTCGGTCGCCGACAACCTCCGCTTCGCCAAGCCCGACGCCACCGACGAGGAGCTGTACGCGGCGGCCGAGGCGGCCCAGATCCACGACCACATCGCGGCCCTGCCCGATGGATACGACACGGTCGTCGGCGAGCGCGGGCACCGCTTCTCCGGCGGTGAGAAGCAGCGCCTCGCCATCGCCCGTACCATCCTGCGCGACCCGCCGGTCCTCATCCTCGACGAGGCGACGAGCGCCCTGGACACCCGCACCGAGCACGCCGTGCAGGAGGCCATCGACGCCCTGTCGGCCGACCGGACGACACTCACGATCGCCCACCGTCTGTCCACCGTGCGGGACGCCGACCAGATCGTGGTCCTCGACTCCGGTCACGTCGCCGAACGCGGCACGCACGAGGAGCTGCTGGAGCTCGACGGGCGGTATGCGGCGCTGGTCCGCAGGGACGCGCAACTGGAGCCGACAAACTGAAGATATGCCGGGTTTATGACGGTCTGCGGGTTACCGTGCCCGCATGCAGATGAACACTCCGTCACGGAGAACGATCCGACTGACGCGCCGGGGCAAGCTCGCCCTCGTCGCGACCGGCGCCGTCGTGGCCGGCACCGCCGTGGCGGTGCCGCTGCTGAGCCTGGACCACCGCGTGGAGACCAAGCCCGTCGGCCTGGTCATCCCGGAGGGCTGGCGCGCGAGCCAGGTCTACGACGCCGTCGACAAGGCGCTCACCCTGCCCGCGGGCAGCACCAGGAAGTCCCTTGCCAAGGCCGCGCTCAAGCTGCCCGGCGATGCCGACGGCAACCCGGAAGGTTATCTCTTCCCAGCGACGTATCCCGTCGACAAGAAGGCGACTCCCCAGTCGCTGCTCCAGTTCATGGTCGACACCGCCAACAAGAAGTTCGACGCCGCCCCTGTCGCGGCCGGCGCCCAGCGCAACGCGACGAACGTCTACCAGGCGGTGACCATCGCGAGCATCGTCCAGGCCGAGGCCGCGACGAAGGCCGACATGGGGAAGGTCGCCCGGGTCGTCTTCAACCGTCTGGAACGCGGTATGCCGCTGCAGATGGACTCGACCATCAACTATGTGAAGAACCGCAGCACGCTCTGGACCACCTCGGACGACACCCGGATCGACAGCCCCTACAACTCGTACCAGCGCATGGGCCTGCCGCCCACGCCGATCGACAATCCGGGCGAGGACGCGATGCGCGCGGTCCTCAACCCGACGCCGGGCGACTGGCTGTACTTCGTCACGGTCAAGCCCGGCGACACCCGTTTCACCGCCGACTACGCGGAGCACCAGCGCAACGTGGCCGAGTTCAACGCCGAGCACCAGAAGAGCAAGGCCGCGCAGCAGAGTCCGAGCGGCAGCCCGCAGCCGTCCGCGAAGTGAGCCGGCGGGGCATCACGCGGCGACGGGCTCCGTGCCCAGCAGCCGTCTGATGTCCCGCACGGCCGCCCGCCCCGCCCGGTTGGCGCCGATGGTGCTCGCCGAGGGGCCGTAGCCGACCAGATGGATCCGCGGATCGGCGACCGCGCGCGTGCCCTCCACCCGGATCCCGCCGCCCGGCTCGCGCAGCCGCAGCGGCGCCAGATGGTCGAGGGCGGCCCGGAACCCGGTCGCCCAGAGGGTGACGTCGGCCTCGACGCGCCGCCCGTCCTCCCACTCCACCCCGTCCGGAGTGATGCGGTCGAACATCGGCTGCCGGTCGAGGACACCGTCCTTCAGCCCCTGACGGATGGCGTCGTTGAGCGGCAGACCCGTGACGGAGACCACGCTCCGCGGTGGCAGTCCCTGCCGTACCCGCTCCTCCACCAGCGCGACCGCGGCCCGCCCCACGTTCTCGTCGAAGGGTTCGTCCCGGTAGACCGGCGGGTGCCGGGTGACCCAGGTGGTCGCGGCCGCGTACGGGGCGAGCTCCAGGAGGTGCTGGGTACCAGACGCACCGCCGCCCACAACGATCACGCGCTGCCCGGCGAACTCCTCAGGCCCGGTGTACTGCGCGGTGTGCAACTGTCGTCCGCGGAAGCTCTCCTGGCCGGGGTAACGCGGCCAGAACGGACGGTCCCAGGTGCCGGTGGCGTTGATCAGCGCCCGTGTCGACCACACACCGTCCGACGACTCGACGAGCAGCTGCCCGCCCTTGCCCTCGCGTACGGCCGTGACGTCGACGGGCCGCCGTACCCGCAGATCGAAGGTGCGCTCGTACATGTCGAAGTACGCGCCGATCACCTCGGCCGACGGCCGGGCCGGATCGGCGTCCGTCAGCTCCATGCCGGGCAGCGCGTGCATCCCGTGGACCTTGCCGTACGTCAGCGACGGCCACCGGAACTGCCAGGCGCCGCCCGGTGCGGGGGAGTGGTCCAGGACCACGAAGTCGCGGTCCGGCTCGAAACCGGTACGGCGCAGGTGATAGGCGCTGGACAGGCCCGCCTGACCAGCGCCTATGACGACTACCTCGACGTCGCGCATGTCGTTCACGCCTGGAGCAACAGCGCGAGGAGCGAGGATCTTCCCCTCGCGGACGGGGCAGCGGCCGCTCGCGACGAGGACGGCGCCCCGCTGCCGGAGGCCGCGTGCTCCAGCAGCCAGCGCGCCGACAGTTCGGGGATCACGCCCTCCCCGAACCAGCACGTCTCCCGCAGATGCGGATGACCGGAGAGCACGAAGTGCGCGACGCCCGGCGCGTGGTACTTCTCGATCAGGTCGGCCACCTCGGCGTGGCTGCCGACCAGCGCGGTCGATCCGCTGGTCGTGCATCGTGCGTGACGTGCAGCACGGCACAGCCGCGGCGCTGCCGCAACTCCCCGACCAGGCGCTGTGCCTTGATCCGGGTGAGCGCGTCGAGCGCCCCGAACGGCTCGTCGAGCAGCAGCAGATCGGGCTCGCGCACCAGGGCGCCGGCCGGCGAGGCGCGCTGGGCCTCGCCGCCGGAGAGCGTCTTGGGCCGGGCGTCGGCCCGGTGACCGAGACCGACCTCGTCCAACGCCCCTTCGGTGAGCGCCCGCTCGGGCCGTCCGGGCAGGCCGGCGGAGCGCAGATCGCCAGCCGGCGTGTCGACGGTGAACGGTGTCTCGCCGACTGGACCGCGCGTTTTACGACGCGGTCCGTCGGGGCGTGTGGAACCCGGCCCATGGGCCAGGATGGGCTCATGTCAGATGCCTTCACCACGCGCGTCCTGAACGTCGCCACCGGATCCCGCGAGCGGGTCGTCGACCTCACCGGTGACTGCGAGGCCTTCCTGCGCGAGACGGCAGGCGGTCGCGACGGCCTCCTGAACCTCTTCGTCCCGCACGCCACGGCCGGGATCGCGATCATCGAGACCGGCGCGGGCAGCGACGACGACCTTCTGGCCGCGCTGCACACCCTGCTCCCCGCCGACGACCGCTGGCAGCACCGCCACGGCAGCGCGGGCCACGGCCGCGACCACGTCCTCCCGGCGATCGTCCCGCCGCACGCGACGCTGCCGGTCGTGGGCGGACACCTGGAGCTGGGGACATGGCAGTCGGTGTGCCTGGTGGACACCAACCGGGACAACCCCAACCGTCAGGTCCGGCTGTCGTTTCTGGCCGGCATCGGCGAGCCCTGACCAAGGGGCCTTTGCCGTTTCGCTGAAACGTCGGTCAACTCGCATGGGTCTTCCCCTGGTTGACCACCTGAACGAGGAACTGGGCCCCGGGAGGGCGTTGCCGAAATCGCCCCAGCCTGGCGTCACCAGGCGTGCAGCCGGCTTGGGTCACCACCAGTGACGAGTGGCTCGAAGTCCCGCCGGTGCACGGACTCGTCAGCCCAGGGCGATGTACTCCGTCGAGGTGGTGATCTCGGCGAGCACGTCGTCCAGCGGCGTCACACCGAGGCCGGAGCCGGTGGGGACGCGCAGGTGGCCGTCGTCGACGACGAACGGCTCGGTGACGTCGACCTTGTAGAACCGCCCCGCCCCCGGCACATCGCCCGGCAGCGTGAAACCCGGCAGCGAGGCGAGTGCGACGTTGCCGGCCCGTCCGATGCTACTCTCGGCCATGCCGCCACACCAGACCGTGCGCCGTCGCGAGGCCGTGGATGCGGCGCGCCTCGAGGCAGCCGCCGACCCGGCCGGGCTTGATGTTGATGATCTGGCAGGCCACACGCTCGACCCGCCGAGTGTCTCACCCCCCAACAGGCCCTGCGCGCCTACACCTACGGCTCGGCCTGCGCCTCTCGCGAGGAGCACAGCAAGGGAACTCTGGAGCGCGGCAAGCCGGCCGGCATCGTCGTCCTCTCCGGTGACGTGCCCTCGGTCGCACTTGACCGTATCCGCGACGTCTCCGTCCAGGCCACCGTGGTCGGCGGTGCCGTGCCGTACGGCGGTGACACGCTCACCGAGCTCTGAGGGACTCGGTGCCGCAACCGTCCGCATCCCGGCGTCGCCTGACAGCCGGTAAGGGGAGGGGCATGCCGGTGCTCCCGTAGCCCGTGCTGCGTGAGTGGAAGGAGCCATGCGCACGGTGCGGCTCGCCAGTCAGGATGCATTCAGGTGCCCGGTGGCACGGTCGCTGTCCATGACCTACGAAACGTCTGAGACTTCCGCCGTCCCCGCGGCCGAAGGGTCCGCCGCGCCGGAGCGGCATCGGCTGCGCTGGAACAAGGTGCCCGAGGTCACCGTCTACTTCTGGATCATCAAGGTGCTGTGCACCACGGTTGGCGAGACCGTGGCCGACCTGCTGAATGAGAAGGCCGGCCTTGGTCTGACCGGTGTGTCGGTTCTGATGAGTGCCCTGCTGGCCGTGGCGCTGGTCGTGCAGTTCCGCACGAGCGCGTACCGGCCGGGTGTGTACTGGCTGGCCGTAGCCCTGATCAGCGTCGTCGGCACGCTGATCAGTGACAATCTCACCGACAACATGGGCGTGCCGCTGGAGTTGAGCACCACGGTGTTCGCGCTCGTTCTCGCGGTCGTTTTCGTCGTCTGGTACCGCCGGGAGCGGACGCTGTCCATCCACAGCATCGACACCACCAGCCGCGAGTCCTTCTACTGGCTCGCCGTCCTGTTCACCTTCGCCTTGGGCACGGCGGCGGGTGACCTGGTCTCCGAGCGCATGAATCTCGGCTACTGGCTGTCCGCCGTGCTGTTCGCCATGGCCATCGCGGCAGTCGGCGTCGCGCACTTCGCCCTCGGGCTCAACGCGGTCTGGGGCTTCTGGATCGCGTACATCCTCACTCGGCCGCTCGGCGCGTCGATCGGCGACTACCTCTCCCAGCCATCCGGAGACGGGGGCCTGGGACTGGGCACCGTGATCACCAGCGCACTGTTCCTGTCGGTCATCCTCGCCCTGGTCGTATACCTGGGCGTGACCCGCAAGGACGTCACCGAACCGGAGCGGGCCGCTCGACACGCAGCGTGACCTGCGATCTGTCCGCGTTCAGGATGCTTTCATGCCATTTGTGTCACGGTCGGAGATCTCGGCAGCCGTCGGTGGCCGTCACAGGGCGCTCGTCCCGCTTCCGGGGGCGAGCGCCCTGTCGTTCGACCGGACAGGAGAAACTGAATTGGAGAAATCGGAGGTCCTCACCGACCTCGACGGGTCGAGCACGTCGAGTACGACCAAGTCGGTGATGAAGAAGCTGCCCGAGGTCACCCTGGCGTTCTGGATCATGAAGATCGCCGCGACGACCCTGGGCGAGACGGCGGGCGACCTCTTCGCACAGACCCTGAAGCTGGGCTACTTCCTCACCACGATCGCACTGTTCGTGATCTTCGTGGTGACGTTGGTGGTGCAGTTGCGGTCGAGCCGCTACAACCCGTTCTTCTACTGGACCGTGATCCTGTCGACCAGCATGGCCGGCACCACGATGTCCGACTTCATGAACCGGGACGCCAGCGCCAAGTACCTCTCGAACGGCGCGACGAAGCTGGGTTGGGGCCCGCAGGGCCTTGGCCTGGGCTACCCGGCCGGGGCGGCGATCCTCATCTCTATCCTCGTGGTGATCTTCGGCACCTGGAAGCTGACCGGGATGACCTTCCAGATCCGCGAGATCGTGACCTTCAAGGGCGAGGTCCTGTTCTGGTCGGCGATCCTCGTGTCGAACACTCTCGGCACCTCGATGGGCGACTTCCTGTCCGACAGCTCCGGCCTCGGCTATGCCGGTGGTGCGCTGCTCGTCACCGGGGTGCTCGTCGTACTCGTGGCGCTGATGAAGGTGCCGGTGGTGCCGAACGTGCTGCTGTTCTGGATCGCCTTCGTCCTCACCCGCCCGCTGGGCGCCACTGCGGGCGACTTCCTCACCAAGCCGGCCGCCAAGGGCGGTCTGGATCTCGGCACCGTGGGTTCGTCCACTGTCCTGCTCGTAGTCCTGTTCGGCCTGATGGCCTATGCGCAGGTGCAGGAGCGCCGGACCGTTGTCAGGCGCGCACGGGAGGAGCGGGAGTCGGTCACCCGGCAGGGAGGCTGACTGTAAACCTGGCCCCGGGCGCGTGTCCGGGGTCGTAAGAGACCTCACCGCCGACGGCGCGGGCCAGACGCCGCGCAAGAGGCAGCCCGAGGCCTGCGCCGTCGTGCCCGTCCCCGGTGTCGGCACGTCGGCCGGGCTGGAACAACTCGTCCACGAACGCGTCAGGCACACCGGGGCCGTCGTCGACGACATCGATCCGCACGGCACTGGGCAGCCGCCGGGCGGACACGGTCACACTGGAGCCGGCATAGCGGACGGCGTTGGCGAGCAGAGGGCTGACGATGCGCTCGAGGAGAGCCGGCGCGACCCCCACCTCCAGCACTCGCGCGTTCGTCTCCACCGTGGCCTTCACCCGATCCGGTGGGGCGACGTGCTGGAGCAGGCGGCCGAGTACGGGTACGACGTCGGTCGTCGCCGGCGCCGTCGCCGGATTCAGCGCGTTCTCGCGGGCGTTCTCGCGGGCGTCGTCGAGGAGCGTGTCGCAGATCGTGCGCATGGACTGCGCGGCCTCGGCGATGACCTCTTGCGTGGCGCGGGTCTGGGCGTCCGTGCGCGGGCGGGCCCGCCACCAGTCGAGTTCCATGATGATCCGGGTGAGCGGCGTGCGCAGTTCGTGGGAGAGCTCTCCCGTCAGCTGCTGTTCGTGGCGCAGCACAGTGCGTATGCGATCGAGAAGCGCGTCCAGTGAGCCACCCAGACGGGCGAGTTCGACCGGGTGATCCTCCGTACCGAAACGGTCGTCGGAGCCGACGGCGCTCCACTGTGTCGCCTGGTCGGTCATCGTCCGCACCGGTCGCAGTGCCCGGCCGACGGACAGGCGCGTGAGAACGTATGTGCATCCGAGCATCACGGCGTCCAGGACGAGCGACCCCTGCAACAGGGTGCCGGCCGAACTGCGGTACGGAGCCAGATCCAGGGCGGTGACAACCGTGGCGACGGGGTCGCGGTCCGGGATCGGCTGGGAGCAGAGCCGGATGGGGCGGTGGCCGTCGACGGTCGCGCAGGCGTGCTTTCGCCGTACGGCCAGTTGGTCCGCGGCTTGGGTCAGCGGGTTCCCGGCGGTGGTGGACGGCGGCTTTTCCATCAGGTGGGCGCCGGCGTAGATCCACACGTTCGCGTCGAGGAGGCGGTCATTGGCGGTTTCCAGGACGCGTACCCGGGGACCGCTGGTGTCGACGGTCGTGGTCACCGCTGCCGCTCGGTTGCGCAGTTCGTCGTCCGCCTGGTGTTGCAGTTGCTCGTCCATCACGACGTTGAACGCCACGGTCAGGACTGTCATCAGCAGCGCGGCGGTGGCAAGCGCCACGAGGGAGAGCCGACCGCGAAGGGTGCGTGGGACCAGGCGACGAAAGCTGCGGAAGGAATAGCTCATGACAGGCGGTGTCCGACACCTCGCGCCGTGTCGATCGTCAGACGGCTCCTCGCCTCGCGCAGCTTGCGGCGCAGTCGGCTCAGATACTGGTCCAGGGTGTTGTCGCTGACTTGCGCGCCCTCGGGCCAGCCGGCCCGTACCAGGTCACGGCGGCGTACGAGAGTGCCGTCCGCGGCAACGAGTGTGGCCAGCAGCCGGAACTCCGTGGGGGAGAGGTCGACGCGCACACCGTGCACGGTCGCGCTGTGATCCACCGCGTCCAGGACCAGATCACCGGTGGTGGCGCTGGGGCGGGGGGTGACCCGTCTGAGCGCGGCGCGCAGCCTGGCGGCGAGTTCGGTGAGGTGGAAGGGCTTGGACAGGTAGTCGTCGCCCCCGGCCGAGAAACCGGAGAGGCGGTCGGTGAGCTGGTGCCGGGCGGTCAGGAAGATCACGGGGGCGAGGAAGCCGTTGGCGCGCATCGCCTGGCAGACGTCCCGCCCGTCCGAGTCGGGCAGGCCGACATCCAGCACGGCCGCCGCGATGCCGGCGGTCGCCAGTCGCAGCGCGGTGGCGCCGTCGGTGGCGAGGACCGGCTCGAACTCCTCGTCCTGCAGGCCTCGCCGCAACACGTCCCGCAGGGCGTGATCGTCCTCGACAATCAGGATCTTTGGCTGCATGATCCTCCGTCGGCCCTTCAGCCGAGGCCGTACTCGCGATGAACGACTGGGGCGGCCACCGGGTCGTAGCCCCCGAGCACGCCGTCGGCCGGCCCGCCGACGGCGAACCGGCTACCGGAAGGTGGACCGTCTACTTGACTGTAGACGAACGGTGACCGAAACGCGTTCCCGAGTGACGAGCGCCACGCGAAGGAGGTCCGTGGTGACATGCCCGGCCGACCCCAGATCGAGGCGACGGTGTGGTGGACGGACTGCGGCGTGCCCCCCCGTCCAGCCCTCTCGCCGGCAGACGGCAGGTCGGGACGGCGTGGGACATGGCCGCACCTGGCCCGCTCAGACCCGTGACGCCGATTCCGGGCCAGGGTGCGACCGCCCGTCGGACGAGAGGCCCTGTTCCTCGTCCAACGGGGGCTATGAACGGCGCAGATGATTCCTCACTGCACCGTCACGTTCACGGTTGGTGAATGCGTGGACCCGTGCGACACCCGGAAGTGCTGGGTGCCCTTGGCCGTGGGCCTGTCCGTGAGCGAGAAGGCGTTGGCCTTCTTCACGGCGGCCCTGACATGGAGGTTGTGCCATGCGCCGTTCTTCTCCTGTTGCAGGACCACCGAGGCTCCCGTCCTGATGCCCATGGTGTGCCCGGTGAACCTGACCTTCTCGCCGGCCTTCACGGTGGTCGGGTGGGCCTTGACCGTGATCGAGGCGGGCTTGGAAGTGGCGCTGTGCGTCATCGTGGGCTTGGGGCTGAGTGTCGGACTCGCCGCGAAGGCCCCGGCCGAACCTGCCGACAGCAGCGCGACGGACACGGCGCCGGCGGCCACCGCACGGGCAGTTCGGCTGCCAAGACTCATACTCATTGCGACTCCCGAGGGCAGACGACTACTCGCGCGAGGGAAGGGAAACACCTCGCAGAACGGATCTCATATGCCCAGACTTGTCCTTTTCCGGGTGCGCGCCACTGCAGTTGAGCATGAATGCCTCCAGAGAACCTGAAAATTCCGGTAAGACGCAGGTGGAATGTTCCGCCAGGTCGGCACGTTCTTGCCGTTCTCTTGTCTGTGAGTGGCTGAGCAGCGCCTTGATCTCTACTGCCGGGCTCAGACGGTGTCTTCGTGGCAAGGCGGACAAGCCGTCTGTAGCAGCAGATGGGGATACGTATCCCAGAACAGCGAACAAGCGCATCGAGGCCGACCAGGCGGATACCCTCCTTGTCGACGACCACCCTGGCTGCCGGGTCAAATCCACGCGTAACCAACACGATCTGCAACTGTGGACACGGGTGCCGCCATATGCGGTAGGGCAGTTGTCTTTACGGAGTTCGGCGGACACGAACAGGACTCAGAGCGGGGATGTCGTCGTCCTGGACGCGGACAATCCAGCCGTCGAGGTGCCTACCGCGGCGATTGTCCATCAACTCAGCGAAGGCCCGGACGTGTTCGGCGGCGCGATCGAGTTCAGGGCAGCAGGTCAGGCTCTGTTTGAGCTGCTGGGCCCGGTCGTCGTCGAGGCTGTCGGGGTGGTGGGTGATCCAGCTGGTCACGTCCCGCACCGACGGCTTCCTGCGCGGCGGAGGCTGATGCGGAGCGGGCGAAGCTGTCGCACGCAGGGCTTGCAGGGGTCGAGGATGCTGGGGAGGCCAGTCCACTGGCCGATCAGCAGCTCGTCGGCACCGGCCCCGCCCTGGGTACCGGCGTCTTCGGCATGCAGACAGCGTCCCTGTTCCGAGCGGCAGGACCACTGGACGTCAGCACCGTCGGCTCTGATGGGGGTCCGGGCGCGTGCTGCTGTGCCGGGCGATCGGCGCCATGACGTGGTGATCTGCACTGACGCAGCCCCGCGCTGCCCCGGCCCGTCCGCCTGACGCCCTGAGCGGGACCGAGGGCAGGGCGAGACGGTAACGGTGCGGACGCCCTGTGTTCCCGCCCAGCACCGGCCCACCGGCCGCGGCATTCCCCCACAGTCCGCGTTCACCGGGCGATTCGCTGGTGTGGGCGAAGCGACCCCCGGTGTTATTCAATGAGGTGTGCGGTCAGGGCTCTCGGGGCCCCGTCGCACGGGTCCGAGTACGGCCCCGGCGCTGCGCCGGGGACTGCTGAGGGAGCCGCATGGACTCCACACCCTCTCCCTCGTCCTCTTCGCCGTTCGACCTGGTCAGCAGCGCCCTCGAGCGCTACATCCCACGCGGAGGAGCGGCAGCGGCCGCCGGTCCTGCCGATGCGCAGGGCGACCACACCACCCGCCAACGCGTACCCGACACCCCGGCAGCCGGCCGCCAGGATCAGATTCTCGGCGCGATCAAACTGGACAGGGATCTGAGAATCACTCGCTGCAATCTGGACGCCCCCGTTTTCGCGGGTCTGGACGCCGTGACCGGGAGTCCCTTCGTCGATCTCCTGCCCCCCGGGGACGTACCGACGGTCACACGGCGGTTGCGGCAGGTCCTGGAGACCGGTGAGGCGCACGTCGCCCGGATCCAGCGCCTGCGGCGTGGCGACGGGTCGGAGCTGGTGGTCTCGCTGAGCATCCTGCCCGCCGCGGTGCCTCAGGAGGGCCTGACCGTCTCCGTGATCGCCATGGCCAAGAGGCTGCACCTGTACGCCGCCGAGACCGCGATCGGCACCTCGCTGGACATCGGCGACACCGCACAGTCGCTGGCGCAGTCCCTGCTGGCCTGGGGAGACGTGGCCGCCGTCGACCTCGACTTCGCCGTGTGGACGGGTGAGGGAGTCACCGGGCAGGGGCGCATCCGGCTTCGGCGGGCGGCCCTGGTGCCGGACCGGGCGTGGCCCGAGGGCTACGTGACTCCGGGTGACGATCTTCCCAGCGACGCGAGTCGCCTGCTGACGCAGGCGATACGGCGGGACGACGCCCCGCAGGCCATCGTCATACCCGACCGGGAGGCCGTCGAGCGGGTACTCGGCAGTCCGCGAGTGATGCGGGCCCTGGTGCCCGGTGACCGGTCCGCGGGTGTGGTGTGCATACCGCTGGTCCTGGACCGCGCGCCGCCCGTCGTGCTGGGCGTGGCGGAGGTCTGGCGGCGGGCGGACTGCCCCTTCCGCGACAGCGAGCTGTTCGACCTGCAGGAACTGGTGGCCAGGACCGCCCATCACGTCGACCTGGCCCGTCAGCACCAGCGCGAGCACACGCAGGTGCTGGCGTTGCAGCGCCGGCTGCTGCCGCGGAGCGATGGCGCCACCATCGAGATCGACAGCGTCTACCAGCCCGCCACGCCCGACAGCGCGGGCGTCGGCGGCGACTGGGTGAACAGCTTTCCGCTGCCGGACGGCCGTACCGCGCTGGTGGTCGGTGACGTCGTCGGGCACGGCCTGGGAGCCGCGGCAACCATGGGCCAGCTGAGCATGGAGGCCCGCGCGCTGCTGTCCGCGGGGCTGGCGCCCGACGAGGTGCTGGAGCACCTGGACGAGACCGTGACGCTGCTGGACGACGCGGAGTCCGGGCTGACGGCCGGCTACAGCGCCCTCGGGTCGACCTGCTGCATCGCCCTCTACGACCCGGTCAGCCACCACGTGACGCTGTCCAGCGCCGGCCACCTCCCCCCGGTCCTGGTCTCCCCGGACGGGCACGCGGGCCCGCTCGCGGTCCGACCTCACCCCGGCCTGGGCGCCGAGTTCGCGCTGCGCGAGCCGTTCGACGTGCACACGTTCGGAGCGCCCCCAGGCTCCCTGCTCGCCCTCTACACCGACGGCCTGGTGGAGGATCCGGCCGTGTCGATCGACGAGGGCATCGGCAGGCTGGCGGACGCCGTGTCCACGGTGCACCCCTGGGACGCCCTGCAGCAGGCCGCATGGCACGTCGTCTCCGCGCTTGCACCCGTGCGCCAGCGCGACGACGTGACTCTGCTGCTCGCGCGGATGATCGGCTACCGCAAGGGGGACACCGCGACCTGGCGGCTGCCCGCCCGCGACGACGCCCCCGCCCGTGCCCGCGCGCAGGTCTCCGCGCTGCTGCGGCGATGGCGCACCAGGGACGACACCCGGGACAACGTGCTGCTGCTGGTCAGCGAGCTGGTCACGAACGTGGTGCGCTTTGCCGCCGGTCCCATCACGGTACGGCTGATCAGGACCGGTCACGGCCTGCTGTGCGAGGTGGGCGACACCGGCAACGGCAGGCCACGTCTGAGGCGTGGCGGCCTCCTCGACGACGGCGGTCGTGGCCTGCACATCGTGCACAGGCTCACCAGCCGGTGGGGGGTGCGGTGGACGGACACCGGCAAGGTGGTGTGGGCGGAAGTCGCGAGGTGACGCGGCTGCGGGGCGGGGGCGCGGCCGGCGTGTGGGAGCGCGGTGAGGGTACGGGCGGCGTACGCGTCACCCGGCGCCACCGACGGTACGGACGGTGCCGGTGGCGTGACCGGTTACGCGGACGGCCCTTTGCTGGTACGGGTGGCGCCGGCTCGCACTACAGCCATTCCCCTTCCAGGGCGGTGGCGGTGAGGCCGGGTGCCGCCGCGTACAGGACGGCGCGACTGCCTGGCTTCTGCCCGGCGTCGTGCGCCCGCCGCATGATGTCGAACACGGCGGCGCCTCCGCGGTTGCCGCTGGTGTAGCTGTCCCGGCTGTAGTCCAGCAGCCCCGACGGCCATGCGTCGGGCATCGTCTGCTCCATGTACTCCAGTACCCGGGTCCCGCCGGGGTGCGCCAGCAGCACGTCGGGGTGCCAGGAGTCGGGGTCGTCCTGGTAACGGACGCGCAGCCACTCCCACATCGCGGTGACCGTCTCCTGTACGGCGCGCGGCCCGCGCCGGTCCATCACGAAATGGGTGCCGTCCGCCCGCGTGTCCAAGCGGTGCAGGTCTTGGGTGCCGGGCAGGGTGTGGTGCCAGGCGGCGTCCAGCCGCAGCACCGACTCGCGCCGCGGGCGGCCCGTGACCACCGCGGCGACCGAGGTGTCCGCGAACAGCAACCGGACGATCAGGGACTCGAGAGTGTCGTCCGCAGGCTGGTAGGTCGTGCTCAGCGCCTCCGCGATCACCACCAGGACCACGCGGTCGGGGTCCGCGGCCACGAGATCCGCCGCCAGCGCCAGTGAGCGGGTCCCCGCGACACAGGCCCACTGCGTGGCCGGCAGCAGCATCACGTCGTTGCGGAGCGGAAGCTTGTTGGCCAGGGCGATGTCCAGACCCGGCAGCGCCGGGGTGGTGGAGTGGCTGGTGATCAGGCAGTCGATGTCTGCGGCGTCCAGCCCGGCGATCTGCAGGGCCCCGCGCGCCGCACGCTCCCCGTAGGACTGCACGGCCTCCCACGCCGGCGCGGTGCGCTCCTGGACGGTCTGCGGCGCGGGTATCGCCTCAAGTGCGGCGATCACGCGGTCCACGTCCTGCTGGGTGAACCCGCCGCGTGCCAACGCCTCTTGGGCCGACCCGATACCGAGAGCCCGTAGGCCGCCGTTGCCGGGCGCGACAGCAGCCTCCAGCGGCAGCATCCACCCGCGGGTCTCGATGCCCGTGCTGGCCGCGATGCCGTCGATCCGCGGCGCCCACGCCGCGTGCGGATGCCGGTCGTGCACCTCCGACACGATCTGGCTGGTCTCGACGGCGTGTTCGCCGTGTATCACGGCGGGAGGACAGAGGTAAGCGGCCATGATGGGGCACCTTTCCAGGGGAAAAAGCGGGAATGCCACGAGTGATGTGTCATGGGTCACTTTGGAACTTCGCACCCAAGAGGTTGCCGATCGGCTCGACTTCGGGAGTCGGAACCCGTTCGAGCATGGACGCCAAATGGACATTTCCGCTGTGATGCCGGCAACTTAGGCATCCTTTGGGGTGCGTGACGCGGCACACACCGCTGAAGCAGGGGCTCGCAGAGCCGTTCCGTAGGTCTTACCTGACTTGCCGTCAGCCAGGGGGCTGCCTGGTCACTGCCGCTGGAGCCGGGCGAGCCCCCCGGCGGCACGGGCCACTCGACCACGGAGACTCTCCGTGACCGGGAAGAGGTGCACCGCGATCGGCAAGCCGTCCGACGTGATGGGCGATAACGGATGGCGTCCCGCCGAGGACGCCGTCGGCGAATTCGGCGGACGTCTGCCGGGGATCTACCCGGCGCGCGATGATGGCGCCGTTCGGCGTGGGGAGGCGACCCTCGACTGGGATGCACGGCAGCTCATCTGTCCGCAAGGACTCCGCAGCGTCCGCTGGAAGCCGAACCGCGGGCGAGCCCGCCGCCCGGAGTCCGATGGGTTCTTCGTCCCGGACCGACTTGGGCGGGGGGCGTTGCCCTGGGGATTGGTGTGGCTCTCACCTGCACTGGTGGTCCGGAAACGTTCGGCCTCGTCCGCCACTGTCCGTCGGCGTTGTCACGCAGTTGGACACTCACCCGGCGAAGGCCCGTTCAGTCCTCCCTGGGCGTGGACACCGATTCTGGGCCGACGGGGCGGACTCCGCTGAGTCCCATGACCGGCTGACTCCTGCTCAGGCGGGCTTGCGCCACACGGAGATGTGTTTCGGGGAGTCCTGGGTGAACGGTGATCCGTCCCAGTCCGCGAGACGTCGTTCCAGTTCGAGGCCCGCGATCCGTGCCATCAGGTCGAGCTCCGCCGGCCAGGCGTACCGGTGCCGCGAGTTGTCGCGGCGGTAGGCGCCGCCGTCGCCGTCGCGGGTGAAGTGGTGCGAGACGAGGATCTGTTCGACCAGGTCGAAGGTGTCGAAACCGAGATGCCTCGCGGAGACGTCGAACGGCACGGCGACCTGCCCGGGCGGCAGGAACCGCAGCGGGGGCACACCCAGCTCGATGACGAATCGGCCACCGGGCGCCAGATGACATGCGGCGTTGCGGAAGCACTCGACCTGCTCGTCCTGCGTGAGGAGGTTCGAGATGGTGTTGTAGACGAGGTAGACCAGGGTGAACTCGCCGGGGACCGTCGTCGTGGCCATGTCCCCGACGGTCACCGGGAGCATGTCCTCGTCGATCTTGCGCCGCAGAACCGCCACCATCGGCTCGGACAGTTCGATGCCCACCACCGGCACACCGCGTTCCCGGAGCGGGACCCCGACCCGTCCGGTTCCGATCGCGAACTCCAACGCCCGTCCGTCTCCCGTCAGTTCGGCGAGGAAGCCCAGCGTCGGTCCGAGTACGGAGGACGAGGACATGTCGGTCTCTTCGGCGTCGTAGCGCTCGGCGTTCGCACGGGTCCACAGCTCGCTGCTCGTCACGAGGGGCCACTCTGTCGGGCGTGGTGAGGCCCTGTCGACGCATTTTCGGTCGCGCGGCGTCATGAAGCTCGGATCCACGACGCGTGCGTCACGAAGTGCCGATGGTGACCACGCGGGCCCACTCGGGCGGCGCGTCGGGCACGTACTCCGGGTCGTCCTCGCTCCACGACCCCGTCGCCCGCCGCGGGAAGAGACCCACCACCGTCCGGCACGGCGGCCGGGTGCTCGGCCAGGGGGTCTGTCCGTCGGTCAGGGCCACGATGACGTCCGGCCCGGGCCCGGACCGGAGCGCCTTCGCGAAACCCGAGCGCAGATCCGTGCCGCCGCCACCGATCAGCGGTATGCCCTCGGCCCGGCACAACGTGTGGGCGAGACCGGCCGACGCGTCGCACGACAGCACCGTGACCAGGTCCCGGCGGCCGCCCAGGGCCCGCACGATCGCGGCAACTTCCAACAGTGCGCTGCCCAGTTCGGCGTCACTGACCGACCCGGACGTGTCGATGACGACCGAGACGCGCGGCGGCCTGCGCCTGAGGCTCGGCAGCACGACGCCCGGTACCCCGGCCGCGCGCCGCGCCGGCCGCCCGTATGTGTAGTCCTCGCCCGTGCCGCCGCCGGAGACCGCCGAGCGCATCGCCGCCCCCAGCAACTCGCGCCATGGCTGCGGCGGATGGAAGACCTCCTCCGCCCACCGCCGCCAGCCCTTCGGGGCGTGTCCGGGACGTGCGTTGATGCCCTGGGCCACCCGGAACCGGACCGCGTCCTGCTCCTGCTCGCTCAGTCCGTGCGCGCCGTCCGGGCCCAGATCCCACTCCCGGTCCAGTCCGTCGGCCCCGCTGCCGCAGTCCAGCCAGGCCAGGAACTGCGTGCGCGGGCCGAGCCGGAACTGGCGCAGATAGTCCTCCATCAGCTCGCCCTCGGGCAGGTGCAGGGTCCCCGGCTGGACGACGCCCTGGGGGCGGGCCAGTCCGTCGCCGTACACGTCGTCGTTGATCTCGCAGTCCGCGGCGATGTTCATCCGCAGCCGTTCCGCCGGACCGGTCAGTCCGCGCTCCCGCGCGACCCGGTCGCTGCGCCCGTGGTGGTCGCGCAGCAGGTGCGACACCTCGTGCACCCACACCCCGGCCAGCTCCTCCACCGGCGTCCGGTCCACGAACGCCGGGGAGACATAGCACCGCCAGTACCGGTCGACGGCCATCGTCGGCACCTGTAGCGACTGCACGGTGTGCAGCGCGAAGAGGGCCGTCGCGAGATAGGGCCGGACCCGGGCGGCGTGCAGACGGGCGGCGTACAGCTTGCCGAGATCCAGCGCTCCGGTCGTGTCGCTGGTTCCGCTGGTCGTCATCGGTCCGTCCGGGATCGTCGCTCTGCCCGCGCTCGTCGAGCCGTCTGCGTTCGTCGGCCGGCCCGTGCTCATCGGCCCGCCCTCGCGGTGACCGCGGTCCGGGTCGCCGCGTGGTCCGCCCGCCGGGACACGGAGACCATTCCGGCCAGTCGCTCGATCGACGCCGGGACGTCCCAGCCCTCCTGGCGAAGCGTCGCCAGTGTGGTCGCGGGTACGACCACGAGGTCCGGCGCGCCGGTCTCCACCGCCAGGACCAGGAGCGCCCAGGCCGCGTCCCAGCGGGACCTGTCGGGGCGCTTGCGGACCGCGTCCACCACACCGTCCAGGACGGCCTGGCGCAGATCGCCGCGTTCGGGCAGCTCGGCGGAGGCCGGGTCGGCGAGCAGTGTCTCGGGGTCCGGCAGGTCCATCCGGTTGATGCTCGCCAGCAGCTCCAGCCCGGGACCGTCCCCGACCGTGCCTCTGACCAGCAAGGAGAGTACGTCCCGTGAGGAGCCGGCCGCGGTCGCGAAGGCGATCAGGCACAGGGTCATCTCCCAGCTCCGCGGCGAGGGCCAGGCGCCGCCGCGATGGGTCTCACCCTTGGGCAGCCGGTGCACGAGGGTGGGGCGGGCGGCCAGGAGCCCGCACACCGCGCGACGGGCGAGGGCGACGGCCGTGGGGAGCTTGTCCGGGTCGAGCACCGGCAGGGTGGCCCGGGGCCAGATCCCGCCGAGCCCGCGTACGACGACGTCGTGGTCGTGGGTCCACTGGAGATGCACGAACCGGTTGGCCAAAGGCGGGCTCAGTTCCCAGCCGTCGGCCGCCGAGGAACGCGGGTTCGCGGCGGCCACGATCCTTACTCCGGGCGGCAGTCGGAGCGCGCCGATCCGTCGTTCGAGCACGAGGCGGAGCAACGCGGCCTGGACCGCGGGCGGCGCGGTGGACAACTCGTCCAGGAACAGCAGGCCCTTGCCTGCCCGGACGAGGCGCACCGCCCAGTCCGGCGGGGCCATGGGGACACCGTGTTCGGCGGGATCGTCCCCGATCACGGGCAGGCCCGAGAAGTCGGACGGCTCGTGGACGCTGGCGATCACCGTGGTGAGCGGCAGGTCCAGGGTCGCTGCGAGCTGGTTCAGAGCGGCGGTCTTGCCGATCCCCGGCTCACCCCACAGGAGGACGGGCAGATCGGCGGCCACGGCCAGGGTCAGGGCCTCCAGCTGTGCATCGGGGCGAGGTTCGGTGGTGGTGTCGCGGAGGAGCGTCAACAGCTCGGCTGCAACATCGAGTTGAGAGGAGGAGGGCGCGGGGACGGCGTACGGCGTGCTTGTGGGCATGTGAGATCACCTTTGGGGCGCAGGAGTCATGGCGAGTTACGTGAGTGTTCATCCAGGGCGGCCGGGGAGAGCGGCGAAGGGACGGATGTGCCTAAAGTCGGCGTGCGGGAGCCGGCGCGGCGGTCGCGAG
Source organism: Streptomyces brasiliensis (assembly GCF_014647875.1). Classification (GTDB taxonomy): domain Bacteria; phylum Actinomycetota; class Actinomycetes; order Streptomycetales; family Streptomycetaceae; genus Streptomyces; species Streptomyces brasiliensis. Next base: position 313,616 of record NZ_BMQA01000004.1, on the reverse strand, counting down.
ACGTGGGTGCGGGCGATGGTCCCGGGGGCGTCCAGCACCCGGGCGGTCGCGGCGGGTTACCGGTTCGGCCAGTCCCGCCCTGAACAGCCCGTACGCGATCCGCCGTCGCGCGGCCGCCTCCAGTTCGTCCCGCAGGGCGCCGTTGCACAGCGTCGCCTCGGGGCCGAGCAGCCCTTCCACGACGGCCAGCGCACCCGTGATGTCGCCGTGGTCCAGGCGTTCACGGACACCGGAGAGGCAGTCGGGACGCCGATGTGCCTCGTCGATGGCCTGGAGACAGGGAAGCGGCGTACCGGTCAGCCCGACCAGCAGCTCCTCGCGCCGGATCTCGGCCGGGTCGTGGTCCAACGGCGCCAGCCGCCCGTCGACCAGACCGATCCGGTGCCGCGCGCCCCGGCACTCCACGAGGCGCGGTTCTCCGGCCCGTTGGGGAACGGGTGCCGTCCGTGTCGGCACGTGATCCGGTACGAGCGCGGAGGCGACCAGCGGATGGAGCCGGCCGGCGTCGATCGATCCGGTGCGGAGCAGCTCCAGGTCGGGCAGCACCCAGGTCGCCGCGTTGGGCAGGACCGGCAGCGCGGAGTCCGTACCCCCTCGGGGCGCCGACGTGAGGCGTGGGGCGGGCGGAGTGCCTTCGCCGAGGTCCAGGAACAGGCGTTGGCGCCCTCCGAGTCGTACGAGCACCGTCCCCGCCCGCCGCTCCTCGGCCCGCAGCAGAAGGGCCGCCTCGGCCGCCCACCGGTCCACGGCACAGCGATACCCCGGCGGGACAGCCGCGAGCAGCTCCGGATCGGTCATGGAGAAGCCGTCGCCGCTGGCGCCGGAGCGGATCCGCAGCTCACCGGCCCTGCGCGCGTCCCACAGGTGACGGTGCAGGTCGAGACGGAACCGCCGATTGGGGCGGGGGTGCGGATACCGGCCCGCGTGGGCATCGGATCCGTCCCACAGCGCGAGACTGATGCGCTGGCCCGCGTCCGCCCAGGCCGGGGGAGTCCGGGCCACGAGGTGGAGCGGACGCTCGGCGGTGTCGTACCGGGCCAGGGTGATCGTCAGACCCGGGCGCAGCAGCCCGTCGGGAGCGATCCTCGGCATGTGCCAGCGCAGCAGGTCGGGAGCCAGGGCGCGGAGATCGTCCCGCACCCGGTCCGCGAGTTCACGGCCGTACGCAGCCGCCACGGTACGCGGATGGAGGTCGAGGTCGATGCCCGCGGCGGCGCACGCCCCCGCCCAGTCGCCGGCTCCGCGGCGGGCGGTCGCGGTCTCGATCATGGAGGGCGGCACGGCGAACTCGCGCACGCGCAGCCAGAAGGAGAGGCGGGAATCCTCGTTCGCGGTGTGAGCGGGCATCAGCACACACCTTGCGCGGACGGGACCCCCGATCTGCGATCAGAATGAGTCGTCATCGCGGGCGACTGTAGCGAGCCCGGCCCCGGTGTGTCAGGTGAATTTTCTCCGCCCGAAGTGCCCGGGAAGCAGGCGCGCGGTTCAGCCGGCTACGCTGAGACCTGACATGGACGTCAGAGGCAAGGTCTGTCGCGGCTCACGGGCGGGAGGCGATGTGCGGATCGGGGAACTCGCGGCACGGGCCGGAGTCAGCGTCCGGTCCCTGCGCTATTACGAGGAACAGGGGCTGCTCAGCAGCACGCGCAGCGCCAGCGGCCAGCGGCACTACACCGACGAAGAGGTCGAACGGGTCCGGTTCATCCAGCGGTTGTACGCCGCGGGACTCTCCAGCCGCACCATCGCCGAACTGCTGCCCTGCGTCGACGCGCCCAGCGAGCAGACGTCCGACGCCGCGCTGGAGCGCATGGCGGAGGAACGCGACCGTCTGTCCGAGCGCATCGACGACCTCATCCGCACCCGGGAGGCCCTCGACACGCTGATCACGACGGCGCGGGCCCATCGCGAGCGGCAGCGGGCGGCGGCCCTGACCCGCTGAGGCGCACTCGCCGTACGCTGCCTCAGGCAGGCACGGTCACGGCACCCACAGGAGCTTCACCTTGACATACGACATCACGGCCCTCCGCTCCCACTTCCCCGCCCTGAGTGCCGGCATCGCCCACTTCGACGGTCCCGGCGGCACCCAGACCCCGCGGCCGGTGATCCAGGCGATCGCCGACGCCCTGGCCCAGCCCCTGTCGAACCGGGGGCACGGGGTGCCGGGCGAGCGCAACGCCGAGACCATCGTGGTCGAAGCTCGGCGCGCTCTGGCCGACCTGCTGGGCGCCGATCCGGCGGGCGTCGTGTTCGGCCGCAGCGCCACCCAGCTCACCTACGATTTCTCCCGCACCCTGGCCCGGACCTGGTCGCCCGGGGACGAGGTGATCGTCACGCGCCTCGACCACGACGCCAACATCCGGCCCTGGGCGCAGGCAGCCGAACGGGCCGGAGCCGTCGTACGGTGGGCCGACTTCGACCCCTCCACCGGTGAACTCACGCCCGACGACATCCGCGCGGTCCTCTCCGAGCGCACCCGGCTCGTCGCCGTCACCGCCGCCTCCAACCTGATCGGCACGCGCCCCGCCATCACCGAGATCTCGGCTCTCGCACATGGTGTGGGGGCGCTCACGTACGTCGACGGCGTCCACTACGCCGCCCACGCGCTCGTCGATGTTGAGCGGCTCGGTGCCGACTTCTTCGTCTGCTCGCCGTACAAGTTCTTCGGCCCGCACCACGGAGTCCTCGCGGCCCGCCCGGAGTTGCTGGAAACCCTGCGTCCGGACAAGCTCCTGCCGTCCACCGACGCGGTCCCCGAGCGCTTCGAACTGGGCACTCTGCCCTACGAGTTCCTTGCGGGTACCCGGGCGGCCGTCGACTTTCTCACCGGACTCGACGCGAGTGCCGACGGCACGCGGCGGCAGCGCCTGTCCGCCGCGTTCTCGGCGCTCGAAGGGCACGAGCACACCCTGCGCACGCAGATCGACAAGGGCCTGTCCTCGCTGCCCGGCGTCCGGATCCACTCCCGGGCGGCCGACCGAACTCCCACCGTCCTGCTGACACTTGAGGGCGCCGATACGACGGACGCGTACCGCTTCCTCGCCGAGCACGGTGTCCACGCGCCCTCGGGGTCCTTCTACGCCATCGAGGCGTCCCGCCGGCTCGGCCTCGGCGACTCCGGCGGCCTGCGCATCGGCCTCGCCCCCTACAACAGCGCGGAGGACGTGGACCGGCTGCTGACCGGGCTGGACGAGTTCCTGGCGCACTGAGGCCTGTGCCTGTGCCGGCCCGGGGGTGCCGGCCGGGGCTGCGGGAGGAGACCGAGGCGTTGGGTACGCAGGACCGTGCTGATGCGGTCGCGGATGCCGAGCTTGCGGCAGATGTTCTCCACGTGCTTGTGCGCCGTGCGGGCGGAGATACCGAGGCGACGGGCGATGGCTGCCGCGGTCAGGGCGTCGGTGAGCAGGAGCAGCACGGACGTCTCGCGGGACGTGAGCGCGCAGTGCGCCGCCCGCTCCTGAAGATCCTCCGTCGGCGGCAACCCGTGCCAGTGCTCCAGGAGTTGCCGCTGCTGGTCGACCGCGGCCAGCAGCGGCTGGACGTGCTCCGCGAGCCGGAGACGGCCGTCGGTGAAGTCCTTGCCGGAGCGGTGGACGAGGCAGCCGGTGATCGGGGCGGCCGTCCCGGGCAGGGGGATCGCCGGCCCGTTGTCCACGTCCAGGAACTCGCCCAGCAGCCGCGCGGCCGGGCTCGCCGCCCGGCCAGCCGTCCGTGCGGGGTGTCCGGTCGGGGCCGGCCGTGTAGTGCGTCGCGAAGGGGTAGCCCGAGCGCAGCACACCCAGCGCGTCGTCCCCGAGCCGGTCGAACTCGGGTGGACGTCGGGTGACATGCCGAGGGTGCCGGCGCTCTCGCTCCAGCCGTCCAGCTTGTGGATCAGTGCCTCGCCGCCGCACACACCGGGCAATGCGGAGGCCAACCGGGGCCACAGCCGTCCGGGTTCACGCTCGTGGAGGGCGGCCGACGGCCACGGCCGGCATGCGTTCGTAGGCCTGTTCCACCGTCGGTGCCACGCGTTCCTCTCCTCAGGTCCGCATACGCACTTGTGCCCATACCCGCGCACCGTTCGCTGTCCCGGACTTCAACCGAGCGACAACACACACCTGGATGTACTCAATCGGTGCGGGCCGCCGGGACGGGGAGGCGGCGGCCCGCACGCCACGCCGCCGCGCACAGGGCCCGGTCGATCTCCTCGGTGTAGCGGGCGGCGGCCAGCCAGGCGCGGGCGAAGCGGTCCGTGTCGGCGGGCAGGAGACGGCCGAAGGGGTCGCGGGCGCGGTCCGCCGCGGCCGCGTGCAGGTCGTCCAGCAGATCGGCCGCGGTGGCGAGGCCGCGGTCGCTCAGACGCCGGTCGTCGGACGCGGCGGAGCCGGGGAAGGCCAGGACGCGTCGGCCCCCGGACGCGGCCTGATGGACGCGTCTGCGCAGCAGGTGGAGGGGGGCCTCGTCGGAGGAGCACAGGGCCGCCGCGGCGGTGGAGGGCGTCGCGGCGGCGGGCAGGTCCGCCCGCCGGAGCCGGTCGAGGCCCAGGTCCAGATGGCCGCCGGGATCCGTGGGGTGGGCGCAGGCGAGCAGCAGCGCCCGTGACTGCGGCGCCGGCACGAGACGGGCGACGACACGCAGACGGGTGCCCGGAGCCGCGGCGAGCAGGCGGAGATTGTCGCGGTGGGGGAGCGCCGGATGGTCGTGGGCCGCGGCCAGCCGGAGCGTCAGGCCGGCACAGTCGGCCAGCAGGACGTCGCCCGCCGACTCGCGGACCGTGCCGGCGAGCGTCACGTCGAGGAACAGCAGACCGTGACCGCCGTCCAGGGCGCGGGAGACCTGATCGGCGACGGGCTCGGCCCACAGCCGGTCGAGCGGCTCCTCGCCCCAGCCGGCACCGGACGCCCTGACCGCCCGTACCGTGGCTCCCGCACCGAGCCGCCCCGTCGGCGACACCGTGGCACCGGACACCGCGAGCCCGGCGCGCGACAACTCGCGGTGCGTCAACGCCGTGTCCCCGATGCGCACCGCGCGGTCGGCCGCGCCCACCGCCCGTCCGGAGCCGCCGGGAGCCACGTCGGACACGGTGTACAGGCGGCCCTCGGCGTCGGCGGTCCAGCTGACCGCACCCGCGTACCCGGTCGCCGACAGCACCGGCTCGGAGAAGACGCCGTACAGCCGCAGGGAACCGTCCGGGGTGTAGGGCTGCCGTACGGTGCCGCGCAGTTCGGTCAGCTCCGGACCGGTGGCGTACGGAACGCGGTGGGCGACCGTCAGCACGTCGGTGAGCGCGGAGACGAGGTCGGTGAGGCGGTAGGCCGGGTCGGCGGAGCGGGCCGCGCGCACCGCGGTGACCACGGAGACCGCCGAGGCGGCGGCCCGGGGGAGCCCCGCCAGCCGTGCGGTGTGCGCGGCGCGCAGCAGCTCCGCCTGGACGACGGCACCGGCGCCGTCGGTGCCCGCGTCGAGAGCGGCGGCGGTGGCCTGGAACAGGCCCTGAGCTGCGGTGCGTTGGGCGTCTGATGCGAATGCGAGTGAACTGTCCCTGCGTGTCTCGGAGTTGGCTTCCCTCCGTGCTGAATCGTCAGCCTCTGATGCGCCGGAGGTGGCACCCTCCGCTACCGGTTCGGCGATCGGTGCCGCCGATGCCGCGGCGGCCCGGTGCAGACAGTCCGGGGCGAGCAGACAGCCGCAGCGGATGGCCGCCCCGCTCGTCACCGTGCCGTCAGGCGCGTGGAGTTCGAGATCGGTCGAGTCGTCGACCGCGATCCGTACCGTGTCGCCGTCCCGGACGGCGGGGCGGGCGGCGAGCTTCGCGATGCCCGCGTCCAGGCGCTTGCGGAGCCGGGGCGTCAGGGCCGCGACGAGTTCCGCGGTGACGGACGGGGCGACCGGTGGCAGATCCTGGCTCATGCTCATGCGATCTTCTCCCCTACCCAGCGGGCGAGTTCGAGCGGGCTGAGGGCGGCGACGGGCATCCCGGCGGCGACCAGCTGCCCGGCGACACCGGTGGAGTACCGGGGCCGGCCCGTGTCGTCGAGGCTCGCGCAGCCCAGGACGTGACAGCCCGCGCCGACCAGGGCGCGGACCTCGGCGAGCAGCCCGCCGACCGGATACCCCTCCTCGAAGTCGCTCACCACCACGACGAGCGTGCGCGACGGCACGGTGACCAGCTCGCGCGCGTGCCGCAGCCCCGCGGCGATGTGCGTTCCGCCGCCCACCCGGACCTCGAGCAGCAGGGACAGCGGGTCCTCGACGTGGTCGGTGAGGTCGAGGACCTCGGTGGAGAAGGCCAGGAAGTGCGTGGACAGCGTGGGCACCCCGGCCAGCACCGACGCCGTGAGGGCGGCCCAGATCGTGGACGCCTCCATGGACCCGGACACGTCGGTGACCAGGATCAGCCGCCAGTCGGCGGCCCGCCGAGCCCGCGCGCGGAACACCGGGCGCTCCGGGATCACCTGCACGGTGCCGTCCGGGGCTCGGCGCGCCGTCGCCAGGTTGGCGCGCAGAGTGCGGGGCAGGTCGAGGCCACCGCCGGGGCGTCTGCTGGGGCGCGGCAGGGCGGTGCCGTGCAGGGCCGGGCGCAGCCGGGTGGCCAACTGCCGCGTCAGGGCCTCGACCAGGCGCCGTACGAGCGGACGCAGTGCGGCCAGCCGGGCCTCCGGCAGCCCTCCCGCGTGCCGGAGCACGGAACGCAGCAGGTCGACCGAGGGCCGGACGCTGTCCGCGTCCAGCTCGGCGATCACATCCTGGCGGCCCGTCGCGGCGGCGGCCGCCAGGACCTCCTCGCGGATACCCGGCCCGAACAGCGCCGCCAGTTCCTCGGACCACTCGCGCACACCGGGATACGCCGCCTCCCGGCCACCGCCCCGGCCCCCACCGGTCAGATCCCCTCTGCTGCCCTCGCCCCGTCCGCTGCCGTACAGCTCGTCGAGTGCGGTGGCCAACGCCGCGGTCCGGGTGGGAAGTTGGTCGGTACGGCGGCCGAGGACGAGCCGCCAGCGGTCGGCGGGGGCCAGGCGGTGCTCCTCGCCGGGCGGAGTCCAGGCGTCCGCAGGGCTCGAGGGCTTCCGCCGCTCACGTGGAGGGGGGAGGAGGTCCAGCGTCCGCAGCGCCTCGCGTGCCGCCAGGTCCGCGGCGGTCCAGGTGGCGAGGGAGACGGGATCGATGCCTCCGGTGTCCGCCAGGTGATCCGTGTCCAGGCGCTCCTCGACGGCCGTGAGGAGGCGGTCGCGAGCGGCCGGACTGAGCGTGTCGAAGCCGCCGCGCAGGGCCGGGAGCCGGTCGAGGAAGTCCTGGTCGGACAGCTCGGACACCCGGTTGAGCAGGGGCTCGAGGGCCGGTGCCGCGGACTCCAGGAGCCGGCCCGCCGCGCTGAGCAGACCGGTGAGCCGCGCGGTGAGCGCGGACCGGGACTCGGGGTCGGTGGCCGTGTCGACCCACGAGGCCACGCGACCGCCGAGGATCTCGGGTTCCTCGTGTCCGAGGAGCACGCGTACGGCTCCCGCGGCGCCGCGCATCAGGGGCGAGCCGTCGGCGGCCAGCCGGGCGAGGGCGTCGGTGAGCAGGATGCCGCCCAGGAGGTCGGCGCGGTGGGCGAGTTCGAGCAGGGCGTGCGCGTCGCCCGGTTCCTCGGAGCCCGCGAGCCCGTCCACCTGGCGTACGGCGGCGGTGGTCAGCGACTCGGCGACCTCCGCCGCGCGGGCCGTACGGTCCTCGTCGGTGTCGAGCCCGGCGACATGCCCGGCCCGCAACCGGTCCAACAGGGCGAGTCCGGCGAGGAGTTCGGGAAGGGTGCCGGACCGGGGCAGCACCTCGGCGGCGTCGGCGAGCCGCTCGTCCGTGAGGGCGGGCAGACCGCACTCCGCCGCCTGCTCCAGACCGCCCAGCGTCTGTGCCGCGGTGGGTCCGCCCGCCGCAAGTTCGCCGTGCCGCCGCTCACGCAGCACTCCCTCGGCGGCCTGCGCGGCGGTGACACCCCGGACACCGGCCGCGTTCAGCATGGCCTCGGTGGCGGGTGTCCAGCGCACCTCCCAGCGCGAGGTCAGCGCCTCCGCGCCGCCCGCGCCGACGACCTCCGTCGCGTCGGCGTACGGCACCCCGCACACCGACAGCCGGCGCAGCAGCAGTTCACGCCGGCGGTCCAGGTCGGACCGGAGCGGGTCCAGGCGCAGATCACGGGCCGTCGTCCGGCCGGTGTCCGCCGGACCGGGCAGGCCCAGCGCCGCAAGCTCCGCCTCGACCGCCGGCGCGAGACCGCTACGCGGGGCGTCCGGCGCCGGGCGGCCGCCGCGCGTTCCGACGAGCACGCTTTCCATCGCCCGGGCGACGGCCCGGCCCCGCCCGTACGGCTCGCCCTGCGCCAGCACCGTCTGCACCGCCTCGACCAGTTCTCCCCGGCCGGCCGCGGGCAGCCCCCGCAGCCGGGCGAGGTCTCCGGCGAGCCTGCTGATCTCACGCGCGTCGGCGGGCCCCGACGGGTGTCCCTGGGCGCGCAGTTCCGCGCAGACCCGTACGGCCGCCCGGGTCAGCACGTCCTCCAGCGCGGCCGGATCGCCCGCCGCGTCGAGGACCAGGTGCTGCCACTCCGGGTCGCGGATGCCGGCCGGGTAGCCGGAACGCTCGTCCAGGAGCGCGTAGGTGTAGGGGATGAGCGAGGTCGTCCAGGTCCGGACGGGTTCCTGCGTCTGCGGTGGGGGCGGTTCCTCGTCGATGGCTTCCCGCGATGGAGACGGTTCCTCGAAGGCGCTTTCCTGTGGCAGGGGCGGTTCTCCGGAGGCGGCTCCTCGCAGTGGGGTCGGCTCCTCGGCGGGCGCGGGGAGCAACGCCGGGGCGTGGAACGCGCCGACCAGCACGGCCGCCCGCCCGCCCTGTGCGGCGGCGGTGGCCAGGCAGGAACGCATCCACCGCTCCCGCCGCAGATCCAGCTCCGCAACACCCCCCGACGCAACCGCGTCCTCGCGCAGCGCCCACCCCGTGAGCAGCGCCGCGCGCCGCAGTGCCTCCGGCGGGGAGCCCGGCGCGGTGGCCTCGACGAGCCGGTCCCACAGGTCGTCTCCCGGGCGGCCGGTGAGCCGCTCACGGAGCGCGTCCGCGAGACGCGGCACACCGGCCCCCTGCGAGGACGGGTGCCGTTCCGTCCACCCCCGGTCAGCCAGCGGCAGATCGCACGCCACCGTGCGCACCCCGCGCCGCGCGGCCCAGCGCACCGCCGCGAGTTCGGGGGAGAAGTCGGCGAAGGGGTAGAAGGCCGGGCCCCCGGAACCGTCGCTCGGAGCGGCGGCGAGGGCGACCGGGGCCCGGGTCTCCTCATGGGCGAGCCACGGCAGCCATTCCTGCAGCTCGCCGGGGAGTTCGACGAGCAGCACGTCCGGCTCGGCGGCCTCCAGCAGCGCGGGTACGACCGCCGCCAGGGAGGGCGCGTGATGTCGTACGCCGATCAGATACGGCGCCGCCGGGTCGGTGAGCCGGGCGACGGCGTCCTCGGGGTGCACGGTCGTCAGCCTTCCAGAACCGTGCGCAGGTCCCACAGGGTGCGCCAGGTGGCGGAGCCCTGCTCGGCGCGGCGCCGTACCGGACCGTCCCAGTAGCCGCGCAGCCGGGCCGCGTCGGCGGGATCGTCCTTGCGTACGACGCCCAGGAGGTGCCCCGGCAGCAGCCCGAGCACATCACGGTCCCCAGGGAAGTAGGCCGCCGCCAGCCCGAGCGCGCCCGCTACCGACACCGCCTCGGCGGTGCTCATCACCGTGGAGGGCCGCTCGACCTCCCAGCCCTCCGCCGACCGTCCCTCCCGCAGATCGCGGAACGCGGTGACCAGCGCCTCCAGTACGGCGTCGTCGACCCGGAACGGCGCGCCCGCCCGCTCCACCGACGCCCGCGCCTGGCTGCGCACCAGCGCGGTCTCCGCGTCGAGGTCCGGGATGGGGCCGACGGTCTCGAAGTTGAACCGGCGCTTGAGCGCGGCGGACATCTCCGAGACGCCCTTGTCCCGCAGATTGGCGGTGGCGATGAGGTTGAAACCGGGAGCGGCGTGCGCCAGCGCGTCGTCCGTGCCCGCCAGCTCGGGCACCGCGATGCGCCGCTCGGAGAGCAACGACACCAGGGAGTCCTGCACTTCGGGCAGACAGCGGGTGACCTCCTCGACCCGGGCGATGGCACCCCGGTTCATCGCGGTCAGGACGGGTGACGGCACGAGCGCCTGCCGGCTGGGCCCCTGGGCCAGCAACAGGGCGTAGTTCCAGCCGTACTTGAGCTGGTCCTCGGTCGTACCCGCCGTACCCTGTACCACCAGGCCGCTGGTGCCGCACACGGCGGCGGACAGCAGCTCGGACAGCATCGACTTGGCGGTGCCGGGCTCGCCGACGAGCAGCAGTCCTCGCTCTCCGGCGAGCGTGACGACACACCGCTCGACCAGGGCCCGGTCACCCACGAACTTGCCCTCCACCACGAGCCGGCGGGGTATCCCTTCCGGCACCTCGGCGTCGTCCGGCAGCCTCAGGGCCTGCCCTCCACTGCCCATGACGAACGTGACGACCGCACGCGGGGTGAGCCGCCAGGCGGGCGGGCGCGGGCCGCTGTCGTAACCGGCGAGGAAGGCCAGTTCGGTGGCATGGCGATCCTCGGGCGGAACGACCTGACGGGTCGCGTCGGGGGCGAGGGCGGTGGTCATCGGCGGGGGTCCTTCGAGGTGGTACGGATGGTGGTCGTGACAGTGGTTCGACGGGGGACGGCATCCGCCGGTGACGGGTGGCGCGCGCCGGAGTCCGCCGGCGGCGCGTCGTGCGGGTGCGCCTTCGCCGGTGACGCCTCGCGCGGATCGACGATCGTCGCCGACGCCGGGCGCGGCAGCGGCGCTCGGCGCATGCTCATCGGCGCCGCCCCCTCCGGGTCGCCCGTGTCGTCAGCTCCTCGTACGCCGGCGCGTCGCCCTCGCGTACGCGGTTCCAGGCCCGGGTGAACAGGTCCGGCACCGGCAGCAGGGGTACGGCGCGGGCGTGGGGCGGGATCGGGTAGAGGCCCTCCTTCCAGGTCTCCACCGGCAGCGCGGGCGCCTTGAGGTCGTGCCAGCCGCAGGGCAGGAACAAGGTGCGTCCGGCGCGCGGCCGTTTGGCCTCGACGACCAGGCCGGTCGCGGCCAGTTCGGCGCGTGCCTTCCTCATCCGGGTGGGCTTCCAGCCGGTCCAGCGGGCGCAGTTGCGGTCGGTCGGGTCGGGCAGGGCCAGCAGCTGGAGGTACAGCGCGGCCGCGTCCTCGCCCAGGCCGCGCGCCGCAGCGACCTCGGCGACGAGCGCGGGCACGGTGACGATGGGGTCCTGTGCGTACCCGGCGGGCCCCCCACCACCGGCCGTGAGAGCGGGCGCCAGGTCCTGGCCGAGGATCGCCCGCAGCGCCCGCACACCGCTGCTGCGGGCGGCGCCGACCAGCCCCTCGAGCAGGCCGAAGACGGCGTCGTCCGCGCCGGTGAGCCCGGCCGGACGGACCAGGACGGTCTCGGTGTCCCGGTACCAGGGCCGCAGGACGAGCGCCTCGCCGAGGCGGGTGAAGCCGTGCGCGTCGGCGCCTCCCGTGGCGGACAGCCCGTACGCCTTGCGGAGTTCGACGGCGGTCGACCCGCCCTTCTCCGTCCACTCGACGTCGAGATCCAGGAGCAGCTCCGGGTCCGCGACGCGGCGGCGCAGGGCGGCCAGGCCGTCCGGAAGCGCGGTGCGCAGCGGGTGCCCGTACGGCAGGGCGTAGGCCAGCGCAGCCAGGGCGTCGACGGCGTGGGTGAGGTCGTGCCGTCCGGGGAGCGCCGCCGGATCGTCCGGAACCAGGTTGCCGTCCTTGCCGGGCCGCTGCACCGTGGTGCGGCTGAGCCAGGGCGTGCGCCCGGGGTTGAGCACGGCCTCCGCCGAGCCGACGGGCACGCCGGGGAGGTCGAGGTCCTCGGGGAGGCGGACGAGTGAGCCGAGCCGCTCGGCCCACAGACCGCTCGCGGCAGCGACGTCCGGTCCGGCCGTCCACAGATCGGCCGGGTCCTCGGGCAGCAGCGCCCCGGTCAGCGCGGCCCGGTCCTGCTGGTGGAGGCCGCTCAACATGCCGTCGCCGAGATCCTTCTGGCGGGGCTTCAGTTCCATCGCGGCGAGTTCCTCGGGACCGGGCGCGGGTGGCAGACCGGCCAGCAGCACGGTCGCCTGGATCGGACCCAGGGCCTCGCGCGTCGCCGCCGCCAGCGCGGCCGGTGCGTCGGAGCGCCACGGGGCGGCGCCCTTGTCCCGGATCAGCTCGGTGACGGCGGCGAGCTGCCCGGCGCGGATCGCCGACGGGTATCGGGTCTCCTTGTCCAGCGTGAAGTGGGCGACCGCGCCGAACGCGCCGGACGGGTCGTGGTCCAGGGCAAGCCAGTCGACCCGGCCGTGCTGGTTGTCGACGCTCTGGCAGCCCAGGACGACGACGGTGCGGCCGTCGCGGCGCAGCACCTGACCCGCGCGCTGCTGTTTGTCGTGCGGCTCGCTCAGGACGATCTCGCGGAGCGTGCCCCCGGGCTCGGCGAGCGGGCCTTCGGTGAGTGCTTCGAGCAGCAGGAGCAGCGCTTCCCGTTCGGCGTCCGACACGGCGGGCGACGCGGCGCGGTAGGCGAGCGGCCGCAGGACGCCGAGCACGGACGGCCACACCCTGCCGATGCCGGGGATCGTCAGCCCGTCGCTGCGCCAGCCGTCGCCGACGGCACCGAGGCGCTCGCGATCGGCCAGCGGCTTGCCGTCGGCGGGCTTCCCGGCCAGCACGTGGTTGACCGACCGGATCTGCCGCAGCACGCTCCACTGCTTGCCGCCCCACCAGCCGTGCAGGTTGACGAGCCCGGCGGTGGCGTCGCCGATGGTCCGGTCGTCGCCGTGCTGAGGGCTGTAGTCGGCGAACATCTCCTCGTTCTGCCTCGGCTCCTGCCGCTGTCGCTCGGCGGGAGGCGTCGCGAAGGCGGTGGCCGACCCGGCGAGCTGCAGTGCCGTGCGGACGAGGGTTGCGACGCCGACGCGCAGCCGTGCGTCGGTGAGGTCCGGCAAAGAGCCGGTCACCGCGTCTCGGACGACCTTGTCGACGGACGGTACGGCGGCCTTGGCAGCCTGGTCCGAGCCCGCACGGGTCAGTGCCTCCTGGCGGTCGGTCAGCGCCTGGGCCGTGACCCGCAGCACTTCGCCGGCCCGATCGTCGGCCACGGCGCGCAGGACGGCCGAGCCCCGCTCGTCGCGGGGGCGCAGGGCGTGCCAGAAGGCGACCGGCGGCACGAACCTTGTACCGGCAGAGAAGTCACTGCCTCGCTCGCCCGTCGCGACCCGGCCCAGCTCCCCGGCGGCGGAGGTGTCCTCGGCCGCGAACAGGGCGATGCTCTGGTGCTGCCGGACGGCGACGGGCGCGGCTCCGCCGGGCAGCCGCAGCGCGCCGAGCGGCACTCCGGGCAACCGGCCGTTCCGGTCCGCCCGCAAGGTGACCGTCCGGCCGTCCGGGGTCCCGGCGGTCGTACGGGACTCGACGCCGGTTCCCTCCGTGCGCACCCAGCGGCCCAGGACCGTGCCGTCCGTGCCGAACGGGCTGTCCTCCAGGCCGGGTTGCAGGGGCAGCACCTCGCACTGGGCAGGCAGCAGTGAGGCGTCCTCAGTGATGCCGGACCGCAGCAGGGCGGGCAGGGACGCGCGCCCGTGCGTGCCGGTGTCCGGGTCGTACTCCAGCCACACCGACTGCCTGCCCTGCCTGCCTTGGCGCCAGTAGGTGGTGCCGTCGCCGATGAGGGGACGGCTCGGCGGCAGGACCGTGTCCCCGGCGTGCAGGGTGCGGCCACCGGTGGCGCGGCCACCCCCGGGCAGCGGGATCGAGGTCGTGCCGATGTCGTTGCCGGACCACCAGGTGGGGATCTGCTCGCCGCCGAGCGTGAACACCTCGGCGGGACGGGCGGACCAGTAGGCCGACTGCTTGCTGCCCTGCCGCCACATGACGAGCAGTTCGCCGTCGACGTAGCGCAGGCGCGGGCGCTGCCAGCGGTCCAGGTCCACCGGCAGACGCAGGTCGTGTTCGAGCAGGATCTTCTCGGGGCCGACCACCACCGCCTTGTGCCGCCGGACGAGGATCAGCGCCGGCCAGGCCTCATGGACGATCAGGGAGTTGTCCTCGCCCTTCCTGGTCTCCGCGTCCAGCAGCCGCAGCGCGTCCTCCAGGGCGGGCCAGCCCAGCTCGTCCAGGATGCCCGCGCGCAGGGTCCGGCCCAGCAACGGCGCGACCTCACGCCCGGCGATCCGGGCGACGGCCTCCGGGTTGACGTCGGCGGCCACCGTGCGGAAGGGACGCAGCCTGTCGAGCGCCGCTCGCGCTCCCGGCAGGCCCACCGCGCGGACGTAGTCCTCGGCCGCCTCGTCCAGCCACTCCCGCAGCACGTCCCGCAGGACGGGGTGTTCGGCGAGGGACTTGAGCAGGCCGGACGCCGAATGGTCGGGGCCGAGTGCGCCGACGGCCCGGTGCAGCAGGCGGCGCAGTCGCGGGTCCGCCGCGGTGGCGACCAGGTCGCGCCGGCCGGGCCCGGAGTCGCGCAGCCACCGGTCGAGGGCCAGGTGCACGTCCACGTCGGCGTCGGGCACCGCGAGCGGGATGCCCTGCGCCGCGCACAGGTCCAGCAGGTCGAGGTCGGCACCGGCGTGCCAGCGGCCCGTGAAGATGTCGACCGGACGACCTCCGGCCCGCAGCGTCGGCGCCATCCGCTCGACGAGCGCGAGGGTGGCCCGCGAGCGGCTGGTGACCGCCGCGCCGTGCTTGCGGTGTGCGGCCCAACGGCTCAGCCATTCGCCGGCGTCGACGCCTGTCGCCGCGACGTGACCACCGTCGGCGAAGGGGACCGCCTCCGCCCCGGCGCCCTCTTCCGCGCCCGTCAACAGCCCTTCCGCCCCGCTCTCCGCGAGCAGCGCCAGCCAGAACTCGTCGTCCTCGACCCCACGCCCCAGCCCGGCCGGCATGATTTCCAGCAGGCGGGTCCGTACGGCCGGCCGCTCTCGGGTGAGGACCGGAAGCGTGGCGCGGTAGGCGTTCCAGAAGGTGGCCGGCGCACGCACCGCCGCCGGGGAGGCGATCAGGTCGGCCACCAGCGCGCACTCCTCGGTGACCCGGGCCAGGCCTGCCGCCTTGATCAGCCCGCGTGCGTCCTGCGGCAGCGAGGCGTACGGCGGCATCCCGGCCGCGCAGCGCTCCACCGTCAGCTGCCGGAACTGCGCCCAGGCCGCCGCCGGGTCGAGACGGCGGGAGAGGTCCTTCACATGCTCCTTGAGCGCCTTGACCGTCAGCGCCCCGGCGAACGCGAACTCCAGGAACACCGCCCGCTGGCGCTCCTCGTCCACGGCGAGCGCGTGCACCCGCTCGGCCTCGCGGGCCTTGCCGAAGAACGCGGCGGCGTACGTCGTGTTCTCGTGCTGGAGGAAGACGCGGGCCGCCTGCTCGTAGAACGTGGGCAGGAAGTGCGGCACGGCCCGGCCGAGGCGCGTGCCGAGTTCCTCGAAGCCGTCCTTGGCGGTGCCCGGGCGGGACTTGGCCTGGCGCGCGAGCCGCTCCACGTCCTTCACGAGGGCCAGCGCGTGGTGCCCGTTGGCCGGGTCGTTGACCAGCGCCCAGGCCGGGAAGCCCAGGGTCTCCCGGCGCACCTGACCGACCTCCGGCGTCTCGGGTTCGCGGGCCAGGCCCAGGAACTCCAGGGCCAGGTCCTCGGCCTCGCCCAGCGTGCCCGGCACCAGGCGGACCACCCGGCGGTCGTCCAGGGCGGGGTGCGTGTACGTGCGGACCGTCAGGGTGTCGGCGTCCTCGCGGGCGCTGGTGCCCGGCGGCAGGACGGCGCCCGCCTCCAGGAGGGCGGCCGCGGTGGAGGGGTCGTACGTGTGCGTCATGCCGCCTGCTCCTCGTCCTCGACGTCCCGCCCCGCGTACAGCGCGGCGGCCATGCGCATGCCCTCCGACCAGGCGACCGGTCCGACCTGATCGAGCTTCAGCACGCGGCCGGAGGCGTCGGTCCACAGCAGCGGGCCCGTCTCCGTCTCCTCGTAACCGTCGTAGTCGCCGATCCACACCCGGGCCTCGACCCCGCGGCCGTCCTCCAGGACGGAGCAGACCGCATGCCCCCCGCGCACGCGGTAGCCGAGCTGACTTGCCCGGCCGTGCAGGAAGCGCAGTTCCTTGAACGAGCCGCCCGCGTAGTCCTCCACCGTCGTGCCCTCGGCGTCCAGGGCCATCGGGCGGTGCCACACCTCGCGGAACAACTGCTGGGCGCGCTGCTGGACGCCGAGTTCGACGGCGAACTCCCGCAGCTCGTCGAGGTCGTCGAGGAGCACGGGATGCGGGATGCGGACGAGGTCCGGGGCGGTGCGCACCGTGTCGCCGTCCAGGTCGACGAGGCCGATCCCGTGCTCCGGGTCCGCGTCCCGCAGGAACCCGGCGACCTGGCCGTCGGACCCCGTCACGACGACGTCCCGCAGAGCGCCCTGCCAGGCCGGGTCCGGCCACACCCGGGCCACCACGGCGAGGGGCACCGGCAGCGAACGCACCATCCACCGCTCCACGTCGGCCAGGCACTGCCGCTCGTGCCGCTCCAGCCATTCGGCGAGCTGCCGCAGCCCGACGACCCCAGGATCGTCCGCGAGCCTGGCCGGGACGGACTTCAGCCGCCGTCCGGACGCATTGCGGCACACCACCTTTCCGGCCTCCAGCGCGACCTCGTAGTCGCCCGCCGTCACCCACCCCATGCGTGCCTCCCCGCACCGCGTCGATCAAGTGACGGGAACTCTAGGACAGGCCACTGACAACGACCCCGGCGTCCGAAGCCGGCGGTCCGAGCCGGGCACCCCCGTGGAACCGGCCACTCTGGATTGTGTACGACTCGAGGAAGCCCCGAGGACACGTGGCGGGCCGGGCGGGGCGGCTGCCTCGGAGTCCCGTGGGTTCCCGATGTCCTCGTGGGCAGCGGCCGTTGTGGGCTGTGGAGGAGCTGTGGACCGGCTGTCGTGGGCGCGCGGGCACTATGTGCGAATGCCGGGAACGGGCCTTCACGAAACCTTTCCCCGGGCTGGCCAGAAGCCGCCTTGTTCGGTCAACTCCGAACGCCTCAAGGTGGGTTGAGCACTTGAGCATCAGGAGTCACAAGCACGTTGCTTGCCCGGAAACGAACCGTCCGGGTACTGGCGGGGGGCCTGATGCGGTGCGCTCGGCCGCCGTCGGCTTCGTCGTGGGGGCCGTTTGCCGCGCCGGTCCGGAACACATCCCTCCGCTGTCTTCTCTTGGTGCCTTCGTCCGGTGCCCGAAACCCGAGACAGGGACTAGGAGGGGAAAGCCGATGAGCGCGGTGAGCGCCGCCAAGCCGACGTATCCCGGCGTCTACGTCGAAGAGCTTCCCAGCAGTACCCGCACCATCTCGACCCTGACCACATCGGTGACGGCCTTCGTGGGCCACACCCGGCGCGGTCCGCTCAACGAGCCGGTACGCGTCACCAGCTTCGCGGAGTTCGAGCGCCGTTTCGGCGGACTGAGCGCGCGCAGCGCCGTCGGCTACGCGGTGCACCAGTTCTTCGGCAACGGCGGCACGGTCGCCGTGATCGTCCGCGTCACCAGGGCCGGCAGCGGCAAGGTCGCGCGCGTCACCCTGAAGTCCACCGAGGGACACAGCGAGAGCAAGGCCCTCGAGGTGTACGCCAAGGAGCCCGGCGTCTGGGGCAACGGCCTGCGCGTCGCCGTCGACCACGACACGACCTGCCCCGACGAGACCTTCAACCTGCGCGTGTACGACGCCCGGGGCGAGGCCCGCGAGAGCTTCGCCGGTCTGTCCGCCGATCCCGACAGCGGCAGCTACGCGCAGACCGTGATCAACGCCGGTTCCCGGCTGATCCGCGTCGAGGCCGTCGGCGAGGGCCGCCCCGACCCGTCCGGCACGGTCTCCAAGCCGTTCGGGCACGACCTGCCGGATCCGGCCGTCGATCTGACCGTCAAGATCGGTGATGTGGAGCGGGAGTTCACGCTCTACGACCCCGACTGTGATGGTGAAATCCCGTCCTCCGTGGCCGAGTTGGCGCTGCTGCTCGAACGCAAGCTGCGCGCCCTGCCCGACGCCCCCGGCAAGCACGCCTTCGCCGGCGCCGAGGTCACCGCCTTCGGCCGCCGCCTCCAGGTGGTGGCCGGCTCCACGGACCCCGAGGACGTCGTCCGCTTCGTCGGCGAGTGCGCCAACGACCTCGGTCTGGAGGCCTCCGTCAACCCGCCCGTCTTCCCGCTGGACGGCGGCGAGGACGGCGAGGCGCCCGGACCGCGCGACCTCATCGGCTCCGAGGCGGGCAAGAGCGGCATCCAGGCCCTGCGCGACGTGGCCGACGTCAACCTGCTCGTCCTGCCCGAACTGGCGGCGTACGAGAAGACCGAGGACGCCGTCACCGTCGTGTCGGCCGCCCAGCGGCTGTGCCAGGAGCGGCGGATCTTCCTGCTCGTCGACGCGCCCGCCACGTGGGTGAGCGTCGACTCGGCACGCGCGGGCCTCGCCGCCTTCGACGCCGTCCGGGGCAACCACGCGGGCCTCTACTTCCCGCACCTCCAGCTCACCGACCCGCTCACCGGACGGCTGCGCTCCTTCCCGCCCTCCGGCGCGGTCGCGGGCGTCATCGCGCGCACCGACTCCGAACGCGGCGTGTGGAAGGCGCCCGCCGGCACCGAGGCGCGGCTCGCGGGCGTGCACTCGCTCACCGTCAACCTGACGGACCGTGATACCGGTCTGCTCAATCCGCTCGGCGTCAACTGCCTGCGCAGCTTCCCGCTGACCGGTCCCACGGTGTGGGGTGCCCGCACGCTGGAGGGCTCCGACGCGCTCGACAGCGAGTGGAAGTACGTGCCCGTACGGCGGCTCGCGCTGCATGTCGAGGAGAGCCTCCAACGCGGCCTGCAGTGGGTGGTGTTCGAGCCCAACGACGAGAACCTGTGGCAGCAGATCCGCCTCAGCGCCTCCTCGTTCCTGCACACCCTGTTCCGGCAGGGCGCCTTCAAGGGCGGCACCCCGCGCGAGGCCTACTTCGTCAAGTGCGACAGCGACACCACCACCGACGAGGACATCGCGAACGGCGTCGTGAACGTCCTGGTCGGCATCGCGCCCGTGCGCCCCGCGGAGTTCGTGATCGTCAAAATCCAGCAGACGTCCGGCCAGTTCGAGCTGTAGGCCCCGGGAAACGTGGAGAGCTGAAGGAATCCGATGGCAGAGTTCACCGTCAACGCCCATCGTTTCGACCCCTACAAGAACTTCAAGTTCCTGGTCCTGTGGGACGGTCGCACGGTCGCCGGCATCAGCAAGATCAGCCCGCTCAAGCGGACCACCGAGGTCGTCAAGCACCGGCACGGCGGCGACCCGTCCTCCCCGCGCAAGTCGCCCGGCCGCTCCGAGTTCGAGGGCATCACGCTGGAACGCGGGGTCACCCACGACCCCGAGTTCGACCGCTGGGCCAACAAGGTCTGGCAGGTCGGCGCCGGGCTCGGCTCCGAGGTGTCCCTCGCCGACTTCCGCAAGGACATCGTCATCCAGGTCCTCAACGAGGCCGGCCAGGTCGCCGTCTCGCACAAGCTGTACCGGACCTGGCCCAGCGAGTACCAGGTGCTCGGCGAACTGGACGCCAACGCCAACGCGGTGGCCATCCAGTCGCTGAAGCTCGAGTGCGAGGGCTGGGAGCGGGACTACGAGGTGCCCGAACCCGAGGAGCCCTCCTTCCTCAACCCGGCCTGACCCGAGACCAGTCGAGGAGAGCGGGGGGACACATGGCGATCACCGGGGCGGCCGGGCTGCTGGCCACCTGGGAGGCGGGGCTCGTCGAGGCACCCGCCGGGCGCGCCACGCTGCTGCACCGCACGGCACGCCCGGACCTCGACCCCGGCGCGCTGCCGCGGCGGCCGCTGGGTGAGCGCGAGGCCGATCTGTTCGCCCTGCGCCGCGCCTTGTTCGGGGAGCGGCTGCAGGTGCGCCTCGAGTGCCGCGCGTGCGGGGCGGACATGGAGTTCGACCTGGACGCCGGGGAGTTCGCCCGGTCACTGGACGGGCCGGGCGAGCATGTCGTACGGCTCGCGGAGGACGGCTGGGACGTCGAGTTCCGGCTGCCCGCCGCCGCCGACCTCGCGGCAGCCGCCCGCGCCGCCGACCCACGAGCCGCGCTGCTCGCACGGTGCCTCGTCTCGGCGGAGCGGGACGGCACGGCCGTGCCGGCGGACGCCCTGCCCGCCCCGGTGCAGCGGCGGATCGCCGAGGCCGTCGAGGCGGCCGATCCGGGCGCCGACGTCGCACTCAACGTGAACTGCCCCGAGTGCGGCGCGGCCACCCGGGCGGAGCTGGACATCGCCTCCTACCTGTGGACCGAACTGGACGCCTGGGCCCGGGACGTGCTGCTCGACGTCCATCTGCTCGCCACCGCCTACGGCTGGAGCGAGCCGGAGGTCCTGGCACTCAGCCCGCTGCGTCGCCGCTACTACCTGGAGCTGTGTGCCGATGTCTGACACCTCCTCGGGGCAGCCGCCGGCGCAGCCCGACTTCCTCGACCGCCTGATCGCCCGGCACACCGCCGCGCGACCGGATGCCGTGCGGGTACGGCCCCGGTTGCCCGGCCCGTTCGAACGGGCCGAGGCCGTACGGTCCCGGACGCCCGAGACCGACACCGACCCGCTGACATGGCCGACCGTCACGCCGACGGCCGTACCGGAGCGGGAGGCACCGCGCCCGCCCGCCGCCGACGTCCGACGGCACACGGAACGGGAGCGGACCGTCGTACGAACGGAACGCGCGCAGACCGAACCGCCGCCGCGCCCCGCACCGCCGCCCCAGGCCGCACCACCGCTGCTGCGTCCCGTCGCGCCCCTCGCGCCGGGGCCGCGGCCGGCACCCAGGACCGGATCGCGCACGGCCGGGCAGGGGCGCTCGGGGCCGGACGCGGACCGGACCGCGGCGGCCGTGCCCATCCCCCCGGGCACGGCCGCCGCACCCCCCACCGTCGCGTCCGCGGCACTGCCGAGCGCCGCGGACACGGCGGCGGCCCGCGAGGCCGTACGGCAGACCGCCGCCCGGCGCCCCGCACGGACGCCCGAGCAGGTGGTGCAGGTGCAGATCGGGCGGCTCGAAGTCACGGCGGGACAGGGGCCGTCGAGAAACGGGACGCGGCCGCCGACGCGGACGGACGAGCGGCCGGAGGCGGCCCTGAGCCTGGCCGACTACCTGGCACGGGGGCGCGAGTGAACCGCACAGCAGCAGCGGGACGGACGGCACGAGAGGAACCGAGGAACTGACGCCATGAGCAACGCCCTCGCCATCGCCCACGTCAGCCAGGCCCTCGCCCTGCTGATCGAGTCCCATCTGCAACCCGAGATCGACATGGCCGTCAAGGTGGAGCCGCGCAAGCCACCC
Organism: Streptomyces brasiliensis; assembly: GCF_014647875.1. GTDB lineage: Bacteria > Actinomycetota > Actinomycetes > Streptomycetales > Streptomycetaceae > Streptomyces > Streptomyces brasiliensis. Next base: position 292,229 of record NZ_BMQA01000004.1, on the reverse strand, counting down.
GCCGAGCCGCCGGCCGAGCCCACCGTCTCCGTGTTCCTGTACCAGGTCACGCCCAACGTCTCGCAGCGGGGCAACGACCTGCCGACCCGCGCGTCCGACGGCACGCTGGTGCGCCGGGCCGCCGCCGCACTCGACCTGAACTACGTGATCAGCGCGTACGGCGACGAGACCGAACTGGTCGGGCAGCGGCTCATCGGCTCGGTCGTGCGCACGCTGCACGAGATACCGGTCCTGCCCGCGGACGTCATCGAACTCGCCGGTGAGCGGCCGTACTTGGCAGGCAGCAACCTCGCTGAGGCGGCGCAGCGGGTGCGGTTCACGCCGATGGTGATGGACGTCGACGAGACGTCGAAGCTGTGGGGAATGCTCTACCAGACCCCGTACGCGCTGTCGGTCGTCTATCAGGCTTCGCTCGTATTCATCGAGGGCCGCGAGACACCGGCGGCGGGCAGGCCGGTGGAGCGGCCGAACGTGCGGGTACTCCCGTTCGGTGCGCCTGGAGCGCCGGTTCCGCCGGGGCCGGCGCGACGATCCGGCGAGGGGCCGGACGAGGGGCGCGAGCCGAAGCCGGACACGCCGGAGCCGGACGCCGGCGCGACCCCCGCGTCCGCCGCCCCGGTGAAGTCCCCCCGGACACCCGGCAAGGCCGTCGCCAAGTCCGCGCCCAAGGCACCGGCCCGCACGCGCAAGACCGTTCCGGCCAGGACCACGAAGAAGGCGACCAAGCGCACACCGCCCGCGGGAAGCGGGAACGGCGGCTCGGCGACGCGCCGGGGCGACGACGAGGACACGGAGAGCTGAGGCCGGCGTGGGGGCGACGGGGGCGGGCGAGGACGTGGGACGCAGGGAGGCAGGTGAGGACATGGGAGCGCACGCGACGCAGGTACCGACGGTCACCACGCTGACCGACGAGATCCGGCGCGTCCTGACCCACATCGACACCCATGCGACACGCACGACCGGCTCACAGGCACACGGCACCGCCGACGCGCCGGACACGTCCTCGGTGCCCGAGGCGCGGGCAGGCGATGCCGTCGGCGCGCCGCATGCGCCTCATGCGGCGCGCGCCACCGGTGCGCCGTCCCACGACGTGCCCGCCGCGTCGGACACGTCGTCGAGACCGGGGGCGGCGGCCGATGACGCATACATGCCCACCGACACCGCCTTGGTCCCCGTCCCCCCGACCACCGCCCCCCTGGACGCCCTGGTCGCCTGTTTCGGGCTCACCGGATTCGAGCGGGACCTCGTTCTGCTCGCCGCCGCCGATGAGCTGGACCCCACCGCCGCCGCCCGGTGTGCCGTGGCTGCCGGGAATCCGCGGCGGGCGTATCCGACCTTCTCGCTCGCGTTGGCCGCCCTGGACGAGCCGCACTGGAGCGCACTGACCCCCGTCGCCCCGCTGCGGCGCTGGCGGATCGTCGAAGTGGAGGACGAGTCGCGGCTGACGACCTCCCGGCTCCGGCTGGACGAGCGCATCCTGCACTTCCTGCTCAGCTCGCCCTACCTCGACGCCCGGCTGCACGGCCAGTTGCGCCGTACCCCGGTGCCGGCCGCGCTGCCGCCGTCGTACGACGTGGCCGCGAGCCTGCTCGCCGAGGGCTGGACGGAGGGCGGCCGCAGCCCCGACGCACCGCTGCTCGTCGAGGTGACCGGCGATGATCTGCGCAGCCGCGCCGACATCGCCGCCGCCGCTGCCGCCCGCTCCGGCCTCGGTCTGTACGCCATGAGCGCCGAGGACATCCCGGCCGACCCCGCCGAGCGCGACCGGCTCGCCCGGCTGTGGCAGCGCGAGGCGATCCTGCTGCCCGCCGCACTGCTCATCGAGGTCGGCGACCTGGACCGCGACCAGCGGGCGGCGACCGAGTCGTTCCTGGCCGGGGCAGCCGTACCCGTCGTCGTGTCGAGCGAGGACCCGCTGCGCACCGAGCGCGCGCACGGCACCCGGGTGGCTGTGCCCCGGCTGGACCACGAGGAGCAACTCGCCCTGTGGGCTGACGCGTTCGATGAGGTCGCCGACCTCGACGACACCGAACTGCGTTCGCTGGTCGCACAGTTCCAGCTGCCCCCGCACGTCGTACGGTCTGCCGCAGCCGCCGTGCGGCGACGACTGCCCCACGAGGACGCGCAGGACGCCGCCGAACTCGCCTGGCGGGCCGGGCTCGACGAGGCCCGGATCGGGATGGACGAGCTGGGCCGCCGTGTCGAACCACAGGCGGGCTGGAACGACCTCGTGCTGCACGAGCGGCAGACGGGCGTACTGCGCGAGATCGTCGCGCACGTACGGCAGCGGGCAACCGTCCACCAGGAGTGGGGATTCGCCGCCACGCTGCGCCGCGGCCTCGGCGTCACAGCGCTCTTCGCCGGCGGCTCCGGCACCGGCAAGACCCTCGCGGCCGAGGTCATGGCGAGGGAACTGGGCCTCGACCTGTTCGTCGTGGACCTCTCCCAGGTGGTCAGCAAGTACATCGGTGAGACCGAGAAGAACCTCCGCCGGGTCTTCGACGCGGCCGAACGCGGCGGCGCCCTGCTGCTGTTCGACGAGGCCGACGCCCTCTTCGGCAAGCGCAGCGAGGTCAAGGACAGCCACGACCGCTACGCCAACCTCGAGGTCAGCTATCTGCTCATGCGGATGGAGGCCTACCGGGGCCTGGCCATCCTCACCACCAACATGAAGCAGGCCCTCGACACCGCCTTCCTGCGCCGTATCCGCTTCGTCGTCGACTTCCCCTTCCCCGCCGAACACGAACGCGCCGAGATCTGGCGCCGGGTGCTGCCGTCGCAGGCGCCGGTCAAGGACATCGACCCCGCGCTGCTGGCCCAGCTCACCGTCGCGGGCGGCTCGATTCGCAACATCGCCCTGTCTGGAGCCTTCCTCGCCGCCGAGGAGGGCGACCGGCTGCAGATGCGGCACATGCTCGCGGCCGCCCGCACCGAGTACCTGAAGCTGGAACGCTCGCTGACGCCCCCGGAGGTGCGCGGATGGGTGTGAACCTCTCCCGGGGCCCTTCGCGTGATGTCTCACGGGAGCCCTCGGCGATCCGGGTCGAGATCGGGGAGCTGGTCCTGGACGGCTTCCGGGTCGACCCGGAGCGTGTTTCGGCCGCGTTCGAGACCGAACTGACCCGGCTTGTACGGCTGCACGGCGTGCCGCTGGCCGCGGACGGCCCCTTCGCCGTCGATGCCCTGTCCGGGTTGCCGCCCCTGCCCGCCGGGCTGTCCGCGCGCCGCCTCGGCCAGGAGCTGGCGCGCGCCGTGCACGAGGGGCTGAGCGGCCACGGGGAGGTGGGCCGATGAGCTCACAGACCCAGGACGGCCGCGTAGAGCAGTCCGCCGAGCAGCGCCGCCGCAAGCGCAGGGAGCGGGCCGCGAAGTCGCGTGCGCCCGAGCCGAAGAACATCGTCAGCGGCGCCGGACAGCCTCTGGACCCCGGCCTGCGGCGGGAGTTGGAGGAACAGCTAGGTCACGACCTCGGCCGGGTACGGCTGCACACCGACCGCGACGCCGGCCGGCTGACCGAACTGCTCGGCGCGGACGCGGTCGCCGTCGGGCAGGACGTCCTCTTCCGCGAGGGCGCCTTCCGGCCCGGCACCGACCAGGGCAAGCGCCTGCTCGCCCACGAGCTCCAGCACACGGTGCAGAACCCGCACGGCCTCGGCACGCTGCGGGCCGGCCGCGAACTCGGCGCCGTCAGCCTGCCGCAGCAGGCCATCGAGCGGGAGGCGGAGGCGGCCGCCCAGGCCGTCGTGCAGTCGGGCGCCCTGGAAGCGGCCCCGCAGGTCGGGGAGGGCCAGGGCACACCCGGGTGGCTGCGCTACGCCACCGTCGACGCCGACCGGATGCGCGCCGAGGCGGTCGACCCGGCCACCCTCGTGGACCGCATCGCGGGCAATGTGCTGCGCAGCCTGCGCGGCGACCCGACCGACGCCTCCGGCCGCGTCCGGCTCCAACTGGCTCGTATGTCAGAGGAGCTGGAGGACGCCGTCGTGGAACGGCTGGAGAAGCGGCTGCTCACCCCCGAGTACGACCGGCTGCTGGAGCTCGCCGACCAGGCCCGCCCCGGACCGGTCGAACTCCAGCCTGCCGAAGCTCCGTTGCCCGAGTTCGACCTCTTCGAAGAGCTCGGTGTCGAACGCACTCAGTGGCAGAAGAAGCAGGAGTCCGACCGTGGTTCCGCCGACCGGCGGGCCGCGGATGCGCGTGAGGAGAAGCAGGACGCCAAGTCGCGCGACGCCAAGAGCAGCAGCGACCGCAGCCGCGCCCGCGGGGACGCCGCCACCGAGGACCAGGACGCCGCACAGCGCACGGAGCAGGAGGACGAGCGCAACGCCTCCCGGCAGCGGGCCAAGGAGGAGCAGCAACAGGAGGACGAACAGGCCGCAGGCGACCGTAAGCGCACCGACCAGGCCGCCGACGAACGCGCCCAGGGACAGCAGCAGGGCACCGAACAGGCCAAGGAGGAGCGCAAGGAGCAGCGCGAGCGGGAGGAGGCCGACCCGCAGCAGGCCACCGCGCCGGGCGCCGACAAGCGCAAGCAGCGTGACGACCAGACGCAGCCCGCCGCTGGGTCCCGCAACGAACGGCCGGACCCCAAGCAGAAGGCCCAGCCCGGCCCCGTACGCCCCGAGAAGGTCGACGAACGCGCCGAGAAGCCCGACTCCGCACTCTCCGAGCACGGCCTCGACGAGAAGGACGAGGACGGCGGCGCCGAGGCCGAACCGCGCGAGGAGGAACGGCCGCTCGGCCTCGAAGCGGGCGCCGACCAGGAGATCGCGGGCGGCGAGGACCAGCGCGCCGTGGCGCCCGGCGACACGGACGAGCCCGCGCTCAAGCCCGAGGACTACCTGCCTGCGGCCGACCTCGACCTGTCCGCCGTACCCACCGCGGACAAGCTCACCTCGGGCGCCGCCGAACCCTCGCCGCCCTCCTTCCCCACCCCGCCGCCGACGAAGGCCGAGCAGACCGAGCAGCAGCGGGAGAAGAACGAGCAGGAGCCCGACGAGGACGAGGCCGGACCCGAGCCGAAGCCCCCCGGCCAGGACGAGGGGCCCGTCGAGGGCGAGGCCCCGCAGCCCGAGAACGGGCCCGTCGCGCAGGCCCAGGACCGCGGCACCAAGGACCTGCAGGAGACCGGCAAACCGCTCGACCAGGAGGTCGGCCCGGACCTCGCGACCCAGGACAAGCAGGAGCGCGAGCCGGAGTCCGAGAAGCCCGGCCCCGAGCAACAGCAGGAGAGGGAACGGGACAAGGAGCCGGAGGAGGCCACCAAGGCGGACGGCGACAACGACGAGCCGGACGCCAAGGACGCGCAGGGTGACAAGGACGAGCAGGGCCGGCAGCGGGAGCGCGCGTCCGCCGAGTCCCGTACGGGCGCCGCGGCTCCGTCGGCTCCGGGCCCCGCGCCCTCGGTCGCCACGCCCGTCGCCGCGGCCGTGTCCCGGCCGGCCGGCGCGCAGATCCCGAAGACCCCGGTCGAGGACCGCGATCCCTCGCCCGCCGCCCGGCGCGGTGCCGAGCCGCCCCGGTCCGAGCGCGAGGCGCCCCAGGCCAAGAGCCTGGTGCCCAAGGAGAGCGGGCCCGGCGCCGCACCGCGCGGACCCGTCGGAGCCGCGGAGAAGACCGGGCCGGCCGTCGCCGCGGGCCCGGGTGCGGCACCGTCCGTCGCGCAGGCGGCGGTGAGCCCGGCCGCCGAACAGGCCGACGGGCCGGGCCAGACCGGTGCGGCGACGGACGCGCCGCGGCCTGAGGCCTCCCTGGAGAAGGACGGCGGCGGCTGCGCTCCGCCCGCGCCCGCACCCGAGAAGGACGAGGGCGGACAGGGCAGTTGCGGAGGCGGCGGCGAGGCCGCGCCCGAGGAGAAGCAGCAGGAGCCGCCGGACGTCTCGGGGCAGGACCCCAAGGCCGCCGTACAGACCGTGAGCAAGCTGGCGCCCGACCAGGCGGCCGCGGCCATGCCTGGGGTCGACAAGGCCGCGGACAAGAAGATCGCCGAGGAGCAGAAGCGGCTGGACGCGGGCCCGCCGACGCGGGAGCGTCCTTCGGGGGCCCCGCAGACGCGTTCCGCGCCGCCCGAAGCCGCGCCCGCGGCCGCGCAGGTCACCGGCAAGGTGGAGCGGATCGGCCCCGAGGACCAGGGCGAGAAGCAGAAGGCCAAGGGCGGCGAGAAGGCCGCGGGCAATCAGCCCGCCGCAAACGTGCCTCCGCCGCCGCCTCCCGCCGTGCCCGACAAGGGGCTCAGCGAGGCCGAGGCGAAGAACGTCGAGGCGGCGGCCGACGCGGTCCCGACCACCGACCCCGCGCTCGAGAACAAGACCGTCGGCCCGGCGCCCAAGATCCGCCTCGAGGGCGACAGCGACCCGACCCGTACGGACGACCAGGCCAAGGCGCTCAAGGACAAGCAGTCCGACCTGCGGACGACCGGGCGCGAGGACGCGGCCAAGCCGATGGGCGAGGACCAGGTCTTCCCCGACGCGCCCCGGGAGCAGCTCACCGGCAAGGCCTCCGGTGGTTCCGGGGGCGGCAAGGGTGGCGCGCTCGAGGCGACGCCCGCGCCGAAGGCCGGCGTCGGGGCCGTCGCCAAGCAGGAGAAGGGCACCGAGATCACCGGTGCCGCGGGCAAGGCGCAGGGCGATCTCGGCGCCAAGGAGAAAGAGCACCAGCAGAGCGAGCAGCAGGCCAAGCAGGACAAGCAGAACGAGATCGATCGCGAGGTCGAGCGCAACACCGCGCAGCAGACCGCCGAGCGCGGGCGGGTCGCCGACGAGACGCACAAGCAGCGCGAGGACTGGCGGGCCGAGCAGGACAAGAAGGTCGAGGACGCCGACAAGCAGTCCGGCGACGAGCACGACAAGAAGAACAAGGAGATCGTCAAGGCGCGCGACGACAAGGACAAGGAGATCGGCGCGCGCAAGGACGAGGACAACGCCCAGATCGACACAGAGCGGGAGAACGCCGAGAAGGAGGCCAAGAGGAAGAAGGAGGAGAAGAAGCCCTCCGGAGGCCTGCTCGGCTGGATCGCCGACAAGGTCGCCGACTTCTTCAAGGGCCTGCTCGCCGCCGTCACCGCCGTATTCGACGCCGCCCGCAAGGCGGTCAACGGGATCATCGACCAGTTCAAGGAGTGGGCCAACCAGGCCATCGACTTCGTCCGCGATCTCGCGATCAAGGCGATCAACGCGCTGGCGGACGTCCTGATCGCCATAGGGGACACGCTCCTCGCCGCATTCCCCGAACTGCGGGATCGCTTCCGCAGGGCCATCGAGGGCCTGCGGGACGCGGCCATCGCGACGGTCAACAAGCTGGCGGACGGCCTGAAGAAGGCCGTCAACACGCTCCTGGACGCCCTGGCAGCCGGCCTGAACAAACTGCTCGACGTCCTGGAAGCGGGCGTCAGGGCGGTCATCAAGGCCTACCAGGCCGTCATCGTGGGCGCGATCAAGTTCGCCCAGGCGGCCATCGAAGCGCTCGGGAAATTCGCGGCACTGGTCGCCGACATCGCACCCGACCCGGGCGGCTGGATCGCCAAGGCGGGAAGCTCGGCGAGGACCGGCATCACCGACCATCTCTGGGGCGCCATCAAGGTGGCGGTCAAGCAGTGGTTCGACACGAAGGTCGAGGGCATCCTCGGGCTGGGCAAGGCGGTCATCGACGTCCTGGTCAAGGGCTGTGTGTCGATCAAGCAGATCGGCAAGATGGCGTGGGACGCGATCATCGCTTCCCTCCCGATGATGATCGCGACCTTGGTCATCGAGAAGGTCGTCTCGATGATCGTCCCGGCAGCCGGGGCGATCCTGACGATCATCCAGGGCCTGATGGCGGCTTGGTCGACCGTCAGCTCGATCCTGTCGGCGTTCGGGAAGTTCTGGGCATACCTGAAGGCGGTGAAGGCGGGCCCGGCGGCATGCCTCTTTGCGGAGGCGGTCGCGGCGGGTGTCGTGGCCCTCCTGGACTTCATCACCAACTTCCTTCTGCAGAGGCTGTCTTCGGCAACAAAGGGCGTAGGCAAACGCCTCAAGGGCATGGCCCAAAAAATCATGGACGGCCTGAAGAAGGTCGGGGGCGGGGCGAAGAAGGCAGCGGGTTCGGTGGTCAACTCGGCCCGCGGCGCCCTGCGCAAGGCGAGGCAGACGTTGGGCCGCCCCGGCACGGAACGCCACCCGAAGGGCGAGCCGTCCCCCGACCTCAAGTCCTCGGTGAAGCCGAAGGACCACGCGACCCCGAAGGGTCCGGCGAAGAAGGCCGATGCGGCCGAGACGAAGCCGAAGGACGCGGAGGCGAGGCCCGACAAGGACCGTGCTCCGTCACGCGACCAGGACCCGGCGAAGAACAAGACGCCGGACAAGGACCGCACCCCGGACGGGGAGAAGTCTCCCGCCAAGGACACGAAACCGGAGACCGCCCCGAAGAAGAAGCAGAAGGAGATCGAGGGGCCCAAGCCGGCCAAGCCGAAGAAGCCCAAGTCCCCGGTCGGGAAGGCCCTCTCGAAGGCCAAGGGTGTGGTCCAGTCCGCCCTGAAGAAGGTCGGCAACGCGGCGAAGACCCTCGGCCGAAAGCTGAAGAAATCCAAGCTAGGCAAGGCCCTCAAGAACGGCGCGTCCAAGCTGCGCAACTTCTTCAAGAAGAAGAAGAATCAGCTGCGGGACCACAAGAGGCGGCAGCAGGAGCAAAAGAGGCGGAAACAGGACCAGCGAAAGAAGGACGAGAAGTCGAAGGAGTCGAAGGAGGCGCGGCTCCAGAGGATCGTAGCCCGCATACGCCCCAAACTCCTTGGGCTTCTGCGGGCCGGTGTCTTCCGCCCCGTCATGCAGGCAACGCTCGCTGGCATGCGCGTGTGGTATCGGCTTACCGGGCTCGACCTGCGGGGCGGCGCCCAGGGCGACATCCTGGCCCGTCTCAACCCGGAAGTGCCGTTGGTCCAGTTCGAGGAGGCCGACCAGGACCCGCAAGCCCCCCGCAGCGGTGACGAAGAACGGCGGGAGCGCGAGACGGAGGACGAGGCGCACAGGGAGACGGAGACGCGACAGCGCCGCCGGGATGCCGAGGCGGAACGGCCGGGGGAGACCCATGGAGAGCAGCCCGCGGAGTCCACCCAAAGCGGTCGCCCGGACCGTCGGGCATCCCTGTCCCCGGAGCTTCTCAGTATTCTGCGCCGGTCGCCTCTGGAAGAGAAGAAATACTCGCAAAGGGGAGAGTCGGTGGCCTGGAAGGACCTAAAGAGGTCCGAGGCTGAGAAGAGCATCATTACTGGCGACCATATTCCTTCTGGGCGGGCACTCATTGAGGCGGCCAGGATCAAGGCGGTGAGCGAAGCGGCCGCCGGTGATGAGGAGTTGCAGAACCTTCTCGACCTCCGGGAACGAAAACTCATCAACAGTCGACAACTGAAGATTCTCAAGCAGCGTGAGAAAGAAATTCTCGGTGAGCGGAAGCTCCTCAAGGAAAAGGGGAAGTGGCAGGAAGAGGCTCAGCGGATTTATGATGAAGGGCTGACTGCAGTTATCGACACTTCCTTGCACGAGAAGGGGAGGACGTTCTTCAGGGAGAATCAGAAAAAGGACCTGGCAACCAATCGTAGGCGCTACGAAGACGATGCTCGGGACTTGACGGGCGCAGTGGAGAAGGACTTCAAGTTCTATCTCGAATACTTGGAGAAGAACGATCCCGACAACCTTACGAAGCCAGTAGTCGTAGGATTCATTCGGCACTTCAAGAGGCTTGTCGAAGAGGACAGGCGAATAGACTACTCTCCCAGCATTGACGCGATGTTGGTGAAGTATTGGCACAAGGCGAAGTAGGCATCGTGAACGAAAGCAGCAAGCTGACGGACATTGCACAGGACGACTCGCTCCCAGGACGCGAGAAGCGCCAGCGGATTTTCAGCCTGCTTGCAGGACTGGAAGAGCGGGGTCCGGCCGTCGCGGTCGAGTGCATCGAGGAGACCGACGACTGGGTGCTCACGGACTACGTGGTCCAGTATCTCGAACTGCTCCCCGGACACGTCGAGGCGAAGACCCGGGTGGCGGAGCTGTTGCAGGGGAAGGGCCCTCTCGTCCGCTCGGCGTCACGTCTTGTGCAGTGGCTGCCCAACGAACTGCTGGACAGCTTCGTGAACGACTATCTCGCCGAACCGAGCACCGATGCGCCGGTGGCGGATGTCGTGTTCACCATCGGCATCTACCGACCCGAACTCCTGCGTCCGGTCGCGGACAGGCTCGCTGACGACGTACAGCGCAGCCTCCTGTCTGGTGCCCCGGACGAGTTGGCGGACGCCTTTTTGAGCAGTTGGACGGAGTCCGGGGCGCTGTCCCAGCTTGAAGCGCTCGCTCTCATCCGCACCGCTCATGCGTCCGACCTCATCGCTTCCCTGCGGGACGAGTTGGCAGACCGCTCGGACTGGGAGGTGCTGCAGGAACTGGCCGGGCGCCTCCCCGACTCGGGGCGGGATGCCGGCCATTGGCCCGCCTACATGGGGTTCGTCGTCGATGCCGGACGCAGTCCCCACGTGGTCGGCGGCCGCGTCACCGGCAGGGTTCCTGTGTGTCTGGAGTGCGAGGAGCCCGCGGAGCGCGTGCTCGCACTCTCTGCCGCCACACTGCCCTTCGGACTTCGCAACGATCCCGCCTTCTTCTGGTACCCGTGCGATTGCGAGGCGATGGACTCGGTGACTGTCCGCATCAATCTCGATGGGCTGCAGGTCTATTACGGACCGGATGGCCCTGCGAGCCCCGAGCCCGGCCTGGTGCCGGGCGGGGAGCGGGCACTGGCACTGGAAAAGCACCCGAACCAGGTCGGCGTGAGCCTTGAGGCTCTGCCCGGTGAAGCGGTGCATCAGGTCGGTGGTCTGCCCCGGTGGGTGGACATCGACCGCCACCCCCGCTGCCCTGAGTGCGGTAAGACCATGCCCTTCGTGGCGTCTGTCGGAGGTGGCCCGACTCCGCACGGAGAGTTGGGATTTGAAGGGTTCCTCTACGGGTTCTGGTGCGACGGCTGCCGCGTGTCGAGCACCAAGTTCCAGTCCTAAGGCTCCGGAGGTGTGATGTGACTCGATACCAGGACATCCCCAAACCCATTCGTTCCGGAATAGTCGTCGTCAACCCCGACACCGGCGCCCCGCAACGCGTCATCGTGCTGCAGTTCAACCCGGACACCCTGGAGCGCAGCGTCTCCCCGCAGTCCGCCGGGGACAGCGGGGACGCCGGGGGTGGTGGTACCGGCAGCGGGGACAGGAACGAGGCCCTGCGGCTCAAGGGTCCCGCGCAGGAGACCTGGAAGTTCACCGCCGAGATCGACGCCACCGACCAGTTCGAGGTCGCCGCTCCCGACGGCATCCATCCGCAGCTCGCCACGCTCGAGATGCTCGTGCAGCCGACCACCGCGCAGCTGCGGGCCGCGTCGCGGCTGTCGCAGAACGGCACGATCGAGATCAGCCCGATCGAGATGCCGCTGACCCTGTTCACCTGGGGGAGCAAGCGGGTCATGCCCGTGCGGCTCACGGAACTGTCCGTCAACGAGTCTGCCTTCGACGTCAACCTCAATCCGATCCGGGCCTCGCTCTCCATCGGCATGAAGATCCTGACCGTAAGCGATCTGCCCGCCGGCCACCGCGGTGCCGATCTCTACATGGCCCACCTCGCGCAGAAGGAGCGGCTCGCCGCCGCCGCGCGCGGCGGGAGTCTCGGCGCTCTCGGGCTCGGCGGCGCCGACCTCGTCACCGGAAGGGGCTGAGCAGCACCATGGCCGACATCGAGCCGTACGAGAGCGCCCTCGACGCCATACCGGGCGCCCATCCCTACCCCCGCACCAGCCGCTACCACGACGCCGAGACCGGTGTGCACAAGCTCGCCGACGGGACCGAAGTCCGGTACACCAAGCGGCGGTTGCTGCCCCCGATCGACGAGGACGAGGCCACTGCCCAGCCGCACACCGTCGGCGCAGGCGAGCGGCCGGATCTGCTCGCCCAGCGATTCTTCGGCGACCCCGGTCAGTGGTGGCGGATCGCCGATGCCAACCCTGTGCTGGATCCACGAGAGTTGACCGACGACGCCGGGCGCGTCATCGGCATTCCCCTCGCCGGCGGTCTTCCGCGTGGAGAGCGGCGTGTCTGAACTTCCCGTGGGGCAAGGCCCCGTCCACATCACACTCCTCATGGGGCCGACCCTCGCCCGCCCGGTTCCCGTCGAGGTCGCCGAGGCACTGCTGTCCGCCCAGATCACCGCCACCGCGGGCGAACGCAGCGGCTTCCAGCTCGCCTTCGACCTGACCAAGAACGGGCTCATCAACCAGCGGCTGCTGCCGGAGGGGTTCTTCGATCCCAAGACCCGCGTCATCGTCACCGTCAGCGTCCGCGGCACGCCCGACGTCCTGTTCGACGGGCTGATCGTCCGCCAGGAGGTCGGCGCCAGCAACCAGCCGGGCCACTCCACCCTCACCGTCACCGGTGAGGACCTGACGTTGCTGATGGACCTGGAGGAGCGGACGGCCCGGTACCCCAACCTGCCACCCTCCCAGCGGGTCCTGAACATCCTGCGCCGGTACTCCGACTACGGCATCCGCCCCGACGTCTACACCGAGAAGATCGCCCAGCCACCGCACCAGGACCTGCGCGTGCACTACCAGACCGGGACCGATCTGCAGTACGTCACCGAGCTGGCCCGGGCCAACGGCTACACCTTCTATCTGGAGCCGGGGCCCAACCCCGGCCAGTCTTCCGCCCGTTGGGGACCGGAGGTGCGCCTCGGCATCCGGCAGCACGCCCTCAACGTCAACATGGACGCCAACTCGACCGTCGACCAGCTGACCTTCGCCTACGACGGCACCGCACGCGAGGAGCCCCAGGCGCGCTGGCAGGACCCCGGCACCCGGCAGGCCACGCTGCTTCCGCAACCGCCGATCAGTCCGCTGCGCCCGCCCCTCGGCAGGCGGCCCACCCCGGCCCTCAAGCGCAAGACGCTCTCCGGTACCGCCAAGCAGCAACGCGAGCAGGCCGAGGCCGAGTTGCTCGCACGCGCCGCCGTGTCCGCCGACGTCGTGTCGGGCTCCGGTTCGCTCGACGTCAACCGGCACGGCTATCTCCTCCAGCCGCGCCAGCTCATCGGTGTGCGCGGCTCCGGACGGGCGTACGACGGCGACTACTACGTCAAGTCCGTCACGCACAACCTGCGACCCGGCTCCTTCCAGCAGAACTTCACCCTCTCCAGGGAGGGCCTCGAAGCGCGCAGTGACCACGTCCGGCCCTGACAGGAACCCGAACCACGACCCCAACCATGACGCGAACCACCCATCAACCAGGAGCAGTTCAGCATGGCGGCACCCAGCAATCGCTACCTCGGCAAGTTCCGCGGCCGGGTGGTGGACAACAACGACCCGCTGCGCATCGGCCGGATCACGGCCGAGGTCCCGGACGTGCTCGGCGACGAACCGTCCACCTGGGCCCTGCCCTGCCTGCCCTTCACCGGCCAGGAGGCGGGCCAGTTCGTGGTGCCGCCGCCCGGTTCCGGCGTGTGGGTGGAGTTCGAGCAGGGTGACCCCAGCTTCCCCGTCTGGACCGGGTGCTGGTACGGCGCCGCCGACGAACTCCCGCCCGACGCCCGCCGCGAGCTCCAGGCGAACGCGGCCAGCAAACCGGTCGTCGTCCAGACCCCGCAGGCCCACAAGATCGTCATGAACGACACGGCCGGTGCCGAACAGGGGATCCTGCTCCAGGCCCAGGGCGGCGCCTACATCCGCATCACCAGGGAAGCCGTGGTCATCGCCACCGGCGCGGGCGCCGAGATCGTCCTGCGCGGACGCGAAGTCACCATCAATGAGGGCCAGTTGACCGTGCTCTCCAAGCGATAGAAGACGGGGGACGGAAGAAGAGATGCCCGGGAGTCTGCTCGACGCGGCGGCCGTGATCGGCTGCCCGCACGGCGGCCGTGTCACGCCCGCCACCACACCCTCCGGCGGAGCGCTCAGCCAGGGCGTCGCCGTTGCCACGGCCGCGCACGGCTACGTCGTCACCGGCTGCCCGCACACCGTCGCCGGTGTGCCCTCGCCGTGCGTCCTCGTCCGCTGGACCGCCGACGGCAGCGGCGTCACGGTCGACGGCGCGCCCGTACTGCTCGACACCTCCGCGGCCCAGTGCTTCAGCGCGGCCTTCGTCCCGCAGGGGCCGCCTCTCGTCCAGGCCGCGCAGCGAAAGGTCACCGTCCGATGAGGCCGCTCAGCCAGAGAACGCGCACCGACATCGCCTTCCCCTTCCACGCCGACCGGCGGGGCCGCACCGCGCACGCCCGGTCCGCCGAGCACGTCCACGACCTCATCGAGCAACTGCTGTTCACCAGCCCCGGCGAACGCGTGATGCGCCCCGACTTCGGCTGCGGACTGCTCGATCTGGTCTTCGCGCCCAACAGCCCCGAACTGCTCAGCACGCTCGAACTCTCCGTCCAGGCCGCGCTGCAGCGCTGGCTCGGCGATCTTGTCGAGGTCGTGGCCCTCGACATCGAGGGCGGCGACGACGTCGTACGCGTGCATCTGTCGTACGTCGTCCGGGCCACCGGCACCGTGCGTGAGGACGTCTTCGAGGGGAGGGCGGCATGAGCGCGGGGACCACCCGGAGGGCCAAGGTGCGCGCCGCCCAGCTGGGCGGCGTCGACGCCGTCGAGGTCAGCGACGACGGGCTGCTGCTCACCGTCACCTTCCTCGGCAAGGCACCGCACGGCCTCGGCCCCGAGAACGTCCGCGTCGACGGCGGCCGGCGGATCACCGGCATCACCGCGGTCGACGTCAGCGTCGAACGAGAGGAGGACCCGGAGCTCGACGACCGGCTCTACGTCACCCTCGACCGGGCCGGCGACACCTCCCGCTACCGGCTCTCGCTGGTGGAGACCGATCCGTACGGGCGGCCGGGCACCGAGCCGTTCCGCGGTTTCGACCAGCGCTACCACAGCGCGTACCTCAGCTTCCGCCCCGACTGTCCCACGCCCTTCGACTGCGCGGGCGACGCCACGGAGCCGCCGGTCTTTCCGGCCGCGCCCGTCCTCGACTACACGGCCCGCGACTACGACACCATCCGCAAGCTCCTCCTGGACCGGCTGGCGCTCACCACCCCCGACTGGGCCGAGCGCAACGCCGCCGACCTGGGCGTGACCCTGGTGGAACTGCTCGCTCACACCGGCGACCAGATCAGCTACCAGCAGGACGCGGTCGCCACAGAGGCCTACCTCGACACCGCGCGCCGCCGGGTCTCCGTCCGCCGGCACGTCCGGCTGATCGACTACGCGATGCACGACGGCTGCAGCGCCCGCGCGTACGTCACCGTCGAGACCGCGGCCGACCACACCCTCGCGCCCGGGACGTACCGCTTCGCCTCCGTCGACGTACGCAGCCTCGACCCGCACGACCGCCCCGAACCCGGCACGGTCCTCGACGAGAACGACCTCGGCGACCTGGACGAGCGCGGCTCGGTGGAGGTCTTCGAACCGGTCGTCGCCGCCGACCCGTTGGAGCTGCGGGTCGCGCACAACGCGATCCGGCTGTGGACCTGGGACGGCGAGGTGTGCGCCCTGCCGAAGGGGGCCACGGCCGCCACTCTGCGCGACGCCTGGGTGGATCCGGAGACCTGCCGGGAGCGCCGACTCGCCCTGAAGCCGGGCGATGTGCTGGTCCTCGAGGAGGTCAAGGGGCCGCGCACCGGCACTCCCGGCGACGCCGACCCCGCCCACCGCCAAGCCGTCCGCCTGACCTCGGTCACGCCCGGCCTGGACCGGATCGAGGACCAGCCCGTCCTGGAGATCACCTGGGCCACCGAGGACGCCCTGCGCTTCCCCCTCTGCCTCACCACGCGCGGTGGCCGCGACTGTCTGCCCGTCGAGGACGTGACCCTGGCCCGCGGCAACACGGTCCTTGTCGACCACGGCCGCTCCGGGTCGGCCGAGACGGTCACCGTGCCGCCGGTACCGGCGGTCGTCGCGTCCTGCGACCCCGCCGACTTCGGCTGCCCGGACCGTACGGAGGGCAACGCGCCCGCACGGCTCATCAACTCCCTGACGGACCAGGCGGAACGCGGCGAAGCGCTGACCCCGGACGACGTCCGTGCACTCTTCGAGGTCGTGGGGGAGCGGGCCACCGTACGCGCCGGGCTCGGACTGGAGCGTGCCGGGCAGCGGCGCGAGCGAAGCGAGACGGGGGTCCCCCCGGCCGAAGGCTGGGGGAGCGTCGTGCCCGGCACGGCGTACGCGCAGGTGGCCGCGCTGCGCACCCTGCTCGCCCAGTCCGTCTATCCGGGCATCGCACCCCGCCTCCGCCCCGTCCTCGGCCGGGCCCCCGTGGCTCAGGCCGTGCCCTTCCCGGACCCCGGCACGGTCGCCGCCGGACAGGCCGAGCGGATCGCCGCCATCCCGCGCCGGGTCCGGCAACGGCTCGTCGACCTGTGGCGCAGCGCGCGCGACCGCGACGGGCTCGGGCAGGAGGAGATCGCCGAACTCGCCGTGATCTACGGCCTGAAGACACTGGAGCGGCTGGAACTCCAGCGGCATCCCGTACGCGCCCTGCGTGAACTCCTCCACCGCAGCGACGAGTTGCTCGGCACCAAGCTGCGGCGCGCCGAGATCCTCACGGCACGGGCCCGCGCGGGCACGGTCCTCGACGGCCACATCGCCTGGGAGATCGCCCACAGTTGGGGCCCGGAGTACGCGGCGGGACTGCACCCGGACGAGCCGGTTCTGCGCGGCTCCGCAGCCGCCCTGGCCCAGGACCCGCGCCGCGCCCTGCCCGCCGTACGCGCGTACGACGGCGACACCCTCTGGGAGCCGCGCCGCGACCTGCTCGACAGCGGCTCCCGCGACCGGCACTTCGTCGGCGAACTGGAGGACGACGGCCGCCTCGCCCTGCGCTTCGGCGACGGCCGGCACGGCGCGAAGCCGGCGCCCGGCACCCGGCTCACCCTCCGCTACCGGCTCGGCGGCGGCCCCGCGGGCAACGTCGGCGCCGAGGCCATCAACCACCTCGTCGTGGAGCCCGGTTGCGAGACCGCCGCCGCCACCGTCCGCAATCCGCTGCCCGCCACCGGTGGCACCGAACCCGAACCGGTCGAGCAGGTACGCCAGTTGGCGCCCCTCGACCTGCGCCGTACCCGGCTGCGCGCCGTCACCGCCGAGGACTACGCGGCCCTCGCCGCCGCTCTCCCCGGCGTGCAGCGCGCCGCCGCAGACCTCCGCTGGACCGGCAGTGGCCAGGAGGCGCACGTCGCCGTCGACGCGTACGGCACCGGGGACCCGAGCGGGGAACTGCTCGCCTCGGTTGCGGAGGCTCTGGAGACGTACCGGCGCATCGGCCACGACCTGGTCGTCGGCCCCGCCCGCCTGGTGCCGCTCGACATCGCGCTCACCGTCTGCGCCCGGCCTGGTCACCAGCACGGACAGATCCTGGCCGAGCTGTACCGCGTGCTCGGCAGCGGGCGCCTGCCGGGCGGACGGCTCGGGTTCTTCCACCCGGACGCGCTGACCTTCGGTGAACCGGTCCGGCTCAGCCGCCTGGTCGCTGTCACCGCCGCCGTGCCCGGCGTGGAGAGCGTGCAGGTCAGCCGGTTGCGGCGGCTGTTCGAGCAGGACCGAGGAGAGAGGGAGGACGGGGTGCTGCGGCTCGGCCCGCTGGAGATCGCCACCTGTGACAACGACCCGGACCGACCGGAGAACGGGCGGCTTTCGATATCCCTGGGAGGTGCCCGATGAGCCAGGCGTGCTCCTGCGGCGGCGCGTGCGGCGGCCACGACGAGCGCCTCGCCCCCGCCCCGATCCACAATCCGCCCGGCCGCACCGCGCTCGACTACCGCGTCGGCGAGTACGGCTCCTTCCTGGCCGCCCTCCTCGACCGGCTGGCCTCACCGGCGTACCCGGCGCTGAGCGGGGCGAGAGGGGGGTACCCGCGGCCGGAGACCGGGGGAGGCCTGACCGTCCGCACTCCCGACGACCCGGCGATCGGCCTGCTGGACGCCACCGCAGTCCTCGGTGACCTGCTCACCTTCCACTCCGAGCGGATCGCCGACGAGGCGTACATCCGCACGGCGAACGAGCACCGTTCACTGGTGCTGCTCGGGCGGCTCGTCGGACACCGTCCCCGGCCGGGCGTGGCGGCCGGCACCCATCTCGCGTACACCCTGGAACGCGATCCGCGCGCCGAGGCGGTGCCGGTGCTCGTCCCGCGCGGCGCGCGCAGCCACAGTGTGCCCGCCTCCGCCGACGAGCAGTCCCTGACCTTCGAGACCGCCCAGGACCTCACCGCCCGCTGGGACTGGAACGAGCTGAAGGTGCGCCGCCGCCGTCCCTCCCTCGTCACGCCCGAAGACCTGGACCGCCGCTCGGCCCTCTTCGTCGAGGGTACGGCGAACTCCGTCCGGACCGGGGACCAGCTCCTCTTCGTCTTCGGCGAACAGGCGGGCGGAGAACGGAGGTTGCTGCCCGTCGCGGGGGTGCGCACCGACCGCGAGGACGAGATCACCGCGATCTCCCTGCCCAGGTCGGCCCCGCCCACGCTGAAGGAACTCGTCGACGAGGTGCGGCGCTGGACGGCCGAGCCCGCGACCCCGGGCGAACAGGGCGACGAGCCCCCCACGCCGGAGGTGCCCAACCCGCGCCCGGTCAGCCGCCTGATCGAGGACTTCGACGACCAGGTCCTGGCCCCGCTGCGGACCGACCTGGACGGCATCACGACCCCGGAGCGCCTCGCGGCCCGCCTTGCCGAGCCGGTGGCCCGCCTGAACGAGGCCCAGGTACTGGCCGAGCCGTACGAGGACGTGTCGGCATGGTTCGAGCAGCTCGAAGCGGTGCTCACGGAACTGGCCGAGCGGGCACTGGAGTTGGCGCCCGCACAGCCCGCGGCGCCGACCGAGGGGTCCGCGCAGGAGGGTACGCGGCCGCTCCAGGCCGCCGTGCACCACAAGACACCGAACCCTCGCGCGGCCGCACTTCAGGCCCTGGCCACCGTCCTGCCGGCCCTCCGCACGGCCGCACCCGCCCCCGCAGCCGGGAGAAGCAGCGGCACCCGGCACCCCGGCACCGACACCGCGCGCCTCCTCTCCGCGCTCAACCCCGGTCTCGGCGGCGGCCTCTACCCTGCGTGGCGCACCGCCGCAGCGTCCGGCGCGCCGCGGCTCCTGCGCGAACTGCTCGCCATGCGCGTCACCGCGGCCCCCTTCGGCGCCACCGCCCCCCTCAAGCCGGTCCAGGACGAACAGGGCCGCGTCATCCGCACCGCCGACTGGCCGCTGACAGGTGCCGTGCTGGCGAGCATGCGTGTCGTGTACGACCCCGCGGGCAAGGTTCCGGTCCGGGCGGAGTTCCAGTACGTCGAGGGCAGCGGCTCCGATCAGCGCGCCGAGAACCTGCCCGCCGCCCAGCAGATCACCTTCACCCTCGGCCCGGGGCAGGTCGACCTGTCCACCCGCGCAGGGCAGGACCGCGACCTGAACTGGCTAAATCGGCGCCCGGCCGACTCCCAGGAACCCGGCGTCACCGCCCGGCTGCGCACCGGCCTGCCCGAGCGCACTCTGTTCGTGTCCCGCCCGGACGACGACGGCACGGTCCACGTGGGCGTCGACAACGGCACGGCCCACGAGGAGTCCCTGCGGCCGGGCGCGAGCGCGCGGTTCACCCACGGCGAGTACGAGGTGACCCTCAAGTACACGGTGGGCGGCACCGAACCCAACGTCGAGATCGTCATCGCGAGCAAGCCGGAACCGCTCAACCTCCGGGTGCTGCAACTCGACACCGTGCACGACGGGATCACCGTCGGCAGCTGGGTGGCGATCCAGCGCCCCGCCAAGGGAACCGGCATCCCCGGCGACGCCGAGCTGGCCTTCGTCACCACCCAGGTGGTGGCCGCGCGCACGGCCGCGTACTCCAACTACGGCATCACCGGCCGCGGCACCGAACTCACCCTTGCCGACCCCTGGTTGGACGAGTTCGACGTCCTGCTCTCGCACATCCGTGACACCACCGTGCACGCGGCGGGCGAGCCCCTGCGCCCGGCCGACGAGCCACTCGGCGACGAGATCCACGGCAACGAGATCGAACTCGCCGAGCTGTACGACGGATTGCGCCCCGGCCGCACGCTCGTCGTCACCGGCGAGCGCACCGACGTCCCCGGCGCGGCCGGCGTCACCGCCACCGAGGTGGTCACGATCGCCGCCGCCGACCCGGCCGTCGACCCGCAGCTGCCCGGCGACCGTGTGCACACCCGGCTGACCCTCACCACCGACCTCGTGCACCGCTACCGCCGCGCGAGCGTCCGCATCCTCGGCAACGTCGTCGAGGCCACGCACGGCGAGAACCGCGAGGAGGCCATCGGCAGCGGGGACTCCGACCGCGTCAACCAGACCTTCGCGCTCTGGCAGTCCCCACTCACCTGGCTCGCCGACGACACCCCGCTCGGCGCCACCCCCGTCCTGGAGATCCGGGTCGACGGTCTGCTCTGGCACGAGGTCGACAGCCTCGCCGGGCGCGGCCCGACCGAGCGCATCTACATCACCGGCACCACCGCCGACGGCCGCACGACCGTCACGTTCGGTGACGGCGTCCACGGCGCGCGCCTGCCCAGCGGCCACGAGAACGTCCGTGCCCGCTACCGCTTCGGCACCGGCAAGGCCGCCAACCTGCCCGCCGACCGCATCACCCAGCCCCTCACCCGCCCGCTCGGCGTCACCGCGGTCACCAACCCGCGCCCCGCCACGGGCGGCGCGGACGCGGACGGCCCCGGCCTCACCCGCCGTACCGTCCCGCTCGCGGTGTCCGCACTGGACCGGCTGGTCTCCGAGCCGGACTACGAGGACTTCGCCCGGTCCCGTGCCGGTATCGGCCGGGCATCCGCACGGGAACTCTTCGACGGGCGGCGGCGCGTGCTGCACGTGACCGTCGCCGGGACCGACGACGTGCCGCTCGGCGAGGAGAGCCTCCGGCCGCTCAGGGCCGCGCTGGCCGAGTACGGCGACCCGAACCTGCAGGTCCGGGTGGACGCGCGTGAACTGGTCCTGCTGCTCGTCGCCGCCAAGGTGAAGGTGGCTCCCGACCATGCCTGGGAGATCGTCGAACCCCGGCTGCGCCAGGCGCTGTTGCAGCGGCTCGGCTACGAGGGACGGGAGCTGGGCCGGCCCGCCCGGCTCTCCGAGGTGCTGGCCACCGCCCACTCCGTGCCCGGCGTCGACTTCGTGGACGTCGACGTCTTCACCGGCGTGCCCGCCTCGGCGACCCCGGACCAGCTCACCGCGCTGCTCACCGACCCCGGCGCCCCGCGGGCGTTCGTATCGGCACACCCGGCGACGTACGAGGAGAGGGCCCATACGGTCGGCGACGCGAACGGCGAGACGCTCTCGTCCGTCTGTGCCCGGTACGGCGTCCCGCTCGCCGAGCTCCTGCGCCTCAATCCCGACATCACCGACACCCGGCGCCTGGTGAAGGGCCGGACGGTGTTCGTCTTCCGCGGCATCCGCCCCGCACAGCTCGCGCTGCTGTCGGCGAAGGCCGCGGACACCCTGATTCTGACGGAGGTCAAGTGATGGCCGCGAAGCCGACGGATGTCGAGTTGGAGACACCGGCCGCCGTGGCGCCCCGGGACCCGGACGGGCTCGCCGCGCTGCTGCCCCGCTGGCACCTGCTGCGCGACGCCGACGAGGGCGAGCCGCTGCGCGCGCTGCTCGCGGTGATCGCCGAGCAACTCGACCGGGTCCGCGACGGCGTCCAGCAGGGCTACGAGGACCTGTTCGTGGAGACCGCCGTGCCCTGGGTGCTGCCGTACCTCGGCGACCTGGTCGGCTACCGCACCCTGCCGGGCTACGAACGAGTCCTCACCACGGGCCTGCACACCGGCGGCCGGGCGGCCCTCGCCGAGGCGATCGCGCCGCGCCGGGACGTCGCCGCCACCGTCGCCCACCGCCGCCGGAAGGGCACTCTCCACCTCCTGGAGGAGCTCGCCGAGCAGGTGGCCGAGTGGCCGGCCCGCGCCGTCGAACTGTCCCGGCACGTCGCCCATACCCAGCCGGTGAAGCTCTACGGCACCGGCCCGCGGGGGCAGCGCGGCCGCCTCGTCGACCTCCGCGACGGAGCCGGACTGGCCCTCGCGGGCGGCCCCTTCGAGCGGACGGCCCGCACGGTCGACGTACGACGGGCCGACTCCGCTCGCAGGCAGGGTGGTTGGACGCCCGCCGGTGTGGCTCTCTTCGTCTGGCGGCTGAAAGCCCACTCCCTGACCTCGTCCCCGGCCTACTGCATCGACCGCGCCCGCAACCTGTACACCTTCTCCATCCTCGGCAACGACACCCCTCTGGTCACCAAGCCGGAGCCGGAGCCGTCGCCCGCGCACATCGCCGCCGTCGACAACGTCCCGGCCTTCATCACCCGCCGTCTGCTGCACGACCGGCTCGCCGACTACTACGGCCCCAGCAAGAGCCTCGTCGTCCGCCGCGACGGCGAGGACCAGCCGGTACCGCTCGCGGACATCGTGGTCGCCGACCTGTCCGACTGGCGCTACCGGCCCAGGAGGGGCCAGGTCGCCCTCGACCCGGAGCTGGGACGGATCGCGTTCGGCTCGCGCTCCGCACCCCGGCAGGGCGTCTGGGTCGACTACCACCACGCCTTCGGCACCGACATGGGTGGCGGCGAGTACGCGCGCGACCGCGAGCCGCGCCCGGACGCCGACTTCTACCGGGTCGGCCCGGAACAGCCGTACCACCGGATCATGGATGCCTACCGGGCCTGGCAGGAGGCGCGCCGCCCGGAGCGTACCGGCATCATCGAGATCACCCACAGCGGCGCCTACCAGGAACAGCTGGACTTCGACCTCGACCCCGGCGACCGCCTCGAACTCCGGGCGGCCGAGGGCACCCGGCCGGTGATCCGGCTGCTCGACTGGTACAGCAACCGGCCCGACGCGCTCAACATCCGCGCGGTGCACGACGACTGCGCACCGCACGAGCGGCCCCGCCTCGTCCTCGACGGGCTCCTCGTCGCCGGACGCGGCATCAACGTCACCGGCCCGATGGGCGCCGTCGTCGTCCGGCACAGCACCCTCGTGCCCGGCTGGTCGCTGGAGCCCGAGTGCGAGCCGCACTCACCCGACGAACCCAGCATCGTCCTCGACCGCACCACCGCCTGCCTGCAGATCGAGGACAGCATCCTCGGCACCATCGAGGTCATCGGCGACGAGGTGAGCGAGGACCCCCTCCACATCCACCTGCGCGACAGCGTCCTGGACGCCACCGGCGACGACCGCGAGGCGCTCTCCGCCCCCGACTGCCGCCACGCCCACGCCGTTCTGCATCTGCACCGCGTCACCGTCATCGGCGAGGTGCACGCGCACGCGGTGGAGATCGCCGAGAACTCGGTGTTCACCGGGAAGCTCCACGTGGCCCGGCGCGGGATCGGCTGCCTGCGCTACTCGTACGTCCCGCCCGGGTCGCGCACCCCGCGCCGGCACCGCTGCCAGCCCGACCTGGCCGGGCCCGAACAGGCTGGCCGAGTACGGCCGTTGTTCACCTCCGTGCGCTACGGAACGCCCTGGTACGGGCAGTTGGCGGACCGGTGCGCCGAGGAGATCCGGCGCGGCGCCGACGACGGGGCCGAACTCGGCGCCTTCCACGACCTGTACCGGCCGCAGCGCGAGGACGCCCTGCGGGCCCGCCTCGCCGAGTACACGCCCGCGGGCACGGACGCCGGGATCTTCTTCGTGACGTGAGCAGTGCCGCCGTACGACCCACCCGCAGACTTCCGAACCAGGGGGACCCCCTTCATGCACGCCGATCTCTCCCGCTCCACCTTCCGCCCGGAGCGGCACTACTCCGCGGTCGTCGCCCAGCAGGGCCGTGTCCAGCTCGACGCCGACCTCAACGAACAGACCGCCATTCAGCTCCACCGGGAACGCACCCTCGTCGCCGACCTGATCGGACAGCACGGCGGGCCCCGTGACGCCACCGGCTTCCGCATCGAGTACGTCGGCGGTAAGCACGACATCGACACCCTCTACATCCACGGCGGCCGCTACTACGTCGACGGCATCCTCGTCGACGCCGACCGCCCGGTGCCCGGCGCACCCGTACCGCACGAGGCCGCCGAGGAGGAGCAGCCGGCGGACGCGAAGACGTACTGGGACTACTGGGACCAGCCCGACGGCTTCCGCGACCCCGAGAAGCCTGGCGACCGGCTGCCCTCGCCCACTCCGTCGCCGTTCGTCGTCTACCTGCACGTCTGGGAGCGGGCCGTGAACGCCGCCGAGGACCCGGCCCTGCGCGAGGTCGCCCTCGGTGCGGCGCTGCCCGACACCGCCGTACGCTCCAAGGCCGTCTGGCAGGTGCTGCCCCTGTCCCTGAGCGAGCTGGAGCTCGACGACAGCGACGCTGCCGGGCCGTCCAAGGAGGTCGTGCGAGCCGCCTTCGCGCGCTGGGCGCAGCGCCGAGCAGCCGCCGCGTCGCGGCTCGCCGCCCGCAGCACGCGGCCCGAGCACGCCGACGAGGACCCGTGCCTGGTCCGCCCCGACGCGCGCTACCGCGGCCAGGAGAACCAGCTGTACCGGGTCGAGGTCCACACGGGCGGGGAGGCGAAGGACGCCACCTTCAAGTGGTCCCGCGAGAACGGCTCGGTGGTCTTCCCGGTCGACGAACTCGACGGCACCTGGGTGCAGTTGGCGTCCCTCGGCGTCGACGACAAGCTGGACCTCGACGTCGGCGACCACGTCGAGTTCACCGACACCGCCTACGCCTCCCGCCTCGAGGCGCTGCCCCTGCTGCGGGTCGAGGAACTGGACCTGCCCGGCCGCCGGGTCCGGCTGTCCGCCGAACCCGACCCCGGCGTCGGGCGGCTGCCCCACCTGCACCCGTTCCTGCGCCGCTGGGACCACCACGAGGGCCCGCGCCGCAAGGGCCGCACGGCGGCCCTGAAGGGTGGCGCCGTCCCCGTCACCGAGGGGGAGTGGCTGCCCCTGGAGGACGGCGTCGAGGTCTACTTCGCCCAGGGCGGCAGCTACCGCACCGGCGACCACTGGCTGATCCCCGCCCGCACCGCCACCGGCAGCGTCGAGTGGCCCACCGACCCGGCCCGCCGCCCCCTGCTGCGCGAACCGGCCGGCATCGCACGCCACTTCGCCCCGCTGGCCCTGGTCAAGGGCGAGGAGAGCGCCGTGGACCTGCGGCTCGCCTTCGGCCCGCTGGCGAGCAGCATCCCGGCGGCCGACGAGGCGGCCCTGGCCGCCGAGGCGCAGGCCGCGCGGGAGGAACGGGCGGCCGAGACCGACCCCTCCGGGGGCCGTTCGCAGACCACGGCGGTGGCCGAGGCCGCCGCGGAAGGAGACGAGTGATGGCCCAGCCGCTGAGCGCGTCGAAGCTGGTGGAGATCCTGCGCGCGGAGGGCGTGACCGTCCACGAGGTGCGCGACTGGCGCCACCACAACCGCAACACCAAGGGCCCCTGGGGACCGGTGAACGGCGTGATGATCCACCACACCGTCACCTCGGGCACCGAGAACTCCGTGAACATCTGCTACAACGGCTACTCCGGACTGCCCGGCCCGCTGTGCCACGGCGTCATCGACAAGCAGGGCCACGTCCATCTCGTCGGCAACGGCCGCGCCAACCATGCGGGACTCGGCGACAGCGATGTCCTGCGCGCCGTGGTCAACGAGACGAAGCTGCCGGCCGACAACGAGGCCGACACCGACGGCAACCGGCACTTCTACGGCTTCGAGTGCATCAACCTCGGCGACGGCAAGGACCCCTGGCCCGAGGCGCAGAAGGAGGCCATCGAGAAGGTCGCCGCCGCGATCTGCCGCCACCACGGCTGGTCCGAGCGCTCCGTCATCGGGCACAAGGAGTGGCAGCCCGGCAAGCAGGACCCGCGCGGCTTCACGATGGACGGCATGCGCCGCCGTATCGCCGACCGCCTCGCCGGAAAGGGCGGCGGCAAGGACCCGGGGGAGCCGCACAAGCCGGCGCCGAAGCCGAGGTACGCGCCCTTCCCGGGCAGCGGCTTCTTCCACATCGGGCAGAAGTCACCGCTGATCACGGCGATGGGCCGGCGCCTGGTCGCGGAGGGGTGCGGCCACTACGAGCGCGGACCGAGCCCGGAGTGGACCGAGGCCGACCGCAAGTCCTACGCCGCCTGGCAGCACAAGCTCGGCTTCAAGGGCAAGGACGCGGACGGCATACCCGGCAAGGCCAGCTGGGACAAGCTGAAGGTGCCCTCCGACAGCTGACGGCGCGCGCCCGGCGGGCCTCAGCTCTGCCGGGCGCCCTTCTCCTTCTTCAGGTTCTTGATCCGCGCCGCTTCCTTGCGCACCTCGGCCTGGGTCGCGCGTTCCTTCTCCAGCCACTCGGGCTGTTCCTGCCGCAGTTCCTCGATCTGCTCGGTGGTCAGCGGCTCGGTGACCCCGCCGCGTGCCAGGCCCGCGATGGAGACGCCCAGCCGCGCCGCGACCACCGGACGGGGGTGCGGACCGTTGCGCCGCAGCTCCTGCAGCCACTGGGGCGGATCGGTCTGAAGCTCGTTCAGCTCGGCACGCGAGACGACACCCTCCTGGAACTCGGCGGGGGTGGCGGGGAGGTACACACCCAGCTTCTTCGCCGCGGTCGCGGGCTTCATCGTCTGGGGGCCGGTTTGAGACTTCATGAGGTCAAGGGTATCGGCCGTGTCCGGGAGGTCCGACCACGGCCGGTAACCTGGCCTGGTGACAGGCTCGCAGGAAACACCGTCGTTCCGGCTCGCGTACGTCCCCGGAGTGACGCCCGCCAAATGGGTGCGGATCTGGCACGAGCGCCTGCCCGACATCCCGCTCACCCTGGTACAGGTGACCCCGGCCGAAGCCTCCGAGGTGCTGCGCGAGGGCGGGGCGGACGCGGCATTCGTACGGCTGCCGGTGGACCGCACGTTCTTCAGCGCGATCCCCCTGTACACCGAGACGACCGTGGTCGTGGTGCCCAAGGACCACCTGATCACCGCGGCCGAGGAGGTCACGCTGTCCGACCTCGCCGACGAGGTCCTCTTCCACCCGCTCGACGACGTCTTCGACTGGGACGTCCCGCCGGGTGAGCCCGCCTTCGAGCGCCCGGCGACCACGGCCGACGCGATCGAGCTCGTCGCGGCCGGCGTGGGCCTCCTCGTCGTCCCCCAGTCGCTGGCCCGCCTCCACCACCGCCGCGACCTCACCTACCGGCCGGTCGTGGACGCCCCGCAGTCGAGCGTGGCCCTGTCCTGGCCCGAGGAGGCCACCACCGACCTGGTCGAGGACTTCATCGGCATCGTGCGCGGACGCACGGTCAACAGCACGCGTGGCCGCGCGGCCCAGCAGCCCGAGCCGCAGGGCAGGCAGAAGCGACCCGAGACGCGGCAGAAGCCCGCGGCGGGCAGGTCGGCCACCGGCCGCACGTCACGTGGCCGCTCCGGGACGCCGAAGCGGGGCAGACCCCGCCGGCGGTCCTGATCGCCTACGACCGTACGCTCGGTGACTGCGGGCGGTCGTGACGCGGGCGGCCCTAGCCTCGTACGACGGGTGACCCGCTGCGCACGTCGGCCACCGCCAGGACCAGCGCCGTCACCACGAAGAGCAACGCCGTCGCCAGCCCCAGCTGCAGCGCCGTGGCGGAACGCCCGTGGTTGGCGAGATGCGCGAAGTACACCGCCCCCACCGCCGCGATCCCGGCGGCCGAACCGATCCGCTGACCGGTCTGCAGCACCCCTCCCGCCGCCCCGGCGCGGCGCACCGGAACTCTGGCGAGCGTCAGTGTGGTGTTGGGGGAGACGGTCAGCCCCGAACCGGTCCCGGCCAACAGCAGCGGAAGAGCCGCGGCCCACCCCACACCGTCACCGGGTACGAGCTGCACGGCGGCCACGGTGCCCAGCAGCCCGAGCGCCACCCCGTACAGCCCGTACACGACGAGCCGGCGGCCGTACCGGACGACCAGCCGCCCGCCGACCAGCGCGGCGGCCGCCGAGCCGACCGCGAAGGGCATCGCCGCGACACCGGCCGCCAGCGCGTTGTAGCCCATGCTGTTCTGCAGGAACATCGTGTACACGAAGAGGACCGAGGTGAACCCGGGGAAGTACACCAGGCTCATCAGGGCGCCCAGCGTGAACGACCGCAGCGCGAACAGCCGCAGATCGATCAGCGGCCCCTTCCGGAGCCGACCCTGCCTTCGCTCCCACGCCCAGAACGCCACGAGGAGCACGACGGCGAAGGGGACCAGGAGCCACTTGCGCCGCCCGGGCCATGCCTGCTCCTGCACCAGGGGCAGCATCAGTGCCAGCGCCCCGGCACCGAGCAGCAGCACACCCGGTACGTCGAACCCCTCGCCCGGATCCCGCCGGGGTACGGACTTCGGCAGCAGCCGCAGCGCTGCGGCGAACACCGCGAGGCCGACCGGCAGGTTGACGTAGAAGACCCAGCGCCAACTGCCGGACAACTCGATGAGCACGCCGCCGGCCAGCGGTCCGACCGCCGTCGAGACGGCGACGACGCTGCCGAACGCGGCGAAGGCGCGGGCACGTTGCGCGCCCTGGAACATCTGCTGGATGAGCCCGGAGCCCTGGGGCGCGATCAGGCCGCCCGCGACGCCCTGCAGGAGCCGGAACACCACGAGCCAGGTGCCGGACGGGGCCAGCCCGCACGCCGCCGACGCGGCGGTGAACAGTGCGACCCCGATCAGGAAGGTCTCACGGCGGCCCCGCAGGTCACCGAGCCGGCCGGCGGGCACGAGGACCAGTCCGTACGTGAGGGCGTATCCGGAGATGACCCACGACAGGTCCGCCTGTGCGGCGTGCAGTCCACGTTCCATGGAGGGCAGCGCCACGTTCACGATCGACGTGTCGAGCAAGGTCATGAACCCCGCCGTCAGACAGACCGCGAGTGCCTTCCAGCGCCGGTCGTCCGCGACACGGGCCGACTCGCGCTGCTGGACGGTCGTCATGCGGCCTCGGCGTTCACGATCTCGATCATGTGGCGGCTCGCCTTCTCGCGCAGTGGTGAGCCCAACGTAGGAACGCATGCCGCACCCCGCGCGCCGTCACCGGCGCGTTCGCCCCCGGCCCCGGGCTCAAGGTCCCTGCGTGCGGCGGCCCGGAGGACGGTCCACGACCGGCGGGCCGCACTGGTCCCTCCGGGTGAGGGCGCCCCCGGAGCGGCTGCCCTTTCGCCGGTGCCATGCCCAGCCGTCCGCCTCACCGACTCCACCAGGGGCAGCAGACGGTGCGGTACGCGCTCGCGCAGCGCCACCTCCGTGCGGGTGCGCACCAGGCTCGGCAGGTGGGCGTTGTCCCGGGCGACGATCCGGGTCAGCAGGTCGCCGGCACCGGTGGCCCGGCGCGGCCGGGGAGAGCGAGGGACTCGTGCCGGTGATCACACCGTTCCGGTCGCGCCGGTCCAGACGGACCTGCAGGGTGCCGCGGGCGACGCCGGGGATGCGGTCGCCCCGCTCGTGCACCCGCTGAACCCGATGCCGGCCCGCAGGCGCCGCGCCCGCCGGGTTCTCGACCTGCTCGACGACTGCGCACGCGAGGTCCGCGGTCTCGTGGCGGTCGCCCAGGACCCGGAGGCGTCCCACGACGCCCGCCTGGCCGCCGCGCAGAAGTGGCCGTCGAGGCGCTCACGCACGGCTCGGAACACATCACCTGGCCCGCCGAAGCACCCGCCGGGCCCGCGCCGGCCCACCTGCACCGGCCTGGAATGCGCCCTGACCCGACCTCTCCGACCGACCTCGCCGCGCCCCTCCACCTCACGGCTCGTCGGCGCCTGAGGAGGCGTCCGCCGTTCTCCCCGCCGGACTTCACCCGCTTGGTCTAGACCGCAGCTGATCGACTGCTACCGTCGGCCCCGGACGCGCACGGACGAGAGGGGCCAGCGGTGGCACACGGCGGCAGGAGGCACAGAGCCTTCATCGGCTCGTTCACGGCCGCGGGCGGCCCCGGTGTCATGACGGCCGCCGTCCACCCGGACAGCGGCGCCCTCACTCTCCTCGACGGCGCCAATCACGTCCCCGACCCGTCCTACCTGGTCCTCTCGCCCGACGGCGACACGCTCTACACGGTCAGCGAGACGGCGGACGGCGCGGTGGCCGCGTACCGCGTCCTCGGCGACCGGCCGGAACTCACCGGGCCACCGGTGCAGGTCGGCGCCAGCGGGCCCACCCACCTCAGCCTGCACGACGGGCACCTCCTCACCGCCAACTACGGCTCGGGCAGCGTCACCGCCGTGCCCGTCCGCGCCGACGGCACCCTCGCCGGCGCCCCGTCCGGGCTGCTCCAGCACACCGGTTCCGGCCCGCACGAGCGCCGCCAGCGCGGTCCGCACGCCCACCAGGTGCAGCCCGACCCCAGCGGCCGCTGGATCGTCAGCGTCGACCTCGGCACCGACTCGGTACGGGTGTGCACCCTGGACCGCGGCGCGCCCGCGCTGCACCGCGAGATCGCCCTTCGTCCCGGCTCCGGGCCCCGCCACCTCGCCTTCCACCCGGCCGGCCCGTACGCCTACGTCCTCAACGAACTCACCCCCACCGTCACCGTCTGCCGCTGGGACGCGGAGAACGGCTCCCTGAAGCCCCTGACCGAGACCGCGGTCCTGCGTGACGCCCCGGCCGGCGACGCCTACCCCTCCGGCATCGTCGTCTCGCCCGACGGCCGCTTCGTGTGGACCGCGACGCGCGGCGAGGACGTCCTGTCCGCGTTCGCCGTCGAGGGCGAGGGGCTCCGCCTGACCGGCACGGTGCCCTGCGGCGGCGAGTGGCCGCGGGCGCTCACCGAGAGCGCGGGCTTCCTGTACGCGGCGAACGAGCGCTCCGGGAACGTGACCTGGTTCGCGATCCGGCCGGACAGCGGGCTGCCGCGCTACGACGGCTCGGTGGAGGTTCCCGCGGCGTCCTGCGTGGTCTTCGGCTGAGCCGCCTGAGCCGTCCGAGCCGTCCGGGCAGGCTGAACCGTCCGGGCCGCCTGGGCAGGCTGAACGCTCTGAACACGCTCACCTGCCCCTGACCGAGCGAGAGGGCGAAGGGCCCGCCCCCCAGCGGGGAGCGGGCCCTGTGTCGTACGTGGTGCCGTGGTGCCTCAGCGCACCGGGGTGCCCTGGGGCTGGGGCGGGGCGATGCCCAGCGCCGTCGTGTACTTGGCCAGGGCGAGCTTGCCGATCGCCGGGTACGCGCCCAGCGCCTCCGCGGTCGAGCTGCCCACCTCGGAGGCGGCCTCCTCGAGCAGGCCCGGCTCGATCTCGGGGCCGATCAGGTACGGGGCCAGCGCCAGCTGCTGCGAGCCCGAGTCGCGCAGCTGCTCGGCGACGGAAGCGATCGCCCCCTCCTGGTCCAGGGCCGCGGCCATCACCGGCACGGCGAGGCGCGCGGCGAGCAGCATGCCGGTGATCCCGGCCGCCTGTACCGCCTCGTCCCCGCCGACGGAGGCCAGGATGATGCCGTCGGCCGCGGTCGCGACGGTGAACAGGCGCGCGCGGTCGGCACGGGCGAGCCCCGCCTCGGACAGCCGCACGTGCAGGGCCTCGGCGAGCAGCGGGTGCGGGCCGAGCACGTCGGTCAGGTCGGCCGCGATCCGGCTGTCCATGATGGCCTGGCGGACTCGGCGCAGCAGCGCGCTGTCCGGGCCGGCGAGCAGCGGGACGACGACGGCGACCGGGCCGTCCGGCTCCTTGACCTCGACACCGGCGGCGACTGCCTGCCCGTAGCGGGCGGTGCGCTCCTCGGCGGCGTGCGTGAGGACGGCCTGGAGCGTGGGGAACTCGGCGTCGTCCCCGTCCAGGTACCCGATGCGCGCGTCCAGGCCGGGCAGCTCGGAGCGCGCGATGCTCACGACCTCCTCGGCGAGGCTGCGCGTGGCGGCGCTGGGCGTGCCCGGCACTGCGAGGACGAGCGCGGGCGCGCCCTCGGGAGCCACCAGCGGTTCGGGGCGGCGGTGCCGTCCGGGCTGGCGGGGTCGCGGCATTCGTACTGGCAGGCCGGACGCGGGCCCAGTGGGGGAGCTCATGGCGCCGCATGTTACTGGCTTCCTGGGCTCCCCTGTTCGGGGAGGGTGCAGGTGAGCGGTATCCGTCCGGTTTTGTCTGATGAGTTACGGACGGATCGGAAAGCAGTGGCCTGCCGTTCCGTCGCAGTTCATGCCAAAGGCAGTACAGGACGGACTATTTGCAGACCCTTTCGCAGTCGAGAATGTCAAACCTGTCGTGTGGTCTCACGGACAGCGTCCTTTCGTCACCCGGCAGGGTGAGCCGAGCAGCGTGAGCCGCCCCACGGCAGACCGGCCGCCCGAGGTCACGACAGGCGCCACTCCACCGGTTGTCCGCCCTGCTGGATCAGCAGGTCGTTGGCGCGGCTGAACGGGCGGGAGCCGAAGAAGCCGCGGTCGGCGGACATGGGTGACGGATGGGCGGACTCCACGGCCGGCAGACTCCCCAGGAGTGGACGCAGGTTGCGGGCGTCGCGGCCCCACAGGATCGACACCAGCGGTTTGCCGCGCCCGGCCAACGCGCGGATCGCCTGCTCGGTGACCTCCTCCCAGCCCTTGCCACGGTGGGCACCCGGATTGCGCGGGGCCGTGGTGAGCGCCCTGTTGAGCAGCAGCACGCCCTGCTCCGACCACGGCGTCAGATCACCGGTGGACGGCTGGGGCAGCCCCAGGTCGGTGTTCAGCTCCCGGAAGATATTGATCAGGCTGGGCGGCAGCGGGCGTACCTCGGGCGCGACCGAGAACGACAGGCCCACCGCGTGTCCCGGGGTGGGGTACGGGTCCTGACCGACGATCAGGACCCGTACCTCGTCGAAGGGTTGCTGGAAGGCCCGCAGGACGTTCGGTCCGGCCGGCAGGTAGGTGCGTCCCGCGGCGATCTCCGTGCGCAGGAAGTCGCCCATCGAGGCGATCCGTCCGGCCACGGGTTCCAGGGCCTTAGCCCAGCCCGCTTCGACGATTTCATGCAGAGGTCGTGGTGCCACGGGCGTCACCCTACTGCCGTACAGGGGGTGGTGATCAATCGATGACCGGAGACCGGCCGAGGACGACCGCACCGTCGACACGTATGACCGGAACCTCCTCCCTTTCCGCAACCCGTGCTCATGCGACGACCGCGGCCCGCACGCAGAGCACGTCCGGCAGATGGGAGGCCAACTGCCGCCAGCTGTCGCCGTCGTCGGCCGACGCGAACACTTCGCCGTTGCGGTTGCCGAAGTACACACCCGCGGCGTCCCCGTCGTCCGTACAGAGCGCGTCGCGCAGCACCGTGCCGTAGTGGTCCTCCGCCGGCAGACCGGCCGACAGGGGCTCCCACGTCTTGCCCGCGTCCGCCGTGCGGAAGACGCGGCAGCGGCGCTCGGCGGGCACCCGGTCCGCGTCGGCGTTGATCGGGAACACGTACGCCGTGTCGCCGCGCCCCGGATGGGCGGCCACGGCGAAGCCGAACGTGGACGGCAGGCCCTCGCCGATGTCGGTCCAGTGCGCCCCGGCGTCGTCGCTGCGGTAGACACCCCAGTGGTTCTGCAGATACAGCCGGTCCGGGTTCTCCGCGTCCTGGGCGACCTTGTGCACGCACTGCCCGAACTCCGGGTTCGGGTCCGGCAGGAACACCGCGGACACACCGGAGTTGGACGGGGCCCAGCTCGCGCCGCCGTCCGTCGTGCGGAACACGCCGGCCGTCGAGACGGCGACGGTCACCGCCTTCGGGTCGCGCTCGTCGGTGACGATGGTGTGCAGCCCCTCACCGCCGCCGCCCGGCACCCACCGCGAGCGCGTCGGGTGCTCCCACAGGGGGCGGACCAGCTCGAAGCTCTCGCCGCGGTCCACCGAGCGGTACAGGGCCGCCGGTTCCGTACCCGCGTACACCACGTCCTCCTCGGCCGCCGCCGGGTGCAGCTGCCAGACCCGCTCCAGCGAAGCGCCGGTCTCCTTGGGGAACTTGACGGCCGGCTGGGCCGGTTCGGTCCAGGTGCGGCCGAGGTCGTCCGAGTGGAACACGGACGGGCCCCAGTGCGAGCTGTCGCCGCCGGCCAGCAGCCGCGGGGCGGCGCCACGGGTGTCGATGGCGACCGAGTAGATCGCCTGCGCGTTGAAGTAGGGACTCTCGTCGAACTCCCAGGCGCCACCTCGCCGTCGTCCGATGAACAGACCCTTTCGGGTGCCCACGGCGAGCAGTACCTCGGTCATGCCGATCACCTCCGGGACGTCTTCGTCACAGGTAGTCCTCAGACAGCGGCCAGTCTGCACCCCGGCACTGACACTCGGCCCCGGAGTCGCCGTCTGCGCAGGTCAGGACGGTGCCGTCGGCCTGTCGTGACCGAGGTGGGCGGTCCGCCGGGGCATACGCCTGCGCGGCCGGGGCCTCTCGTGCGACCGTCGAGTCGTGGGCTCGCCGTGAGCAAGGAGGGGACGGCTCCCGTATGGGAGGGCGGTCCGGCCTGTCCGTGTGGGTGTGAGGAGGATGCCGTTGAAGGCGTTCCGTGGTCCGAAGGTGTGGCTGTGGCGCTGGCGGCGCAACCCGCTCAGGCGCCGGGCCGACGTGGTGGAGGGCTGGGTGGTGCTCGGCGCCTGGCTGCTCACCGTCCTCGCCGGGGTGCTCGCGGGACTCGCGGCGCACCGGACCGTCGAGCACGGGCTGGCCCGGGAGCGCGCCGAGTGGCGTCCGGTCGTGGCCCGGGTCATGGACAGGGCGTCCGGGGCGTCCGCCCCGCACGCCGGCACACCCAGCGGCGGCCGCGGGTGGGCCGAGGTGCGCTGGACCGCGGCCGACGGTTCCTCCCACACCGGCCAGGCACGTGTTCTTCCCGGCAGCGGGCCCGGTACCCCGGTCACCGTCTGGACGGACCCCAAGGGTCACCTGGTGCCCCGTCCGGCCACCGCGACTCAGGCCCACTTCCGCTCCGCCTTCATAGGAGCCCTGGTCGGCGTGAGCGCGGCCACGGTCCCCTTCGTCACGGGCCTCGCCCTGCGCGGCCGTCTGGAACGTCGGCGCATGGACCGCTGGGACGCGGAGTGGGCACGCCTGGGACCACGGTGGGGGCGAACGACGGGCTGAGGCCGGCGCGCCCCCACGTGCCGGGTGCTTGCCACGGGCCGTGCACCCCTCAGGCGACGCGCCCACACGGGCCGCACCCCCCACGTCCGGGTGCGCGTCAACCGTCCGCCTCCTCACTTTCGCCCCCTCAGCACCTCCCTGCACACCCGCAACAACCGTTCGTCCTCCGGGATGTCATGGCTCCCGTACCCGCCCGGCCGTGCCGTGTGGCGCCGTTCGGAGGCGACCTCCGTCTCCAGCAGGTCCCACAGGGGCGCGCCCGCGAACCCCATGCCGGCGAGGCAACGGACGATCCGGCCGCGCGTGCGGGCATGCGTCGTCCACGCCGTGCGGAACACCGGGAGCACGGGGTGCGGATCGCCGTCGATCCGCCACAGTGCGCACGCGGCCGACACCCGCTCCCACGCCCGCTCCGACCCGGTCATGTCCCGCAACCCGGGCAAGCCCGGCCGAGCCACGGAACCCAGCCGGGCCAGTGCGTCGGCGGCCGACCGGCGCCCGGACCGCTGCCCGCCGGTCAACTCCCGCAGCAGCACGGGGGATTACGGCCGCACGGTCCCCCTCGATCGACCACAGAGCATCGGCCGCCGCTACCGCGTACCGCGACTCGAGCAGCCCCCGCACCACCGGGGCGGCCGACGCCGCCCCGGTCCCGAACGAGGCCAGCGCCCGCAGCGCCGGACCCACGACCCGGTCCCCGGCGCCGGTCCCGCCCAGCCCGCCGCGTAACAGGCGCAGCACCTCCGGCGACGCCTCCGCGTCACCCAGGGCGGTCAGCGCCGCCAGCAGCGGCAGGGCGCGGGCCGCGACGTCGGGGCAGCCGAGCGGCACCTGTCCGAGCCGGTGTCGCAGTGCGGGGGCGAGCGGGGGCGGCGGCACGGCCCAGCGGGACGACGGCATGGCCCAGGTCGTCCGGGACCACCGGCCCCGCCAGCACCTCGCCCAGCGCCGCTACCGCCCGCGGATCGCCGCTCCTGGCCAGGGCCTTGAGCGCACCACCCAGCGTCGGCGCCCCGCGCTCCCACCGGTGCACCCGCAGTCCGGGCCGCGCGGTCAGCAGCGCGTCGAGGGCGTCGGCGGCGGCCGCGGCCGGCTCGAACAGCTCCGCGCGAGAGGCGACTGACGGAGGACGGTCTTGAGCTGGTCCACCTCCACGAGGAAGGTGAGTTGTGCCCGCAGCCTGCTGTCGAGGTCGTCGGGCAGGGGCGTCTTCTCCACGAGGAGGGCCCTGCGTTCAATCGCTCATGAACTCATCGTGGCACGGCCCCTCCCGCGCGCACGGGTCACAGCGCAGAGCTGCCCGGGAGCAGGGAAGAACCTCGCCGTTTGACCACAGGTAAACGCCTGCATAAAAAATGTCGATTGCCCGCCGTTGAGTGCCCCTTTAATCTGCCGGATACCGGAGATTAATCACTTCTTCATCGAGAAACTTGTGATCAAGGGGGCGTGGGAATGCCGCTGGACAGTTTGCGTGGGGTCCGTGTAATTGATTTCACCCACATAGTGGCGGGACCGGTCTGCACCATGACCCTGGCGGACCTGGGGGCCGACGTGGTGAAGATCGAGCCCCTGCGGGGAGAGGCAGGGCGTCGTATCGGGCCCCCCTGGGTCAATGGCGAGAGCGTTATAGCCCTCAGCGTGAACCGGAACAAGAGAAGTCTTGCCGTGGACCTGAAATCCGCTGAGGGTGTCGAGGCGGTCAGGAAAATGATTCGACACGCAGACGTCGTCGTGGAGAGTTTCCGGCCGGGCGTGATGAGTAAACTCCAACTCGATTACGAATCCCTGCTCAGTGAAAATCCGGATGTGGTCTACTGCTCCATCTCCGCGTTCGGACAGTCGGGCAGTCTCAGGGACCGCCCCGGTGTGGACGGTGTCATGCAGGCCGTCTCCGGTCTCATGAGCACCTTGGGGGAGCCCACTTCGGGTCCCTCGAAGGTGCAGATCCCCGTCGCGGACATGGTCACCGGATACCTGGCCACGATCTCCATCCTCAGCGCGCTTCATCAGGCGCGCGAAGGCAGAGGCGGGCAGCATCTGGACGTCAGCCTCTTCAACGCGACTCTGATGCTGCAGCAGATCGGCTACGCCTCCTTCTTCGCGACCGGCAACAACGCCGAGAAGATCGGAAGCGCCGCCCCGTACGCGGCCCCGAACGAAGCCTTCCCCACCAAGGACGGCTGGATCATGGTCGCCGCGTACGACCCCAAACGCTGGCCCGTCCTGTGCGAGCTCCTCGGTGTTCCCGAGCTGGCGCTGGACCCCCGCTTCTCCTCGAACGCCGAACGGATAACGCACCGTTCCTCCCTCCGCGACGTCCTGGGCCGAGTCTTCGAGACGCGGCCCACGGGCGAGTGGCTGGAGCTGCTCTCCGCCGGAGACATCCTCAGCGCCCCCGTCACCACCTACAGCGACGTAGTGGCGTCGCCCGCCTACCGGGAAAGCCGAATCGATTCCTGCTTCGAACATCCCGTCGCCGGCAGCGTACGCGTCCCCGGATTCGTTCTCGGGCCTTCACAGCAACCGGCCGCCCGGCTGGATGCCCCGCCACCACTGATCGGCGAACACTCGCTGGATGTCCTCACCGAGTACGGATTCGAACCTCAGGAACTCGCCGGCCTGGTGGAGAACGGCATTGTCACCCAGTCACCTGACGTGCCCTCCACCGCCGCTGATGACGGAAGGAGCCAGTGATGCCCACAAGCCTCCTGACGGAGGAGACCGAGAACGGTGTCGTAGTCATCCGGCTCTCCTCGGACAACCCGCTGAACCCGCTCACCGACGAACTCGTGGACGCCCTCGTTTCCGCACTGGAGAGAGCCGATGCCGACCCCGGGGTGCGGGCAGTGGTTCTCACCGGCTCGGCCAAGGCGTTCGCGGCGGGAGCCGATGTCAAGGCGATGGTCCCGCTCGGCTACTGCGATGCCTTCCAGCAGGACTACATCGGCCGCAACTGGGACGCCGTCCGCAAAGTGCGCAAGCCGATCGTCGCAGCCGTCAGAGGCTACGCCCTCGGTGGTGGGTGCGAGCTGGCCATGATGTGCGACATCGTCCTGGCCGCCGAGAGCGCGGTGTTCGGCCAGCCGGAGGTGGCGCTCGGCATCGTTCCGGGAGCTGGTGGCACGCAACGCCTGCCCCGAGCGGTCGGCAAGTCGCTGGCCATGTTGATGTGCCTGACCGGGAAATCGATCACAGCGGCCGAAGCGCAGCGAGCGGGCCTCGTGGCCGAAGTGGTCCCCGACGACGAGGTCGTGCGCGCCGCACAGCAGACCGCCGGCGCCATCGCCCGGCACTCGCTGCCGGTGGTGATGGCCATCAAGGAAGCCGTGAACCGGTCCTTCGAGTCCTCGCTCAACGAAGGACTGCTCTTCGAACGGCGCCTCTTCCACGCGGGGTTCGCCCTGCACGACCAGAAGGAGGGCATCGCCGCCTTCACCGAGCGACGCAGTCCCTCATTCACCGACCGGTAGCGACTCCCGGGAGAGAAGACATGGACGTCACGAAAGACCTGATCGAAGAGGAGCTCGACCAGGGCGTGCTCACTCTCGGCCTCAACGCCCCCGAGACCGGCAACGCACTCGACCTCGCCATGACGGAAGCCCTCGCCGGGGCCCTGGAACGCGCCAACGCCATACCCGGACTGCGCTGCGTCCTCCTGCGCTCCACCAGCGGGCACTTCTGCACCGGCGGCAATGTCAAGGACATGGAGAGCGGCACCGACCTGATGCAGGGCAGTACCGCCGCGGTGCGGGACCGATTGCGTCTGGGGCTGCATCGCCTCACCCGTGCCCTGAGAGCACTGGAAGTGCCCTCCATCGCGGCGATCAACGGAGCCGCGGTAGGGGCGGGCTTCGACATCACCCTCATGTGCGATCTGCGGATCGCCGGCGAGAACGCTCGCTTCGCCGAAAGCTTCCTGCGCCTCGGCCTGGTCTCCGGTATCGGCGGCGCATGGTTCCTCACCCGGCTGGTCGGCCCGGCCAAGGCCATGGAGCTGACCCTGACCAGTGAGTTCTTCGACGCCTCCACCGCGCTGGAACTGGGCGTCGTCTCCCGCGTGGTCGCCGCTGACCGGCTCGACGAGGAGGCGCGTGCGCTGGCCGCGCGCATCGCCGCGGGACCTCCGATCGCCACCCGCATGGCCACCCAACTGGTCCGGCAGTCCGCCGAACTCGCGCTCCCCGCTGCCCTGGAACAGGCAGCGGCCCTCCAGGCACTGCTCCTCAACGGCGCCGAGCACAAGGAACTCGTACGCCGCTTCCTCAGCGACCGGTCCGCACAGCGCTGACCGTTCGAGCCGCACAAACGCGACCGGACCGCTCGGTCGCGCACCACGCAAGGCGACAACCCGACACGTTGCGATGAGGAGATCGCCGTGACACATGCACAAGGGACGGCAGCAGCCGGCGGCCCGAGAATGGGCAGAATGATCGCCACTTCGGGCATCGGCACCATGCTCGAGTACTACGACTTCTTCGTCTACGTGGCACTGACCGCCACACTGACTCACCTCTTCCTCCCGACCGAGGACAAGGTGGTCGCCACGCTGCTCGGCGCGGCGACATTCGGCATCTCCTATGTGGCCCGGCCGTTGGGAACGGTCATCTTCTCCCCGCTGTCCGACCGGATAGGCCGCAAGAAGACCTTCGTGGTGACCCTGGTCGTGATGGGCGCCGCCACCGTGGCCATCGGGTGCCTTCCCACCTACTCAGCGATCGGTGTCTGGGCGCCGGCGGCGCTGCTCACGCTGCGCATCATCCAGGGCATCGCCCTCGGCGGCGAATACGCCTCGGCGGTCGTCTACCTGGTCGAGCAGTCGCCCCGGACGAAACGCGGGTTGATCACCAGCATTCTGCAGAGCACCGCGAGTCTTGGTCTCCTCCTCGCGCTCGCTCTGTCGACCCTGCTGAAGGGGACACTGCCCGAAGCGGCCTTCGAGACCTGGGGCTGGCGCATCCCGTTCCTGGTCTCCGCGCCGATCGTGGCCGTGGCCACCGTCGTGCGCATGAACATGAGGGAAACGCCCACGTTCCTGGCGCTCAAGGAGACGGGCCAACTGGCCAAGTCTCCGCTTTCGACGGCCCTGAAGGGCTGGGAAGCCTGGAAGTCCATCCTGCTCGCGACGTTCGGCGCCCAGGGGGCGACCTCGGTCTCCCTCTACACGTCGATCGTCTACATGCTGTACTTCCTGGGCGATGTCGTGAAAGCCGATACGGGCACCGCCAACCTCTGCCTCGGCGCGGGCATCCTGATCGCCGCGCCCTTCTACCCGGTCTTCGGCCGTCTGTCCGACCGTGTCGGCCGGTCCCGCGTGATGGCCATCGGCATCGCGTTGTGGATGTGCGTCGCCTACCCGGCCTTCGCGGGCATCCGCTCCGCCGCCGCATCCCAGGCATGGGTCCTGGCGGCGGCACTGATCACGGTTCTCGCCGTGCTCACGGCCATGATCATGGCACCCTTGCCGGCCTTCATCTCCGAGCGCTTTCCGTCGCAGACCCGCACCACCGGATTCGGTATCGCCCAGCAACTCGGCAACATCCTCTTCGGTGGCTTCCTGCCTCTGATCGCGCTGTCCCTCGTCAACCTGACCGGCAACCCACTGGCCGGAGTGCTGTACTCGATCGTGTCACTGGCGCCCTGCCTGCTGGTGACTGTGTTGTGGGGGCTGAAGCACGACCGCCCTGTTCCGGTGTCCTCCCACCTCACGGCACCGGACTACGTGACACGGTGACCGGCCGGTAGAGCGGTTCCGGCACGCCGCGCTCTACCTCGTCAGGGTCCGGGCGAACGTTTCGCCCGGACCCTGACGCACTGTGTCCCGGGGTGGGTCAGGCATCGATGACATCCGCCAACCAGGTACGGAAGGCGCTCAAGGCGGCCGGCTCCGGCTTCCCGGCGGACCACACGAAGTAGTACGTGTGATCCCCGAGGTCGAGTTCCAGGTCGAACGGTGCCGTCAGGATCCCCTCGGTCAACTCCTTGTGCACGAGGGCCCTTTGCGCGATGGCCACACCGTGTCCCTCGATGGCGGCCTGGTACGCCAGGAGGGATGTCTCGTATCTCATTCCGCTGTGGGCCCGTTCGGCGGCCAGACCCGCCGCCGTGAACCACCGGGCCCAGTCATCGGGCCGCGCCATCGTGTGCAGCAGCACCTCGTCCTGCAACTGCTCGGGCCGCTCCAGTCGGTCCGGACCCTGCTGTCGCGCGGATGCGACCACCGGCGACAGGACATTGGCGACCAAGCGCTGGCTGTGCGCGGTGGGTCCGGAGCCGTCGCCCAGCTGGATGCCCGCGTCGATGTCCTCGTGGTGCAGGTCCAGCGGAGCGGATGACGTCGTCAGCCGCACCTCGACGGAGGGGTTCTCCCGGTGGAAGCCTGCCAGGCGCGGGATGAGCCACCGGACGGCGAAGGTGGCCGGCGACCGGATCTTGAGCAGAGTACGGCCCCGGTCGGAGGAGCGGATCGTCTGGGTCGCCGTCAGAAGCGCCGCGAAAAGCGGCGTGATGTCGGCGAGATAGCGGGATCCGGCAGGGGTCAGTTCGAGGCGCCCGTGGGCGCGGTTGAACAGCTTGACACCGAGGAAGTGCTCGAGCGCACGCACCTGGCGGCTGACCGCGGCAGGCGTCACACACAGCTCCTCGGCCGCCTTCGTCACACTCAGGAGTCGGCCAGTGGTCTCGAAAACCCGAGTGGGGTTCAGCGGCGGCAGCTGGGGTGGTCGAGGCGGAGGCATGCAGGGATGCTAGGACACTCTCCGCAGACCTGACCCCGGTCAGGACGAACCGTTTGTGCGGGACACCGATGCGTTTGCCGCCGACCGAGCCGTTGCCGCGGCGCGCCCCCGTCGCGCGCGACCACCTCGCCCTTCTCGGCCTCGCCGCCGCGATGCGCGGCTGCAAGCGGGGCGAAAGAATCGACGTGGTGTTGAGAAAAGTCAACATGGTGTAGATTCAGTGTCTGACGTGAATCGTCACGGCGGCACGCCGCCGCGACCCAAGGATGTGATGGGGCATGAAGACCTTTCTGATCACCGGCGTGAGCAGTGGACTCGGCCGGGCGTTCGCCGCGGGAGCCCTGGAAGCGGGGCATACGGTCGTGGGCACCGTCCGCAAGCAGGACGACATCGCCGCGTTCGAGGCACTCGCGCCGGGCAGGGCGTACGCGCGTATTCTGGACGTCACGGACGACGAGGCCGTCTTCGCCGTGATCGACGACATCGAGTCGACCGTCGGCCCGCTGGACGTGGTCATCGCCAACGCCGGCTACGGCTTGGAGGGCGTCTTCGAAGAGACCCCCCTGGCGGCTGTCCGGGCTCAGTTCGAGACCAACGTGTTCGGTGCCGCTGCCACGCTTCAGGCGGCCCTGCCCCACATGCGCGCTCGACGCTCGGGGCACCTGATGGCGGTGACCTCCATGGGCGGTCTCATGGCCGTGCCCGGCATGTCCGCCTACTGCGGCAGCAAGTTCGCCCTGGAGGGCATGCTCGAAAGCATCCGCAAGGAGGTGGCCGCCCTGGGGATCCATGTCACGGCCATCGAGCCCGGGTCCTTCCGAACGGACTGGGCCGGCCGGTCGATGACCCGGGCGGAGCGGTCGATCTCCGACTACGACGAGCTCTTCAACCCCATCCGCGAGGCGCGTCTCAAGGCCAGCGGCAACCAGCTGGGCAACCCGCAGAAGGCCGCTGAAGCACTGCTCCACATCCTCGACGTACCCGAGCCCCCCGGGCATCTGGTGCTGGGCTCCGACGCCCTGCGCCTCGTCGGGCAGGCCCGGCAGACAGTGGACGACGAGATCAGCACCTGGGAGGAGCTGTCGCGGACCACGGACTTCCCCGACGGAGCCCAGATCGCGAACAACTGACTCGCCGGACGGGGCGCGAACGACGCTCCCCAGCCGAGGGAAAGGAGTGAACATGACGGTGCGGTCCGCTCAGGGACGGCGACGCCCCGACACACCGCGCAAGGGTGATGTCCGGGAACAAGCCATCCTCGACACGGCGGAAGCACTGCTGGGAGAGGTCGGCTTCGAGGCGATGACGGTCGCCGACATCGCAGAGGGCGCCGGCATCTCCCGCGGCTCCCTCTACTTCTACTTCCGCTCCAAGCACGACGTGGTGTCCGGGCTCGTCGCCCGTACCGTGACCGCACTGCAGCAGAAGTCACAGGACGCTGCGCACGATCCCGCCGAGCCGCGCGAGGCCATCGCGACTGTCATGTCGCGCACGCGGGCCCTGTGGCAGGAACACGGCGTGGTCATGCGGGTCGCTACGGACCTCAATCGATCCGTGCCGGAAGTCGAGGCGCTCTGGAGCCAGACGGCGGAGGTGTTCATCGAGGCGATCACACGAATCCTGCACCGCGTGGGCGTGCCCGAAGGGGACGGACCGCACGATGCCCGTTCCCTCGCCGGAGCCCTGTGCTGGATGATCGAGCGGACGTTCTACCACGCTTCCCGAGCCGGTGACGACGAACTGGAGCGGGCGGCTGTCACCTGTCTGGAAATCTGGCTGCGAACCGCGCGCCTCGTCTGACCCGGTCACGGCTGACGGCTGACGGCTGAGCCGATGTGTATCGGTGATCTCCCGGCATCAGGCATCGGCCGGAGGCCACTTCACCCAGGCGATCGGCGAGCGCTCCGCCCGCCGTGGTCGAAGTGGAGTGCTGCGAAAGCCGGACAGGGGAGATGACCGTGGGAAGGCGCAGTGCCGCCCCAAGGAAGGGAGACCTGCGCGAGCAGGCTCTCCTGGACACAGCCGAACAGGAACGGGACACAGGCGAACGTCGAGTCGTACACGTTCCCCTGGTGGTGGACCGAGCCGTACATCCCGTCGAGCGCGACCTCCCGTTCTGCCCGGTCGGCGGAGGCGAGAGCCCGTAACAAGGCGGGCACGTCCTCCGCGCTGCCGTACGCATGCCGCAGCGAGGCCCAGTCGACCTCGTCGATCCCCGTGAACACGTTGTCCTCCCAGGAGATGACCCCCCTGAGCGCGACTGTGCACCTATGGCACTGACGACGAAGCGGAATCGGGGCGCCACTGTGTGCGATCCGGCGGCTGACGTCGGCCACCGAGGACGTGCCGGCCCTCGAGATCCAAGTGTCGTACGAGCGGGGTCAGTTGGCGTCCGGCAGTGCCCGTTCCAGGATCGTGCCGAGGTCGGTCCCGCCGGGCAGGGTGCCGAACGAGTGCCCCCAGTCGCCGCCCAGCCGGGTCGCGCAGAACGCGTCCGCGACCGCTGCCGGGGCGTACCGCACCAGCAGGGAGGCCTGGAGCGCCAGGGCCATCGACTCGACCAGTCGGCGCGCACCCACCTGGTCGGCCCCGGTCAGCCGGACCTTCAGCCCGGTCACCGCCGCGTCCAGCCGGGCGTCCGCCCCGCTCGCCAGGGCGAGTTCGGCGAACAGGGCTTCCGCGGTGGTGGAGTCACGGCCGAGCGCCCGCAGCACGTCGAGCGCGTTGACGTTCCCCGAGCCCTCCCAGATCGACAGCAGCGGGGCCTCGCGGTAGTGGCGGGGCATGCCCGACTCCTCCACGTATCCGTTGCCGCCCAGACACTCCAGGGCCTCCGCGGTGAAGGCCGGGCCG
This sequence comes from Streptomyces brasiliensis, assembly GCF_014647875.1. GTDB lineage: Bacteria > Actinomycetota > Actinomycetes > Streptomycetales > Streptomycetaceae > Streptomyces > Streptomyces brasiliensis. Next base: position 247,645 of record NZ_BMQA01000004.1, on the reverse strand, counting down.
CGCTTGGTGACCCAGTACTTGCCGACGGCGGTGGCGATCCGCCGGAAGGCCTGCTCACCGGCGTCCCCGCGCACCGCCCGGTCCGCCGCCCCCGCCAGCCGCAGCGTGAGTGTGGTGGCGGCCTCGGACTCCAGCGCGAGATCGGCCAGGACGTTGCGCATCAGCGGCTGGTCGACGAGGCGCGCCCCGAACGCACTGCGGTGACGCACATGGTGGCCCGCCTCGACGAGGGTCTTGCGCATCAGGGTCGCCGAGGACATCACACAGTCCAGACGCGTGCAGTTGACCATCTCGATGATCGTCTTCACGCCCCGGCCCTCGGGACCGACCAGCCAGGCCACCGTGCCGTCGAACTCCGGCTCGGAGGACGCGTTCGAGCGGTTGCCGAGCTTGTCCTTGAGTCGCTGGACGCGGAACGTGTTGCGGCTGCCGTCGGGCAGCACCCGCGGCACCAGGAAGCAGGACAGCCCGCCGGGTGCCTGCGCCAGCACCAGGAAGACGTCGCACATCGGCGCGGAGGTGAACCACTTGTGCCCGCGCAGCGTGTACACGCCGGGTTCGGCGGTGGGCGTGGCCGCGGTGGTGTTCGTGCGGACGTCGGAGCCGCCCTGCTTCTCGGTCATGCCCATCCCGGCCAGCAGGCCGGGCTTCTCGGTGGGCACCCGCAGCCCGGGGTCGTACTCCCGGCTGGTCAGCAGCGGCTCGTAGACCTTCGCGAGGTCCGGCTGGGCACGCAGCGCGGGGACGGCGGCGTACGTCATCGACGTCGGACAGCCGTGTCCGGCCTCCGTGTGGCCCCACACCAGCCCGCCCGCCGTACGAGCGACATGGGCGCCGACGCGGTCGTCCGCCCACGGCGCGCCCGCCAGGCCCTCGGCGACCGCCGTGCGCATCAGGTGGTGCCAGCTCGGGTGGAACTCCACCTCGTCGACCCGGTTGCCGTACCGGTCGTGCGTGCGCAGCTCCGGCTCGTGGCGGTTGGCCTGCTCGCCCCACTCCTGCGCCTCGGCGCTGCCGGCCCGCAGACCGAGCCGCCGGAGGCCGTCCTCGGCCCAGCCCGCGCCCTCCCGGCGCAGCCCCTCGAGCAGGGCGGCGTCCTCGGACGCGTCGTAGGGGGCCAGGGGAGGGGCCTGGTTGGTGACGTCATGTGTGGCGTACGGCGACTGCGTGAGCGCGGGTGTCGAGACCATGAGGATATGTTGCACTCTCTATGCGACTGTAGCAATTATGCAACAAGAAACCGCACGTAGAGTACGGGCCCATGCCGATGAACCTGTCTGTGCATCCCGGCGAGGTCGACCTGCGGCCGCTGTCCGCCCGGTCGGTCGTGCTGAGCCTGCTCCTGGGCACGCATCCGCCGGAGCTGCCGGTGAAGGATCTCGTGCGGCTGGTGGAGCCCTTTGATATCGGCGGTTCCACCCTGCGGGCGGCGCTCAGCCGCATGGTCGCCTCCGGTGACCTGCGCCGCACGGACGCCGTCTACGGACTCAGCGAGCGGCTGCTGGCCCGCCAGCGCCGCCAGGACGACGCGCTGCACCCCCGCACGCGCGCGTGGGACGGCGACTGGGAGATGGTCGTGATCACGGCGACGGGCCGCGGCCCCGCCGAACGCGCCGAACTGCGCGCCCGGTTGACGGCTCTGCGACTGGCCGAACTCCGGGAGGGCGTGTGGCTGCGGCCGGCCAGCCTCGACCGCCCCCTCCCGGGCGACCTCGAGCCCGTCGCCCAGACCTACGTCGCCCGCCCGGACCCGGACCCGCGTGAGCTGGCCGCGCGCCTGTGGCCGCTCGACGCCTGGGCCGCCACCGCCCGGGCCTTGCTCGCCCACGTGACCGGAGCCGACAGCCCGGCCGCCCGGCTCACCGCCTTCGCCGCGGTCGTACGGCACCTGCTCACCGACCCCGTCCTGCCCGCACCGCTCCTCCCCGCCGACTGGCCGGGCGCGGATCTGCGCGCCGCCTACGCGGACTACCAGCGCGAGCTGACCGGGTCGGTCGGGCGGGGGGAACAGCGGGACTGACCCGGCGACCGCGCGTCGACAGGGATCAGCTGTGGGTGATGCCGTGCATATGTCCGGAACGTGTATGTGAACGCCATGCTCCATGCCGAACGCCGAATGTGCACCGCGCCCTTGGCTCGCGGACGGCGTGCCGTGCCCACGACGGGTTGCGCAGCAGCTCAAGGCCCAGCAGCACCGCGTCGGCCTCGCCGTTCGCCACGATCTTCGCCGCCTGCCCGGCGTCGGTGATCAGGCCGACGCAAGCGATGCCACGGCACACCTTCGGGCTGCCGGGCGCGGCAGCTGCTCCACCTGCGGTGACAGCAGCCTCTGCTCGGCACATCCGACAGGGAAGCAGCACGACCCCGGATGAGACCCGACCCGCGACCACGCGGCACAAGGCCCACGCCGGAGCGTTCTGCCCAACCATCGGACGTCACGTGAATTACGTGATGACTCTTATCAGGGGGCGGCCGTCCGCGCCGCCGCCAGCAGCGACTCCCAGTCGGCCAGCTTGACCACACCCCGCCCGAGCCGCGCCCCCAGCTCCGCCTCCGCCCGCTCGATGGCCTGCCAGCCGGCCCACTCGACCGGCTCGAGCCCCGCCGCCCGCAGCGCCGCGACGGGATCCTCCGGCACATCCGCGCGGACGAGGGCGGGCGCGTCCTCGAGCAGGGACGTCACCGTCTCCTTCGCGCACGGGCGATTGGTGCCGATGACACCGGTCGGGCCGCGCTTGATCCAGCCGGCCACGTATTCGCCCGGCGAGGCGACACCGTCTCGCAGTACCCGCCCCGCCGCGTTCGGCACCGTACCGCGCGCCGCGTCGAACGGCAGCCCCTCCAGCGGCACTCCGCGATAACCCACCGACCGCAGCACCAACTGCGCCGCCACGTCCTCGAATTCACCGGTCCCCGTCACGCCGCCGCTCCCGTCCGGCACCGTCCGCTCGAAGCGCACCCCACCCACCCGGCCGCAGTCGGCGAGGAGTTCGACGGGCCGCAGGAAGAAACGCAGCCGGATGCGGTGCGCCGCGCCCTCGGGCGGCCGTTCCGCCCAGCCGCGCAGCACGTCCACGTTCCGGCGCTGCGCCGCGGGCAGTCCCGACGGGTCCTCGTACGCCGGATCGAGCGCCAACTCGGCCGGATCCACACTCACTTCGGTGTCGGGAAGGCTGCCCAGCTCGCGCAGCTCCTTGGTGGTGAAGCGCGCCTGCGAGGGACCCCGCCTGCCCACCATCTGGACCTCGGTCACACCGCTGTGTGTCAGCGCGGTCAGCGCCTCCTGCGGCATGTCGGTCGGGCTCAGCTCCGCGGCACCGCGCGAGAGCATCCGTGTGACGTCCACCGCGACATTGCCCAGGCCGATCACCACGGCCGAGCGGGCCCCTCGTACGAACCCGTCGTCGGCGGAGTCCGGATGTGCGCTGTACCAGGACACGAACTCGGTCGCCGACCAGCTGCCCGGCAGATCCTCGCCCGGGATGCCGAGATGCCGGTCGGTGGCGGCCCCGACGCAGTACACGACCGCGTGGTACAGCTCGCGCAGCCGGCCGACGGTCAGGGGGCCGGTGCCGACCTGGACCCCGCCGAGGAACCGCACCCGCTCGTGCTCCAGGACCGACCGCAGATTCCCCTGCAGGGACTTGATCTTCTCGTGGTCCGGGGCCACGCCGTAGCGCACCAGGCCATACGGGCACGGCAGCCGGTCCAGGACGTCCACGAACACGTCGGAGTCCTGCTGGACAAGGCCCTGGGCGGTGTAACACCCGCTCGGCCCGGAGCCGACGACGGCGACACGCAGCACGGCGGAACTCCTCACCCCCGCGGATCAGGGAAGGTCGGTGGTGGCTCCAGCATTGCACCGCACGGGCTGAGCTGACAGGGTGCAGCGCCGGGACGAGGACGCGTGTCCACGCGGATGGAGTGTGAGTGCGCGGTTACGTTCCGCGTGTGCCGAATGCATCGTTTCTCAATCTTTCCGAGCGCCGCGGGCAGGACGGCACGGTGGCCGTCCTGCCCGCCTGGGAGGTGCGGGATCACGACAGCGCCACGTCCTGGTTCCAGGTCTGCCTGGCCTTCGCCGACGGCGCTCGGGTCGATGCGCTCGCCGTCGTGTCCGGCGGCTACGTCTCCATCGAGGACGTCAGAGCTCAACCCGCCTTCTCCCTGGCCGACTTGACGGTCCTGGCCGGCTGGATCGAGCAGCCGCTGACCGAAGTGTGCGGGGCGCGGACTGCTCCGGACGAGGACACCGAGAAGGCGGAAGAGCCGGAAAACGCCGATGAGTTCGACGATGTCGTGCCTCACCGCGTGCGACCCGGATGGCCGTGGGGCTGTGAGGGGCGGCGCCTGGTCGCGCGGGAGTACCGGGCCGCCCAGGGGGAGGGCCGCGACCCCGTCCTCGCGGTGATGCGGGCGACCGGGCGCAGCCGCCGAAGGTCCCTCAGACTGATCGCGCGGGCGCGCGACGCCGGGCTCCTGACACCGCGTCACGCACGCCGCTGAGTACGGCGGTCTACGCATCCACCGGTTGCACGGCGCGCTACCGCGGTCGCTCCTCGGTCGCGAAGAAGCGCGACAGATCCTTCTCGTGCTGCTCGCCGCCCGTCTCGGTCTCGGGCGGAATCCCCATCTCCCAGTCCAGCCCGTACCGCTGGAACAGTTCGGCCCGCAGCGCGGGAACCGACATCGGCACCCCCGGCACCAGGGCCGCGTACACGGCCCCCATGAGCAGAGCGCGCAGCATCGGGTAGTCGGCCGTGACGTCCTGCGTGCCGTACCGGGCGACCGTTTCGCTCAGCAACTCGGCCAGGCGGCGCTGCTCCGGGCACTGCACGAAGCCCTCGGCCTGGAGGAGCCCGGCCATGTGCTGGCGCATCAGCACGGGACGGTCGCGCGCCAGGCCCAGGATCGCGTCGATGGCCCGGGCCAGCCGCTCCCGGCCGTCCTCGGTGCGCGGCTCGCGCTCCAGCGCCTCCTCCAGCGTGCGATGCATCAGCCGGTGCACGGCGGACTGGACGAGCTGGCGCTTTCCGGGGAAGTAGTACGACACCAGTCCGCGTGCCGACCCTGCCCGGTCCGCGATCGCGCCCAGCGTGGTGGCCTCGAATCCGTGCTCGTCGACCAGTTCGACCGCTGCCTGCAGGAGCCGTTCCCGGGAACGCCGCCGCAACTCTTCATTGACCTCGGGGCTGCGCGGGGACATCCTGTAACTCCTGCGTTGACTGGCTGCCAGCCAACTATACTCATCGCGGTGGGCCCGGCTTGCGCACGGGCCTCTTCAGGGCTGCCGTCCGTCTGGGGCGACACGGGGGATCGTCTCAGACGGACGGCGCACACGTCGCCGACCCTTCTGACCTTCTGTCGCAGCGCTGCCGCGCCGTCCCTGGAGTGGGCACCGGTGTCGAGCCGAGGAGGCGTGCGGAGATGGCACAGGAACAGCAGATCCTGGCCAGGATCACGAAGATGGTCGACGACGAGCGCAAGCTCAGGGACGCGCTGGCGTCCGGTGACATGGACGGGACGACGGAGCACCAGCGGCTCGGCGCGCTGGAGCGCGAACTCGACCAGTGCTGGGACCTGCTGCGGCAGCGTCGCGCCAAGGCCGAGTACGGGGAGAACCCGGACGAGGCGCGCGTCCGGCCGTCGTCGCAGGTCGAGGGCTACCAGAGCTGAACGTCGAGGGCCACGTGAGCTGAACCGGGGTCAGCACCCCACCAGGTCCAGCACGGGCAGCAGCGCGTCCGGCCGCTCGGCCACCGGAAGATGATCCACGAAGTGGACCCGGCAGCCCAGAGCGGCCGCACCGCCGTCGGCGGGCCGGCTGTCGCCCACCATCAGCGCGTCACGGGGATCGGCACCGAGCGCCTCGCAGGCGACGGAGAAGAGCCGCGCGTCCGGCTTCTGGACCCCGTGCTCGTACGACAGGACGTACGCGTCCACGTACGCGTCGAGGCCGTGCTCGCGGAACACCGGTCGCAGATCCCAGCCGATGTTGCTGACCACGCCCACGCCGACGCCCGCCTCGCGCAGTGTCTTCAGCACGACGGCCGCGTCCGGGTACGGCGACCAGGCGTCCGGGGACATGTGCCGGTCGTACAGCGCGTCGTGCAGGGCCAGGTCGGGCAGCGGCACGCGCCGGGTGAGGCCCAGATAGGCGGCCTTGTGCAGCTCGGCACTCTCGTCGCGGACCGCCCACACCGCGGCGAGGTCCGCGGGCACCTCGACCGGGAACGCCCCGCCCGGCTGCGCCCCGGCCGTCTCCAGGGCCCGGGCCGTGGCGGTGAGTTCCTGTTCGGAGAGCGTGAGCCCGGCGTCGGCCAGGACGGCCCGCAGCCAGGACTCGGCGGGCTCGATGCGGAAGAGGGTCCCCGAGAAGTCGAAGAGCACGGCAGCCATGAGGCGGACTGTACCCAACTCGGGTAACCGGCTTGGGCCGGGGTCAGAATCGATGACATCGTCGGGCGGCACCGCCCCGCTCGTACACCAGCACCGCCGGCGCCACCAAGAGCGCTCCGAGCAGCCACCCGCCCACCACGTCCGACGGCCAGTGCACCCCGGGCCAGACCCGGGTGAGGCCGACACCGGCCACGGAGACCACGGCCAGGGCGACGGCCGTACGCCGCAGGGCGCGGCCGGCGTCGAAGCGGTGCAGCAGCCACAGCAGCAGGCCGCACACCACGGTGGCGGTCATGGCGTGACCAGAGGGGAAGGCCGCGTACGGCGCGGAGTCGACGGGGTCCTGCCAGATCGGGCGGGGGCGGTCGACGGCGGCCTTCAGCGCCTGCTGCACCAGCGTGCCGAGCGCACAGGCCGCCACCGGCCACAGGGCCGTCCACCAGGCCGAGCGGCGCCGACCAGCCGGACGGCGGCCGCCCCGCGCACCAGGCGCATGGTGAGGGGGGCCCAGACCCAGCCGGTCAGGATACGGACGGCCCGGGTGAGCCCTGGCTCGTCGACCGCCCAGCGATGGGTGGCGCGGGCGATGTCGCCGTCCAGCGTCGTCAGGGGACGCCCTTCGGCCGCGACGAGCGTCACCAGCAGCGCCGAGCACACGGTGAGCACGCTCGCGACGAGCACAGCGGCGCGCCGCTCCGGCGCGTGGGGCGGTGGACCGAGGGACGACGGGGCCATGCGGCGATCCTCGCGGACGGAGGAGCCGCGAGGCCGACGGGCGAGGTGGGCGGCGGCCCGTGCAAGCGGCGGAGTGCAGCGGCTCGCCGGGGACCGGGCGTCCCGGCCCGGGTGGCGGGAGCGCGGGAGCACCCCTCGAGGCGGCACAGCCGGACCGGACGCCGGAAACGGGCCCCTCGAGCCCGTCGTTCGCCTACCCGAGTGCCCGCAGTGCCGGTACCAGGGCCACCAGGACAGGGATCACCGGGACCAGGGCGGCCGCCGCGGTCAGGCGGAGGCGGCGCAGGGCCGGGAGGCGGTCCGGGGGAGTGAGCAGCCGGTGGACGCGCTGGGGCACATGGGCCTGCGGGGTGGGGCAGGGGCCGAACACGCCCCGGTCCTCGTTGAGTTCGACCAGCGCGAGCGCGGTCGTCAGTCGGCCGAAGCGCCGGGACGCCATGTCGTCCGCGGCCAACTCGACCAGCCGGTGCATCTCGTCACGGAACCCGGCGAACACCGGCACCTGCGGAAACCCGCTCGCGAGCGCGTCCGAGCAGTGCAGCAGCCAGTCGTGCCGGGCCTGCGCGTGACCCTGCTCATGGGCGAGCAGCGCGTCCAGCTGCCGACCCTTGAGACGGCGCAACGCGGCCGTGGTGACGACGAGTTGAGGTGCTGCGCCGGGCAGCCACCAGGCGTCCGGCCGCTCGCCCTCCAGCACCACGAGCCGGCCGGCCACCGGCTCCTCGCCGGGCAACAGCGGGGCACGCACGAGGAGTTCGGCCCGCCGCGCACGCCGCCGCGCTCTCGCTCGTACGACCTCACGGAGCAGCATCGCCGCACTCCACAGACCGGCGCAGGCCAGCGTCACCGCCAGCGCCGCGGCCCAGGGCCCGGCCGCACCGAGGGCGTAGGCGTCCACGACCGCGCGCGGTGCCGGGGCGAAGACGTGCCCGCGCACCACCTCCCAGGCGGCTGCCGCGCTCAGGGTCATCGACAGCGCGCAACACACCAGGACCGCTGCCACCACGCACTGCCACACCCACAGCGCGACCACCGGTTCGCGGTCCACCCAGTCGGCCCGCGCGAGCAGCCGTGGGGCGACGACGGCGGTCAGGGCGCCGAGCAGCAGCAGTGCCGCGGGGACCAACATGGGCAGCACCCTATGAGCGGCACACGGACCACGGATACGGCCGGACGGCCCAAAGTGACGCAGCCAACGCTGCCGTACACCGCACCAGGGCCCGCCCGTCAGAGCGTCAGCAGCATTGCCACCATGCCGATCCCCATGGACAGCCGGCACGCCCGAGCCAGTTCGGGCCGGTCGCCCCAGCCGACCCCCGCACCGCCGCCCGCGACGGCCACGGGGACGAGCCGGGCGCCCGACAGGAGCACGTAGCCGACGAAGTACAGGAGCAGCGCGCCGGTCAGCAGCGGAACTCCGGCGCCACCGGGCACATGATGCGCGGCGCCGGGTGAGCCGGCCATCACGACCGCCATGTAGACCATCGCCGCCGTGCCGACCAGGTGGTGCAGATGGTGCGGGCTGCTGCGGGCGGCCCACAGGGCGCGCAGCGAGGCCGCGCCGAACACGGCCGCGTACAGCGGCCACGTCCACGACGGGGGAGTCAACACCGTGGCGGGCACCGCCATCATGGCCATGCCGAAGCCCATCAGCGCCTCGCCGCCCGCGGCGATCCGCTGCTCCTCGACGCTGCTGCGCATCCGCAACAGGCAGTAGGCGCCGGTCGCCGCGCACAGCGCGACCAGGAGCCAGCCGGGCGAAGCCGGTCCGTGCACGCGCGCCTCCCCGCTCACCGTTCCGTGTCCGCTCGTCGGTGGTGATGCCCGGGCCGAGCGGCGCGCACGCAAGCGCAAAGGTGTACACGGGGAGCATTCGACGGAGCACAGCAGGTGACGGGGCAGGGGGGAGCGGCCGAGGATATGCTTTACGAGTAAAACACATGCTAAATTAGAGGTATGAGCAGTGCGACCCCCCACCGTCTTCCCCTCGCCGGGGTGCTGCGCCTCGGCCGGCCCTCCGACATCTGGTTCAAGCCCGCGCTGAGCGTGGTCGCCGCCATCGCCCCGCCCAACCTGACTCTGCTGGCGCTCGGCCGGCTCGACCTGGCCATGTACACGATGGCCGGGTCCCTGTGCGCCCTGTACGGCCACAACCGCCCGTACACCGCCCGGGCCCGCGCCCTGGTCCGGGTGGTGCTGGGCATGGTCGGCGGACTCGCCCTCGCCCTGGTCGCCGCGTCGCTCACCACCGACGCGGTCGTCCTGGTCGCCGTCGGCGCGCTCATGGCCGCCGCGCAGAAGGTGCTGTGCGACGCCACCCGTATCGGTCCGCCCGGGCATGTGATCCCGGCCTTCATCACCTCCGCCGCGCTGTTCGCGCCGCAGTCCCTCGGGCAGGTGCCCGCACACGTGGGTCTCGCGCTCGCGGCGGGCGCCTGGGCCTGGCTGGTCGGCATGGCGCCCGGCCTGCTGTACCCGTACGGTCCCGAGCGCCGGGCCACCGCGGGCGCTCTGAACGCCGCCGCCGCGTACGCCGCCACCCGCGGTACGGGAGACGGCGCCGCCAGGGCCCGCGCCGCCGCTGCCGCCGCCGTCCAGGCCGCCTGGCAGTCGCTGCTGTTCACCGGCACCCGCGCCGACCGCACCCGACGCGCGCTCGAGCGGCTCGTCGTCCGCGCCGAGGTCGCCCTCGCCGCCCCCGCAGACACGGACCCGGAAACCCTGCGCACCTGGGCCCACGCCCTGCGCGGCACCGGACGCGTCCCCCGCGCCGGCCTCCCGCCGGAGGCCGGCGCCGAACTCCTCGGCGTGGACGCCGAACTCGCCGTGCCGCACCGTCCGTTGTGGCGCAAGCTTGGCCCGCTCACCCCGATCGCCGCCCGCACCGCCCTCGGCTGCGCCCTCGCCGGATACGCATCCCTCGCCCTCGGTGTGGGCCGCCCCTACTGGGCCCTGGTCACCGCGGCCTCCCTCTACCAGGCCAACCTCACCCTCACCTGGAGGCGGGGCGTGCAGCGCGTCGTCGGCAACCTCGTGGGCGTCCTCGTGTTCGCCGTCACCGCCCCGCTGGCCCACCTCCACCCGGCCGCGCTGGTGCTGTGCTGCCTCGCCTTCAACTTCGGCGCGGAGGCGCTCATCGGCCGCAACTACTGGCTCGGCAGCATCTGCGTCACACCGATGGCGCTGCTCATCACCGAGTTCGCCCGGACGCAGAACACCGGCGAGCTGATCACCGACCGGGTCGCGGACACCCTGGTGGGCGCGCTGGTCGGCTTCGTGGCGGCCGTGGCCGTCACCAACCGGCGCGCGGGCGACCGCATCGAGGACGCCCTGGGCGCCGTCGAACGGGCCCGCGGACACGCCGCCCGCCTCCTCACCGAGCCGGCTCCCGCGCCTGGCGCCCTGGAGTCCGCGCGTCGCGCCCTCGCCGCCGCGCTGGCCGACCTGCGCGCCATCACGGACGCCGCGTCCGGCGAGTGGTGGCAGCGCGCACTGCCCCAGGAGCGGGTCGTGCTCGCCGAGCAGGCCGGACACCGTACGCTCGCGGCGACGGCACGACGCCAGGGGCTGCACCCCTGGCCCGATCCGCAGGCCACGCAGATCACAGCGACGACGGAGGACGTACGGCCATGACGCCGAGGAACGGAAGCCCCGCGGCCGGGGACGACACGGCGGACGGCGACACCGTCGCCGCGGTCGTGCGGCAGTGGCACGCCGTCCATCCCGAGCTGAACACCGGCCCCATGGAGGTCATCGGCCGCATCAACCGCTGCGCCGCGCTGCTCCAGCAGGCCGAGGACGCGCCCCTGCGCCGCGCGGGCCTCAGCCGCCCCGAGTTCGACCTGCTGGGCGCGCTGCGCCGTACCGGTCACGAACTCACCCCGAGCGAGCTGGCCCGTGAGACCTTCTCCTCGGGCGCCGCCGTCACCAAACGCCTCAAGCAGCTGACCGAGCGTGGCCTGGTGGAGCGCCGGGGCGACACCCGTGACCGCCGCGTCGCCCACGTCCGCCTCACCGACGCCGGACGCGCGCTCGTCGACGGCATCCTCCCCGAACAGCTCGCCTACGAGACGGCCGTCCTGTCGGTCCTCGCGCCCGAGGGCCAGGGCGAACTGGCCGGGCTTCTCGCGGAGTTGCTGAGCCGGCTGGAGGGCCGTATGGGCGCACTGCGCGCCTGAGCCCGGTCACAGCACTAGATCCCCGGCCGGTACCGCAGCGGATGGTCGGCCGGGACCTCCACCAGGACGATCCGCGTCCCGTCCGGATCCTCGATCCACATCTCGATCAGCCCCCACGGCTCCTTCACCGGCGGCCGCACGATCTCGACGCCCTTCGCCATGAGCTCCTCGTGCGCCACGGCCACGTCCTCGACCTGGAGCCACAGCTGAAGGGCCGGGGAGGGCGGAGTGTCCGAACGCCCGGAGACCTCGAGGAAACCGCCGCCGAGGAAGTAGACCGTCCCGCGCTCCGGACCCGTACCGAACTCGCGGTGGACGGCGAGACCGAGCCTCCCGCCGTAGAAGGCGCGCGAGCGCTCCGGATCGGTGGGCCGCAGAAGTGTCCGACTGCTGAGAACGTGCACCATGGGCCCGCACCCTAGTGGCAGGGTTGCCCTCGACCCTGTTGTGCCGCGCCACAGATCGGAGCCTTTCGCCCATGGACACCGCCGCCACCGGACTCATCTTCCGCGACGCCACCGACGCCGACGTGGACGCGCTGGTCGCGCTGATCCAGTCGGCGTACCGCGGGGACGCCAGCCGGGCCGGGTGGACCACCGAGGCGGACATCCTCGAGGGCCAGCGGACCGATGCGGAGGGCGTGCTCGAGGTGATCAAGTCGCCCGACAGCAGGCTGCTCACGGTGGAGCGCGAGGGCCGGGTCGTCGCCTGCTGCCAGCTCGAACACCGCGGCGACCACGCCTACTTCGGGATGTTCGCGGTCAGCCCTGCGCAGCAGGGCGCGGGCCTCGGCAAGGTGGTCCTCGCGGAGGCCGAGCGTCAGGCCGGGGCGGCCTGGGGCGTCACCGAGATGCACATGACGGTGATCTCCGTGCGCGAGGACCTGATCGCCTGGTACGAGCGTCGCGGCTACCGCCGTACGGGAAGGATGACGCCGTTCCCGTACGGCGACGAGCGCTTCGGCATTCCGCAGCGCCCCGACCTGCAGTTCGAGCTGCTGGTCAAGCCCCTGGTCTGACCGTCACGCGGTGAAGCGGCCCGTGCGCTTGATCTCCGGGTAGTCGGTCGTCGCGCCGTCCAGCCCCAGCGCGCGCACCAGCCGCAGATGGTCCTGCGTGTTCACCACCCATCCGATGATCCGCAGGTCGGCCTTGCGGGCCGCCTCGACGACCTCGAGGGTGAGCCGGCGGATGTCGAGACAGACGGTCGCGGCGCCGACCTCGGTGGCCCGCTCCACCACGTCGGTGCCGTACCGGCTCGCGATGAGCGCCGTGCGCACCCCAGGCACCAGGCGGGCGATCTCGGCGATCGCCTCGTCGTGGAACGACGACACCTCCACCCGGGACATCAGGTCCCGCTTCAGCATGACCTCGGACAGCGCCCGGGCCGCCGCCACGTCCTTGATCTCGGCCTGCAACGGCGCCCGTACGGCGTCCAGGACCTCCTCGAAGACCGGGACGCGCTCCCCGCGCCCCGCGTCCAGGGTGCGCAGCTCGGCGAGGGTCTTCTCGGCGATCGCGCCGGTTCCGTCGGTCGTGCGGTCCACCTCGGCGTCATGCATGACGACCAGGGCGCCGTCCTTGCTCAGGTGGAGATCGAGTTCGATGAGGTCGAGGCCGGCCTGCTGGGCGGCGACGAAGGAACGGAGGGTGTTCTCGGGCTCGACGCCCATGACTCCGCGGTGACCGATGGTAAGGAAGTTCAAGGTTCAACTCGCTTCCGTCGACGGCGGCTCGGCATGCGCGCGGACCGGCCGGACCTCCCTGTCCACGCGGCAGAGTCGCAGCCTAATGGCCGTCTCTCCCGATGAACCCGCGCGTACACGGGGGATTGGGGTGACGTGCGGGGCGACGCCTGGTCCGCACCCCGGTGACCGTCACCCTCGCGTGGGCGCGTCCCGGCAGTGATTGACCGGCCGGATCTCCACCCCGCCCTCATTCCGGCCGTCCGGGTGGGACGACGCCCGGTGTGCGGGGGAAGCGCGTGCCGTCATGATGTCGTGCAGGAAAAAGCGCGGTGACATGCGTGTATCACAGGATATTTTCCCGAGTCTCCTCTTGCTGAGAGAAACCTCGTACGCATACGGTGTCCTTACGCGAGGTTCTCCCGTGGAGGATGGGACATGACGGAAATTCTTGTGCAGGTGGGTGTGGAGGAGCAGGTTCCTCCCGCGAGCAGGGTGGTCGAGCACCCGGCGTGGCCCATGCTCAAGGATGCCGTGGAGCAGATCCGGCCATGGCAGTCCAAGGACGGATCGATCGACTTCGAGGCCGAGGGCGCCCCCGACCGGGCCGACGCCGAGCAGGCCGTAGGGCGTGTCGCCGAGGCGGTCGAGCAGCTCTCCCCGCTGCTCCCGCACGACGCCGCCTACCACGAGGCCCTCGCCAAGGACCTGCGCCGCTGGGCCGAGGGCGGCTTCCAGGTGCCCGACTTCCTCGACTCGCTGCTGGCCTTCCAGCCCGCCGCGGGCCGTGCGGACGGCCTGCAGCACCTGGTCGTCTTCCCGATGTACACGCAGAACGGCAACCCGGACCGCAACCTCGAGGCGGTCGTGCTGCGCATGGTCTGGCCGGAGTGGCTGGCCGAGCTGGAGCGCACCCGCTACGACAACCCGCTGTTCTGCGGCATCACGTTCGAGGACTTCACGTCCGGATACGACACCAACTCGGCCGTGCTCTTCCCGGAGACCATCGCCGTGCGCGAGGCGCCGGAACGATTCACCTGGGGTGCCATCTTCTGCGACCGCGAGGCCGCCCGCTTCCGCCGGGTCACCGAGGCCGCCGTCGGCATCCTGGGCCTCGAACTGCCCGAGGACATCGCCGCGATGGTCCACGACCAGAAGCGCTGCGAGGAGGCCTTCGTCCTGTGGGACATGGTCCACGACCGCACCCACAGTCACGGTGACCTGCCGTTCGACCCCTTCATGATCAAGCAGCGCCAGCCGTTCTGGATGTACGGTCTGGAGGAGCTGCGCTGCGACCTCACCGCCTTCAAGGAGGCCGTCAAGCTCCAGGCCGACGGCGTCCCGCAGGCCCGCGACGTGCAGTACGCGGTGCTCTTCGACCGCATGTTCCGCTTCCCGGTCACCGGGGAGCGGGTGCGCAACTACGACGGCCTCGGCGGCCAGCTGCTCTTCGCCTACCTGCACAAGCACGACGTCGTCCGCTGGACCGACAACAAGCTGCACATCGACTGGGAGCGTGCCCCGCAGGTCACCAACCAGCTGTGCGCCGAGATCGAGAAGCTCTACCGGGACGGCATCGACCGCCCGAAGCTGGTGCACTGGTTCGCCGGCTACGAGCTGGTCTCCACCTACCTGGCCCCGCACCCCGGCTCCAAGTGGGCCAAGGGCCCCGAGGCGCTGGACCTGACCCTGCCGCCGCGCAAACTCGTGGATGACGTGCTTCCCGACGAGTTTCCGCTGAGCATGTTCTATGAGGCACTGTCCAAGAAGCTGAAGAACGTGATCGCCTCCACCCGGGGCATCACGTCGGACGGAGCCGAGCGGGTCGCCGCGTGAGCGACCGTGTCGAGAACGCTGCTCAGGAGGACAAGATGGGGAACGGGAACGGGCCACTGAGCGGTGCGGTGATCGCGGTGGCCGGCGCGGGCGGGCCCGCGGGCCGGGCGGCGCTGTTGCGGCTGGCCGAGGCCGGCGCGACCGTCGTCGGCGCGGACAACGACCCCGAGCGGCTCTCGGAGGCGGTGGACGCCGCGCGCTACGCCTCCGGCGGTGCCACGGTGACCGGCGACACGGTGGACCTGCTCGACCTGCAGTCCACCCGGGACTGGGCCACCCACATCGAGAAGGACTTCGGACGCGTCGACGGCCTCGTGCACCTCGTCGGCGGCTGGCGCGGCAGCGAGACCTTCACCAAGACCAGCCTGGACGACTGGGACTTCCTCGAACTGCTCCTCATCCGCACCGTGCAGCACACCTCGCTCGCCTTCCACGAGGCGCTGCAGCGCAGCGAGCGTGGCCGGTACGTGCTGATCAGTGCGGCCGGGGCGAGCAAGCCGACCGCGGGCAACGCGTCGTACGCCGCCGCCAAGGCCGCCGCCGAGGCGTGGACGCTGGCCCTGGCCGACTACTTCCGCAAGGCGGGGCTGTCGGAGGGCGCCGACGGGCCCACGTCGGCGGCTGCCATCCTGGTGGTGAAGGCGTTGGTGCACGACGCGATGCGCGCCGAGCGGCCCAACGCGAAGTTCGCGGGCTTCACGGACGTCAAGGACCTGGCCGAGGCCATTGTCGACGTCTGGAACAAGCCCGCCGCGGAAGTGAACGGAAACCGTCTGTGGCTGACCGAGAAGCCGTGAACCCTCCCAGGACCGATGCGCGTCGTCACCACGACCCGGAGGTCCGCGGTTTCGCCAGTGACAACTACGCCGGGGCGCACCCCGAGGTGCTCGCCGCCCTGGCCCTGGCCAACGGCGGCCACCAGGTCGCCTACGGCGAGGACGCCTACACCGAGAACCTCCAGCGGATCGTCCGCAGCCACTTCGGCGCCACGGCGGAGGCCTTCCCGGTCTTCAACGGCACTGGCGCGAACGTCGTCGCGCTCCAGGCGGTCACCGACCGCTGGGGCGCGGTGATCTGTGCCGAGAGCGCGCACATCAACGTCGACGAGGGCGGTGCCCCCGAGCGCATGGGTGGCCTCAAGCTGCTCACCGTGCCGACGCCCGACGGCAAGCTCACCCCCGAGCTGATCGACCGGCAGGCCTACGGCTGGGAGGACGAGCACCGTGCCATGCCGCAGGTCGTCTCGATCACCCAGAGCACGGAGCTGGGCACGCTCTACACGCCGGACGAGATCCGCGCGATCTGCGAGCACGCACACGCGCACGGCATGACGGTGCACCTGGACGGCTCGCGGATAGCCAACGCGGCCGCTTCCCTGGACGTGCCCATGCGGACCTTCACCAACGCGGTCGGCGTCGACATCCTCTCCCTCGGCGGTACGAAGAACGGCGCCCTGTTCGGCGAGGCGGTCGTCGTCCTCAACCGGGACGCGGTCCGCCGGATGAAGCACGTACGCAAGATGTCCATGCAGCTCGCATCCAAGATGCGTTTCGTGTCGGTGCAGCTGGAGGCGCTGCTCGCCAAGGACCTGTGGCTGCGCAACGCCCGCCACGCCAACGAGATGGCCCAGCGGCTGGCCGACGGCGTGCGCGCCGTGCACGGCGTGGAGATCCTGTACCCGGTGCAGGCCAACGGAGTCTTCGCCAAGCTCCCGCACGACGTGAGCGAGCGTTTGCAGAAGAGGTTCCGGTTCTACTTCTGGGACGAGGCAGAGGGCGTCGTGCGCTGGATGTGCGCCTTCGACACGACCGAGGACGACGTGGACGCGTTCGTGGCGGCGCTCAAGGAGGAGATGGCACGCCAGCCCTCCGGCAGTTCTGCATAGGTATGCGGTCATCCGAAAATGCATTGACTCGCGGGTGGCCGCATTCCTATGCTCTGCGGGCATGCAGCTGATCCAGGAAACCCCTGACCTGTCCGCCTATCTTGCCGTGGGCGATGCCATCGACCATGATCATCCGCTGGTCAGGGAGGCCGCCGCCCGGCTGGCCGAGGGCGCAGCGGACTCGTATGACTATGCGCGATCCGCCTATGACTTCGTGCGGGACACCATCCCGCACTCCGCCGACAGCGGTGACCCGCGCGTCACGTGGCGCGCCTCCGACGTCCTGGAGCAGCGCACCGGCATCTGCTATGCCAAGGCGCACGCGCTGGCAGCGCTGCTGCGTGCGGAGGACATCCCCACCGCGCTGTGCTACCAGCGCCTGGCGCACGACGACGGTTCCGGTCACGCCGTGCACGGACTGGTCGCCGTGCGGTTCAACGGCGCCTGGCACCGGCAGGATCCGCGGGGCAACAAGCCCGGCGTGGACGCGCACTTCTCCCTGGACGGCGAACGGCTGGCCTGGACCCCCGACCCCGAGTCCAGTGAGCTGGACTATCCGGTGCTGTACGCTGAACCTCACCCGGCTGTTCTGGGCGCCCTGAAAGCCGCGCCCGACCGGCCGCACCTGTGGAAGACGCTCCCCACCGCACTCTGAGGCAAGGCACATGACCCTCACGCTCACCGTCTCCGACGAGGTGCGCGCGCTAGCGCCCGGTTTCACCCACCTGGCGATCGAGGCACACGGCCTGGTCAACGGGCCCAGCACCGAGGCGAGTTCGGCACTCCTCGACGACGCGGCCCGCCGTCTCGCCGTACGACTGGACGGGCGCGCCCCGCACGAGGATCCGCACATGGCCGCCTGGCGCGCGGCGTACACGGCGTTCGGCTCCAAGCCGTCGCGCACCCGGAACTCGGCCGAGGCGCTGGCCAAGCGGGCGTTGTCCGACGCCGGGTTGCCCCGGATCAATCTGCTCGTCGACCTCTACAACGCCATCAGCGTCGCGCACCTGATTCCCGTCGGGGGTGAGGACCTCGATCTGATCCGGGGCGGTATGCGCCTCGTGCGGGCCGCCGGCAACGAGGACTTCGTGACTGTCGCCGGTGGCGAGGAGGTCGTCGAACGCCCGGATGCGGGGGAGGTGGTCTGGCGCGACGAGGTGGGTGTGACCTGCCGCCGATGGAACTGGCGTCAGGGCCCGCGCACCCGTCTCACCGAGGAGACGACCTCCGCAGTCTTCCTGCTGGAGAGCCTCGCCCCGATGCCGGTCCCCGAGGTCGCAGCGGCCGGCGCCGAACTCGCCGAACTGCTCCAGAAGTTCAGCCCCGGCGCGACCGTCACGCCGGGCGCACCGGTGTCGGCCGACGGCATCACGGAGAACTGAGGGCCGGGTCAGGGGACTTGGGGGCGGCCGGGCATGAGGCCGGGCCGTCGCCCGGGGCAGGGTTTCGGGCCGGGCCGCAGCGAGGAGTCCGGCCTGGCCCGGAGCTCTGGCGTGGACCCCGTACAGGAGGGTGTGAACAGCCGGGACGCCGTGCGGACGGCTCTCGCCCCCCGCCAGGGTGCAGGAGCAGAGGCCGATTGCCTGGGTCTGTGCACGATCGCGCGGCCCGGCCCCAGAGGCTCGTGAGCCTGTCTCGACGAGGTGTCACCCTGTGCGATCGGTTCCCGGCTTTCCGCCCCGCGGGGTCACGCCTCGGCCGCGCGCACCTGCTCCAGGGTCGGGGCCGTGCCGCCCAGGTGGGCCGGAAGCCACCAGGTGTCCTCCGTGCCCTTCGGGCGGGCCGGGTAGGCGCGCTGGGCGGCGTCCAGAAGCTCCTGGACGCGTTCGCGCAGCCGGCGCGTGATCGCGCCCGCGTACTGGTCGAGGGATGCCTCGACCGCCTCGCCGACCCGGATGGTGACCGGGAGATGGCTGCGCCTGAAGTTGCGCGGCTGGCCCTTGGTCCACAGCCGCTGCGTTCCCCACACCGCCATCGGCACCAGCGGCACGCCTGCCTCCTGGGCGAGGCGCGCGGCACCCGACTTGAAGCTCTTCAGGGTGAACGACTGCGAGATCGTGGCCTCGGGGAACACCCCGATCACCTCGCCTGAACGCAACGAGTCCAGCGCGTGCGCGTACGCCGCCTCGCCCTGCTTGCGGTCCACCGGGATGTGCTTCATCCCGCGCATCAGCGGACCGGACACCTTGTGGCGGAAGACGGACTCCTTCGCCATGAAGCGCACCAGCCGCTTCTGCGGAAGCGCCGCCAGACCGCTGAAGATGAAGTCCAGATAGCTGATGTGATTGCTCACCAGCACGGCGCCGCCCGAACGCGGGATGTTCTCCGCACCCTTGCAGTCGATCTTGAGGTCCCAGACCTTGAACATCGTCTTGGCGAAACCGATGACGGGACGATAGACCAGCTCTGCCATGGGCGGGACGGACCCTTTCTGCTCTGCCTGGGAAAGGGGCTCCCGGCGGGAAAGTTACGCAGCCGTAGGTTTACGGCGTCTCGCAGATCGTGCCCGAAGAACGAACGGGGAGCCAGTCCTGGCGCCGCGGTTCGGCGAGATCCTCGTCACGTCGGCGTAGCGGTCACCTCGGTCTTTTAATCGTCTTTTACTCTGCTCGTACCGTGACGCGGCGGATGAGCAGGAACAACTCGCACCCCAGGCAGTACCCGAACGCGGCGTTCAGGAAGGCCGCCGCGAGCGCCGCTCCCGTCGCCGCGAGCCCCAGCCAGTCCGGTCCCACGGCGTAGCCGACGAGGCCGACGCCCGCGAAGACGAGCCCCACCGCCTGGGCGAACCGCGGTGGTTCGGGCGCCTCGAACTCCGTTGGCGGACCGATCCGCGGCCGTATCGCCGTGCGGAACAGCCAGCCGTACGGCGACTTGCCCACCCCTCCGGCCGCGCCGAGCGCGAACGCCAGCGTCTGCCAGGCCAGCAGCCATACGCTCCCGGTGACCAGCACCGCCGCCAGCACGACCGTCGTCACGGCCGCCCCGAAGCGCGGCCCCCTCACATCGATGTCCATGAATCAAGCATTCCGCAACGGAAACTGTTCGGGGAGTCGGGAATCTTTGCAGTCTTGTGAATGCTTGTGCTGATGATGACCGGACTGGTGGTGTGCGTGGCGGTGCTCGCGGTGGCGAGCGTGTACGGAGTGCTGCACAAGCGGCGGAACGGGAGGGTCCGGGTGCGCGCGCGGGACGACGGGAAGCGGCTCGGTGCAGCCGAGTTGGGGGACGAACTCGGCGAGCGCGCCACGCTCGTCCAGTTCTCCAGCGCCTTCTGCGCGCCCTGCCGGGCGACCCGGCGGGTCCTCGGCGAGGTGGCCGGGATGGTTCCCGGCGTCACGCATGTCGAGATCGACGCGGAGGCCAATCTCGACCTCGTGCGGGAACTCGACATCCTCAAGACGCCCACCGTGCTGGTGCTCGACGCGGACGGGCGCGTCGTGCGGCGAGCCACCGGACTGCCGCGCAAGGCCGACGTCATCGCGGCCCTGGGGGAGGCGGTTTGACGGCTTCGCGGATATTGGTGAGGCGTCTCCCATATGCCGGGACGTACTTGACTGCGCCCACCATCTATCGTCAGCCTGACCCCATGCCAACGGAACTCCTTCTCTTCGGGCGGGTCCACGTCGACCTCGCCCGCACGTCGAGCGCGCGCTGTCCGGGCCGCTGAACGCACGGGTCCCGCTCGTCCCCTCCTGCAGAAGGACAATTCCATGACGGCCACACCCGACCTCGGTACCCCTCAGCTCGCGTCCCCCGACCTGCTGCGCTCCACCTTCCGCCGGCACGCGGCCGGTGTCGCGGTGATCACCGCCCGCGGCGCCTCGGGTCCGGTCGGGTTCACCGCCACCTCCCTCACCTCCGTCTCCGCCGAGCCCCCGATGCTCTCCTTCGGAATCGGCGCCGGCGCCTCCAGCTGGCCCACGGTGTCCGAGGCCGGTCATGTCGGCGTCCACATACTGGGTGAGCACCAGGGGGACCTCGCCGCCACCTTCGCCCGCAGCGGCGCCGACCGCTTCGGCGCCCCCACCGTCTGGCGCGACGGCCCGGAAGGCGTACCCGTCCTCGACGACGTGCTTGCCTGGCTCGTGTGCCGGGTCGTCGCGCGTGTTCCGGCCGGTGACCACCGGATCGTGCTGGCCGAAGTGGTTCTCGGCGATCCCACCGGTACCGGTCGGCCCCTCCTCTACCACCAGGGCCGCTTCACCGCACTGCGCGACTGATCACGCTCCGGCGCTACTGCGAAGTCGTCGAGTTCCGGTTACGCTGCGTTGCGAAGGTCACAGTTCAAAGCGCTTGCTTAGCGGGAATGAACTGGATGTACTGACGAGTAATATTTCGTTCGGAGCGCCCCGACGCCCCGACCGGGATCGGCCGCTTCAGGCGCCTATGCTGCCTGCAAGAGGCAGCCCAGATAGAGACGATGCAGTAGGAGAGCCGGCGTGAGCTTGAGGATCGTTGTCACTGTGAAGTACGTGCCCGACGCCACTGGCGACCGGCACTTCGCCGATGACCTGACCGTCGACCGCGATGACGTGGACGGTCTGCTCTCCGAGCTGGACGAGTACGCGGTCGAGCAGGCGCTGCAGATTGCCGAGGATGCGGACGACGCCGAGGTGACCGTGTTGACCGTGGGTCCGGAGGACGCCAAGGACGCGCTGCGCAAGGCGCTGTCGATGGGTGCGGACAAGGCGATCCATGTGGAGGACGAGGACCTGCACGGCACGGACGTCATCGGTACCTCGCTGGTTTTGGCCAAGGCGATCGAGAAGGCCGGCTACGACCTGGTGATCTCCGGGATGGCCTCGACGGACGGCACTGCTGGTGTGGTTCCGGCGTTGCTCGCGGAGCGTCTGGGTGTCCCGCAGGTCACCCTGCTGTCGGAGGTGTCGGTCGAGGACGGCATCGTCAGCGGCCGCCGGGACGGTGATGCCGCCTCCGAGCAGCTCGAGGCGTCGCTGCCGGCGGTGGTGTCGGTGACCGACCAGTCGGGCGAGGCGCGTTACCCGTCGTTCAAGGGCATCATGGCGGCGAAGAAGAAGCCGGTGCAGGCCTGGGATCTGTCCGATCTGGACATCGACGCCGGCGAGGTCGGTCTCGAGGGCTCCTGCACCAAGGTCGACGCCGTGGCCGCGCGTCCGGCCCGCACGGCCGGCACGATCGTCAAGGACGAGGGCGAGGGCGGCAAGCAGCTCGCTGAGTTCCTCGCGAGCCAGAAGTTCATCTGAGGGCTCGTCCCCGCTGACCGCCCGTCAACTGATTTGAGCAGGAGAGCATTCCCATGGCTGAAGTCCTCGTCTACGTCGACCACGCAGGCGGCGTGGTCCGTAAGCCCACCCTGGAGCTGTTGACCCTGGCCCGCCGTATCGGTGAGCCGGTCGCGGTCGCGCTCGGTGCGGGTGGCGCCGACACGGCTGCCACGCTTGCCGAGCACGGTGCGGTGCGGGTGCTGACGCACGACGCCGCCGAGTACGCCGACTATCTGGTCGTGCCGAAGGTCGATGCGCTGCAGGCCGCCTACGAGGCCGTGTCCCCGGCGGCCGTGCTGGTGCCGTCCTCGGCGGAGGGCAAGGAGATCGCCGCGCGTCTGGCGCTGCGGATCGGGTCGGGCGTCATCACCGACGCCATCGACGTGGAGGCCTCCGAGGAGGGTCCGGTGGCCACCCAGTCGGTGTTCGCGGCGTCGTTCACCACCACGTCCCGTGTCATCAAGGGCACGCCGGTCATCACGGTCAAGCCGAACAGCGCGGCCGTGGAGGCCGCTCCGGCCGCCGGCGCGGTCGAGGCCCTGAACGTGTCCTTCTCGCAGAAGGCGACCGGCACCAAGGTCACCAGCCGCACCCCGCGTGAGTCGACGGGGCGTCCGGAGCTGACCGAGGCGGCGATCGTGGTCTCCGGTGGCCGTGGTGTCAACGGTGCGGAGAACTTCGCGATCATCGAGGCGCTCGCGGACTCCCTCGGTGCCGCGGTGGGTGCCTCGCGGGCGGCGGTGGACGCGGGCTGGTACCCGCACACCAACCAGGTCGGCCAGACCGGCAAGTCGGTCTCTCCGCAGCTGTATATCGCGTCCGGTATCTCGGGTGCGATCCAGCACCGGGCCGGTATGCAGACCTCGAAGACGATCGTGGCGATCAACAAGGACGCCGAGGCCCCGATCTTCGACCTGGTCGACTACGGCGTGGTCGGCGACCTCTTCGACGTCGTCCCGCAGCTCACCGAGGAGATCAACACCCGCAAGGGCTGATCGCCGCCGGACTGCCGAAGGCCCTCGTGACCGTGCGCCGGTCACGAGGGCCTTCGTGTGTCACAGGGTCAGGGACGCCTGGACAGGCAGGTGGTCGCTCGGGAACTGGCCGCCCCGCGAGAACGTGTTGATCGTCGCCCGGCGAGTGACGGCGCCGGGTGAGGTCAGGATCCAGTCGATGCGGTCGCCGTCCGGCACGAGGGGCCGGTAGCCGTGGAAGGTGCTGTACAGCGGGCCGCGTTCGGCTGCCGCGTCCCAGGTGTCGACGAGTCCGGCGGCCAGCAGGGTGTCGTAGGCGGCGTTCTTGTGGGCGGCGGCGTTGAAGTCGCCGGTCACGACGAGGGGCAGGGAGCCGAACTCGGCGATCCGCCGGGCGATGAGCGAGGCGCCGCGCTCGCGTGCGTACTGGCTCGCGTGGTCGAGGTGCGTGTTGAGGACGCGGAATTCCCGGCCGGCGCGCCGATCGCGGAAGCGGACCCAGGTGACGATGCGGGGGAACGCGGCGCCCCAGGTGTTCGAGCCGATCTCCCTGGGTGTGTCGGAGAGCCAGAAGGTGTCGTGCTCGACGGGAGCCAGGCGCCGGGTGTCGTAGAAGAGGGCCACGGACTCGTCGCGGCTGCCGCCCTCGCGGCCGGTGCCGATCCAGTCGTAGTGCGGTCCGAGATCGGCGTCGATGTCGCGCAGTTGCTGGTAGAGGCCCTCCTGGGTGCCGAGGACGGTGGGTGCCTCCCGGCGTAAGAGCTCACGCATCACCGGGCGGCGGACGGTCCAGCTGTTGGGCTCGGTGGTGCTCGCGAAGCGCAGGTTGAACGTCATGACCTCCAGGCGGAGGTCGGCGGGCCGGGCGGCGGACGCGGGCAGCGTGCCGAGCAGCGGGGTGACGACGGTGGCGGCGAAAACCGTTCGCAGCCCCATGCGTCGCGTCATTGCGTGGGTGTCCGGCATGTGAATCCCTCCCGACGGGTCAGGATGAGGGTGCGGGCCGATGTGCGAAAGGGCGCGTAGAGGTACTTGTCAGCCGGAGTGAACGCGGCCGATCAGCCTGTGGACGGGGTGTTGACCAGCGAGAAGCCGCACAGATAACTTCGTTCTACGGATTGTTGATTCCGTATAGCGGAAAATGGAGGGTGTGGTATGGGTCAGCAGGAGAAGGTGACGACGAGTCTCACTGGCTCCGTCAGCGAAAAGATCAGCGCCTCCCTCGCCCCGGTCGACGCCGAACTGGAGCGCGCCTACCCCGGAGACCCCGGCACCCGCCAGCCCGTCCACACCGTCTACGTCCCCGGTGACGTCTTCGCCGCCGACACCCTCCGCTCCTGGGGCGACCGGGCCCTCGCCGCCCTCGACGAACACGCCCCGGACGCCGCCTCCTTCGCCGCCGTACTGGGGCTGCCCGACGGCCTCGCCGAACCCGTCCACTCCCGCGTCCGCGCCAAGCTGGAGCGCGAGCCGATCGAAGACCTGCGCGTCGATTTCGAGGACGGCTACGGCCCCCGCCCCGACACCGAGGAGGACGAGGCCGCCGCCCGTGCGGCCCGGCTGATCGCCGAGGCCTGCGCCACGGGCACGGCGGCCCCGTACATGGGCATCCGCATGAAGTGCCTGGAGGCCGCGGTGCGCGACCGGGGCATCCGCACCCTCGACGTCTTCCTCACCGGGCTGATCGAGGCGGGCGGGCTGCCCGAGGGCCTGGTGCTGACCCTGCCGAAGGTGACGTACCCCGAACAGGTCACCGCCATGGTCCGCCTCCTCGAGGCCTTCGAGAAGGCGCGCGGACTCGAGCCCGGCCGGATCGGCTTCGAGATCCAGATCGAGACGAGCCAGTCCATCCTGGCCACCGACGGCACCGCGACCGTGGCCCGCATGATCCAGGCCGCCGAGGGCCGGGCCACCGGACTGCACTACGGCACCTTCGACTACAGCGCCTGCCTCGGCGTCTCCGCCGCCTACCAGGCGAGCGACCACCCGGCGGCCGATCACGCCAAGGCGGTCATGCAGGTCGCGGCGGCGGGCACCGGGGTACGGCTGTCGGACGGCTCGACCAACGTACTGCCGGTCGGCCCGACCGAGCAGGTCCACGACGCCTGGCGCCTCCACTACGGCCTCACCCGCCGCGCCCTGGCCCGCGCCTACTACCAGGGCTGGGACATGCACCCCGGCCACCTCCCCACCCGCTACGCCGCCGTCTTCGCCTTCTACCGCGAGGGCTTCGAGCAGGCGGCCGCCCGGCTCGCGCGGTACGCCGGCCGCGTGGGCGGTGACGTCATGGACGAGCCCGCCACGGCCAAGGCCCTCAGCGGCTATCTGCTGCACGGCCTGGACTGCGGTGCCCTCGACCTCGCCGAGGTCTCCGAGGCGACCGGGCTGACCCGGGCCGGCCTCGAGGGGTTCGCGAAGCCGCGGCGGGGCGATCTGACGGTCTCCGGCACGTAGCGGACCTGCCGCAGCCGATGCCGGCCGGGCACCGACCACTTCTACTGCCAGGCGAATCCGGGCCGCCGGGAGACCTACGGCCGGTGGACCAACGTCTGGTGGGCGCAGACCGACGACGACAGCGGAAACACCGGCGTGTACGTCAGCGACGTCTACGCCAAGGGCGGCAGGAACGACGAACCGGTGCCGGGACTGCCGGTCTGCTGACTGCCGACGTACCGTTCCAGACCCGACGCCGTCACCCGTTCCTCCTCCGCGAACACCCGCGTGCCCCGCGCGCAGAGCGACCGGTCCGCGCGCACCCGCGTCACGAGTCCTCGGGCGTGCCGCCGAACAGATCCTTCAACCGCGTCGATTTCCCGAGGAGTTCGGTGAGCAGCGCACGCTGTCCCGGATGTCCGCGGGGCGCGCCGGCGCCGTCGTGCAGTACGCCGTGCCGGTTGACGTACACGAACGCGCCGGCAGCCGCTCGCCCGCGTCCGTCTCGATCCGGATGTCCGATCCGGGCGGCCAAGCACGGTCGTACGCCCGCTCGCTCGCCTCGATCACGGCCAGTTGCCCGGCGTCGAACCACGTGACGAGCAACTCCCGTACCGCGCCCGGCGTGAGGAAGGGCGACGCCGAGACGTAGCCCATGACGCTCACACGCGCCGAGACACCGATGCCGAGACCGATGACCACGCACTTCACCATCGGCACCGGCGAGACGATTCCGGACTCGGCCATTTTGTGGCGCAGCTGGCCCGGGCAGGCGTTGGAGCCGACGGCGAGGACGGGCGTGCGTCCGGCGCGGGCGAAGTCGTCGCCGTCGAGGGGCCACAGACGGTCCCCGTCGAGGAGTCCGGACGCCTCGGGCCAGGCGCCCGGGTAGAGGAGCGGATGGTCCCGGGGGGCCCGGTCCAGCCCCAGGTCCTCCAGTCCCAGCGCCTCCACACTCCGGCCGGCCATGCGCCGCTAGTCCGCCGGGGGCAGCTCGCCCGAGCCACGCATGATCAGCCGGGTCGGCAGTTCGATGCGCTCAGTCCCAGCGCCTCCACACTCCGGCCGGCCATGCGCCGCTAGTCCGCCGGGGGCAGCTCGCCCGAGCCACGCATGATCAGCCGGGTCGGCAGTTCGATGCGCTCCGGTGCGATCAGCGTCCCGTCGAGCTGCCGGAAGAGCCGGTCGGCGGCGGTGCGACCGAGCGCCGCCGCGTCCTGGGCGATCACGGTGACACCCGGGTCGAGCAGATCGGCGAGCTCAATGTCGTCGAAGCCGACGAGGGCGACGGGGCGCCTGTGCCCGGCGAGGACGCGGATCACGGTGACGGTGACCCGGTTGTTGCCGGCGAAGATCGCGGTGACGGGAGACGGGCCGCCGAGCATGTCCACCGCCGCCTGGCGTACCCGCTCCGGGCTGGTGGCGCCCAGCGACATCCACGCGTCCTCGACCGGTATCCCGGCGTCCTCCATCGCGGCCCGGTAGCCGCGCAGTCGCTCGGCCGCGGTGTGGATGCGGGGCATGTCGCCGACGAAGCCGATCCGCCGGTGACCGTGGGCGATCAGATGGGCCACGCCGTCGCGGGCGCCGCCGAAGTTGTCGGACAGGACGACGTCGGCGTCGATCCGCCCGGCCGGGCGGTCCACGAACACCGTCGCCACGCCCGCCTTGATCTCCGGCTCCAGATACCGGTGGTCGTCCCCGGCCGGGATGATCACGAGACCGTCCACACGCCGGGCGCACAGCGCCAGCGCCAGTTCCTGCTCGCGCTCCGGGTCCTCCGCGCTGGAGCCGTTGATCAGCAGCGCGCCATGGGCCCGGGCCACCTCCTCGACCGCGCGGCTGAGCGGGCCGTAGAACGGGTCCGCCAGATCTTCCAGGACCAGGCCGATGCTCGCGGTGCGGCCCTTGCGCAGCACCCGCGCGCTGTCGTTGCGGCGGAAGCCGAGCGCCTCGATGGCCTCCTGGACGCGGCGCTCCGTGTCCGGGGTGACCCCGGGCTCTCCGTTGACGACGCGCGACACCGTCTTGAGCCCCACACCGGCGCGCGCCGCCACGTCCTTCATCGTCGGACGGTTGCCGTAGCGGTTTCCGGGAAGGCGGTCTGCGCGGCGGGTGGTGTCGGGCACGATGCGGCGTCCTGTCCTGTCGTCCGTCTTGTCCACGGGGGCGGTGCTCCCTCGTGCACGGGGGGTGGTGCGTGGGTCCGTGGGTTTGTATGAGGATGTGGAGTCGAGCATAGAGCCTGGACAACGTTGTCAGCTGCAGGGGACACTGTCCACCGCACTTACCGGGCCCAGCCCTCCATGGCGAGACCGGCCTGCCGCTTTCTCTTGGCTTTCTCATGGTTGACGGGGAGATTCGACTCTGATGCACACCGACCTCGTGGCTGCGCTCGACATCGGCGGCACGAAGATCGCCGGCGCGCTGGTGGACGGCCACGGACGGATCCACGTGCGCGCGCAGCGCCCCACGCCCGCGCAGGAGGACGGCGAGTCCGTCATGCGGGCCGTGACGGCGGTGCTCGGCGAACTCGCCGGGTCGCCGCTCTGGGGACGCGCTGACTCCATCGGCATCGGCAGCGCGGGGCCGGTGGACGCCTCCGCGGGCACCGTGAGTCCGGTGAACGTGCCCGGCTGGCGTGGGTTCCCGCTCGTCGAGCGGGTGCGCGAGGCCACCGGTGGTCTGCCGGTCGAGCTGATCGGGGACGGTGTGGCGATCACGGCGGCCGAGCACTGGCAGGGCGCCGCCCGGGGGCACGACAACGCGCTGTGCATGGTGGTCTCCACGGGCGTCGGCGGCGGACTGGTCCTGGGCGGCCGGCTGCACCCCGGACCCACGGGCAACGCGGGTCACATCGGCCACATCAGCGTCGACCTGGACGGCGACCCGTGCCCTTGCGGCTCGCGCGGCTGCGTGGAACGGATCGCCAGCGGTCCGAACATCGCCCGGCGCGCGCTGGACGAGGGCTGGTTGCCGGGCCCCGACGGCGACATGTCCGCGGCGGCGGTCGCGGAGGCCGCCCGCGCCGGGGATCCGGTCGCGGTGGCGTCCTTCGAGCGCGCCGCGCAGGCGCTGGCCGCCGGGATAGCGGCGACCGCGACCCTCGTGGAGATCGACATCGCGGTGATCGGCGGGGGAGTGGGCAAGGCGGGTGACGTCCTGTTCACACCGCTGCACAAGTCCCTCGCCGACTACGCGACCCTGTCCTTCGTGCAGCGGCTGACGGTCGTGCCCGCGCAGATGGGTACGGACGCGGGCCTGGTGGGCGCGGCCGCCGCCGCGCTGGCGAGGAAGCAGGACGCGACCGGGGCGGGGGTGTGAGGCGACTCTCGGGCCTGAGGCGCGGTCTCCAGGTCTGAGGAGGACGTTGGTGCGCAGGGTCCGCCTCACACGCAGAGCCGGCCTCCTGCGCCGGGTGGCTCTCACGTGCGGTGCCGGACCTTTTCGGGCGCAGACGCCGGCCGGGCCTGTCTTGGCCGCGCCGGGTCGGTCGCACGTGCCGAGGGGCCTCGGGTTCGGTCCTCAGGCGCCGGTTGGGTCCGTGCCGGCCGGCGCCTGCCGTGCCGTGCCGATACTCTCCGCGTCCCACCGGCCGGGAAGCCGGACACGACCGTGGGGGTCTGGGTCCGGGCTCCCGGCCGGGGCAGGAACGTACTCGCGCCGGGCGGGCGCGGCTCAGCAGCCGATACGCGCGTCCGCCCAGTCCGCGTGGTCCGAGTCGATGCCGTCGCCGCCGTCGGTGACGACGAGGCGGACCACCTCGGCGCCGGTGACATTCGCCGTGAGCGGCTGGGGCGGCATCGCGTTGGTCAGGACGCCGGTCGAGGCGACCAGGGTGTCGTCCGCCCAGACCTCGAACGCGACGGTGCCGTTCGCGCCCTTCTCGTCGTCGACCCCGACGTCCGCGGTGACCGTCTCGCACGCCTTGCCGGTGTAGTAGGCGACGTCGCTCTGGGCGTGCACGCCGAGGCCCCTGGCGTACACGACGCCGCCCAGGGTGATCGGGTTGCCGTCGCCCGCCGCGCTCTCTCCGTTGCTGGTGTTCCGCTCCACGGGCCCCCAGCCGCTGGTGGCCGACAGCCACGGCAGATCACCGAGGTACGACGTCCCGGACGGGGGCGGCACCACGACGTGCGCGGTCAACGGCAGGCTGCCGGCGACCTCTTGGCCGGTGGGCGAGCGGTAGTCGGCCCGGAGCGTCAGGTCGTACGACCCGGTCGGCGTGCCCGGTGGAGCGGTCACCGTCCAGTCGGTGCGCAGCGAACTCCCGGTCGGCAGGGCGTCCTTGACCGTGGGCGACGCCGGGGTGACGGTCCAGCCCTCTGGCCCGCCGAGAGACACGGAGACCCGCCGGGCGGGGGTGCGGCCGAGGTCGGTGACCGTCGTCGTCAGCGTGGCCGGGGTGCCGGCCTCGACGTACGGGCCGCTGTCCAGGCCGAGTTCGACGGCGGGCGGGTTCGCGGCCCAGCGGCGGTCGGCAGAGACCCGGACCAGAACCGTGCCGTGGGCCGGGACGGTAGCCGAGATGGTGCTCGCGGTGTTGTAACTGCGGTGCTGCCACAGGTCGCGCAGGGTGTAGGCGTCGGCCTCCGGCAGGCCCACGGCCCGGGCCGTCGTCGCGATGCGCTGCGCGCTGCTCGACTCGTTGAACAGCGCGACCGCCCGGCTGCCGTCGCTCATCTCCTTCGCGACGACCCACCGTCCGGCCTCGGACGAGACGACGGTGCCCTGCTTGCCCAGCGGGTCCTGATCGACCGCGATGACTTCCTTGTTGTCCAGGATGTCGAAGGTCGCCTGCGACGCCTTGCGCAGATCGGAGCCGATGAGGAGCGGGGCGGCCATGACCGACCACATCGAGAAGTGCGAGCGGTACTCGGTGTCGGTCATGCCACCGTTGCCGACCTCCAGCATGTCGGGGTCGTTCCAGTGGCCGGGACCGGCGTACGGCGCGAGCGGCAGGTTCTGCTTCAGGATCGACAGCATCGAACCCCAGTTGTCGCTGATGTCGCCGGTCGTGCGCCAGAGTTGACCGATGTCCGTGGCCCACTCCCAGGGCTTGTTCTGGCCCCACTCGCAGATGCTGTAGACGATGGGGCGGCCGGTCGCCTTCAGCGCGTCACGCATGGTGGTGTAGCGCTGCTTGGCGTCCACGCCCTGGTTGTTGCAGTTGTCGTACTTGAGGTAGTCGACGCCCCAGTCCGCGAACTGCTGGGCGTCGCTGTACTCGTGGCCCAGGGCGCCCGGGAAGCCGGCGCTGTTGCACGTCTTCGTGCCGGCACTGGTGTATATGCCGAGCTTGAGCCCCTTGGCGTGGATGTAGTCGGCAACCGCCTTGATCCCGTTGGGGAAACGGGCCGGGTCCGGCACCAACTTGCCGTTCGCGTCGCGGGACGGCAGGGCCCAGCAGTCATCGAGGTTGACGTACTGGTACCCGGCGTCCTTCAGCCCCTTCTCGACGAAGAGGTCGGCGATCCCCTTGACCATGTCCTCGTTGAACTCGGCACGGCAGTGGGTGGAGTTCCAGTTGTTGAAGCCCATCGGCGGGGTGAGGGCGAGGCCGTCGGCCGGGGCGGGCGCGGCGGCGGCCCGGACGGGGACGGCCGCGGCGGGCACGGCGAGCCCGGCGGCGCACAGCAGCGCTGCGGCGAGTGCTCCGACCAGTCTTCGGCGATGGGTGCGGGTCGTGCGGGTGTGAGGGTGACGCATCGTTACGCTCCTCCGACTCGCGAAAGCGAAATGACACCATGTACGCGTCATTGATGTGCGTTCACGGTAGGACGTGTCGGAGTCTGTTGGAAGGGGCTCGACAACGGTTTGGTTGTGTTGAATTGGCGTCCACGCTGCTTCTCGCCGCCGGTTTCCCTCAGGTTTCCCGGAAGCGGCGTGCCAGGTCGCGGTGGTGGGCTGCCCGCCCGCGGGGCGCGGCGGGCAGGTCCGGGCGGCTCTCCAGGGTTCCGGCGAGGCACACGTGCTCGCGGGCCGCGTGTTCGCGGCGCGACGGGCACGTGACGCGTTCCGGGTGCGAGAACGGCATGACATACGGCACGCGCAGGCCGCAGCCCGTCGTGATCTCGGTCGGGAGGTCGGGGGCCAGGCCGAAGGCCGCCGCCAGGATGTGGCGGACCGCCGCGTCGTTGCGGTTCACGTCCGTGTCGACGTGGATGTGCCCGTCGGGTTCGCGCGTGGGGCACTCCTCACCGCGGACGGTGACCCGGTGGCGCCGCTCGCGCCCACCTGCGTGACCCCCGGCCGGTTCCGTAGTTGATCCGGGCATGAAGAAGCGCAGCATGCTCGCCATCGCCTCCCTCGCCACCGGATTCGTCGTGGCCGCGATCACCCCGTCTCAGGGTGCGGACAAGGACCTGCTCGGGGATCTGAACGTCTCGGACACCCTCGGCACGGTCGACCACACCATCAGCCAGGACAGCTTCGCCGCCCCGCACGACGGGCCCGAGGTGCAGGAGTAGGACCGACGGATGCGGCCCGGTGCCGGTGTCCCCACCCCGGGGTCACCGGCACCGGGCCGTGTGCCCTCAACGAGAACTGGTTTCCGTGGCAGTGTGGAGCGGGCAAGCCACAGGGGGCCGACGGAACGGAAGAGGGGGAACCGTGATCGTCTGGATCAACGGTGCGTTCGGTGCGGGGAAGTCCACCACCGCACGGGAACTGGTCGACCTGATCCCGAACAGCACGCTCTTCGACCCTGAGGTCATCAGCGGCACGCTCACGCGGCTGCTGCCCGCCAAACACCTCGCCGAGGTCGGTGACGTCCAGGACGTGCCGATCTGGCGACGACTCGTGATCGACACGGCGGCCGCGATGCTGGCCGAGCTCGGCGGGACCGTCGTCGTCCCCATGACCCTGCTGCGCCAGGACTACCGCGACGAGATCTTCGGCGGACTCGCCGCCCGCCGGATCGGCGTCCGCCATCTGCTCCTCGCCCCGGCGGAAACGATCCTGCGCGAGCGAATAGCCGGGCGGGACATCCCGCCCGACCTGCTGGACGGGGAGATCCGGGTACGGCAGTGGTCGTACGACCGCATCGAGCCGTACCGCGCCGCCCTCGCCTCCTGGCTCACCGCCGACGCCCACCTCGTGGACACCAGCGCCCTCACCCCGTACGAGACGGCCGTCCGCATCGCCGAGGCCGTCGGCAGCGGCGCCGCGCCCGTCTGCGACATCGTGCAGACCCCCGAGCCCACCGCCGAGACGGTCGCGTCCGGTGTGCTGCTCTTCGACGAGCTGGACCGCGTGCTGCTCGTCGACCCCACCTACAAGGCCGGCTGGGAGTTCCCCGGCGGTGTCGTCGAGCCCGGCGAGGCCCCCGCCCGTGCGGGCATGCGCGAGGTCGCCGAGGAGACCGGAATCCGGCTGGACAAGGTGCCACGGTTGCTCGTCGTGGACTGGGAGCCGGCCGCTCCCCCCGGCTACGGCGGACTGCGCCTCCTCTTCGACGGCGGCCGCTTCGACTCCGCCGAGGCCCGCTCTCTGGTGCTGCCCGGCCCCGAACTGCGCGGCTGGCGGTTCGCCACCGAGCAGGAGGCCGCCGAGCTGCTTCCGCCGGTCCGCTACGAGCGGCTGCGCTGGGCCCTGCGCGCCCGCGAGCGCGGCGCCGCGCTGTATCTGGAGGCGGGCGCACCGATGGGCTGACGCCCTGGCAGCTCGACTGCGGATCTCAGAGGGCGACGCCGCTGTAGGCGTACGGGTACGGCGTCAGCCTGCTCTCCTTCTCGAAGCGCCGGCTGAACTCGCCCATGGTCGCGGCGAACGGCGCGTGCCGGGACAGCAACTCGGCCGCGGCGGGCGGGATCCCCTTCGGCCTCGCGCCGTCCGCACAGGCCCGCACGAAGGCGTCGCCCTCCTCGCGGTCGTACCCGTACAGCGCGGTGACCAGCCGGATCACCAAGTGGCGGGCGGTGTCGGCGCGGTCGTAGTGCCGGTGCCGCTCCAGGAAGTCGTGCTCGTCCCTGGCCAGCTGGAAGCGGGGGCTGAGCGCCAGTCCGAAGCCGGCGAGATAGAGCTGCCTGCCGTCGGTGAGGACGTTGCCGAAGTGGGCGTCCAGGTGCAGGAGTTCGCGTGTGTCGAGGAAGTCGACGAGGGTGTCGAGGCCCTGGGCCGCGAAGGTGCAGGCGGCGTCGGCCGCGTCCGTGCGCAGCCGGGCGTCGAGCCAGTCGCGGAGGGTGTACGGGATCCACTCCAGGAACAGGGTCAGGCTCGCGGTCGCCGTGCGCAGGGCCTCGATGCGCTCGCGCAGCTGGTCGGTGCCGCCCCAGTAGGTGACGGCGCGCTCCACGTCGGCGAGTCCGTCCGGCAGGGGACCGGGCGGTCCGGGCAGCACCCGCCAGTGGTGCAGCAGAGGGAAGGCGGGGCAGTGCCCGGCGAGCACCCAGTTCGTCGTCATCGTGTGCGCGGCCAGCTCCCGCCAGGCACCGAAGCCGGGGCTGCCGACGGCACCGGTCCCGTAGTGGCAGAACGACGGCAGCCCGAACAGGTTCGCCGTGGATCTCGCGTTCTCCGGCAGCCGCTCGACGTCGGTGAGCGGCACCCGCTTCACGAAGACGTCTCTGCCCTCGGCCGTGATCCGGACCGATCTGCCGCCGAGCGGGGTGCCCGCCGAAACCAGGTCGGCGAGTTCCCGGTCGCTGCGGAGGGCCAGGGCGGTGGCGATGTCGGTGTGGGCGGTCAGACGCGGGGGGAGTGGCATCCTCCGATGCTCAGTGCGGGGCCTCGTACGTGTCCGCCGCTTTCCGAAGTACTGCCGAAGCTTGACCGGTCACCGGATCACCGTGGCCGAAACAGGCCACGTCCGCGTCCAGTGCGGCCAGCCGGTGGAAGGAGGCGACGGCCCGGGCGCGGTCGAGGTTGAACACACCGAGCATCACCGACCCGGTGACCGGCGCCGCGGCCACTGCGTCCCCGGTGAACAGCACACCGTGCTCGGGGAGATGGAGCGCGATGCTGCCGTCCGTGTGACCGGGGGCGGGGACGACGCGGGCGCCGCCGCCGAAGCCGACCACGTCGCCGTCGGACAGGCCGGCGACCCGCTCCGGACGCACCGGCTCGCCCTGCGGCAGATGTTTCGCGGCCTCGGCGTGGATCGGCCGCTCCCACTCCTCGAACACCGGCGGCGGGCCCGGGAGTTCGCCCCGCACGAACGACGCGTCCAGCCGGTGTGCCAGCACTTCGGCCCCGGTCGTCTCGGCCAGCTCGCCCGCCCCGCCCACGTGGTCCTCGTGGAAATGGGTCAGCACGATCCGCCGTACGTCCGCCGGTGCCCGCCCCAGCGCGGTGATCGCCTCGGCGATCGGCCTGCCGGAGCCGATCGGACCGGCGTCGACGAGCGTCAGCCCGTCGCCGTCGGCCCAGAGGTAGGCCTGGCCGACCGGGAAGCGCAGCAGGTGGAGGCGGGGCAGGATCTCGATGACGTCCATGCGCAGACCGTAGAGAGGGTCCCCGCCCGCGGGCGAGGACCCTCTGCCGAGGGCAGAGCGGTTCAGCCCGCCGCGTAGTTGCGCAGGAACAGCGCCTCCGCCACCGAGAGGCGCTCCAGCTCCTCGGGCGACACGCTCTCGTTCACGGCGTGGATCTGCGCCTCCGGCTCGCTCAGGCCGATGAGCAGGATCTCCGCGTCCGGGTAGAGCCCGGCGAGGGTGTTGCACAGCGGGATCGAGCCGCCCTGACCGGCGTACTGCATCGTCTCGCCCGGGTAGGCCACCGCCATCGCCTCGGCCATCGCCCGGTAGGCGGGGCTGCTCGTGTCGGCGCGGAAGGCCTGGCCCTGGCCTATCTGCTCGGTGCGCACCCGAGCGCCCCACGGCGTGTGCGCCTCCAGGTGGGCCTGCAGCAGCTTGGCGGCCTCGGCCGCGTCCACGCCCGGCGGCACCCGCAGGCTGACCAGGGCGCGGGCGCTCGCCTGCACGGACGGGGTGGCGCCGACGACCGGAGGGGCGTCGATGCCGAGGACCGTGACGGAGGGGCGGGCCCAGATGCGGTCGGCGACCGAGCCCTCGCCGATCAGCCCGACGCCGTCCAGCACCTTGGCGTCCGAACGGAACTGCTCCTCGGTGTACTCCAGGCCCTCCCAGCTCGTCTCGGGGGCGAGGCCGTCGACCGTGGTCGAACCGTCCTCGGCGCGCAGCGAGTCCAGGACGCGGATCAGTGCGGCCAGGGCGTCCGGGGCGGCGCCGCCGAACTGGCCCGAGTGCAGATTGCCCTCCAGGGTGTCGATCTGCACACGGACCAGGGTCATCCCGCGCAGGGTCGTGGTCACGGTGGGCAGGCCGACGCGGAAGTTGCCCGCGTCGCCGATGACGATGGTGTCCGCCGCCAGCAGTTCGGGGTGCTGTTCGGCGTACCGCTCCAGACCGCCCGTGCCCTGCTCCTCGGAGCCCTCGGCGATCACCTTCACGTTCACCGGGACTCCGCCGCCCGCCTTGAGGGCGCGCAGGGCGAGCAGGTGCATGATGACGCCGCCCTTGCAGTCGGCGGCACCGCGGCCGTACCAGCGGCCGTCGCGCTCGGTCAGTTCGAACGGCGGGGTGGTCCAGGCGGCCTCGTCCAGCGGGGGCTGCACGTCGTAGTGGGCGTACAACAGGACCGTCCTGGCGCCCTCCGGGCCCGGCAGGAAGCCGTACACCGACTGCGTTCCGTCCGGGGTGTCGAGCAGGGCGACGTCCTGG
Organism: Streptomyces brasiliensis; assembly: GCF_014647875.1. Lineage (GTDB taxonomy): Bacteria > Actinomycetota > Actinomycetes > Streptomycetales > Streptomycetaceae > Streptomyces > Streptomyces brasiliensis. The sequence continues at coordinate 211,590 of NZ_BMQA01000004.1, read as the reverse complement.
AACCCCTCGGCGCGCAGGGCGTCGGCGACCCAGTTCGCGGCGCCCTCGCTCTCGCTCCGGGGGAACTGGTCGAAGTCCGCCACCGACTTGAAGGCCACCAGCTCGGTGAGCTCCGCCTTCGCCCTGGGCAGCAGCGAGGCTACGGTCTCGGCGACCGGATTCGACGACATGGGCACGCTCCTCGTGGGTGCGACGTTGTGGCTGTGAGTACGACCGATACTCCCACAGTGGCCTGCGGCGACGGCCGCCGTAGGATGCGGGGGACAGGTGTGGAGACGGCTTGATCGGAGCAGCGGACCATCGTGAGCGGCGACAACTCTTCGGCGGACGAGGTACAGCGGGTGTGGGACGTCGTCGTGGTGGGCGCGGGACCGGCAGGGGCCTCGGCGGCCTACGCGGCGGCGGTCGCGGGGCGCCGCGTCCTGCTGCTGGAGAAGGCCGAGCTGCCCCGCTACAAGACGTGCGGCGGCGGCATCATCGGCCCCTCGCGCGACGCACTGCCGCCCGGCTTCGAGCTGCCTCTGAAGGACCGCGTGCACGCGGTCACCTTCTCCAACAACGGGCGCTTCACCCGCACACGCCGTTCCCGGCAGATGCTGTTCGGGCTGATCAACCGGCCCGAGTTCGACCAGCAGCTGGTCGAGCACGCGCAGAAGGCGGGCGCCGAACTGCGCACGGGCGCCACGGTGCAGCGGGTCGAGCAGCACGGCTCGGCGGTGCCCGACCGGCGCACGGTGGCCGTCGTCCTCCAGGGCGGCGAGACGATCCTGGCTCGCGCGGTCGTCGGCGCCGACGGCAGCGCCAGCCGCATAGGAGCGCACGTCGGCGTGAAACTGGACCAGGTCGACCTCGGTCTGGAGGCGGAGATCCCGGTGCCGGAGACGGTCGCCGAGGACTGGAAGGGGCGGGTCCTCATCGACTGGGGCCCGATGCCCGGCAGTTACGGCTGGGTCTTCCCCAAGGGCGACACCCTGACCGTCGGCGTGATCTCGGCGCGGGGGGAAGGCGCAGCGACCAAGCGGTACTTGGAGGACCTCATCGCCCGGCTCGGTCTCGCCGGCTTCGAACCGGCCATCTCCTCCGGGCACTTGACCCGCTGCCGCGCCGACGACTCCCCGCTGTCCCGTGGGCGGGTCCTCGTCTGCGGCGACGCGGCCGGGCTGCTTGAGCCCTGGACCCGCGAGGGCATCTCCTTCGCGCTGCGCTCGGGGCGGCTCGCCGGTGAGTGGGCGGTGCGGATCGCCGAGGCGCACGACGCCGTGGACACCCGCCGCCAGGCTCTCAACTACGCCTTCGCCATCAAGGCGGGGCTCGGCGTCGAGATGAGCGTCGGCAAGCGCATGCTCGCGGTGTTCGAGCGCCGGCCCGGGCTCTTCCATGCGGTCCTCACCGGTTTCCGCCCTGCCTGGAACGCCTTCAAGGAGATCACGCAGGGCTCGACGTCCCTGGGTGAGCTCGTCCGCACCCACCCGCTGGCCCACCGCGCCCTGACCGCGCTGGACCGCCGGCCGGCCGCGACCGCGGAGAGCGGGGAGGGCGCGGGGGACGCGCAGGACACGGTCACTTCGTGACGGTGATCCGGAAGACCGGGTGGTCGGGGGCGATGCGGCGCAGCTCCGCGTCGGGGGAGCCGGGGCCGACTCCGTTGAAGAACACCCCGACCTCCATCTTCCAGCGCTTGAGGTAGGCGCGCAGCAGCGGCACTTTCTCGTCGTCGCCGACCTCGGTCGCGGTGAACACGTCCTTGCGCTTGCCCAGGTGCAGCTCGCCGCCGCCGGCCGCGCGCATGTTGTGCGTCCACTGGACGTGCCCGCGCGGGGCGACCAGGTACTGCTGCCCGTCCACGGTCAGCAGGTTCACCGGCGTGGTCCGCCACTGGCCGCTCTTGCGTCCGCGGACCGCGAGGACCCGGGATCCCCACACGCTGATACCCCGGCGGGTCAGCCACGCCACCGCGCGGTTGAAGACGTTGACGGTGAACCAGTCGGGCTTCTGCACGTGCGTGGACATGGCCATTTCCTCCTGGAGGCTCTCTTTTCGAGAGCGGTGCTCTCGCTGATGAACAGTCTGGAGCAGACAGCCGCTCCAGAGCAAGAGCAGTGCTCTCTTTTGTGTGCAGCGCTCTGACTTCATGGCACACTGCTGTGCATGAGCACCACACAGGGCGCCCGCGCGCGAGCCAGGATCGAGGTCACCGCGGCCATCAAGGACGAGGCGCGCAGACGGCTCGCGGCCGACGGCGCGGCCAAGCTCTCGCTACGCGCCGTGGCACGCGAACTCGGCATGGTCTCCTCCGCGCTCTACCGCTACTTCTCCAGCCGCGACGACCTGTTGACCGCACTCATCATCGACGCGTACGACTCCCTCGGCCAGGCCGCGGAGACGGCGCGCGACGCGGCCGCGGGCAGCGCTCCCGTGGCGCGCTGGACGGCCGTGTGCGAGGCGGTGCGCAGCTGGGCGCTGGAGCATCCGCACGAGTACGCGCTGATCTACGGCTCGCCCGTGCCGGGTTACTCGGCGCCCGAGACGACCGTCGCTCCCGCCTCCCGCGTCGCCTTCGCCCTCATCGGCATCGTCCGCGACGCCCACCAGGGTCCCGGCCTCGCCGCCCTCCCCCTCTCCGAGGCGCTGCGGCCCGAGGCCGAGCGGATGGCCGCCGACCTCACCCCGGGCCTTCCGCCCGAGGTGGCGGCCGCGCTGGTGGTGGCCTGGGCGCAGCTCTTCGGGCTGGTGGGGTTCGAACTGTTCGGCCAGTTCCACCGGGTGGTGGAGGACCGCGAGGCGTTCTTCCGGCATGCGGTGACCGGGCTCGCGCACGACGTGGGACTGCGCTAGTGCTGTGGCCGGGAAGGTTTGCCGGGCGTCGCGAGCCGGTGAACCTTTCCGGCCACAGCACCAGCCGCGCCGGCATACTCCCCGGGAAGTACGCGTGATCACCACGCCCGGCTGACGCCCCCACGGCGCGCCGACGTCTAGCGTGGCCGTCATGGAAGAGCAGCGTGTGCGCGGGCCCGGTCCGTCACAGTGGTGGCGGTACGGGCCCCCGTGGTGGCACCGCACCGACGACGCCGAGCCGCCCGCCCCTCGCTGGCCGTGGCGCTCCACCGTGCTGCTCACCGCCTTCGTGCTGATCGGCTCGCACTTCGCCGCGCACGAGCAGATCCACCGTGTCCCGCTCAATGGCTACGCGCGCGTGCTGCTCGTGGTGGCCTCGGGGCTGCTGCTGTGGCGGCAGCGGTACCCGGCCTTCGTGGCGTTCGGTACGGCCGCCACCACGCTGCTCTACCTGGGCGCCGGATACCCCTACGGCCCGGTCTTCCTGGCCGTCGCCGTGGCCTGCTTCAGCGCGATCGTCGCGGGCCGCCGGTGGGCCGCCTGGGTGTCGATGGGGATGCTCTGGGCCGGACATGCCCTCGTCGCGCTCTGGCTCTACCGCTGGCTGCCACCCGCCGGGGACCAGAGCGCGAACATCGGCCAGGAGATCGTCGTCGCGACCTGGGTGGTGGCCATCGTCGCCGTGTCCGAACTGGCCAGAGTGCGACGCGAGCAGTGGGCCCGGGAGCGCGCCGACCGTGCACAGGCGGCCCGGCGGCGCGCGGACGAGGAGCGGCTGCGGATCGCCCGCGAGCTGCACGACGTGCTCGCCCACAGCATCTCCGTCATCAACGTCCAGGCGGGCGTCGGCCTCGCGCTTCTGGACAGCGACCCCGAGCAGGCGCGCGAGGCGCTCACCACTATCAAGGCCGCGAGCAAGGAGGCGCTCGGAGAGGTGCGTCAGGTCCTGGACACCCTGCGTGCCCCCGGTGCCGCGCCGCGCGCCCCCGCGCCCGGCCTGGACCGGCTCCCCGAACTGGTGGAACAGGCGGCCGGCGCGGGCCTCGCCGTCGAGGTCGAGGGCACGGCCCCGCGGCTCGCGCCGGGCGCCGACCTTGCCGCCTTCCGCATCGTCCAGGAGGCCCTCACCAACGTCGTACGGCATTCGGGCTCGCGGCACGCGCGCGTGCGCCTGGAGCACGACGCCGGCACGCTGCGGCTGCGCATCGACGACGACGGGCCCGCGACCGGGGCCGACGCGGGCGGCAGCGGCAACGGGCTGGCCGGAATGCGGGAGCGGGCCGGTGCCCTCGGTGGCACGATCGAGGCGGGCCCGCGCCCCGACGGCGGCTTCCGGGTGCTCGCGGTCCTGCCGTTGCAGGCGAAGGCCAAGGAGGACGACCGGTGATCCGAGTACTGCTCGCCGACGACCAGTCGCTGGTGCGGGCCGGGTTCAGGGCGCTGCTCGACGCGCAGCCCGACATCGAGGTGGCCGGTGAGGCGGCCGACGGCGAGGAGGCCCTGCGCACGGTGCGCGAACTGCGCCCCGACGTCGTCCTGATGGACATCCGCATGCCGCTGCTCGACGGCCTGGCCGCCACCCGGCGGATCACGGAGACGGCGGAGCTCAAGGACGTCAAGGTGGTGATGCTGACCACCTTCGAGCTCGACGAGTACGTCTTCGAGGCGATCCGCTCCGGCGCCTCCGGCTTCCTGGTCAAGGACACCGAGCCGGACGAACTGGTGCGCGCGGTGCGGGCGGTGGTGGAGGGCGACGCGCTGTTGTCACCCGGGGTCACCCGCCGTCTCATCGCCGAGTTCGCGGCCCGTTCCAAGGAACCCGCGGCCGCCGACGCCCTCGGTCAACTCACCGAGCGTGAACGGGAGGTGATGGCCCTGGTCGGCATCGGCCTGTCCAACGAGGAGATCGCCCGCCGCCTGGTCGTCAGCCCGCTCACCGCCAAGACCCACGTGAGCCGCACGATGGTGAAACTCGGCGCCCGAGACCGCGCCCAACTCGTCGTGCTGGCCTACGAGTCGGGGCTGGTACGGCCCGGCTGGCTGGGCTGAGCCCCGCACCCCGAAGGGGCGCGGGGCTCAGCCCAGCCACGACGATGCCGCAGACGATCGACGGCAGACCGTGGTACTTCCTCGGTTCTGCTACGGTGCGCCCATGGCGGCGAAGAAGGCCGAACAGGCACTCGTGGACCAGTGGCGGGACATCCTCGCCCTGCACGCCCGAACCCAGTGCGAGATCGACCGCGTGCTGCACGGCCACGGGCTGTGCGCCAGCGACTTCGAGGTCCTCGACCTGCTCTCCGAGGGCTCCGCGGGGGACGGCGGCTGCGCCTACCGCGTGCAGGAGATCTCCGACCGCGTCCACCTCAGCCAGAGTGCGCTGTCCCGCCTGATCGCACGCCTGGAGAAGGACGGCCTTGTCGAGCGAGCCATGTGTGCCGAGGACCGGCGGGGCGTGCGTGTGGCGCTCACGGTGAAGGGGCGCGCCTTGTACGGCGAACTGCTTCCGGCGCAGCGCGCGGTACTGACACGGATGCTGGACGGCTGACCGCCGCGGCCCGCTCGAGCGTCTGCCGTCGGATCGCGGAGGCCGGCCGACGCACCGCTCGACGGTCTGCCGGCGTCAGATCGCGGACGTCTCCCGCCACAGGTCGGCCAGTGCGGCGTCGCCCGTCACGCTGGGCAGCGGCACCCGGTTCCACAGCGCCAGGTACAACTGATCGGCAGGACCGGACAGTTCGGCCGCCGCCGGACCCGATTCGTCGCGCGTGGTCATCGGCGGCCCGGCCGACAGCCGTACGGTCCACACCGCGTCCGCACACCCCTCCGCGCCGACGGCCCGCACTCGCAGCACGCGCGGCCCGTCGGTACGGACCCGGCTCCTGCGGCGGGCGTGGAAGCCGCGCAACAGCTCGTCGATGCCGTCCACCGCGAAGTCCGCGGCGACCGGCGACGGGGTGCCGACGCCCGCCGACTCGGCGTCATGACGGTGCACGGTCGTCTCATGCGCCTGCCGCCGGGTCCAGAACGCCAGCGGCGACGGGCTGGGCGCGGGGTGGAAGGTCCAGCAATCCAGGTCGGCAGGTGCGCCGGCCAGGGTGTCGAGCAGCCGGCGGTGACTGTCCCGGTACCAGGCCACCAGCTCGTCGCCGTCAAGGTCCGGGAGCTCGCCCATGGGCCGGGGAGCGGTGTGCCCCTCGGCCACGAAACCGGTGGCCCAGTGGTGCACGCTGCCCGTGTGCCGCAACAGGTCGCGCACCTGCCAGCGCGGGCAGGACGGCACCTCGGCCCCGGTGCCCGCGCGCTCGGCGGCCGCCGCCAGCAGCCGGCCCTCCCGGTCCAGGGTCTGAAGGAAGTCGGCAGTCTCCATGAGGCGAGTGTGCCCCATGCGACGCGACGGGCCTCAGAAATCGACCGGGTCCCGGACGATCGGGCAGGTCATGCAGTGGCCGCCGCCCCGGCCCCGGCCCAGCTCGGCGCCGACGATCGTGATCACCTCGATACCGGCCTTGCGCAGCAGGTTGTTCGTCTGGGTGTTGCGGTCGTACGTGATCACCACGCCCGGTTCCAGCGCGACCGCGTTGTTGCCGCTGTCCCACTGCTGCCGCTCGGACGCGTACACGTCGCCGCCGGTCTCCACGACGTGCAGCCGGGGCAGACCGAGCGCGTCGGCGACCACGTCGACGAACGGGGTGGAGCCCTCGTCGGTGATCTCGACGCCCGGTGCCCGGTCCCCGGGGCGCAGCGAGAAGGCGTGGACTCCGTCCATGATCTTCGGATACAGCGTCACCACGTCGCGGTCGGCGAAGGTGAACACCGTGTCGAGGTGCATCGCGGAGCGCAGCTTGGGCATGGCGGCCACGACGACACGCTCGGCGGCGCCCTGGTCGAACAGCGCCTTCGCGACCTGGGTGACCGCCTGCCGGGAGGTGCGCTCGCTCATGCCCATGAGGACGATCCCGTTGCCGACCGGCATGATGTCGCCGCCCTCGAACGAAGCCTGCCCCCAGTCGAGTTCGGGGTCGCCCCACCACACGGTGCAGCCCGCGTAGTCGGGATGGAACGTGTAGATCGCCTTCATCAGCAGCGTCTCGTCGTGCCGTGCGGGCCAGTACAGCGGGTTGAGGGTGAGCCCGCCGTACAGCCAGCACGTCGTGTCACGCGTGTAGAGGGTGTTGGGCAGCGGCGGCATCAGATACCCGCGGCCGCCGGTGGACTCGCGGGCCAGCGCGATGTAGTCGGAGCGGTACTCGTCCGGGAGGTCGGCGGTGGACAGACCGCCGATCAGGTACTTGGCCAGCTGGGTCGGCTCCAGGGTCTCCAGATAGGCCCGCGTGGTCTCCATCAGCCCGAGGCCGACCTCGTTGGCGACGATCTTCCGGTCCAGGAGCCAGTCCCGCGCCATCGGGTCGGCCATGGTGTGCGCGAGCAGATCGTGCAACTCGACGACGTCGATGTCCCGTTCACGCAGCTTGTTGACGAAGTCGGCGTGGTCGCGCTGGGCGTTCTCCACCCACATCACGTCGTCGAACAGCAGGTCGTCGACGTTGGTCGGGGTCAGCCGGCGATGGGCGAGGCCGGGCGCGCACACGAGCACCTTGCGCAGCCTGCCGACCTCCGAGTGGACGCCGTACGCGGGCCGGTTCGCGGGGACTTGACTGGTCACGGGGCACCTTTCGGGCGTCGAGGGCGGTCAGAGGCTGCGCCGGCCGAGCGCCAGGGCGAGGATCCCGAGGACCGCTCCGGCGACCGGGACGGCGAGGACGACCAGGTCGCGTGCCGAGAAGAGGCGCCGGCCCTGCTCCCGGCGGGCCGTGTGGAGCTGGGACTCTGCGTCGACGGGGCCTGCGCCATGGTTCACACGATGGGCCACGCCCCGGGCGCATGCACCTTTTGTTGAGCCGGGATGCTTTTGTCGGCGCGGGTTCGGCGTCAGCGGCGGGACGGGCCGGGCGCCGGGTTCGGGAGGCGTACCTGCGTGCGAGGCTGTGGCGGCGGGAGGTGTCGTGGGCGGGCGCCGGATTCGACGTCGTTGACCAACTGGACGGCGCGGTGCGGCCGTGCGGGGCGGGAAGGCCGTCGCCGCCCCCCGGTCAGGGTGCGGTGGACCCGGTGCCAGGCGCGGCCGGGTCGGCCCTCGTGGTGGTCGACGAGGCACGCGCGTAGCCGGCGAGGAGCGTGGTCCAGGCGTCGCGGATGTTCGCGTGCCACAGGGCCCGCGGGCGCTGCGCCGCGCGGCACCCGGGTCGAAACCGGCCTGCACCACCGTCGGCGCGGCCCGGCTCACCGCCGTGGAGGGGCCCGCGGGCCCCTCCAGGGGGATCGCGTCCGCGGCTCGCCGGAACAGCTCCGCGACCCGCGCGCGTCACGCTGCCGCAGCGCCGGCAGGCCTCCGGCGAATGGCTGTGCGGTACTACGTACGCGTACGGGGTGCATGCCGCACGCGTGCGTATCGCTCAGCCGGTCGCCGCGTGCCGCGTGAGGAAGCCGATGAGCGTGGCGACGCCCGCGAGCACGGCGACGCTCGTGAGGGCGGCGGACAACGAGAACGCCTCGGCCATGAAGCCGATCGCGGGCGGCCCGAGGAGCATGCCCCCGTAGCCGAGCGTGGAGGCGACGGCCACGCCGCTCGGCCCGGCGAGTCTGCCCGCGCGCTCGATGGCGACCGGGAAGAGATTGGCGAGACCGAGTCCGGTGACGGCGAAGCCGAGCAGCGCCGCCCAGACGGAGGGAGCCAGCGAGCCGAGCAGCATGCCCACGGCCGCGGTGGTGCCGCCCGCGACCACGGTACGGGTCCGGCCGAGCCGTTCGAGCAGAGTCGACCCGGTGAGTCTGCCGACGGTCATGGCGAGTGCGAAGGCCGAGTACCCCGCCGCCGCGAGCCCCGCCGAAGTCTCCAGGTCCTGCTGGAGGTGGAGGGCGCCCCAGTCGGCCATGGCGCCTTCACCGTACGCCGTGCACAGCGCGATCAGGCCGAAGACGACCACCAGCCAACGCGTACGGCCGTCGAGGCGCCGTGGGCCTTCTGTGCCGGTGCCGGCAGGGTGGTCCACCGGTCGCGGCGGCTCGTGCCGTAGGAGGGTGGGGCCCGCGGCGGCGGTCACGAGCAGCCCGACGACGGTCAGGCCGAGCAGGTGCCGGGTGGGAGAGAGGGCTCCGGCGACCAGCCCGCCCAGGCCCGCACCGATCATCCCGCCGAGACTGAAGGCCGCGTGGAAGCTCGGCATGATCGGCCGCCGGAGCGCGGCGACGAGATCGACGGCGGCGCTGTTGAAGGCCACGTTGATCCCGCCGTACGCGGCCCCGAAGACCAGCAGGACGGCGCCCAGGGCGGCCACCGAGTGGGTGAGCGGCGGCAGGGCGACGCTGAGGGAGAGCAGGACGGCGCATCCGACCGTGACCGGATGGCTGCCGTACCGGCGGCACAGGCGTCCGGTGAGTGTCATGGTGACGACCGCTCCGGCGGAGACGCCGAGGAGCGCGAGCCCGAGGGCGCCGGCCGAGGCGTGGGTCTGTTCCTTCACGGCGGGGATGCGGACGACCCAGCCGGCGAAGACGAAACCGTCGAGGGCGAAGAAGGCGGTGATCGCGATCCGGAGGCGGGTGAGGTCGGTACCCGGCACGGCGCTGTGCGTACGGGTTTTGTTTATTGGCGGCACAAAGTAAGGCTAGGTGCGGGGTGGAAGCGGGGCAAGGCCACCGACGGCAGCCACCCGTCGGTACTGCGCCGTTCCACGTGCCGTGTCCGTCCACCCCCGGCTCGATACGGTTGAAGCGTCGCTGCCGTCCCCGCGTCGCCCGAGTCACCGCGTGAGCAAGCCCGAGGAGAGCCGGTCATGACCCCATTCCCCACCGCGCGAGGCGTGCGGACAACCCCGGAAGGCCTCCTGTGGGAGCCCAGCGAGCGCTGGGTGCGCGGCCGCGCCGGCGAGGTCACCGTCGTCGACAGCCGTCACCCCGTCCTCGTCTGGGAGCCGGACAGCCCCGTCCCGCTGTACGCCTTCCCGCGCGCGGAGGTGCGCGAGGACCTCCTCCGGCCCGCGAAGAACCCGCGGACCGGCACGCACACCGGCTCGCGGATCTTCTACGACCTGGAGATCGACGGCGAGCCGCTGGAGAACGCCGCCTGGACCTTCCCCGCCGCCGACCTCGCCGACCACATCGCCTTCGAGTGGTTCCGGCGCAGCGGCAGGGGCCTCGACCACTGGTACGAGGAGGAGGAAGAGATCTTCGTCCACCCCCGGGACCCGTACAAGCGCGTCGACGCCGTCCCGAGCAGCCGGCACGTCCGGGTCGAGATCGACGGCACAGTTGTCGCCGACACCCACCGCCCGGTGCTGGTCTTCGAGACCGGCCTGCCCACGCGGTACTACATCCCGCGCGAGGACGTCCGCCTCGACCTGCTGGAGCCCACCGACCACCACACCGGCTGCCCCTACAAGGGCACGGCCGAGTACTGGTCCTGGCGGGGCGAGGCCGACGTGCCGCCGAACATCCTGTGGAGCTACCCGGACCCGCTGCCCGCGGTCGGCGCCGTCCAGGGCCTCCTCGCCTTCTACAACGAGGAGGTGGACATCACCGTCGACGGCGAACGCCTGGAGCGGCCCGTCACTTCCTTCAGCAGGAAACCCACGTCGGCCTGACCGGCACCCGTCAGGGCCGGCCAGCGCGCTCCAAGGGGATCTTCTCGCCCGCCTCGACCGCGATCGGCAGCCGGTTCTCCGCCGGTGGCAGCGGGCAGGTCGCCAGGTCCGTGTAGGCGCAGGGCAGATTGCCGGCGCGGTTGAAGTCGATCGTGACCCGGCCCTCGGCGTCGGGCGCGGCGATCTGCAGGGAGCGGTTCGCCGCGTACGTGGTCACGCCGGAGGTCCGGTCGGTGAACAGCACCATCAGGGAGCCGGGCGCGGAGCCGTTGAACGCGGTGAGCCGGTGCCGCGTGCCGGCCGGCTCGAACTCGATCTGGCCGGGGGAGTCGTAGACATGCTCCAGACCCTCGACAGCGGGCCCCACGGTCACCGGCCGCGGGGTGTCGAAGGGCAGGAAGCGGCCCTCCCGGACCCAGCGCGGGTCGGGCTCGTACACCGGCGTGGACGTGAAGCCCGCGTCACGACCTGCGGTGCGCCCCGGGTCCCGGCCGGGCCGTGACGTCCCTCGGGGTCAGGGCCGCGCGGTCCTCGGCGCACTCGACGACGACCCGCACCGGGGCTCCGCACGCGGAGTGGTGGATGTCCAGGACGGGGCCCTCCGGGTCGGCGGCGTACGTCTCGCCCCACTGCCGGAGTGCGATGAGGACGGGCCACAGGTCCCAGCCCTTGCGGGTCAGCCGGTACTCGTTGCGGGAGCGGCTGCCCGGCTCCTGGTACGGCACGGTCCTGAGGATGCCGGCTGCGGTCAGCTTCCGGAGCCGGTCGCTCAGCACCGCCTCGGACAGGCCGATGTGACGGCGGAAGTCGTCGAAGCGGCTGACCCCGTTCGCCGCGTCCCGCAGGATCAGCAGCGTCCACTTCTCGCCGACGACGTCGAGCGTGCGCTGGACCGTGCAGTTCTCCGTGCTCGCCTCAAGCCACTCCATGGCACCCATGGTAGGGAGCTGACTTCGACATTGACAGTCAGAGGAGCGTACGGCTAGCTTCGATCGACGAAGTCAGGCGAGGAGGCAAGGCACCGTGGGACGGACACGAACGTACGAGTGGGAGGACCCCGCGGTCTCGGCGGCGGCCGTCGGCCGCGCCTCCGGCCTCGATTTCCTGCGCGACATGCAGGCCGGGCGGCTGCCCGGACCGCCCATCCTCGCCACCCTGGACTTCAGGCTCGAGGCGGTGGACGAGGGCCGGGTGGTGTTCGCGCTGACGCCGGGCGAGGACCACTACAACCCGATCGGCAGCGTGCACGGCGGCGTCTACGCGACCCTGCTCGACTCGGCGGCGGGCTGCGCGGTGCAGTCCACGCTGCCCGCCGGCATGGGCTACACCTCGCTGGACCTGACCGTGAAGTTCCTTCGGCGCATCACCGTGGACACCGGCCCCGTGCGCGCCATCGGCACGGTCGTGAACAGCGGCCGTACGACCGCCCTCGCGCAGGCCACCCTGGTCGACGCGAAGGAACGCCTGCTCGCGCACGCCACCAGCAGCTGTCTGCTGTTCCCGGTGTCCGGGGCCTGAAACGGCGACATCGGTTCCCCCCCCGTCCGGCTGTTCCCGCCTCTGACCAACTGCCCCACCGGCCTGCCATGCTGAAAGTTCCGTACTGACGCACTGGAGGCCCCATGTCAGAGCCGTCCGTCCTCGCCTCGCTGGTGTCCGCGTTGCGGGGCGGGTCGATCCAGATCGTCGACCTCACCTCGCCTCTGTCGTCGTCCACGCCGGTCATCGAACTGCCGCCTGAATTCGGCCAGACGGCGGTGTTCGAACTGGAGGAGATCAGCCGGTACGACGACCGGGGACCGGCCTGGTACTGGAACAACTTCCGCAGCGGCGAGCACACCGGCACCCACTTCGACGCCCCGAACCACTGGGTGACCGGGAAGGACCTCGGCGACGTGGCGTCCGTCCCGGCGGACCGGCTGATCGCACCGGCCGCCGTCCTTGACTTCACCGCCGAGGCGCGCAAGGACCCGGACTTCCTCGTCGAGGTGGACCATGTGAAGGCTTGGGAGGCCGAGCACGGTCCGCTGCCCGACGGCGGCTGGCTGCTGCTGCGCACCGGCTGGGACACCCGCTCGCACTCCCAGGAGAGCTTCCTCAACGCGGACGAGAACGGCCCGCACACCCCCGGCCTGTCACCGGAGTGCGCCCGCTGGGTGGCCCAGGAGTCGCCGGTGCTCGGTCTCGGCGTCGAGACGGTGGGCACCGACGCCGGACGCGGCCACTCGTTCGACCCGCCCTTCCCGTGCCACTCCTACCTCATGGGCAGCGCCAAGTACGGGCTCACCCAGCTGCGCAACCTCGCGGCCCTCCCCCCGACCGGCTCCGTCGTGATCGCCGGGCCGCTGCCCATCGTCGCCGGCTCCGGTGCTCCCGCGCGCGTGCTCGCGCTGGTGGAACGGTGATGAAGGCCGCGGAAGCAGTCGGCCGGGCGCTGGCCGCGGCCGGTGTCGGACAGGTCTTCGGCGTGGTCGGGTCGGGCAACTTCCATCTGACCAACGCCATGGTCGCGGCGGGATCGCGGTTCGTCGCCGCCCGCCACGAGGGCGGCGCGGCGACGATGGCCGACGCCCACGCGCGCGTGAGCGGCACGGTCACCGCGCTCTCCGTCCACCAGGGGCCCGGCCTGACGAACGCCCTCACCGGCATCACCGAGGCGGCCAAGAGCCGTACGCCGCTCCTCGTGCTGGCGGCCGAGGTGACCGAGCCGCGTTCCAACTTCCACATCGACCAGGAAGCGCTGGCTCGCGCCGTCGGTGCCGTCCCGATGCGTGTCACGTCGGCCGAGGACGCGGTGGGTCAGACCTGTGCGGCGGTCCGGCATGCCCTGCACGAACGGCGCACCGTGCTGCTCAACCTCCCGCTCGGAGTACAGGCCCAGGACGTGCCCGAGGGTGCCCTGGCCCTCACCGCGCCGCCGTCCGCGCGCGTGCCCGTGGAGCCGTCGGACGCCGACGTGACGGCACTGGCACGAGCGCTCGAACAGGCTCAGCAGCCCGTCTTCGTGGCCGGCCGGGGAGCCCGTACACCCGGCGCCCGCGACGCCCTCGAAGCGCTTGCCGAGGACCGCGGCGCGCTGCTCGCGACGTCTGCCGTGGCACGCGGCCTGTTCCACGCGAACCCCTGGTCGCTCGACGTGTCCGGCGGCTTCGCCTCGCCCCTGGCGGCCGAACTGATCCAGGGCGCCGACCTCGTAGTGGGCTGGGGCTGCGCGCTGAACATGTGGACCATGCGGCACGGCCGCCTGATCGGCGCCGGTACCACCGTGGCCCAGATCGACGACGACGCGTCCGCGCTCGGCGCACACCGCGAAGTACACGTCGGCGTCACCGGAGACGTGGAACTCACGGCACGCCGCGTGCGGGAGACGGCCGGCGTACGACGGCAGGGTTACCGGACCCCGGCCATCGGCGGAGCCATCGCCGCGCGTGTGCGCTGGCGGGACGTGCCGTACGAGGACACGAGCGGCCGCGACCGGATCGACTCGCGCACGCTGAGCATCGCCCTCGACGACATCCTTCCCGCGGAGCGGATCATCGGCGTGGACTCCGGCAATTTCATGGGCTACCCGAGCATGTATCTGTCGGTGCCGGACGAGTCCGGCTTCTGCTTCACCCAGGCGTTCCAGTCGATCGGCCTCGGCCTCGCGACCGCGATCGGCGCCGCGCTGGCACGGCCGGACCGGCTCCCGGTGGCCGCGCTCGGCGACGGCGGCGCACTGATGGGCGCGGCGGAACTCGACACCGTACGACGGCTCGGGCTGCCGATGGTCGTGATCGTCTACAACGACGACGCGTACGGAGCGGAGGTCCACCACTTCGGTCCGGACGGGTATCCGCTCGACACGGTCGAGTTCCCGCCCACGGACATCGCCGCCGTGGCACGCGGCTACGGATTCGAGGCCGTGACCGTGCGCACGAGTGCCGACCTCAAGGGCGTGGCCGACTGGGTCGGCGGCTCGCGCTCCGCGCCCCTGCTCGTCGACGCCAAGGTGACCGCCGACCGCGGGGCGTGGTGGCTCGAGGAGGCGTTCCGCGGCCACTGAGGGGCAGCGCGGGCTCAGTCGGCGGGCGCCGAGATGTCGTACGAGATCCGCCCGGCCGGCAGGAAGAACAGCGCGATCAGGGCGCCTCCCCTGACCTCCGGGTAGCGGTGGCTCCCGGGTTCCGGCGCGGTCCACCCCGGGCCGCACCAGCCCCGCGGGCCCATCAGGCGGGCCTCCGGGTCGAGCGGCACCACCAGGTTCAACTCGCCGTACGGATGCTGGTGGTACTGGCCCCGGTAGGGCTCCACGCTGTTCATGTACACCGCGGTGACGCTGAAGTAGTTGAGCGCGGCGGTGGGTTCGGCGAGCCGGCCGCGCCGGTACTTCGGGCCGTCGAGTTCGTCGGCGGCGGCCCAGCCGTCCCGCACGCCTGCGGTGATCAGCCGTGCCAGGTCGTCGTACACCGGGGTGCCGGGTCCATGGGTCTGGTCGAGCCGGGTCTCCAGGTCGCCTCCGGCGGTCCGGTTCTTGACCTCCTCCAGGAACGGGATGCTCCGGTCGATCAACTCCTGAACGGACGGCATGGCGGGCTCCTCTCTTCGGTTGCTTCGAGGTCAGGAGGGCATTTGATTACAGTCAATAGCTGTAACGTAACTTTCCTTTCGCCTTGCCGGCACACACCGCCCGATCCGCGTGTTTCGTGCAGCCGAACGCGCGGATCGTGCAGGAGTTCACACGGACGTCATTCGCATACTCGGTGGCTCAGGCGACCGGCGCACCCAGGATGACTCGCGGAGGCGGAGCTCAATGCGGACGTTCGTGTACACATCCCATCCCTCACGGGTGGTCTTCGGCTCCGGAGCGGTCGACCGGCTCCGCCAGGAGGTGGAGCGGCTCGGCTGCGACAGGGTCCTGCTGCTGTCCGGCCCGCATCTCGAGGCGGCCACCGCGCGGGTCCGTGAGGCGCTCGGCGGCCGCCTGGCGGCGGAGTTCGGCGGCGCGGCCATGCACACCCCGGTGGAGGTGACGGAGCAGGCCCTCGCCGTGCTCCGCGAGTCCTCCGCCGACGGCATCGTGGCCCTCGGGGGCGGCTCGACCACGGGACTGTCCAAGGCCCTCGCCCTGCGCACCG
This sequence comes from Streptomyces brasiliensis, assembly GCF_014647875.1. GTDB lineage: Bacteria > Actinomycetota > Actinomycetes > Streptomycetales > Streptomycetaceae > Streptomyces > Streptomyces brasiliensis. Next base: position 195,998 of record NZ_BMQA01000004.1, on the reverse strand, counting down.
GTCTTCCGCAGGTGATCCTGCCGACCACCTATGCCGGCTCCGAGGTGACCCCCGTGCTCGGCGAGACCCGGGACGGCCGCAAGGTCACACAGTCCTCCCCGGAGATCCTCCCCGAAACCGTCGTCTACGACGTCGACTTCACCCTCACCCTGCCGCTGCCCCTCACGATCACGAGCGGTGTCAACGCCCTCGCGCACGCCGTCGAGGCCCTGTACTCCGCCGACGCCAACCCGGTCACCGACCGGCAGGCGCTCGACGCGATCTCCCTCGTCGCACGCTCTCTGCCCCGCCTCGCCGAGAACCCCGCCGACGGGGAGGCACGCGCCGACCTGTTGCACGCCGCCTGGCTCGCCGGAATCTGTCTCGCCACGGTCGGCATGGGCCTGCACCACAAGCTGTGCCACACCCTCGGCGGCAGCTTCGACCTGCCGCACGCCCCGACCCACACCGTCGTCCTGCCGCACGTCATGGCCTACAACGCCGAGGCGGCCCCCGACGTGATGCGCCGCATCGCCGACGCCCTCGGCGTCCCGGACGCACCCTCGGGCATGTACGACCTGGTCGCCTCCCTGGGCGGGCCGACCTCGCTGCGCGACCTCGGCATGCCTCAGGCCGGCCTCGACCGTGCCGCGGAACTGGCCACGTCGACGCCGTACCCCAACCCGCGCCCGGTGACCGCCGAGGGCATCACCGAGCTGCTGACCGAAGCCTGGCACGGACGCCGCCCCGAGGGACCGTCGTCCACCGAGACCAAGCTGGCCCGGCTCACCGAGCAGGTGGTGGCCGGCTTCGGCCAGGCGCCCGACGCCCGGGTCCGCACCCTGCTCAGCGACCTCGTCCGGCGTCTGCACGCCTTCGTCGCCGCCAACGACGTCACCGACGCCGAATGGCAGTACGCCATCGACTACCTCACCCGCACCGGCCAGATCTGCACGGATACCCGGCAGGAGTTCGTGCTCCTCTCGGACACCCTCGGCGTCTCCAGCGCGGTCGACCTGCTCACCAACTCCCGTACGCCCACGACCACTCCGTCCGCCGTGCTCGGCCCCTTCTACACACCGGGCCCGCCCGAGGCCGAGCACGGCAGCGACATCGCCGGGGGACTGCCCGGCACACCGCTGTGGGTCGACGTACGGATCACGGACACCGACGGCGAACCGCTCGAGGACGCCGTCGTGGACGTCTGGCAGTCCAACGAGGACGGCTTCTACGACGTCCAACTCCCCGACCTGGACGGGCCGGTGCTGCGCGCCCGGCTGCGCACCGACACCGGGGGACGGCTCACCTTCTGGTCGATCCTCCCGGCCGCCTACCCGATCCCCGGGGACGGCCCGGTCGGGCACATGCTCGCCGCCGTCGGCCGCCATCGCTACCGGGCACCCCACCTTCACTTCATGATCGACGCGCCGGGTCACCGCAAGCTCGTCACGCAGCTGTTCGTGGCGGGCGGCGACTACCTGGACAGCGACACGGTCTTCGGCGTCAAGGACGAACTCGTCGTCGACTTCACGCCGCACACCGGACCCACCCCCGACGGCCGCCCCGTCGACGGGGAGTGGCGCCGGCTCGACTACACCTTCCGCATCGCCCCCCTGGCCGACCGCACGAGGAGCCTCCGCCCATGACCACATCCAAGGCACCCGCCGCCTACGACACCGACGTCCTCGTCGTCGGCAGTGGCCCCGCAGGCGGTTCGACCGCCCTGCTGCTCGCCACCTACGGCATCCGCACCCTGCTGGTGACGAAGTACGGCTGGCTGGCCAACACCCCGCGCGCCCACATCACCAACCAGCGCACCATGGAGGTCCTGCGCGACCTCGGCGTCGAGTCCGAGGCACTCGCCCTCGGCAGCCCGTCGCACCTCATGGGCGACACGGTGCTGTGCACCGCGCTCACCGGGCAGGAGATCGGCCGTATCCGCAGCTGGGGCACCGGACCCGCGTCGGCCACCGAGTACGCCTCCAAGAGCCCCAGCCAGATGATCGACCTGCCCCAGACCTATCTGGAGCCGATCCTGGTGAGCAACGCGGCCGCTCGCGGCGCCAAGGTCCGTTTCGACACCGAGTTCCTCGACTTCACCCAGGACGAGGACGGCGTCACGGCCCGGCTGCGCGACCGGGTCCGCGGCGACGAGTTCACCGTACGGGCCCGTTATCTCGTGGGCGCCGACGGCGGACGCAGCACGATCGCCGAGCAGCTCGGGCTGCCCTTCGACGGGCGGACGGCCAAGGCCGGCAGCATGAACATCGTCTTCAAGGCCGACCTCGCCCGCTACTGCTCGCACCGGCCCAGCGTCCTGTACTGGGTGCTGCGGCCCGGCGCGGAGACCGGCGGCATCGGCATGGGTCTCGTCCGCATGGTCCGGCCGTGGAACGAGTGGCTGCTCGTGTGGGGGTACGACATCGAACAGCCGCCGCCGGAGGTGACCGAGGAGGAGGCGCGGCGGATCGTCCGCGACCTCGTCGGCGACCCCGACCTGCCCGTGGAGATCACGTCGACCTCGCTGTGGACCGTCAACCACACCTACGCCAAGGCCTATTCGTCCGGCCGGGTGTTCTGTGCCGGGGACGCAGTGCACCGTCATCCGCCGTCCAACGGGCTCGGCTCCAACACCTCGATCCAGGACGCGTACAACCTCGCCTGGAAGCTCGCCATGGTGGTCCGTGGCGAGGCCGGACCTTCGCTCCTCGACAGCTACACCGCCGAACGCGCACCTGTCGGACGGCAGATCGTCGACCGGGCCAATCTGAGCCGCGACCAGTTCGGCCCGATCTTCGACGTGCTCGGCGTCGGCGCCGGCAGCGACGAGCAGGCCATCGCCGAGGGGCTCGCGGCCCTCGGGTCCCGTACTTCCGAGGGCGCCAAGAAGCGGCGTCTGCTGGAAGAGGCGATCCAGCTCAAGAACTACGAGTTCAACGCGCACGGCGTCGAGATGAACCAGCGCTACGACTCCACCGCTGTCCTGCCCGACGACAGCCCTGCCGAAGTCTGGGTCCAAGACCAGGAGTTGGTCCACCGTCCGACCACCCGGCCCGGCGCCAAGCTCCCGCACGCCTGGCTCGTCGGTTCCGAGGGCGAGCGCGTCTCCACACTCGACGTCGTCGGCAAGGGCGTCTTCGCCGTGCTGACCGGACTGTCGGGTCATGTCTGGGAGGCCGCGGCGAGCGCGAGCCGGGACGAACTCGGTGTCCCGCTGCGGTTCGTGCGCGTCGGCGACGGCAACTCCCGTGACGCGTACGGCGAATGGAGTCGCGTCAGCGAGATCGGCGAGGAGGGCGTTCTCCTGGTGCGCCCGGACGGCCATGTTGCCTGGCGGCGCGCCGACGCGCCCGACTCGGAGGCGGCGGCGCGGGACGAACTCCTCGGCGCCCTGCGCCGGATCCTGGGGCGATGACATGGACAAGCAGGTGGCCTCGGCCGAAGAGGCCCTGGCGGACGCGCGGGACGGCCAGTCGTTCGCCGTCGGCGGCTTCGGCCTGAGCGGCGTCCCCGAGGTTCTCATCGGAGCCCTGTACGCGGCCGGCGCGAGCGGCCTCACGGTCGTGTCGAACAACTGCGGCGTCGACGGACGCGGCCTCGGCATCCTGCTGGCCGCGGGCCGTATCGCCCGGGTCACCGGCTCGTACATCGGCGACAACAAGGAGTTCGCGCGCCAGTACCTCGCGGGCGAGCTGGAGGTCGAACTGACCCCGCAGTGCACCCTCGCCGAGCGGCTGCGGGCCGGCGGCAGCGGCATACCGGCCTTCTACACCCCGGCCGGCGTCGGCACCCAGGTCGCCGAGGGCGGACTGCCGTGGCGGTACGGCCCTCGGGGCACCTCCTGTACGGCGTCCGGGGGGAGGGTCTGTCGCCGTGGCTTCGCCGCCCAAGGAGATACGCACCTTCGACGGCGTCGACCACGGGCCGCGCGCGGGGACCGGCACGGCAACCTCGTGTTCCACGGCGCGGCCCTGACGCGGCGGACGCCGTGGACGAGGTCCATGGCGCCGCCCCGCGGGCCCTGGTGCTGGAGCGCTGACGTACGACCGCGACCGTCAGCCGGGGAGCGGAATGCGGAACGCTGACGTACGGCGGTCGGCCGTCCTCAGCCGGGGACAGGAACGCGGAACGCTGACGTACGGCGGTCGTCGCCCCCCCTCAGCCGGTGCGGCGCAGGGCGGCCGGCGTCGTGCCGAGCCGGGCGCGCATCACCCGGGTGAGGTGCTCCTGATGCGAGAAACCGCAGTCCACGGCCACCTCGGCGATCGGCAGGGAGCCCGACCGCAGCAGCCGGCACGCCCGCTCCAGGCGCAGCTTGAGCAGGTACTGGTGCGGTGACCGACCCGTGCTCACCCGGAACTGCCGGGTGAACTGGCTGCCGCTCAGCGAGGCCGCGGCGGCGAGGTCCGCGATCGGCAGGGGCTCGGCCAGCCGCTCCTCCATGAGATCGCGCACGGCGGACAGCTGCCGCTCGGACAGCCCGCACGGTGCGGCCCGCGGCGCCGGGGTACCGGCGTGGTGCCGGCGCACGAGCTGCGCGGCGAGCATCGAGGTCAGCTGGTCGGTGTACGTCCGCGCCGCCGGCTCCCACGCTCGCACGGCGCCCTCCAGCGAGAGCATCAGCTGCTCGGCGAGCGGATCCGTCGCCCCCAGCTCCTCGGACAGCTCCACGGGGCGCCCGTCGTTCGCCTCGCGCAGCGCGTCGTCCGTGAGATAGGCGTGGATCGTGTCCAACTGGCCGCACAGTTCCACGGAAAGGGTGCGTCCGGCGGGCTGCAGGAAGAGACCGCCGGCCGGAACGGTCCGTGACCGCGTCGCCGCGCCCCGGCCCCGGCTCACCGTGACGGGCCCGTTGAGGTGCAGGATCAGCAGATGTGTGGCCGCGGGCTCGAAGGCCGCCCGGTAGGGCTCCTCCGCCTGCGCGGACAGATACAGGCGTTCCCATCCGAGCCCCGAACTGCTGGTGCGCCCCCGTACTCCGGGCTGCCGCAGGATCCCGACCGTGTCGGCCAGACCGAGTTCCGTCATGGTGCGACCTCCTTGCTGCACCGCCTGTAGTTGAATCCTAAATGAAGAGGGAATGTGCGGGAAGAGATGTCCGCAAGGGCCCGACCGGCCCGCGGTATGCCCACTCGGAACTTGCGTGATGCCGTCGCGTCCAGAACCACTCGTACGTGGAGGGGCGCCGTGGAACGGCCCGCACCGCCGCGTCGCCGATGACCGCCGTCGTCTCACCGTCCCGCGCGATTCCGCGTGTCGGCCAACGGGCGCCGCATGTCCCGCCGTTCGCCGTGCGACTCCGCCCTGCCGCGAAACGCGGCCGCAAGCTCGCTCCTTTGGTGCATGTTCGGACAAACTGTCGAAACAGGTTGGTTAATGCCGGCGAACGAACTGGTTGCGAGATGGTGAGCAAGCCATGATGGGCCCATGACGTTGGCCTCGCGCGCGCTCGCGCAACTGGCGACCTGGCCCGACCTGCGACAGGCCGTGCCGAGTTGCGGTCTGGGACAGGGGCTCAGTTCCCTGCAGGGCGAGATCGTCCACTTCCACTCGGATCGCGATGTGGACCTGCATCTCACCACCCGTGCCATCCGGCGGTTCGCCGACGACCTCCGGAGCGCGGGCGCGATCCGCATCGTGCCGGGCTCGCAGTGGGTGACCATACGTCTCGACGCGGCGAGCGACGTCGACCTCCTGATGACGCTGGTCAGCGTCGCCCTCCAGGCACAGCAGGCCTGGCCCGACCCCGCCGGCCGGCCCGAGATCGGCTGCAACGACCAGCGGGGCGCGGGATTCGTGCGGGTCGTCCCCGGCTGGATCTGACACCGCGCGACGGGTGGTCACACGACGACGACCCGGATCCCCGCCTCCTCGAACCGGCGCACCGCCTCCGGTGCCGCCGCCGTGTCCGTCACGAGCGTGTCCACCAGCTCGGCCCCGCAGATCCGGGCGAACGCCCGCTGCCCCAGCTTGCTGGAGTCCGCCGCGACGATCACTCTCTCCGCTCGTTCGCACAGCAGCCGGTTGATCGCGGCCTCCGCCTCGTCGTGCGCCGCCGCGCCGTGCGTCGCGTCGAAGGCGACCACCCCGAGCACGGCCACGTCGATCGTGATCTGCCCGAGCACACCGTCCGCGAGCGGCCCGATGAGTTCGTACGACTGCGGGCGTGCGACCCCGCCGGTCACCACGATCTTGAACTGGGGCCGCACGGCGAGTTCGTTGGCGATGTTGAGCGCATTGGTCACGACGGTCAACGCAGGTGAGCCGGTGGTGAGATCGGCGCGCACGGCCAGTGCGCGGGCCACCTCCGTCGTGGTCGTGCCGCCGGTCAGGCCCACGGCCTCGCCGGGCGCGATGAGGCCGGCCACCGCCTCGGCGATGCGCTGCTTCTCGGAGGCGCGGCGCGCCGTCTTGTAGCGCAGCGGCAGCTCGTACGAGACCCCGTGCACCACCGCACCGCCCCGGGTGCGCACCAGCATCTGCTGCTCGGCGAGCTGGTCGAAGTCCCGTCGGATCGTCGCGGCCGAGACCGACAACTCGGCGGCCGCCTCCTCGACGTCCAGCCGGCCGCGCTCGACGAGCAGCTCCAGCAGCGCCTTCCAGCGGGCGTCGCGCGACATCCGCGGCCTCCGTTCCTCGATCCTCCGCGACCCTAGCGCACCCCACCTCGTCAAATGCTTGATTATGCTCGAAACTTCGCTATATCTTGCAGGAAAAATCAGCAGCGGAGGGGCGCGGCATGACCCATGTCGAGGACGAGCTGAACAGCCAGCCCGAGTGCTGGACCCGCGCGGCCGAGCTGGCGACGGGGCACGCCGGTGCGCTGCCGGCGCCGGGGGAGCGGGTGGCGATCGTCGGGTGCGGCACCTCGTACTTCATGGCGCAGGCCGCCGCAGCCCTGCGCGAGGGCGCGGGCCTGGGCGAGACGGACGCCTTCGCCGCGTCCGAGTTCCCGTACGGCCGCTCGTACGACCGTGTGGTGGCCCTCACCCGCTCCGGCACCACCACCGAAGTGCTCGATCTGCTGGGGCAGTTGAAGGGGCGTACCCAAACGACCGCCGTCACCGCCGACCCGGAGACCCCGGTGATGGCGGCGGCCGACGAGATGGTCGTGCTGGACTTCGCCGACGAACGCTCCGTCGTGCAGACCCGGTTCGCGACCACCGCCCTCACCCTGCTGCGCGCCCACCTCGGCCTGCACACGGACGCCGTCGTCGCCGACGCCCGCACCGCGCTGTCGACTCCGCTGCCCGCGGGCCTCGTCGAGTGCACCCAGTTCACCTTCCTCGGCCGCGGCTGGAGTACCGGGCTCGCCAACGAGGCCGGGCTGAAGATGCGCGAGGCCTCACTGTCCTGGACCGAGGCCTACCCGGCGATGGAGTACCGACACGGCCCCATCAGCATCACCACCCACGGCACCGCCACCTGGACGCTCGACGTGGCACCCGAAGGGCTCGCCGAACAGGTGCGCGCCACGGGCGGGTTGTGGATCCAGGGCTCGCTCGACCCGCTCGCCGAACTCGTCCGCGCCCAGCGGCTCGCCGTGGCCGTCGCCGCCCGCCGCGGCCTCGACCCCGACCGGCCCCGTCACCTCACGCGCTCGGTGATCCTCGCCCCCTGACCGACAGGGAAGATCCGGCCCGAAAGGAGAGACCGTGCCCCTCGCACCCACCGGTGAGCTGGTCACCCGCGCCGCAGCGGCGCACTCCGCCGTCGCCGCGTTCAACGTCATCACCCTGGAACACGTCGAGGCCGTCATCGCCGGCGCCGAGGCGGCGGGCGCGCCTGTGGTCCTCCAAGTCAGCGAGAACGCCGTGAAGTTCCGCTACGGACGGCTGCTCCCGCTGGCCCGCGCGGCCGTCGCCGCCGCCGAGCGTGCGGCCGTGCCGGTCGCGTTGCACCTCGACCACGTCCAGAGCGACGACCTGCTGCGCCAGGCGCCCGGTGCAGGCTTCGGCTCCGTGATGTACGACGCGGCCCGCCTGCCGTACGCCGAGAACCTCACCGCCACCCGGGCCGCCGCCGACTGGGCCCACTCCCAAGGCCTCTGGATCGAGGCCGAGTTGGGCGAGGTCGGCGGCAAAGCAGGGCAGGGTGGACGGGGGAATGCCGCGCAGCCGCCGCTGGACGCCCATGCACCCGGCGCCCGTACCGACCCCGACGAGGCCCGCGCGTTCGTCGCCGACACCGGTGTCGACGCCCTCGCGGTCGCCGTGGGCAGCGTCCACGCGATGACCACCCGCACCGCCGCCCTCGACCACGACCTCCTCGAACGGCTGTCGGCCGCCCTGCCCGTGCCGCTCGTCCTGCACGGCTCCTCCGGGGTGCCGGACGACGGACTGGCCGCGGCGGTCGCGGGCGGCATGGCCAAGGTCAACGTCGGCACCGCCCTCAACGTGGCGATGACCGCCGCGATCCGGGACTTCCTCGCCGACCACCCGGAGGCCGTCGACTCGCGCAAGTACCTGGCCGTCGGCCGGGAGGCGATGGTCCGCGAGGTCACACGGATCATCCACGTCCTCGCCCGCTCCCACCCCTGATACGTTCCCGCCATGCGCCACACCCGCCTCCACCTCGGCGAACCGCCCGTCGTGGCCCAGGCGGGGGTGGGTGTGCACGGCGTCGCGAGCCCCACGGACGTCTTCCGGCTGCCGGAGCTGTGGCAACTGCACCTCTACGCCTACGACGCCGAACTCGTCGTCGACGGAACGCCGCACATCGTCCGCCCGGGACGGGTGAGCCTCGTCCCGCCGGACACGACCGTCCACTTCCGCTACCGGGGCCGCTCCGAACACCTCTACGCCCATCTGCGCATCCCGGCCACCACCGGCCCTGCCCGCACCGTCCCCGTCGTCCAGGACACCGGACCCGAACTGCCCCTGCTCACCGCCCTGGTGCGGCAGGCCGTGACCGCCGCCCCGCGCGAGCCCGAACGCGCCCGCGCCGAGATCCGGACCGCCCTGTGGCGCATCGCCCACCTGGCCCCCGCAGCACAGCGGCGCCCCGGCACGCACCCGGCGGTCAGCGCCGCCCTCGCCCACATCGAGGCGCACCTGGCCGGACCGCTCACCGTCCCGGACGTCGCCCGCGCGGCAGGCGTCTCGCACAACCATCTGACCCGGCTCTTCCGCGCCGCCACCGGCGACACCGTGGTCACGCACATCCGCCGGCGCAGACTCGACCGGGCCCGTCACCTGCTGCACGCCACGACCCTGTCCATCCCCGCCGTTGCCGCGTCCGTCGGCATCCCGGACCTGCAGGCCTTCAACAAGGCGTGCCGCCGCGAACTCGGCGTCTCACCCCGGGCGTTGCACGCGGACGCTACTGCTTGACGGCCTTCAGCACCACGAACTTCGAGTCACTGGCCACCAGTTCACTGGCGCCGAACAGCCGCCGCAGCGTCACGTGATAGCCCAGATGCCGGTTGCCGACCACCCACAGCTCGCCGCCGGGCCGCAGCGCGCGCTTCGCCCCGGTGAACATCCGCCAGGCGGTCGCGTCGCTGGTCGCCTGGTGCGAGTGGAACGGCGGATTGTTCAGCACGACGTCCACGCTGCCCGCGGCGACCCCAGCCAGCCCGTCGCCGACCCGGAACTCCGCGTGCCCGGGCACCCCGTTGGCCTTGTACGTCGCCTCCGCCGACGCCACCGCCTGGTACGACTCGTCCACGAACAGCACCTCGGCCTCGGGATCGGCCAGCGCCACCGCCGTACCCACGACACCGTTCCCGCACCCCAGGTCCACCACCCGGCGCACGCCCCGGGTCTCGGGCAGATGGCCGAGGAAGAACCGGGTGCCGATGTCGAGCCGGTCGGCGCAGAAGACACCCGCGTGGTTGACGACCGGGTGCCCCGACACCGGACCGATGCCCTCGGGCAGGTCGTACGTGTACGGCCACGGGTTGGCGGGGCGCTCCCGCGACGGCTCCGGGGTGCTGAAGATCAGCCGGGCCTTCTGCCGCGCGAGCGACGTCCTGGTCGGGCCGATGATCCGCTCGAACAGCTGGAGCGTCGAGGTGTGGATCTCCTTCACCATGCCCGTGCCGACGACGACCGTGCCCGCGTGCACGGCGGGGGCGAGCCGCAGCAGCTGGTCCTCGAGCAGCGCCAGGCTCTTCGGCACCCGGACGAGGAGCACGTCGACGCGCTCCGGCGGCGGATCCTGCGTGGTGAGCAGACCCACGGCACCGGGCTCGACGCCAGCCCGTGCGAGGTTCGCGCGCGTCGCCTCCCGGCCGAGGAACGAGTCGGTGACCTGCACCGGCCGGTGCTCCGCCAGCGCCGTCACCAGCGCGCCCCAGCGGTCCCCGACGACCACGACCGCGCCGGACAGGGGGATCCGCTCCTCGGACAGGTGCCGCAGCAGATACGCGTCGGAGGCGTCCCAGGCACGCAGCCGGTCGCGTGGATCCTCGGGGAAACGGGACAGCTCGAACTCGCCCCACGGAGTCGTCATACGGTCGTTCATCGTGCGTCCAGGCTAGCGGAGCCCCAGCTCAGGGCCGGTCGGCTGGATCCTTCGGGCAGGATGGAGGACGTGGAGGCGGAACTGTTCCCCAGACAGCGCGCGCAGATCGCCCCGGGCGCCGCGCACGTGCCCGACTGGCTGGACCCGGACGCGCAGCGCGAGCTGCTCGCGGCCTGCCGGGAGTGGGCGCGTCCGCCCGCGGGCCTGCGCACGGTCCGCACACCGGGCGGCGGCACGATGACCGCGCGCCAGGTGTGCCTGGGCTGGCACTGGTATCCGTACGCCTACGCCCGCACCGTCGTCGACGGCGACGGGACGCCGGTGAAACCCTTCCCCTCCTGGCTGGGCGACCTCGGCCGCAGGGCGGTCGCCGATGCGCTCGGTCCGGAGGCCGCGGCCGGGGCGGCGTACGACATCGCGCTGATCAACTTCTACGACGGGGACGCCCGTATGGGCATGCACCGCGACGGCGACGAGCGGTCCGACGCCCCGGTGGTGTCACTGAGCCTCGGCGACACCTGCGTCTTCCGGTTCGGCAACACCGAGACCCGGGCCAGGCCGTACACGGACGTCGAACTGCGCGGCGGGGACCTGTTCGTCTTCGGTGGTCCGTCCCGGCTCGCGTACCACGGGGTGCCGCGGGTCCACCCCGGCACGGCGCCACCCGCGTTGGGACTCACGGGGCGGCTGAACATCACCCTGCGCGTGAGTGGCTTCTAGGTGGCGACGACGGACGAGCACGGTACGGATCATGGGAGACTCGCCCTCATGAGCGGCAAGGCGGACCCCCGGACGGCGGGGGAAGGAACCACCTCGAGGACGCGACTGGACCGGGGGCGCGGCGCGCTCGGGCCCGCGTTGGAGCTCGTGCACACGGGACGCGCCCCGACCCGGGCCGTCCTCACCGCAGAACTGGGCGTCACCAGGGCGACGGCCGGCGCGGTGGCGGCCGAGCTGGAGGCGCTGGGCCTGATCCGGGTCGACGCCCGGCCGGGCGCGGCGGCCGGTTCCCAGGGCCGCCCCTCGCACCGCCTCGAGGTCGCCGAGGACGGGCCCGTCGCGCTCGCCGCGCAGGTGCACGCCGATGGTTTCCGGGCCGCGCTGGTCGGTCTGGGCGGCCGTATCGTGGCCACGGCGCCCGGCTGCGAGACTGTGGACGCGGATCCGGCGAAGGTGCTGGGTTCGGTCGTCGAGGCGGGCGCGGAACTGCTGCGCACGACGGGCCGGCGCTGTGTGGGCGCGGGACTCGCCGTGCCGTCGGCCGTCGCCGAACCCGAGGGCCTGGCCCTCAACCCCCTGCACCTCGCCTGGCCGGTCGGCGCACCGGTCCGCCGGATCTTCGCCGAGTGCGTACGGGCGGCGGGGATCGAGGGCCGGGCGTTCGCGGGCAACGACGTCAACCTGGCGGCGCTCGCCGAACACCGGCACGGCGCGGGCCGGGGCGCGCGCGACCTGCTGTGCGTGGCCACCGGACACCGGGGCGTCGGCGGCGCGCTGGTCCTCGACGGGCGGCTGCACACGGGCAGTTCGGGTCTCGCCCTGGAGGTCGGGCACCTCACTGTGAACCCCGAGGGCCGCCCCTGCCACTGCGGCAGCCGCGGCTGTCTGGACGTCGAGGCGGATCCGCTGGCGCTGCTGATCGAGGCGGGCCGCGACCCGGGCCCCGAGGTCTCCCTCCTCCAGCAGGCCAACGACCTGATCCGCAACCACTACGCCGACCCGACGGTCCGCACGGCGACGGAGGCCCTGATCGACCGCCTGGGCCTCGGCCTCGCCGGCCTGGTCAACATCCTCAACCCGGACCGCATCATCCTGGGCGGCCTCCACCGCACCCTGCTGGACGCCGACCCCGAACGCCTCCACGCTGTCGTCGCCGACCGCAGCCTCTGGGGCCAGAGCGGCGGAGTCCCCATCCTCCCCTGCACCCTCGACCACGACAGCCTGGTCGGCGCGGCGGAGCTGGCCTGGCAGCCGGTCCTGGACGATCCGCTGGGAGCGCTTCAGTGAGACGCGCCGGGATCCCCGCTCTCACCGCCACACGGCGGCGAACGCCCGGCCCGGATTGTCCGTGAGAATGCGCTCCACCGGTTCCGGCCCCAGCTCCGCCGCCAGCCGCGGCCGTACCCGCCGCAGCAGATACGGCATCCCGGGCCCGCCGTCCACCGAGCGTGCCCCGGCGACCACGGTGTCCCCGCCCAGCAGGAGCCGGTGCCCGAAGCCGGACTCGGCCAGCTCCCGTACGGCGTCCGGCATCTGCCAGTCCGTGGGGTGATGGGCGCGGGACGGGCCGTCGAAGGCCAGCCAGCAGCCCGACTCGGCCGCCTGACGGTGGATCACGGGGTCGGGGAAGCGGTTGAGGTGTCCGAGGATCACCCGGTCCGGCGGAACAGCCGACTCCCCGCACAGCAGGTCCAGCACGTCGAGCGCGCCCGTGCCCAGCTCCAGATGGACAGCGATGGGGGCGCCGGTGGCGTGGTGCGCCTCCGCCGCTGCCGTCATCGTCCAGCGCGCATGTGCGTCGAGTGCGTGGAAGCCGCCCGCTACCTTGACGAACCCGGCGCGGACGCCCGACGTGCCGATGCCCTCGGTCAGTTCGGAGATGAACATCTCTGCCAGGCGGCCGCGCAGCCCGTCGAGCAACTCCGGGTCGTAGTGCGCCGCTTGGTGCAGGCCCGTCGCGCAGACCACGTGTACCCCGGTCGCACGCGACAGTTCGGGAAGGTCCGCGGCCCGCCGCCCCATCCCGTACGGCGTCCACTGCGCCACGCCCGCCCCGCCCGCCGCGCGGAACGCCTCAAGCTCGGCCCGCGCGGCACCGGCGTCCACCAGCTCCTGCCCAGGCAACCGGCGGCTGCGCAGGAAGAGATGGTCGTGCGCGTCGCACACACGCAGCTCCTCGGGCCCTATGTCACCGAGCACCGTACGGACGGCCGGGGCGGAACTCACCACTGCCGTCCGCGCGGCACACGGTCGAGGCCCGGCGCCGACAGATGCAGCACCTGGAACACGTCGCCGTCGGCCTTCGGCGCATCGTGGTCCCAGAGCGAGAAGTGGACCAGCTCCCAACACGCCGTGTCCACGGCGGCCGCCGCGAGCACGGCGCCGTCCGCCGCCGCCGACTGCCGTGTCTCCCGCACGACGTCCTCCATCAGCCCGGACAACTCCACACCGTCCGGCACCGGTTGCCGCCGCCGTACCGCGAGCACGGCAGGGGAGCCCGCCGCGCCGCCCGCCTCGTACGCCAGCCCGCTCCACTGCCGTACCTCCGGCCGCCCGAAGTCGTTCACGAGCCCCTGGAAGGCACCTCCCCACAGGAAGTTGTTCATGCCCTCCGTCGTGTTCCAGAGGTAGAACGGCGCGTACTGGTTGACGGGCGAACCGTGCACCCCGCGTTCGCGCATCAGATACGCCTTCGACCCGAGCCCCTCCCAGTCGTCGAGCAGGTGGCCGACGCGGGCCACGCGTGTGCGGATGATGTCCATGTCGTAGTCGGCGGGGAGCGTCACTTCGTACTGCACCGCGTGCATGGCGTCAGCCTTCCTGGGTGGTCCGGTCGGCCCCGTGACGGGGAGAGAGCAGTGCGAGGAGGCCCCGCACGCCCGCGTCGAAGGCGGCCGGGGAGCCGGAGGCGCGGGCCAGGACGTAGCCGCCCTGTACGGTCGCGAGGACGGTCGCGGCGATCTCCTCGCCGTCCAGCGAGGGCGCGAACTGCCCCTGTTCCCTGCCTTCTTCGACGATTCCGGCGATCCGCTCGCGGACCCGGTCGAGCGTCTCGTCGACCGGCGCCCGCAGCTCGTCGCTCGCGATCACGTCCGGGTCCATCGTCAGCCGGCCGATCGGGCAGCCGCGCAGCACGTCGCGTTCTCGCAGCAGATACGCCTCGATGCGTTCGTACGGTGTTCCGGGTCCGTCGAGTACTCCCTCGGCGGTAGCCCGCATCTCCTCGGCCGAGCGCCGGATCGCGGCCAGCGCCAGGTCCGGCTTCCCCTTGAAGTGGTGGTACATGCTGCCCTGGCCCGCACCCGCGCGCTCCAGGATGGCCTTGGGGCTGGTGCCCACGTACCCGCGCTCCCACAGCAGCTCGCGAGTGGACTCGATCAGTCGGTCCGCAGTGCTCATGGGCTCACTGTACATACCAGTAGGTACAGCGTCCATCGTTCGGCGGGCATCCCCGGGATGACCCGTGAGGCCCGCTCGTACTCCCCGGGAGGTACGCCCGGTGCCGCTGGCCGTACGACGACCCGGACCCCCTTCACCGGCCAGTCTCGAGGCATCACCACAAGACGCTCACGCACAGGGAGATGACCCGAGATGCAGACCCTGGCCCACTGGGACGGCGGCCCCGGCCCATGGATCCTGTTCTTCCCGCTGATCTGGGCGGCCGTCGCGTTCGGCGTCGTGACCGTCCTGCGCCGCACGGTCCGGCGCGGCCGGGGTGGCCCGTGGCGGCCGATGGACACGGCACGCCCGTCGGGCGACTCGCCCATCGCGATCCTGGGCCGGCGCTTCGCCACCGGCGAGATCGACGAGGACGAGTACTGGCGCAGGCTGTCCGTCCTGGACGAGCAGTTCGGCCGTACGGGCAAGGGCGGTGCGGCATGACGACGGCCACCGAGGCGACCTCCGTACGCACGGCCGCGCGCGTCGTCGGCGCCGTGAAGGTGTACGGCTCCGGCGACACCGCCGTGCGCGCCCTGGACGGTGTGGACGTGGACTTCGCCGCCGGACGCTTCACCGCGATCATGGGGCCCTCGGGCTCCGGCAAGTCCACCCTGATGCACTGTGCCGCCGGTCTCGACACGCTCACCTCGGGCGCCGCCTACATCGGTGACACCGAGCTGGGCTCCCTGGACGACCGCCGGCTGACCCTGCTGCGCCGCGACCGGATCGGCTTCGTGTTCCAGGCGTTCAACCTGGTGCCGACGCTGACCGTCGCGGAGAACATCACCCTGCCGCTGGATCTGGCGGGCGGCGGGGGAGACCCGGAGTGGATCGAGGCGCTCGTCGACGTCGTGGGTCTGCGCGACCGGCTGCATCACCGTCCGTCCGAGCTCTCCGGCGGACAGCAGCAACGCGTCGCCGTGGCACGGGCGTTCGCCGGCCGCCCGGACGTCGTCTTCGCCGACGAGCCGACCGGCAACCTCGACTCCCGCTCCGGCCAGGAGGTCCTCGGCCTCCTCGGCCGCGCCGTACGGCAGATGAACCGTACGGTCGTCATGGTCACCCACGACCCGGTCGCCGCCGCCCACGCCGACGAGGTCGTCTTCCTCGCCGACGGACGCCTGGTGGACCGTATGGAGGCCCCGACGGCGGACCTGGTCCTCGACCGCATGAAGGCCTTCGAGGTGAGGTCATGAACACCTCCGTACGCCTGAGCCTGTCCTCGCTGCGCACGCACAAGCGTCGCTTCGCCGGTACGTTCTTCGCGGTCTTCCTCGGCGTCGCGTTCCTCGCCGGGACCCTGGTCATGGGGGACACGCTGCGCGCGAGCTTCGACTCGATGTTCGGCGAGGCCACCAGTGGCACCGACGCCGTCGTGCGCAGCGCGGAGGCCATCACGACGCCCGGCGAGGCGCAGGGCGTACGCCGGCCGGTCGGCACGGACCTGCTGCGCACCATCGAGCAGGTTCCCGGAGTCGCCGCCGCCGTCCCGAACATCCAGGGCGCCGGC
Source organism: Streptomyces brasiliensis (assembly GCF_014647875.1). Taxonomy (GTDB): domain Bacteria; phylum Actinomycetota; class Actinomycetes; order Streptomycetales; family Streptomycetaceae; genus Streptomyces; species Streptomyces brasiliensis. The sequence continues at coordinate 179,881 of NZ_BMQA01000004.1, read as the reverse complement.
CAACTCGTCGGCGCCGACGGCAAACCCGTCGGCGGCCAGGGACCGCCCACCCTCGCCGGCAACTGGATCACCGACCCGCAGCTCAACCCCTACCGGCTGGCCGAGGGCCGCGCCCCGGCCAGGTCCGGCGAGGTCGTCGTCAACCGCGGTGCCGCGAAGAAGGGCGGCCTGACGATCGGCGACACGACGACGTTGCGCACGCCCGACCCCGTCGAGGTGACCGTCGTGGGCCTCGCGACCTTCGGCGGCGCGGACGGCATGGCCCAGGTGACCTTCACCGGCATGACCCGGTCGGACGCCGAGAAGTACCTCACCGCGCGGCCGGGCGAGGCGGCGACCATCCAGGTGCGGGCGGACCCCGGAGTGAGTCAGAGCGCGCTCGTCGACCGGCTGACTCCCGTGCTGCCGAAGGGGGACGAGGCCATCACCGGCCAGGAGTCGGCGCAGGAGAACACCGACATGGTCTCCAGCCAGTTCCTGACGATCTTCACCACCTTCCTGCTCGTTTTCTCCGGTGTCGCCCTGCTGGTCGCGACCTTCTCCATCCACAACACCTTCGCGATCATCGTGGCCCAACGCACCCGGGAGAATGCCCTGTTGCGCGCCCTCGGCGCCTCCCGCCGCCAGGTGACCGCGTCGACCCTGGTCGAGGCGAGCGTGGTCGCCGTGACGGCGTCCCTCGCCGGGCTCGCCGGCGGCATCGGGATCGCGGCCGCTCTCCAGGCCTTGTTCCCTGCCATCGGATTCCCGTTCCCCGAAGGCGACTTGGTCATCAAGACCCTGTCGATGGTCCTGCCGCTCGTGGTCGGCTTCGTGGTCTGCCTGGGCTCCGCGCTGCTGCCCGCCGTACGCGCCGGACGCACCGCCCCGCTGGCCGCGCTGCGCGAGACGGCCGTCGACGCCGCGGGCGCCTCCCGCGCCCGCGCGGTGACCGGCACGGCTCTCGCGGCCGTCGCGGTCGCGACGGCGCTCGTCGGCGTCCTGGTCGCACCGTCCGTCTGGCCGGCCGGAATCGGTGCTCTGCTGGCCCTGGTCGCGTTCGTCGTCCTCGGCCCCGTCGCGTCCTCCGCGGCCGTACGTGTCCTAGGCAGCCCCCTCGGCCGGCTGCGCGGTGTGACGGGCTCCCTCGCCCGGCGCAACGCCCTGCGCAGCCCGAAGCGGACGGCCGCCACCGCGAGCGCCCTGATGATCGGCGTGGCCGTGGTGTCGCTGTTCACGGTGTTCGGCGCGTCGCTGAAGGCCACCATGGACCAGACCGTGTCCCGGTCCTTCGCCGGTGACGTCGCGGTCAGCACCCCGTCGTTCGGTGCGGGCGGCAGCGGACTCAGCCCCCGGCTGGCCCCCGCCGTGCAGCGGCTGCCCGAGGTGGACACCGCCGTCGGACTCGGCCGCGGCGTCGCCGAGGTCGACGGCAAGGGCCGGGCCCTGACCGTCACCGACCCGGCCGCGCTGGCCCGCACCTTCGACCTCGGCACGGTCAGCGGCTCGCTGCGCGACCTCGGCACCGACGGCATCGCCATCACCCGGAAGGAGGCCGACCGCATGGGCCTCGTGCCCGGCGACACCGCCCGGCTCACCTTCACGGACGCCAGGACGCAGAACTTCACCGTCCGCGCCGTCTACGGCCGGTCCGAACTCGCCGGCGATTACGTGATCACCCGCGCGGCCTGGGCGCCGCACCGCACCCAGGACTCCGACACGCTGGTCGCCGTCTCCTTCAAGGACGGCGTGAGCGCGGACGCGGGCAAGGCCGCGGTGCAGAAGGTGGCGGACCGGTACGGCAGCCCGCAGGTGCAGACCCGCGAGGAGTACGCGCAGTCCTCGGCCGGCGGCATCGACATGATGCTCACGCTCGTCTACGCGCTGCTCGCCCTCGCGGTGCTCATCGCCCTGCTCGGCATCGCCAACACGCTGACGCTGGCCGTCCACGAACGCACCAGGGAACTCGGCCTGCTGCGGGCCGTCGGCCAGACCAGGCCCCAGCTGCGGGCCATGGTCCGCTGGGAGTCGGTCCTGGTCGCGTCCTTCGGCACGGCCGGCGGGCTCGGCCTCGGCGCCTTCCTCGGCTGGGTCCTCGTGAAGGCCTCGGACGGCGCCCGTGACAGCGCGTTCGCCTTCGCGATCCCGCCCGCGCAGCTCGTGGTGGTGGCGCTGGTGGGCCTCGCGGCCGGCGCCCTCGCGGGCCTGCGCCCGGCCCGGCGGGCCGCCCGCCTGGACGTGCTGCGGGCCATCGCCGCCGAGTGAGGCGACCGGAAGAAGGTCACCGCCCGGTCAGCCGACAACGGCCGGCCGGGCGGGAGCGTGTTCCGGAGCGGGAGCGCAGGCCACAGGTTCGACCTCCGTGAACAGGTGCGCGGGTTCCTCCACGACGGCGCGGCGCGACGGCCGGGCCGGCTGCGGCTTCGCCGCCGGGGCGGCGGGCAGGGTGAACCACACGACCTTGCCCGAGTCACCGTCCGGCCGGGCTCCCCAGCTCTCGCTGACCGCGGCCACCATCGCCAGGCCGCGCCCGGTGGTGTCCAGGGCTTCCGCCTCCTCCAGCACGGGAAGGCGCGGATCGTGGTCGCGCACCGAGACCGTCAGGCGGTCGGGCAGCAGCTCGATCTCGACGGTGCAGGACTTGTCGGGCTGCGCATGCCGGTGCACGTTGGTCAGCAACTCCGTCACACCGAGCGCGGCGCGGTCGATCAACGGGTCCAGATGCCAGTAGCGCAACTGCGCAGATACGATTCTGCGGACCTGGCCGATCCGCGACGGCAGGGCTTGGAGCTCCACCGTGCAGTGTCTGCTTGGGTGACTGATCACGGCTGCGACTCCCCGACTTGAGGTCCGGAAGAACACGGAGTACGTATCCAGCAGGATGCCCTCGCCCGGACGGCCGCCTGCTGTCGTGCCCGGCGGGCTGGTTCGCAGCGTTATCGCCGGTAAACCCAGAGTGACGTGAGACCAGAGTGACGCAGGACACATCGCCCCGCAACTCGCCGTGACTCACCCGCCGCGCCCCGCCGCCCGGCGCACCGCCTCGATGAACCGGCGTGCCGCCGGCGGGCCCGGCTCGCCCGGAGCGGGATCGTGATCGCCCAGCGTCAGCAGATACCGGTTGCCGTTGAGGTCGGCGAGCGCCCGGTCGTCCGGGACGAACCAGGGCTTCGACGCGCGCACCGCCTGGACCGGCGCACTGTCGATCTCACTGCCGTAACTGGTGAGCAACTCCAGCCTGCCGCCGTTGATCCTGACCTGTCCGGCCCGGGTGAGCGAGCGCAGCCGCTTCCCGATCCGCACGCCCGTGGCCGTGAACTCCGGCTCGGCCATCACGTCCCGCCCCCTCGTGCGCGTCGGCCGCCGCACCGGGACCTCGCGAGGGTCGCGCTCCGGTGCCGTCCGGCTCGTGTCGTGATCCAGTGTGCGTCCGCGTCCGGGACGTTCGTCCCGCCCGGTGCAGTCTGCCCGTACCTCGCGCCGGGCACCAGTACGCACGGCGCGTCCCCCGCGCAGGCCTGGAGCACGCGCTGCAATGCGCCCCCCAAGAGTCGCCACCTGCCTCGCCCCGTGGACGGCCTTTGGGTGGCCCAAAGGTGTGTTTATGCAGGTGGGATGGTGTGCAGAAGGTGCTTATGATCGGGGCGTCGGCCGCGCAGGGCGACGTCGGCGCCAAGCGTAAGGAGCACCGCCGTGAGCACCACCCCACAGACCCGGCCGGGCGCCACCCTCGACGTCGACCACAGCGACGCCGGCTACCGGAGCTGGCTGAAAGAGGCCGTCCGCAAGGTCCAGGCCGACGCCAACCGCTCGGCGGACACCCATCTGCTGCGCTTCCCGCTGCCCGAGCGATGGGGCATCGATCTGTATCTGAAGGACGAGTCGACCCACCCGACCGGCAGCCTCAAGCACCGGCTCGCCCGCTCCCTGTTCCTGTACGGCCTGTGCAACGGCTGGATCCGTCCCGGCCGCCCGGTGATCGAGGCGTCCAGCGGCTCCACGGCCGTATCCGAGGCGTACTTCGCCAAGCTCATCGGCGTCCCGTTCATCGCGGTCATGCCGCGCACGACGAGCGCCGAGAAGTGCCGGCTGATCGAATTCCACGGCGGACAGTGTCACTTCGTGGACGACTCACGGAAGATGTACGAGGAGTCGGGCCGCCTCGCGGCCGAGACCGGCGGCCACTACATGGACCAGTTCACCTACGCCGAGCGGGCCACGGACTGGCGCGGCAACAACAACATCGCCGAATCCGTCTTCCGTCAGCTGGAGTTGGAGCGGTTCCCGGAGCCGGCATGGATCGTCGCCACGGCCGGTACGGGCGGCACCTCCGCGACCATCGCGCGCTACGTCCACTACATGCAGTACGACACCCGCATCTGTGTCGCCGACCCGGAGAACTCCTGTTTCTTCGAGGGCTGGACCACCGGCGACCCGGACGTCACCTGCGACTGCGGCTCCCGTATCGAGGGCATCGGCCGCCCGCGCATGGAACCGAGCTTCGTGCCGGGCGCGATCGACCGGATGATGAAGGTCCCCGACGCGGCCAGCGTCGCCGCCGTACGGGCCCTGGAGCGGGCCATCGGCCGCAAGGCGGGCGGCTCGACGGGTACGGGACTGTGGAGCGCCCTGAAAATCATCTCCGAGATGGTCACGGAGGGCCGCACGGGCAGCGTGGTCACCCTCCTGTGCGACCCCGGCGACCGCTACCTCGACAAGTACTACTCGGACACCTGGCTCGAGGAGCAGGGCCTGGACATCGCACCATACACGATGGCGATCAACTCCCTGCTGGAGACGGGCAGGTGGCCCGACTGACCGGCGGGGGCCGTCGTTGGATCATCTAGGCTGCGACGCATGTTCGAGTACCACGGCTGGGTCACCGTCCGGGAGAGCACCGGTGACGACGAAGACGGCCGCCTCGCGCGCATCGTCGACGAGCTTCGGGCGTACGTCGCCGAACTCGCCAGTCCCTACCTGCTCGACCTGAGGCGGATGAACGGAGAGCCCTTCATCCACCTGGGAGGCCACGCCAACCACCGCTCGCCCGACGTCGCCGAGTTGCTCGCCCACGTGGGGGCGGTGGCGCCCGGGTCCTATGGACTCGTCCACGTCCGGGACGACGAGGACCCCGGGTACGAGAACGAGGTGCGGGTCCTGCGGCTTGTCCGTGGCGTCGTCACCGTGCACACGGAGACGCTGCTGTCTCCGTGCGTTCCCGCACTGGAAGATCCCTACATGCCCTAACCCGCCAGGCGTCGGTCGAGTGCCCCGATGGCGCCCTCGACCGAGCGGCCGAGGCCCGCGCGGGCCAGGCGGGCTGCCGTGCGGAACGCGGGGGTTCCGTCGAGGGCGAACGTCATCCGGACGCGGGTGCCCGTGCCGGACGGGGTGAGGCGCCATTCCTCGATCCAGGCGCGGGCGCAGGGGACGTTGGTGACATCGACCCGGTACGCGTACAGCACCGGCGCCTTCGCCTCGATCACCGTCTCCTCGAAGCGCGTGCCGCCCCGCAGGCCGATCCGGCGTCCACCGTCGGTCGCCCGTGCCGAGGTCACCGCGGAGAACCACTCGGGCCAGCCGGGCACGTCGTCGGCGAGCGCGCGGAACACCGTGTCCGGTGCCGCGGTGATCTCACGTGCGAACACGAGGCGGACCGGCGCGGTCTCGACGAAGTCGATTCCCACCGGGCGCAGACGCTGAGCCATGGACGCGAACCCTCTCGTGGAACTCCGGGAGGAACAGGGCGGTCGACCGGTCACCCTAGCTCGCGTCCCGTCAGATGTCTGCACCCTCGCCGGGCTCGCCCGCCACCACCAGCCGGAGGTGCTCGGAGATCTCCTCCCGCGTCTCCTCCGGCATCCCCGCGTCCGTGACCAGCGTGTCGACCTGCTCCAGCGTCGCGAACGAACTCAGGCCCACCGTGCCCCACTTGGTGTGGTCGGCCACGACCACGACCCGCCGCGCCGACTGCACAAGACGCCGGTTGGTCTCGGCCTCCGCGAGGTTCGGAGTCGACAGCCCTGCCTCGACCGATATCCCGTGCACACCGAGGAACAGCAGATCGAAGTGGAGCACCGCGATCGCCCGGTCGGCCACCGGCCCCACCAGCGAGTCGGACGGGGTGCGCACCCCGCCGGTCAGCACGACCGTGGCCGCGCCCTGCCGCTGCCCCGAGGTGCGCTGCGCGGCGTGGAAGACGTCCGCGACCCGCACCGAATTGGTCACCACTGTCAGATCGGGCACCTCGAGCAGCTGATGCGCCAGCGCGAACGTCGTCGTACCACCCGACAGGGCGATGGCCGTCCCCGGCGTGACCAGCTGGGCGGCGGCCCGCGCGATGTCCTCCTTGGCGCTCAGCTCCAGCCCCGACTTGGCCTCGAAGCCCGGCTCGTGCGTGCTCGCCTCGACCACCGGCACGGCACCGCCGTGCACCTTCTCCAGGACTCCCTGCCGGGCCAGCGCGTCCAGGTCGCGGCGCACCGTCATGTCCGACACACCGAGCTTGCGCGTCAGTTCGTTGACCCGGACACCGCCCCGGCGCCGGACCTCGTCCAGGATCAGGGCGCGGCGCTGCTCCGCGAGGAGGTTCTGATTCTCACTCACGTACGCTCCGGTCCTTTCGCCTGGGGCCTCAGACACGCCCGCCGCACCGGCTCCGACCAGGACGTTCCGCCTGGCTCCGGTGCGCGGACGTCCCATCTTTTCACGGGTCGGTGCCGGTTGCGCCACCACCCGCATCGACGCGCACATGTCATTCGGACATCGGCCGTCACACGGCTTGTCACACGGATCGGGGAGATTCGGTGACGAGAGGTGTACGACAGCCCGCGAGCGGAGATCCTGATGCGCGCGAGCACAGAGGCAGGCGGCGCGTCACGGGGGAAGTGCGGGAACAGTGGAACAAGCGCAGGAACGGGCAGCCGGGGGCGAGGCCGGGGGTCGTGCCGCCCGGCTCCGGGAGTCGGGGTGCGACCTGGAACTCCTGGTCCACGGAGTCGGCGGCACGACACCCGAGGACATGCTCGACGATCCGCGCACGGTGCGGATCTCCGGCGACGACACGGCCGCCGTCTTCCGGCGCGCCGAGGACGTCGACGCGGAGGACAGACCCGAGGACTACCGTGGCCGGCCGGTGCCCGAGGCGTACGTCTGGTGCAACCTCACCTCCGGCAACGCCGCGCGCGCCCTGTGGCTGTTGCTGCTGCCCTTCATGGTGGTCAACCTGGCGCACTGGATGCGTCCCGCCGCACACGGCCGGAAACGTGCGGTCCAGGTGTACGGCCTGCTGGTCCGGCTCGCCGGACTCACCCTGACCGTGCTGCTGGTGGCGGCGGCCTGCGAGGTCGCCCTGGACCTCGCGGCCTGGCAGTGCGCGGGGGTCGAGGTTTGCGCCCGGCGCCACTCCTGGCTGGGCTTCCTCTCACCCGCCGTCTCCGGCGACGGCTGGTGGAGCACGCCGGGACGCCGGCTCGCCCTGGCCGCGCTGGTCCCGACCGCGCTCACCGGCCTGCTCTGGTACCTCGCCCGCCGCACCTGGAGCGCGTACGAGTCCCAGCCGCCGATGACCGACACGGCCGGGCCGGACGACGACACCGTCCGCACCTCACTGGGCCGGCCCGGCTTCTGGTACGGCCGCCGCCTGGTGGCCCGGCTCCGTGCCGCCCACACCGCGGCGGGCCTGCTCACGGTCGCGGCGGCGGTCGCCACACCGGCCGCGCACTTCGACCGCCGTCCGGGCGGGTCAGAGTTAATCGACGCACTCGGCTGGCTGGTGGTCGGGACGCTGCTCGCCGGGGCGGCCTTCGTGGTCTGGGTGGTGTGCCGCCGCGGCCGCACGGAGAACCGCCTCGACGAGGATCTCGACGAGCTTCTCCTGCGCCGCCTGCCGCTCGCCTCCCTGCTCCTGCTCCTGCTCACCCTCCTGTACGCCGGGTGGTCACGGCCGGGATGGCACTCGGCCGGCCGGCTGCCCGGGGACACCGCCTTCGGCACCCTCGCGCTGGCCCAGGGCGTACTCGTCGTCGTCCTCGGCGTGGTCGCCCACCTCCTGCACCGCACCCACCGCGACCCGCGCGCGGCGATGCGCGGCTTCGGCGGCCCGTGCGTCGCACTGCTCGCCTGCGCGCTCGGCGGAGTGATGTCCGGCGGTGTCGCCCAGCGCGTCGCCGACTGGCTGGACGGTACCGCGGCCTCGATCCCCGGCCCGCCCGTCCTGCTGACCTGGCAGGCGTCCGTGATCCCACCGCTCCTCGTGGCCGTGCTCGCCCTGGTCGGCTGGCTGTCCTGGGGTACCTGGCGGGTCAGCCGCGCCGAGGAGCGCACGGTCGAACGCGACCACCCGAACGAGCCCGCGGACACCGCACGCACCCGCCGTATCGCCCGCACCCGGGCGATGGCCGCCCTCACCGACCGGGCACCGCTCCTCGTCGCCGTCGTCTCCGCAGCCACGCTGCTCCTGGGCGCCGGAGCGCTGGTCGGCGGCCTCACCACCGAGCAGACGCCCAGTGAGGCGGCGAGCGAGACGTACGCCGTCGTGCACGGCGCGGCCCAGACGGCGCAGGCCCTGGGCTCCTGGCTGGTCGGACTCGGCTTCATCCTGTTCGTCACCTGGGGCCGGCGCGCCTACAAGGACGCCTCCGCGCGGCGCACTATCGGCATCCTGTGGGACGTCGGCACCTTCTGGCCGCGCGCCGCCCACCCCTTCGCCCCGCCCTGCTACGCCGAACGCGCGGTGCCCGACCTGACCTGGCGCATGGTCACCTGGACCCGGCGCCGGCGGCCGCCTGGTGATCTCCGGGCACTCCCAGGGCAGTGTGCTCGCCGCCGCGGCGGCCTGGCAGCTGAAGCCGTCCGTGCGCAAACGGGTCGCCCTGCTCACCTACGGCTCTCCGCTGGAGCGCCTCTACGGCCGCTGGTTCCCGGCCCACTTCGGGGCCGCCGCGCTCAACTCCCTGCATCGCGAGGTCGCCTGCTGGCGCAATCTGTACCGCCTGACCGACCCGATCGGCGGCCCGGTCCGGCTCCCCGGCGACTGCGGCCCGGAAGTGGACCACGAGCCCCTGAAGGACCCCCTCGCGTACGGTCGTACGGCCGAGCACCCGCTGCCCGCCCCGATCCTGGGCCACTCCGACTACCAGGCCGACCCGGTCTTCGCCCAGGAACGCGAGCAACTGCTGGAGCGGCTGCGTCCGGAGGTGCCGGGGCAGCGACCGGAACCGGCGCCGTAGAACCTGCCGCGATCAGGGCAGTTCGGGGAGGTCCTCCGGGAACAGCAGCGTCAGGTCGTCCGTGGTCGGCTCCGCGACCTGGGCAACCCGGCTCGCGTGCCGCTCCACCATCGCCTCGAAGGTCTGCCGCGCCGTACGACCGTTGCCGAACGCGGGCCCCTTCGGGATCACCGTGAAGTACTTCAGCAGAGCCTCCGACGCGCCCGGCGCCAGCCGGTACTCGTGCTCGTCGGCCTGCTGCTCCACGATCCGCAGCAGCTCGTCGGGGCCGTAGTCGCCGAAGGTGATGGTCCGTGAGAAACGGGACGCCACACCGGGGTTGACGGACAGGAAGCGTTCCATCTCGGCCGTGTAGCCCGCGACGATCACCACCACCGCGTCCCGGTGGTCCTCCATCAGCTTCACCAGTGTGTCGATGGCCTCCTTGCCGAAGTCGCGCCCGGCGTCCTCCGGCGACAGCGCGTACGCCTCGTCGATGAACAGCACACCGCCGCGAGCCCGTTCGAACGCTTCCTGGGTGCGGATCGCGGTGGAACCGATGTGCTCGCCGACCAGGTCGACGCGGGAGACCTCGACGAGGTGCCCCTTCTCCAGGACGCCGAGGGAGGCCAGGATCTCGCCGTAGAGCCGGGCGACCGTCGTCTTGCCGGTGCCGGGCGAGCCCGTGAAGACGAGATGCCGCTTGACCGAGGCCGCTTTCAGACCCGCCTGCTGCCGGCGCCGGCCCACCTCGATCATGTCGGTGAGCGCGCGGACCTCGCGCTTGACGCTCTCCAGGCCGACCAGGGCGTCGAGTTCGCCCAGTACGGCCGTGGAGGTGCGCACGGGCCTCTCCGGCTCGATGGCCGTGATGAGCGGTTCCTGTTCCGTGCTGCGCTGCCCGGGAATCGCGCCCAGCAGGCCGCCCGAGGGGCTCGTCGTCTGGACGGCCGGCTCCCGGGTCGCGGCCGGCCGGACACCGCCGCTCTCGTCGCTGGTGCAGTCCTCCACGATCGGCCCCGTGCCGGATTCGGCGTCCGGGCCGGCGTCCGCGAACTCGTAGCCCCCGCGCGCGCATCGCTCCGTGCGGCACTTCTTGAGCGTCGTACGGCAGCCGTCGATCACATGGAAGCCGTAGCCGCCGCTGCCCGTCACCCGGCAGCTCAGGAAGCTGCCCCGGCCGCCGGCCGACACGTAGAAGCCCGCTTCCGCCGGGGATTCGACGGTGCAGCGCTCGATCGTCGGGTCGGCGCCCTTGGTGACGATCACGCCGGTCTGGGTGCCGTCGACCGTGCAGTTGTCGAGCGTGCCGCCGCTGCCGTGGTCGCGGAACCAGGCGCCGGTGGCCGCGTCCCGGATCCGGCAGTCGTCGAGCTGCGCCGTGGCGCCGTCGCTGACCGACACGGCCGTGTTGCGCACCTGGGACAGGTCGCTGTCGACGACGTCAGCGCGGGAGCCGCGATCCAGGACGAACAGTGCGTCCGGCACGTCGTGCACCCGGCACGAGTCGAGCACCGCTGTCGCGCCGTCGCTCACCCACACCGCCGGATAGTCCCCGGTGCTGTCGAAGATCTCGCACTGGTTGGCGTCCACGCGCGTGCCCGGGTCCCACACCGACAGACCGTTGCGCCCGAACTGACGCACCGTCGTCCGGGTCAGCGTGAGCACCGAACGGGAGCGCAGGTCGATCGCGTTCTCCGGGATGTCGTGGATGCGGCAGTCCGCCAGGGTGAGCACGGCGTCCGTGTCGAGCGTGACGCCGTCCGCCGCCGTACGGTGCACATCGCAGTCGGTGAGGTGCGCCGTGGCCCGCGCGGTGACCTGCGCGCCGGAGCCGCGCACCTCGTAGACCTCGCAACCCACCGCTTCCAGCGCGGAGTTCTCGCCCGTCACCATCAGGCCCGCGCCCGAGGCGTGGTGCACCCGGCAGCGGTCCAGACGCGGGCGTCCGCCGCTGTGCACGGCGACGCCCGACTGGCCGGCCGCCATCACCTCGCAGTCCTCGAACACCCCACCGCCGCCGTCGAGTACGGCGATGCCGATGCCGGCCGGGTTGTCCACGGTGCAGCGCCGCACGGTCGGACGTGCGCCGCCGCGCACCTCTATGCCCGCCGCGGACCGGGTCACGACGCGGACGTCCGTCAGTTCCGGAGAGCCCTCCTCGACGAGCAGCGCGGGCGCGGTCGCGTCCTGCCCCTCCACATGCAGGTCCTGCACCACCGCGGCGGCACGCACCGTCAGCGGCACCCCGTCCACTGGCGCGATACGGACCGAGCCGGGCGAGCCCTCGGGGCCGCGCAGGGTCACCGCCCGCTGGACGACGAGGTTCTCCCGGTAGGTGCCTGGGGCGACGGTGAGCACGTCGCCGTCGGCCGCGGCTTCCAGGGCGGCGGCCAGCGAGGCGTACTCACCCGTGCGGCGCCGCCACCGCGATGTACCGGTGTGCGTCACCTGGACCGTGCCCTGTGCCATGGCGCTGCTGTGCCCCCACCTCGTGTACGCGGGTCGATGCCGAATGCGTCGGCCGGTCCACCGTAGCGTGCGCGCGGACGGTCGGTTGACCAGAGTCGTCAGGCCGTCAGCTGCCGGTGCCTGCCTTGCCCCAGTCCGGACCGGCCTTGTCCCAGGCCTGGTCCCAACGGGCGTACCGGCGACGGACCATGCGCCAGACGATCAGCCGTCGAGCGCCCTCGACCAGGCCGGCCGACAGGGCCGCCGCGCCGAATCCGGCGAGCACGGCGTGCGTCGTCGCCGTCTCGGAGTCGAGCGGGCGGGTGGCTATGCGGCCGTGCGGGTCCGTCCAGAGTCTGAAGTGGTCGCCCGGGTGCGGGGACTTGAGGTTGGCGAGGACGGGGCCGTGCTGCCGCGTGCCGTCCGCGGCGGTCCAGTCGGCGAGGACACGGCTGCGGGTGTCCTGCCCGGAGGTCGAGTCGGGGTCCAGGTCGAGCACGCCGCCGTCCAGCTTGCGCACCACGGTGGCCGTGGCCAGATGACGGGTCTGCCGCTGCTCCCGCACGGACCGCTGCAGGGAGTCCTGCGCCACGGAGCCGACGAGGGAGCCGATCACGGGTGCGGCCACCGTGATCAGCAGCATGGCCACGAGGGCCACCCAGGCCTCGGCCAGATCGGTCGTACGGCGCAGCGGATTGTGCCGCCAGCGCCACAGACCGCGGATCGCTCGCACCGATCTCCACCCCCCTTCCCGCTCCGTGATAACCCCCGCCCGAGCGGTTCACGTGCCAGTCCGGCCGAAGAGAGAGCGAAATCACCTCAGACCCCGGACCGGGACTCTCATGAACTTCTCACGCCATCCCAACGACCGGGCCCCCACGCCGGGTTCCCGGCCGGACGCCCCGATCACGCAGGCGCCCCGGCCCGCCGCCGCACACCAGGGGCCGGCCGCGGACCCCTACTGCAGGATGCGCACCGGGTCGCCGACGCGGATCGTGCCCGTCGTCCGGGGCACCAGGTTCTGGCCGAAGACCAGCCGGCTGCCGAACCTGCGGTGCCGGCCCAGCGTGCGCAGGGGTTCTCTGCCGCGCTCGGCGGTGTCCTGGTCGGTCGTGGTCACGACGCAGCGCCCGCACACCTTGGCGACCCGGAACTCGACGTCACCGATGGCGATGCGGGACCAGTCGTCCTCGGCCCAGGCAGGTGTGCCGGCCACGACCACGTTCGGCCGGAAGCGGTTCATGGGCAGCGGGCCCTCGGCGGCGTGATCACCCTGCGCCACCAGGGAGTTCAGGGCGTCGAGCGAGGTGGCCGAGGTGACCAGCAGCGGATAGCCGTCGGCGAAGCTCACCGTCTCGCCGGGCAGGGCGTGGTCGGGATCGACCGGGCGGCGCGTGGCCGGGTCGTCCATGTGGACCAGACGGACGTCGGCTCCGAGATAGTCACCGCACCAGGCGTGCGCGGCGTCCTGCGCGGCGACCGCCTCCACCTTGGTGCCGAAGATGTTCACCGTCACCGTGCACGACGGCTCTGGGACCGGCACCGTCACCGGCTCGCGCCCGGGTGCGGACAGCCGTATGCCGCCGCCGGGCACGGGCTCGGCGGCGGCCAGCGCGAGGCGCGGCTGTTCACGCTGGGTGACGACCTTTCCCCCGTCGTCGATCAGCGCCCAGCGCCGGTCTCCGGTCAGCCCCCAGGGCTCCGCCACGGCCTCTCGGGGTGAGACACCCCGGAACGCCTTGACCGGATGGACGTGGATCGACTGCAGTACGGCATTCCCCATGAGGTCATCGTGCCAGGCGGCGCCGACAACCGGGGAGACGGCTCAGTAGCCGCGGTACTGCTGGTTGCTGTACGGATCCTGGTAAGGAGCCGGGGCGGGCCGGGGAGCGGCGGGACGCATGGCCTCGTACCCGGTGCCCGGTGCCGGCGCCATCGGCCGCTGAGGCTGCTGCATCTGCGGGCCAGGAGCCGGGTAGCCACGCGGCGCGGTGGCCTGCTGCGGGATGTACGCCGTCGGCACCTGCTGCAGCGGAGCCGGCTGCGGCACCTGAGCGTAGCCGTAGGAGGGAACGTGGTGGGAGGGACCCGCCGGGAGGGCGGGCAGCGCCGACGGGAGCGCGGGCAGGTTGTTGCCCGAGTCGTAGGCGGCGGGGACCCGGATCGGGGCGATCTGCGGGGTGCCCCGCTCGGCCACGAGCGAGTCGTAGATCGGGGTGTCCGGGAAGGAGGCGGAGTAGTAGCCGCCGCCATAAGTGGAGCGGGGGGAGGTCATGGCACATAAGTTAAGCCCACGATGTGCTGGTTGGGGAGACCGATAAGAGGGTTGTTTTCCGTGTCGGCAGTGACGCGGGATCCCCAATCCGAGCGAACTTGCCAAAATAGGACGGCGATCCGCGTTTGGATCGTGTAAAGGGCGAGTTCCCGGCGGGTTACCGGGTGTTGGCCAGCGCTCTTCGGGCGCGGCTTCCCGTGCCACTTGCGGGAGTTCACTGGCCCGGAATGGGTTGGGCGGGTAGGGATGGCAATGGACGGCCGGGACCCGGCCGGGCGTGCCGACACATGATGGGGGCGGACATGACAATGCCGAAAGGATCGAATACGCCGGTGCCGACGACGGCGCTGCGCGTCGAATTGGGCTGGCGCTCCGGACCGGGGGTGCCGGACGCGGACGCCTCGGCGCTGCTGCTGGTGGCGGGAAAGGTCCGCTCCGACGGCGACTTCGTCTTCTACAATCAGCCGGCCCACCCCTCGGGTGCGGTGCGGCACGAGGGCAAGCGGGACGCCGGGGGGCGGGTGACCGACGCCCTTTCCGTGGACCTCGCGCGCGTGGAGAGCGTCGTCGAACGCGTCGTCCTCGCGGCCTCGGCGGACGGCGGGTCGTTCGGACAGGTCCCGGACCTGTACATCGAGGTGCGCGACGCGGCCGGCGGTGTGGTCGCCCGCTTCGACAACCCGGGCGCCACCGTCGAGACGGCGTTCGTTCTCGGGGAGTTCTACCGCCGTCAGGGCGCCTGGAAGTTCCGTGCCGTGGGCCAGGGCTACAGCACCGGACTCGAGGGTCTGGCCACGGACTTCGGGATCACCGTGGACGAGCCGCAGCACGCGGCACCGCCGGTCACCGCGCCCGTCGCGCCGCCCGTCCCGCTCCCGGTGACCGTGCCGCCGCCAGTGGGGCCGCCGGTCCAACTGCCCCCGCCCCCGCCGCAGGCGCCGGCCGCGCAGGCCGTCCGGCTCACCAAGGTGACGCTCACGAAGGCGGCCCCGTCCGTCTCGCTCGCCAAACAAGGGGGAACGTCCGGCGCCCTGCGCGTGAACCTCAACTGGCAAGTGCGCAAACAGTTCGCGGGCTGGGGCGCCAAGCGGGCCGCGAAATACCGGGACCTCGACCTCGACCTGTGCGCGCTGTACGAACTCGCCGACGGCCGCAAGGGCGTCGTGCAGGCCCTCGGCAACGCCTTCGGGTCGCTGCACCAGCCGCCGTACATCCACCTCGACGGCGACGACCGCACCGGTGCCGTCGCGAGCGGTGAGAACCTCACCGTCAACCTCGACCACACACGCGACTTCCGGCGCATCCTCGTCTTCGTGACCATCTACGAAGGCGCCACGTCCTTCGCCGACCTGCACGCCACGGTCACCCTCCAGCCTCAGCACGGAGCCCCCGTCGACTTCTCGCTCGACGAGTGCACGGTCCCCTCGACGGTCTGCGCGCTCGCCCTGCTCACCAACACGGGCGGCGACCTCGTCGTCCAGCGGGAAGCCCGCTATCTGGTCCCGGAGCGCGGGGTCAGCCCGCAGCGCACGATAGACCGGGCCTACGGCTGGGGCATGAACTGGACCCCCGGCCGCAAATAGCGCGCGCTCAGCCCTCGTCGGACACGGCGTCGGGACGGGCGTACGTCCGGCCCTTCCACGCCGCCCCGCGCCCCCGGTAGTGCTGCACGGCCGAGTCGACCGTCATGAGGAGGTACAGGAACGCGGTGAACGGCAGCAGGGGAGCGAGCCACAGCGGCAGGCGGTAGTAACGCAGCATCGGGACGTACGTCGCCGTCATCACCAGCCATGCCGGCGCCCCGAGGAACGCGGCGGCCGTGCTCCCCGTCACCACGCCCGCCACCACGGCCGCGGGCGGCACCAGGTAGACGAGGGCCAGACCGACGACCGTACCGAGGAGGAGCAGAGGGTTGTGCCGCAGCTGCGCATAGGCGCTGCGCGAGACCATCCGCCACAGGTCGTGCAGCCGCGGATACGGCCGCACGCTGTCCACACGCTCGGCCAGCCCCAGCCAGATGTGGCCCCCGCCGCCCTTCACGGCACGCGCGAGTGCCACGTCGTCGATGACGGCGTGCCGGATGGCGTCGGGAATACGCGCCCGGTACGCCGTCTCCGTGCGCAGCAGCACGCAGCCGCCCGCCGCGGCCGCCGTCCGCGCCCCCTTCCGGCCGATCCACCGGAACGGGTACAGCTGGGCGAAGAAGTACACGAAGGCCGGCACCACCAGCCGCTCCCACAGGCTCTCCACCCGCAGCCGCGCCATCTGCGACACGAGGTCGAAGCCCCCGGTCCGCGCCGCCGCGACCAGCCGGCGCAGGCTGTCGGGGGCGTGGGCGATGTCCGCGTCGGTCAGGAGCAGGTACTCCGGCTCACGCGCGCGTGCCAGACCGATACCGTGGCGCACCGCCCACAGCTTGCCCGTCCAGCCCGCGGGCGGCTCACCGGGGGAGTCCACGGTCAGCGGCAGCCCGCCGTGCCGCGTGGCCAGCTCGCGCGCGAGCTCACCGGTGCCGTCCGTACTGCCGTCGTCGACCAGGAAGATCTCGGCCCGCCCCGGATAGTCCTGTGCCAGCAGCGACGGCAGGCTCCGCGGCAGTACGGCGGCCTCGTCACGGGCCGGTACGACGACACAGACCGACGGCCACACGTCCGGGTCGCGGTGCGGCGGCAGGCGGACGTCCGTGCGCCAGAAGAAGCCCTGACCCAGCAGCAGCCACAGCCAGGCGGCGAGTGATACGACGGCGCTCCACACGATGGCGATCACCCGCGCAGTCTGCCCCACCACCCGGGTGCGCCGGGAGCCATCGTCTATCGTTGCCGCGTGAAGATCGCGCTCATGGACTCCGGAATCGGTCTGCTGGCGGCCACCGCAGCGGTACGGCGCCTGCGCCCGGACGCGGATCTCGTGCTCTCCCTGGACCCCGAGGGCATGCCCTGGGGACCACGCACCCCCGAGGACCTCACCCGGCGTGCCCTCGCCGTCGCCGAGGCGGCCGCCGCCCACCGGCCCCATGCGCTCATCGTCGGCTGCAACACGGCGACCGTCCACGCCCTGCCCGCTTTGCGCGCCCGCCTCGAGCCGGGCATCCCGGTGATCGGCACGGTCCCGGCGATCAAGCCCGCCGCGGCCGGCGGCGGCCCCGTCGCCATCTGGGCGACGCCCGCCACCACCGGCAGCCCCTACCAGCGCGGACTCATCGACGCGTTCGCCGACGGCGTGCCCGTCACCGAGGTGCCCTGCTGGGGGCTCGCCGAGGCCGTGGAACACGCCGACGAGGCTGCCGTCGGCGCCGCGATCGCCGCGGCCGCCGAGCTGACGCCGGACGAGGTGACGACCGTCGTCCTCGGCTGTACCCACTACGAGCTGGTGGCGGAACGTATCCGCGCCGCCGTGCAGCAGTCCGACGCCCCGCCGCTCGTCCTGCACGGCTCCGCGGGAGCGGTGGCCGCGCAGGCCCTGCGCCGGATCGGCGAGCAGCCCGCCCCCGACGCCCCGGCCGAGGGCACCCTGACGGTGCTGCTCAGCGGACGCGAGGGCGAACTGCCCGCCACCGCGCTCACCTATGCCGAGGGACGGCTCCTGCCCGCTGCCAGCCCCGCCCGCTGACCGGCGGCCACCCCGGACACGCACCGTCCGGTTCCCGGCCATCGACGGCGGTCACCCTCCGCAACCCGGTAGCCGCGCAGCGAAACATGAGTAGTCTCATAAGCATGAGGGACCACCCCCATGCGACCCATGACAAGAAAGCCGTGCCCCCCGAAGTGTGGACCGGACGCGCCACGAACCGGGTCCAGTGGCTGCTGGCGCTCGTCGGCGCGGCCTGTATGGCTCTCGGCATCGAGCTGGCCGTCGCCTCCGCGTGGACATCGGGCATCACGGCGCTCGTCATGTCCGTCGTCGGCTGCATCGCCGCCGGACTGCTGGTCCTCTTCGGCACCCTCTCCTTCGTGCACGTCGACCTGAAGCTCGACCAGGAGTGCCTCGAGGTGCGCTGCGGGCACATCGGAGTGCCGCGCCGCCGCATTCCGCTCAGCGAGGTCGCCGGAGCCGAGTTCGCGCCGCAGGTCACCCCGCGCCACTGGGGCGGCTGGGGCTACCGGTGGCGTCCCGAGATGGGCACCGCGGTCGTCGTCCGCAAGGGCGAGGGCGTCGTCCTGCGCCTCTGGGACGGCCACACGTTCACCATCACCGTGGACAACGCGGAGTCGGCGGTACGCGCGATCAAGGACAGACTGCGCACCATCGCGCCCGGCACGGCGCGCTGACGCCCGCCACCTGCTTCCTGATCACCCCGGCCCGGCGCCGCGGTCGCCCGCGAGCGGGCGGGCCGTGGCCAGCCCGGCCAGCAGTCCCGCGCTCACCGACACCGTCGTGAAACTCAGCGCGTCGCCCACCGCCGCTATCGCCGCCAGCGCGGTGAGGGCCGCGCCCGCGGTGAGGGCGACCGGCGTGGGCCGGGCCGTACGCCACAGCGCGTACAGGACCCAGCAGAACGCCGCCGCAAGGAGACCCACCCCGACAAGTCCCTGCTCGGCGGCCTGCTGCAGCGGCGCCGAGTGCGGCTTGCCGTCGGGCAGGAGCGTCTGCGGGGCCACCGCGCTCAGTTCGCCGAACCGGCCGGGGCCGACACCCAGCACCGTGTCCCGGCCCGCCAGATGCAGGGCGTCCTGCCACAGCGCGACGCGCCGCGGCGTCAGCCGGCCCGCCAAGGAATCGGCCAGGCCGTCCGGCAGCACGTTCCCGGCGACCGCCCAGGTCACGCCCGTCACCAGCGCCGTCGCGAGGGCGAGGCCCAGGATGCCCAGGCCGCGGCGGCGGATCCGGCCGGCGGCGAGCGAGCACAGCAGGACGACGGCGCCCAGGACGGATCCGGTCGCCGAGCCCACGACGGCGCCGGTCACCACGATGCCGACGGCCAGCCCGCGCAGGGCCAGCCGCAGGACCCGCAGCGGGGTGGCCCAGGCGGCGCAGCACACGGCTCCGGTGGCCAGGGTGAGCAGGGCGGCGGTGGCGCCGGCGTGTCCGAGCGGGGCGGTGATCTGGGGTCCCGGCGCGAGATGCGGCATGGCCACCGCGAGGCCGAACCCGGCCAGCGCGCCGGCACAGGGCGCGGCGACCGGCAGCAGCGCGCCCGAGATCCGGCCGGAGGCGTAGCCGGCGGAGACGGCGAGCACCGCGAGGAGCATGCCCTCGGGGCGGCCGTCGTGCGCCGCCGCCGTGACGAGCGACCACACGGCACAGGCGCCGAGCACGACGACGCCCACTGCGTCAGAAACGTTTCGTCTGTCGTTGTCCTTATCCGCCCCCACAGCGGACGCCGTTCCGGTCGTCCCCACCCCGTCGCCCCTCCGGTCCCCCGACCTGTGGCAGACACCGCTCGCGGGCCGTGGCCGGCCGCACGACACGGACTTCGGCACACCGTAACGGCTGATGACCGTTTTGTGGATGTGTCGCGCAGGAACGGCATGGCCGCCAGGCGTGGTTGCCCGGGGGGCACCGCCCTGCGGACCGCGCTGTCGGCGGCCAGGCCACCCGCCGTACACTCCCCGGGTGACCGTCACCGCACCCCCCGTGGACCAGTCGGATCAGCTCGAGCCGCCGCCCGCGTCCAGCGCGCGCACGGCATGGCTGCGGCGACTGGTCCCGGCCGCTGCCGCCGCCCTGTGCGGCGTGCTGCTGTACGTGAGCTTCCCGCCGCGCACCCTGTGGTGGCTGGCCCTGCCCGCCTTCGCAGGCTTCGCCTGGGTGCTGCGCGGCCGCAGTTGGAAGGCGGCCCTCGGCCTGGGATACCTCTTCGGCCTCGGCTTCCTGCTGCCGCTGCTGGTGTGGACCGGCGTCGAGGTCGGCGCCGGGCCCTGGCTCGCGCTGGTCGCGGTGGAGGCGGTCTTCGTCGCCCTCGTCGGCGTCGGCGTCGCCGCGGTGTCAAAGCTTCCCGCCTGGCCGTTGTGGGCCGCCGCCCTGTGGATAGCGGGCGAGGCCGTACGCGCGCGCGTGCCGTTCCGCGGCTTCCCCTGGGGCAAGATCGCGTTCGGTCAGGCGGACGGCGTCTTCCTGCCGCTCGCCGCGGTCGGCGGCACGCCGGTGCTCGGTTTCGCCGTGGTGCTGTGCGGATTCGGCCTGTACGAGGCAGGGCGGCTGGTGGTCGCGGGGCGCCGCACCCGTGCCGTCCGCAAGGGGGCTGCCGCCGCTGCGCTGCTGAGCGTGGCCGTTCCGGTGGTGGGCGCCGTCGCCGCCCGGCCGCTGGTGAGCGACAAGGCCGAGGACGGCACGGCGACCGTCGCCGTCATCCAGGGCAACGTGCCCCGCTCCGGCCTCGAGTTCAACGCCCAGCGCCGCGCCGTGCTCGACTACCACGTGCGCGAGACGCTGAAGCTGGCCGCCGACGTCAAGGCGGGCAAGGTCGCGAGGCCCGACTTCGTGCTGTGGCCGGAGAACTCCTCCGACATCGACCCCTTCGCCAACGCCGACGCGGCCGTGGTCATCGACGACGCGGCCAGGGCGATCGGCGTGCCCATCTCGGTCGGCGGTGTCGTCGAGAAGGACGGCAAGCTGCTCAACGAGCAGATCCTGTGGGACCCGGTCAAGGGGCCCACTCAGACGTACGACAAGCGTCAGGTGCAGCCTTTCGGTGAATACCTCCCGCTGCGCTCGCTCCTCGGGGCGGTCAACAAGGACTGGACCAGCATGGTCCGCCAGGACTTCAGCAGGGGGACGGAGCCTGGCGTCTTCGACGTCGACGGCGCCAAGGTCGGCCTCGTCACCTGCTACGAGGCCGCCTTCGACTGGGCCGTGCGGGACACCGTCACCCACGGCGCGCAGCTGATCTCGGTGCCGAGCAACAACGCGACCTTCGACCGCAGTGAGATGACCTACCAGCAGCTCGCCATGTCCCGCATCCGCGCCGTCGAGCACAGCCGGACCGTGACCGTGCCGGTGACCAGCGGGGTCAGCGCGGTGATCATGCCGGACGGGAAGATCACCCAGAAGACCGGGATGTTCGTGCCGGCCTATCTGGTCCAGAAGATCCCGCTGCGCTCCTCCGAGACGCCTGCCACCGGGCTGGGGATCCTGCCCGAGATCGCGCTCGTGGTCGTCGCCGCGGGCGGCCTCGGCTGGGCGATCGGGGCGGGCGTCGTGCGCAGGCGGCGTGCCGCCGAGGCGTGACCGGGCGCGACACCCGCGCCCCCGGCGCTCAGGTGGTGTGACGCGGCCGGCCCGTTAGGGTCGGGCGCATGGCTACTCCTGACTTCATCCGCACCCTCCGGACCTCAGCGGGTCACCAGCTGCTGTGGCTCCCCGGCGTCAGTGCCGTCGTCTTCGACGACCGGGGCAGAGTGCTGCTGGGACAGCGCGCGGACAACCACAAGTGGGCGCTGCTCTCGGGCATCCCCGACCCCGGTGAGCAGCCCGCCGCCTGTGCCGAGCGGGAGGTGTACGAGGAGTCCGCCGTACGCTGCGTCGCCGAGCGGGTCGTCATGGTGAAGGCCGGGCGACAGGTCACCTACGACAACGGCGACATCTGCCAGTTCATGGACATCACCTTCCGTTGCCGTGCGGTCGGCGGCGAGGCGCGCGTCAACGACGACGAATCCCTCGACGTCGGCTGGTTCGAGGTCGACGCCCTTCCCAAGATGGACGACCACCAGCTGGTCCGGCTCAAGCGGGCCCTGTCCGACGAACCCACATGGTTCGAACCCACGAGTTTTGAATGAAGTATGGGGTGTGAGCACATGTGGCCTGATGAGGGCGCTGCTTAGGGTCGGACCATGACCTCGCTCAGCGCCCTGCCTGGACCTCCCGCCCTCTCGCTCGACCTCGGAGGCCGCACGGCCCTTGTCACCGGCGCCGCCGGCGGCATCGGCCGTGCCTGCGCGCTGCGCCTGGCCGCGGCCGGCGCCGAGGTGAGAGCCGTCGACCGGGACGTGGCGGGCCTGGACGAGCTCGCCGAGCGGGCCCGGGACCTGGCCGGCACGGTCGAACCGCACGTCCTCGACCTCACCGATCTGGACGCCGCCGAGCTCGCCGCCGCGGGCACCGATGTCCTGGTCAACAATGCCGGGCTCCAACTGGTGCGTCCCATCGAGGAGTTCCCGCCGGACGTCTTCCACACGGTGCTCACTGTCATGCTGGAGGCCCCGTTCCGGTTGATTCGCGGCGCCCTGCCCCACATGTACGGACAAGGGTGGGGCCGGATCGTCAATGTGTCCTCCGTCCACGGTCTCCGCGCCTCCGCCTTCAAGTCGGCCTATGTGTCCGCCAAACATGGTCTGGAGGGCCTGTCCAAGACCACCGCGCTGGAGGGCGCACCCCATGGGGTCACCTCCAACTGTGTGAATCCCGCCTATGTGCGCACCCCACTGGTCGAGCGGCAGATCGCCGACCAGGCACGGGCGCACGGCATCCCCGAGGAACGCGTACCGGCCGAGGTGCTCCTCAAGGACAGTGCCGTCAAACGGCTCATCGAGCCGGAGGAGGTCGCCGAGGCCGTGGTGTACCTGTGCAGCCCGCAGGCCTCGTTCGTCACCGGCACGTCGCTGGTGCTCGACGGAGGGTGGACGGCCCACTGAGCGGGCCGTCTCCGACGTGCCGCGGTGTTTTCCACAGGCTCGAACGGACGGACCGGCGATGCGTAATCCTGTGAGCATGTCTCGCGATCACGTGCAGTCCGACGGGCGCACCGCCACCGACGCCGCGGTGCCGGCCGGTCCTGCCCGCACGCCGGACGACGGCGTGGAGGCCCCGTTCCTCGAACTGCTGGCGCGCGGCGCCCCGGCCGAGGCGTACGAGCAGCCGGTGCTCCTCGCCCGCGCCGAGGGAAGGCCCGCCGACCGGATCGCCGCGCTGGAGAAGGCCAAGCTCCTGGCGCTGCGGGTGCGCGCGGAGCTGGAGGGGCGGCGCAGGCGCGAGGCGGAGCTGTCCGCGCTGTTCGAGACCGCGCACGACCTGGCGGGTCTCCGGGATCTGGACGCCGTCCTGCAGGCGATCGTGCAGCGTGCCCGTTCGCTGCTCGGTACGGACGTCGCCTACCTCAGCCTCAACGACCCGGCCCGGGGCGACACGTACATGCGCGTGACCGAGGGCTCGGTCGCGGCCCGCTTCCAGCAGCTGCGGCTCGGCATGGGGGAGGGGCTCGGCGGGCTCGTCGCCCAGACGGCCCGGCCGTACGTCACCGACGACTATTTCAAGGACGGCCGCTTCCAGCACACGCTCACCATCGACGCCGGCGTGCGGGACGAGGGCCTGGTCGCCATCCTCGGTGTTCCGCTGATGCTGGGGCCGCACGTCATCGGCGTGCTGTTCGCGGCGGACCGCCGGGCGCGGGTCTTCGAGCGGGAACAGATCGCGCTGCTCGGCTCGTTCGCCGCGCTCGCCGCGGCCGCGATCGACACCGCGAACCTGCTCACCGAGACCAGGTCGGCGCTGGCCGGCCTGGAGCGCGCCAACGAGATCATCCGCGACCGCAGTGCTGTCATCGAGCGTGCCTCGGAGGTCCACGACCGGCTGGCCGAACTCGTCCTGCGCGGAGGCGGAGTTCACGACGTCGCCGCGGCGGTCTCCGAAGTGCTGGACGGCACGGTCGAGTTCGCGGAGGCGGACACCGCGCCCCCCGAGGCGCTGGAGGCGTCCCGGGCCGAGGGGCACGCGGTCCTGCACGGGGCGAACTGGATCGCCGCGGTCGCCGCGGGCGGCGAACTCCTCGGGGCACTGGTGCTGCGCGGTCACGCCGGCCTCGACCCGGTCGACCAGCGCACCCTGGAGCGGGCCGCGATGGTCACCTCGCTGCTCCTGCTCGCCCGCCGCTCCGCCGCCGAGGCCGAACAGCGCGTGCGCGGCGAACTGCTCGACGACCTGCTGGACGCACGGGACCGCGACCCGCGCCTGCTGCGCGAACGTGCCTCACGGCTGCACGCCGACCTCGACGCCACCCACACCGTGCTGGCGGCCCGTCTCGACGGTCCCGCGGCCGACGCCGAGCAGGAGGCCGCGGCCCGCCGCCGGCTGTGGGCCGCCGCGTCCCACCTCGCCGCCACCCGGCACGGCCTGGCGGCGGCGCGCGACGGCGGCACCGTGCTGCTCCTGCCCCTCGGCCCGGGTGACACGGCGACGGAGGCGGCCCGCCGTACCGCACGCCAGCTCGGTACGGCCGTCCACGAACCCGTCACGGTCGGGGCCTCCGCTCCCGTGGCCGGCCTCCTGGCGCATCCCGATGCCTTGGCCGCCGCCTACGCGGAGGGCCGCCGCTGCCTCGACGCGCTACGGCTCCTGGACCGCCGAGGTGACGGCGCCGCGGCCGAGGACTTCGGCTTCCTGGGACTGCTCCTGGCCGGCGAGCGGGACGTGGCGGGATTCGTCGACCGCACGATCGGCCCCGTCGTGGCGTACGACGAGCGGCGCGGCACGGACCTGCTGCGCACCCTCGACGCGTACTTCGCCTGCGGCATGAGCCCCGCCCGCACCAAGGACGAACTCCACGTCCATGTGAACACGGTCGCCCAGCGGCTGGAGCGCGTCGGCCGCCTGCTCGGCGACGACTGGCAGGGCCCCGCCCGCGTGCTGGAGATCCAACTGGCTCTGAGACTGCACAGGCTGGCGGCACCGACGCGCCACTGACCCCCGCACGGCCGAGACCGTACGGGGGCGCAGCGGGGGCGGTGCGGGTCAGACGGTCCGGGCGTCCGCCGCCTGCGCACCGGCGGACTTCTCCGCGTCCGCGACGCTGTCGGCCGTGACGTCGGCGAGGTCCCAGTGCCGGGTCTCCTTGGCCACTCCCACGGCGATCAGGGTGAGCACGGCAGCGGCGATCACATACAGGGCGATCGGGGCCGAGCTGTCGTACTCGGCGAGCAGCGCCGTGGCGATGAGAGGCGCGGGCGCACCGGCGGCGACGGAGGCGAACTGGGCGCCGATGGACGCGCCGGAGTAGCGCATCCGGGTCGCGAACATCTCCGAGAAGAACGCGGCCTGGGGCGCGTACATCGCGCCGTGCAGCACCAGGCCCACGGTGACGGCCAGCACCAGGCTGCCGAAGGAGGCGGTGTCGACGAGCGAGAAGAACGGGAACATCCACAGGCCGACTCCGGCCGCGCCCAGCAGATAGACCGGGCGGCGGCCGATCCGGTCCGACAGCGCGCCCCACGCCGGGATCACGGCGAAGTGCACGGCAGATCCGATGAGCACGGCGTTCAGCGCCGTCTGCTTGGAGACGCCGGCCGACTCGGTGGCGTAGACGAGGATGAACGCGGTGATCACGTAGTAGCTGATGTTCTCCGCCATGCGCGCGCCCATCGCCACGAGCACATCACGCCAGTGGTGCCGCAGCACGGAGACGAGCGGCAGCTTCTCGGCGTCCCCTGCGGCGGTCGCCTTGCGGGCCTCGGCGCGCTCCAACGCCTCCTGGAACACGGGCGATTCATCGACAGACAGACGAATCCACAAACCGACGACGACCAGGACACCGGAGAGCAGGAACGGAATCCGCCAGCCCCAGCTGCCGAACGCGGCGTCGGACAGCACGGCGGTGAGGAACGACAGGACACCGGTGGCCAGGAGTTGTCCGGCCGGTGCCCCGGTCTGCGGCCACGAGGCCCAGAATCCGCGCCGGCGTGCGTCCCCGTGCTCCGACACCAGCAGGACGGCACCGCCCCACTCGCCGCCCAGGGCGAATCCCTGGACGAGGCGCAGCAGGGTCAGCAGCACGGGTGCCGCGGATCCGACGGTCGCGTGCGTCGGCAGCAGACCGATCGCGAAGGTCGCGCCGCCCATCAGCAGCAAGCTCAGGACCAGCAGCTTCTTGCGGCCGAGCCGGTCACCGTAGTGCCCGAACACCAGGGCGCCCAGCGGCCGGGCGGCGAACCCGACGGCGTACGTCAGGAACGACAGCAGCGTGCCGACGAGCGGATCGGAGTCCGGGAAGAACAGCTTGTTGAACACGAGCGCGGCGGCCGAGCCGTACAGGAAGAAGTCGTACCACTCGATGGTGGTGCCGATGAGGCTGGCGGCGACGATGCGGGGGAGCTTTGCCGGTGTCGGAGGAGCGGATGCTGCGGAGGCCATGTGCGCCACTTCCTCGTGTGCGGTGGGGACGGGTACGTGTCGGGTCACCGTAGGAAGTCGCAGGTCAGGCGCACATGTGGCGGGACACCATAGTTCTGGGTGTTGGAGTGCGCGCGCCCACCATGGATGCGGTACCGAGGGCCTCGCGACGGTTGCGACGAGGCCGCGAAGGAGGCTTTCCGATTTGCTCTGCTCGGTCCCTGTTTGCGGGCGCGGTACCGGCTGTCGTGCCGACCGGGTGCTGACTGCGCCGTGCAGAACTGCGGCATGCGTCCGTCGCGACCATGTATCGCGACGTGGCACGCCCCGACCCGCAGCGCAGCCCCAAGAATCTGATGCGGCCGGGGCGGCCGGCCCTGCGCGACGAGTTCACCTCGTTACGCAGAGCCGACCGCCCCGGCCGCATCAGTGCGTGCTCGGCTAGCGAGCCGTTCCGAAGTCCTGGGTCCAGTAGCTGCCAGGCTGGGCGAGGCCGACGCCGATCTCCTTGAAGGAGCAGTTGAGGATGTTCTCCTTGTGGCCCTCGCTGGACATCCAGCCCGCCATGACCGCTTCGGGCGTGGAGTAGCCGTAGGCGACGTTCTCGCCGTACGCGCTCCAGTTGTAGCCGGCGCTCGTGATCCGGCTGCCCGGGTCGGAGCCGTCGGAGCCGGTGTGGGACATGTTCTGGTGGGCGGCCATGTCCTCGCTGTGCGCCTGCGCCGCCTTGGTCAGGGTCGCGTTCAGGGTCACGGCCGAGCAGCCGGCCTTGGTGCGCTCGGCGTTCACGAGCTGCACGATCTGCGCGGCGACTCCCGAGGCCGTGGCGGTGGGCTTCGGGGTGCTCGGAGCGGCGGGCGCCGAGGAGGCCGCGGGGGCGGAAGGCGTGGAGGGGGTGGCCTTCGGCGTGCTGGGGGCGGGGGCCGGGGCCGGGGTGTGCTTCCGCACCACGTGCTTGTGGTGCTTGTGACGCTTCGGCTTCGGCTTCGCGGTGGTGGCGGACGGGTCCGGCTGCTCCGGCGTGGCCGAGGCGGACGCGTTCGCCTCGGCGTTCCACTGGCGATACCAGTCGGCGTCGTTCCACCAGTTCTTCCCCGCGACCGTGCGCGCGCCGGATGTCTCGCCTCCTCCCTCGCCCGGCCAGTCGGTGGCCATGGCGACGGACGGCACGCCCACGGCGCCTAGTACGACGGCAGCTATGACCATCCGCCTGTAGTGCTGCTTCTTGCTGTGCTTACCCATGCGTGACCTCACTCGGTGATCGCCGAGCGCTCCTTGTGCGGCTGGCTTTGCGCAGGGTCCGCCCCTGAACTGCGGCGAAGTGCCTGCGGTTCGTCATTCTTAGGAAGCCTTCACACAGCGCGCAAAGGGGGTACGTACTACCTCACTTCGTAGACAGCAGCAGGCCCCGTCATGGGTGTGGGGGTCCGCCGGGCCCGCTCGAGGGGGTCTCGCGAAATGCTGTCGTTCCGTCAGAAGTGTCTGGACTGCGAGGCACGGGGGAATGGCGCGGGCGGACGGAACGCCGCCCGCCGCGGTGGGTCAAGCTGTTAGATCAAGACGGATAAATCCCTTATGTCAACAGAGCTGCTTCTACTATCCGACCCGCCTAGAACCCGACCCGGTGTGACCGAGGTCACGGAACCATTCCTTCCGGTTTCACTTACGCCCCCCGCTCGGCCCCCAGCTCCGCCGCCGGCTCAGGGTCGGGGAAGCGTCGCTCCAGCTCGGCCAGCCGCATGCGCAGTGCCTTCTCCGTCGCGCGGCGCTCCGACACCTCGCGCATGATCGCGGAGATCCCGGCGATCTCGCCGCCGGCGTCGCGCAGCAGCGCCACCGTGAACTCGATCGAGAGGCGGTGGCCTTCCTTGTGTGTGGCCGGAACGCCGAGCAGTGTGTCGCCGTACTTGGTGCGGCCGGTGGCCGTCGTCTGCTCGTAGCCCTTGCCGTGCCGCGCCCGGAGCTTCTCCGGAATGATCAGGTCGAGGCTCTGTCCCACGGCCTCGGCCGCTGTGTGCCCGAACATGCGTTCCGCGCCGCCGTTCCAGACCAGGATGGTTCCGTCCGGATCGGCCACCACGATGGCTTCCGAGGACTCGCGCGCGATCGCCTGCGCCAGCCAGGCCTCCGGCTCACCGGCACCGGCACGTCCGGTGCCGGGGCTCGCCTGTGCCGTCGTGGCCCCGTTTCCGTCTGCTGCTTCGCTGCCGTCACCCACGGCGTACTCCCCTTCTTCCGGGGCGCCGCCCTGCGGGCCGCACCTCGGTGCCCGCCTCGGCCGCGCCCTCTCCGGATCCGCGTCGGCGACAGTATGGCGCCCGCGCTTTGAATAAGGAATACTGCATACAATCGCTCATCTGGTCAGGAGGGGCCGCTCATGTTGTTCCGGCAGCTCGAGTACTTCGTGGCAGTGGCCAGGGAGAAGCACTTCGCGCGGGCGGCGGAGGCCTGCTACGTCTCGCAGCCGGCACTGTCGATCGCCATCGCCAAACTGGAGCGGGAGCTCAACGTCACGTTGATCAACCGCGGCCACACCTTCGAGGGACTGACCCCCGAGGGCGAGCGGCTGGTCGTCTGGGCCAAGCGGATCCTCGCCGAACACGACGCGTTCAAGGCAGAGGTCGCCGTCATGCAGTCCGGCATCACCGGGACACTACGGCTCGGGACGGGCCCCACCGTGTCGACGACGACGGGGCTCCCCGTGGCCGCGTTCTGCGCGATGCACCCGCTCGCCAGGGTGAAGGTCTCCTCCCGGCTCTCCTCGGCCGAACTCGTGCGCCAGCTGCGGGACTTCGAACTGGACGCCGCCATAGCCCACTTCGGGCCCGACGACCGTGAGGGCCTCGAGCTGCTGCCGCTGTACGAGGAGCAGTACGTGCTGCTGGTGTCCGGCGAGCATCTGGTGCCCGCGAAGCCCACCATCACCTGGGCCGAGGCGGCGCAGCTTCCCCTGGCGCTTTTGACACCTGACATGAGGTTCCGTCAGTTCATCGACGACGCCTTCGAGAGCTGCGGAGCCGTGGGGACCCCCCAGGTGGAGACGGACTCGGTCGCCTCCCTCTGCGCGCACGTCGCCACGGGCGCGTGGGCGAGCGTCGTCCCGCACACCTGGCTGAACGCGATGCCCATGGCCGGCGGGACCAGGGCCGTGCGGCTGGTCGAGCCGGACGGCAGGGCGCAGATCTCGGTGGCGATCCAGGCGGCGACGCCCGGGTCGGTCGCCGCGCGGGCGTTCCTCAACGTGGTCGCGGGGCTGTCCCTGGACGAGGTCTTCCTGCCCGAACGGCCGGACCTCACCCCGGTGTACGCGGGGGCACAGGAACCGTACGACAGGCAGGACGAGGCGCCGTACGACCGGCAGCCCGTGGGTGTTCGTGGGGCGGGCTGATGCCTGCGGCGGGGAGTGCACTCACGAACTGCCGCTGACAGGTGCCCAGAAGGGCAAGGGCGTCCTGCGCCCCCATCGATAAACGCCGTAAATCAGCTGGTTGGCAAGAGATCTTGGACGCATCGGCCCTTCCGCGCCGATGGTGAACACGGAAGACGAACTCGGCGACCCTCTAGGGAGGATCCGGACCATGACGGACGCTGTCACACAGGACACGGGGGTGGAGGGCGCCGAAGAACCGGCCGCTCTGACCGACGGGATCCACCTGGTCGTCGACGCGCTGAAACTCAACGGGGTCGAGACCATCTATGGAGTCGTGGGTATCCCGATCACCGACCTGGCGCGGCTCGCCCAGGCGTCGGGCATCCGCTACATCGGCTTCCGGCACGAGAGCGACGCGGGTCACGCGGCCGCCGCGGCCGGCTTCCTCACACAGAAACCCGGCATCTGCCTGACGGTGTCCGCGCCGGGCTTCCTCAACGGGCTCGTGGCGCTGGCCAACGCCACGACCAACTGTTTCCCGATGGTGCAGATCTCCGGATCCAGCGAGCGCCACCTCGTCGACCTCCAGCGGGGCGACTACGAGGAGATGGACCAGCTGGCGGCCGCCAAGCCGTTCGCCAAGGCCGCGTTCCGGGTACACCGCGCCGAGGACATCGGCCGCGGCATCGCGCGCGCCATCCGCACGGCCATCTCCGGCCGTCCCGGCGGCGTCTACCTCGACATCCCCGCTGCCGTGCTCGGCGAGATCATCGACGCGGACAGGGGCGCCGCCTCCCTGTGGCGGCTCGTCGACCCGGCGCCGCGCCAACTCCCGCAGCCCGAGGCCGTGGACCGGGCGATCGACCTGCTGTCGGGCGCCGAGCGGCCGCTGGTCGTACTCGGCAAGGGCGCCGCGTACGCGCGGGCGGACGAACCGATCCGCGAGTTCATCGAGACGACCGGCATCCCGTACGTGCCCATGTCGATGGCGAAGGGCCTGCTGCCCGACGACCACCCGCAGTCCGCGGCCACCGCGCGCTCGCTGGCGCTGCGCAAGGCGGACGTCGTCATGCTGGTCGGCGCGCGCCTCAACTGGCTGCTGGGCCACGGGGACGCGCCCCAGTGGAGCCCGAACGCCAAGTTCGTCCAGGTCGACATCGCGGCCAATGAGATGGACAGCAACCAGCCCATCGCCGCCCCGCTCGTCGGCGACGTCGGTTCCGTGATGGAGGCCCTCGTCGAGCGCAGCAAGCCCGGCCGCATCAACGCCCCGGCGCAGTGGCGCGAGGAACTTGCCGCGCGCTCCGCGCAGAACGTGACCAAGATGGCCGGCCGGCTGAAGGCCGCCGAGACCGCGCACCCGATGAAGTTCCTGGGCGCCCTGCAGGCCATCCGCGACGTCCTGAAGGACAACCCGCGCGCCTACGTCGTCAACGAGGGCGCCAACGCGCTCGACCTGGCCCGCAACACGATCGGCATGAGTGTGCCCCGCCACCGCCTGGACAGCGGCACCTGGGGCGTGATGGGCATCGGCATGGGCTACGCGATCGCCACCGCCGTCGAGACCGGCGACCCGGTCGTCGCCATCGAGGGCGACAGTGCCTTCGGGTTCAGCGGCATGGAGATCGAGGCGGTCTGCCGTTACAACCTGCCGATCGTGACCGTCGTCCTCAACAACAGCGGTGTCTACCGCGGCGACGACCCCTCCTCCACCGCGGATCCGGCGCCCACCGCGCTCAAGGCCCGGCACGACCTCATGATCCAGGCGTTCGGCGGCAAGGGCTATCAGGCCACCACGCCCGCCGAGGTCGCCACCGTGCTCCGCGAGGCCCTGGCGGCGGGTGTGCCGGCACTCATCGACTGCGTGATCGACCCTGCGGACGGCACGGAGAGCGGCAACATCGCGCACCTCAACCCCAAGGGCATCACGGCCAAGCACTGACCACGTCCCGCCGTCACGCATCGCGACGCTGCCAGACGCATCGAGACGCATCGAGACGCATCGAGACGCATCGAGATGATTCACGAGAAGGAACAGATATGACTGAACTGCCGCTCTCCGGGATCAAGGTCATCGACTTCACCGGCGTACAAGCCGGCCCGGCCTGCACGCAGATGCTTGCCTGGTTCGGAGCCGATGTCCTCAAGGTCGAGCGCACCGCCGGCGGCGACGTGACGCGCAACCAGCTGCGCGACATCCCCGACGTCGACGCCCTGTACTTCACCATGCTCAACAGCAACAAGCGCTCCCTGGCCATCAACACCAAGTCCCCCGAGGGCCGGGAGGTCATGGAGAAGCTGATCCGTGAGGCCGACATCCTGGTCGAGAACTTCGCGCCGGGCGCCATGGACCGCATGGGCCTGGGCTGGGAGACCCTCCAGGAGTGGAACCCGCGGCTGATCTTCGGCTCGGTCAAGGGCTTCAACGAGGACTCGCCCTGGAACGACCTCAAGGTCTACGAGAACGTCGCCCAGTGCGCGGGCGGTGCCGCCTCGACGACCGGTTTCTGGGACGGCCCGCCCA
This sequence comes from Streptomyces brasiliensis, assembly GCF_014647875.1. Lineage (GTDB taxonomy): Bacteria > Actinomycetota > Actinomycetes > Streptomycetales > Streptomycetaceae > Streptomyces > Streptomyces brasiliensis. Next base: position 148,037 of record NZ_BMQA01000004.1, on the reverse strand, counting down.
CCGTCAGCGGTGCCGCTCTTGGTGACAGCAACACCGGCATGCACCTGATGATCGGCCTGCTGACGGCGCTGATCGACCGGGGCAAGACCGGCAAGGGCCAGAAGGTGGCGGTGTCCATGCAGGACGCCGTGCTCAACCTGTCCCGCGTCAAGCTCCGCGACCAGCAGCGCCTGGACCGGGTGGGCTACCTGGAGGAGTACCCCCAGTACCCGAACGGCGAGTTCGGCGAGGCCGTGCCGCGGGGCGGCAACGCCGGCGGCGGCGGTCAGCCGGGCTGGGTCCTGAAGTGCAAGGGCTGGGAGACCGACCCGAACGCCTACATCTACTTCACGGTCCAGGAGCAGAACTGGAAGCGGACCGCGGAGGCCATCGGCCGCCCCGAGTGGGCGGAGGACCCGGAGTACAGCACCGCCAAGGCCCGGCAGAACACCATCTTCGAGATCTTCGGCGAGATCGAGAAGTGGCTGGCCGACAAGACGAAGTACGAGGCGGTCGACATCCTGCGCAAGTGGGAGGTCCCCTGCGCGCCCGTGCTCAGCATGAAGGAGATCGCGGACGACAAGGCGCTGCGCAAGAGCGGCACGGTCGTGGAGGTCGAGCAGAAGGGCCGTGGAACGTTCCTGACGGTCGGCAGCCCGATCAAGTTCTCCCGGTTCAAGCCCGAGATCGTGGGCGCGCCGCTGCTCGGTGAGCACACGGACGAGGTGCTCGGCGGACTCGGCTACGACGCGGGCACGATCGCGGAGCTGCGCGACAAGAACGTCATCGTCTGAGCCGCCGCGGGAAGAAGCCGGCCCGGTCCACCGACCCGGGTCGGCTTCTCGGCGTGCCCGCTGTCGGAGGACCTCCGGCTCGTCAAGCTGCGGGCGGCATACGACACTTCGCTATGGCGTTGCTGCGCCAGTGGCACCTCCCGGCTCGCAAGATGCGCCGTGGGCCGGCCGGCGGCCGACGCGGCCGAGCACGCCTGCGGCGCCTGGCGCTGCGCCATCGGCCTGGGCACGGGCATCGTGCGCGCCGGGGTGCGCGCCATGGCGAGAGCCGCGCCCCTTGTCACCGCCCGGCCAGGACGGAGAGCGCGATGAGCACGACCGGGGCCTGGAGATCGCGGTCGCGCTCGCCGTCCGCATGCACATAGGGCGGGTCGCCGCGGGCCTGCCATCGGCTGCCCCGCACCTGCCCGTGCAACGCCGTGGCCAGGCCTGCCGGCTGTCCCGCACCCCCGTCCGCAGCGTCGCGGCCCCGTCCGCCGTCCGAACCGGGTCCTCCTCGTGCACCGCTGCGGGGGTGCCCGTCGCCCGCCGGCGACGATGGCCGGGATCGACCGGTTCATCGCCTTGGCCATGAGGTTGGTGAGGATGGTCCCGGACGCGCCGACGATCATGCCCGCGACGATCAGCGCGGTGTTGTCCAGCGCCGGTCCGGTGGCCGCCGCCGACAGTCCCGTGAAGGCGTTGAGCAGCGACACCACCACCGGCATGTCCGCACCGCCGATCGGCAGCACGACCATCACGCCGAGCACCGCGGCCGTCACCAGCACGCCCACGATGAGCGCCTCGGAAGAAGAGCCCAGGCCGATCGCGACGGCGCAGCCCAGTGACATCAGCAACAACGCGAGGCTGAGCGGCTGTTGACCCCGGCCCAGACCGACCGGCCGCCCCGGCAGGACCTCCTGAGCGCTGCACGGCGCTCGGCGACGCCATGGTCGCCGGTGGCCTCAAGGCACCCGTCGAGAAGAACCTGCGCGACGACATCTGGATCAAGCTCATGGGCAACGTCGCGTTCAACCCGCTCAGCGCGCTCACCCGCGCGACCATGGCGGAGATCTGCGGCAACCCTCGAACGCGGCGACTGGTGGCCCAGTTGATGGAGGAGACCCTCGACATCGCGGCCCGGGTCGGCAGCGCGCCGGACATCTCGATCGAGAAGCGGCTGCGTGGCGCGGAAGGGGTCGGGCACCACAGGACCTCGATGCTCCAGGACCTGGAGGCGGGCAAGCCGCTCGAACTCGACGCCCTCGTCACGGCGGTGGTGGAGATCGCCGACATCACCGGCGCCGAGACGCCCGTGCTACGGGCCGTCCACGCGGCCACGGACCTGCTCGCGCAGCGAAGCGCCCGGGCGGCACACGCTCCCGCGTGATACCTCATCAAGGCCCGCACGCGTATTGCATACAGTATGGAGTCCAGGCCTATCCTTGTTCATGGCCCTCACTCGCACGCCCACAGCAGCGCAGGCCCTCGAGATACTTCTGACGGGCAATCGGCGCTTCGTCGACGGAGACCCTCAGCATCCGAACCAGGGCACGGCGCACCGCGCCTCCCTGGCGCCCGCCCAGCATCCCTTCGCCGTGCTCTTCGGATGCTCCGACTCACGCCTGGCCGCGGAGATCATCTTCGACCGCGGCCTGGGAGACCTCTTCGTGGTGCGCACCGCCGGCCACGTTCTGGGTCCCGAGGTGCTCGGCAGCATCGAGTACGGCGTGGACCAACTGGGCTGCCCGCTCGTGGTGGTGCTCGGGCACGACGCGTGCGGCGCCATCCGCGCCGCGCGCAGCATCCTGGAGGACGGCCTCACCCCGGCCGGGTACGTGCGCGACGTCGTCGAGCGCGTCACCTCCAGCGTGCTGGCCGCGCGCGCGGCCGGGCTGAGCGAGGAGCCCGACATCGTGGACGAGCACGTACGGCACACCGTGGACATGCTCCTGGACCGCTCGCCCGCGCTCGCACGGGGCCGGACGGCGGTCGTCGGCCTCTCCTACCACCTCGACGACGGACGGGTACGGCTGGTCGCCAGCCACGGCCTGGACGACGCCGAGGCCGCCTGAGCCTGCCGCACCCGACACCGCGCCCCATCTCCCCCCGGAACAAGGGGAGATGGGGCGCTGAATCGTCGTCCGGCGGTCAGCCCACCCGCTCTTCCTGGTCCTTGCGCAGCAGCCGGGCGCCCTCGACCACCACCGGGTCCAGGCCGTCTGCGCCGGCGTCCACCAGCGCAAACAGCCGGGCGCGCATCCGCGGGTCCCAGAACCGGCGGATGTGCGCCGCCAGCGTCTCGGCGGCCCGGTCGGCGGGCTGGTGACGGAGGTTCGAAGCGATCTGGTTCGCCATCCGCTGCTCGGACGGCACTCCTGCGGCCATCTCAGTCCACCGCCGCGAGCCGGTCCGCACCGACGGACTCCGAGGAGTGCCGCGCGAGCGGATGGGCGAGACCCACCTGCACGGCGGTCACCTTGTACTCCGGGCAGTTGGTGGCCCAGTCGGAGTTCTCGGTGGTCACCACGTTCGCGCCCGTCACCGGGTGGTGGAACGTGGTGTAGACGACGCCCGGCGGCATTCGGTCGGACACCTGCGCCTTCAGGGTCGTACGGCCCACCCGGCTGGCCAGCGTCACGAGGTCGCCGTCCCGGATGCCGCGGTTCTCGGCGTCCAGCGGATGCAGTTCGAGGACGTCCTCGGGGTGCCAGGCGACGTTCTCGGTACGGCGGGTCTGGGCGCCCACGTTGTACTGGCTGAGGATGCGGCCCGTGGTGAGCACCAGCGGGAAGCGCGATGTGGTGCGCTCGTCCGTCGGGACGTACGTGGTGACCATGAACTGGCCCTTGCCACGCGTGAACGCGTCCACGTGCATCGTGGGCGTGCCCTCGGGCGCGTCGTCGTTGCACGGCCACTGGACGCTGCCGAGCTTGTCGAGGACGTCGAAGGAGATGCCCTTGAACGTCGGCGTGACCCGGGCGATCTCGTCCATGATCTGGCTCGGGTGGTCGTACGCCATCGGGTAGCCCATGGCGGTGGCGATCTCGCAGACGATCTGCCACTCGTGCTTGCCCGTCTTCGGCTTCATCACCGCGCGCACCCGGTTGACCCGGCGTTCGGCGTTGGTGAAGGTGCCGTCCTTCTCCAGGAAGGACGCGCCCGGCAGGAAGACGTGCGCGAACTTGGCCGTCTCGTTGAGGAACAGGTCCTGCACCACGACCAGGTCCATCGCCGCGAGGGCCGCGCTCACGTGCTGGAGATTGGGGTCGGACTGGGCGATGTCCTCGCCGTGCACGAACAGGCCGCGGAAGGAGCCGTCGATCGCCGCGTCGAACATGTTGGGGATGCGCAGACCCGGTTCCGGCAGCAGCTCGCGGCCCCACAGCTCCTCGAACACGGTGCGCACCGCGTCGTCGGAGACATGCCGGTAGCCGGTGAACTCGTGCGGGAAGGAGCCCATGTCGCAGGAGCCCTGCACATTGTTCTGGCCGCGCAGCGGGTTGACGCCGACGCCCTCGCGGCCGATGTTGCCGCACGCCATCGCGAGGTTGGCCATCCCCATGACCATCGTGGAGCCCTGGCTGTGCTCGGTGACGCCGAGGCCGTAGTAGATGGCCGCGTTGGGCGCCGCCGCGTACAGCCGTGCCGCGGCGCGGAGCTGGTCGGCCGGTACCCCGGTGATCGGCTCGGTGGCCTCCGGGCTGTTCTCCGGCAGGGCCACGAACTCGGCCCACTCGTCGAAGCCTTCGCACCGGTCCGCCACGAAGCCCTGGTCCACCAGAGCCTCGGTGACGACGACATGCGCCATCGAGTTGATGACGGCGACGTTGGTGGACGGCTTGAGCTGGAGGTGGTGGGCCGCCTCGATGTGCGGAGAGCGCACCAGGTCGATCCGGCGCGGGTCGACCACGATCAACTGGGCGCCCTCACGCAGCCGGCGCTTCATCCGCGAGGCGAACACCGGGTGCCCGTCGGTGGGGTTGGCGCCGATCACCATGATGACGTCGGCCTCGGCCACCGAGCGGAAGTCCTGTGTGCCCGCCGACTCACCGAACGTCTGCTTCAGCCCGTAGCCGGTGGGGGAGTGGCAGACGCGGGCGCAGGTGTCGACGTTGTTGTTGCCGAACGCCGCGCGCACCATCTTCTGGACGACGTACACCTCTTCGTTGGTGCAGCGCGAGGAGCTGATGGCGCCGATCGAACTCGGCCCGTACGTCTCCTGGATGGCGCGCATGCGCGTGGCGACCGTCCGGATCGCCTCGTCCCACTCGACCTCGCGCCACGGGTCCGTGATCTTCTCGCGGACCATCGGCTTGAGCTTGCGGTCGGGGTGGGTCGCGTAGCCGAAGGCGAAGCGGCCCTTGACGCAGGAGTGGCCCTCGTTCGCGCCCCCGTCCTTGTACGGCACCATCCGGACCAGCTCGTCGCCGCGCAGCTCGGCCTTGAAGGAGCAGCCGACGCCGCAGTACGCGCAGGTCGTGACGACCGAGCGGGACGGCATGCCGAGCTGGACGACCGACTTCTCCTGCAGCGTGGCCGTCGGGCAGGCCTGCACACACGCGCCGCAGGAGACGCACTCGGAGTCCATGAAGGCCTCGCCGGCACCGGCGGACACCTTGGAGTCGAAGCCGCGGCCCTCGATGGTCAGCGCGAACGTGCCCTGCACCTCGCCGCAGGCGCGCACACAGCGCGAACACGCGATGCACTTGGACGGGCTGAAGTCGAAGTACGGGTTGCTCTTGTCGGGTTCGGCGTCGAGGTGGTTCTCGCCCTCGTACCCGTACCGCACCTGACGCAGCCCGACAGCGCCCGCCATGTCCTGCAGTTCGCAGTCGCCGTTGGCCGAGCAGGTCAGACAGTCCAGCGGATGGTCGGAGATGTACAGCTCCATGACGCCCTGGCGCAGCTTCTCCACCTTTGGCGTCTGGGTGCGGACGACCATGCCCTCGGCGCACGGCGTCGTGCAGGACGCCGGGGTGCCGCGCCGCCCGTCGATCTCCACCACGCACAGCCGGCAGGAACCGAACGGCTCCAGGCTGTCGGTGGCGCAGAGCTTGGGGATGTCGACGCCCGCGAGCGCGGCCGCCCGCATCACCGAGGTGCCCTCCGGCACCGTGACGGGCAGTCCGTCCACCTCGACCGAGACGGTGGCCGCACCCGGTCGCTCCGGGGTTCCGAAGTCGGGCTCCTTGAGCAGTGTCATGCCGTGCCCTCCTCCCTCGCGAGGAAGTCGTCGGAGAAGTGTGTGATGGCGCTGCGCACCGGCATCGGGGTCAACCCGCCCATGGCGCACAGCGATCCGTCGGTCATCAGCTCGCAGAGGTCCTCCAGCAGCGCGAGGTTCTCGTCGCGCTGCTCACCGGCCACGATCCGGTCGATCACCTCGACGCCGCGCACCGAACCGACGCGGCACGGGGTGCACTTGCCACACGACTCGGCGGCGCAGAACTCCATCGCGAAGCGCGCCTGCGAGGCCATGTCGACCGAGTCGTCGAAGACCACGACGCCGCCGTGCCCGAGCATGGCACCGGCGGCCGCGAACGCCTCGTACTCCATGGGCAGATCGAACATCGACGTCGGCAGATAAGCGCCCAGCGGGCCGCCCACCTGCACCGTACGCACCGGGCGCCCGCTGAGCGTGCCGCCCCCGAAGTCCTCGACCAGCTCACGCAGCGTGATGCCGAACGCCGTCTCGACGATGCCGCCCCGCGCCACGTTCCCGCCGAGCTGGAAGACCTGTGTGCCGCGCGAGCGTTCCACGCCGAGTTCCTGGTACGCCTGCGCGCCGTTAGCGAGGATCACCGGGACCGTGGCGAGCGTGAGGACGTTGTTGACGACCGTCGGCTTGCCGAACAGCCCCTCGATCGCGGGGATCGGCGGCTTGGCGCGCACCATCCCGCGCTTGCCCTCGAGACTCTCCAGCATGGAGGTCTCCTCGCCGCAGATGTACGCTCCGGCACCCACCCGTACGTGCAGGTCGAAGCGGAGCTCCGAGCCGAGGATGTGCTCGCCGAGCCAGCCCCGCTCGCGCGCGACGGAGATCGCGGCACGCATCGTGGCGACGGCGTCGGGGTATTCCGAGCGGATGTATATATAGCCCTCACGGGCGCCGACCGCGTGGGCGGCGATCGTCATGCCCTCGATGAGCATGAACGGGTCGCCCTCCATGACCATGCGGTCCGCGAAGGTGCCGCTGTCGCCCTCGTCGGCGTTGCAGCAGACGAACTTCAGCTCGTCCGCGCACTCCAGTACGGTCTTCCACTTGATGCCGGCCGGGAACCCGGCCCCGCCCCGGCCGCGCAGCCCGGACTCAGTGACGGCGGCGACGACGTCGGCGGGCGGCAGCTCAAGTGCCCTGCGCAGTCCGGCGATTCCGCCGTGCCGCTCGTAGTCCTCGGGGGAGAGGGGGTCGGTGATGCCGACCCTGGCGAAGGTGACCCGGTTCTGGCGCGCCAGCCACGGAAGTTCGTCCATGACCCCGAGCCGCAGCGGGTGGTCGGCGCCGTCCAGGAAGCCGGCGGCGGCGAGGATCGGCACGGCCTCGGGCGCCACCGGGCCGTAGCCGACGCGTCCTTCGGCGGTGACCACCTCGACCAGGGGTTCCACCGAGAGCATGCCGCGCGACCCGTTGCGCACGACCTCGACCGGCCGGCCCTGGTCGGCCGCGGCCTTCCGGACCGCCTCGGCCACCGCGTCCGCGCCGACCGACCGCGCCGCCGAGTCGCGCGGGACGTACACGCGCACCGGGGAGTTCGCGTCCTGGGTCACGACGTCACCGCCTCGTCGAGGATCGAGCGCAGCCGAACCGCGCTCATACGCCCGAGCACCTCGCCGTTCACCTCGACGGACGGGCCGAGCGCGCAGTTGCCGAGACAGAAGACCTGCTCCACCGTCACCGACCCGTCGGCGCTCGTCCGCCCGAGCGGCAGGCCCGTGCGCTCCTCGGCGCAGCCGACGAGGGCACTCGCACCGAGCGCCTGACAGGCCTCGGCGCGGCAGATGCGCACCGTCGTACGCCCCGCCGGCGCGTCACGGAAGTCGTGGTAGAAGGTGACCACCCCGTGCACGTCCGCCCGGGACAGATTGAGTTCCCGGGCGAGCAGCGGGACGGCCTCCTTCGGTACATGGCCCAGTTCGGACTGGATGGCGTGCAGGATCTCCAGCAGCGGGCCGCGCTGGTGGCGATGAGCCGCCACGATCGCACTGATGGCGGCCTCCGTCGTCACGTCACTGACGCTCGTCGTCATGATTCCTCCCCCTCACCGTCGCGCGCATGTGCATCCCTGGCCTTGCTCGGTTGGCTCCACGGGGTGGTGATCGACGGGCCCGGCGACCTGGCCGCCCTGCTCGTGCGGTGCATAACGCCCCTGAGTGCAAGCTGAGTTGTGTAGCTTAGTCACGTGTACGAGTGGTTCTCGAATACTGTATGCAGTCCGGATTCGAGAAGTCCACCGTCCGGAGCGTGCCAAGTACGGCCGCGGAACGCGGCCCGAACTCACCCCGGCGGGCGGTCAGAGCAGGGCCGTGGAGGCGGTCGGCGCGGTGTCCGGTGAGGGCAGCTCGGCCAGCCATGTGCGCACGGTGCTGAGCACCCCGTCGAGCCCGCCGCCGTCCCGCCCGAGCATCGCGCCCGCTGGGATCAGCACCGGGTCGGCGCACACGGTGGACGCCCCGCAGCCACGGGGACCCGCGCCCCTCGGACGGGCCGGCACGTGCAGACCCGGGGCGTCGGCCGGAACCAGCCAGAGTGTCTGGCCGGCTGCGCCGTCGACCGGCCCCGAGGACCAGACATAGCTGTCGGCCTCGCCCGCCGCGACGACGTCGCGCTTACGGGCGTGCAGCGCCACCACGTCACCGGTGCGCCGTGCCGCGGAGCCCGCCTCGCCCGGTCCGTCGTCGGTCAGCGCGAGGGTGCTGAGGTGGTGGCCTACGGCGATCTTGCGGCGCACCCACGGGCTGCCGTACGCCTCGAGGAAGGCGACGGCGGCGTAGTGGGAACGGAGCACGGCGGCGGTGGCCGGGCAGGTGCCGGAGACGAGGTTCACGACGTCGGTGGCCTCGGTGAGGCCCAGGCCCCCGCCGCCGACATCGGTGGAGACTGTGAGGCCGAGCAGCCCCGCCTCTCCGAGGGCGGCCACCGACGCGCGCGGAAACCGCTCGCGCGTGCTGGTGAGCTCGGCCGAGGGGGTGATGGTGCTGCTCAAGACGTAGGAGAGGGCGGAGCGGTACGGCATGGAGCGGCTCCTTGCAGTCTCGGAGGATTGCATACTGTATACTGCACCAGCTTGCGCGGGAATACCGCGCGTTCGATCACTCTCGGGAGAACCTTCAACGCCCGGACCGGGCACGTCCCTTCCGGGTCGTGCGCTCGCGGTAGCTCGTGCGGGTGTGTTCCGTGTGGGCCCGCATCAGCCGCTGGGCGCGCTGCTCGTCGCCCGACTCGATGGCGTCGATCATCGCCTGGTGCTCGTCCCAGGACAGCGCGCCACGGCTGCGGGCGACCGGCGTGTAGAACCAGCGGACGCGCCGGTCCACCTGCGCGGACAGTTCCGCCAGGACCGAGTTCGCGGCGGTTTCCATCACATACGCGTGGAAGGCGGCGTTGGCCGCGACCACGGCGTCGATGTCGTCGGACTTGAGTGCACGCTCGCCCGCCTCGCACAGCTCGCGCAGCCGCGCTGTCGTCTCCGGGGTGGCGTTGGCCGCCGCCAGTCGTGCTGCCTCGGCCTCCAGCAGGCCGCGTACGACGAGCAGTTGATCGGCCTCCTCCTCTGTGGGATCGTGCACGAAGGCGCCCTGCGCCGGGCGCAGATCGACCCACCCCTCGGTGTTGAGTCGCTGCAGGGCCTCGCGGACGGGCTGGCGCGAGACTCCCAGAAGTCCTGCGAGTTCGGTCTCGACCAGATGCTGTCCGGGCTTGAGCGACCTCGTGACGATGAGATCCAGAAGAGCCTCGTAGACACGTTCGCGCAGCGGGCCGGAACGCTCGAGCTTGGACACGGAGCCGGACGGCAGCGCGGCAGACGCCATGGCTTCACCCCTCGGTCGCGACTCACCCGAGCCAGAGATTGGATTTCGTCTACAGTCTACCGTCCGCTGTCTCGGATCCGGGTGATGTCATGAGCCTTGTCAGTGTGACGCGGAATACTGTAGACAGAATGGTGTCGACCATTTCGTGAGGTCATGCCGGTCATGGACACGCCACAGACACGCGGTCCCGTTCTCCGCGGCACCCCCATGAACGTGTACACGGGCGAGCAATGCCGGTCTCGGCGTGTGGCGGCCACCACGCGCCGGCGGCGACGCGGCACGTGACACGGATGCGGGACCGGCCGGCGGGTGCGCCCCCTGGGCCGGCCGGTCCCCTGCGTCCGCCTCGGCCGGGCGGCCCGAGTCAGCCGCCGAACACACTGGTCAACAGCGCCACGTTGAGCGCCACCACGACGACACTGACCGCCCACGCGCCGCATGTCGTCGCCCGCCGGTTGACCCAACGGCCCATCACCGACCGGTCCCGGGTGACCAGCACGAGCGGGATCAGGGCGAAGGGGATGCCGAAGGACAGGATGATCTGGCTGACGACGAGGCTCTGTGTCGGCCCGGCACCGGCGGCCAGGACGGCGATCGCCGGGATCATGGTCACCAGCCTGCGCAGCAGCACCGGGATCCGGCGGCCGAGGAAGCCGCCCATGACCACCTCGCCCGCGTACATGCCGACGCTGGTGCCCGCGAGTCCCGAGACGAGCAGGGCCAGCGCGAAGGCGAGCGCCGCGAGCGGTCCGACGAGACGACCGTACGCGTCGTGCGCGGCGGCCAGCGAGTCGGCGGCGCCCGGCGCACCGGGGTGGAACAGGGTTGCGGCGGACACCAGCAGAGCCACATTGACGGCCCCCGCGAGACCCATCGCGACGAGGACGTCGGTACGCACATGCCGCAGCAGCCGGTGACGCAGTGGCCGGTCCGGGTCCTCGGGCGGGCCACCTGCGCCCGGCGAGAGATCGAGACTGTAGCGGTCACTGGTGAGGGCCGAGTGCAGATAGATGACGTGGGGCATGACGGTCGCGCCGACGATGCCACCGGCCAGCACGAGACTGTCCGCACCGGACAGCCGAGGCACGAGCCCGTCCACCGACTCACTCAACGGCGCACCGGCGCCCAGGACTTGACCCAGGAACAGGGCCAGCAGACAGGCCAGCCCCGCCGCCATCAGCACCTCGAACCGACGCCGCCCGCGCCCGCGCATGGGCATGAGCAGGAGCGAGACGGCGCCGACGAGCACCCCGCCGAGCCACAACGGCACCCCGGCCAGCAGATTCAGCGCGATGGCACCACCGACCACCTCGGCGAGGTCGGTCATCACGACGACCGCCTCCGCCTGCACCCACAACCCCCACACCACGGGCCGCCGATACCGGGCCCGGCACACCGCGGGCAGACTCATCCCGGTGGCGACCCCCAGCTTGGCGGAGAGGTACTGCAACAACATCGCCACCACGTTCGCGGTGAGCAGCACCCACAGCAGCAACGGCCCGAAGGTGGCCCCGGCCTGCACGTTGGTGGCGAAGTTCCCCGGATCGACATACGCGACGGCCGCCACGAAGGCGGGCCCGAGCAGCGAGTACGACAACCCGGCCCGCAACCGGGGCCGCCGCTCCCCGGGAGTCCGCCCGGAAGCCCGTGACGATCGAGGCGGATCAAGCTGCCCGGACTCGGCAGAGGTGGGCTCGGTCGCCATGGGTTCTCCTCATCACGGGGTTGCGGAAGCGCCCTGAAGGGGCGCGGGGAACTGCGCGACCAGCCACAACCAACCCGCAGCCGACCACGACCCGCACATGGCAGACGAAACGCACCCCCTACGGAATGTTGGACGGCCGAGGCAACCCCTCCGCAAGATCACCGATCTCCGGCGAGACAATGGCCCCGGGATGCCCGACGACCTCCTCGACGACCAGCGTCTCGGTAGTCAGAAGCAGCGCAGCGATGGACGCCGCACTCAGCAGAGCGCACCGCGTCACCTTCACCGGGTCGACGATCCCCCGCTCATGCAGATCGACATACTCACCGGCCAGCGCGTCCAACCCGCTCCCCATCGGCAACCCCGCGACCGCTGCCTCCGCCTCCTCGGGATCGAGCCCCGCGTTGATGGCGATCCACCGCAGCGGTTCGGCGAGTGCCCGCTCGACGATCTCGCGCCCCGTCACCGCGTCACGGTCGGTCAGATCGACCGCTGCCAGGCCCGAACGAGCGTGCAGCAACGCCGCACCCCCACCCGCGACCACCCCCTCCTCGGCGGCCGCCCTCGTCGCCGCGAGGGAGTCCTCGAGCCGCATCTGCTTCTCCTTCAGCTCCACCCCGCTCGCGGCGCCGACACGGATCACCGCGACACCGCCGGAGAGCTTGGCGATGCGCTCGCCGAGCTTGTCCCGGTCGTGCTCATTGCTCGCGCGCTCCAGCTCGATCTTGAGGTTCTCGATGCGCTCGGCCACCCGCTCGTCGCCACCGGCCCCGCCGAGGACAGTCGTCGAGCGCTCCGTGGCGATGACCTTCTCCGCCCGGCCGAGGTCCTCGAGCGTGACGCCCTCCAGCGTGCGGCCGGCCGTCACGGTGATGACCCGCCCGCCGGTGAGCGCGGCCATGTCCTCCAGCTCGGCGATCCGCCGGAAGCCGAAGCCGGGTGCCCGCACGGCCAGTGAACGGAACGTGCCGTGCGCGGCGTTGGTGACCAGCATCCCGAGCGCGGGCCCGTCGACGTTCTCGGCGATGACGACCAGCGGCGAGCCGGCGCGCATCACCAGCTCCAGGACCGGCATCAGCTCCTGCACACGCGTGATCTTCGTGTCGCAGTACAGCAGGTACGGGTTCTCCAGGACCGCCTCCATCCGCCCCTCGTCGGTGATCATGTACGGCGAGATCCATCCGTTGTCGAACTCCAGCCCCTCCGCGTACTCGACGGACAGCCCCAGGGTGGACGCCTCCTCCACGGTGACGACGCCCGTGCGCCCCACCCGCGCCACGGCCTCGGCGATGGCCTCACCGATCGCGGGGTCGTTGCCCGCGGACAGCGCGGCCACACGCACGAGTTCGTCGTCGGAGCGCACCGGCCGCGCCTGGGCGGCGAGCGAGCCGACGGCGGCGGCGACCGCGGCCTCGATGCCGTTCTTCAACAGCACAGGATTGGCACCGGAGTTGACTGCCTTCAGCCCTTCCCTGACGATCGCCTGCGCGAGCACGGTCGCGGTCGTCGTCCCGTCGCCGACATCGCCGTTCGTCCGCGTGGCGACCTCCTTGACGAGTTGCGCGCCCATGTTGGCGAAGGGGTCCTTGAGCTGGATCTCGCGGGCGATGGTGACGCCGTCGTTGGTGATGGTGGGCGGACCGGTGAGCTTCTCCAGCACCGCGTTGCGGCCCTTCGGCCCGAGGGTGACGCGCACCGCGTCGGCCAGTGCGTTCACCCCGCTCTCCAGCAGTGCGCGCGCTTCGGCGTTGAAGCGCAGTTCCTTCGCCATGGCGGTGTCGTCCCTTCGGTACGGCGGTGTACAGGGGTACGCGGGGGTGGAGCGGTGGCGGCGGCCGTGTATGCGGATTCCGTGGTGCGCCGACCCTCTACGGGTCCACGGACCGGCCGCCGCCACCTGTTCGGGGCGGGCGCGTCGCGTGCTACGACGCCTTCTCCCTCCGGTGTCCGGAGCCGTAGCGGGTGGCCAGCAGCCCTTCGCACAGCTCGGTGTTGGTGCCGATGCCGACGGCAGCGGTACGGCCGCGGCGCAGGTGCCGTTCGAGGCCCACGGCCGGTACGGCGTGTCCGTGGTCGTCCGTGAACAGCGGGGCGGTCGCGTCGGCGGGCAGGCCGAGCGCGGTGCGGCGTCTGCGCAGGGTCACCGTGAGTCGTTCCGGCAGATCACCGAGCCGGGCCTCGGCCAACTGCCGTATCGTCCAGCCGCGTTCGAGGAGCCGGCGGCCGAGACCGGCCTGTGCGGCCAGGTGGCCCTTGCGCAGGAACACCGCCCGCAGCTCCTCCAGCCGTCCGGCGTCGGCGAGTCCCGGGAACGTCTCGGCGAACGACTTTCCGCAGTCCACTCCCTGGTTGATCTCGTCCGAGGCGAAGTGGTCCTCCAGGACCACCGTGCACCGGCCGGCCCAGGTGAGCCCGGCCAGGGCACGCCGGGCGTCCTCGACCATCAGCCAGGCGAAATTGGGTGCGCAGAAGTAGGTGGGCAGCCGGAGTCTGGCCTCGACCGCGCCGTCGGCACCGACGCTGACGGCCCGGACGAAGCCGAGGTCGGTGATGGGACGGTCGAGTTCCGGGTCGAGCACCGCCGCCAGTGCCGCGTTGACGGCGGTGACCCGGTCGACCGCGTCGGTGACGGCGGTCATGCCCCCACCCGTGCGGCCGACGGCACCTGGGCGCTCTCCGGGACCTTCAGGTCGTACAGCCGGGCGTGGTTGAGGCCGAGGATCTTTCGCTTGGCGTGCGTGGTGAGCGTGCCGTACTCGCCCTGCAGGTCCTCGGGGATCTGGAAGTCGACGAACTTCTCGATCAGCCACTTCGGGCTCCAGATCGCGTAGTCGCTGCCGAACACGATCCGGTCCTCGTCGAGCCAGTACAGCAACTCCCCGATCACCTGGGCGAAGTAGCGCGGCCGGGAGTGGATGAACGGCATGACCACCGACAGGCCCGCGTACACGTTGGGCTCCTGCGTGGCGATCCAGCAGAAGTCCTCCAGGCGGGGCAGTCCGGAGTGTTCCACGACGAAGTTCAGGCCCGGGAAGGCGGTGGCCGCGTGGTCCACGTCCGCGACGTCGAAGGCGTCGCGGTCGAGCGGCCAGATGGTGGGGCCCTTGTGCACGTGGATGTTGCGGATGCCCAGTTCCTCGCACAGGGCGAGATAGTCCTGCGCCTCGGGGTCGGACAGCTTCCAGCCCTTGGACGAACCACGCCACTCGGCCGTGTAGAGCTTGACGCCGCGCAGGTTCCACTCCGCCGCCAGCTGCCGCAGCCGTTCCAGGCCGGCCTCGCCCTCGCGCGGGTCGAAGGAGCCGTTGGCGATGAGCCGGTCCGGGTACTTACGGGCCAGTCGGCCGTTCGCCTCCGTGGTGTTGAAGCCGCTCCGGTAGAACTCGTTGAGATACGTGGGCTGGAAGATGCCCCAGTCGACGTAGCCGGTCTCGAACAGGTCGTGGACCAGGTCCTGTTCGGTGTACTTCCGGAACTTCTCCAGGGACCACACCCATTCCTGCGGGCTGAGGTTGCGCTGGTAGTCGTAGAAGCAGCGGATGAAGCCCTCGCCGTACTTGTTGGCGGTGTTCTCCTCGCTCGCGTCCCAGAAGTGGATGTGGCCGTCGACGACGAAGTAGTCGACTCCGTCCTTGCGGTACATACGGACCTCCTCGCTGCCCTCAGTCGACCGGTCGGAGGTCGAAGTCGATGTACTCGGCGGCGTCCTCGGGGTTGGCGAACAGCACGGTGCGGTCGTCGAGGTGGACCATGCGGCCGTAGTGGGTGGACATGATCTCCTCGAAGTCGGCCTGGTCGAAGTCGAAGCCGAGGGCCTTGGAGATCTCGTCGAAGTCGAAGGTCAGCACGCGCTCGCCGTCGACGCGGATCATCGAGGGGAAGTCGGTGACGGTGACGTTCTCCTTGCCGCGCATGACGTCGGCGACGACGTGGCCGTTCTGGTTGTTCATCAGCGTCACGCCGCACTTGTTCGACGAGGTGCGGTCCGCGCTGAACGGCTGGGGGAGGGTGGTCACTTGGCGGTCCTCTCGCTCGTACGGTCGGCGGGGGCTTCGAGGCCGAGGTCGGCGACCAGACGGCCGAAGCGCTCCTTGGCGCGGTCGAGGCTGTCCTCGAAGCGGACGGGCTTCTCGCTGGGCTGCGACCACAGCGGCTGCAGCCGACGGGCGGCCTCCAGGCTCACCGGCACCCAGCGCGCCAGCCACTCCTGGGCGACCGCCCTGTTGCCGGCGCCGTGCGCGTCGTCGCCGAGCAGGAGCGTGAACAGGGCGCGGGTGTAGCGCAGGTCGCGGTCGTAGTCGTTCTCGCCGGCGCCGAGCACAGTCGGAGTGGTGTAGTCGCCGTTGCGGGCGGCGATCTGGAGCACCAGATGGCTGCGGAACAGCTCGCCGACGAGGGGTTCGAAGACGATGTTGGCCGCGAACAGTGCCTCGGCCCAGTCCTCCACCGCGGTCAGCCGCTCGACGTTCTCACGCACGCCCTGCCAGGCCGGGTCGGACTGCCACACGTCCTTGTGTGCGGAACCGTCGAAGCCGTCCAGCTGCTCCTCGATGTCCAGGTTGTAGAGCGCGAGGTCCTGGGCGAAGCGGAGCTTGTGGGCGCCGTTCACCGCCAGCGCATTGTTGATCATGTTGGTGGGCGCGGACCGCTGGATCGCCACGAACACATGCATGCCGAGGCCCTGTTCGGCGTGCATCCACGCGCCGACGTGCCGCTCGACGAAGCTCGCCCAGGAGCGCGCCCACTGGCCGTACGCCTCGGCCTTGCGGGCGTTGGCCAGGTTCTGCTGGACCTGCCGTACGACGTTGGCGTTGTTGCGGTAGATCGTCTGCTCCCACTCCTCGTTGGGGTCGAGGAAGCGGTGCCAGTCGGACGACTTGAGGGCGGTCCAGTCCTGCGGGTATCCGGCGGACCCGTCGGCGAAGCCGTAGATCCAGCCCTGGAGCAGGTGCCGCTCGGGGTCGGGCTGGACGTCGAAGGTGACGTCCTCGTACATGGTGGCCCGCAGCTTCTGGGGCTTGTAGTAGGAGAAGGCGCGGCTGGTGGAGCTCGGGAAGGTGAGGGCTCCCGCCTCCGCGTCCGTGAACTGCGGCTTGGGGAAGCTGCGTTCGGCCTTGACCGGCTTGTCGGCTTGCGTGGTCATGCGTACGGCTCTCCTCGCGACGGTCGGGTCAGGTGTCGGTGGAAGTGGTGAACTTGTCCAGGAAGATCCGCTCCTCGGGCATGCCCTTGCCGGTGAGCAGGTCGACAGCGGCGTCGCACATCGGGGGCGGCCCGCAGAGATAGGCGTCGGCCCGCGACAGGTCGCCCTCGTGGCGGTCGACGACCTCGGTGATGAGGCCGGCCTCGTACGATCCCGACGCGTCCTCGGACAGCGCCGGGACGTACGCGAAATCGGGGATCCGGGCCCCGAGTTCGGCGATCTCGTCGAGGGCGAACAGGTCGCGTGACGTGCGGGCGCCGTAGTAGAAGCGGGTGCGCCGGGCGGTGCCGGTGGCGACGAGGGCGCGCAGCTGGGCCAGGATCGGGGCCATGCCGGCGCCGCCCGCGAGGAGGATCAGGTCGCGGTCCGGGGCGTCCCGCATGACGCAGGTGCCGTAGGGACCCTTCACCGTGAGCGGATCGCCCGGACGCAGCCGCTCACCGTCGAGCAGTCCGGAGAACAGCCCGCCGGGGTAGCGCTTGATGAGGAACTCCAGCTCGCCGCCCGGCAGTCCGGCCATGGAGAAGGACCGCCACTGCTCGGTGCCGGGCACCTTGATGTCGACGTACTGCCCGGTGCGGTAGGGGAGTTCGTCGGCGGGGTCGAGTGTAAGGGCCAGCCGGACGATGTCGTGCGTCTGCGCCTCGACCGCGCCGACCGTCGTGCGGGCCTCGCGGGGCGGGATGCCGTTGAGGAGCATCTCCTCGTCGTAGTTGATGAGTTCGACGGAGAGATCGCCGTAGGCGTGCGCCCGGCACAGCAGGACGTAGCCCTCCTCGCTCTCGTAGTCGGCGAGCGCGAAGGTCGAATAGCGCTCCATCTGCTGGTCGCCGTCCAGCAGGAAGGACTTGCAGGAGGAGCACTGGCCCTCCTTGCAGCCGTGCATGAGCATGACGCCCTGGCGGAACGCGGCGTCCAGGACGGTCTCCTCCTCGTCGGCCTCGATCTCGATGCCGACGGGTTCGAAGCGGATGCGGTGCTTGTCGCCCACAGGGACCAGCCTTCCGGGGCGGCGACCCCGCGACGGTTCGTCGCCGCCCCTTGCCCGGGTTCGGTCAGAGCATCGACGGGGTGATGTTGCTGCGGCTGCGGTAGTCCGCGACGTGCGCCTCGCGCTCCTCGTCGGACATCTCGTTCAGCGACACGTTGGGGCTGATGAACGTGTTGCCCCGCACGTCGTCGAGCGTCCACAGCTTCTTCGGGTCGTCGAGGTCGAGATGGGGCTGCGGGACCAGGGTCCTGCCGTCGTCACGGACGTAGCCGAGGTCCTGGATGATGTCGGCGAGGTCCTGGCCGTGGTAGACGGTCTCCCACTCGCGCTTGCCGGTCAGCCGGCCCATCGACGGCGTCGGCCGGCCCTCGTACTCGGGCCGGAACGCGGTCCGGTCGGTCCACGCGCAGGTCTCCGAGCAGTACGTGCGCCACTGGCCGTCGACCTTGTCGACCACCATGTCCTGCCGGATCAGGCAGGGCACCATGCACGACCAGCAGCGGTGCGGGTACTGGTAGCCGACGTCCTCGAACGCGATCGGCTTGTTCGCGCCCGGGTGCCTCAGCCGGTTGTACGCCTCCCACCAGGCGCCGTACTCCGCGTACCAGCCCGGGTACTTGGACTCGAACCACTCGAAGTCGTCGTCCGTCATCCCGTCGATGCGCCAGAAGTTGACGGGCCAGCCGGTCGCGAAGAACTGGGCGACCTTGTGCACGTAGCCCTGCTCCCAGATCCGCTTCCACGCCTCCTCGACGAGGTCGTGCGGGATCTTCAGGCCGTACTTCTCCAGCGGGATCAGATACGACCGGTAGTAGTCGTCGTAGATCCAGCGGCGCCACATCTCCGCGTACGACTCGCGGTCCTTGCGGCGGTCCTTGGAGCCGTACTCGATGAACGTGCCGATGGCCGCGTCGACCACGCAGTGGTTGTTCCACCACGCGTAGCGCAGGTCGCGCTCCAGCAGCTGCCGGTTCTCCTCGTCGGCCAGCGCCATCAGCAGGATGGAGTAGCCGTTGGAGATGTGCCGCGACTCGTCCGACTGCACCGAGTGGAACACCGTCGGCAGCAGATAGTCGCCGTTGGCGGCCGCCTCGGCGGGCATGGCCACGAACAGGGTGTTGGTGAAGGCGGTCTCGGCGACCAGCGTCAGATAGACGTTGGCAGCGGTGATCGCGTCACCGGTGATGAATCCCTCGCCGAACTGCCGGCCGATGGTGCCGGCGTAGCAGTTCGCGAACGCCTTCTCCGAGATGTCGAACCCGGCGGGGTCGATGTAGTGGTTCATGTAGAGGCGCTTGAGGTTCATCTGGATCGTGGAGTGCCGTACCTCGTCGATCATCTGGACGGCGAGTCCGTTGTGCAGCTGCGGGTTGGGTACGGCGCCGATCGCCATCGGCATCGCGCGGGCCGCGCTGATCTCGGGGAACGGGATGATCGACAGGAACAGCTTCTGCCACTCCATCCAGCGCTGCTGGACCTGGCGGAACATGTTGCCGCGGATCGCGCCGTCCATCGCGCCGTAGACCCGGTTGTCCTTCTCCTCCTCCATCGGGAAGTAGGAGCGCAGGACCTGCTTGAGCGGGTCCTTCTTGGGGGCCTTGTCGAAGCGGTAGTCGGTGGCGAAGCGCGTCGCGGGCGTCGCGAACGTCGGCTCCCACGACAATTCGGTGATCTTCTTGTGCGCCTTGCTCAGGCTCTGTCGGCTCACGGGTGAGACTCCTCCGGCTGACTCGGCGGCGAGGCATGGCCTCGGTCGGCCCGGTGCCGCGGCGGCGCACTGCCGTCGATGACCGGGGCGCCGCCCATCGTGGGGGCACACGCCGAGGCAGGTCGTCTCAAGTTGAGACACGGGTCATGACACGGGTATGGCCTCCGTCGGACGGCCGGACTTAACGTGCTGGAAATACCTGGACCCGGAGGGTCACCACAGCGACCGGAGCGTCACCGCAGCACGCAGAGGCGTCATCGCAGCACACCGTGGCGTCATCGAACGGCAGAAGGCACAGAGCCGATGGAACCCTTGGAACCCGCCGCACCCTTGGAATCCCTGAAGCCCGTGGAACGGCCCCGGCCGTCCCCCTCGGCCACCCCGCTCGCTCTCGACCGCCCCGTCCCGCACCTCAACCCCGTCCGCGCCCGCACCCTGTTCCTGGAGGGCAGCAGCGTCCCCGAGGCCGACGTACGGGAGCCGATCCTCAGCTCCTGGCAGCGCTCCCGGTTCTGGGGGGTGGACGCCGACCGCATCGAGGCGCCGTACAACGCCGACTTCGATCCGCACTCCCGGCTCGCCACGGCTGCCCGGCCGGTCCT
Source organism: Streptomyces brasiliensis (assembly GCF_014647875.1). Classification (GTDB taxonomy): domain Bacteria; phylum Actinomycetota; class Actinomycetes; order Streptomycetales; family Streptomycetaceae; genus Streptomyces; species Streptomyces brasiliensis. The sequence goes on along the minus strand of NZ_BMQA01000004.1, from coordinate 128,043 downwards.
CGACCGGCTCTCCGAAGCCCTCCAGGGCACTCCCATGTCGCTGATCCTGACCGACTCGAAGGGGCGGGTGCGCGAACGCAGGACGGGGGACCGGGCCCTGCACCGGCACCTCGACGACATCTGCCTGGCGCCCGGCTTCAGCTATGCCGAGGAATACGTCGGCACCAACGGCATCGGCACCGCCGCCGAGGACGGCCGCACCGCGCACGTCTTCGGCTCGGAGCACTTCTCCGAGCGGCTGCAACGTGTGTCCTGCGCCGCCGCGCCGATCCGCAATCCCGCCAGCGGCCGGGTGATCGGCCTGATCGACCTGACGTCCTGGCAGCACACCGCATCCCCGCTGATGCTCGCCCTGGTCCGCGAGGCCGCCGCCGACATCGAGGAACGACTGCTCGACATCGGCTCGGAGCGTGAGCGCGCTGCCCTGCGCGCTTTTCTGACTTACCGTCAGAACTCTCGCAAGGCCCTTGTCACCCTCACGGACGGGCTGCTCCTCGCCGACGCCGCCGCCACCGAACTCCTCGGCCCCGACGACCACCGTAAGCTCCGTGAACTGGCCGCCGGCCCCACGGGCCTGAGCGAACAGCGCATGCTGCTCAGCGACGGGCGGGCCGTGCAGGTGCGGGGCCGGCAGGTGGAGGGGGAGGCGGCGGACGGCGTCCCGGCCGCGTATCTCATCGAGCTGCGGCTGGTCGCGGACCTGGACGAGCCCGCGTCGCGCGCGAGCGCCCAGGCGCCCCGGCTGCCCGGGATCGCCGGTTGCAGCCCCGCCTTCCAGGGCGTGGTCAACCAGCTGCTCCGGCACTGCGGACAGGGCCGCTGGACACTCGTGGACGGGGAGGCCGGCACCGGCAAGCACGAGTTGGTCCGAGCCGTCCACCGGCACGCCGCCCCCACGGCGCCGTACGCCGTGCACGACGCGGCTCACGCGCGCGCCGGCACCGCCGACTGGCTGCGCACGGTCTACCAGGACCTGGCCGAGGACCGCGGCACCGTCGTCCTGCGCCATCTCGAACTGCTCTCGGCCGCCGTCCTCGGGCAGCTCGACGCCGTACTGCGCACCACCGCCGGACGCTCGGGCTGGGTGGCCGCACTGCTCACCCGCGACCGGCCGACCCTGCCCCGAGGAGGTACTCCGCGCGACGGCACGGACCCGGTCGCGGCGGTCCGGGCGCGGTTCGGCGCGGAGGTCACGGTGCCGCCCCTGCGCCACCGTACGGCCGACGTCCCGCCGCTCGTGACCTGTCTGATCGCCCGTCAGGACGGGGACGTCCGCTGCACCGAGGGCGCGCTGCGCGCCCTGTCCCGCGCGCCCTGGCCGGGCAACGTCCGCCAGCTGGCCGGATCCCTCCGCTATGCCGACGCCCACCGCTCGGGCCCGCTGATCGAGGAGTCCGACCTGCCGCCCTCACTGCTCTCCCAGGCCCAACACCCCCTGTCCGCCTGGGAGTCCACGGAACGCGACCTCATCGTGCAGGCCCTCCTGGACCACGGCGGCGACAAGGCGAAGGCCGCGAAGGCGCTGGGAATCTCACGGGCCACGATCTACCGGAAGATCACGTCCTACGGGATCAGGCTGGGGCCGGACGCGAGGTGACGCAGGACCGACCCGCCGGGTTCAACGCCGGTAGAGGCTGACGACCCACAGACCCAGCCCCTCCCAGCACGTCAGCGCCAGGCCTGTGAGCGCCACAGCGGGGCCGTCCGCCGCGCCGGTCGCCGTCGCGATCGCGCCGCACACCACCAGCAGGACGCCCAAACCGCCGAACGCCAGCAGCCGTTCGCGGTGTCCCCATGCGCGTGCCACCATCCCGGACCTCCCCGCCTCGCCGTCTCGTCGCACGTCACGTAAAGCGTGCGGCAGGACGGCGGCGGCGGGTGTCTCACCCTGAGACACCTCTCACCCCGGGACACCCGAGCGTGGGTCCCGGAACCGGGCCGCCAGTTCGCTGCGGGAGCGGATGCCGAGCTTTCCGTAGATGTGCGTGAGGTGGTACTGCACGGTCTTCACCGAGATGTACAGCTCCAGCGCCGTCTGCTTGTTCGTCGCGCCCGAAGCCACCAGCCGGGCCACCGCCTGCTCCTGGGGCGTGAGCTGCGACAACCCGGGCGCGAGACGCGGGCTGTGCACACCGCCCGCCTGCACCTCCCGGTCGCAGAGCTCCACGTACGTCTGCGCGCCGAGCGTGACGTACAGGTCCCGGGCGTTGTGCAGCACCGTGTCCGCCTCACGGCGCTTGCCGGCCCGGCGCAGCGTCTGGCCGTACGCGAAACCGACACGGGCGCGGTCGAACGGCAGTGGCAGGGGCTCCAGTTGGCCGAGGGCCCGCTCGAACTCCTCGCGGGCGGTGGCGATGTCACCGAGCGCGCCGGTGAGCCGGCCCCGGGCCAGGCCCAGGCGCGCCAGGGTGGAGCGGTGCCCGCGCCTGGCGGCCAGGTCCTCGTACGGCTTCAGGAACGTGTCGGCCTCGTCGAGACGGCCGGTCATCACCAGGGCGTTGGCATACACGTCCTGCCACGGCCAGAAACCCGGCTCGTCGACCGAGGACCGGGACGGCAGCTGCAGGACGGGGGAGAGTGCCTCGATGACCCGCTCGTAGTCCCCGCGCGCCTCGGCGACCTGGGCCCGGGCCAGACACGAGGGCACGAGCATGACCTCGTACTGGTGCGGCGCCGCCGCGGCCTCGCCCACATGGTGGTCGGCGGCGTCCCAGTCGCCGCGCAGGGCGTGGATCTCCGCCGCCGTCCAGTGCACGGCCGGGCGGACGAGTTCTACCTGGACCTCGGCGAGGCGCGCCGACGCCCGCTGCACCGTCTCCAGTGCCTCGTCCCAGGCGCCCAGCGCGAACTGGGTGCGCGCCAGCCAGGCCTGCGCCCAGAGGGAGATCCGGGTGGATCCCATCCGGTACGAGGTCGGCACCGCGGCCTCGAGCCTGCGGCGCGCGGACTCCGGTGCGTCCAGGGCGAGGTCGATCCAGCCGCGGCCGAGCTGGAAGCGCTGCGGCTGGGCGCCGCCGGGCACCCGGGCGGCGGCCGCCTCGTAGGCCTTGACGGCCTCCTCGGGACGGCCCGACACAGCAAGTCCGAGGCCCAGGACGGCCTCCGACTCGACGGCCGACGGGTCGGTGGGGTCCGCCAGTTCGACGGCCCGCCGGGCCCAGGCGACCAGGTCGGGCCCGTCCCAGCGGCCCAGCGCGTGCAGTACCCGGCGCTGGCAGATCCGCGCCATCAGATCCGGATGCCGCTCGGGGTCGCAGCGCTCCCAGGCCCGGGTCAGCAGCACCTCCGCCTCCGCGGGACGGCCGCGCATGATGGCCAGATAGCCGAGCACCACCTCGCGCAGCGTGCTCACCGGGAAGCACTCCAGCTCGGCGGCGAAGCCGGCCGCCTGCGGCACGTCTCCGGCGCCGATCATGGCGTCGACGGCCCGCAGCAGCCGGTCCTCCCGGTCGGACCCCGCCGGGCTGAGCCTGCTGGCCCGCACCAGGGCATCGGCCGCCGTCGCCCATTCGCCGGCCGAGGCGCGCTCGCGCGCGTACCGGTCGAGTTCGGCGGCGAGCGCCGTGTCGGTGGTCGTCGTGGCGGCGACCTGGTGGGCCAGCTGCCGCTTGCGGTCCGCCGTGAGGCCCGCGGCCAGGCGGTGCAGCGCGGCGCGCCGGGTCAGCCCGATCGCGTCGAGCACGGCCGCGCGGATCAGCGGGTGGGTGAAGGACAGCAGCAGGCGGCCCGGGTCGACGGTGGCCGTGAGCAGGCCGGCCGCACGCGCCTCGTCCACGGCGGGCAGCGGCTCGGCGACGCCGGCGAGTGCGGCGGCCTCGGCGAGCGGCGCCTCGTCCAGTACCGCGCAGGCCTCCACCAGCGCCCGGGCGTCGTCGCCGCACCCGGCGAGCCGGTGCCGTACGGCCGCGGCGTAGCGCGCGGGGGCAGGCAGTTGCGGGCGCCAGTCCTGCCAGGTCTCGTGCGGCAGTTCGGCCAGCAGCCGGGCTGCATGGCGGGGGTTTCCGCCGGTGTGCACGCACAGCCGGCGGGCGGCGGGCGGTGTCAGAGGAACGCCGGTGTCCTGGGCGAGGGCGCGGATGTCCCCGGGGGTGAGCGGTGCCGGACGTACGGCGTCGTCGCGGCAGCCGTCGAGGAAGTCCAGGGTGCGCAGGACCGAGAGGGGCGGTTCCTCGCGCGGCTCCGTCACCTCGCTCGGTGTGTCCCGGGCGACGAGCAGGACGAGCACCCTGGCGCGCGTCATCCGCCGGATCGCGGAGCTGATCGCGCGCAGGCTCTCGACGTCCGCCCACTGCGCATCCTCGACGATCACCAGCAGCGGATCGCGCTCCTGCCGGGCCGACCAGCGCCGGTGCAGCAGTCGTCCCATCTCCGGCACCGACCCGGACACGTCGTCCTCGGCACCCGCGAGCTGCCGGGCCACTCCCAGCGGCAGCTCCGACTCCCAGGAGACGCCAGCGACCCGGAGCACCGCGCATCCGTCGGCCGGCGCGGTACGGAGCACGTGCTCGACGAGAGCCGTCTTGCCGATCCCGGCCGGGCCCTCGACCAGCAGCAGGCCCGGCCGTCCCGCGCAGGCGGCGTCGACCGCACGGGTCAGCGCGGCCACCTCGCCGGCCCGTCCGATCAGACGTCGCCGCTGCTCAGGACGGTCTTCCATGGGCCTGCACGCTAACACCGCCGGCGTCTCTCACCCCAGGTCCCCGCCCGCGACGGGCAGCACCGTGCCGGTGATGTACGACGCCTCGTCGGAGGCGAGGAAGCAGATCGCCGCGGCCTGCTCGTCGAGGGTGCCGTACCGCTTGAGCAGCGAGGAGCCGATCGTCTGGTCGATATGGGCCTGGAACCAGGCCTTCTCCCGCGCGGTCCGCTGCGGCGGCGTGCCCCGGGAGATCCGGCGGGGCGGTGCCTCGGTGCCGCCCGGCGCGGTGGCGACGACACGGACCCCGGCGCCCGCGTACTCGAGGGCGAGCGAGGCGGTGAGCGCGTTGATGCCGCCCTTGGCGGCCGAGTACGGGATCCGGTGGATGCCACGGGTGGCCGCCGACGACACGTTGACGCTCACGCCGTGTCCCTGGACCGTCATGGCGGGCAGTACCGCGCGACAGGTCCACAGCGTGGTGAGCAGCGAGCGCGTGATCTCCGCCTGGATCTCGGGCGCGGAGAACTCGGTGAACGGCCTTGAAGTTGATCGCGCCGCCCACGTTGTTCACCAGGACGTCGATCCGGCCGTGGTGCTCCAGTGCGGCCGCCGTCGCCTCCTGGGCCCCCGGGTATGTCTCCAGGTCGGCGGTGACGGCCTGCGCGCCCAGCTCGGCGGCGGACTCGTGGACCAGGTCGGAGCGGTCCACGAGGGTCAGCCGGGCGGACTCGGCGGCCAGCCGCCGCGCCACGGCGAGCCCGATGCCCTGGGCGGCACCGGTGACCAGGACCGTCTTACCGGCGAACCGGTCCGCGTGGACGGTGCTCATGCTCACGCCGCCTCCGCCGTCTGCCGTACGGCGGCCGGCCGCTGTTGCTGAACGTCCAACCGTGGAACGGACAGGTGAAGGTGGTCCGCCTGTCGGTCTTCCTGCGGCACAGCATCGCGCCGCGGTGACTGCACGCGTTGATCAGGCAGTGCAGCTCGCCCTGCTTGTCGCGGGAGATCACGACGGGCTGCCGGCCGATGTACGTGGTGAAGTAGTCCCCGGCCTCCGGGATCTGGCTCTCGTGCGCGAGATAGACCCAGTTCCCCTCGAAGATGTGCCGCATCTCCAGCTCGAACAGTTCCTCGTCGGTGAAGACGCTGCGCCGCACCCGGTACACACCGTTGTCCGGGTCCTCCACGAGGGCGTTCTCGAGGATGGTCCGCGCGCGGCTGAAGTCCTCGGTCATGGTCCCGTCCCTCCCAGCCATGTCCGCCGCCCGGACCCTCCGGCCGGCAACGGCCTGTAACGGCCGTTTTTCAGCACGATGGCTGCGCGGTGAAAAGTCGGCCCCAGACATTTCCCCAGGGTTGACCCAGGGGGGTATTGATACGGCAGACGTCTGAATAGGCTGCAACCAAGTATTTGTGATGTATGGGATCCCCTCCCTACGCTGGGCCGCATTCGAGGGCCCCGACATCGAAAGGGGCAGCCCGATGGAACTCAGGCACCTTCGCTATTTCGCGGCCGTCGCCGAGACGCGTCATTTCGGAAAGGCCGCACAGCAGCTGCACATCGCCCAGCCTCCGCTCTCCCAGGCGATACGCCGCCTGGAATCGGAACTGGGCGTGGAGCTCTTCACCCGCACCACCCGGCAGGTCGCCCTGACCGGCGCCGGCGAGGTGTTCCGCACCGACGTGGAGCGCATCCTGCAGGCCGTCGACGAGGCGGTCGCCCGGGTCGCGCGCTTTGCGACCGGAGTGGAGGGCGTGCTGCGGATCGGCCTGACGGGCTCCGCCTCGTACCGCCAACTGCCCGCCCTGGCACGGCTGGTGAAGCGCGAGATGCCGCACGTCATGCTGGAGGTGCACACCGAGATGCTCACACCCGCACAGGAAGCAGGGTTGCTCGAACGGCGCCTGGACGTCGGCGTACTGCGCCCGCCGGTGCGGCAGGAGGGCATCACCCACCGCCCCCTCGCCACCGAACCGCTGGTCGTCGCCCTGCCCGAACAGCACTGGCTGGCGGAGGCCGACTCAGTGCGCGTCGAGCAACTGCGCCACGAGGACTTCATCATGTACGGCGCCACGCTGGGCTCCGTCGTCAACGACGCCGTGGTGCGCGGTTGCCTCGCCTCCGGCTTCTATCCGCACGCCGCCTACGAGGTCACCGAGACCTCCGCGGCCCTCGCCCTGGTCGCCGCCGGCCTGGGCATCGCCGTCCTGCCCGACTCCATCCGCTCGGCACCCCGTGAGGGTGTCGTGGTCACGGAGATCGAGGACGCGCTGTCGGTACGGCTGGACCTCGCGTGGCGCGCGGACGACCGGTCCCCATTGCTGCGGAACCTGCTTGAGGTGCTGGAGCGCAACGAAGTATTTCCCGAGACCTGTGAGAGAGCGGCATGAAAATCGTCCGGGTGGAGGCAATTCCCTTCGCCATCCCCTATGCCAAACCCCTCAGATTCGCGAGCGGCGAAGTGCACACCGCCGACCACGTCCTGGTCCGCGTGCACACCGACGAGGGACTGACCGGAATCGCGGAGGCCGGCCCCGTCCTTACACGTACGGCGAGACCCAGGAGTCGATCGTCGCGGTGATCGAGAAGATCTTCGCGCCGCAGCTTCTCGGACTGACCGCCCTGGAACGCGAGTCGGTCCATGAGCGGCTCGACCGCACGGTCGGCAACCCGGCCGCGAAGGCCGCGATCGACATGGCCCTGTGGGACATCCTCGGCCGGGCCGCCGGCATGCCGGTCTCCGGACTGCTCGGCGGCTACTCCGACCGCATGCGGGTCAGCCACATGGTCGGCTTCGCACCGGCCGCCGAGATGGTGGCCGAGGCCGAGCGGATCCGGGACACGTACGGCATCACCACTTTCAAGGTGAAGGTCGGCCGGCAGCCGTACACCGAGGATGTGACGGCCTGCCGCGCGCTGCGCGAGGCACTCGGCCCCGACGTCGATCTGTACATCGACGGCAACCGTGGCTGGACCGCCTCCGACGCCGTGCGCGCCCTGCGCGAGATGGCCGACCTCGGGCTGACCTTCGCCGAGGAACTCTGCCCGGCCGACGATGTGCTGGGCCGCCGCTGGCTGGTCGCGCAGAGCCCGGTCCTGTTCATCGCCGATGAGAGCGCGACCCGGGCCGCCGAGGTGACCCGCGAACTGCTGGGCGGCTCGGCGACCGCCATCAGCATCAAGACCGCCCGCACCGGCTTCATCGCCTCCCAGCGGGTGCTGCACGAGTGCGAGGGACTCGGCGTGGAAGTGGTGATGGGCAATCAGATCGACGGCGGGATCGGCACGTTGTGCTCGGTCGCCTTCGGCGCCGCCCACGGTGGAGCCGGCGCCGTACCAGATCCCGACGGACGGCTCGTGCGGCAAGCTGATCGCGGCCGCGGGCTGGCACGCCTGGCGCCCGGCTCACCTGCACCTCAAGTTCTCGGCGCCCGGCCACCAACTGATCACCACCCAGCTGTACTTCAAGGGCGGCAGCCATGTCGCCGACGACATCGCCTCCGCCGTGAAGCCCGAGCTGATCCTCGACCCGGGTCCGGCTGCGGACGGCAACGGCCGCGAGGTCACGTACGACTTCGTCCTCGACAGGGCGTGATCGACCGTGCTCTTCGCCGTACGCATGGACGTCGACATTCCGCGCGACCTCGACCCGGGGGTCCGCGCGGACCTGGTGGCCCGTGAGAAGGCCTACTGCCGTGAACTGCAGAAGTCGGGGGAGTGGTTGCACATCTGACGGTGCGTCGGGCAGTACGCCAACATCAGCGTCTTCGACGTCCCCGACAACGAGGCACTGCACGCGCTCCTGTGGAACCTCCCGCTCTTCCCGTACATGAAGATCGAGGTCACACCACTGGCCCAGCACCCCTCGGACCTGGCGGCCGGCTGAGGGACAAGGTGGTGGGCGCGACACCGGCATCGCCACCCTCTGCATCGGCGTCGGCCAGGGCGTCGCCCTCGTCCTCGAACGCTGACCCCGAAGGAGCCGCAGTGCGCTTCACCCCCTTGCCGCACCACACAGTCGAGGGTCCGCCCGGCGCACCCGTGCTGGTACTGGGCCCGTCGCTCGGGACCTCGACGGCGGTGTGGGAACCGCAGCCGCCCACGCTTGCCGAGCACTACCGCGTCCTGCGCTTCGATCTCCCGGGCCACGGTGCCTCGCCGGGCGCCCTGCTCCCGGACACCGGGCCCGGCCGTACCACGGTCGCGGACCTCGCCCGGCTGGTACTCGGCCTGGTCGACCACTACGACACCGGCCGCTTCCACTACGCGGGCATCTCGCTCGGCGGTGCCATCGGCGCACAGCTGGCCCTCCGGCACCCCGAGCGCGTCGCCTCGCTCGCGCTGGTGTGCTCGTCCGCGCACTTCGGCGGGCCGGAGGGGTGGCGGGAGCGGGCCGCTCTCGTACGGCGGGCGGGCATGGGGGCCTTGGCCGGGCTCATGCCTGCCCGCTGGTTCGCCGATCCCGCGACGGCCGGAACGCCCTACGGAAAGGCCCTGCTGGGCGACCTCGCCGCGGCTGACCCGGCGGGTTACGCCGCCTGCTGCGACGCCCTCGCCGGCTATGACGTGCGCGACGAGCTGCCCCGCATCACCGCACCCACTCTGGTGATCGGCGGCATCCACGACACCGCCACACCCCTGGACCATGCCCGGGAGCTCGCGGACGGGATCCCCGGTGCCGGGCTCCGCACGGTCGCCACCGGTCATCTCGCGATCGAGGACCCGGGAGCCGTGGCGGCGGCGCTGCTCACCCACTTCCGCGCAGCCGGGGCAGCCTCCGTTTGATCCCGGAAACCGATCGGTTCACAGGTGCCCTGGTGCGCCGACGGCGAGGCCTGCAGCGCCACGAAGGCCGCGGTCTGGTCGAAGACGAACAGCCTGCGCCTGGAACTGCAGCCGCGGGGCCGCGCCGTCACCGGCCTGCACATGGGCTATGTCGACACCGACATGACGACCGACACCGACGCGCCCAGGGCGAACGCCCACGACATCGCCGTGGCCGCGCTCGACGGCGTCGGGACGGGAGCCCACGAGGTCCTCGCGGACGACCTCACCCGCTGGGTCAAGAGCCGGTTGTCGAGCGAGGTGAGCGCCCTGTACGAGCAGCTCGCCCGGTGACCCCGTGATGTCCTCGGCGCAGGCGGGGCCGCCATGCCCTCGGACGCTCTTCCCTGGCGGGGCGGGCGTGTGTCGCGCAGCGTGGAAGGGAGGGCGGAACACGGACGCGGGCGCGAGGCCGCTGGAGAGGTGGGTCGTATGGACAAGGACGTCTCGGGACCGCGGGTCGTGGTGGGTGTCGACGGGTCGCCGTCCTCGCACGCGGCCCTGCGCTGGGCCGTTCGCTACGCCGACCTCATCGGCGGTGGCGTGGACGCGGTGGCCGCCTGGGAGCTTGCCGGGATGTACGGCTGGTCCGCCCCTGCCGTCGACACCGACTTCGACGAGGAGATCGCCCGGCAGCAGCTCACCCAGGAACTGACGGAGACGCTCGGTGCCGAGGGAGCCGGCAGGGTCCGGGCGCTCCTGGTGCGCGGCAACCCCGTCGACGTGCTGCTGAGAGCCGCCGACGGTGCCGAGGCCGTGGTCGTCGGCAGCCATGGGCGGGGTGGTTTCGCCCGGGCGCTGCTGGGATCCGTCAGCCAGCACGTCGCGCACCATGCGACCTGCCCCGTCGTCATCGTGCGGCCCGAGGAGTCGTGACCGCTGGACGTCAGGGGGCGCCCACGGCGCTCCGTGAGAGGAACCCGTCCAGCACACGCCCGGCCGTGCGGCGGGGGGAGGGTGGGCCCTCGGGACCGTAGCCGAGGCGGATCAGCATCTGGGGGTGGGTGCGCGGGTCGGGAGTGGACGACGCGAGCTGCTCGCGCAGGTCGGGCCATTCCAGGGCCTGGTGCAGGAGCGACGCGCGGACGCCGTGGGCTGTGGCCACGAGCAGCACGTGCTCCAGGGCCTGCCCCGCGCGCAGCCAGTCGGTGCGGCGGTCGTGCGCCGTGGTCAGTACGGCGATGAGGGGCCGCTTCTCGAAGGGGCGCGCGGCGAGGACGTCCGGGTGCCGGTGCGCGCCGAAGTCCCGCATGGGCACCCGCTCCCGGAAGTCCTGGGGTCCGAGCGTCCCGGGCGGCAGGCCGAGCGCCGAGTCGCCGGGCTCGTGCACCCACCGCCTGCTCTCCGCCGCCCGCGCGGAATCGGCGGTGGTACGGTGCTCCGCCTCCCTGGTGAGCCGCAGGAGACGGTCCCTGTCCACCGGTGCCGGACGGTACAGCAGGGCGCCCTCGGTGTGGGCCGCATCCGTGAGTTCGGTGAGTACCGCCCGGGGCAGCCGGCGGTCCGAGAAGGGGAAGCGGCTGCTGTGCCGGCGCCACAGGGCGTCGTAGAGGCCGGGGAAGGCGGGTGCCCTGGCGGTGTCGGCGAGCCGAACGGTGGCGAGCAGGTCAGGCCGGTCGGGGCGAGGCAGCAGCCGGGTCACCGGTTCCCAGCCGAAATGCGCCACGGCGACCCGCAGATTGAAGACCGCGGAGCCCACCGAGAGGTGCAGGGCGCGGCCGCTCGGGTCGATGTGGTGCAGCCCGCGGTCCGCGGCCGCGCGGATCTCCAGGGTGACCGTGTCCGGGTCCAGGCGGAACCGCCACGGCTGGGTGTTGTGGATCGACGGAGCGGTCACGGCGGCGGAGACGAGTGACTCCAGAACCGTGCCGTCGAGAACTGCGGAAGGCATCACAGGCTCCTCCCCGCCCTGCGCCGATGTCGGCGCCCGGGCTCTGCGGCGACCGCTCCAGGGTCCCGCGCCGGGCGCCGGACGAGGCAGGGGCCGTAAGGCCCTACGGGGGTCCCCGACGGCCCGGAGGCACATGCTTTCCGGCCCACAGGAGCGAGCGCTGCGAGTCGGCGTGGCTGAGCACGCGTCAGTCCCGCGCTTCGGCGCAGGCCCTACCGGGCCGACCGCTGTTCGCTGTGCTCCGGCTGCTCCAGGTGCGACGCGAGGACCGCCGCCTGGACCCGGCGCTGTACGCCGAGCTTGGCCAGCAGGCGGGAGATGTGGTTCTTGACGGTCTTCTCCGACAGGTACAGCTTCTTGCCGATCTCGCGGTTCGTCAGCCCGTCCCCGATCAGCGCGAGGATGTCCCGCTCCCGTGGCGACAGGCTCGCCAGCTCGGGCGGCACAGCCGGAGTCTCGGCGGGGTCGGCGCGCAGCGAGCGCATCAGCCGGGCCGTGGTCGCCGGATCCAGCATCGACTGGCCCGAGGCGACCGTGCGCACCGCCGAGACCAGGTCGGACCCCTTGATCTGCTTGAGGACATAACCCGAGGCACCGGCCATGATCGCGTCGAGGAGGGCGTCCTCGTCGTCGAACGACGTCAGCATCAGACAGGCCAGCTCAGGCATCTGGCTGCGCAGCTCGCGGCAGACGGAGATGCCGTCCCCGTCCGGCAGCCGGACGTCGAGCACGGCCACGTCCGGACGCAGCGCCGGGCCGCGGACGAGCGCGTGCTCGACCGTGTCGGCGTCGCCGACCACGGAGATGTCCGGTTCGGCGTCGAGCAGATCGGCCAGTCCACGTCGTACGACCTCGTGGTCGTCCAGCAGGAAGACACGGATGGGATTCTGCTCCGTGAAAGTGCGTGTCTCGGTCATGCGGCCCCTCGTTCCCCGGGTGAAGGACAGACTGCGGGCTGCCCACCACGAGATCATCACTCGCCAGGCCGGGACGCACTAGGGCCGACCGGCCCACTCACCTGGGACGGGCGCACCTCACCGGCGTGAAGCCCGTGGTCGGAAGACCCCTCCCGACGTCGTCCGGCTGGTGACAGGGTAGTGGCAGGCGCGTGGGCTCGTGAGGCCCTCGGGAGGTGTGACCGATGCGGAAGGCAAGGCGCACGACGATCCGGGGATGGCGGTGGCGGCGAAACCCGCTGCGCCGGCGCAGCGACGTCGTCGAGGCGTGGATCGTGCTGGCCACCTGGACGACGGCCCTCCTCGGTTCGGCCGCCGCCGGTACGGCCGGGGCCCTGGCCATGGACGGCGCGGTACGGCAGGCGCAGGCCGAGCGGCACCCCGCCTCCGCCGTCCTCGTCGACACCCTGCCCGTCACGACGGACGGCAGGGCCACGGGCCGTGCCCACGACCGCGCGACGGCCACGGTGCGCTGGACCGACGGCGCCGGCAGGGTCCGTACGGGAGACACCGCCGTCCGGGCCGGTACCGCGCCCGGCACGCGGATGACCGTGTGGACCGGCCCTGACGGCCGCCTGGTGGCAGGGCCGATCGGTCCGGCGGCGGCGGCCGCACGCGTGGGCCTCGCCGGGACGGGCGTCGCCCTCGGCACCGGGCTCCTCGTGATGACCGGTGGCCGGGTGGTGCGTCTGCGCGTGGAGCGCCGGGCCACCGAGCAGTGGGGCGTCGAGTGGGACCGGGTGGGACGGCAGCAGGGGCCGAGGACGAGCGGTTGAGGCAGCCGGGATCCGATGGGACCGATGGGACCCCGGGATCCGATGGAACAGATGCGACCTGGTGGGGGTCCTTTGAGACCCGAAGAGATCCGCCGGTCTCCGCGGCGGGAGCGTGCGGGACTGCTCCCGACTGCTCACGTCCCCGCCGGCTCCTCCCGGCGTGCGAGGTCGAACCGTACGTCCACCACGCCCTCCACAGCGCGTATCAGCCGCGCCGCCACCGGGACGAGAGACGTGTCCCGGATCCGGCCCGTGAGTGTGACGACCCCGTCCTCGACCTGCACCCGCACCACCGACGCCGGTGGTGGGAGCAGATAGGACACGATCTCCCGGCGGACCTCCTCGGCGATCTCCTCGTCGCCGCGCAGGAAGACCTTGAGCAGGTCGCCGCGGCTGACGATGCCTTCGAGGACGCCGACGTCGTCGACGACCGGGAGCCGCTTGACCTTGGCCCGCGCCATGACGCGCGCGGCCTCGGCGAGCGGGGCGCCCGCATGGATGGTCAGGGCGGGTGAGGTCATCAGCCGGCCCGCCGTCACCGCGTCGGCCTTGCCCCGCGCGGCGGGGCGGGGCGGGACGGTGTGCCCGTCGGCCGGGGCGTCCTCGCGGAACTCCTGCTTGGGCAGCAGGTCCGCCTCGCTGACCACCCCCACCACGCGGCCCTCGCCCTCGACGACCGGCAGGGCGCTGACCCGCCAGTCGCGCATCAGCCGCACGATCTCCTTGAAGCCGGCCCCGGGGCCGACGGAGGCGACCGTGTGGGTCATGACGTCGCTGACGATGTGCGGGGTGCCGTGCATGGCGACTCCTTGAACAACGGGGTGAGGAGCCCGCTCAGGCGGGGCTACCGGCGCCGTACGGGGCGTACAGGTCCAGCAGCCGGGTGCGGGCGGAGCGCAGACGGTGGGCCAGCACCTGGCCCACCCACTGGGCGACGTCGTTGCCGAGGGCCGGGTCGTCCCGGCACATGGAGCGCACGGCCGTGGCGTCGAACTCGTAGGCGCGCACCGGTGTGACCGCCTCGGCGCCCAGGTGCCAGACGTGCGGGTCGAACAGCCAGGACCAGCCCACGAGTTCGTTGTGCCCGAGGGTCTCGATGACGGCCTGCGGACGGCCCGGCACGCGCATGTCGAGTTCGACCGTGCCGGTGCGGATGATCCAGAACCGGTCGGCGCGGTCGCCCTCCTCGAAGAGCCGGGTCCCCTGCGGGAACGACACCTCCCGGGCGATGGCCATCAGCCGGTTCCGGTGCTCGGCGGGCAGGGCGCGCAGCATGCTGGGTGTGGGGGGACTGGTCATGGGTGCCTCCCCGGCACGTCGTACGAGCTGTCACCGCCAGGGTGAACCCGCAGGGTCCGTGCGAACCGTGGGCCACCCGTCCCTCGACCGGGCCGTACGGTCCACCGCGGTCCCGAGTGCGGTTCGTGGGCGAAAGCGCACGTCGCTCCGGCCGTTCGGGGCCGGTCCGGTCCGCGCCGCCGGGACCATCGGCACCGCCGCGGGTCCATGTGGCCGCTGTCCCGTGCCCGTCGCGATCCTGGAGAATCGAAGCATGCGCATCGTCGTCGCCCTCGGCGGCAACGCCCTGCTGCACCGCGGCGAACGCCCCGAGGCGGGCGTGCAGCAGGCGAACGTCGACCGGGTCGCCACCGCACTCGCCGCCCTCGCCCACGACCACGAGCTGGTCCTCACCCACGGCAACGGCCCGCAGATCGGCCTGCTCGCCGCGGAGAGCGCCGCCGACCCCGCGCTGAGCGCCCCCTACCCGCTGCATCTGCTCGGCGCGCAGACCCAGGGACTGATCGGCTCCCTGCTCGCCCGCACCCTGCACGACGTGCTGCCGGGACACCGGATCGCCGCCCTGGTCACCCACACCCTCGTCCGCGCCGACGACCCCGCCTTCGCCCGGCCCACGGAGTTCGTCGGTCAGGTCTACCCGAGGGACGTCGCGAAGTCCCTCGCCCGCGCCCGCGGCTGGTACATCGCGCAGGACACCGGGGGCTGGCGCCGGGTGGTGCCCTCTCCGGAGCCGGAACGGATCGTGGAGACCGAGACCGTCCACGAACTGCTGGGCGGCGGCACCCTGGTGATCTGCGCCGGTGGCGGAGGTGTCCCGGTCACGGCCGACCGGCGCACCGGGGCGCTGACCGGCGTCGAGGCCGTCGTGGACAAGGACCTCACGGCCGCCCTGCTCGCCGTGGAACTGAAGGCGGACTTCCTGCTGATCCTCACCGACGTGCCCTGTGTGTACCAGGGCTACGGCACCCCGGACCAGCGTCCCGTCCTGGACGCGACCCCCGCCGAGCTGCGCCGCGGCGGCTTCCCGGACGGCTCGATGGGGCCCAAGGCCGAGGCGGCGGCCCGCTTCGTCGAACGCACCGGAGGCCTCGCTGCCATCGGTGCCCTGGACGCGGCGTACGAGATCGTCCACGGACGGTCGGGCACGCTGGTCCGCCCGGATCTCACGAGCGGGTGAGACGGCCGGCGCGCGCCGTCACCGGCCCTCGGACCAGGCGCGGTAGGCGGCCACGGCGGTCGGCAGCGTCGGGAAGACGTGGTCCTCGCCGACGGCCTGGACGAGGCCGTAGGCCTCCAGGTCGACCAGCAGGTCCTGCTTGACCCGGGCGAGGGCGAACACGACGTCGCGGCGGGCGAGTTCACGGCGCAGGTCGTCCACCGCGTCCAGGGCCGTGATGTCGACCTCCACGTTGGCCTCGGTGTTGAGCACGAACCACCGTACGGGGACGGCCTGTTCGTCGACGGCGGCCAGGGCGCGGCGGCGGAAGTCCTCCGCGTTGGCGAAGAACAGGGGCGAGTCGTACCGGTAGACCAGCAGGCCGGGGATCGTGCGGGCCTCGGGGTAGTCGTCGACGTCGTGCATGCCCGCCACCCCGGGCACCAGCCCCTGCACCGCGTCGTGCGGCCGCGCCACCCGGGTCAGCAGCTCGGCCACCGACAGGCCGACGGCCACGAGGACGCCGTACAGGATGTCCAGCGCGAGCACCCCGGCCAGGCAGCCGACCGCCAGCAACAGCTCCCTGCGCCGGAACGACGCCAGCCGGCGGAAACCCGAGAGGTCGATCATCCGGACCGCGGCGTAGACGACGAGCGCGCCGAGGACGGCGGACGGCGTGCGCGTCAGCAGCGGGCTGAGGACCAGCAGGACGGCCAGCACCACCGCGCCGGCGACCAGTGAGTACGCCTGGCTGTGCGCGCCCGCGGAGGAGGCCAGGGCGGTGCGGCTGGCGCTGCTGCTCACGGGGAAGCCCTGCACGGCACCGGCGCCGAGGTTCGCCGTACCGAGGGCCAGGAACTCCTGGTTCGCGTCCAGCCCGGGGCCCTGCGCGTCGCGGTCCGCGAACGCCCGGGCGGTCAGGATCACGTCGGTGTACGCGACGAGCAGCACGCCGAGCGCGGGCAGCACCAGGCGCGGCACCTCGCCCAGGTCAGGCACGGCGAGGTTCGGCAGCCCCGACGGGACCTCGCCGATCACCTCGATCCCGTACCGGTCGTCGAGGCCGAACGCCACCACGGCCGCCGTACCGAGGACCACGGCGAGCAGCGGGCCGGGAACCACGGGGAGGAAGCGCGTGACGGCGAACAGGAACGCGAGCACGACCATGGAGAGCACGAGCGTCGGGAGCCGAACGTCCGTCAGACGGCTGAGGAACGACCACAGCTGCGGGAAGAACTGCCTCCCCGACGTACGCACCCCGGTGAGCCTGGTCAGCTGATCCACCGTCATGATCAGGGCCACGCCCGCCAGATAGCCGATCAGGACCGGCCGGGAGAGCAGGTCGGCGACGAAACCCAGCCGCAGCACCCGCGCCGCCAGGCACAGCAGCCCGACCGTCACCGCGAGTGCGGCTGCCAGCGAGGCGTACCGCCCCGGGTCGCCCGCCGCGAGCGGACCGACCACCGTCGCCGTCATCAGAGCGGACGTCGACTCGGGGCCGATCGACAGCAGCCGCGACGAGCCGAACAGGGCGTACAGGCCGAGCGCCGGGAGGATCGCCCACAGACCCACCACCGGCGGCAGTCCGGCGACTCCCGCGTACGCCATGACCTGCGGCACCAGATACGCCGCCACGGTCAGACCGGCCAGCAGATCACCCCTCAGCCACGCGCGCCGGTACCGGAGAAGGGGACCCAGCCCGGGCATCAGGCCTCGCCACATCGCGCCACGCCCGCCGGAGTCCTGTGCCATGAGCCGCCTTTCGCCGTCGGCCCACAGCATCCACCGGCGTGCCGCCTCCTCGCGAGACGGCCGCCGCCGGCGTCCCACACGCCGCGCGGTCGCCCAACCGGCCGCTCGGACAGGGCCGTTCAGCCCAATCGACACCGACCTTCGGCATCCGGCGCCGCGCGGCGGGTCAGACGAGAGTAATGAGCGTCAGGCAATGACCGGACCTTCCCAGAAGGGAACACCACCATGGCCGTGCACGAGCACCCCCAGCGGAGCTCCGGCTTCCAACTGCCGCACTTCCGCAGGCACGCAGCCGCCTCCGCGTCCGAGTCCGCCGTGTCGGCTCGGACCGGCACCGTCGCCGCACGGTACGCCCTCGCGTCCCTGCGCCTGCTCACCGGGTTCGTCTTCCTGTGGGCCTTCCTCGACAAGACCTTCGGCCTCGGCTACGCCACCGCCTCCGGCAAGGGCTGGATCGACGGCGGCTCGCCCACCAAGGGCTTCCTCGGCTCCGTGGCCGCCGGCCCCATGGAGTCGACGTTCCACTCCTGGGCGGGTGACACCTGGGTGGACTGGCTGTTCATGCTCGGCATGCTCGGGGTCGGCGTCGCCGTGATGTCCGGCGTCGCGCTGCGGATCTCCGCCGTGGCGGGCACCCTGATGATGGCCTTCATGTGGATCGCCGAGTGGCCGCCGGCCAAGCACCTCTCGGACGGTTCGCCCAGCATGTCCACGAACCCCTTCACCGACTACCACGTCATCTACGCCCTGGCGCTGATCGCCGTCGCGGCGCTGGGCGCCGGCGCCACCTGGGGGCTCGGCAGGCTGTGGGCACAGCTCCCCGTCGTCCGCGACCACGGCTGGCTGCGCTGAACGCCGACGGTGCGACGGGCCCGCCCGGCAGGGCCCGTCGCACCGGCGCGTCCATGGGACCGGTCGGCCCCTCGACAGGACCAGCGGCCCCTGCATCCGCCGTCCCCGCGACACGACCCTGGAACCGGGTCCCCGAACCCCCAAGAACCCGAGAGGTGGAGATCATGTCCCGCACCATCACGGTCGGTATCGACGGTTCGCCCGAGAGCAGGGCCGCGGCGGAGTGGGCGGCCCGCGAGGCGCGGCTGCGCGGCCTGCCCGTGAAGCTCGTCCAGGTCTGGGAACCGGTCCCCGAGCCCATGGCCCAGGCACCGCTCCTCGGCACCGAGACGCACCAGCACTGGACCGAGCGGGTCCCGCGCGAAGCGGCCGACGGTCTGCGGCGGCGTCACCCCGGCGTCGAGGTGACCACCGAGCAGATCACCGGCAACCCCGGCGAGGTCCTGGCCCAGCAGGCGCGGGACGCCGAACTGCTCGTCCTCGGCTCGCGCGGCCTCGGCGGGGTCGGCGGCTTCATGATCGGCTCGGTGTCCCTCGCCGTCGTCGCGCACGCCGAGCGCCCCGTCGCCCTCGTCCGGGCCGGTGAACAGGCCGCCGACGAGCACGAGCCGGACGAGATGGGCATCCCGTCCGCCGCCACCCCCTACCGTCCCGTCCTGCTCGGCCTGGACGTCGACGGTCCCGACGCGACGCTGATCGAGTTCGCCTTCGACGCCGCCGCCCGCCGCTCCGTCCCGCTGCGCGTCCTGCACACCTGGAGCCCGCCGCCGTACTACGCCTACGCGTACGGCATCGCCGCCGACCCCGAGATCAACCGGTCGCTGGCCCAGGCCGAGGCCGCCGCCCTCGAGGAGGTGCTGCGGCCCTGGCGGCAGAAGTACCCCGACGTCGAGGTAGTCGCCGAGTCCCGGTACGGCAGCCCGGCCCTCGAACTCGTCGAGGCCTCCGGCCAGGCGTCCCTCGTCGTCGTGGGCCGCCGCATCCGCCGCAACCCCTTCGGTGTGCACGTCGGCCATGTCACGCACGCCCTCCTGCACCACTCCACCACCCCCGTCGCCGTCGTCGCCCACGGCTGACCCGTTCCGAGGAGCTGAACCCATGAAGGCAGCGGTCGTCCGAGCCTTCGGCGAACCCCTGGTCATCGAGGAACGCCCCGACCCCGAACCCGGCCCCGGCCAGGTCCGCGTCCGTGTCGAGGCCTCCGGGGTGTGCCACACGGACATCCACGCCGCCCACGGCGACTGGCCGGTCAAGCCCACCCCGCCGTTCGTGCCCGGCCACGAGGGCGTCGGTCTCGTCGAGAAGCTCGGCGACGGTGTCACCCACCTGGAGGCCGGGGACCGGGTCGCCGTGCCATGGCTGGGCTGGGCCTGCGGACGCTGCGAGCACTGCGTCTCCGGCTGGGAGACCCTGTGCGAGCAGCAGATCAACACCGGGTACGGCTGCGACGGCGGCTACGCCGAGAAGATGCTCGCCTGGGCCGACTTCGCCCAGCCGGTGCCGCAGAGCGTCAGCGCCGTCGACGCCGCCCCGCTGACCTGCGCCGGCGTCACCACGTACAAGGCGCTCAAGGTCGCCGGCGTGCGGCCGGCCCAGCTCGTCGCCGTCTCCGGCATCGGCGGGCTCGGCCATCTGGCCGTGCAGTACGCGAAGGTCGCCGGGGCGCAGGTCGCGGCGATCGACGTCACCGGCGAGAAGCTCGAACTCGCCGCCGAACTAGGCGCCGACTTCGTCATCGACGCCCGCAAGCACGACGTCGGCGAGGTGCTGAAGCAGTACGGCGGCGCCCACGCGGCGATCGCGCTCGCAGTGAACGAGGAGGCCTTCGCGGCGGTCAACTCCGGCCTGCGACGCGGCGGCAAGCTCGTCATGGTGGCGGTGCCCGCGCACGGCACGATCAAGGTGCCGATCTTCGACACCGTCCTCGGCGGCACGTCCGTCGTCGGCTCGGTCGTCGGCACCCGGCAGGACCTCGCCGAGGTCTTCCGGCTGCACGCGGCGGGCCGCACCCGCGTCATCCACGAGACCCGGCCGCTCTCCTCCGTCAACGAGTCCATCGACGACGTGCTGCACGGCCGCGTAAAGGCACGGATCGTCCTCGACCTCGCGGCGGGGCGGTGACGGTGATGGACCTGCCGATCGTCGTCGGTGTCGACGGCTCCGAACCCAGCCTGCGGGCCGTCGACCGGGCGGCCTACGAGGCCGCGCTGCGCGGGGTGCCGCTGCGGCTGGTGTACGCGCGGCTGTGGGAGCGGTACGAGGGCAGCTCCCTCGCCCAGGACCTCGCCCGGCCCTCCGGGCAGGTGACCGCCGAGGACGTCATCGAGACCGCCGCGAACCGAGCGCGGCTGCGCGAGCCGGGCGTGCGGCTCTCCATCGCCGTGCTGCCCGAGGAACCGGAGTACACGCTGGTCCGCGAGAGCCGCACCGCCTCCGCGGTGGTCCTGGGCTCACGAGGCCGCAGCGCCATGACCGAGGCACTCCTCGGCTCCGTCAGCGTGACGGTGGCCGGGCACGCCCACTGCCCGGTGATCGTGCTCCGCGGCAGCCACGACGACCAGGCCCGCTCCGGGCGGCACGGCCGCGTCGCCGTGGGCGTCGGTGAGAAACCCGCGCACTCGGCGGCCGTGCGGTTCGCCCTCGACGAGGCGCGGCTGCGCCACGTGCCCCTGGACGCCGTGCGCGCCTGGCGCGCCCCGGCGCACGAGACCACCGACCATCCGCTGATGTCCGGCGGAGCCGCCCGGCTGCACGAGGAGCGGGCCGCCGAGGAACTCGAGGAGGCCTTCCGCGAGGCGCCCGACGACGTGGAGGTGCGCCGGCGCATCGTCGAGGGACACGCCCGCCGCGTGCTGCTCGACGCCTCGGCCGGCGCCGACCTGCTGGTCGTCGGGGCGAGGCGGCGCAGCGGGCACTTCGGCCTCCAGCTCGGCCGCGTCGCCCACGGCGTGCTGCACCACGCAGCCTGCCCGGTCGCCGTCGTACCGGAGGAGGCGTGAGCGGATCAGAGGCGCGCCGCGTGATCGGGAACGTACGTCTGCAGATCGCGCGGCGGCCGCTGGTAGCCCGTCGACGGCGGGCGGGCCGGCAGCTCGAGGACCGGTGGCGGCACCTCGTGGTACGGCACCGAGCCCAGCAGGTGGGCGATCATGTTCAGCCGCGCCCGGCGCTTGTCGTCGCTCTCGACGACGAACCAGGGCGACTCGAGGATGTCGGTGTGGACCAGCATCTCGTCCTTCGCCCGGGAGTAGGCCTCCCAATGGGTGATCGACTCCAGGTCCATCGGCGACAGCTTCCAGCGCCGCAGCGGATCCTCCAGCCGGCGCCGGAACCGCTCCTGCTGCTCGGTGTCGCTCACCGAGAACCAGTACTTGCGCAGCAGGATCCCGTCCTCGACCAGCATCCGCTCGAAGATCGGGCACTGGCGCAGGAACAGCTGGTGCTCCTCCTTCGTGCAGAACCCCATCACCCACTCCACGCCCGCCCGGTTGTACCAGGACCGGTCGAACAGCACGATCTCGCCCGCGGCCGGGAGATGCTCGACGTAGCGTTGGAAGTACCACTGCGTGCGCTCACGCTCGGTCGGCTTCGGGAGCGCCGCGATCCGCGCCACCCGCGGGTTGAGATGCTCGGCGACCCGCTTGATCGTGCCGCCCTTGCCGGCCGCGTCCCGCCCCTCGAAGACGACGACGAGCCGGGCGCCCTCCGCCCGCACCCACTCCTGAAGCTTCACCAACTCCGTCTGAAGACACAGCAGTTCAGTCTCGTACACCTTGCGCGGCAGGGTCGCCGCCTTCTTGCCGGCCATGCCGCCTCCACCGCCCGATGACCCGCGACGATGACATCCGGAGCCCCCATGACCACCGTCGAACAACAGGACGCCACGGTACTTTCCGACGACGAACTGCGCACCCTGGACGCGCACTGGCGAGCCGCCAACTACCTCGCCGCGGGCCAGATCTATCTCCTGGCCAACCCGCTGCTCACCGAACCCCTGAGCCCCGACCACATCAAGCCGCGGCTGCTCGGGCACTGGGGCACCTCGCCGGGCCTCAACCTCGTGTACACCCACCTCAACCGGGTGATCAAGGCACGCGACCTGGACGCGCTGTGCATCTGGGGCCCGGGGCACGGTGGGCCGTCCGTGGTCGCCAACTCCTGGCTGGAGGGCAGCTACAGCGAGACCTACCCGGACGTGTCGCGCGACGAGCCCGGCATGGCGCGGCTGTTCCGGCAGTTCTCGTTCCCGGGCGGCGTGCCCAGCCACGTGGCTCCGGAGACCCCAGGCTCGATCCACGAGGGCGGTGAACTCGGCTACTCCCTGGCTCACGCCTACGGCGCTGCCTTCGACAACCCGAACCTGCTCGTCGCCTGTGTGATCGGCGACGGCGAGGCCGAGACCGGGCCGCTGGCCGCCTCCTGGCACTCCAACAAGTTCCTGGACCCGGTGCACGACGGAGCCGTCCTGCCCATCCTGCACCTCAACGGCTACAAGATCGCCAACCCGACCGTGCTCTCCCGCCTCCCGGAGCCCGAACTCGACGCCCTGATGCGGGGATACGGTCACGAGCCGATCCACGTCACCGGCGACGACCCGGCCCAGGTGCACCGCGCCCTCGCCGCCGCCTTCGACGAGGCCCTCGACCGCATCGCCCTGATGCAGCGCACCGCGCGCGAGGAGGGCGTCGCCGAGCGCGTGCACTGGCCCATGATCGTGCTGCGGACCCCGAAAGGCTGGACCGGCCCGGCCGAGGTCGACGGCGAACCGGTCGAGGGCACCTGGCGCGCCCACCAGGTCCCGCTCGCCGGCGTCCGCGAGAACCCGGAGCATCTGCGGCAGTTGGAGGCCTGGCTGCGCTCCTACCGCCCCGAGGAACTGTTCCACCCCGACGGCCGTCCGGTCGCGGACGTCCTCGCCTGCGTCCCCTACGGCGCCAAGCGCCTCGGGTCCACCCCCTACGCCAACGGCGGTCTGCTCTCCCGCGAGTTGCCCATCGCACCGCTCGACGACTACGCCGTACCGGTCGACAAGCCCGGCACCACGCTCCACGAGCCCACCCGGGTCCTCGGCGGCCTCATCGAGCAGATCATGAAGGACACCGCGGCCCGCCGGGACTTCCGCGTCGTCGGCCCCGACGAGACCGCCTCCAACCGGCTGCAGGCCGTCTTCGAGGCCAGCGGCAAGGCCTGGCAGGCCCAGGTCCTGCCCGTCGACGAACACCTCGACCGGCACGGCCGCGTGCTGGAGATCCTGTCCGAACACCTGTGCCAGGGCTGGCTGGAGGGCTATCTCCTGACCGGCCGGCACGGGCTGTTCTCCTGCTACGAGGCCTTCGTGCACATCGTCGACTCGATGGTCAACCAGCACATCAAGTGGCTCAGGACCTCGCGCGAGCTGACCTGGCGGGCGCCGATCGCCTCCCTCAACTACCTGCTCACCTCGCACGTGTGGCGCCAGGACCACAACGGCTTCTCCCACCAGGACCCCGGCTTCGTCGACCACGTCCTCAACAAGAGCCCCGAGGTCGTGCGCGTCTACCTGCCGCCGGACGCCAACACCCTGCTGTCCGTCGCGGAGCACGCCCTGCGCAGCCGCGACTACGTCAACGTGATCGTCGCCGGCAAGCAGCCCTGCTTCGACTGGCTGTCCATGGACCAGGCCCGCGCCCACTGCGCGCGCGGCGCCGGGATCTGGGAGTGGGCCGGAACCGAGAACGACGGCGAACCGGACGTCGTGCTCGCCTGTGCCGGGGACGTGCCCACCCAGGAGGTGCTGGCCGCCGCCCAGTTGCTGCGCCGGCATCTGCCGCAGCTCGCCGTGCGTGTCGTCAACGTCGTCGACATGACCCGGCTCCTGCCCCGCGAGGAACACCCGCACGGCATGAGCGACTTCGAGTACGACGGCCTCTTCACCGCCGACAAGCCGGTGATCTTCGCCTACCACGGCTACCCCTGGCTGATCCACCGTCTCGCCTACCGCCGCGCCGGACACACGAACCTGCATGTGCGCGGCTACAAGGAGTCCGGCACCACGACCACTCCGTTCGACATGGTCGTCCGCAACGACCTCGACCGGTACCGGCTCGTCATGGACGTCGTCGACCGCGTCCCCGGACTCGCCGTGCGCGCCGCCGCCGTACGCCAGGCGATGGCCGACGCCCGCTCCCGCCACCACGACTGGATCCGCGCCCACGGCACGGACCTGCCGGAGGTCGCGGAGTGGAGCTGGAACGCCTGAACGCCCCTCACCCCGGAAGGACATGGAACGCCGGAGCGAGACGGAGATCGCCGTGTCGACGGCCCGCCAGATCGACGGCGTCGTCGACGACGTCGACAGGCTCACACACCGGCTCGACGACACCCCGCCCGCACCCCGCGGAACAGGCCCTGCACGGCGTGGCCTAGGACCGGCTGCGCGGACCGTGAGCGATGTCCGCGGTTGGCTGCTGCACCGTCGTGGCTGATCGCGCCCACGTGGCGGAGCCGCATGTCGACCCGGCTCCGCGCACCTTCGGGGTGCCGGGAGTCACGCCGGTACCACGGCGACTGGGCACGCGGACTCGCGTACCAGGGTCCGGGCGGTGTGCCCCCACGCCGTGCCGGGCCGCACGCCCACCACGACGAGGGCGGCGCTCGCGCAGTGGTGCAGCAGGGCCCCGGCCGGAGGGAACAGCAGGACGTCCTCCCGTACGTCCACCTCCCGGTACTTCTCACGCCACGGCCGCACCGCGTCGGCGAGCAACTGCACCTCCTCGTCCTCCCATTCGCCCCGGTCCTCCTCCGGGATCCCGAAGGGCAGTTCAGCGGCGAGCGGAGGCAACTCCCAGGCGTGCACGACATGCAGCCGCGCCCTGCGCACCCGGGCACAGTCGAAGGCGAACTCGATCACGGCCCCGGCGGGATCCCGGGCGTCCACCCCGAGCAGGATCCGATCGGGACGGCGCCCGGGGACCGGGTCGTCCGGGACGAGGACGAGGGGGCAGGGCACGGACCCGGCACCGGAGAGGTCGCCCTGCCCGCGGACGCCGGTCACGACCAGCTTCGCGCCGGCCGGGTCCGCCGGCAGTCCGTCGGTCACCGCCAGCGGCAGACCACGCAGCCGGGCTTCCTCCTCGGCCCAGTCGGCCGCCGCCGCGTGGGCGCCGGCGAGGATCACTCGTTCCATGGCAGTCCGCCTCTCTGGCACAGGGGGAGACGCTCTCGCCCACCACCCTGCACCGCACGGCCCGGCCCGCGCACGGGCCGAACGGCCTTGCCCCGTCAGGAGACCGGGGCAACGCGGGTCACGCCGAACGCAGCGGCGGCGCGCCCGTGTCGGGACGTACGAGATGGGCGGTGAACCAGTCGCGGGCCAGCGCGGCGGCCGTGGGCAGGGTGCCGGGCTCGGCGAAGAGATGCCCGGCGCCGGCCACGACGGCCAGCCGGTGCTCGCAGTGCATCCAGTCGGCGGCCAGCCGGTTGAGGCTGAGCACCCGGGTGTCCCGGCTGCCCACGATGAACAGCGTCGGAGCCCGTACCCGGGCCAGCGCGGCCGGAGAGGCGAGGTCGGGGCGCCCGCCCCGGGAGACCACGGCTCCGATGACCGGGTCGTCGGCGGCCGCCTCCAGCGCCGCGCCCGCGCCGGTACTCGCGCCGAAGTAGCCCACAGGCAGATCGGTCTCGCGCCGCAGCCACGCGGACGCCGCCTGCAGCCGGCGGGCGAGCAGGGCGATGTCGAACACGTTGTTCCGGTCGCTCTCCTCGTCCTCGGTCAGCAGGTCGAGCAGCAGCGTGCCGAGTCCCGC
Source organism: Streptomyces brasiliensis (assembly GCF_014647875.1). GTDB lineage: Bacteria > Actinomycetota > Actinomycetes > Streptomycetales > Streptomycetaceae > Streptomyces > Streptomyces brasiliensis. The sequence goes on along the minus strand of NZ_BMQA01000004.1, from coordinate 102,113 downwards.
GCGGTTGAGCACGGCGGCGACGTACCGGTTGCGCGGGCTGTGCCGGCCGCTGCCGCTGCCGTGCGCGAACGCCACCACGCCCGTGGCACGGTCCGGCAGGACGAACCGAGCGGCGAGGTTCACCCGTCCGGCCGGCAGTTCGACCTCACGGTTCGGCGGGGACCGGGGCGGGTCGGCGGCTGCGGGGGAGGAGCCCGCGGCCCGCCCCAGCAGCGTTGTGACCTCCTCGTCGGAGGTCTGCGCGAAGTCGTGGTACCAGGCGCCCACCGAGCCGAAGTAGCGCGGGCGCTCCAGACACACGACCTCGTCGGCCACCTCCCGCAGATGCGGCAGCGTCCGCTCCGGCCCTACCGGTACCGCCAGCACGATCCGGGCCGCACCCCGGTCCCGTACGACTCGGCAGGCGGCCGCCGCGGTGGCGCCGGTGGCCAGACCGTCGTCCACGATCACCGCCGTACGCCCCGTCAGAGCGACGGGGGCACGGCCGGCCCGGTAGCGCTCCACCCGCCGCTCCAGTTCGGCGCGCTCGGACTCCTCGACGGCCGTCAGGTCGGCCGGTCTCAGGCCGGTGTCCTGGATCACGTCGTCGTTGAGGACACGCACCCCCTGCTCGCCGATCGCGCCGAAGCCCAGCTCGGGCTGCCACGGCACGCCCAGCTTGCGCACCACCAGCACGTCCAGCGGTGCGCCGAGCGCCCGTGCCACCTCGTAGGCCACGGGGACACCGCCGCGCGGCAGTCCCAGCACCACCGCGTCCTCGCCGCGCAGCTCCTCCAGGCGCCGGGCAAGCCGGTGCCCGGCGTCCGTCCGGTCGTCGAATTGCATTCCGCACCTCCTCGGACCAGCGAGCAAGTCACCAGTTTCAGTAAATGACGGAAGTGCGTCCTTCACCCGTGCTAGCTTCATCGTGCCCTGGAAGGGGCCGGTTCGGGCTGGACCGCAACCTTCGGGTCGGAAGCCCCCACCCCAGGTGGGGAGCGGAGTCACTGCAGCGCGTTCCGGCCGCCCCGAGCCCATCGTCAGAGGCGGGACGAACGAGCGCAGACGCACCTGGGCGGGGTCGCACGGCCCCGCCCCGTGTCAGCCGGTCTTGTGTCCCCAGCGCGGGCCGACGAGATCCCACTCCTGGCCCCAGGAGTCGATGCGCCGGCGGTCGAGCCGCCACCGTGCGAGGGCCCCGGCACCCAGGGTGAGTGCCGCGACCGCGCCGGCCGCGCCGATGGCCAGTACCGCCGACTCCACGGCCGCCTCGGTGGACTCCGTCGGCGGGTTCGTGAGCCGGCCGCGGCCGTCCTGCCACACCTCGACGCCGGTGCCTGCCTTGCTGCCGGTGTCCACCAGCGTCGGTCCGGTGCGGACACGCCCGTCGGGGGCCGCCCACCGCACCGTCGCCCGCGCCTGCGTGCCCGCTCCCCAGGTGGCCGGGCCGCTGGCCGGGGCGTCGGTGACGAGCACCGCCCGCACGGGCTGCCGTTCGGCGCGCTGCCGGGCGAACACCTCGTCGGCCGTGTGGGCCGTCACCAGCCCGGCGACGGTGCCCCCCACCGCGATGACGGCCCCCGCGGCCAGCACGATCCAGGCCTCGATGACGTCGTCGTGCCGTCGCAGCGGATTGCTCCGCCACCGCCACAGCCGCTTCCTCGCGTTCCTGCCGGCGCGCATCGCTCCGCACCCTCCTTCTCGTCCCCGCCCATGTGGTGCCACCTCCGACGGTGTCAGCCCGGCGCCCGCCGCGGCATGGGCCACAGGGCGCCACAGCAGGGCCGCCCGGGACCCGGCAGCGCGCCGGACGAGGTCCGTTCGGCCCCGGCGGCCGGGTCAGTCGCGGTGCGCGGGGACCGGCTCCGAGGACGGGAGGCCGTTCACGGACTCGGGCAGGTGGCGGTGCAGTTCGAAGACGTCGCTCAGGCCGGTGGCCCGCAGGACCTGCCGGAAGGAGGCGCTGTCGCTGACCAGCCGCAGCCGCCCGTCGCGGTGCATGACCCGGTTCCGCGCCCGGCACAGGACACCCAGCCCGGCGCAGTCGATGAAGTCGACCGGGCGGAGATCGATCACCAGGTCGGGACGGGACCCGGAGGTCAGCTCGTCGAGACGGGCCGAGAGCTGCCTGGCGGTCAGGAGGTCGATCTCGCCGTGCAGGGTCACGAGGGTTGCTCCGGCGGCGGTGCGTGTCACGGACCGCAGGGGCGTCCTCGTGTGCGATTCGGTCATACGACGAGACAAACCCGGCCCGCGGACGTGCGGAAGGGCCGTTCGGTCCCCTGTTCGCGATCCGGTGGGGTCCGCGCTCCCACCATGACGGCCGTGGGAAGGGCCCCGCGCGGCCGGGCACCGGGGCCGACCGGCCCATGCGGAACCCAGCGGCGCGGGACAAGCTGGACTCGCAGGGCATAACCGGCACCGCTCGGCCGGGCCGCCGTGTCGTCCGGCCGGAGACGCACGACCGAAGTGAAGGTGAGGAACGCCATGAAAGGCTTGGTCTTCCACGGTCCCGGGCAGTCCGCCTGGGAGGACGTCCCCGATCCCGCGGTCAAGGAGCCCACCGACGCGATCGTACGGGTCGACAGCGTCACCATCTGCGGCACGGACCTGCACATCCTCAAGGGCGACGTGCCCGAGGTGCGCCCCGGCACCGTGCTGGGCCACGAGTGCGTCGGTGAGATCGTCGAGGTCGGCAGCGACGTGCGCACCGTACGCCCGGGCGACCGCGTCCTGGTCTCCTGCATCACCGCCTGCGGACGCTGCCGCTACTGCCGGGAGGGGATGTACGGCCAGTGCCGCGGCGGCGGAGGCTGGATCCTCGGCCATCTGATCGACGGCACCCAGGCCGAGTACGTCCGCGTCCCGTACGCCGACCTGTCCGTGTACCCGCTGCCCGGCACCGTCTCGAGCAAGGACGCCGTGCTGCTGGCGGACATCTTCCCGACCTCCTACGAGGTGGGCGTGCTCAACGGGAAGGTGCGTCCCGGCGACACCGTCGCGGTCGTCGGCGCGGGACCCATCGGGCTCGCCGCGATCGCCACGGCCCGCCTGTTCGCACCCGAGCGGATCATCGCCATCGACCTGGCCCCGGCCCGCCTCGAGGCGGCCCGCCGGTTCGGCGCGGACGCGGTGGCGGACGTCCACGAGGCACCTCGGCAACTGGTCACCGACCTCACGGACGGACTCGGCGCGGACGTGGTCATCGAGGCCGTCGGCGTGCCGGACACCTTCGAGCTGTGCACGCGTCTGGTGCGCCCCGGCGGGCACGTGGCCAACGTCGGCGTGCACGGCAAGCCCGCGACCCTGCACCTCGAAGACCTGTGGATCAAGAACGTGACCATCACCACCGGTCTGGTCGACACGTACTCCACGCCCACCCTGCTGCGCATGGCCGCCGCCGGCCGGCTGCCCACGGAGCAGATGGTCACCCACACCTTCCCGCTGGAGCGCATGGAGGAGGCGTACGACGTCTTCGGCCGTGCCTCCGAGACCGGCGCGCTCAAGGTGGTGCTCGGCGGGGAGCAGCACGACCAACTGGCCGTGCGCACGGACTGACGAGAGGCAGGTGACGGGTCATGGCGGAGCCGACACCGGCGAGCGTTCCGGCGCGAGCGCCCGTGGGCGACCTGGGCCGCCGCCTCGCCGCACGGCGTTCACAACTCGGCCTGTCCCTCGAGGAGACGGCCGAGTGTGCCGGCATGGCACCCAGCTACGTCCGGTACCTGGAGGAGCACCCCGGCGCCGCGCCGGGCAGCGGTCCCCTGGTCAGACTGGCCGAGGTCCTGCAGACCACCGTGACCGACCTGACCGGCGGCGCGGTCGACCTGCCCCCGGGCACCGGACGGGCCGGGCGCACTCCCGAGTTCACGGAACTGGACCCTGACGAGTGCCGGTCGCTGCTGTCGGCGCACGGCGTGGGCCGCCTAGCGGTCCCCATGGACTCGGGGCCGGTGATCGTGCCGGTCAACTACGACGTCGTCGACGACGCGATCGTGTTCCGGACCGCAGAGGGCACCACCCCCGCGCTTGCGGACAGCCGCCCGGTCGCCTTCGAGGTCGACCGGATCGACGACGCGTTCAGCCAGGGCTGGAGCGTGCTCGTGCGCGGTCGTGCGCGGACCGTCACCGACCCCGACGAGGAGAGCCGGCTCACGGCACGGGCGTACAGCCTGCCGTGGGCCGGTGGTGAGCGGGACGTGTGGGTGCGGGTCGAGCCGGAGACCGTCACCGGACGCCGGATCACGGTCTGAGACGCCCCGGCCGTGCGGGAGTCGGGCCCTTCTCCGGCGGGGCCGGGACCGATGGCCCCTCGTCCCGTGCTCCGGTCCGCCGGAGGATGGACGGACGTACTTCCGCTGGACCAGGTGAGAGACGAGACGGCTGATGTATCCCAACGACGGATTCCGCGAACTGGACCGGGAGGAGTGCCTGCGGCTGCTGGCCAAGGCGGCCGTCGGCCGCATCGTGCACACGCGGCAGGCCCTGCCCGCCGTCCTCCCGGTCAACTTCGCCCTCGAGGACGACGGCTCGGTACTGCTGCGCACCTCCGCTGCCTCGGAGTTGGTGCGGGCGATCGACGGTTCGGTGGTCGCGTTCGAGGCCGACCAGGTCGACGTCACCACCCAGTCCGGCTGGAGCGTCGTCGTCACGGGCGGGGCCACTGTGGTCACCGACGCCGCCGAGCACGAACGGCTGGTGCGCACCGGCCCGCGCTCCTGGGTGCCCGCGCCGCAGGAGGTCTTCGTCCGTATCGCGCCGGAACTGGTCACCGGCCGCGAACTCGTCGGCGGACGCACGATGTACGGCCTGGACCTCACCTCCTGACCGTTCGTCACCCCTGACCTACCCGCACGCCGAACGGCCCCCGTCCCGGGGGCCGTTCGGCGTGCGGGGAGGGTTCACCCGGCTCCTGCCCCCGGCGCCCGCGGACGGCCAGCATCGTCCTCGGAGGCACCCGGTGCCCCGACCGGGCCGGCTCACGGCGCGGGCGGTGCGGACAGAAGGGAGACAGGGCCATGACCGACCGTCGGGTGGCCGTCGGAGTGGACGGCTCGCTGATCTCCGTACGGGCGTTGGACTGGGCCGCGCAGGAGGCGGTCCGCCGCGGTGCGGCGCTGCGTGTGGTGTACGCCGTGCCCGACCGCGACGAGGCCGCGCCGGTACTGGACGCGGCGGCGGCCCGGGTGCGCGCACGGCACCCGGAGCTGCCGCTGGAGACCGACGCCGTGGAGGGCGGTGTCGTACGGGGCCTGGCCCGCGAGAGCGGGACCGCCGCCCTGACGGTCGTGGGCACCCGGGGCTTCGGCGGCTTCACCGGACCGTTGTTCGGATCGGTGAGCCTGCGGCTGGCCGCGCACGCGCAGGGACCCCTCGCGGTCGTCCGCGGCGAGCACCCGTGCGCCGGCGAGACCTCGGGTGACGGGGTCGTACTGCTCGGGCTGAACGACGACACGGACGAGCGGACGGCCGCCTATGCCTTCGGCGACGCCGAGCGGCGCGGTGCCGCGGTGCGCGTCCTGCGTGCCTGGGTCCGTGGCCGGGCCCGGGCCGTCGAGGCGGCACCACGGGCCTCCCTGGCCCGGCTCCGGGACCTGTATCCCGCCGTGGGACTGGAGACCCGCACGGTCCGCAACGGGCCCGCGCACGCTCTTCTCGACGCCACCCGCGAGGCCGCCGTCGTCGTCATCGGCGCCCATCGCCGCCCGGGCGGTCTCGGCCCGCGGCTGGGCCCCGTCGCCCTCACCCTGGTGCACCGCTCGCACTGCCCGGTGATCGTGGTCCCGGCCCCATGACCCGCCCACGCCGCCGGCCGGGAGCGTTCAGTCGCCGTCCGCCCGGCCGTCGACGCCGGTCAGACGCACCCCGGTGACCAGGTCGGGATGGATGCGGACCGCGTACGCCATGCTGTGCTCCTGCACCCAGGGATGGACCAGCTTCTGGACACGGGCGAGTTCGTCCGGATCGGTGACCAGCCGGGCGTACCCCGTTACCACCACGCTCCAGCCCAGGTGTGTGTCCGGGTCGATGACGTCGGCCTCGTAGGCGACGACCACGCCCGAACCGTCGGCCTGCCGGGCGTGCGAGGTCAGCGCGGCACCCTCGTGGGTGCGGATGATGATGTCACCGTCGTCCAGGACATGGTTGACCGGGCGGATGGTGGGCAGCGCGTGCCGGGTGAAGACGATCCTTCCCAGCGAGACGCTGCCCAGCAGCCGCAGCGCCTCGACGCGGTCGAGGTCGATGCTCCGGGGTGATGGGTCGTCGTTACGGGTCATGGCGGGTTCCGTACGGGTGCGTCGCTCACTCTTCTCTGCATCCGGCTCGTCCGTGTCCGGGAGAGACCGCGAGCGGTCTCAGGGTGATCATTCGACCGCGCCGCACGCCGACCCGCTAGGGCCGTTCGGCCCTGGCGCGGCGTCCGGACGGATCCTTCGGTCGCGGGCCACGGCACATACGAGAACGCGCGCGAGAACGGAGCGACACCGCGGGGGATCGGTGCCGCTCCTGAGTCCAGTGTCTCCCGTGCGGGCCCCGGGATCCAGGGCCGAACGGGCCGCCCTGGGGGCCGTACGGTCCCCAGGGCGGGGCCGGACGTCCCTCACACCTCGCGCGGCGGAACCTTCTCGGCCGCCCGCGCGTCGGCCTCGCCGCCGCGCCACGGCGGCGGCCCGGCCGACCTGCGGGCCGTGCCCGCGCGGTGCGCCACCCGCTCGGCCTGCACGCGCAGCCGGTCCGCCAGCCGGTCGGCGAGCTCGTGCGCGGTGGCCTCCTCGGCGCGGACGAGTACGGCGTGCTTCCCGACGCGGATCTCGGCGCCGGCCGACCACGGCTGTCCGGCGTGGTGCGCCGCGGCCCGGGCGACACGCACCTCGCCGCTGACCTCCCCGAGCCCCGGCCGGGCCAGGGCCGCCTCGACCTTGGCGCGGACATGGGCGAGGTCCTTCTCGCCCACGTCTCCGTCGGCCCGCACCCGAACACTGCTGCCGGCCGCCTCATGAACTGTCATGCGCTGTACCCCTTGTGACGGTCCGTCAAGACAGAAGGGGGGAAGTGTACGGCGCCTGCGCCCCTCGGTTCACCGGCTGTCGCTCGTCCCCGTCCGGGCCAGTGCGGCCCGGCCGGCCTCCAGCCGGGCGACCGGGACCCGGAACGGCGAACAGGACACGTAGTCCAGTCCCGCGCCGTGGAAGAAGTGGACCGAGTCGGGATCGCCGCCGTGCTCGCCGCAGACGCCGATCTTCAGGTCCGGGCGGGCGGCCCGGCCCTCCTCGACGGCGATGCGGACCAGCCGGCCGACGCCGTCGCGGTCGATCGTCTCGAACGGCGAGGTGGCGAACACACCCTTGTCGAGGTAGGCGGAGAAGAACGCGGCCTCGACGTCGTCCCGGGAGAAGCCCCAGGTCGTCTGGGTCAGATCGTTGGTGCCGAAGGAGAAGAACTGGGCCTCGCCGGCGATCCGTCCGGCGGTGAGCGCGGCCCGGGGCAGCTCGATCATCGTGCCGACCGGGCAGTGCACGGCGACGCCGGACTCCTTCGACACCTCGGCCAGCACCCGCTCCACCTCCTCGCGCTCGATGCGTAGTTCCTCGACGGCGCCGACCAGCGGCACCATGATCTCGGCCTCCGGCGAGCCGCCGGCCCGGACGCGCTCCACGACCGCCTCGGCGATCGCCCGCACCTGCATCGCGACCAGCCCCGGCACCACGAGTCCCAGCCGCACACCGCGCAGGCCGAGCATCGGGTTCTCCTCGTGCATCCGGCTCACCGCGTCGAGCAGCTCGACGTCGTGCGGATCGGGTCGACGCCCGGCGGCCTCGGCGGAGGCGACACGGACGGCGAGTTCGGTGCGGTCGGGCAGGAACTCGTGCAGCGGCGGGTCGAGAAGCCGGATGGTGACCGGCAGGCCGTCCATCGCCGCCAGGATCCCGGTGAAGTCCTGCCGCTGCAGCGGCAGCAGCGCCGCCAGCGCCCGGTCCCGTGCGGAGTCCGTGCGGGCCAGGATCATCTCCTCGACCAGCCGGCGCCGCTCGCCCAGGAACATGTGTTCCGTGCGGCACAGCCCGATGCCCTGCGCGCCGAAGCGCCGGGCGCGCGCCGCGTCCTCGGGGGTGTCGGCGTTGGCCCGCACCTCGAGCCGCCGTACCGAGTCGGCCCGGCTCAGGGCGCGGGCGACCGCGGTCACTATGCCGTCCGTCTGCTCGCCGGTCTCCAGGTAACGCATCGCGGCGGACGCCACCAGCGGCACCGCACCCGGGTACACGGCGCCTGCCGAGCCGTCCACCGAGACGGTCGTGCCCTCCTCGACGACGGTGCCGTCGCGAGTGGTGAAGCGCCGGGCCCCGGTGTCGACGGAGAGTTCCTCCGCGCCGCACACGCAGACCTTGCCCATGCCGCGGGCCACCACGGCGGCGTGACTGGTCTTGCCGCCGCGGCTGGTCAGGACCGCCTGGGCGGCGACCATGCCGGGCAGGTCGTCCGGAGTCGTCTCCTGCCGTACGAGGATCACGTCCTCGCCGGCCCCCGCGCGCCGTACGGCCTCGGCGGAGTCGAAGACCACCGCGCCGACCGCCGCGCCCGGCGAGGCCGGAATGCCGTGGGCCAGCGGCTCGCCGGTCGCGGAGGTGTCGAAGCGGGGGAACATCAGCCGCGCGAGCCCCTCCCCGCCGACCCGTGCCAGCGACTCGTCCGGCGTGATCAGGCCCTCCTCGACCAGCTCGGCGGCGATGGCGAACGCGGCCTCGGCGGTGCGCTTGCCGACGCGGGTCTGCAGCATCCACAGCGTCCCGCGCTCGATGGTGAACTCGATGTCGCACAGGTCCCGGTAGTGCCGCTCCAGTGTCTGCGCGTGGTCGCGCAGCCGCCGGTACGACCGCGGGTCGAGCCGTTCGAGTTCGGCGAGCGGTACGGCGTTGCGGATGCCGGCGACGACGTCCTCGCCCTGCGCGTTCGCCAGGTAGTCGCCGTACAGACCGGGGCGCCCCGTGGCGGGGTCGCGGGTGAAGGCGACACCGCTGCCGGAGTCCGCGCCCAGGTTGCCGAACACCATGCGCTGCACCGTGACCGCGGTGCCCAGGTCGTCGGGGATGTGCTCGCGGCGCCGGTACAGACGGGCGCGCTCGCCGTTCCACGAGCGGAACACCGCGAGGATCGCGAGCCGCAGCTGCTCGGCGGGGGACTGCGGGAAGTCCTGGCCCGTCTCGTCCCGGATCACGCGCTTGTAGGTCTCGACCAGGCCTTGGAGATCGGCCGCCTCGAGATGGACGTCGTCCGGGGCCTCGCGGGCCTCCTTGAGCCGGGTGATGGCCTCCTCGAACAGGGCCGCGTCGACGCCCATGACCGTGCTGCCGAACATCTGCAGGAGCCGGCGGTAGGAGTCCCAGGCGAAGCGCTCGCTCCCGGAGACCTTGGCCAGGCCCGGCACCGACGCGTCGGTGAGACCGATGTCCAGGACCGTCTCCATCATGCCGGGCATCGAGAACCGTGCCCCGGAGCGCACGGACAGCAGCAGCGGATCGTCCGGCCGGCCCAGCTCCCGCCCCGCGGCGGTCTCCAGGGCCGTCAGATGCCGGGTCACCTCCTCCGCCATGCCCTGCGGTTCGGCGCCGGTCGCCAGGAACGCCCGGCAGGCCTCCGTGGTCACGGTGAACCCCGGCGGGACGGGCAGCCCCAGCCGGGTCATCTCGGCCAGGTTCGCCCCCTTGCCGCCCAGCAGGTCGGCCATGTCACGGCCGCCGTCCGCGAAGTCGTACACGTAACGAACCATGACGCCGCTCTCCTCGCTACGGGATCCGGTGTGCCTTCAGCGTCGAGCGCGCCGTCGCGCACGGGCAGGTGCCGTACGACCCCTCGGGTGGGCCGGGCGGCTCCGGGGCGTGACGGTCAGCGCACGCCTCGGACATCCAGAATCGTCCAGGAGTGACCGGCCCGCTCTGTGAGCGGCTCGTGGCCCTGGCATGGTCCGGCCGGTACCGGCAGCCACGCGGGTGATGCGGTCGTCGCACGGGCGGACCGGAGGGAACCGGTACCGCCATGGTGCGGCGACCATTACGGTGGCACATGACCGGAACATTCGTGTCCGCGCGTTGAGGGGACCTGGAGGAACGCACGTGGGAAGCCCGGAGGAGGCCCGCGTACGGCTGCCGCAGCTGAGGCTGGACGAGCTGCTGGAGGAGCTGCAGGCCCGCCTCGACGCGGCCCGCGGAACCCGTGACCGGGTCCACAGCCTGCTGGAGGCGGTGCTCTCGGTCGGCCGTGAACTGGACCTGGAGCAGGCCCTGCGCAGCATCGTGGAGGCCGCGGCGGTCCTGGTCGACGCGGAGTACGCCGCCCTCGGCGTGATCGGTCCCGACGGCAAGCGGCTGTCGGCCTTCCACACGGTCGGGGTCGCCGAGGACCTGATCCACCGGATCGGCCCGTTCCCGGAGGGCCACGGCATCCTCGGCGAGCTGATCCGCAACCCCGAGCCGCTGCGCCTGGCGAAGCTCTCCGAGCACCCGGCGTCGTACGGCTTCCCGCCTCACCACCCGCCGATGAACAGCTTCCTCGGCGTCCCGATCCGGGTGCGGGACCAGGTCTTCGGCAATCTGTACCTCACCGAGAAGCGGGGCGGCGGCCAGTTCGACGAGGAGGACGTCTCCGTCACGCTGACGCTGGCGGTGGCGGCCGGTGTCGCGATCGACAACGCCCGGCTGTACGCGGAGTCCCGGCTGCGCGAGCGCTGGCTGCAGGCCAACTCCGAGATCACCCACAGCCTGATGTCCGGCGCCGGGCGCACCGAGGTTCTCGGCCTGATCGCCGAGCGTGCCCGCGAGATCACCGGTGCCGCCCTGGCGGTCGTGGCCATGCCCATGGAGGACACCGGCTCGCTCGAGGTGGAGCTGGCGCTCGGGCAGGAGGCCGAGGCCTTCAGAGGGCTGGTGCTGCCGGTGGACGGCAGCCTGATCGGCGAGGCGTTCTCCGGCGCGCAGGCGGTCACCAGCGCGGACCTCGCCCTCGACGAGCGTTTCCCGGCCGGTCCGCCCCGGTTCGCCGGCCTGGGCCCGGGGGTGGCGGTCCCCGTCGGCACGGGAGAGGGCGGCGTACGCGGTGTCGTCCTGCTCGTGCGGGAGGCCGGCCAGACTCCGTTCGCGGACAAGGAGACCGAGCCGCTCCAGGTCTTCTCGGCGCAGGCGGCCATCGCCATGGAGCTCGCCGAGCGCCGCCAGGACGCGGAGCAGATCGCGGTGCTCAAGGACCGCGACCGGATCGCCCGTGACCTGCACGATCTTGCGATCCAGCGGCTGTTCGCCACCGGGATGACCCTGCAGAGCGCGGGCCGCTTCATCGAGCACGCCGAGGCCTCCGAGCGGGTGCTGCGCGCCGTTGACGACCTGGACGAGACCATCAAGATCATCCGGTCGACGATCTTCGGTCTGCGGGCGCGCGAGGGCACCGCCGGGACCGGACTGCGGGCCCGGGTCGTCCGGGTGGCGGGCGAGGCCGCCTCCGTGCTGGGCTTCGCCCCCAGCGTCCGCATGGAGGGCCTGGTGGACACCGACGTGCCGAAGGAGACCGGCGACCACGTGGTGGCCGTGCTCTCCGAGGCCCTGACCAACATCGCGCGGCACGCCCGTGCCACCCGGGCCGAGGTGGCCCTGATCACGGACGGGCGCGAGCTGCGGCTGTCGGTCACCGACGACGGTGTGGGCATCCCGCCGGACGGCCGCCGCAGCGGGCTGCGCAACATGGCCGAGCGGGCCCAGCAGCTGGGCGGGCGGCTGGAGTTGAGCACTCCCGAGGGCGGCGGGACCAGGCTGGTGTGGTGCGTGCCGGTGAACTCGGAGGACGACGCCGGCGCCGAAAAGAAGGCGTAGACATCGCACGGCGCAGCGGGCGGGGCCGTTCGGCCCATGCGATCAGTGGACTCCTGACCGACTCTGGAGGTGTCGCAGCGGGCACCCGAGCACACTGGAGGCCGCCATGGAGGGCACGCGTTACGTCGTGAGGGATGTGATGACCCGCACCGTCGTCGCGCTGGGTGCCGGTGCGGCCTTCAAGGACATCGTGCGGACCATGCGGCGGTGGAACGTCAGCGCCCTTCCCGTGCTCGACGCCGAGGAGCGCGTCGTCGGCGTCGTCTCCGAGGCCGACCTGCTGCCCAAGGAGGAGTTCCGGGACGGCGATCCCGATCGCTACACCCAGCTGCGGCGGCTGTCCGACCTCGCCAAGGCGGGAGCGGTGACCGCCGAGGAGCTGATGACGGCGCCGGCCGTCACCGTGGACGAGGAAGCCACCCTCGCCCAGGCGGCGCGCCTCATGGCCGTCCACCAGGTCAAGCGGCTCCCCGTGGTCGACGGCGCCGGGGTCCTCAAGGGCCTGGTCAGCCGTTCCGACCTGCTCAAGGTGTTCCTGCGGGACGACGAGGACATCGCCGAGGAGGTGCGCCGGGAGGTCGTGGCACGGCTGTTCGTCCTGCCGGAGGAGCGGGTCGAGGTGACCGTGCGGGACGGTGTCGTGACGCTCACCGGCCGCATCCGTGACACCTCGGTCGCGCCCGTCGCGGCACGGCTGACACGGACCGTCGAGGGCGTGGTGGACGTGGACTGCGCGGTCACGGGCCCGCCCCGCCGACCGGACCTCGACCCCGACCTTCCGGACACGGAGGGAGTCCGGCCCGTCTGAGACATCAAGGCGACCCGTGGCCAGGGAAGGAGGCGTCCACCCATGGCGAGGACACGTCGCACGAAGCAGAGGAAGAGGCCGAGGAAGCCCCGGACGACGGGCTACCGGCTCTGGCGCTGGCGGCAGAACCCGCTGCGGCGGAGCTGTGACGTCGTCGAGGCCTGGATCGTGCTCGTCACCTGGACGGTGACCCTGCTGGGCGGAGTGCTCGCGGGCGCGGTCGCGGCAGGGATGGTGGACCGGTCGCTGGAGGTGCGCCGGGCCGAGGTGCACGCCGTGCCCGCCGTACTGACCGCGAGCGCGGCGCCCGCCCCACCGTCCGCGACCGGATACGACACCGGCAGGTCCTGGGCCACCGTGCGCTGGACGACACGCGACGGCTCGGTCCACACCGACCAGGCTCAGGTGGAACCGGGCACGGCCGCGGGCAGCCGCGTCACGGTGTGGACGAACAGCACGAACCGCATCGTGTCGCCACCGCTGTCACCGATGGAGTCGCAGCTCCAGGCGGCCCTCACGGGAGCCGTCGTGGCACCGGCCGCCGGAGCCCTGGCCTGGGCCGGAGGCCGTCTGATCCGCGCCCGCCTGATCAAGCGACGCCTGGCGGAGTGGGACGAGGAATGGAAGCGCGTCGGCCCGCAGTGGCGCAAACTCAGCGGAGGGCGAGGGTGACCAGGACCAGTGGGACAGCCGGAACCGGCGGGTCGCGCGAGAGGGCGGGAAGGGCTCTATCCGCTTCTCGCGGGTCCTGATTGCGCGGTGCGCGGCCGCTGACCGCTTCCCCGCGTCTCTTCCGGGTCCTTCCCGCCAACACCAGGACACCACGGCAACCGCCTCACCACCAGGGCCGGGCGGATTTCGGCACCACCGGAACCGGGGCACTGCCCGGGGCCGACGCACGTGACACCGGGAGGGCGACGACTTTCGGCTCCGCCTGGGCCCGCCTCATCCTGGAGGACGGCCACACCCTGGCCGTCAGCGGAGGCCTCGGCCGCCCCGGCCACACCCTGCTGTCCGCCCGCGCTCCGGGGAGCATGTACTGGTCCGCTGACGCCCGGTGGGGCCGGAAGGTCCCCGTCCGGGTCCGACCGCCACTGCTGCCGGGCGCCGACCGGTGCGACCGTGGAAACGGAACACCCGACTGCCGGGCCCGGCAACCCGGCGAAAGGCGGTGGGGACGATGACACTCCCCCTGGTCGTGGGCGTCGACGGATCGGACGCGAGCCTGCGGGCGGTCGACTGGGCGGTGGACGAGGCCGCCCGCCACGGCCTGCCCCTCAGACTGGTACACGCCTCGCTCTGGGAACGCTACGAGGGCGGCGTGCCCACGGACAGCCTGGAACGCCCCTCGGAACGCGTGATGGCCGAGCACGTCGTCGGCTCCGCCGCCGAACGCGCCCGCCGCCACGACCCCTCCGTGACGGTGACCACCGCCATCGTCCCCGATGAGGCGGCGGAGGCACTCGTGCGCGAAGGCAACGAGGCCACCGCCCTCGTCACCGGTTCGCGCGGGCGCGGCGGGCTCAGGGGACTGCTCCTCGGATCGGTCGGCCTCGCCGTCGCGGCCCGCGCGCCCTGCCCGGTGATCGTCGTGCGTGGCGACCCCGCGGCCCTGGCGAGCAGCCATGAACGGATCCTGCTCGGCGCCGGGGACGCCACCACCTGCGGCGAGGCCGTGCGGTTCGCGTTCCGGGAGGCAGCGGCCCGCAAGTGCACCCTCGACGCCGTACGGGCCTGGCGCCGCCGCGCGGACGGGAGCGGCGAGGAGTCCGCGCGTCCCGAGGAGCACGCCTCCACCGGCCTCGACGCGCTGCTGCGCGACGCCGTGGCGGACCACCCGGGCGTCCGGGTGCGCCGCGCGACGGTCGAGGGCCACGCCCACGACGTGCTGCTGCGCCGCACGGCCGCCGCCGACCTCGTGATCGTCGGCGCGGGCCGCAGGACGGGGCACTTCGGGCTCCAGGTCGGCCGGGTGGCCCACAAACTGCTGCATCACGCGGACTGCCCCGTGGCGATCGTCCCGCAGCCGGTGTGAACCTCCGCCCACCGGGCACCCGGCGCGGGCCGTCACGGTGAGTTCACCACCGCCGTCGGCGTGGCGCGCCGCCGGTCCGCGCACCGCGGTCAGACTGCTGCGACGCGGCGGCGCACCGCCGTGGCCGACCGCGCAGCATCGCTCGAAGGGGGATCGTGACAGTGACGGGCTGGACCTGGGAGTACGACGGCTACGATCCCGCGGAGGAGCGCCTGCGGGAGTCACTGTGCACCGTCGGCAACGGTTACCTCGCCACACGCGGCGCGCTGCCGGAGTGCGACGCGGACCACGTGCACTACCCGGGCACCTATGTGGCCGGCTGCTACGACCGGCTCACCTCGGAGGTGGCGGGACGCCGGGTCGAGAACGAGGACATGGTCAACCTCCCGAACTGGCTGCCGCTGCGCTTCCGGCTCGACGGACAGGACTGGCTCGGCCCGGACAGCGCCGAGGTGATCGAACACCGGCAGGTGCTCCACCTCGACTCCGGACTGCTGGAACGCCGGACCCGCTACGGCTTCGGCGAAGAACGCGTCCTGTTCGTGCGCCAACAGCGGCTCGTGCACATGGCCGACCCCCATCTCGCCGCGCTGTGCACCGAGTTCACCGCCGAGGGCTTCGCCGACGAACTGCTCGTCGAGGCCGCGCTCGACGGGGGTGTCACCAACTCCGGAGTGGCCCGCTACCGCGATCTGGACGGCCGGCACCTCACCGACGTACGCACCGGCAGCGCCGCGGCGGACACGGTGTGGCTGCGCTGCCGTACCCGCACCTCGGACATCGGGATCGGCATGGCGGCCCGGCTCACCGCCGACGCACCCGTCTCCGACCCGCACGAACCATGGCGGGCCGTGCAGCACATGCGGCTGTCGCTGACGCCCGGCCGTACCGTCGCCGTCGACAAGACCGTCGCCGTGCACACCTCCCGCGACCCCGCGATCGGCGACCCGCTGCGCGCCGCCGTCGACCGGGTGGGCGCCGCCCCCGGATTCGAGGCGCTGACCCAGGCGCACCGCATCGCGTGGGAACAGCTGTGGCGGCGCGCCGAGTTGGACGTGCCCGGTGAGGCGGGCCACATCCTGCGGCTGCACCTCTTCCACGTCCTGCAGACGCTGTCCCCGCACACGGCCGACCTGGACGTCGGTGTGCCGGCGCGCGGGCTGCACGGCGAGGCGTACCGCGGGCACGTCTTCTGGGACGAGCTGTTCGTCCTGCCGTATCTCGACCTGCACTTCCCCGAGGTCTCGCGCGCCCTGCTCCGCTACCGCCACCGGCGCCTCGAGCAGGCCCGTGCGGCGGCCCGCGCGCTCGGCCGGCGCGGCGCGCTGTACCCGTGGCAGAGCGGCAGCGACGGCCGCGAGGAGACGCAGGAGGTGCACGTCAACCCCCGTTCGGGGCGCTGGCTGCCGGACCACTCGCGCCTGCAGCGACACGTCGGCTCGGCGGTCGCGTACAACGTGTGGCGCTACAGCGAGGCGAGCGGCGACGCCGAGTTCCTGCACACCGAGGGCGCCGAGACGCTGCTGGAGATCGCCCGCTTCTGGGCCGACTCGGCCACCTACGACGACCGCCTCGGCCGGCACCGCATCCGGGGCGTGGTCGGTCCGGACGAGTACCACGACGCCTACCCGGGCGCGACCGAGCCCGGCCTCGACGACAACGCCTACACCAACGTCACCGCCGCCTGGGTGCTCTGCCGCGCCCTCGATCTGCTGCGCGTCCTGCCCCAGCCGCGCCGCCGCGAACTCGTCGAGCGCATCGGCCTGGAGCCCGGCGAGCCCGACCGCTGGGAGGAGGTGTCGCGCACCCTCCACGTCCCCTTCCACGGCGACGGCGTCATCAGCCAGTTCGAGGGTTACGACGACCTCCAGGAGCTGGACTGGGACGGCTACCGCAATCGGTACGACGACATCCGCCGCCTCGACCGGATCCTGGAGGCGGAGGGCGACACCGTCAACCGCTACAAGGCGTCCAAGCAGGCGGACGTGCTGATGCTCGGCTACCTCTTCTCACCGGCCGAACTGGACGCCCTCTTCACCAGGTTGGGGTACCGGCTGGACGAGGAGACCTGGCGGCGCACCGTCGACCACTATCTGCGCCGCACCAGCCACGGCTCCACCCTCAGCGGCCTGGTGCACGGCTGGGTCCTCGCGCGCTGCCGGCGTTCGGACGCCTGGATCTTCGTCCAGGAGGCCCTGCGGGGCGACATCGCCGACCTCCAGGGCGGCACCACCGGCGAGGGCATCCACCTCGGCGCGATGGGCGGCACGCTCGACCTCGTGCAGCGCGGGCTGACCGGGCTCGAGACCAGGGAGAAAACGCTGTGGCTCGACCCCGTGCCGCTGCCCGAACTGTCCTCGTACGGCTTCTCGTTCCAGTACCAGGGCCACTGGGGCGTACAGCTGCGCCTGGAGCGCGGACTGCTGGACGTCGTCGTGCCACAGTCCGACCGCCGGCCCATCGACATCCGGCTCCCGGAGCGGGCGGTGTCCGTGCCGCCGGGGGAGACGGTCCGGCTGGTGCTACCGGACTGACACGCGGGGACCCGGCCCCGGTACAACATGAACTTCCCACGCAGGGGGGCCGGTCGGACCCCGGCGTGGACCTGGTAGCCCCTCGCCGTACACCGGCCGCCGTACGACGGTGGAACCGGGAACCTGAACCATCACTGGAGGTGCCGTCATGCTGCCGCCTGTTGTCGCCGGAGTCGACGGATCGTCCGAGAGCCTTTCCGCCGCCGCGTGGGCGGCCCGCGAGGCCGTCCGCAGGGGACGACCGCTGCGTCTCGTGCACGTCTGGAACTGGCACCCGCGCGGGCGGGACGGTGAGATCGCGACCGCCGCCCAGCGGAATCTGGCCCGACGCGTCCTGCGCGCGGCGCAGGAGCATGTTCGCGCCACGTGCCCGGAGGTCCGGATCCACGACGAACAGGTCGAGGGCCCGGCGACCGCCGCACTCCTGAAGGC
This sequence comes from Streptomyces brasiliensis, assembly GCF_014647875.1. Classification (GTDB taxonomy): domain Bacteria; phylum Actinomycetota; class Actinomycetes; order Streptomycetales; family Streptomycetaceae; genus Streptomyces; species Streptomyces brasiliensis. The sequence continues at coordinate 84,470 of NZ_BMQA01000004.1, read as the reverse complement.
CGCCGAGGGTGCCGACCTCCTGGTCCTGGGCTCGCGCGGACTGAGCGGCTTCACCGGGTTCCTCGTGGGTTCGGTCGCGCTCGGCGTAGCGTCGAAGGCCGGGCGTCCCGTCGTCCTCGTGCGGGCCGGCGAGGACGCGGCCGACGAGCACCTTCCGGCCGCCGACGGCAGCGCCTCGACGCGCACCGGCTACCGGGACGTGGTCCTGGGCATCGACGTCGGCGACCCCTGCGACGAGGTCATCGAGTTCGCCTTCGAGGCGGCCCGGCTGCGCCACGCGCGGCTGCGGGCCGTGCACGCCTGGCACGTGCCCTGGCCGGTGGGTCTCGGTCCCGGCGAGATCGCCCTGGTGAACGAGCCGCAGCGCGCGGACGAGTGGCTGGGCTTCCTCCAGGCCTTGCTGCAGGTCTGGCGGGACAAGTACCCAGACGTGGAGACGCTGGAGACCGTGGTCGAGGAGAGGGCCACCAACGTGCTGGTGCGCGCCGCGACCGGGGCGAGCCTCCTGGTCGTGGGCCGGCACCTCGCAGAGCGGCCGGCCGGGCCGCGCCTGGGTCCCGTCACGCATGCGGCGATCCACCACGTGGGCTGCCCGGTGGCCGTGGTACCGCACCGGTGAGCGAACGGTCACATGCCGGGGCCTCCGCTTCCTTGTGCGGGTGGCGGAGGCCCCGGTGACATGCCGTGCCCTGCTCCGCCGTCAGCCGCGGATGGGCCCGGCCATCTCCACCACGTCGCGAGCCGCCACTTCGTGCAGCCGGAGGGCGAGGTCCTCCAGTGCGCGGCTGGCGGCCAGTTCGTCACCGATCTCGGGGATCGGCCGGTCCACCGGGTTGCGCCGCGCGGTGCCCGTGCCGGTGACCGTCGACGTGTCGCGGGTGCTCAGGACGGCACGCGCGTGGGTGTTGTTGTCGTCCTCCGTGATGAAGATCTGTACGGTCCACTGCTTGGCTTGCACCGTCATCACCTCCGTGGGCACCCCCCTGCACTTCTCAAGGCTGCGCCCGTTCGCGCCGTCGGTCCAGGGCCGATCGACCCTGTCCGGCCCCACCGCCGTGTTCCGGCCGCCGCCGGTGGGGCCGGATGGCGCGGTTCCGGGCCCCTTCCGGCCCCTGTGGGAGGTGCGGGCACGGGAGCACGGTGGGATCGGTCCGGCCGTGCCGTACGGCCGCCGACCGTGACCGGCAGGGGAGGGGCGACATGAAGGGTCCCGTCGTGGTGGGAGTGGACGGTTCGCCGTCGGACCGGGACGTGGTCGAGGCCGCGGCACGGGAGGCCGAGCGGCACGGCACGGAACTCCGGCTGGTCCATGCCATCGGCTGGTCGGCGGGCGCGGCCGCGTGGGACCCGGCCGGGGGCGCGGTGCGCGAGCGGGCGGACAGGATCCTGACCGAGGCGGAGCGCCGGGCCTGTCGCACCGCCCCGTTCCTGGAGGTCACGCAGGACGTTCTCATCGGCGACCCCGAGTCGGTCCTGGCGACGGAGGCGCGCGACGCGTCGCTGACCGTCATCGGCGGCCGTCGCCCGGACCGCACGCGGAAGGGATCGGTCGCCGGACATCTGACCGCGCACGCGCGCTGCCCGGTCCTGGTGGTCCGCGGCCCGTGCGCCCCTGGGGCAGGCGCCCGGGCGCACCGGACGGCCTCGCCGGGATTCTGCGGGACCTGCGGAAGGCGCACCCGGAGGTCACGGTGCACGACCGGCCGGTGCCTGGCCGGCTCGGGCGGACCCTCACCGACGTGAGCGAACACGCCCAGTTGGTCGTCGTCGCGGCATGCGGACGCCAGGGGATGCCGCGACTGCTGTGGGACGGGGCGAGCCGGTCACTGCTGCGCTCCGCAGGCTGCCCGGTCGCCGTGATCCCGGCGAACGGCCGCTGACGCCCACACCCGCTACAGCGGTCGGACCGTGAGGATCTGCTGGGCCTGGCCGACCGGGCCGTGGACGTCGTGCAGGACCGTGCCGGTCAGGCCCTGGCCGGTCGGGCCGAAGACGACCGTGGTGTCCAGACCGGTCCAGCGGCCCTCGGGCCGGCGGTGCAGGTGCACGGTGAGGTCGACGTTGGGGAACATCCACTCGGTCGGCGGCTGCCGTACGGCGATGCCGTTGGCCGTGTCGACGAGGGCGAGGTAGGACGCGACCGGGCCGACGGGCTCCCCGGCCACGAGCTCGAGGGGCGTGGCGACCCAGGCGGTCGTACGACCCTGCTGCGGCGGGGCGACCGGCCGTACGTCGAGGGAGGCGATGTAGCCGCCGGGCCACACGTCGGACATCCGCCACGGCGCGAGCGTCTCCGGGTCCGGCAGCCGTTCGCCGGAGCCGCCCGCCACCGCTGCGGTGTCCAGCGTGGCCAGGAACCAGGCACGCGCGCGGACCACCGGCCGGTCGGCGACGAGCACGACGGCTTCGAGGAGTTCGATGGTGCGGCCGGGGCGCACCGTCTCGACCCGGATCTCGCACTCGTCCAGGGCGAGCCGCCCCAGGATGTCGTAGCTGATCCGGGCGAGCGCGAGCCCGTCGTCCGGGCGCGCCGCCCGGTACCGGTCGAGGGCGTGCGCGACAAGACCGCCGAGCGGGCTGAAGTGCAGCTCGCCGGGGTCCCAGGCGCCGCCCGCGTGCGGGGTGGGCTTGAAACGGTGCTCGTCGATGCGCTCATAGTAGCTGCCGGTGTTCAACGGACGCCTTTCCTCGGGCTGTTCACGGTGCTTGGGGCGGTGCTGCTCAGGACGTACCTGGGCCGTCGTCGTTGCGGGTCGCGGCCAGATAGCTGTACGCGGACGCGCGGGAGATACCGAGTCGCCCGGCGACCTGCTGGACCGAGCCACGCACCGCGAACACGCCCCGCTCGTCGAGGTCGCGGAACAGGTCCAGCCGTTCGGTACGGGTCAGTTGGGCCCAGGGCTTGTTGCGGCGCAGCTGGTGCGTGTCGACGATGGAGTCCAGCACCGTGCCGATGTCGTCGCCGAAGGCGGTCGTCGGAGGTTCGGGACCGGTCGCGGCGACCCCGGCGATCTCGCCGATCAGCGTGTGGGCCTGGGTCACGGCGGTGACGTCGAGATTGACGCACAGCGCGCCGAACACCGTACCGCGCGTGTCGCGCAGCACCATCGTGGAGGACTTCACCAGCTTCCCGTCCTGGGTGCGGGTGAGGTAGTTCAGCTCGTCGCGCGCCGTGTCGCCGCTCGCGAGGACCTTCATGCCGATCTCGCTCATGGACCCGCCGACGCCGCGCCCGGTGACCGCCCCGGCGATGGCGACGACGGAGCGCTCGGGGCGCCGGAAGTCGTGGATCACCACCTCGCAGCAGGACCCGAGGGTCGTGGCGATCCCGTCGATCACCGGGGTGAGGGCGGTGACGATCGCGTCCTGCTCACGCCGCGCCGAGTCGTCGTCGGCGCCTGTCGGCTGCGGCGCCGCGTCGTCGCTGGTGTCCGTCGATCGCTGCGTCATCGGCTCGCCTTCGTGGACCGGGTCTGGACTTTCAGTACAGGTAGTAGACAATAATTCCAAGGAGTCTCCAGCGGAAGCCCACCGGGCGTCGACGGCGCCCAGAACGGAGGACGCACATGCCCGACACCCCGCCCGTCACCCTGGCGGACGTCCAGGACGCCGCGGCACGGATCAAGGGCGTCGCCCACCGCACCCCCGTCCTGCGCTCGCGCACCCTGGACGAGCTGGTCGGCGCCGAGGTCTTCCTCAAGTGCGAGAACCTCCAGCGCATCGGTGCCTTCAAGTTCCGCGGCGCGTACAACGCCGCGTCCCGGCTGTCCCCGGAGCAGCTCGCCAAGGGCGTCGCCGCCTACTCCTCCGGTAACCACGCCCAGGCCGTCGCCCTGGCCGCCCGTGAACTCGGCACCACCGCCGTGATCCTCATGCCGGAGGACACACCCCGCGCCAAGCTGGAGGCGACCGTCGGCTACGGGGCGGAGATCGTCACCTACGACCGCTACACCGGCGACCGCAACGCGATGGGCGAGGCCCTCGCAGCCGACCGCGGGCTGGCACTGGTGCCACCGTACGAACACCCCCACGTCATCGCCGGACAGGGCACGGCGGCCCTCGAACTCATCGAAGAAGTGGGGGATCTGGATGCGCTCGTCGTGCCGGTCGGCGGCGGCGGGCTGATCGCGGGCAGCGCCACCGCGGCCAAGGGGCTGCTGCCCGGCATCCGGGTCGTCGGGGTCGAGCCCGAGGCCGGCGACGACACCAAGCGGTCCCTGGAGGCGGGTCGGCGCGTCTCCGTGCCGGTGCCCCGCACCATCGCCGACGGTCAGGCCGCCGACATCCCCGGAGAGCTGACCTTCTCCATCAACCGGCGCCTGCTGGACGGCATTTCACTCGTGAGCGACGACCAGATCCGGGACGCGATGCGGTTCGCCTTCGAACGGCTGAAGAGCGTCGTCGAGCCCAGCGGCGCCAGCGGCCTGGCGGCCCTGCTGGCCCAGCGGATCGAGCCGGGGCCGCGCAGGATCGGCGTCATCCTCTCCGGCGGCAACGTCGGCGCGGACCGCTTCGCCGAGATCGTCGACGGCCGATCGGCGAACGGCGCGTGAGACGCATCAGCCGGCCGCGGTGCGGGCCGCCGTGATCACCACCGTGGCGTAGCGCATCGTGAGACGTCCGCCCGCGGCGTCGACGGCGGCGCCCATGCCCGCGAGGAGCTCCTGCAGCCGGTCGTGCGGGCGACCAGGTGCCCACGCACGGCGTCCTGCCGGGGTGTTGTGTGTGGGGGGCGGAGGCGGTCGGCGGGGTGGCATGAGGCGGCGGTGGCCCGGGGTGGTCTGAGGCGGTGGTCGCCCGGCTCGTGCGAGCTGGCGCCGGCCCGTGGGCGTGGACGCTGAGGCCACGTCCACGTCCACGTCCGTGTCCCCGCCCGGGCCAAGGTGTCAGTCGCGCCCCGTACCCCTGTAGAGGTCCAGCTCGCCGTCGAGTTCCAGGGCGAGGACCGTCGCGTACTCGTCCACGTCGTCCGGTCCCGGTGCCTCGAGCCATGTCACGCCCGGCACCTCGTGCAGTCCCCCGGTGACACGGTGGCCCAGCTCGGTGCCCGTCCCGACCACGCTCACCCGGCGGATCCGGTTGCGCAGCCCCCGTACGGACACGGTCTCGCGCGGGGCGTCGAAGCACACCAGGTAGAGCGTGCGCCGGTCCGCCGACAGCGTGCTCGGCCCGTAGTGGTGGCCGGGCGGCAGCCCCGCCACCGTGCCGTACACGGCGTCCGAGTGCCGGGCGATCCACGCCCCGAGTCCCTCGAGACGCTCCGCCTGCTCCGGCAGGATCGTGCCGTCCTCGCGCGGGCCGATGTCGAGCAGCAGATTGCCGCCGGCGCCGATCGTCTCCGCGAAGTAACGCACCAGCTGGCGCACCGACTTGTGGTTGTGATCCTGGTGCTGGAACCCCCACGAGTCGTTGACGGTGAGGCACAACTCCCATGGCCCGTCCGGTGCTTGAAGCGGTACGCCCTGCTCCGGCGTGGCGTAGTCGCCGTGGCTCAGCATGCGGGCGTTGAGGATCGTGTCAGGGTTTCCGGCCAGGACGGCCTCGGCGAGCTCCCTCATGCCCCACTGTTCCTCCGTGCGCTCCCACTCGCCGTCGAACCACAGCAGGTCCGGGCGGAACCGCGCGACCAACTCGCCCACCTGGGCGTTGCGGTAGGCGAGGAAGCGCGCCCACGCCTCGGGGTCCTCGGCACCCGGTGCCGCGTGGGAGTAGGGGTTGGGCGGTTCCTCGCCGGGCTCGGGGTGACGGGTGCTCGCGTAGTCGGGGTGGTTCCAGTCGGAGTGCGAGTAGTAGAGGCCGACCTTGAGGCCCCGTTCGCGCAGTGCGGCGGTGTAACCGGCGAGCAGGTCGCGGCCCGCCGGTGTGCCGGCGGCCACGTTCAGGTCGCCGTGGGCGGTGTCCCACAGGGCCACGCCGTCATGGTGCCGGGCGGTGAGGACGGCGTACCGGGCACCCGCACGGACGAACAGCTCCGCCCAGGCGCGGGGGTCGTACCGAGAGGCCGTGAAGCCGTCCAGCTGTTTCATGTACCGCTCGTGGGACACCTGCCCCGTGTAGAAGGACCAGGACTCCGGGACTCCATCCACCGCGTAGATGCCCCAGTGGACGAAGATGCCCAACTTGGCGTCGCGGAACCAGGGTTGCATCGGCATGCGCCCACGCTAGTAGTGTGTCGCTGCTTAGTTCGGGTGTGTCGGTGGTAGGTGTCTGGCAGATTTCCGTTCCCTCTGCCTGATATGACGGATCTCATGCCTTCGCAGAAGAAGCGTCCGGTCACGTTGACCGCGGCAGATCGTGATGAGTTGGTTCGGATAACCACGACGGGGGTGCATCCGGCCTCGATGATCCGGCGGGCTCGGGTGCTGCTGGCGCTGGATACCTCGGTGGGCGTCGTCGATCCGAAAGAGGTGATCGCTGCTCGGCTCGAGGTCTCGGGGGAGACGATCCGGCTGGTGGCCAAGCGGTTCGCCGAGACCGGTGGTGATGTCGACGCGACGATCCAGCGGAAACAGCGGGAGCTCCCGCCGGTGCCCTCACCGGTGACCGGTGAGGTCGAGGCCCGGCTGATCGCGATGGCGTGCTCCCAGCCCCCGGCAGGCCGTGCCCGATGGTCATTGCGGCTTCTGGAGAAGCATGTCGCGCTGGTCGAGGACATCCCCGATCTGGACCACTCCACCATCGGGCGGGTCTTAAAAAAACGAGGCTGCGTCCTCATCTGAAGAAGTGCTGGACCATCCCACCACGAGCGAACTCGCAGTTCGCGGCCCGGATGGAGGACGTGCTGGCCGTCTATGCCCGGCCCTATGACCCGGCCCGCCCGGTGGTGTGCATGGACGAGAAGCCCTACCAGCTCCTCGCCCATGCCCGCGACCCGCTCCCGACCGCCCCCGGCCGCGACGCCCGCCAGGACAGCGAGTACATCCGCTGCGGCACGTGCTCGATCTTTGTGTGGGTTGAACCCCTGCGAGGGTGGCGCCGAGTAGACGCCCAGCCTCGTCGCACCAGGATCGACTGGGCTGGCCAGGTCCGGCGGTTATTGACCGAGGACTACCCCGACGCCGAGACCGTGGTGCTGGTGATGGACAACCTCAACACCCACGACATCGCCTCACTGTACGAAGCCTTCGAACCAGCCGAGGCCTTCGCCCTGGCTCAACGCCTCGAGATCCACCACACACCCAAACACGGCTCCTGGCTCAACATCGCCGAGATCGAACTCTCTGCACTGACCCGGCAATGCCTCGACCGCCGGATCACCGACCTCGACACCCTCAACACCGAACTCTCGGCCTGGCAGAACGCCACAAACAGCGACCAACGTCAGGTGAACTGGCAGTTCACCACCCACGACGCGCGCATCAAACTACGCCACCTATATCCCACAAATTAGCCGCGACAATCTACTAGTGTGATGCGCCAGTATTTGATCGTTAGTTGGTGTGTGACTTCTACTGATGGTGCGTCAGTTCCTCGCTGTTGCTCTCTGATGAGGAGCAGGCGACCTTGGAACGGTGGACGCGCCGGGCGACATCGGCCCAGGCGCTGGCCCTGCGGGCACGGATCGTGCTGGCGCGTGCGGGGCCGGAGGTGCCGCCGATCGTCGCGGTCGCCCGGGAGCTTCGGGTGACCGCGGACACCGTCCGCAAGTGGCGGCGGCGCTTCCTCGCCGAGCGGCTGGACGGGCCGGCCGACGAGCCCCGGGCCGGCCGCCCACCATCAGCGTCGATCAGGTGGAAGCGGTGGTGGTCACCACGCTGGAGCAGGTGCCGAAGAACGCCACTCACTGGTCGCGGACATCGATGGCGCAGCACAGTGGTCTGTCGAAGTCGACCGTGGGCCGGATCTGGCGGCGGTTCCAGCTCAAGCCGCATCTGGCGGACACCTTCAAGCTGTCGACCGACCCGTTGTTCGTGGAGAAGGTCTACGACGTCGTGGGCTTGTACTTCAACCCGCCCGAGGGAGCGGTGGTGCTCTCGGTGGACGAGAAGTCGCAGATCCAGGCCCTGGACCGGTCCCAGCCGGTGCTGCCGATGATGCCGGGCATGCCCGAGCGGCGTACCCACGACTATGTGCGCAACGGCCTGTCCACCTTGTTCGCCGCGTTCGATGTCTCCACGGGTGAAGTCATCACTGCCTTGCACCGCCGGCACCGGGCCGTGGAGTTCAAGAAGTTCCTGATCGGATCGACAAGGAGGTGCCCGCTCACCTGCAGGTCCACCTGATCGTGGACCATTACGGCACTCACAAGACTCGAGCGATCAAGGCCTGGCCGGCGAAACACCCGCGGTTCGAGCTGCACGTCACCCCAACACGATTATCCCTGTCTGACCGGCTGAGCACACCGCCTGCCCGTGCGCGGGGTCGCTGGACAGTTTTCGGGTGTGGGCACGGGCAGGGTGCATCATGCAGGATGCATCATCTATGCTGCCGCAAGGAGCTCCGGCGGCCAGGACCGGCTGGGGTTCACCGTCCGTCGCCGGATCCTGCCGAGGCAGAGCACCTGGGAGGAAGGCACCATGGACCCGTTCCCGCACCCGTCGGAGCTGTTGACGACGCCCATCGACAGTGATCCCTTGGCGCCACGGTCGCTGACCGAGCCGCATGCCGTCGACGCTCTCCCCGGAGCCCGGAGTTATCTCAACGTGGCCTATGCCGTCGTGATGGGGTGGCGTCCCCTTCTGCTCGACCTGCACGTCCCGACGGGAGGACCGGGGCCGTATCCGGTGGTCGTCTACGCCCACGGCGGCAGCTGGCTCGGCGGGTCCAAGGCGATCGGACCGTGGCATTCGCTGCCCGCGCGGGGCATCGCGGTCGCCTCGGTCGGTTACCGCCTCGCGGGCGAGGTGCGGTTCCCGGATCCGGCCGAGGACATCCGGGCGGCGATCCGTTGGGTCAGGGCGCAGGCACAGCGGTTCCTGCTCGATGGCAGCCGGATCGCGGGGTGGGGAAGTTCTGCGGGCGCCTATCTCATGACGATGGCCGGCCTGGCGGGGGACGGGCCCCTGGGGCGTCCGGTGGGCGATGTCCGGCAGCAGTCCAGCAGGTTGTCGGCGGTCATCGACCACTACGGCGCCGCCGACCTGGCCCGTCTGGGGGAGGATGCCTTCGAGAACACGGAGCACGAGATCGAATCGCTGTTTGCCGTCGTGCGTCAGCTTCTGGGATTCGACCCGCGCGACGCGCCCGATCTGGCAGCGGGCGCCGATCCCTTGGTTCTCGCCGAGCGAAGCGGCGAGAGGCCGTCATTCCTGATCATGCATGGCGATCGCGACCACCGGGTGGGTCTCGCGCAGAGTCGCCGCCTGTACGAAGGTCTCGATGCGGCGGGGATACCCGCGGAGCTGATCGTCGTGCCTGGAGCGGACCACATGGCACCGGAATTCTCCGAGCCGGAGAGGGTGGAGGAGGTCGTGCGGTTTCTGACGCGTGTCTGGCGGGGCCGCGCCTGACGCAACACGGCTGAGCGACGGAGGAGAGCGGCGCGGGGCGCTGCCATGGATCCGTCCTCACAGTCGTTGGGTCTCTTCGGCGTGGTCCTGCATCATGTATTGTTGTGAACATGGGTGCCTTCGGTAACTTCTCCGCCTCCTCGCAGGTTTCCCTGGGAAACGTCAAGCAACGGACGGCCCATGAAACGGTTGCCGAGGCTCTGCGTCATGCCATCCTCGCCGGAGAGCTGCCCGGCGGCACACGGCTGGTTCAATCCGAGCTGGCGGACCGTCTCGGAGTCAGCATCACTCCCGTACGCGAAGCGATACGGCAGTTGGCGACCGAAGGGCTGATCCAGCTCGACTCCTACCGCGGGGCCGTGGTCCTGACACCCGCTGAGGAAGAGATGCGCGAGGTTTACGATCTCCTGCTCACCCTCACCCCGATGGCGGCACGCAGGGCCGCGGAGCAGATCACCGAGGCGGAACTGGAGCAGGCCCGCTCGCTGGCCCGCGAAATGGCTCGCACCGAGGACGTCGCCGGCTGGGTACTCCTTCACCGCACCTTTCACCTCGTCCTGCACAGCGCCGCCCGCTCGCCTCGGCTGCTGTCGATCGTCACCAGCCTGTCCGACGTGGCCGCCCCGCAGATCGCCCTGTCCCTCAGGGAAGACGCGTCCAGCAGACCCTGGATCGACGCCGGACACGCGCACCTGGTCGACAGCTTCGCGAGCGGGGATCCCGAACGGGCGGTGGAAGCCATGCTCGACCATCTCCAGTACCACAAGCGAAGCGCGGTAGGGGAATCCGCATAGGGGGTAGGGGAATCCGGTAGGGCGCCGGTCGGTCAGCCGAGCCGGTAGCGCCGGACGCGGTGGTAGAGCGTGCCCCTGGAGATTCCGAGGCGGGCCGCGGCCTCGGACTTGTTGCCGCCGCACTCCGCGAGGGTCTCGTTGATGACCTTGAACTCCGCCTGCTCGAGGGGGCCCAGCGCAGCCAGGGGCGAGATCCCGTGTTGCTCGGCGCACCTGCCCCGCCGGTCGTGCTCGAGGACGAGCACGACTCCGTCGTGGAGGCGTCCCTGGGTCACCGGGTGGAGGCGGGCACTCCAGCCGTCGTGCAGGGTGACCTCGGTGGCCGACAGGCCGGCAGCCACCACAATCGACCACAACTCGGCCCGGTCCAGCCGGAGTTCCGTCGGCGCATTGTCGACGATCATGGTCCTCTGATCGATGGTGACCACTGGGCCGGCGGCGGGGCCGCAATAAGAGAGATGCGTACTGAGCATGCGTCGCTGGCGCGCGGTGGCCACCTCACGCAGCGTGGTGGTGATCCCGTCAACGAGGGCCCCGGCGGCGACCTGAAGCAGGTGATTGGCGTCCTCGGCGCGACAGGCCACGTTCACCGTGCCGATGACGCGGCGGCTGATCGGATCCACCACGGGCGAGGCGATACAGGCCCATGCGTGCCATGGCTCCTTGTAGTGCTCCGCACCGATGACGAGCGAGGTGCGGTTGGTCAGCTGTGCCATCCCGATCCCATTGGTCCCCGCCACCGGCTCGCCCACCCGCGAACCGGGCTCGAACTCGGCCCGGTCCAGGGCCCGCGACAGCGCGCGTTCGGACTCCCACCGCCAGGCCAGGGTTCCGTCGGCGTCTGCGAGCGCCAGTGAGGTCGAGCTCCCGACCAGCAGGTCGGCCATCCTGAGTAACACCGGCCTCGCGGCCCGCAAGAACGGGGACTGCGTGTCGATGTCCGCGCGGGTGAGCTCCAGCCGTTGCGGATCGACGCCGTTGCTCCGTGCCCGGCGCCACGACGTGAGGATCTGCGGGCGGACGGTCGCGACCTCCCCCGACTGGAAGCTCTCCCAGGCGTTCCTGGTGCTCTGTGATCTCATCGCGCCTCCCATGCGTGCCGTCGGCGTGCTGAGCTGCTCCGTGACGGGAGAGCTGTGCAGCTTTTGCACACCACCTTGTCGGGGTTGACAGCGATGATGCAGGATATCGAATGCATCCGAAAGAGGGAGATCCGAGGTAATTCCGGTGAACCCGTGATGTGATCCGGCTCCCACGGTCGGTAGGCCGGCCCACTCCAGCGAAAAAGGGGCGTGACCCTGTGAAATCGACTGCTGCCTGAACTTGTGAGCTCGACCTCGGGTTTTTCTCCCCTCTCCGGCCGTGCCTGCCGACCGGTCTCGGATGTCTCGCCAGCCCAATGTTCACCAACCGATGGAAGGGAGGGGTTCGACATGGACTTCAAGGTTGACTGGGACGGCGATGTGACCCTGGTCCGCCCTGAACAGGAGGAGCTGGTGAAGCAGCACGTCAACGCGCTCTTCGGGGCGAACAGCAGCACCACTCCGTCGAAGCATCTGTACCTGATCGTGACCTCCCTTCGGCCGGGTGAGAAGTCGGCCGCGCACTACCACATCAACCACGAGTCGGCCCTCTACGGGATCAGTGGCAGCGCGCATTTCTTCTGGGGTAACGACCTGGAACACGAGGTGATCGTGGGCGAGGGCGACTTCCTGTACATCCCGCCGTTCTGCCCGCACGTTTCGTACAACCGCAGTCGGACGGTCACCGCCTCGTTCGCCACCGCGCGAACCGACGCACTCGAGCAGGAACGCGTCTTCCTTCTGCCTGACCTCGACGACCGGGTTGCGGACCGCGTCCACGTGTGATCCTTCGCGGAGCGCGTCCACCACAGATGACCACCGGCACCACATCCGGCTGCTTACCCACCGCGACCCGAGCGATGGCGATCTGCGCGCAGGCGTCGCGCACGGCGACCGGGTCATCGCCGAACGGAACGACAAACCCTACCGGTGAGGCCGCTCAGCAGCGGTCACTCCACCCTTTGGACACAAAAAATAGAAAGGTGACCGAAATGTGCGGCACTACCGCATCATGGATTCCCCTCGCCGAGGCAGGGGAGTGGGAGCGAGTTGTCACGGCCGTCCGTGTGAAGGATGCGGACCGCATCAAGCAGAACATCGACGCTTACCAGGGCATCAACGAAAACACTGTCGCCACGCGTCACATCTGTATGCTCGTGACGGTGTGCGGACCCGGTATTGAGGGCGCCACCACCACCCACTATCACCTCGACCACGAGACGGCCCTGTACTGCACCGAGGGGAAGGGCGTGATGTTCTGGGGCGACGAGCTCGAGGTCATGCTCGAGGTCGAGGCCGGTGACTTTGTGTACATCCCGCCGTTCACCCCGCACAAGACGTTCAGCCGCAGCCACGCTGAGGGCGCGACCTTCGTCGTCGCGCGCACGGACCCCCTGGAGCAGGAGCGCGTCGTCGTCACCCCGGAGCTCGATGACGGTCGTTGCGAGTCCCGCATCGACTGGGTCGACTGATGACGGGCCAGGTTTTGCAGCCTTCCTTTGCCGATCCGCACATAGTCGGCGAGCCGTTCCGCGCCTACTCCCACGTCGCCAAGGCGGGCGAGCTCGTGTGCGTTGCAGGCCAGGTCGGCATGGATCGGCATAACCGGCCAGTCGAAGAGGACTTGCTTAGCCAGACCCTCAGGCATACGAGAACGTGCGCGTTCCCAGGGCGTCACGCTGCGCGATTCGGTCTCGTCCGCGTCAGGTGAAAAGGAGATCCCCCTATGATCAATGTCCCGGTTCTCGTAGTTGGCGGCGGACCGGTCGGAATGAGTCTGGCGCTGCTTCTCGATCGCTTCGGGGTACCGAGCCTGCTGGTCGAGCGTCGTGCGTCGACCACGACACATCCCAAGGCCCGCGGTTGCCACGCCCGTACGATGGAGCAGTTCCGCGTATGGGGCATCGAGGATCGAATCCGCCGGGCGGGTCTGCCCCAGGAATCCGACGTGGCGTGTTGGTGCGAGAGCCTGAACGGGCCGCTGGTGGCCTATACGCAGCCCGCGCCGAGTGTGAACACCCCGGCACCCCGCTCGATCGTGCCGCAGGACGCCGTGGAGGACGCGCTCGATCATGCGCTGTCTGCCCGGCCGGGGGCGCAGGTGCGCCGGTTGACCGAGCTGGTGTCGTTCGTCCAGGACGACGAGGGTGTGACGGCACGCGTTCGATCCGTTGGCGACGGCGGCGAGTTCGAGGTGCGCGCTCAGTATCTCGTCGGCTGTGACGGGGCGAACAGCAGGGTGCGCGGCCTGCTGGGCATCGAGATGGACGGTCCGGAGCTCCTGCACCTCATGGCGAACCACTACTACCGCGCGGACGTGAGTCACCTTCCGCACGTGCGCAGCGCCATCGGTTTCCTGGTGCGTCCCAGTGACCGGTCACGGCCGGACGTCAATGTGCTGGCGACCGGCCCGGACGGTGATCGCTGGCTCGCGGTCCAGAAGTTGGAGAACGGCGAGGAACCCATCAGCGAGGAGCGGCTGATCGAGCTCGTTCGCGAATACTGGGAAATTCCCGATCTCCCGGTCGAGCGGATCAACGTCATGAACTGGCGGATGAGCGCTCAGGTGGCGACACGTTTCCGCGAGGGGCGAGTGTTCCTCGCCGGGGATGCCGCCCACCGTTTTCCCCCGGCGGGGGGCAACGGACTCAACTCGGGGGTTCAGGACGTACACAACCTCGCGTGGAAACTCGTCATGGCGCTGTCGCACCAGGGCGCTGACGCGCTGCTCGACACCTACGAGTCCGAGCGCCGTCCGGTCGCGCGTTCCAACACCGACTTCGCGATACGGAACCAGGAACGCATGGACACGATGGACGAGGCCATCCGCCACCGCCATGAGGATCCCCAAGCCTGGCGTGACCTGCTCCTGGACATGGACAACCAGCTGCACAGCGAGGGTCAGTCGATGGGCTACATCTACACCGACGGCGCGGTCGTCGACGACGGCTCGTTCCTGCCGCCTTACGACTCGCGCCACTACTGGCCAACCGACCGGCCCGGCGCCCGGTTCCCGCACTTCTGGATGGACGTCGAGAAGACGGAATCGTCCATCGACTGGTTCGACACCTCGTTCGTACTCGTCTGCGGGCCCGATGGCCAGGGCTGGCAGCAGGCCGGCGAGGAACTGCTCGCGGCCGGCACGGTGCCGCTGGAGGTCAGAAGGCTGCCCCATCTCCTGGGACCCATGTCGATCGGCCGCGATGGCGCGGTACTCGTCCGGCCGGACGGCCATGTCGCCTGGCGGTCCACCCAGGCCGGTGGCCCCGAGCTGCTACGCGAAGCGCTCACCCGTGTACTGGCGGGCGGCACGCGTGCCCCGTCCGTGACCGGCCTCGCCGCTTGACGCCACCGCGCGGATGCCGTGCGCCCCGGCCGCGACCGGGGCCATGCACCGCTCCCGCGCCTGCCACTTCAGAAAGCCAGAAAGGCGGAACCATGTCTCCCTTGCCGACGTATGAGAACCCGAAGGGTCTCGGAGACCCTCTGAGTGCCTATGCGCATGTGGCCCGCGCCGGGGATCTGATCTTCGTGGCCGGACAGTGCGGGTTTGTCGACGACAACTCCGTGGCCGGTCCGGATGTGCGCAGCCAGACGCTTCGCGCCTATGCCAACGTGCGCACCGCACTGGAGTCCCAGGGCGCGTCGCTGCGTTCGGTGGTTCGCTTCGTGACCTACCTGACGTCCTCGGACCACGTCGCCGAGTTCTACGCGGCGCGCGAGGAATTCTTCGCCGAGCATTACCCGGACGGTGAGTACCCGCCGAACACCTTGCTGATCGTCAAGGGACTGGTCCGCCCGGACCTGCTGGTCGAGCTCGACGCCACAGCCTGTCGGCAGTGAGGACGAGCCGTCATGTCGTCGATCAGTGAATCGATAGATCGCTCGAGAATGACCGCGTTTCAGGTCAGTGTCGTCGGGGTGTGCCTGGTCATCAACCTCTTCGAGGGTTTCGACGTCCTGGTGATCGCGTTCGCGGCGTCCGGAATCTCCAAGGAGTGGTCGCTGACGGCATCCCAGGTCGGGTTGCTGCTGAGCAGCAGCCTTGTCGGTATGGCACTCGGCTCGGCCCTCATTGCCCCGCTCTCCGACCGGATCGGCCGACGGCCGCACACGCTGATCTGCCTGACCGTCTGCGCCGTGGGCATGCTGCTCGCGACGGTGAGCACCGGCTTCTGGTTCCTGGGGGTGTGCCGCCTGCTGACCGGGCTCGGTGTCGGGGGCATGGTGGCCGGTCTCCCCGTGATCATCACTGAGTACTCACCACGGCGCCTCCGGGGCACGATGATCGCCTTGTATGGGAGCGGGTTGCCGGTCGGCGGGATACTGGGCGGCTCGGTCGCCGTGCTGGTGACGTCCGAATACGGCTGGCGAGCCAGCTTCCTCGTCGGTGCCGTGCTCACCTTCGCCATTCTCGTGGTCGTAGCTCTGGCTCTGCCAGAGTCGCTGGACTACCTGATCAGCCGACGGCCGGAAGGCGCGTTGGAGAAGGTCAACAAGCTGCTGGGCCGGATGCGGCTGCCCGCGGTGGAGGCATTGCCGCCCGTCCCGCCCAGGGAGGAGCGCGGTGTGCTGGCGAACGTCCTGCGCGGTCGTGAGGCCGTTCGCACCGTCGCGCTGTGGGTCGCGTACTTCTTCATGATGGCGAGCTTCTACTTCGCCGAGAGCTGGACGCCTCTGCTTCTCCAGCACAACGGCTCTTCCGCCGCGCAGGGTATGGACGGAGGGCTGCTGCTCAACCTCGGCGGGCTGGCGGGGACGTTGCTGCTCAGCGTTCTGGCCCTGAAGGTGGTGACGCGCACCCTCACGGTCCTGGCGTTCCTGGGAGCGGGGCTTTCGTACCTGGCGATGAGCCTCTTCCTCGGCTCGACCGTGGTCGCGCTGGCCGCGGCCGTCGCCATCGGGCTGTTCGTCAACGCCAGTGGAAATGGCCTCAACTCGATCGTGCCCGGGCTCTACCCTGCAGCCGTGCGTGCCACCGGCGTGGGGTGGGCCATGGCGGTCGGGCGGCTCGGCGCATTCAGCGCTCCCGCCCTCGCGGGTCTGCTCCTCGACCACGGGTGGTCCGCTCGATCGCTGTTCGGTCTGCTCGTACTGCCGCTGGTGCTGGTCGCGGCACTGATCGCCGTGATCGCCAGCTCCGCGAGGCGGAGCCGGATCTCTGTCGAACCCGCGGAATCGCTCTCGCCGGTCAACTGATTCCCCCATATCGATCAAGGAGAACTCATGCGAGCTGTGCGGCTGCACGACTACCAGAAGCCACCGGCGGTGGAGGAGGTACCGGAGCCGACGCTCTCCAGCCCGTTGGATGTGATCGTGAAGATCGGTGGCGCCGGCGTCTGCCGCACCGATCTGCACATCATCGAGGGGCAGTGGGCCGAGGCGATGGGGCCGCAACTCCCCTACACGCTGGGCCACGAGAACGCCGGCTGGGTACAGGAGGTCGGCGAGGCGGTCACCAACGTCAAGGTCGGCGACACGGTGATCCTGCACCCGCAGCCTTCCTGCGGGTTGTGCCTGGCCTGCCGGGCCGGTCGGGATATGCAGTGCTCCGACGCCGTCTTCCCCGGGGTGTCGAACCACGACGGCGGCATGGCCGAGTACCTGCGCACCACGGCGCGCGGCTGCGTCAAGCTGAGCCCGGACACCAACCCGGCCGACGTGGCGGCGCTGGCCGATGCGGGGATCACCGCCTATCACGCGGTGCGGCAGGCCGTACCGCTGCTCCCCCCAGGCGCGGTCGCCGTCGTACAGGGCGCCGGCGGGCTCGGCCACGTCGGTATCCAGGCCGTGGCCGCGCTCACCGCCGCGAAGATCGTCGTGGTGGACCGCAACCCGGAGGCGTTGAAGCTGGCCGAGAAGCTCGGTGCGGACGCGACCGTGCTGGCCGACGGCGATCAGGTCGAGGCCGTCAAGGAGCTCACCGGAGGCCGGGGCGGCGATGTGGTCTTCGACTTCGTCGCCGAGCACGGCGCGGAGAACGACGCCTGGGCGATGACCGCCCCGGCCGGATCCCAGTACGTCATCGGCTATGGCGGTGAACTGCGGATTCCCACCCTCGACCTGGTGGCCGGCGGGAAACGGGTGGTCGGCAACATCGTCGGCACCTACAACGACCTCGTGGAGCTGATGGCCCTCGTGGACTCCGGGAGGGTCACCCTGCACACCAAGAAGTACCCGCTGGACGCGGCGACGGAAGCGCTGGACGACCTCGCCCACGACCGGGTCCGAGGCCGCGCGATCCTGGTCCCCTGAACCCACCCCACCACACGCCGGGGCGGGACGGCCCGCCGCACGGTGCCACGACGTGAGAGAGTCCCCATGTACTTCAACGATCCCTTCGCGCGGTTGCCCGAGGTCCCGAGCTTCACACTCAGCAGCAAGGACGTCAGTGATGGCGAGCCCCTGCCCCTCGCCCAGTGGTCGGGCATCTTCGGTGTCCCCGGTGGAGGGGATGTGTCCCCGCAGCTGTCCTGGTTCGGCGCGCCGGAGGGAACGAAGGGCTACGCGGTGACGATGTACGACCCGGACGCCCCCACCGGTTCCGGCTTCTGGCACTGGGCCGTGGCGAACATCTCCGCTTCGGTGACCGAGCTGGCGAGTGACGCGGGCAACGGCTCGGGCGACCTCCTCCCGCCGGGTGCCGTGCAACTCCCCGGCGACGCGAGAGCGGCCCGGTTCATCGGCGCCGCGCCACCTGCCGGTCATGGCCCGCACCGCTACTTCATCGTGGTGCAGGCGCTCGACGTGGAGGACATCGGGGTGGAGGGGAACACCACGCCCGCCTTGCTGGGCTTCCATATCGCCGGCCACGTCCTGGGCCGCGCGGTGCTGACCGCGACCGCCGAGACCGCCGCCTGAACATCCGCGCTCTCGCACCCAGGAAGAGGGTTTCATGCGCATCGCCAATGTCAACGGCCGCGCCCACCTGCTGAGCGGCCCGGGCGCGATCGACATCGCCCGGGCCAGCGGCGGGCGATTCGGTCCCGATCCGATGGATCTCTTCGCCCACTGGGACGCCTTCCGTACCTGGGCCCACACCGACGGTGTCCACTCCTCCGCGCCCTATCGACGCGAGGACTTGGGCGCGCCAGTTCCCCGTCCGGGCCAGGTCTTCGCCATCGGGCTCAACTACGCTGAGCACGCGGCGGAGACCGGTCTGGAGGCTGGCCCGGGGATGCCGTCGGTGTTCACCAAATTCACCAGCTCCCTGACTGGCCCTACCGGTACGGTCCAGCTCACCGGGCCATCGGTCGATTGGGAAGTCGAACTCGTCGTGGCGATCGGCAAGGAGGCCTACGACGTTGCCGCGGCCGATGTCTGGGAGCACGTAGCGGGCGTGATGGTCGGTCAGGACTTCAGTGACCGCGATGTACAGATGAGCGGAACCCCTCCGCAGTTCTCCCTGGGCAAGAGCTACCCCGGTTTCGGCCCGACCGGACCGGCGCTGGTGTCCCTTGACGAGATCGCCCCGGACATCCCGCTCCGGCTGCGATGCTGGGTCAACGACGAGCTCGTCCAGGACGGCAGCACAGATCAGATGATCATGCCCGTGCCGGTCCTCATCGAGCGGATTTCCTCGGTGTGCACCCTCTACCCGGGAGATCTGGTCTTCACCGGTACTCCGGCCGGGGTCGGCATGGGACGGACCCCGGCCCGTTACCTCGCTCCTGGCGATGAGGTTCGCACCAGCATTGACGGTATCGGTGAGATGGCCCATATCCTCAGGTGATCGATGCCGCCATGGGCATGATTCGACGTGGTGCGCGACGCTCCACATGTCAACCTCGCGCCGTATACCGGGTTCGACGCGAATCCGTGTGTCGAGCGGGTTCGGATACCGTGGACACCTGCGCCACTTGGCCCTGTAAGCGGCTCTCCCGCTCTCCCTGGTAGGGCGTTACTCCCACGACTGCTACTGGCACTCCGCACCGTAGGGCTCGCGCCCAACGGGAGTGCCTCGGTCTGGCCGAGGGCGCCGTGGCGTTACGTGTTCGGGCAGGCCCTGGTCTTGAACTCCGCTATGGAGACGGTAATTGCGGACTCGTCGCCGTTGTCCGAGATGTTGGCGTAGCGGACCTTTCCCGGGGTGAGCCGGTCCCGGTCGGCCAGGGTGAAGAAGACGCTGCTCGACGACCACGAGTCGTCCTTGGTCCAGCCGTACAGCACATAGGAGGTCTTGGCGGTGAGCGGAGCGAGAGATCTGGTCGCGGCCCAGCCGGTAGCGGGAGAATCGAGGGGCCAGGTGGCGAGACCGGCCGTGAGGGGGCGGTCGGCGGTCCATGAACCGACCGTCACCTGCTTGTCGACGTCATCGCTGTCCACGTAGAGGGTCGCGCCATCGATCTGATGTCCGCAAACCATCATGACACCGAGCAGATGGCCGTCGCCTGTCACGGAGATGCCGGCAACAGCATCGACGGGGACCGTGCATCCTGAGGTCGCGGCCAAGGCCACGCCGACCACGACGGCACCGACGAAGCGCCGGAACACCGGCCGTGAAGTGGTTGACCACATGATGAGCCCCCTGCCCGGCGCGCGCGTAGGCGCCTCCTGCCCCCGGACGACAGGGGGCGAGCGGCGCGAGTGCGGCCACCGTTGATCATCGGTGTGTGAAGACAGAAGATCAGGCGGCGGCCGCAGGCCATAGCATAGATCCCGCCCACTGGCAGGACATGTTCGAGGCCCTGATGGGCCGCATCGCGGGACGGTTCACCCGAGTGGAACCACGGCGGCGGGCGCGGAAGTTTGTGCTCGGCCTTTGTCGGAGCTGCCACGCAAGAATTGCTGGACGTTGGCCGTGCACGCCGGCGGCCCCCCCGTACGGCCTGCAGCATCTGCTGTTGAGGGCGAAGTGGGATGCCGATGCGGTCCGGGATGACCTGCGCAGCTTCGCGTCTCCGGCGGGACAGGACGACCGATGCTCGCTCTCACCGGCACGCCCGCCTGTGGGAACCCCGCCGCCTGCGACTGCGGCTGTTCTCCGCCGCTGCCCAGCTCGTCACCACCGGACGCCGACGCATCCTCCGCCTGGCACGGCACTGGCCCTGGACCGACGTGATCACCAGAGCCCTCGCCCGACTCGATGCCCTCCCAAACCCCGGCTGACCAGCAGCGTCCTGTCCCTACGAGCAGCACCACCCCGGAGCCGTGGAACCCGGCGCCGACCCGACGCGACTGTGAGGATGATCGGGTGCCGCCTCGGGCGGTGGTCTGACCCGCGACGCGACTGGCCTCGTGCCCTGCGTGCTGATCTGTCGGCCACGCCTGAGGCGGCGCTTGCTGCCGCCGGACCGGTGGGCGTGTCCCGATAGGGGCCTTCGCGACAGGCACCGTCACAGTCCTGACCGCCACACCGGCCCCGCGTCGGCCACCGGTGTTCCCGAAGCGCTCAGGAGACAGGCGACCGTGCCCAGCATGACCCAATCCACCCGCCCCCGTCACCACACGGCCGAACCGCCTGAGGATGTCGTACTCGGAGTGGACACCCACAAGGACACCCACGTCGCTGCAGTGACCACCACGACAGGAGCCATGCTGGACACCCGCAGCTTCCCGACCACCCAGGAGGGCTACCGGCAACTCCTGTCCTGGGCACGCTCCTTCGGGCGGCTCCAGCGGGCCGGCGCCGAGTGCACCGGTTCCTACGGCGCGGCGCTGACACGCTACCTGCACAGCGAGGGCATCACGGTCATCGAGGTCAACCAGCCCGACAAGGCCACCCGGCGCCGACGCGGCAAGACCGACGCGGCCGCTGCCGCCCAGGCGGTGCTGTCCGGCCGGGCCACCGCCACCGCCAAGACCAGCGACGGGCCGGTGGAGGCCATCCGGATGTTCAAGATGGCCAAGGGCTCCGCGATCAAGTCGCGCTCGCAGGCGATCAACCAGCTCAAGGCCGTCCTGGTGTCCGCGGATCCTGCTCTGCGCGAGTCGCTGACCGGGCTGAGCAATCCCGAGCTCATCCGCCGGTGCTCGGAGCTGGAGGCCGTGGACGGGATCGGCCCGGCAGCAGCGGCCCGCCACACACTCCGGCTGCTGGCCCGACGGATCCAGCATCTCACCGAAGAGATCAACGACCTCACCGCGCGGATCACCACCGCCATCGCCGCCCGTGCACCGAGGCTCCTAGAGCACTACGGCGTCGGCCCGGACACCGCTGCCGCGTTGCTGATAGCTGTCGGTGACAACCCACAACGGATGGGCAGCGAAGCGTCCTTCGCCGCACTCTGCGGCGTCAGCCCGGTGGAGGCATCCTCCGGCAAGACCCAACGCCGCAGGCTCAACCGCGGCGGCGACCGCCAGGCCAACTCCGCGCTCTACACCATCGTTCTGGCCCGCCTGCGCTGGGACACCCGCACGCGCGACTACGTGGAGCGACGTATCAGCGAGGGCAAGACCCGATCTTGGAACAGTCCCAGTTCCGGGCCGAACTCGCCACCGTCGGGCCGTCTCGGCGTCCGGACCAAGGTCGACCGGCGCAGCAGTACGGCGCGTCCCTCCAAGGTCACCAGCCTCAGGTGGGCTCCTCGTGCGGTGGGTAGTGGTGCTACTTCGGGTACATGCTGCCTTGTTGTCGTCGGCGCGGCACCCACGGGTGGCACGACTCGCTCGCCAGAGCCGATCAGGCCGGCAGGACTGCCCGCCTGATCGGGTGCGGCCGTGGATCCGGGGCCACGGCGTGCAGGCGCGGAGTCCTATCCGAAGTTGTGGTAGACGGTGCGCAGCTGGGTGTATCGCAGCACGCCATGGCGCCCGTCCTCACCACCGAACCCGGACTCCTTGTGTCCGCTGTGGTGCCCTTGGACCTGCTCGCCGAGCGAGCGGTTGACGTAGAGCTCGCCGAAATCGAGGTCCTGCGCTGCCCGCAACGCGGTCCGGTAGTCCTCGGTGTACAGGTAGGCCGCCAGCCCGTAGCGCGTCGCGTTGGCCAGTTCGAACGCCTCGCGGTAGTCGTGCACCTTGACGATCGGCGTAACCGGCCCGAAAACCTCCTCGTGCATGATCTTCATCTCGGGCCGCACGTCGGTGAGGACTGTGGGAGCCAGCCAGTGGCCTTGCTCGAACTGGGCGCCGTCCGGCCGTCCACCACCGAGTGCCACGATCGCGCCTTCCTTGACCGCACCCTCGATCGCGTCGACGCATTTGCGCAGCTGCCCCGCGCTGACCACCGGACCGAGGTCCACGTCGCTGCGCGGGTCGCCCAGCC
The DNA here is from genome assembly GCF_014647875.1 of Streptomyces brasiliensis. Taxonomy (GTDB): domain Bacteria; phylum Actinomycetota; class Actinomycetes; order Streptomycetales; family Streptomycetaceae; genus Streptomyces; species Streptomyces brasiliensis. The sequence goes on along the minus strand of NZ_BMQA01000004.1, from coordinate 61,939 downwards.
GCAAGCCCGCCACAGCCGCCAAGTAGCGCTCGGCGAACGCGTCGAAGACATCGGCATGAACGATCACACGCTCGGTCGATGTGCACACTTGGCCGGAGTTCGCGTGGCGTCCGTTCACGACCGACTCGACCGCCCGGTCCAGATCGGCATCGGCCCACACGATTGCCGGGGCCTTACCGCCCAGCTCCAGTGACACCCGGGTCAGATTGGCCGCCGCGTCCCTCATCACGGCCTTGCCGGTGTCGCGATGGCCCGTGAACGTCACCAGGTCGACCCCCGGGTGCGTCACCAGCGCCCGCCCCACCGCGGCGTCGCCGTTGACCAGGTTCAGCACGCCTGGCGGCAGGTCGAGCTCCTCGTCGATCAACCGGACGAGCGCCGCCGTCGCGAGCGGAGTGAGCTCACTGGGCTTGACGACTACCGTGTTGCCCGCGACCAGCGCGGACGTGATCTTGCGCACGAAGAGCGCGATCGGGAAGTTCCAGGCCGTGATCGCCGCGACGACGCCCATCGGGACTCGCACCAGGTTGATGACTTCGTCGGGGTTGTCGCTGTGGATGATCTCGCCGTCGAGCCGGCGATCCCAGCCCGCGGTGAAGTCCGCGTAGCCTGCGGCGAACCCGAGCTCCCAGCGCGCCAGCCCTACCGGCTTGCCGCCCTCGGCGGTGAGCAGCTCAGCGAGCTCGTCCTCGTGAGCGCGGATCAGGTCGCCGATCGCGCTGACATGTGCGCCGCGTACTCCGCCTGGCGCGCGCCCCCAGTCACGCGCGGCACCGGTCGCCGCCCTGACGGCGGCATCGACATCCGCCTCGCTGGCACTCGCGATCGTCGCAAGCGTTTCCTCGGTCGCCGGGTTCTCGACGTCGAAGCGGGATCCCCGCGCGCCGCTCCAGGAGCCACCGATGTAGCTGCTGTCCTTGACCGGCTTTTCGATGAGCATTCGCATCACTTCCTCTTCGATTGCGGTGCGTCGTCTACGGCCGAGCAGATCGTCGGCCCGTTCGGATCGTCAGTTCGTCAGTGGTTCCTGGTGAGACCGGTAGGATGATCCGCCCGCCAGCACGATGGTGAGCGCCTCGGTGAGCTCTGTGGCATCACCCGCGCGCTTCGCGCGCCAGGCGACGTGCCCGTCGGGGCGCACGAGCACAGCTCCGTCACGTTCGATCGTGAGCGGTCCGACCATGTGAGGCAGCACCCTGACGACGAGCGGGACCGGCGTGGTTTCGGCCAGCTTGTTGCCCGCTTGCTGCCATGCCGTGGCATCGGGGCCGCACACGAGCACGAACTCCGTGTCGAACCAGTCGATGCTCGACACTTCGTGGGACGCGTCGATCCAGAAGTGCGGGAACCGCGCCCCGGGGCGGTCGGTCGGCCAGTAGTAGCGTGGTTGCTGCGGTGGCAGAGCCGAACCGTCGTCGACAACCGCCCCGTCAGCGTAGACGAAGCCCATCGCCTGGCCTTCACAGTGGATCTGCTTGTCCTGGTCGATCAGGAGTTCCCGCCATGGATCGGGGTCCACGTCGCGGTTGTGGAAGATCTTGTCCATCTCCTCGATCCGGTCGAACCCCTCGACCGACCAGTTCGTGTTGGACCAGGCGAGAGGGTGGCGTTCGGTGTGGTAGCTGTCCAGCAGCGCGTCGCCGGCATGTCCGGCGAGCACGGCGACGAGCTTCCAGGCCAGGTTGTGCACATCCTGTATGCCGGAGTTCATGCCGATGCCGCCTGCGGGCGGGAAACGGTGGGCGGCGTCCCCGGCGAGGAACACCCAGCCCTGACGGAACTGCTTCGCGACCTGCGCGCTCATGTTCCACACCTGGACGTTGATCGGCTCGACGTGGAGGTCGGGAATCCCCCAGTACTCACGCACCAAGGCGATCAGGTGCTCCTCGCTGTACGGCTGTTCATCATCGTCCTTGAGCCATTGGATGAAGCGCCAGCGATCCCCGTCCGGTCCGGTGCCCAGCACGTCGAGAGCAGGCCGGTCACGCGGACGGCAGAGGAAGCCGATCACGTCGCGCACGTGCGGCATATGCCCGACCGCTGCGCGGAAGTAGTGCGTGGCCCGCCGCTGGAGCGCGCCCGGCCCCTCCATCTCGATACCGAGCAGATCGCGCACAGTGCTCGATCCACCGTCGCAGCCGACCATGAAGCGCGCGCGAACGGTCAACTCCTCCCCGTCGCCGAGCCGGCGCAACAACGCTGTGACGCCGTCGTCGTCCTGCACGAACGACTCGAGCCGCGTCTGCCTGCGCAGGTCCACGCCCGGCCGCGCGTCGAGTGCGTCGTCGAGGGCTTCCTCGATCGCGTCCTGCGGCACGATCGACTTGGGCGCCGGCGTGTTCACGCTGGGTTCCGGGTGGGTGAGCGCGACGATCGGACCGCTCAGGCTCTCGCACCACGCGATCACGTCGCTGCCCGGCGGGAGGCCGGCACCGCGGACCCGGTCCTCGATACCCCAGACGCGGAAGTGCTCCATCGTTCGCGCCGTGCAACCGTATGCCTTCGGATGGGGCGTTGTCGTCGGGTGACGCTCCACCACGAGGCTCTCCACCTCGAACCTCTCCAGCAACAGCGCCAGGCTCATGCCGACCGGGCCGGCACCCACGATCAGGACGGGAACTTCCATCATCGTTACAGCTCCTCTCGCTGCGGTCCCGTGCCGGCGCTCGCGACCTGGGCCACGGCCAACGTGCCGGCGATCGCCTCGCGCAGCTCCTGCGCGGGGCCGGCGTTCAGGGTGCGCCAAGCGACATGCCCGTCTGGACGCACCAGCACGGCGCCGTCGCGTTCGATCGTCAACGGCCCCAGCATGTGCGGTAGCCGCTTGATGATCAGCGGGACCGCGGCCTCAGCCATCACGCGCTCCCCCGCGGCACGCCAGCCGTCCGCATCGGGACCGCAGACCAGCACGAACGCCGTGTCGAACCAGTCGATCGTCGATTCGGTCTGGTCGGCGTCGAGCCAGAAGTGGGGGAATCGAGCACCTGGACGGTCGGTCGGCCAGTAGTACTGCGGGTCGTGCTCAGGTAGTTCCGAGCCGTCGTCCACCAGCGCGCCCTCACGGTAGATGTAGCCGAGTGACTGGCCCTCGCAATTGATCTGCTCGTCCATCGCCAGCAACAGTTCCCGCCAGGTTTTGGGGTTCTCATGACGATCGGCGAATGCCACGTCCATCTGCTTCATCCGGCGAAAGTTGCGAACCGACCAGTCGGTGTTGTCCTGGGCGAGGGGCCGCCGCTCGGAATCGTAGGTGTCCAGCAGCGCCTCACCGGCGTGTCCGTCGATCACCAACGCGAGCTTCCAAGCCAGGTTGTGCACGTCCTGGACCCCGGAGTTGAGGCCCATCCCGCCGGTCACCGGAAAGCGGTGTGCCGCGTCACCGGCGAGCAGCACGCGGCCCGCGCGGAACTGCTCGGCCACCTGGGCACTCATCCGCCAGGGCATGGTGTTGATCAACTCGACCTCGAGGTCGGGTATTTCCCAGTACTCGCGGACCAGCTCGATCAGCTGCTGCTCGCTGAATGGCTCGGTCCAGTCGTCCTTAAGTTCTTGGAGGAACCTCCAGCGATCCGCATCAGGGCCACTCGCCAGCACGTCGACGTGCGGCCGCGTGGGATCGGACGGGCGCACGACGAACCCGATCGCACTGCGGGCGTGCGGCAGACGGCTGAGGTCTGCGCGGTAGTAGTGGCTTGCGAAGTTTGCGATCGTCTCGGGCCCGTCCATCGCCACGCCGGCCTGCTCGCGCACCACGCTGGCCGCGCCGTCACAACCGACGAGGTAGCGTGCGCGGACCATGATCGCCTCGCCGGTATCGACACCGCGCAGGTGTGCGGTAACGCCGTCGGTGTCCTGCTCGAACGAGACGAGCTCCATCGAACGCTGCACCACACTGAGCGGGCAGCGTGCCAGTACCTGGTCGAGCGCCTCTTCGACCACGTCCTGGGAGACGATCGACTTCGGCGCTGGTGTGTTCAGGCTCGCTTCCGGGTGCGTGTAGCCGACCAGCGGCCCGTTCAAGCTCTCGCACCAGCAGATGACATCCGCATCGGCCGACAGTCCGGCCGCGCGAACGCGATCCTCGATACCCCAGACGCGGAACTGCTCCATCGTGCGAGCCTGACAGCCGAACGCCTTCGGGTGTTTCGTGGTCGAAGGGCGACGCTCGGCAAGCATGCTGCGGATCCCGAATCGATCGAGGAGCAGCGCCAGACTCATCCCCGTCGGTCCGCCCCCGATCACCAGGACGGGGACATCCACCACGTCGGTCATAGAGGAACCTCACTTTCGAGCGGTACAAGGCCAAATTGTTGTGAGCGACACAGATCTGATCGGGCCCTGCGCGGTGAAGAACGTTATTGCGGAAGGGTGGGATCGTTTTCTACCGGGAGCCGACCGGGCCGGAGAGAATGCGGCTGCGCTGGCGCGGTACCTGCGGCCGGCGGGAAACGAGGGAAGCCGGCTGTCATTGGCCGCAAAGCGGTCGTCGCATCGGGTGTTCAGCCCTGCGGCACCTCGAGCCGCGCGCGTTCGGCCGCCATGAGCTGGTCGTGGCGCTCAGCATCACGACGCGCGGAGGAAGGACGCCACCGCCCGGCCATGACGAACACGAACGGTATGAACACCACTTGCAGCGCCAGGCAGATCCACCACCAGCGTTCCCACTGCTCGGGACCTTCCGTACTGGCTTTTGCCACCTCGTCCCGGTGCTTGGTGAGGTACTCGACGTCGGTGACGGCTTGTCGTTCATCGTCGGCGAACCCCTTCGAGATGAGTTCCTGGACGGCTACCGCTTCCGCAGCAGTCGAGTTCGGATCTTCCTCGAGTGCTGCAAGGGTTCCGCGAGTCAGCGCCTTGCTGGTTGCAGTGACTTGCGCGCCGTGATCGACCAGCACAGCCGGGGCAGGCAACGCAATACCGAATCCGACCAGCACTCCGCACAGCACGACCCTGATCGTCCATCCCCACACCGCGAGACCGGTCACCGTGCCCGCCGGGTTACGCCGCTCCACGGTTTCACTGAAACAGGCCAACCACGAGCTGAAGGTGATTCCCTGACCGACGGAAATGATGATCATCAGGGCGCAGAGTTCACCGAAGGAGGTAGTTGGATCGGTCGTCTTCGTGGCGAAGACAGCGACTCCGGTCATGCTGATCAGGGCGCCGACGATCATGAACGGCTTACGGACCCTGAGTCTGTCGGACAAGAATCCTGTCGCCAGTTGCGAGATCGCCGTGAAAGCCCAATACCAGTTCGCGAGCGAGTTCGCGCGAGACTCGGAGTAGCCGTAGACGGTGGTGAAATAGACGATGAAGAAGCCGACCGCGATGTAGTAGAAGGCCAGGAACACACTGATCGCGATGCTGGAACCGACGATGTCCAGGTGCAGCATCTGCCGCCACTGACTCTTGCCGGCTGTGGTCTCAGCGACTTCCTTGGCTCGCGCCTCGATGATCGAGCGGTCGTTCATGCTCACCATGATCTGGTTGCGCAGCGGGGGCGAAAGCTCCCGCAACAGCAGCAGCGCGACCACCGCGACCACCAGCCCGACCGCCCCGCAGATGTAGAACTGGACTCGCCAATCGGGATACGAGTCCAGGGTGTTGCTGGACACTGCGGTCGTGGCGAGGCTGCCCAGCACCGGCCCCATCGTCCAGGAGGCCATGGCCGAGGCGCGACCGAGTTGCGGGGAGAAGTCACGGACCAGCGCAGGTGTGGCAACCAGGATCATGCCCTCGACGAGACTGAGCAGGGCGAAGGAGATCATGTACACCGTGCTGTTCGCTGCGTGCGGCAGCGCGACGAGCACGGTCAGGCCCGTTACGAAAAGCCCGCCGACAACTATGTTGGCCCGGCCGATGCGGTCCGCCAGACCGGCGGCGAGAGAGCCGAACGCACCGACCAGGGCTCCGACCACCGAGATGAAAACAAACGACATGAAGGACATGCCGAAATGCGCGATGATGCTCGGCGCTACAGCACCTTGGACGTAGAGCTCGTAGTACAGCAGGATGGTGGCCGCGACCGTGACACCAAGGTAGACGATCCGCTGTGGAGGGTCCGGGTAGTGGTTTAGTCTTCTGTTCCAGAGCGTAAAGCGCCACTGCTGACTGGTTGAATTGGGTGGCTTCCGAGAAACGATCGACATACGAGCTCCTCTGCTCCTGCCCACGCCGGCTGCCGGCTTGGATTCGGGCAATACTCTTGAGTGGCGATCGATGACTCAATTTTTCGAGCCAGGAAAGAAAGTTCGTCAGGCACTAGATGAGTGCGACGATTACGTGGTTCGAATATGCAAAACCCTGGCCGGGGCCAAAGGGCGAGCGTTGGTAGTGCGCGGCGGTCTTCTGCCCGGGACCCGACGACATCACCATTATCTGCTTCGGACTCATTGCTCCACCACCGATTTCATTGGTCTAGTCGGATGCCACACCCCGTCGTAAGGCGAACCGGCGGCGTAGCGGGTCATGGACGCAGACACGCGACCGCCTCGACCTCGACCAGCAGATCCGCCCGGACGGGAGCGTCCCGACCAGCAAGGTGTTGGGTAGCCGCCGTCCGAATCGAACGGTTCGTCGTAGTGCTCAGCGAAATAGCGCTCGCGCGCTGCGTAGAATTCGGCAATGTCATCCGTGCTGGTCAAATAGCTGGTGAATTTGACGACGTCGCGCAGCGAGTCGCCCTGTGACTCCAGGATTGGGTGAGCGTTTTCGGAGGCCCGCCGATTTCAGCTGCCGGTGTCGGACCCCGTGGCCGTGTTGTCGACGGTGAACCCGCACCGACCCGAGACGAACAGCAGGTCACCCGCTCGCGACAGATGCGAATAACTCACTGAATGGCGTGCCGAGACCAGCAGGGTTGTGATAGGTGGGCGCAGATGGCATCAGCCAACTCGCTGTGTACAGCCTTCTGTGGTGCGTATGGCTGCTGTCGCCGTCACCTCGGTCATGAACAACGTCAGGTTTTCGGCGAGCTGCCTCGCGAGTTCGCTGTCCCCGAGCCGGCCGTCGGGTGTGAACCGCTCGTGGGCTTCGCCGAGCGCGAATTCGCTGTCGAGGACGCGTGCCCCGGCCGCACCGAGTACCGCGCGCAGCTGGGCCTGCGCCCAGACCGCGCCGAAGCTCGAGGTGCTGGCGCCGATCACGACTGCGGCCACCTCACGCAGCGCAGCCGTCTCAATCGGGCGCGAAGCCCAGTCGAGCGCGTTCTTGAGCTGCCCGGGGATCGCGGAGTTGTACTCCGGCGTTGCGATGATCAGCCCGTCAGCCCAGCACAGCTGCTCACGCAACCGCTCGACCGCCCCAGGAGGCGCCACTTCATCGTCCTCGTCGAACGGAGCCACGCTCTTGAGTTCGTCGTACCGGCGGTACTTGACGTGCGCCGGCAACTGCGCGGCCGCGTAATCCAGCAGCTGTCCGTTGAGTGAATCCCGGCGCAGACTGCCGGCGATACCGAGAACGCGCGGCACATCGTGCGGCATGCCTACTCCTTTGGGAACTCGAGCTCGCCGACCAGGGTGACCTCGTTGGCGACCGCGACGCCGCCGCCGGGCAGCTTCTGGTTCCACGTCATACCGAATCGGGTGCGATCGACCACGCCCTCGAGGTCGATCCCGACACGCCCGTGGCCGTGGAGATCATCCGGTACGTAGGTCAACGTACCCACGGCCGACACGACCTCGGTGTGACCCCGCAGCGTGAGCTCGCCGGAGACCACGAGCGCGCCGCCTTCTCCCAGCTCCATCGAGGTTGATCGAAGGTTGATCTCCGGATGGCGCTTGGCGTCGAAGAACTCCGGCGACAGCAAGTGCGTTCTCATCATCGGGTTCTTGACCTCGACGCTGGCCGCCTGCGCGGCGCCGGTCAGCGTCATGGCACCCGATTCGTCCACCACGAGTGTCGCGTCGAAATCGCCGAAGCCGGCACGGAAACGCGACACCTTGTGCATGACCACGAAACCGACGGTTGAGTGCACCGGGTCCAGCCGGTACACACCGGGCGGTATCGCGCGAGTGCCGACGGCCAGATTCTGATTGTCGTTGAGGCTGGCTTCCATAAGAAGACTTTTTCCTTTCGGTCATTTCCTGTACAGGATTCTGTATTCAGAATTCCCCTAATCGAGGAGTTCTCTGCTGGCCTTTTCGCATTGTCCTCGAAAGAAGGCGCCGATTTGGGACCCAGATTTGCCGCCCGAGGCCACGGCAGAAGCCGCCTGGGCTGCTAGTAAACGACCGAGCGAGGCGGGGGTTTTACTCCCTGCCGCGGGCGAGCGGGATCATGCGCACAAGTTGAGTGACATGCTCGGGTGAGAGCTGATCGAGCGAGGCCACGCCGAGCAGCTTCATGGTGCGTACCACCTCGTCGCTGAGTATCTGCACGGCCCGGTCGACGCCCTCGCGACCGCCGGCCATCAGCCCGTACAGGTAGGCGCGGCCGATGAGGGTGAAACGCGCTCCCATCGCGACGGACGCCACGATGTCCGCGCCGTTCATGATGCCGGTGTCGAGCAGGACCTCGGTGTCCCTGCCGACCTCGGCGACGACGCGCGGCAGGAGGTGGAACGGGACGGGCGCACGGTCGAGTTGCCGCCCACCGTGGTTGGAGAGGACGATCCCGTCCGCGCCGAGGTCGACCGCGAGCCGGGCGGCCTCGATGGACTGGATGCCCTTGACGACGAGCTTCCCCTTCCAGTGCTCGCGGAGGAGACGCAGATCATCGGCGACAACCGTCGGATCGAACATCGTGCGGATCAGGTCGGCGACTGTACCGGACCACCTGTCGAGCGACGCGAACGCGAGCGGCTCACCGGTCAGAAAGTTCATCCACCACGCGGGGCGGGGGACCGCGTCGAGAACCGTCCTGGGCGTGAGACTCGGTGGAACGGTCATACCGTTGCGGACGTCGCGCAGGCGGGCACCGCCGACAGGCGTGTCGACGGTGACGACGAGCGTGTCGAATCCCGCTGCGCAAGCACGGTCGACCAGCGCCAGTGAGCGTTCTCGGTCCTGCCACATGTACAGCTGGAACCAGCGTCGCGCCTCCGGCGCGACTGCGGCGACGTCTTCGATCGAGGTCGTGCTCATCGTCGACAAGGTGAAGGGGATACCGGCGGACGCCGCGGCGGTGGCCCCCGCGCGTTCGCCCTCTGTCTGCATCATGCGCGTGAAACCCGTAGGCGCGATGCCGAACGGCAGTGCCGAAGTGCCACCGAGGATGTCCCGGCTGGTATCGACCGCGGACACGTCCCTGAGCACTTCGGGGTGGAACTCGATGTCCGAGAACGCCTGTCGTGCGCGGGACAGCGACAGTTCTCCTTCAGCTGCGCCGTCGGCGTAGTCGAACACGGCTCTGGGGGTGACCCGCTTGGCAACACGTCGCAGATCGTGGATGGTCGCCGCCGACGCGAGCCGGCGCTTGCGCAGGTTGACCTGCGGCCTCTTGAATCGCAGCAGTGGCGCCAGGTCGTGGTAAGTGGGCATGTGGCGCTGGACCTTCAACGCTGAACCCCTCCGGTGACACGGGCACGAACCACCGGCAACGGCCTCCCCGGCGGTGTCAATCCAGGCTCGTCGCACTGGCAAGTCTCGGTCACCCGTGGGGTGAGAAAGGTCCGCTCGTCCGCTGTCAACTGCCGCAGCATGTGGCACCGCTCCTTCACTGGAAGCCCTCCCGATCCGCGTCCGGGCACCTGACGTTAGGCCTCACCGGCGGGGGTCGTAATGGAGCAATTGCCTACTCGTGCCGCACATGGCTGGAGGTTTTCCCCATTGAGTGAAGCCGGACCACAGCACGCATACTGGGTCCGCAACATTACGGCTCACCAATGTGGAGCGGACGGGGCGATGGCGGATCCGGGTGGCGACGGGCGCTACCGATCATGGCTGGAAATGCTCATCGACGGTGCCTCCTTGGCCGAGCTCGAGAGTCACCGTGCTCTCCGCTTGAGCAGCGCGGGGTCCGGTCAGACAGCCGAGATCGAGGCCGAGGCGCGGCGAGCGATCCACCTCCACGCGCTGCTTGCCGAGCGTAAAAGGCACGCCGCGGAGCTCACCGTTCTCAATGACCTCGCCCGGCAGCTCACCGCGCTGCGCCACCCGAACGAGGTGCTGGACGAGGTGGCGGCACAGACCCGCCGGCTGCTGGGGGTCGACGTCGCCTTCATCATGCTCGCCGACGATCAGGGACTGTTGCGCATCGAACTGGTCAGCGGGTCACTGGGGAGCGCCCTGCGCGGAATAGAGCTGCTGCCGGGCGTCGGTCTCGGCGGACGCGTGCTGTACGACGGGCAGCCCTACTGGTCGGAGGACTACGTCGCCGACCCGGAGCTGCGGCACGATCCGGACACCGACGCCGCGGCCGGAAAGGAGCGCATCGGCGGCATCCTCGGCGTACCGCTGCGCATGGGGACCGGCACCATCGGGGTGCTCGTCGCCGCCGACCGGCGTCCGAGGAAATTCAGCGAGCATGAGGTCGCGCTGCTCGTGTCCCTCGCCGCGCACGCAGCCGTCGCCATCCACAACGCCGAACTGTTCGACCAGTGCCACCGCGCCGCCGAGAAGCTGCAGCGCAGCAACGAATCCGTCCGCCGCACCGTCGGCCTCCACGAACGCCTCACCAACATTGTGCTGGTCGGCGGAGGACTCACCGAGGTCGTCGACGCCATCGGCGAAGTCTTGAGCGCCGATGTCCTCTTCCTGGACGCCGACGCCACCGTCATCTCGACGAATGGCCCCACGTCCGCCCTCGCCGGGAACGTCAGAGATCTCAGGGCCCTCGCGAGTGGCTTCAGCGATCCCGGCGATCGCAGGACGCACACGGGACAGGCGGCCGGCACGTGCTGGGCCAGCACACCGATCGTCATCGCGGAGGATTTGGCCGGCTGTCTGATCGCCCTTCGCGGCCAACCCTTCGACGACGACGGAACCAGGTTCCTCGAAGCGGGTGCAACCGTCGTCGGTCTGGCGCTGGCCTCCGACCGCGCGGTCGCCGAGGCTGAGCGGCGCGCGCAAGGCGAGTTCGTGACAGCACTGCTCGGCGGGCACACCGATGACACGACGCTTCGCCGTCGTGCGACCGCAGCAGGGATGAACCTGGGCAAAGTGCGGTGTGTCGTCGTGCTGGACCCCGGACATGGTGACGCGGCCGCCGCGACGGCAACCGCCGTCCGGCTGGCTCACGATGCAGGAGGATGGTCAGCGAACTACAACGGGCACGCCGTGGCCCTGCTACCGAGTGCCGCTCTCGGTGACGTGCGCGACCGGCTGAGGTCCCTGACTGCCGACGGGGCGGTGACCGGTGGGATCGCCTCCACTGGGGGAACCGCCGACGAGGTGCGAGAGGCATACCGCAAGGCAAGTGACTGCACAGCCTTGCTGACGGCCCTGGGCAGGGCGGGAACCTGTGCGGTAGCGGACGAGGTGGGCGTCTACCAGTCGCTGTTCGCGCGATCTGGCCGGGAAGAGCTGAAGAGGTTCATCGACACAACGATCGGCGCACTGCTGAGCTACGACTGCGCACACCAAACCGAGCTGACCCGAACGCTCGAAGCATACTTGTCACGGGCGTCGCGGCACACTGCGACGGCCCAGGCCTTACACATCCACGCGAACACCTTGTACCAACGTCTTGCGAAAATTGGGGAGATTCTCGGCGGAACCTGGAAGGACCCCGACTTCGCGATCGAGGTGCAGTTCGCGCTGCGACTGCACCGGCTGTCCACAGCGCTGGACCACCCGCCCGGTCGGCCGTCGTGACTGCGCGGTCATCGCACCACCGGCTCCGACCTGGCCGAGCCGTGGGTTCCTGAGAACGTGTCCTATGTGGTGAGGCGGAGGAGTCGTTTGTAGCAGCACAGGGCGGCGGCGAGGTTCGGGAAAGGCCAGGTAGTTGCGGGGATTGCGCTCGTAGCGGGGGCTGAGTCGGCGATAGCCGGACAGCCAGGAGGTTGGTGCGCTCGATGACCCAGCGGCGCAGCCCTGATCGTTCGCTGGACTCGATGCCTTTGCGCGCGATGCGCACGCCGATGTGCTTGCTGCGTAACCATTTACGCAGGTGAGTAACGTCGTAGGCCTTGTCGGCATGCAGGCGTTGGGGCTTGTAGTGGCGGCCGCGGTGGGGGTCGTGTCTCGTTTGGTGACCCGCCACCATCGGCCTCAGCGCGTCGCTGTCGTGGACGTCGGCGGCCGAGACGCCGACGAGGAGGGGCAGTCCGTTCGCGTCCGACAGGACGTGCATCTTGGAACCTGGCGTGCCCCGGTCCACGGGGCTCGGACCTGTGTGTTCGCCCCTCTTTTAGCCCTGACGTGGGCGGAGTCGAGGACGACGCGGGTGACGTCGACCAGGCCGGCGTCGTTCAGTCGGTGCAGCACGGCTTCGTGCAACCGGCCCCAGACGCTGGCTCTTGACCAGATGAGGAAGCGGCGGTGGGCGGTCGATTTCGAAAGGGTGCAGATCTTGTAGGGGTGCCTCGTTTGGGTGATTCGTGGATGTTTGGGGCGGTGCGGAGGTGGTCGGCTCCTACCGTCGCGGGTGTTGGCCCGCGGGTGTAAATCTAACGGCCGTTCGTTTGACAGAGCCGCGGGCGCTGTCCCGTCCTACGAGACGGCAGGTCTGCGCGGCGGTCATATTGTCTGGGGACGGCCTGGACGTCACGACGCCTCCGTTCACCCGCCCGGCGCCCACGAGCGTGGGCGCGCAGATACGGTATCTGGTCAAAGATCACGGGCACCAAGGCAGTCTTCCGGAGGCCGTGGGTGTTCGCACGCACCGTCCGGCGGTACGTGACGGAGCAGATCAAGAAGCCGCACGTGAACCTCGCCGAGCCTGGAGCGCGAGGTGAAAGCCCAGTGACAGCCGTAGGTACGGGCGAGTGCTCGTGAGGAGTCGGCGGCATCGTCATCGGCACCCGAACCTGACTCCGCTACATCGCACCGATCGGATCGCCGGTCCGGGGCCACATCCGGACTCGACCGTTGCCCTGCCGCACCACTACGCCACCGATCTCTTCGAGACACTGAAGGATGCGCGGTTCACGGACATCGGGCACCTGAAGTGCAGCTCCTTCCCGGTCAGCCGTGAGGCCCAGACTGGTGTGACTGGTCTATTACCACTTCCGGAACAAGAAAGAACTGCTCAGCGCAGTGGCCGAGACTGCCATGGCACCCCATGCGACGGCTCCGATACCGGAGCCTGTCCAGGACTGGCGTGAGTGGTTGCCGGAAAACGCACGCAGCTTCCGGCGGACCCTACTGCTGCGCCGCGACGGCGCACGACTCCATGCTGGAAGTCGCCCGGACGGCGCAGACCTTGACCGCATCGCCCACAAGATAGCCTTCCTGCCCACTTCCGGTGTGCCTGAGCGGGGCGCCCAGATGGCACTGGCTGCCGGGCGCTTCACGGTCGGCAGCGTTCTCGAGGAACAGGCAGATACCGGCCGTGGCGTCGGCGCGGACTCCGCGGCCGTCCCGCCGATCGATCACGAGTCGGCATTCGAGGCGGGCCTGGCTCTTATCTTGGACGGCTTGACATGCCGCATAGGCGCCCTCATTTCACTAGTTACAGTTCACGCCGCCTCACGGTCTGACTGACCAGCGGCAGCAGCCGATAACTGACACGTTCACTGAGTGCGACCTCCGTCTTCGTACGGACGACTCCAGGCAATTTGATCAGCTGCTGGATGACGTCCTCCAGGTGGACGTTGTCCCGCGCGACCACACGGCAGACGAGATCGCCCTCGCCGGCGATGCTGAACGCCTCAAGGACTTCCGCGACCCCGCCCAACTGTGCCGTGACTTCCTCCAGTCTGCCCTGCGCCAGATGCAGGTGGACGAGGGCGAGCACGGGATAGCCCATTCTGGCGGGACTGAGTCGGGGGGCGAAGCTGGCGATCACTCCGTCCCGCTCCAGCCGGGCCAGCCGACTCTGCACCGTCCCTCGGGCGACCCCGAGAATGCGCGCGTACTCACGCATACCGGCACGCGGCTCCTCAAGGAGCAGACGCAGGATGGCAGTGTCCAGCTCGTCCATGTCCATGGCTGTACCGATGGCCCTTCTCATCCAACAGCACACTCGAGGAACTGTGCCATTGGCCCAGTCTCAAGCCGATTTATTGACCCAATAGAGTAAAACGAGTCTATCATCCGGTCCAATGGCCAAGGGATGCGTGGATCTCAAGAATTCAGGCGGTACGACATGGCAACTGCGGTGACCGGCTCGACCACGGACGACAGCTTCACCCTCGAAGACCGATATCTGCGCGACGAAGGCACGGTCTACCTGACCGGCATCCAGGCCCTCGTGCGTCTGGTCCTCGACCGAGTCAGGCACGACCGGCGAGCCGGGCGGAGTACCGCCGCATTCATTTCGGGCTACGAGGGCTCACCCCTCGCAGGATTCGACCTGGAGCTGGCCCGTCGCTCGAAACTACTCACGACCTACGACGTCGTACACCGTCCCGGCCTCAACGAGGAGCTCGGGACCACGGCCGTCATGGGCAGCCAGCTCGCCGGCGCCCTCGGCGACAGGCGGCCGGACGGCGTGACTGGCATCTGGTACGGCAAGTCTCCGGGCTTGGACCGGGCGAGCGACGCCTTCCGGCACGCGAACCTCGCGGGCACGGATCCGCGCGGCGGCGCACTTGCCCTGGTCGGTGATGATCCGGTCGCCAAGTCCTCGACGGTACCGTGCGCCTCCGAGCTCACCCTGGCCGACCTTGCTATGCCTACTTTCTACCCGGCTGACCCGCAGGACATCCTCGACTACGGCTTGCACGCCGTCGAACTCTCCCGCGCGAGCGGCGTCTGGGCGGCGATGAAGGTAGTCACCAATGTTGCGGACGCGGCAAGCACTGCGGTCGTAAGCAGCGGCTGGGCCCCGCCCTCTGTGCCCACGCTGGGCTTCACCAAGCCATACACCCACAAGCCCAGCACCCACCTGCTCGGCGCCAGTCTCGCCGCCCTCGAACACAGTCTCTACACCGAGCGACTGCCCATGGCGCTGGAATACGTGCGAGCCAGCGGCGTCAACCGGATCATCGGCGGCACCCGGCAGGCCGACCGGATCGGCGTCATCTCAGCAGGCAAGCCCTACCTCGATCTCCAACAGGCGCTGCGCACGCTCGGCATGGACGAGGCGGCGCTGGAACGCTACGGAATCAGGCTGCTGAAACTGGGCGTCATCCATCCCCTGGACCCAAACCTCATTCGGGAGTTCGCCGAGGGGCTGACCGAGATCATTGTCGTCGAGGAGAAGCGATCGTTCATCGAGTTCGCCGTCAAGGAGATTCTGTACGGCGTCCCAGGCGCCCCCGCCGTGTACGGCAAGATGGAACCTGATGGCACCGTGTTGTTCGCCCAGGCCGGCGAGCTGGGCGCCGACGCCGTTGCGGCCGGACTCGGACGGCGCCTGTCGGCGCCCGAGTACAGGGACATCGAACCGGTCATCGCATGGCGCGAGAAGCGCCGCCAAGAGCGCGTTCAGCTGCCGCTGCTGGGAGTGACGCGTACGCCATATTTCTGCTCGGGTTGTCCGCACAACTCCTCGACCAAGGTTCCGGAAGGCTCGCTGGTCGGCGCTGGAATCGGCTGTCACACCATGGCCGTCTTTATGGAGCCCGACCAGGTGGGCACGGTCACCGGCCTGACCCAAATGGGCGGTGAGGGCGCCCAGTGGATCGGAATGGCTCCCTTCACTGACCACAAGCACTTCGTGCAGAACATTGGGGACGGTACCTTTACCCACTCCGGGAGCCTCGCAGTGCGTGCCGCGGTCGCAGCCGGCGTCAACATCACTTACAAGCTCCTGTACAACGATGCAGTGGCAATGACCGGCGGTCAGGATGCAGTCGGCGCGATGTCGATCAGTCAAGTCGCCCAACTGCTTCTCGTCGAGGGCG
The DNA here is from genome assembly GCF_014647875.1 of Streptomyces brasiliensis. Lineage (GTDB taxonomy): Bacteria > Actinomycetota > Actinomycetes > Streptomycetales > Streptomycetaceae > Streptomyces > Streptomyces brasiliensis. The sequence goes on along the minus strand of NZ_BMQA01000004.1, from coordinate 46,047 downwards.
CCGCCAAGGTGATCATCACCACCGAGGACCCCGAACGGTTGCGTAAGGCGCGCGTCCCCAAACTGGTGGAAGTCCGGCACCGCGACGAATTGATACGCAGCCAGAAAGAGTTGGCCGCGATCCCGGGTGTCACAGTACTTATCCACGACCAGGAGTGCGCTGCCGAGAAGCGGCGCAAGCGGCGTCGCGGCAAAATGGAGACGCCGCCCGTCAAGGTCGTGATCAATGAGCGGGTATGCGAGGGGTGCGGCGACTGCGGAGTCAAGTCCAACTGCCTGTCCGTACAGCCGGTGGAGACCGAATTTGGCCGCAAGACCCGCATCGACCAGTCCTCGTGCAACGTCGACTACTCGTGCCTGGCCGGCGATTGCCCCTCCTTCGTGACCGTGGTGCCCAGCGGACGCAAGGCCAAGCACACGGCGGCCGCCGAGATCTCGCCCGAGATGCTGCCCGAACCTGAACGGCGCGTGAAGGACGATAACTTCACCGTACGCATCACGGGCGTCGGCGGCACCGGCATCGTCACCGTGGCCCAGATCCTCGCCACCGCCGCGGTGATCGACGGCAAGCACGTCCGTACTCTCGACCAGACTGGCCTCGCCCAGAAGGGCGGCGCGGTGGTCTCGGACATCAAGGTGACTTCGTCCGTCATCGAGCAGGCCCCGAAGCTGGCCGACGCCGAGTGCGACCTCTACCTCGCCTGTGACTCGCTGGTTGGGATCGATCCACAATACCTCGCGGTGGCGGACCCGGATCGCACGGTGGCAGTCATGTCGACCACAGAAGTCCCCACGGGCAACATGGTCATCAATACGACAGCGTCATTCCCAGAACAGAGCGCCATCCGCGCGGCGATCGACGCGGCCAGCGCGCACGCATTCTATGTCGACGGGCGGAAACTGGCCGAGGATATCCTCGACGACGATCAGTACGCCAATATCCTACTGCTAGGCGCGGCCTACCAGTTCGGAGCGCTCCCTCTGCCTTCGGCTTTGATCGAGCAGGCCATTCAGCTGAACGGTGTGGCCGTAGACCGCAACGTCCAGGCGTTCCGGCGTGGCCGCCAACTGGTGGCCGACCCCGAGGCCCTGTGGGCCTCCACCAAGCGCGGTGGTACTCGTAACCTCAGACAGCCGAGCGCCGCGGCTCAGCACATCAAGGCTCTCGTCCATGCCGAGGCCGATACAGAACTAGCCCGACTGCTGGACGTCCTGGTACCGGAACTCATCGCCTACCAGGACGAAAAGTACGCTCGCCGATACACGGAGTTCGTGGAGCGTGTGCGACTGCTCGAAGCGGGCCCCACGGTCGTTACCGAGGCCGTGGCCCGCAACCTGTACAAGTTGATGGCCTACAAGGACGAGTACGAGGTGGCCCGCCTTCACCTTGAAGAAGAGTTGCTAGCAGACATCGAGGCGCAGTTCGGGGAAGGTGCGACATACGCCTACCAGTTGCATCCACCAGTGTTAAGGGCCATAGGCATGAAGCGAAAGATCAGCCTCGGTCCCCGCACCCGGCCGGCCCTGCGCGTCCTGCGCGCGATGCGCAAGATGCGCGGAACCCGTCTGGACGTTTTCGGCTACGCAGGTGTACGACGGATGGAGCGCGCGCTTGTCGACGAATACCGAGACGCCGTGCTGTGCGCCTTGAACACCGCCCACGCTCACAGCCAGGACCACGCGACCATTGTTGAGTTGGCCGAACTGCCCGACATGGTTCGCGGCTACGAGCACATCAAGATGGCTAACGTAGCGGCCTACCGAGTCAGACAGACCGAGTTGCTGTCTCAACTGGAGACTCCTGTGGCCGCCGGTCGTAGCTGAACGTGCGACCGACCATCAACCTCTGATCCCTGAAAACGATTACGAGTTCATGCTCATTAACCGTCAAGAGGGATTTCAGGGCGCGGGTACCTGGATGCGGGAGACCGATGCGGAACCCTCCGGGCACCGGGCGCTTCCATCGCGGCGGCGTAGCGCAGAACCACGGGATCGGCAGCGCGGCGAGGTGATGGGGATCTGCAGGGTGGGCGTCCTGGCGAGGTGGCGGTCATGTGCGGGACGGGCCTCCCGGCGGGGAGCCGAAGATCGATGGGACGGCGAACCAGGACGCGTGGCGGAAACCGCAGGACCCCGTACCCGGGGTGTGGCGGAAACGTGCAGGACCACCGTCCCGGCGAGGTGCTCGAAGCCTGCATGCATGTCCCGGGCGCTGCCGGGTACGCGGTGGGGGCCGCGCCCGTGGCCGAGGGGTCCGGGCGGGCCGTACGACCGCCGCTACCAGGGGATCCGCCATGACGACACCCGCCCACGACGACCTCCCGACGCCGGCCCGGCGGGCGCTCGACGCACTGGCCGCGGACGCTGCCGACCCGGCCGCCCTCGACGCGCTCGCGAACAGCGACGTCCTGGTCCCCGTGCCCGACGACATTCCGGACACGGACGTCACCGACCCCACGGCGCTCGCCGTACCGGTCCTGGAACGACCCGGGGGAGAACCCGTCGTACCCGTGTTCACCTCGGAGGCGGACCTGGCCGAGCTGCTGCCGGCCGTCTCCCGCTACCGGCTGGTGCCTCTCGGCGCCCTCGCGGCGCAGTGGCCGGACGACGCCCCGGCGCTCGCCGTCGATGCCGGCTCCGACCACGGCCTGGTGCTCACCTCGGAGGGCATACACACGCTGGCCGCCCGCTGACCGTTCCGGGCGGCACCGCACAGGAAGCCCGTCTCGGCGCCGGGTCAGAATGTCTGCATGGAATGGATCTCCGGCGTGGCCGGCGCCGTGGTGCTCGGAGTGGTCCTGGGCAGCATCCTGCGGACCCTGGTGGTGCCCCGCGGTCTGTACTCGATGCTGGTGTTCCGGCTGTGGTGGGTCCTGCGGCGACTGCTGCGGCTCACGGCGTTCCGGGGCGGCTACGAGGCCGTGGACCGTGCGCAGACCTGGCTCGCTCCGCTGATGCTCATCGGCATGCTCGTCACCTGGCTGGCAGGAGCCCTGCTCGCGTACGGGCTCCTGCTCTACGCCTTCTCGCCGTTGTCCTGGGCCACCTCCTTCCGCGAGGCGGGGTCCAGCCTGTTCACGCTCGGCTTCGCCAGCGGCGACCGGCTGAAACTCTCGGTGCTGGACTTCATGGCCGCGGCCACCGGTCCCGTCCTCATCGCCCTGCAGATCGCCTACCTGCCCACCCTGTACGCCGCCTACAACCGCCGCGAACTGGAGGTGACCCTCCTGCAGTCCCGCGCCGGCGAGCCCGCCTGGGGACCGGAGATCCTGGCCCGGCAGTGGCTGGTCGACACGGAGACGGCGCTGCCCGAGCTCTACCGTTCCTGGGAGCGCCTCGCCGCGGACATGGGCGAGAGCCACTCCACGTACCCGGTCCTGCTGACGTTCCGCTCGCCTCGCCCGCACTTGAGCTGGCTCGTCGGGCTCATCGCCGTGATGGACGCGGCGGCCGTGCAACTGTCGCTCACCCCGAACTCCGCGCCGCCGGAGGCCCGCCTGGTGCTGCGCGCCGGGTTCACCGCCCTGCACGACATCTCCCGAGGGCTGCGCTTCCCGTTCGACGCCGACCCGGCACCGGACGCCGCGATCCAGCTGACGTTCGTCGAGTTCGACGCGGCGGCGGAGATGCTGGAGGCGGCGGGCTTCCACGCCGAGCGCTCGACCAAGGAGGCCTGGCCGCACTTCCAGGGCTGGCGCGTCAACTACGAGGCCGTCGCCTACGAACTGTGCCGCCGCAGTGACGCCGTCCCGGCCCTGTGGACCGGCCCCCGCGACTTCCCGTCGACCCCGATCCCACCCCGCCGCCCGAGAGACCGCCGTCCTGGGGAGGGCGGGCAGAAGCCGTCGCCTGCGCAGGGGTGATCCACCTGGCCGCGGGGGGAGCCCGAGAACGCGAGCAAGCCGTCAGGCGTGGGCGGGCGCCCTCGACTCGCCGTTCACAGACGAACACGCGCCGGATCTGCAACCGAGGCCGAAGCCGGAACCGGCCCTGAAACCGAGGGCATCCCGGGCGGAGCCAAAGCCTTCCCCGGCGGAGCCGAAGCCCTCCCGGCCCGAACCAGCCTCGTCGGTCAGCTCTCCTGGCCCGCCAGCATCCGCTCCAGCACCGCCCGCTGCAGCGGCTGGACCTCGGTGTGCAGGTCGCGGCCCTTGCGGGTGAGCGCGACCCATACGCCTCGCCGGTCCTCGGCACAGATCGATCGCTCGACCAGACCGTCCTTCTCCAGGCGCCCGATCAGCCGGGACAGGGCACTCTGGCTGAGGTGAACCCGGCCGACCAGGTTCTGCACCCGGCACTGGTCGCCCTCCTGGCGCGACTCGGAGGCGAGGATGTCGAGCACCTCGAAGTCGCTCGCGCCCAGACCGTACGGGTGCAGCACCCGGTCGATCTCGCACATCGTGCGCGCGTGCACCGACAGGATGTCCCGCCAGCGCTCCTCGAGCCGGGTCTCGGCCGTCTTGACTGCCATACCCGCACGGTAACACCGATCCAGCCAGTTGTTGAGTGTGCAACTAGTGCGGGTGCATGCGGCCGCTCGAGACTCAGGCGGCCGGGTCCTGGAGCAGCCCCATGAGGTTGCCGTCGGCGTCCTTGACCGAGGCGATCAGCCGGCCGTTACCGACGTCCCGCACGTCCTCGAGCAGTTCGGCACCCGCCTCCAGCAGCGCCGCGAGCCTCCCCCGGAGATCCGTGACGTGCCAGAACGGCACCGGTCCGGTCATGCCCCTGGCGTGTCCGTTCGGGTCGAGCCCGATGTCCTGCCCGGCGTCCTTGAAGCCGACGTAGTAGGGCTCGTCCGCGTAGGGCTCCACCCCCAGCAAGATCTTGAACAGAGCCTTCGCCTGGTCGATGTCCTTGACGGGGTAGACGATCGTCTTGAGTCCGGCGGTCATGCCAACTCACTCCTTCTTGCCGTGTGGGCCGACGTGATCCGTCGGTGCTTTCACGCTAGGGCGGGGAGGCCCGGTACGGCTTCTCAGATCCTGACCGCTTCCTGAGCCCATGCCCCAGGGCCCGCCGTCACTCGCTGCGCAGCACCTCCGCGACGGTCAGCCGGGCCGCCCGGCGGGCGGGAACGAACGCACCGAGCACCGCGATCACCAGTCCGGCCAGCGCCAGCAGGGCCAGCTCGGGGGCGTGCCAGACGTCCGTCATGTACGACGGCAGAGCGATGTCGATCGCTCCCGTCATGCGCGGGATCACCAGCTCGTAGGCCGCGATGCCCAGCGGGATGCCGAGCACGGATCCCAGCGCGCCGAGCACCGCCATCGACGTCACTGTCATCACCGTGACCTGGCGTGGTGTCATGCCGATCGACTTCAGCATGCCGAGGTCACGCCGCCGGTCGTGGGTGTTGAGGACGGCTGTGTTGAAGACACCGAGCGAGGCGATCAGGGCCAGCGCCAGCGTGAGCGCGGTCGCCGAGCCGACGATGGTGCGCGTGATGTTGTTCGGGCCTCTCAGCTGAGGTGACAGGCCCGGGTCGGCCGCCCGGACCGCGCGCGCGTACCTCTCCTGATCCACGCCGTCGCCCAGCTTGACGTGGTAGGCGATGGGCTTCACGTCCGGCATCAAAGCGACGGCCGTCGGCCACGCACCGGCGATCAGCCGGTCGTTGTCCAACATCGTCTCGCCGACGACCGTCAGGTCCACTTCGCGGCCGCCCTTGCGCAGTCGCAGGTGATCCCCGACGTGCACCCCGTTGCGGCGCAGGAACGCCGAGCCGGCCACCACCTCGCCGGTGCGGTGCATCCAGCGGCCCCGGGCCAGGACACTGTCCAGGGGGAGGTCGCCGCGCCGGCCCTCGAACATCACCCGCTGCGTGGAGCCGACCAGTACCGCGTCGTCGTCCGACCGCGCCGTGACCCGGGTCGCACCCGGCAACGAGCCGAGCAGCGACTGGATTTCCCGGTCGCTGTGCACCGGTCGTACCTCCTTGCCATGCCGGTGGCTGCCGACGTACACGGTGACGTCGTACGCGTGCGTCCCCGCGGTCCCGAGGCCGGTCATCGTCGCCGCCAGGCCGGTCGCGAACGTCACCGTCGTCACACCCAGGACCACGGCGGCCAGGGTGAGCGCGCTGCGTGCCGGACGGGCGAAGGGCAGTCCCGCCCCGAGGCTCACCGATCGCGGCAACCGTGCACCGGCCAGACGCCGCTGGACGCCGAGCGCCCGCCCGGTACGTGGCGCACTGCCCGTGCTGATCGCTCGCGCCGCCGGCATCGCGCGTGCCCGCATCGAGGGACCGAGCGCGGCGAGCACGCAGACGAACGGCATACCGAGCAGGGCGAGTACGTTCACCCAGGGCGCGATTCCTACGCTGTCGCGCAGCACCCCCGAGTTCGGCCCGGTGAACACGAACCGGAAGAACGGCTGGGCCAGCAGGTTCCCGGCGAGGGTTCCGAGCGCGCAGCCCAGGACGGCCGGTACGGAGATCATCACCAGGTAGACAGTCAGCACCTGCCCCGGTGTGAACCCCAGTGCCTTGAGGATGCCGATGTGCCGGAACCCGGAGACCACGGCCCCGCCGACCACGTTGGCGACGATCAGCACGGCAACCAGGATGCCGAGGATGCCGAATGCCATGAGATAGGGGGCGTAGGCACGCGCGTTGCTGCCGACCCGGTGCTTGAGCGACAGATACGTCTGCGCCCCGGCGAGAGTGCCCTTCGGCAACCCTGCGGTCACCTCGGCCAGTTGCGCGCGCAATCGATTCTCCGACGACGCGTCCCGGAACCGGAACAGCATCTGTGTCCCGGTCGGGTGCAGGGCCTCGATCTGGTCGGGTGCGACCCACACGTCGGCTGTGTCACTCAGGTCGAAGGCGAACCCGACGATGGTGAGCGTGGGCCCCGACGGCACCCTGAACTGCTTGCCCAGGTCGTCGGCGGTCCAGTCGGACTGCCGGTTCAGGACCATCTCGCCGGGCCGGGTGGGCCACCTGCCCGCCCACAGGTCGACCCGGTCCACCGGGCCGCCGGGTCCAGGCCGGCCCACCACGGTGACCTCGCCGCCGAGGCCGAAGTCGCCCGCCCCGCGTGGAATCTCCATCGTCGCCTGCGGGAACGGCCCGGCCACCGCCGCGGTCCCCGACCGCTCTGCCGCGCGTGTGAGCCGGTCGTCCGAGACCTTGTTCCGGTCGAAGGCAGCCACGACATGCGGCCCCCGCTGCTTTCCGAAGACGCGGTCGAAAGGTGCCGTCGCCGCGTCGACCAGCCCCAGCGCGACCACGATCGACCCTGTCGACACCAGAGCCACCAGCCAGATGACCAGCGTCTGCAGCCCGCGTCGACGCACGGCCGCCCGGGCGGCCCGCCACACCGCCCTCATGCGGACGGCTCCAGACTGTGCTCGCCGGTCACCCGGCCGTCCGCGACCTGCACCAGCCGGCTCGCACAGCGCCTGGCCAGATGCTCGTCGTGCGTGACCAGGACCAGTGTCTGACCGATCTGGTTGAGGTCCAGCAGCAGGTCCATCACCTGCTCTCCGGCCCGGCTGTCCAGCGCGCCGGTCGGTTCGTCGGCCAGCAGGAGAGCGGGGCGGTTCATCAACGCTCGTGCCACGGCGACGCGTTGCCGCTCACCTCCGCTGAGGACTGCCGGATAGGCGTTGCGGCGATCCGCGATGCCCAGCTCCTCGAACAGCTCCAGGGCGCGGCGGCGGGCCTGGCGGGCCGGGCTGCCGGTCAACTGGGCGGCCAGGGCGACGTTGTCGAGCGCCGACAGGTCGTCGACGAGGTTGAAGAACTGGAAGATCATGCCGATCCGGCGCCGTCGGTACAGCGCGAGGCCCTTCTCGTTCAACTCCCCGACGTTCTCCCCGTGTACGAGGACCGTGCCGCCCGACGGGCGGTCCAGTCCGGCGATCATGTTGAGCAGAGTGGACTTCCCGCATCCCGAGGGCCCCATCACCGCGACCGCCTCCCCGGCCCGGATCTCCAGCGACAGCCCGTCCAGCGCGACCGTCTCGCCGTACTCCTTGCGCACACCGTCGAGCCGTACGACGGTCTCTCCCGTTCCCACCTCATCGACCATGCACAGGACGCTAGACGCGCGACCCGGCAGACGGCATCCGTCCCCGGACGGCACCTCGGCGGGATGTCATCCCGGAGATGCAGGGCGCTGTATCCACAGGCCGATGCGGTGGTCGGAGTCTTCTGCGAGAGTGAGGCCATGGGGGAACGGGACGTGTGGGCAGCGGCGTTCGCGGTGGCGTGCGCGGCTGTCGTTGTGCTCGCGGTCGCGCTGGTGCGCACCCGGCGCCGGTGGCTGACGGCGGTGGGGGAGCGCGGCTGGCTGCTGGAGCGCGAGCGGGAGAGCGCCGCGCGGACCGCGGTCGCGGCCGAACGCGACCGGATCGCCCGGGAGTTGCACGACATCGTCAGCCACAACGTGAGCCTCATGGTCGTCCAGGCCGGCGCCGCCCGCGAGGTCCTGGGCACCATGCCCGACGAGGCGGCCGTCGCCCTGCGCGCCGTGGAGGACACGGGACGCGGCGCGATGACCGACCTGCGCCATCTGCTCGGCCTGCTGGCGCCGTCACCGACCGGCGAGGACACCGACCCGGGCACGGGACGTGCCGACGACCCGGGCCCGGGCACGGACCTGGCACCGCAGCCCGGTCTGGACCGGCTCGGCGCACTCGTCGACCGTATATCGTTCGCCGGACTGCCCGTCGACGTACGGATATCCGGCGAGCCGCGCCCGCTCCCGCAGGGCATCGAGGTGACCGCCTACCGCATCATCCAGGAGGCTCTGACCAATGCCATGCGGCACGGTGACGGCGGCAAGGCGGAGGTGACGGTGCGGTACGCCGACCATGCCCTGCGCGTCGAGATACTCAACACCGGCCCGAGCGTGCTGACCGGCGCCGTGGTGCCGCTGCCCGCGCGCCCCGGGCCGGGCACGGGACGCGGACTGCTGGGCCTGCGCGAGCGCGTCGCGGTGTACGGCGGCGACCTGGACGCGCGGCGCCGCCTAGGCGGCGGCTACCGCGTCCGGGCCCGCATACCGCTGGACCGGCCGTGAACCCGGGCGCACCGACGCAGGCCTCCTCGACACCTCCGCCAGGCCGCCCGGCGAACCGCTTCGTCCGTGGAAGGACCACCGATGACACCCGCAACGCACCCGGAAGGACCACCCGTACCAGTCACCGATCCCGCACGTGTGCCCCGCGTGCTGATCGCCGACGACCAGACCTTGATCAGGACCGGCTTCCGGCTGATCCTGAACGCCCGCGGCATCGAGGTGGTGGGCGAGGCGGCCGACGGCGCCGAGGCCGTGGCGGCGGTGCGTGAACTGCGGCCGGACGTCGTGCTGATGGACATCCGCATGCCGAACATGGACGGCCTGGAGGCCACCCGGCGCATCCTGGAACGGCACCCCGACTGCCGGGTTCTGATACTCACCACCTTCGACCTGGACCGGTACGTGTACGAGGCCCTCACGCTCGGTGCCAGCGGCTTTCTGCTGAAGGACGTCACCCCGGAACACCTGGCCGCCGCCGTACGGCTGGTCGACACGGGCGACGCGCTGCTCGCGCCGTCGATCACCCGGCGTCTGGTCGAGCGTTACGCCGCCGAGGCCGGCCGGGCACCCGCCGTGCACGCCGACCTCGTCGTCCTCACACCCAGGGAGCGCGAGGTCCTGACGTGGCTGGGGCGCGGCCTGTCCAACACCGAACTGGCCGCGGAGCTCTGCCTCAGCGAGGCCACCGTCAAGTCCCACGTGGCCCGCATCTTCGCCAAGCTGGGACTGCGCGACCGCGCCCAGGCCGTCGTCCTCGCCTATGAGACGGGACTGGTCAGAGCAGGGGAGCGCTGAGCGCCGGCAACCTGTTCCCCGGCCCAGGGCGCGGCTGTTCGGACGCCCGGAGGAAGCGGGCATAACGGGCACTGAGGGTAAGAAGTCGTTGTGAACTGACGTGGTGAACGTCACCGGCTGGCCGTTCAACTGCTGGTGGTCACCCGTGCTGCGCGGGGACCCGACGGCGCCTCGGCCTTCTCGTGCGAGATGCTCAGGCTGACCGAGGGTGGCACCGCCCTCTACGCTGCCGCCAACCTCTCGCGAGTCCGGCGGCGGGGCTCAGGGCGCGTTCGTCGGAGCCGCGGCCCCCAACAGCGTCCGGGCGCAGGTACTTGCCTCGACGTCCGGGCGTAGGTGCTTGCCTCGCACCCCGGCGTAGTAAGACTGTCTACAGCACTGTCGACCCACTTCTCAGAACTGGATCCCATGAGCGCCATCTCCGTCGGTCAAGCCGTCGTCCTCGGAGTCGTCGAGGGGGTGACCGAGTTCCTGCCCGTCTCCTCCACCGGCCACCTCAAGATCACCGAGGGGCTCATGGGCATCCCCGTCGACGACCAGTCCGTCGTCGGGTTCTCGGCCGTCATCCAGGTCGGCGCCATCGCCGCCGTGCTCGTGTACTTCTTCAAGGACATCGTGCGGATCGTCTCCGCCTGGGGCCGCGGTCTGCGCAACCGGGAGGAGCGCTACCACCACGACTACAAGTTCGCCTGGTGGGTGATCTACGCCACCATCCCGATCGTCCTGGTGGGCCTGGCCGCCAAGCCCCTCATCGACGGCCCCCTCGCCTCTCTTTGGGTGGTCGCGGGCTCGCTGATCGTGGGCAGTGGTGTGATGTGGGCGGCCGACCAGATGGGCCGGCACAAGCGGGGTGAGGACGACACCTCGTTCAAGGACGCGATGCTGGTCGGCTGCTCGCAGATCCTCGCGCTGCTCTTCCCCGGCTTCTCCCGCTCCGGCGCCACCATGTCCACGGCGCTCATCCTCGACCTGGACCGGGTGGCCGCCACCCGTCTCTCGTTCTTCCTCGGCATCCCGGCTCTGACCGGCGCCGGCCTGTACGAACTCAAGGACGCCCTGGGTGCGGGTGTCGGCGCCGCGCCGCTGGTCGTCGGCACGGTGGTCTCCTTCGTCGTGGCCTACGCCTCCATCGCCTGGCTGCTGAAGTTCGTCGCCAAGCACTCCTTCAACGCCTTTGTGCTCTACCGGATCGTCATCGGTGTGGCCCTCTTCGGTCTTCTGGCCACGGGCGCCCTCGACGGCTGAGACAGTTCGGAGATCCGACCGTCGCCGGTCGACCGTCCCGGGCGTGAAGCCTCCACGACAGGCTTCACGCCCGTCGTCCTTTCACGCCTGAGACCCCTGTCACCTCGCCTCACCTTGACAGCGGCCCCGTCCCACCGGACCATCAACACGTGAACCTGTCAGACAGCCAGACAGGTGGCTCCGGACCGCGGCGCGTCAGCGCGATGGAAGCGGTGCTCGCCCACCTCCGCAACGCCATCGAGCGCGGCGAGTACGCCATAGGCGACAAGCTCCCGTCCGAGGCGGAGCTGTGCCGCACGCTCGAGGTCTCCCGGCCCGTGCTGCGCGAGGCGCTGCGGGCCCTGCAGACGATGGGCCTGACGGTCTCCAAGACCGGCAAGGGCACCTTCGTCGTCGCCAGTGCCGTGGAGGACCCCACGTTCGGCGACTACGCGGCCAGCGACCTGCTCGAGGTGCGCCGCCATATCGAGATCCCCGTCGCCGGGTACGCGGCGCTGCGCCGCACCCCGGAGAACCTCGACCGCCTGGCCCACCTCCTGGACCGTATGGAGCGGGAGACCGACACCACCGCATGGGTCGCGATGGACACCCTCTTCCACCTCGCCGTGGCCGAGGCCGCGCAGAACCCGGTATTCCGTCGGCTGATCGAGGAGATCCGGGACGCGCTCGCACGGCAGTCGGCCTTCCTCAACGAACTGGGCGGCCGCCGCGAGCAGTCCAACCGCGAGCACCGGGCGATCGTCGAGGCGCTGGCCGACGGTTCCGAGCACGACGCGGTGGAGGCCATGAGCCACCACCTCGACCGGGTCGAGACGACCCTCACCGACATCGTGCGCTCCTCGCGCGGAGACACGACCGCAGAACGCGCGGACACCACCGCACCAGGCCGGGCCGACGCGTGAACCCCACGCGAGCCCACTCCACCCCACCAGTGAGCCGGACAGCCATGTACAGCACCTCTCCCGCGGACGCACCCCTCGTCCGCGAACCCCTCCACGCCCCCGTCGCCCACCTCATACGCGGCGGAGTCGTCGAGGGCATCCACTACGGTTCCGTCGTCGTCCTCGGCGCCGACGGCGACGTCGAGTTCCAGCTCGGCGACATCGAGGCCGCCTTCTACCCGCGCTCGGCACTCAAGCCCGTCCAGGCCGTGGCCATGGTGCGGGCGGGTCTGCCGCTCGACGGCGACCTGCTCTCGCTGGCCGCCGCCAGCCACTCCGGCGAGGAACGGCATCTCGCCGGCACCCGCCGCATCCTCGTCCTCGCCGGCCTCGCCGAGGACGACCTGCGCAACGTCACCGACATGCCGTACGACCCCGCCGTACGCGACAACTGGGTGCGCGCGGGCCGGCTGCCCTCCCGGCTCGCCCAGAACTGCTCCGGCAAGCACGCCGCCATGCTCTGCACGGCCAAGCTCAACGGCTGGTCCCTGGACGACTACCTCGACCCGGCCCACCCCCTCCAGCAGACGATCGCCGAGAGCGTCGAGGACCTCAGCGGTCAGCGCGTCGCCCGGGTCACGGTCGACGGATGCGGTGCGCCCCTGTTCGCCGTCTCTCTGCACGGCCTGGCCCGCGCGTTCGCCCGTGTCGCCTCGGCCGCGCCCGGCACCCCCGAGGCGCGTGTCGCCGATGCGATGCGCGAGCACGCCGAAATGGCCTCCGGCGCCGGACGGGACGTCGCCGCGCTGATGCGGGCCGTGCCCGGGCTGCTCGCCAAGGACGGCTTCGAGGGCGTCCAGGTCGCCGCACTGCCCGACGGTCGTGCCGTCGCGGTCAAGATCGCCGACGGAGCGAACCGGGCGCGCATCCCGGTCGCGGCGGCCGCGCTCGCTCGCGCGGGCGTGGACCCCGAGTTGCTGACCGAGTTCGCGGGTGAGCCGCTGCTCGGGGGAGGGGAGCCGGTGGGATGCGTTCGTCCGGTGCGTGCGCTTGACCCGGCTCCGCTCACTGCCTGCGCGTAGTTCTGCCGATTCCCGATGAGGAACTGCGGGCCGCCGCCGGTCTGCGAGCCGCGTGTGGCTGGTCGCGCCCACGCGGCGGAGCCGCAAGTCGATACCGCCCGCGCCCCTTGCGGGGGCGCACTCACCTCCGTACCCCGAAAGAGGACCCCCGCCCTCATGACCGCCGCGACCCGACGCGAGCACGACCTGCTCGCCGACCGTGACGTCCCCGCCCACGCGTACTGGGGTGTCCACACCCTGCGCGCGACGTAGAACTTCCCCATCACCGGCACCCCGATCTCCGCGTACCCGCATCTGATCGACGCCCTGGCCGCCGTCAAGGAGGCCGCCGCCCTCGCGAACGAGGAACTCGGCCTGCCGGCGCCGGGAAAGGCCGCCGCGATCGTCGCGCGCCTGCCGGGAGATCCGCGCCGGAAAGCTGCACGACCAGTTCGTCGTCGACGTCATCCAGGGCGGCGCCGGCACCTCGACGAACATGAAAGCCGACGAGGTCGTCGCCAACCGGGCGCTGGAGCTGCAGGGTCACGCGAGGGGGCAGTACCGGTACCTGCACCCCAACGAGGACGTCAACCTCAGCCAGTCCACCAACGACGTCTACCCGACCGCCGTCAAGATCGCGACCGTATTCGCGGTGCACGGCCTGCTCAAGGCGATGGCCGTGCTCCAGGACGCCTTCGCCCACAAGGCCGTCGAGTTCCGCGAGGTCCTGAAGATGGGGCGTACCCAGCTCCAGGACGCGGTGCCGATGAGGCCGGGGCAGGAGTTCTCGGCGTACACCGTCATGCTCGACGAGGACCGCGGCCGGCTCGCGGAGGCCCTCGAGCTGATCCATGAGATCAACCTGGGCGCCACGGCCATCGGTACGGGCCTCAACGCGCCTGCGGGATACGCCGAATCGGCCCGCCGCCACCTCGCCGGCATCACCGGCCTGCCGCTGGTCGCCGCGGCCAACCTGGTCGAAGCCACCCAGGACTGCGGCGCGTTCGTCCAGATGTCCGGCGTCCTCAAACGCATCGCCGTCAAGCTCTCCAAGAGCTGCAACGACCTGCGCCTGCTGTCCTCGAGGCCGCGCGCGGGCCTGGGCGAGATCGATCTGCCGCCGGTGCAGGCCGGTTCGAGCATCAATGCCCGGCAAGGTCGACCCGTTGATCCCCGAGGTGGTCAACCAGGTCGCCTTCGAGGTGATCGGCAACGACGTCGCCATCACCATGATCGCCGAGTCCGGACAGCTCCAGCTCAACGCGTTCGAGCCGGTCATCCTGCACTCCCTGTCCAAGAGCGTCGCGCACCTGCGCAACGCCTGCCCGACCCTCGCCGAGCGCTGCGTCTGCGGCATCACCGCCAGCACCGAGGCCCTGCGCGCGAGCGTCGAGAACTCCATCGGTCTGGTCACCGCCCTCAACCCGCACATCGGGTACATGGCCGCGACCGACATCGCCAGGGAGGCCCTCACCACCGGCCGGGGCGTGGCCGAACTCGTCCTGGAGAAGAGGCTGTTGCCCGCCGAGACCCCAGCCGATCTGCTGCGCCCCGAGACCGTCGCGGGCAGCGGTGCGCCTGCCGCCTGATCTGCCACAACGCGCCGGGGCCGGCCCGGAGGCACAATGGTGATCATGGCAACGACGTCGTCGCTCACCTACCTGCCGGTCCTGGAGCGCATCGCCGAGGAAGTGGACCGGACGCCGGGCCGCGGGCGTCCCGCCGACTACATCCCGGCGCTCGCCGCGTGCGATCCGCGTCGCTTCGGCATGGCCGTCGCCGAGCTGGACGGCACGGTCTACGGGGTGGGGGACTGGCGGCAGCCGTTCTCGACGCAGTCCATCACCAAGGTCTTCACCCTCGCCCTCGACCTGGCCCGCGAGGGCGACGAACTCTGGGAGCACGTGAGCCGTGAGCCCTCCGGCAACCCGTTCAACTCCCTGGTCCAGCTGGAGTACGAGAACGGCATTCCGCGCAACCCCTTCATCAACGCGGGCGCGCTCGTCGTCACCGACCGCCTCCAGACCCGTACCGGAGACGCGGCCGGGGAGCTGCTGACGTTCCTGCGGGCGGAGAGCGGCAACCCGGAACTGGACTTCGACCGGGAGGTCGCCGCCTCCGAGGCCACGCACGGCGACCGCAATGCGGCCCTCGGCCATTTCATGGCGTCGTACGGCAACATCGACAACCCGGTGCCGGTGCTGCTCGACCAGTACTTCCGCCAGTGCTCCGTCGCCGCCTCCTGCGCCGACCTCGCTCTGGCCACCACCTTCCTGGCCCGGCACGGCATCCGCGCCGACGGCACCCGGCTGCTCACGCGCAGCCAGGCCAAGCAGGTCAACGCGGTGATGCTGACGTGCGGGACGTACGACGCGGCGGGTGACTTCGCCTACCGGGTCGGGCTGCCCGGCAAGAGCGGTGTGGGCGGCGGCATCATCGCCGTCGTCCCGGGCCGCTGCACCCTGTGTGTCTGGAGCCCGGGCCTGGACGAGCGCGGCAACTCGGTGGCGGGGGTGGCGGCGCTGGACGGATTCACGACGCTGACGGGACTGTCGGTGTTCTGAGACAAGTGGACTTGTCGACATGCGTCGGTGAACTCGTAGTCAGGAACGCACAGTCACCCCGCCACACGCAGGTCTTTCGCCGGCTGCCGCACACAGAGGTCACACGTCGGCTGCCGCGCAGAAGGCCGCTCGTCGCCTTCCGGCCACCCCGTGTTGACACGATTCCCGAGTGTTGGCCATGGCTTTCCCCGTCGATCTCCGCCGCTGCCAGGTACTCGGTCTGGCCGGTACCGCCTTTCTCGCGTTGGGTGGTGAGACGGCCGGTGCCCTGCCTGTCGAGGATCTCCTGGCCCCCGCCTCGGCCCAGGCGGTCCTCGGACTGGTCGGGGTCTACTTCGGCGTCGTCCTGCTGATAGCGGCCTGGGCACTGCTCGGCCGCCTCGTGCGCAGCGACGAACCGCCCACCCCGCGCGCCCTGCTCCTCGTCCTCGCCCTCTGGGCGACCCCGCTGCTGCTCGCGCCGCCGCTGTTCAGCCGGGACGTGTACAGCTATCTCGCGCAGGGTGCCATGGTCGATGCGCACATCGACGTGTACGCGCACGGACCCGCGCAGCTCGGCGGCCCGCTCGCGGACGAGGTCGCCCCGGTCTGGCAGCACACCGCCGCCCCGTACGGCCCCGCGTTCCTCGGCCTCGCCTCCGCCCTGTCCGCGCTCACCCGCGGTGAACTGCCCGCCGGACTCTTCGGGATGAGGCTCGTCGCCCTGCTCGGTGTCGCCCTGATGGCGGCCGCGCTGCCCCGTCTGGCCCGGCACAGCGGAGCCGACCCGGCCGCCGCCCTGTGGCTGGGAGCCCTCAACCCGCTCGTCCTGCTGCACCTGGTCGCCGGCGCCCACAACGACGCGATCATGCTCGGTCTGCTCGGTCTCGGCCTGGTCGCGGCGCTCGGCCGGTGGCCGGTGCTGGGCGCCGTCCTCGTCACGCTCGCCGCCCTGGTCAAGGCGCCCGCCGCACTCGGGCTCCTCGCGGTGGTGGTCGTCCAGGTGCACGCGGGCCGCCGCCCGGCGCGGGCCGTGCTGACGACCACGGCCACGGCCGCGGCGACCACTGTGGCGGCCACGGCCGTCGCTGGTACGGGATACGGCTGGATCGGCGCCCTGGACACCCCCGTCTCCCCGCACAACTGGGCGCTCACCAGTCTGCTCGGCCGCGCCACCGGCGCGCTGCTCGAACACCTCGGCAGCGATCTGGCGCCGCTGGCCGTGCCGGCCTGGCACGTGCTCGGCCTGGCCGTGACCGCCGCCGCCGTGCTCTTCATATGGCTGCGGCTGCGCCCGCGCCCGGTGTACGCGCTCGGCCTCAGCCTCGCCGTGGTGGCCGCGTTCGGCCCGGCGATCCGTCCCTGGTACGCGCTGTGGGGTCTGTTCCTGATCGCGGCCGCCGCGCCCACCACCTCGGTGCGGCACCGGGTCGCGGCCGTGACCGGCGCACTCGCCCTCGGCGTGATGCCGAGCGGCGGGCCCGTGGACACCGGCCAACTGGTGCTGGCCGTCTCGGGCGGAGTGCTCGCCGTGGTCGTCCTGTGGCAGGCCCACCAGGCCACTCAGGCCCCGGCCATGGAGCGTACGGCGTGAAGGCGCCGAAGTGGCCCGCGACCGACCGGGGCCGGCTGCTGCTCGTCCTGATGCTGGCCGCCGTCGTCACCGCCTTCACGGTGACCGTGCCGCTGCTGCGTGACTGGTTCGACCTGCGCGTCTACTACGGGGCGGTCGACACCTGGGTCCACCACGGCGGGTGGATCTACGACTACCGGGTGCCCGGGACGGCGTACGGCTTCACCTACCCGCCGTTCGCCGCGGTCGGCATGCTGCCGATGGCCCTGATGGGTCTGCACACCGCGATCGCCGTCGCCCTGCTGTTCAACCTGGCGGCGCTGGCGGTCGTGCTGCGGATTCTGGCCGGGCCGCACTGGCGGCGGTACGGCTGGTACGGCTGGTGCCTGGCCCTGTGCGGGCTCGCCCTGTTCGAGCCGTTGCGCGACACCTTCAGCTTCGGCCAGGTGAACCTCCTGCTGCTGGCCCTTGTCCTCGGCGACAGCTGGCTGCTGTCGACCGGCCGGGGCCGCTGGGCGGGGGTCGGCATCGGGCTCGCCGCCGCGATCAAGCTCACGCCCGCCGTCTTCATCGGCCTGCTGCTGCTCACCCGCCGGTGGCGCGCCGCCGCGGTCGCGACGGCCGTCGCCCTGGGCGCGACCGCGCTCGCGGCCTGGGCGGACCCCGCGGCCTCGCGCTTCTACTGGACCGAGGCGCTGTGGGACACCAGCCGGGTGGGCCGGCTCGACTATGTGTCGAACCAGTCGCTGCAGGGCGTGCTGGCCCGGCTGGGCGAAACGGAGCGGCCCCTGTGGGCGACCGCGGTCCTGCTCGTGCTGTGCGTGTGGGCGTGGCGGGCGCGCCGGGCCGTCGCGGCCGGGGACTGGATCGCCGCGTTCGCCCTCACCGGTCTCACGGCCTGCCTCGTCAGCCCGATCACCTGGGTGCACCATCTGGTCTGGCTGCTGCCGTCGTTCGCCGTACTGGCGCGCGCCGGGTACCCGCGCGTCGCGGGCGCCCTCTACGCGGTGCTGTGCACCAGCGTGGTGTGGCTGTGGTTCGAGGACGCCTCCGGCGTCGACGGGTTCCTCGGCAGCAACACCTACACGTGGATCACGCTCGGCCTGCTGTTCTGGCTGCCGGTGGGTCAGCCGCGTGCGGACCGCGCGGCCTTGACCCGCAGCGCCAGTGCCACGGCTCCGGCGCCCAGCCCGGCCATGCCCGCGATGGCGCCCGTGCCCGGCCAGCCGGATCCGTCGTCGGGCACCGACGACGCGGCCGCCGCCGGAGCCGGCACCGGTGCCGGCTTGGACGCGGCGCGCAGCGCGTCGAGCGAGCCCACCGGATCGACGTGCCCGGCGGCGGCGAAGCCCCAGTCGAGCAGCGCCCGTGCCTCCTCGTACACGGCGAACCCGCCGCCCTCCTGAGGGTTCATCACCGTCACCACGAGGGTGTGGCCGCCGCGGTGCGCGGCGGCCACGAGCGTGTTGCCCGCGTTGCTGGTGTAGCCGTTCTTGATGCCGATCAGGCCCGGGTACGGCGCCACGCCGTCGTGGCCGGTCAGCAGCCGGTTTGTGTTCTCGATGCCGTACGACCCGCCGTCGCCCGGGAATCCGGCCGAGGCGGTGGAGCAATATCGGGCGAAGTCCGGGTTGCGCAGCCCGGCCCGACCGAAGACGGCCAGGTCGAACGCGGAGGACACCTGGCCGGGGGCGTCGTAGCCGTCGGGTGAGACGACATGGGTGTCGCGGGCGCCCAGGGCGCGTGCCTTGACCTGCATCCGTTGGGCCGTGGTCTGCCAGCCGCCGTTGAGCGCCGCCAGGACGTGGACGGCGTCGTTGCCCGAGCTGAGGAAGACTCCGCGCCACAGGTCGGCGATCTCGTACGTGTGCCCCTCCTCGACGCCGACCAGGCTGCTGCCGGGGCCGACGCCGGCCAGCTCTTCCTCGGTCACGGTGTGCCGGACGCCGGCGGGCAGGGCCGGCAGCACGGTGAGGGCGAACAGCGTCTTGAGGGTGCTGGCCGGGGGCAGCTTCCGGTGCGCGTCGTTCGCGGCCAGCACGTCGCCGGTGCCGGCGTCGGCGACCAGCCACGACAGCGCGGAGACCTCCGGCACGGCAGGGGCATCGGTGTGCGGCCTCACCTGCGTCCCCGAGCGGTAGAGGAGGGCCGATTTCGGCGCCGAGGCCGCTTGTCCGCCCGGTGGGCTGGGCTCCGTGCCGCCGGAGCGGGCGGCGGCCGCGGGTGGTGTGAGCGCCAGGACGCCTGCCACGCACAGGGCGCAGGCCGACACGGCCACACGAGAGGAGAATCCGATAGGCATACGATCAACCTAGGAATGGCGTCGCCCCACGCCACGCCGGCCGGGCCGAACGGGTTCGATGAGCAACCCGGATGCCGCACGTGGCCCGCCCGGGCGCGCCACCGTTCGGTCAGTCCGCCGGCAGCGTCGGCCGGATCCGGCGCAGGAACGTCGCGTTGTCCGGGGTCTCCCGCATCCGCTCCAGCAGCGTCTCCAGGCCGGCCGGACCGCCGTCCCGGGACTGCAGGGCGCGCCTGAGGCCGCGTACGGCCGTCAACTCGGCCGTGGACAGCAGGAGTTCCTCGCGCCGGGTGCCGGACGGAGTGAGGTCGACGGCCGGGAACAGCCGGCGCGAGGCCAGCTCGCGGTCGAGGCGCAACTCCATGTTGCCCGTGCTCTTGAGCTCCTCGAAGAAGTAGCCGTCGGCACGCGAGCCGGTGTCCACCAGCGCGGTGGCGAGGATCGTGAGCGATCCGCCCTCCTCGGCGTGGCGCGCGGCGCCGAAGAACCTCTTGGGTCCGAGCAGCGCCGCCGCGTCGACGCCACCGCTCAGGGTGCGGCCTCCCGAGGCGGCCGCGTTGTTGTGGGCCCGGCACAGCCGGGTGAGGGAGTCCAGCAGAATGACGACGTCCTCGCCGTCCTCGACGAGCCGCTTGGCCCGTTCGACGACGAGGTCGGCGAGCGCGATGTGCTGCCTGGGTGCCCGGTCGAACGTCGAGGCGTACACCTCGCCGCGCACGGAGCGCCGCATCTCGGTGACCTCCTCGGGACGCTCGTCGAGGAGCAGCACCATCAGGCGGCACTCGGGGTGGTTGCCGGCGACGGCCGCCGCGATCTGCTGGAGCAGCACGGTCTTGCCGGTCTTCGGCGGCGCCACGAGGAGCCCGCGCTGGCCCTTGCCGACGGGCGCGAACAGGTCGGTGACCCGCCCGGCCAGACCCGCCGCGGGGTGTTCGAGGCCGATCCGCTCGCTCGGGTGCAGCGGAGTGAGGTCGCGGAACTGACGGCGGCCGCCCAGTTCTTCGGGCGCACGGCCGTTGACATGCCCGATCTCGGTGAGGGAGCGCTGCGCGCCGCGGACGCCCTCGACGAGGTCGCCCTTGCGCAGCCCGTACCGGCGGATCAGCGCCGGGGACACCTGGGGGTCGGCGGGCGAGGCCAGGAGGCTCTCGGCCGCCCGCAGCTGCCCCTTCCCCTGCGCGTCGATGTCGAGGACACCGGTGACGAGCCGGAGGGCCTTGGACTGCTGTTCCACGGGAGGGTGTTCGAGTGTGGTGGTCATGATGAGTGGTCCTTTCACGGACGGGTGGCCTGGCATCAGGCATGCGGAAGAGGGGGGAGGAGCCGCGGAACGAGGGCGTACGAACGCGCTCGGCGGCGGAGAACACCTCGGGTACGGCGGTGCTACGACCCCTGCTCACGAGGTGTGCGGAAAGGCTGAGGTGCCGACCGAAACGGTGGGCGGTTCAGCGGTCTGAGGAAGAACTGGCACCGGCGCCCGCAACGGGGCGTACACAAGCGCTGACCGCACTCTACCACTCGGGGTGGGCGCGCGGCTGTGGGAGACGCCTCAGCGGCTTGCCGGCAGACCGTACAGGAGCGGGATCCGCGGCTCGGGAAGGCACCACCAGCCGGGGGCCGTCCAGACCATCCGCGGCCAGCGGGGCCACGGGGGCTCGTCGCTCTCCGTCAGCCGGCGGATGCTCATCCCCGCACCCAGCAACGCGTTGACGACCTCTCCTGTTCCGTGCATCCACTCATAGCTGTCGGTCGCTCCCTCGACGGCCGGTCCGTCGGTGTAGGTGTGGGTCGCGTCCCGGTGCACGGCGCCGGAACCGCCCAGGTAGTCGTGGAGCAGCAGCAGTTCGGGGCCCTCGCCGGGCGCGGGCTTGGGACCCAGCGCGTTCAGCAGCGGATGGAACTCGACGACGTACAGCCGCCCGCCCGGCCGCAGGAGCCGGGCGACGACGTCCGCCCAGCGCTCGAGGTCGGGCAGATAGCGCAGCGCACCCTTCCCGGTGTACACGACGTCGAACCGCCGCCCCTCCAGGGCTTCGACGGCGTCGTACACGTCGGCCCGGACGTAGGAGACGTCGAGCCCTGCCTTCTCCGCGATCCCGCGGGCGGCCATGACCGATGCCTCGGAGAAGTCGAGCCCCACGGTCCGTGCCCCGCGCCGCGCGAAGGCGAGCGTCTCCGTGCCCAGGTGGCACTGCAGGTGCAGCACGTCCAGGCCCGACACGTCCTCGAGGTCGTTCCATTCGAAGGCGCCGAACCAGCGGTCGGGTCCGGGTGTTCGTGGAGTGCGTAGAACCGGCTGGCCACATGGACCGGGGTGCGGGCGTCCCAGTTGGCCTGGTTGGCGCGCATCATCCGGCGCTGCTCGTCGTCGGTGGTCACAGATGTCATCCAACCGCGAACGGCCGGTGACCGGTGGGAGGAGCGCCGGATCGGCCGCCGTTTGGCACGATCGCGGCCGTCCCGGCAGAATCGAACGCCGTACGACGTCAACCCGCCTCCCGTACCGAGGAGTTCCGGTGGACACGCCGCACCGCTTCGACCCCGCCGGTGGCTGCCCGCACGCCGCCAACGCCCGGCTGCTCACGCGCGGCGCCGTCGCGCCCGTGATGCTTCCGGGCGAGCTCGAGGGGATGGCGGTGCTCGGGCACGCGGCACTCAAGGAGTTCCTCACACATCCCGGAGTCGCCAAGAACGCACGGCACTTCGCCGCGCTGCGGGACGGGCGGATCCCCGAGGGCTGGCCGCTGGCGACCTTCGCGACGGTACAGGGGATGACCGCCGCCGACGGGGCCGACCACCGTCGGCTCAGGTCGCTCGTGAGCAGTGCGTTCACGGCGCGGAGGATGGAGGAACTCCGGCCCGGCATAGAGAAGTTGACGTCCTGCCTGCTCGACGGCCTCGCCCGCGCGGCCGAGGCCGAAGGCGGAGTCGCCGACCTGCGGCGGCACTTCGCGATGCCGCTTCCCATGGGCGTCATCAGCGAACTGCTCGGCGTGGACGCGCGTTACCGGGACCGGCTGCACCAGCTGTCCAGCCAGGTCGTCGCCACGGACATCACGCCCGAGCGGGCCGTCGCCGCCAATCGTGAACTCGTCGCCGTCCTCGGCGAGATCGCGGCCGCCAAGGCGGAACGGCCGGGCGACGACCTCACGAGTGCGCTCATCGCGGCCCACGACGAGGACGGCGACCGGCTGAGCCGACCTGAACTCATGGGCACGCTCGTGCTGATGATCGTCGCCGGACACGAGACGACCCTCAACCTGATCACCAATGCCGTCCGGGCGCTGTGCGGGCACCGCGACCAGCTGGACCACGTGCGCGCGGGCGAGGCGAGCTGGGGCGAAGTGGTGGAGGAGACGCTGCGGTGGGACGCGCCGGTCAGCTTCTTCCCGTTCCGGTATCCGGTGCGGGACCTGACCGTCGACGGGACGCTCATCCCGGCGGGCACGCCCGTCCTTGCCGGGTACTCCGCCGCCGGGCGTGACCCGGCCGCGTACGGCCCGGACGCCGGCCGCTTCGACGTCACGCGTCCCGCACGCCCGGACGCGGTACGCAGTCTGTCGCTCGGGCACGGCGCCCACTACTGCCTCGGCGCTCCGCTGGCCCGGCTGGAGGCGACCATCGCGCTGGAGCGGCTGTTCACGCGCTTCCCCGGGCTCGAGCTCGCGGTTCCGGAGGCCTCATTGGCCCGCCACGCCAGTTTCGTCGGCAACAGCGTGCGGACACTTCCCGTGCGGCTCGTGGGCTGACGCGGGAGGGGCCGGGCCGGGCGGCCTGCCGCGCGTCGGCGGCTCGCGCGGTTCGTGCCGCGCGTACTTTGTCGATCCGGGGTGTCGATCCGGGTCGCTCCCGTTCGTCGGTGGGGTGCAGGAAGCTCATGAACACCGGGAGGAACCATGAAGTACATGCTGCTGGTCTGCGGCGACGACACCGCCGACGCCTCCGGCATGGCGCCCGTCGAGCCCTGGGTGGAGGAGCACGGCGTCCGCAGCGGTGCGCGGCTCTACGGCCACCGGCTGCGCCTGCCCGTCGAGGCGGTCACCGTACGGGTGCGGGACGGTGAGGTGCTGCGCTCCGACGGCCCGTTCGCCGAGACGAAGGAGTACGTCGCCGGGTTCGACGTCGTGGACTGCGCGAACCTGGAGGAGGCCGTGGCGATCGCCGCGCAGCACCCCGTGGCGACGATCGGCGCGATGGAGGTGCGGCCCTTCTGGGACGAGGGCGGCGAGGACGCGGAGACGGCCGTCCGCCGCATCGACGCCGAGCTGACCGAGGCGGCGCTCGAGCGCGACGTCGACCGGACGATGGCCTGCTATGCCCCGGACGTCGAGGCGTTCGGTCTCCTCGACGGCGAGGTGCGGATCGGCACTGACGCCCTCCGCAAGGCCGTGGCGGAATGGTTTGCCACGCTGAGCGGGCCGATCCACCGGGAGGTTCTCTCCCTGCGGGTGCGGCCGGGCGAGGGCAGCGCCTTCAGCCACGCCCTCGTGCGGGTGCGCGGCACCCGCGGCGACGGCGAACCGCTGGACCGTGTGGTCCGGGTGACCACCGGCTACCGCGACGCCGGCTTCCGCTGGCTCATCGACCACGAGCACCTCTCGGTGCCGCTCGAGGGCGGCGTGACGAAGGAGCGGCCGTGAAGTACGTGCTGTTCATCTGCACACCGGCCGGCGGCGAGGAGCTGAGCCCGGCCGAGATCGCCGACGACCCGCGCTTCACCGCTTACATCGACGAGGTGCGCAGCCGAGGCATCGGACGGGGCGGTGCGCGTCTGCGCCCAGGGTCCGACGCCACCACCGTCCGCGTCCAGGGCGACGAAGTCCTGCTCAGCGACGGCCCGTTCGCCGAGTCCAAGGAGTACGTCGCCGGCATCGACATCGTCGAGGTCACCGACCTCGACGAGGCCATCTCTCTCGCTTCCCGGCACCCCGCCGTACTGGCCGGGGGCTCCGTCGAGGTGCGGCCGGTCTGGGAGTGAACGACACGAACGACGTCGAGGAGGCGGTCGCGGTCGCCTTCCGCGAGGAGTGGGGCCAGGTCGTCGCCACCCTGATCCGGGTGACCGGCGACTGGGACCTCGCCGAGGAGTGCGCCCAGGACGCCTTCGCCCAGGCCCTCGACCGGTGGCGGCGCGACGGAGTGCCGCGCCGCCCAGGCGCCTGGCTCACCACGACCGCCCGCAACCGGGCCCTGGACGTGCTGCGCAGACAGGCGGTGGGGAAGGAGAAACTGCGGGAGGTGGCCGTGCTGACGCGCGACGGGGAGCCGTACGACGACGACAGCGGGGTCGGGGACGACCGGCTGCGGCTGATCTTCACCTGCTGCCACCCGGCACTCCCCCTCGAGGCCCGCGTCGCGCTCACCCTCCGCACCCTCGCCGGACTGACCACCTCCGAGATCGCCCGCGCCTTCCTCGTCCCCGAGGCCACCATGGCGCAGCGCCTGGTGCGGGCCAAACGCAAGATCCGAAACGCCGGCATTCCGTACCGCGTCCCGCCCGCGCACCTCCTGCCCGAGCGCACGACAGGGGTGCTGGGCGTGCTCTACCTGCTGTTCAACGAGGGCTACGCGGCCACCGCGGGCGCCGACCTGGTGCGCACGAACCTGTGTGCCGAGGCCATCCGCCTCGCCCGCGTCCTGGCCCGGCTCATGCCGGACGAACCCGAGACGCTCGGCCTGCTGGCCCTGCTGCTCCTGCATGACGCCCGCCGCGCCACCCGGGTCGACGGGGCCGGTGACCTGGTCACGCTGGAGGACCAGGACCGCACCGCCTGGGACCGCGCCGAGATCGACGAGGGCGCCGCCCTCCTGGAGACGACGCTGCGCCGGGGCAGGCCCGGCCCGTACCAGATCCAGGCCGCCATCGCGGCCTGCCACACCACCGCCCCGACGGCCGAGGACACCGACTGGGCCGACATCGCCGCGCTCTATGGCGCACTCCTGCGCCATGTGCCCTCCGCCGTCGTACGCCTCAACCGGGCCGTCGCCGTGGGCATGTCCGAGGGACCGGAGGCCGGCCTGGCCCTGGTGGCGGAGCTGGAACGGGAGGGCGACCTGGCCGGATATCACCTGCTGCCCGCCACCCGCGCCGACCTGCTCCGCCGCCTCGGCCGCACGGGCGAGGCGGCGGAGGCGTACGCGCGGGCGCTGGAGGACGTCGAGAACGACGCGGAGCGAAGGTTCCTCGAGAAGCGGCTCGCGGAGTGTCGATCCGCGTGAGCCCGGTTCGTCGGTGGGGTGCAAGAGATCCGACGGACGCAACCGGAGACTCCCATGACCGACACCTTCGTACGACCCGCCGCACGCCTGCTCGCCGCCCTCACGCGGTCGCGCCACCGGGAACAGCGCCCGCCGGAACCACCGCCGGCCGACCGCGGTCCCGGCACCCCGGAACTCTGGCTCGCCGCCCTGCGGCTGTGGGGCTGACCGGTCCCGCGCCGCTCCTGGTGCGGTCGCTCACGCGGAGCGGGCCTGCGCCTCCCGCGCGATGCGGTCGAAGCGGGCGCCCATCGCCTCGGCCAGGGCGTGGGCGCCCGACAGCGGGCGGACCATGACCGTCAGGTCGGCGATGAGCCCGGCCTCGTCGACCTGGATGAAGTCGCAGCCGCTCAGCTCCCGGTCGCCGACGCGAGCCGTGAACACCAGGGCGTGGTCGCGGCCGTCGGCACCGGCGAGCTCGCGCTCGTACCGGAAGTCCTCGAAGACCTGCGCCACCTCGCGCAGGATCGCCGCGGTGATCGCCCTGCCCGTGTACGGCTTGAAGACGACCGGGCTGCGGAAGACGACGTCCTCGGCCAGCAGCGCCTCGACGGCGTCAAGATCCCGTGCCTCGATCGCCTTGCGGAACGCACGCATCGAATCACCACCTCATATTCAATTTCTTGAGTAGGTGCCGATGAGAATAGTCACCGACTGCTAACGTGTCCATATGTCCCTCAAGTACGCCGTCCTCGCCGCGCTCCTGGAAGGCGAGGCCTCGGGCTACGAGCTGTCGAAGGTCTTCGACGTTTCGCTCGCCAACTTCTGGCCCGCCACCCCGCAACAGCTCTACCGGGAACTGGAGCGCCTCGCGCAGGACGGCCTGATCGAGGCGCGGGTGGTGCAGCAGGAGCGCCGGCCCAACAAGCGGATGTTCACGCTCACCGAAGCCGGCCGCGCGGATCTGCGCGGCTTCGCCGCCGAGCCACCACGCCGGCCCACCGCCATCCGCGACGAACTCCTCATCAAGATCCAGGCCATGGACGGCGGCGACGCGCGGGTGACGCGTGGGCTGATCGAGGAGCGCATGTCGTGGGCGCGCGGCAAGCTCGCCCGATACGAGCGGGTGCGCGAGCGCCTCGTCGACGGGCGGACCGAGGAGGAGTACCTGCGCACGGCGGACCGCGTGGGGCCGTATCTCACCCTGATGGCCGGGATCGCCTTCGAGGAGGAGAACGTCCGCTGGTGCCATCGCGTTCTCGCCGTCCTGGACCGGCGAGTTCCCCTAGGCTGACCGGATGTTCAGCCCTCAAGGCCCCACGCTCCGCGAACTCGCCGTGCAGGCGCTGTCGTCCGTGGAGCACGGCTACGACCTGCTCGCGCCGAAGTTCGACCACACGCCCTTCCGGACGCCCGACTCGGTGCTGGAGTCGGTCGCCACGGCACTGGTCGGCACCGGTCCCTTCGAGGACGGGCTCGATCTGTGCTGCGGCACGGGCGCCGGGATGGACGTGCTGGCGCGGGTGTGCCGGGGAAGCGTCACGGGGATCGACTTCAGCGCGGGCATGCTCGACGTCGCCCGGCGGCAGCCGCGGCCGAGCGGGCCGCGCGTCGCCTGGGTGCGCGGCGACGCCCGCGCCCTCCCGTTCTCGTCCTCCTTCGACCTGGTGGTGAGCTTCGGGGCGTTCGGCCACTTCCTGCCGCGCGAACTGCCCGGACTCTTCGGCCAGGTCCACTCCGTGCTCCGGCCGGGCGGCACGTTCGCCTTCCCGGTCCTCGCCCCGCCCCGCCCGTCCAGGCCGGGCTTCTGGGTACTGCTCGGCTTCGACGCGGCGATGCGCGTCCGCAACGCCGTGTGGCGCCCACCGTTCGTCATGTACTACCGGGCGTTCCGACTCGGCGCCGTCCTGGACGAGTTGAAGCGCACCGGCTTCGAGACCGGCCTGCACCCCCTTCCCGAGTTCGGCCGCCGCGCCGACGGCAGCCCCCGCGCCCGGCTGATCGCGGCGCGGCGGCTGCCCTGACGAGGGCATGGACGAATCCGAACGCACCGTCGCCCGGCGCCGGCCGAAATGACCGCGGGCGTAGTGGTGCTTCCCGGTGACGGCCGGCCTTCATGGGCCCGACTGTGTCAGACCGCCGACGGCAGGGTGAACTCGTAGACCAGTGTGTCCTGCTGGGCGTCCACCACGAGGTCGGTGATTTCCAGTGGGCGGGCGTACTGGTCGTGGACGCGGCGGGTCACCCGTACCGACGAGGGGTCCGCGTGCTGGGTGATGGCATCCCGGTGGTGCAGGGTCAGGCCCGCTCCGCGCATTCAGTCGTAGGCCCGGCGCAGCTGAGCGGCCGCCGCGCCGTCGGCGCGGTCGCGGTAGCGGCCCAGCTCCTCCACCTCGGCGAGCGCCACCGTCGAGAACGACGTCACCGCGGTGCGCAGGGTACGGCCGTCGGGCGCGGCCGACTCGTAGCGGTGCACCAGCGTCGGCCGCAGCGGGGCGAGACCCAGCGCGGCGGCGTGCTCCGGCGGGGGCGCCTCCCAGGCCACCGTGGCCCGGTCCGCCGCTCACGGTTCGGCGGACCGCGCGCCCACCGGGAACGCGAGCGACACCGGGTCCGCCACCGGCCGGCCGGTCAGGGTGGCGTGGCTGCCCCGCCGGTCGGCGGCCACCGGACCGTCGCGTCGCAGCACGTCCAGCGCCTGCCGTACGGTCTCTCTGCCGACCCCGAAGTGCCCGGCCGACTGCCGTTCGCCCGGCAGCCGTTCACCGGGCGGGATGGTGCCGTCGCGCAGTTCGCCGAGCAGTTTCGTGGCGATCCGCCAGTACAGCGGCGGGGACTGGCCGTCGGTCCGTGTGTGGTCGTGGGGGATGGTGCGGGCCATGCCGCGCCTCCTGTTGGTCACAAGACGTAGCCGCGTGGGCTCATTGCGCGGCCACATCCAGCATTGGTCTAAACCACTAAGGAAGGGCGGCCCGCCGAATCGGCCGAAACCGATCCGCGCGCCCCGTGTCACAGCGCGCTGTACAGCGCCTCCACCAGGGCCGTCTTCCGTGGATCATCGGCGATGTGCGGCCCCATCCGGTTCATCACGTAGCCCAGCGACACCCCGGCCTCCGGATCCGCGAGCCCGCAGGAACCGCCGAAGCCGTCGTGCCCGAAGGCCCGCGGATTGCGGCCGTACGAGCCGTTCGGCCCGCTCAGCCACACGCCGAGAGCGACCTCCGTCTCGTGCTGGAACCCGGCCCCGAGCACCAAGTCCCGGCAGCTGCCCTGCCCTTCGCGCACCCGCTCGGCCGCCTCGGCGGACAGGACGCGCCGGCCGCCGAAGGAGCCCCGCCCGGCATAGACGCCGTACAGCGCGGCGACGGCCCGCGCCGTGCCGTGCCCATTGGCGGCCGGGATCTCGGCGGCCCGCCACTCCGGCGTGTTGGCCTGGGTGGCGCCCACGACCGGATTGGTCAGCGCCGCGATCGCCGCGGGCGACAACTGGCTGAAGATCGCGGCCTGTTCACTGGTCGCCGCGGCCCGTGGATGCACCATCTCGGCCGCCCGGCCGGACTCCTTCTCCGGCAGCCCGATGGTGAAGTCGATCCCCATCGGCCCGGTCACCTCCCGCTCCAGGAACGCGCCCGGCAGCAGCCCCGAGACCCGCCGCACCACCTCGCCGACCAGGAAGCCGTACGTCAGCGCGTGGTATCCCGACCGTGTCCCCGGCTCCCACCACGGCTCCGTCGCCGCGAGCCGGGCGGTCGTCAACTCCCAGTCGTAGAGCTGCTCCAGAGAGTGCGGCTCGCGCAGCCCGGCGAGGCCGGCGCGGTGCGACAGCAGATGCCGTACGAGGACCCGCTCCTTGCCCGCCGCCGCGAACTCGGGCCAGTAGTCCGCCACGGGCGCGTCGAGGTCGAGCAGTCCCCGGTCGGCCAGGATGTGCGCGCACAGCGCCACCGGGCCCTTCGACGTCGACCACACGTTGACCAGCGTGTCCCGCTCCCACGGCCGGGTGCGCGCCGGGTCGGCCCAGCCGCCCCACAGGTCCACCACGGGCTCGCCGTCGACCGTCACCGCCACCGCGGCGCCGAGCTCGTCCCGGTCCCGGAAGTTCTCCTCGAACGCCTGCCGCACCGCCGCGAAGCGTGCGTCGCAGTGACCGTGAACGTCTGCCACGTGCTCGGACATGGGCCCTCCGTCGTCCGCCGGAATGCCCGGGCCGCGACGCTGCGACCCGGGCATCCCGAACGTACCGACTGGTCGGACTGGAGGGAAGGGTGACGCAGGGAATCCCCCCGACCCCGGTCCGCTCACGCGTACGTGCGCAGCCAGCGCAGCTTCTCCGCGTCCTGGTACGGGCCGCCGCCCTCGTGGTCGTTGAACTCGTACACCTCGATCGCCTTGTCGTCGTGCGCCCAGGCGTTGAACGCGGCGAAGACGGTCGACGGGGGACAGGTCTGGTCCTCCAGCGCCGCCGAGAACAGGGCGGGCGCCCGGCCGCGAGCCGCGAAGTGGACGCCGTCGAAGTAGGAGAGCGTGCGCGTCACGTCCTCGGTGCGCCCGCGGTGCGTCTTGAGGTAGAGGCCGATCTCCCGGTACGGGTGCCGGTCGGTCAGCGTCGTCGCGCGCGGGAAGTCGCACAGGAACGGCACGTCGGGCGCGACTGCGACCAGGTCGGGGACCAGACCGCCCACGGCGATCGTGATCCCGCCGCCCTGGCTCGCGCCGAGCGCCACGGTCCGCGTCGCGTCGGTCAGGGGGTGCGAGCGGGCGGCCTCGACGGCGCGCACGGCGTCCGTGTAGAGCCGGCGGTAGTAGTAGTTCTCGGGCGCGTCGACGCCACGGGTCATGAAACCCGGGTACGCGGGCGCACCGCCCACCGGATCCGCCGTGTCGCCCCCGCCGCCCCACGTGCTGCCCTGCCCGCGGGTGTCCATCACGAAGTGCGCCCGGCCCGACGACGCCCACAGCAGATGCTCGTGGGGCAGACCCCGGCCACCGCCGTACCCCACGAACTGCACCACCAGCGGCAGCGGTTCCTCGGCGGCCGCGGGCAGCAGCAGCCAGCCCTTGACCGGGTGGCCGCCGAACCCGGCGAACGTCACGTCGAACACCTGGACCGTGGCGAGCCCGGTGTCGACCGGCTCGAACCGGGCGTCCAGATCGTGCTCACGGGCCTCCTGGAGCGTCTTGGACCAGAAGGCGTCGAAATCCTCGGGTTCCGCCGACGCGCTGCGGTATTCGCGGAGCTCCTCGGGAGTGAGGTCGAACAGGGCCATCGACAACCGCCTTTGTGAAGGGGTACTGCGGATGATCACACCGTACGTGGCCCCGGCGAGCAGTCGCGAGGCCCGCGCCCGCCATCGGCGCCGGGGCGGGGTGCGCGTTGCGATGCGGCACGGGTGAGCGGATCTCGTGGTGCGGCACGGGTGAGCGGATATTGCGACGCGCCAGGGGCCGGCAGGTCTCGCGACGCGCACCGGCGAGCGGATGTCGCGACGGGGCCTCGCTGGGCTGGTCTCACGCCTTCCCGCGCGTCCAGTCCGGACCCGTCCGGGCCCACTCCCGCTCCCACTCGGTCATCCGGTGCCGCAGCGAGACCCGGCGCACGACACCGTGGCCGAGCAGCACCACGCCGGCTGCCGCGCCCGTGGTGAAGACGCCGATGGTGACCGCGTGCTGCCAGATCGCGACGTCGCCCGGCGGCGCGGACACGTCACGTCCCCGGGAGTCGAACCAGACGTCGACCCTGTCGCCCTGACGTGTCCCCGCCGGGACCCGGGCCTGAGCCGTCCAGGTGCCCTTGCCCGGCTCCGTCCAGCGCACCGTCGTCCGGTAGGCGTGCTCCCTGGCGCCCGCTGCGGAGGAGGGCTGATCGCTTGTGCCGCCAACCACCTCGGCACGGACACGATGCCGCTCCGCTCGCTCGACCGTGGCGATCGCCTTCGCCTCGTCATGGGCCCACAGGCCCGCCATCGCCCCGGCCAGCGGCGCGGCCAGGATCAGCAGCACAGCGACGGCCAGCGCCGTCCACGCCTCGACGACGTCCGACCGGCGCCGCAGCAGATTGCGCCGCCAGCGCCAGCCGCGCACCCGGGTTCGCATGTCGACCTCCTCGCCGTCACCGGAGCCGGAGGGGTGGACGGCACCTCGTCGGGGCCGGTCCGTCGTTCTCCGCGCTCCGCGCACGCATGCGAGCGTCCACACCGATGTCGTACCCCGTTCGGCCCCACCGGCTCACCTCGCGAACCACATACCGCAGAGGTTTCTCAGCGTGGTGAGGAGGTCCACTGCGGCGCTCGAGACCGGCTTGCGCCCAACCCTGTCTCGGGGTCCGCGCTCCGGACGTCCGCCGGGGCCTACCCGAAGCGCTCGATGCGGATGCGATCCACGGGTTGCCCCGCCGCGACGAGCAGGCGCGAGGCGTGCTCGGCGAAGCCGTTGGAGCCGCACACATAGGCCTCCCATCCACCCGGCGGCCGCGCGGCCAGGAGCGGAGCCACATGTATGGCGGCCATACGTCCTACCGGCACACCGTCCGGCGCACTGCGCGTGAACACGGGCGTCGTCTCCGCGCCGAACTCCCGCGCGTAGATCAGCTCCTCGGGACTGCGCGCCGACACCAGCAGCCGCAGCGGCACCGTGAGCCCCCGGGACCGGTGGTGCCGGACCATCGACATGAGCGGTACGACGCCGGACCCCGCGCCGACCAGCAGCGCGGGCCGGTCGCCGGGCCAGGCGAAGAAGCCGCTGAGCGGCCCGCGCACCTCGACGGTGTCACCGGGCCGGGCCTCGGTGTGGAACCAGCCGGAGACCTCGCCGCCCTCGATGTGGTCCAGGGTCAGCTCGACGTGCCCTGAGCCGTCGGGCGCGGACGCGATCGAGTAGTGGCGCTGGGCCGTGTAGCCGTCCTCGGCGGTCAGCCGCAGCATCAGGTGCTGTCCGGGCAGGTGCCCGGGCCAGTCCGGGACCGCGAACCGGAAGGTGGTGGCGTGCGCGGTCTCGCGCCGGATCTCGGCGAGAGCGGCGGTCTGCCACGTCGCCTCGGTCTGCGTGCTGACGGCGATGCGTCCGGGCACCGCGAAGCGGGTCGGGGGAGCGAACGTCTCAGTCACCGGAGTACCGCTGCTCCTGCCAGGGGTTGCCGCGCGCATGGTAGCCGTTCTGCTCCCAGAAACCGGGTTCGTCATGGTCGAGGAGTGTGACGCCCGCGATCCACTTGGCGCTCTTCCAGAAGTACAGGTGCGGCACCAGCAGCCGCGCCGGGCCGCCGTGCTCCGGAGCCAGCGGCTCGCCGCCGTACTCCCAGGCGATCCAGGCCTGGCCGCCCGTGAGGTCTGCGAGCGGGAGGGCGGCCGTGTAGCCGGTGTGGGAGTAGGCGACGGCATGGGTGGCGGACCCATGGGGCTGGACCACATCCAGGAATGCGTCCAGCGAGACGCCCCCGAACCGGACGCCGAACTTCGACCAGCTCGTCACACAGTGGATGTCGCCCTCGTACGCCGACGCGGGCAGCGCGTGCGCCTCGTCCCAGCTCCAGGTGCGCGGCTGGGCCACCAGCCCGTCCACGCGGAACGACCAGTCGGCAGGCTGCAGGTCGGGCGTGACCTCCGCGGACAGCACGGGCCAGTCGTCGCCCGCGTCGTACTGCCCGGGGGGTAGCCCTGCGTTGCTCACGCGTGGGCGGCCGGTGAAGCCGCGGGTGACGTTCATACGGGTGCTGCCTGCCTGTGCCGACGCGGGTGAATGCTTACGCATTCAACCGTACGTGCACCTCGGGCCCGTCCCGGCACCGGGTGGCCCGGCGATCATTAAGGCCGTATGAACTCTCCCGCGGCCGGGGAATAGCCGCCCGGCGATCTCCCTTCCACAAGGCGTGCCGGTATCGGTGGCCCGTACACCCGGTGAGCCGGCGACTGCGAAGGAGAGTGGGAGCAATGCCGAAAGCGTATGTCTTCACGCGGTACGGCGGCCCGGAGACCGAGGCGTTCGTGGAGGTCGCGCGGCCGCGTCCCGGCGCCGGTGAGGTGCTGGTCGCGGTGCGTGCCGCGGGGGTCAACCCCGTCGACTGGAAGCTGCGTTCGGGCTACCGCCGCCCCGGCGAGACCGGCGAGCGCGTCTTCCCGGCCGTGTTCGGCAACGAGGTCTCCGGCGTCGTCGAGGAGGTCGGGGCCGGCGTGACCGGGTTCGCGGCCGGTGACGAGGTCTTCGGCAACACCGTGGCCGGGGGCTACGCCGAGTACGCGTTGCTGCCCGCCGCGGTCACCGCGCACAAGCCCGCCGAACTGTCCTTCGCCGACGCCGCCACCCTGCCGGTGGCCGCGGCGACCGCCTACGACGGCGTCCGCCAGCTCGACCTGCCCACCGGAGCGACGCTGCTGATCACCGGGGCCGGCGGTGGCGTGGGCGCGGCGGCGACGCAGATCGCCCGCGCTTTCGGGCTGCAGGTCGTGGGCGTCTCGAGCGAGGGCAAGAAGGACTTCGTCGAGTCGCTCGGCGCCGTGCACGTGCCGTCCGGCCCTGGCCTCGCCGACCGCGTACGGGCTGCCGCGCCCGACGGCGTCGACGGCGTGTACGACCTGGTCGGCGGCGAGGTGCTCGCCGAGGCCGCCGCCCTGCTCACCGACCGCTCCAAGCTGATCACGGCCGGTGCCACGGCGGAGACCGTGTCCGCGCTGGGCGGCGCCCGCGTCGCGCGCGCCCGCAACGCCGCCGTCCTCGACGAGGTGGCCCGGCTCGTGGGCAACGGCGACCTGGACCCCCACGTCACCCGGACCTTCCCGCTGGAGCGGGCGGAGGAGGCGCTGCGCGCCGTCGAGGAGGGCCATGCCCGCGGCAAGATCGTGATCGAGGCCGCCGCATGACCGACGCGAACCAGGAGAGCAGGGTGCCGGCCGACGCCCCGCACATCCTCGACAACCCCGCTCTCGCCTCGCTGACCGGCCCGCACGCCGGCTTCGCCGAGCGGCGCGGCCGGGTGCTGCGCTACCCGGTGGACGTGTCCCCGTGGCTGGCCCTGCCCGACGGGCCCGACGCCGACGACTGGGCGGACCTCGCCGCGCTGGCCGGACCGGGTGCGGAGGTCCCGCTGCCCGGTTTCCGGGGGGAGGTCCCGGACGGCTGGGAGATCACGTTCCGGGTGGAGGGCGTCCAGTTGGTCGACGACGGCCTCGCCGCGGCGCCGGACGCGGAGGCGGTCCGCCTCGGTCCGGACGACGTACCCGAGATGCTCGACCTGGTCGGGCGCACCCGGCCGGGCCCGTTCCTGCCCCGCACCATCGAACTCGGCACCTACCTCGGCATACGGCGCGACGGCGCCCTCGTCGCCATGGCGGGGGAGCGGCTGCACCCGCCGGGCTGGACCGAGATCAGCGCGGTCTGCACGGACTCGGCGTACCGCGGCGAGGGCCTGGCGACCCGGCTGATCCGCGCCGTCGCGCACGGCATCCGCGAGCGCGGCGAGACACCGTTCCTGCACACGGGGGCGGGCAACACGAACGCCATCAGGCTGTACGAGTCGCTCGGCTTCCGGCTGCGGCGCAGGACGGCCTTCCTCGCCGCCAGGGCGCCACAACGACTGGCGGACGGACGCGAGGCCGTACCGGTGGCGTGAGCGGCGCGGCGCCGTCCGATCAGTCGGAGTCGGCGTCCGCCCGCGCGTTGTACCGCTCGAGATACCGGGCGAACCGCGTCAGGTCCTCCTCCGGCCAGTCCTCGAGCCGCTCCTGGAAGGCGGCCCGGCGCCGCTGAGTGACCTGAGCGAGGATCTCACGTCCCGCGTCGGTCAGTTGCAGCACCTGGACCCGGTGGTCCTCCGGGTCCGGGCGCCGCTCGACGAGCCCGGCCCGCTCCAGCGCGGTCACCTGGCGGCTGACCGTGGACTTGTCCAGCGCGTAGTGCGCCGCCAGGTCGGTGGCCCGGCAGCCGTCGCGCTCCTCCAGGTGCCCGAGCAGGGTGTACGACACCAGGGACAGTTCGGGGTGCATTCGGCCCGCCGAGGCCCTGGCCCGGCGCGCGAAGATCGTCATCTCGCGCTGGATGGTCTCGATGGCCGTCTGCGCTGCGCTCACGGGGAATCCTCCTCAGCCGCTCCCGTTGCAGAGTACAACTTGAGCGGCCGTCGATCCGCACGGGCGTGCACCGACGCAACCGCGGCCCAGGGGCGGTCGAAGAGGCCGTAGGCGCAAGTCCGTTGGGGTAGGGTGGCCGTCCGGCCGTGGATCGTCCCGGCCCTGCTGTCGAGGAGGTGAGACCCATTACCGCTGTGTCAGGTCGGGTGCTCTCTCCTCACCATGGCGCGGATCACCGCTAGCGGGTGACCGTGTGAGCGCCCTTCGGCCCCAAGGTCTCCGAAAGGCTCTCGGCTCCCATGCCCCCTCTTTCCTCCCCTGCCTCCGTCATCGCCGCGCTGCGCGCCGCCGGCTGCGTCTTCGCCGAGGACGAGGCCGAGTTGATCCTCGCCACCGCCCGCACGCCGGACGAGCTGGCCGCGATGGTCGACGGACGCGTCCTGGGGCTTCCCCTCGAACACGTCCTCGGCTGGGCCGAGTTCCACGGACTGCGCGTCACCGTGGAACCGGGCGTCTTCGTGCCGCGCCGCCGCACCGAATTCCTGGTCGACCAGGCCCTCGCCCAGGCCCCGGACGCCTCCGTGGTGGTGGACCTGTGCTGCGGTTCCGGCGCGGTCGGCGCCGCCCTGGCCGCCGCGCTGGGCCCGGTCGAACTGCACGCCGCCGACGTCGACCCGGCCGCCGTGCGCTGCGCCCGCCGCAACATCGCAGCCTTCGGGGGACACGCTCACGAGGGCGACCTGTTCGACGCCCTGCCCGCCACCCTGCGCGGGCGCGTCGACGTCCTCGCGGCGAACGTGCCGTACGTCCCCACCGGCGAGCTGGGCCTCCTGCCGGCGGAGGCCCGCGAGCACGAGCCCCGGGCCGCCCTCGACGGCGGACCCGACGGTCTCGGCATCCTGCGCCGGGTCGTCACGGCCGCACCGGACTGGCTGGCTCCCGGGGGCCGTCTGCTGGTGGAGACGAGCGAACGCCAGGTGCCCACGGCCGTCGAGGAGTTCACCCGTGCGGGACTGAACACCCGCCTGGCGGTGTCCGAGGAGCTCTACGCCACCGTGCTGATCGGCGTCAGGGTCTGACCGCGCACGCGGCGCCTCATGTCGTCGCCCCGCTGCCCGACGGGCCGGCCGGTGACGGGGTGCCGTCGGGGCGGCCCCAGGGACCGTGGCCGGGCAACCCGCCCCGGTGCTCGCGCGGGCCCTTGCCGTCGAAACGCGAGCCCTTGCCGTCGAACGTCCCGGCGAAGGCGGCCTTCGCGGTCCGGGTGCCGTCGTCCGCCCGGGTGCCGACGAGGATCGCCGTGTCGCCCTTCTTCAGGGTGCCCGAGTCCGACGAGACGTCGTGGCGGCGGACCATCGCGTCCGAGCCGACGGTCCAGGTCCACCGCGCGCCGTCCTCGCTCTTGACGGTCACCTGGTCGCCGGCCACCTTCTCGACGGTGCCCCGCTGCCAGACCCGTACGACCCACTTCCCGGTGTCGCGGTCCTTGACGGTCGCCTCGCCGTGCGCGGCGTCCCCGCCGAGGCCGAACCACGAGCCGTGCCCGTGTCCGTCCGGTCCCGGCGACGGGGAGGTGGAGCCGGCGGCCGCCGGTACGGCGTCGCCGGCCGTGCCGCCCGAGGCGGCGGCGTAGGCGACCGTGCCGCCGAGGGCCAGCACCACGACCGCCACCGCGACGGTCACGGCGCGCGCCCTGGCCGACTGCCTGTGCCATCGCTCGCGCAGGGGCGGACGGGACTCGCGGCCGTCGCCCGG
The DNA here is from genome assembly GCF_014647875.1 of Streptomyces brasiliensis. GTDB lineage: Bacteria > Actinomycetota > Actinomycetes > Streptomycetales > Streptomycetaceae > Streptomyces > Streptomyces brasiliensis. Next base: position 8,608 of record NZ_BMQA01000004.1, on the reverse strand, counting down.
CCCGGCGATCACCTCCCACTCGGCGGCCGCCCGCGGCGGCTCGGCCGGCATCGGCGGAATCGGCGGCACCGGCTCCGTGGGTCCTTCGCCGGAGCGCTGCTCATGGTCCGGTTCGTGCATCACCGCTCGCTCCCCTCGGCCATGTCACGCGGCATCCTTACGCATGCCTCCCTGTGATTGTCCCGTCAGGACGATAAGGGCCTGATAACGAGTCGCTGTGAATCGGCCCCGGACCCGTCCCCCGGGGCCGGTCGTCAGTCGAGCGCATGCGCCCGCGCGATGAGCAGCGCCACGTCGTCGTGGTTGTCGGGGTGGTGGAGCCGCCGCAGCAGCAGGTCGCAGACCTCCTCCAGTGGACGGGCCGGGTCGTCCAGCAGGGCGAGCATGTCGTCCAGGCGTTCGTCCAGCGAGTGCCGACGCGTCTCGACCAGCCCGTCCGTGTAGAGGACCAGCTCGTCCCCGGGCCCCAGGTCGACCGTGGTGGTGGAGAACTCGACCCCGCCCACGCCGAGCGGCACCCCCGTGTCCAGGTCGAGCAGCTCCGCGGGACGCCCCACGCACACCCGGGCCGGGGGCAGATGGCCGGCGTTGGCGATGCGGCACTGGCGCAGATGGGGGTCGTGGACGACGTACACACAGGTCGCGATGGACTGGTCGAGACCCGACGTGATCTTGTCGAGGTGTTCGAGGAGCATGGCGGGATCGAGGTCCAGCGCGGCCAGGGTGGCCGTCGCGGTGCGCAGCCGGCCCATGGTGGCGGCCGCGTCGATGCCGCTGCCCATCACGTCGCCCACGACGAGTGCCGTCTTGTCGCCTTCCAGCGGGATCACGTCGAACCAGTCGCCGCCGACCTCGCTCGCCGCGCCCGCGGGCTGGTAGCGGGAGGCGACCTCGAGCCCGGTCGTCACCGGAGGATGGCGGGGCAGCAGACTGCGCTGCAGGGTGAGGGCGGTGTTGCGGGCATTCTGGTACCAGCGCGCGTTGTCGATCTGCACGGCCGCGCGGGCGGCCAGCTCCCGCGCCAGCAGTACATCGTCCTCGTCGAACGGCGCCTGATTGCACGTGCGCTTGAGGTCGAGGGCGCCCAGCACCTCGCCGCGCGCGATCAGCGGCACGGCCAGATACGAACGCAGGCCCGCCCGTCCCAGCAGCACCGCCGCCTCGGGGGAGCGGGCGATGCGGGGCAGGTCGTCGTCCTTGACCTGCGGTACGACGATCGGGCGACCCGTTCGCACGCACTCGGTGACCAGCCGGTCGGGCGCGTACTCGGCGAGCTCTCCGGGCGGGTCGGCGGCCCGGATCGCGTCCGTGGCGTGCTCGGCGCGGACGGCGAGGGCGCGGATCATCGCGGGCTCGGACGGGCCGAGCGTGCTGGGACGGCCCTCCACCACCGCCTCGAGCAGGTCCACGGCGACCACGTCGGCCAGCTCGGGCACGGCGACGTCGGCCAGTTCGCGGGCGGTGCGGTCCAGCTCGAGGGTGGTGCCGATCCGGGCGGAGGCGTCCGCGATGAGTGCGAGGCGGCGGCGCGCCGCCTCCGCCTCGACGGCCGCCCGGTACTGCTGGGTGATGTCCACGACCGAGATCGCGACGCCGAGGACCGTGCCCATGGCGTCCTCGAGCCGGTACAGCGACACCGACCAGGCGTGGTCCTCGTCCGGGTCCGCCGGGGTTCGGCCGACCGTGGGCCGGTCGACGAGCGGCTGCCCGGTCTCCAGGACCTGGGTGGCCGCCCGTTCCAGTGCGTCGGTGTCCATCTGCGGCAGCAGCTCGTGGAGGGTGCGGCCGGTGTGCTCCTCGGCCGGGACGCCGTTGATCTTCGCCAGTTCGGGGTTGACCGAGACGTATCGCAGGTCGCTGTCCAGGACGGCCAGGCCGATCGGGGACTGGTTCACGATCCGTTCGGACAGGGCGACGTCCTGTTCGAGGCGGCGCACCGTCGACTGGTCGGCGGCGAGACCCAGCGCGTACACGTCGCCGTGGTCGTCCAGCAGGCGCATGTTGCGGAACTCGACCAGACGCGTGCTGCCGTCCTTGACCTTGATGGGGAACGCCCCGGCCCAGCTCTTGCCCGTCCGCATCACGTCGGCGAACAGCTTGCCGACCAGCTCGATGTGCTGGTCGTGGACCATCAGCCGGGCCGCGTACTGCCCGAGAGCCTCCTGCGCCGAGTAGCCGAACAGCTCCTCCGCCTGGGGGCTCCACAGCACGATGTGTCCCCGGTCGTCCAGCACGACCGAGGCCACCCGGAGCACGTCGAGCAGGCCGCTCGGGCGGACCGGCCCGTCACCCTCCGCCACGGGAGCCTCGGCTGGACTCATTCCACGCACCGCCTTCGACCGTCCGCACGGCACGTCGTCCCCCGTGCCGACTCCCCTTGTTCTATCGCGCCCACACCCGACTCGCCGACGCTGCCGCCGGCGTCTTTCTCCACCATCTCTCAACACGGCGGCGGGTGTACGCGGAAGTCGTCGGCAGGGCGCCATCCGGGCGCACGGCAGCCCGTCACGCCCGTTCACCTCTCTGTTCCCGAGCTTGGTCTGCACATGTCCATCGGACCCGGGTCAGACTGTCCGCCGAAAGTGCCCGCCACCCCCCGAACCCCAGAAGCAGGCCCATGCCCGCGCCCGCCCGGCAACGTTGTCACGCGGTCCTCACCGGACTCGTCGCCCTCGCCACCACGTTCGCCCTCTCCGCCGTCGTACCCGCCTCGGCCGCCGACACCTGGACCGAGACCGGCTCCGACCGCGCCGATCCGCTCACCGAGAGCCAGGGCCTGGCCTCGGTCGAGGTCCCGGCCGGCAGCCCCAACCGGTACACCGGCATCGGCACCATCCCTTCCGACGTGCGCGGCCGCGGCTGGAACCACGTCGGCGACCCCGACGCGTCCTACGACGGCTACTACATCGAGCCGTACCAGCGGGACTCCGGCAACTCGAAGATGTTCCGGGTGCAGGCACCGGACGGTGCCTGGTCGGAGTACGTCCACACGCTCGGCGGCGGGGAGGCGCTCAACAACTCCTGGGTCGCGATCTCGCCGGGCGGACAGTGGATGCTCGCGGGGGAGTACGGCACCATGAGTCGGCTCCTGGTCTTCCCGGCCCCCGGCGTGAACCCGAGCACCTCGCCGTCCGTGAACCTGCCGCAGGTATCCACGGTGAACCTGGACCGTGCCGTGCGGGACGTGCAGGGCTGCGACTTCTCCGGCCCGACGACCCTGCTGTGCTCCTCCGACGACCCCGACGGCAGCCTTTTCGGCGTCACGAAGCCGCTCCTCCAGGTCGACCTGTCCGCCGAGCCGGGCGGCACGGCCGACGTGTCCGGCCATGTCACGGCGCTGCGCCGACTGCCGCTGCGCAGCTCCTGCTCCGGCGCGTTCGAGGCGGAGGGCATCGACTACGACCGCCGTACCGGCACGCTGCGCGTGATCGTCGTGTCGCCGGGATTCTGCGTGCTCACGGACAGCAAGACGTACAAGTTCACGCGGAGCTGAGCCTCCGGGGTGCCCGGTCGATGCGACAGGTGGTGCTCTTCCGGAAAGTGGTGGTTTTCTGGGGTCGTGGCGTGGTTCGCGGGGAACCCGCGGGGTCGCGTCACCGCCACGAGAGGAGCGATCACGATGGACCGTGAGCGCATGCACGAGGAGCCCGTATCCGTCGAGATCAGCGGATGCAGCAAGGAAGACGCCCGGATCGTGTTCGACGCGCTGTGCCAGTGCTTCGAGTCCGACCGGGGCGCCGAGGACGTGCCCCAGCAGCTCCACGAGACGCGTCCGATGGTGTGGCTCGGAACGTTCGAGGTCACCGACGCCCACGAGTGCCGCCCGCCCGCCCATCTGTCGTCGACCGTCGAGGCGGACGCACAGGGCGGCTACTGGGCGATCGACCGCCTCCGCGCGACCCTTGACTCCCTGTTCGCGGTACGCAACCTCACCTCGGCCTCGGGCGACCAGGAGAGGGAACTCCACGTCCTACTGGAAAGCCGCTGAAATCTCCACTCGATACGCCCCGGCCGCTCAGCCCCCGGCCGGGGCGTACTGCGCCACCCCGTCCCCGAACGGCCGGTCGACCGACTCGTTCTCGGTCACATTGACGACCACGTTGCGCGGTTCGATGCCGGCGTAGGCGTGCGCGAGCTCGGCGATCCGGCGGTACAGGGGCGCGCTTGCGGTCGGGCGCGCGTCCCGAGCGCATCGTGATCGCGACGAAGACGACGCCGTCGTCGTGCCGTAGGCCCAGGTGGTCGCCGCACCACAGGGTGCTGTGGATGCCGTCGTGGCCGGTCAGCACCTGGAATCGGTCCTCCGCCGGAACGCCGAGCACCTCGGCCGGCGCGTCCTGGACGGCGTGGCCCAGCGACTCGAGGCGGGCGCTGTCGGCGCCGAGCGCGTCGATTTCACGCTCGCCTCAGAGTTTATGCAACTAGTTGCAAAACACGTCGGGTGTCCTCTACAACAGGGACGACCGCATCTCGCACGGAGGGCCCGATGAGTCGTTACCCGCATCTGCTGAAGCCGCTCGACCTGGGGTTCACCACCCTGGCCAACCGTGTCCTCATGGGGTCCATGCACGTGGGGCTGGAGGAGGCCGAGAACGGGTTCGAGCGTATGGCGGAGTTCTATGCCGCCCGTGCGCGTGGGGGAGTCGGGCTGATCGTCACCGGAGGGATCGCGCCCAACGACGAGGGGCGGCCGTACGCGGGCGGTGCCAAGCTCACCACCGATGCCGAGGCCGAGCGGCACGCCGCTGTGACCGAGGCCGTCCACCGTGCGGGCGGGAAGATCGCCATGCAGATCCTGCACTTCGGTCGGTACGCCTACCACCAGGATCTGGTTGCTCCGAGCCCTGTACAGGCCCCGATCAGCCCCTTCCCGCCCCGCGAACTCACCGGCGCCGACGTCGAGCGGACCATCGGCGACTACGCCCGCGCCGCCCGCCTCGCCCGCCGGGCCGGCTACGACGGCGTCGAGATCATGGGCTCCGAGGGCTATCTGATCAACGAGTTCATCGCCGCGCAGACCAACCACCGCACCGACCGCTGGGGCGGCTCGTACGAGAACCGCATGCGCTTCCCCGTGGAGATCGTCCGGCGCATGCGCGAGGCCGTCGGCGCGGACTTCATCATCGTCTACCGGCTGTCCATGCTGGACCTGGTGCCCGGTGGCTCCTCGTTCGACGAGGTCGTCACGCTCGCCAAGGCCGTCGAGGCCGCCGGCGCGACGATCATCAACACCGGAATCGGCTGGCACGAGGCCCGCATCCCCACCATCGCCACCTCGGTGCCGCGCGGCGCCTACACCTGGGTCACCAAGAAGCTGATGGGCGAGGTGTCCGTCCCGCTGGTGACCACCAACCGCATCAACACCCCGGACCTCGCCGAGGAGTTGCTCGCCGACGGCTGTGCGGACATGGTCTCCGTGGCCCGCCCCATGCTCGCAGACCCCGACTTCGTCAACAAGGCGGCCGAGGGACGGCCCGAGGCCATCAACACCTGCATCGGCTGCAACCAGGCCTGCCTCGACCACACCTTCAGCGGCAGGATCACCTCCTGCCTGGTCAACCCGCGCGCCTGCCACGAGACCGAACTCGTCCTGTCCCCGACCCGGTTGAAGAAGCGCGTCGCCGTCGTCGGCGCGGGACCGGCGGGCCTCGCCTGCGCCGTGAGCGCGGCCGAACGCGGCCACGAGGTCACCCTGTTCGACGCCGCGAGCGAGATCGGCGGCCAGCTCAACGTGGCCCGCAAGGTCCCCGGCAAGCAGGAGTTCGACGAGACGCTGCGCTACTTCCGCCATCAACTCGAGGCGCACGGGGTGGACGTACGGATCGGCGCCCGCGTGGCCGCCGACGATCTCACCGGTTACGACGAGGTCGTGGTCGCCACCGGCGTCACCCCGCGCACCCCCGACATCCCCGGCGTCGACCACCCGCGCGTCCTCGGCTACCTCGACGTCCTGCGCGACGGCGCCCCCGTCGGCGACCGCGTCGCGATCCTCGGCGCGGGCGGCATCGGATTCGACGTGGCCGAGTACCTCACCGACAACGGCGACAAGGCGAGCGAGGACCCGGAGGCGTACTTCCGCGCCTGGGGCGTCGACATGGACTACCGGGCGCCCGGCGGACTTACGGCACCCCGGCGGCCCGCGCCCGCGCGCACCGTCCACCTGCTGCAGCGCAAGGAGACCAAGGTCGGCGCCGGCCTCGGCAAGACCACGGGCTGGATCCACCGCACGGAACTCAAGCACCGCGGCGTCACCATGGTGCCGGGCGTCCGGTACGACCGGATCGACGACGCGGGCCTGCACGTCACCGTGGGCGGGCAGAGCACCGTCCTCGAGGTCGACACCATCGTGCTGTGCACCGGGCAGGAGCCGCGCCGCGACCTGTACGAGGCACTGCTCGCCGCGGGCCGCAGCGCACACCTCATCGGCGGCGCCGACGTCGCGGCCGAACTGGACGCCAAACGCGCCGTCAAGCAGGGCACGGAGCTGGCGGCGACGCTCTAGGCGCCGTCCGGCGCGTCCCTAGGATGAGCCCATGTCACTCCCGCACGCGATCCTCACCGCCCTGCTCGAGAAGCCGTCGTCGGGGCTGGAGCTGACCCGCCGCTTCGACAGGTCGATCGGCTACTTCTGGTCGGCGACGCATCAGCAGATCTATCGTGAGCTGGGAAGACTGGAAGCCGACGGGCTCATTCGCACCCTGCCGGCCGAGCAGCCGGCCCGCGGGCAGAAGAAGAGCTATGAGGTCCTGCCCGCAGGCCGTGCCGAACTTGCCCGCTGGACCGCCGCGTCGCAGGACCCCAAGCCGCTGCGTGACGTGCTGCTGCTCAGGCTGCGTGCCGCGGCCGTCGTCGGCACGGCCGGTCTGGACAGCGACCTGCGCCGCCATCTCGACCTGCACCGTCGGCAGTTGGCCGAGTACGAGGCCATCGAGCGCCGTGACTTCCCGCCGGACCGGGACAGCCCCGAGGACCGTCTCAGGCACCTGGTCCTGCGCGCGGGCATCGACCTGGAGACCTTCTGGACGCAGTGGCTCACGCACGCGCTGAAGGAGTTCGCCGAACTGTCCGCCGCGGAGGGCTAGCAGCGGGGTCCCATCGGCCGGGAAACCCGCCCTCAGGGCCGGTACGGCTTCGACCGCCGCTTGCGCACGTACCAGCCCGTAGCGATCACGCCCGATCCCACGAGCGCCGCGCCGATGCCCAGGGTGAGCGGGCCGTAGTCGCGTGTCGCGCCGCCGAGGCCGCCCGCGACGCCGCGGGACGGCGAGGACGTGGGCTTGGGGGCGGTGGTGGAGGGGATCGTCGGAGCCGACCCCGGGGAGACGATGACGGACTGCGTGCCCGCTGTGTTGCCGTTGGAGCAGACGACGATGACCGAGTACGTGCCCGGGCTGACGTTCGACCAGGCGGCCGACTGGCTGATCGTGGTGCCCGCGAGCGCCGACTGCCGCCCCTGGGCGAAGTTCGTCTGACTGCTGTTCAGCAGGGAGGCGTTGCCCCAGCTGCCGTTGTTCTGCGCGCACGCACTGGTCACCACCGAGACGGTGGAACCGGACGTGCTCACCGAGATGCCCGTGGCGGCGCCTGACGGACCGGCCAGGCCGATCGGCAGCGCCGCGGCCGCCAGTACCGGGCCGGAGCGGAGGAGGATTCGAGTAGTGCGCATTGGGGTGCCCTCCGGCGGCACGGTTGGCGGAACGTCCCATGCGCCGCCGAGGGTCGGGAAACGTCCGTGCAGCCTTATGGCCAGCCAATGCGCCCCCGGTGCCACCCGCATGCGGACCGCCCCCGGCCAGGTGACGGATTGCTCCGTTCGATGGACCCCGGCGGGGCAGTTACGGCGCGGCGTCGCCGACCGTGCCGGTGGTCACCGTCCGCTCCGGCGAGAACCCGCCCCAGGTGCCGTCCGGCAGCTTGGCCCGGATCCGCACCCGGTGGCGGGCCCCGGCTTCCCGGCCGGCGTAGAAGCTGTACGTCGCCCGGCCGCGCGGGGGTGTGCCGCCCCACACCAGGGAGGTCGCGGCGGCGCCGTCCAGCTGGATCCCGTACTCCGTGATCACGCCGTCCGTCTGCGGCGCCACCCAGGACAGGTCGATGTAGTACGCCCCGTCGGTCCGGTGGGTCGTGGCGCGGAACCCGGTCGGGGCGGTGTCCCGGCCGTCGTCGGTGCCCGGAGTGGTGAGCCGGACGGCGTCGCTCGCGGGGGAGAGGTTGTCGGCCGCGTCGCGGGCCCGGACGCTGAAGACGTAGCGCGTACCGGGGCGCAGCCCGGTGACCACCGTCGCGGTCTGTCCGCCGACGACGCTGTGGATCTTCGTCGTGCCCTGGTAGACGTCGTACGACGCGACGGCCCGGTCGTCCGTCGACGCGGTCCAGGACAGCTGCACCGCACGGCTGCCCACCGCCCGGCCCCGCGGTGACCCAGGGCTGGTCGGCGGCGAGCCGTCCGCCGCGACCGCGGCCGGTGTCCTCGCCCGGACCTGCCGGCTGGGCGGGCCGAGGCGCCCGTCGGTATCCCGGGCCCGCGCGCCCGCACGGTGAAGGCATACGATCGGGTAGGAGGGCCGGTTCGCCCGGCCCTCCCCCCACACCACCGGACATGCGGGCC
>NZ_BMQA01000003.1 GCF_014647875.1 Streptomyces brasiliensis | reverse complement strand
CGATGGTACTGCAGGGGGGACCCTGTGGGAGAGTAGGACACCGCCGAACAAATTTTGAGAGGGTTGGGTTCTGAACTTCGGTTCGGAGCCCAACCCTTTTTTGTTTGCCGTAACTTGACGTTCACGTTCCGCGCTCAGCATCCCCGTATGGGTACTGCTGCAATGCTGAGGGCCGCCGGCGTCGGAGTCGGTGACGAAGTCGTCGTTCCGGCCTTCGGGAACGTGGAAGTCGCCGAGGCCGTGACACTCGCCGGCGCGATACCGGTGTTCGCGGACATAGATCCGGTGACATACTGCCTCGACGCGTCCTCCGTCGACGCCGCCATAACGCCCCGTACCGCGGGCGTCGTTGTGGTCCACCGCTTCGGACGGCGCGCCGATCTCGGGCGGTTGCACACCCTCGGTCAGCGGCACGGGCTGCTGGTCTTGGAGCAGGGCGAGTCCGAGGCGCCGTACGACGAGGTCGCCCAGCGGCGGCAGCGGGCCGCCTATCTCGACGCCAAGCTCAGGGGCGTGCGCACGCCCGACGGCGGGGACGGGCACACCTTCCAGCAGTACGTCGTGCGTGTGCCGGGCAATGGCCGGCCGGACCGGGACGCCTTCGCACGGGCCGTGCGGACCAGGGGAGTCGAGTGCCGAGTGCCGGTGAAGACGCCCGTGCACCGGCTGCCGGAGTTCCGGCGCTGCGTGTCGCTGCCGGAGACCGAGCGGGCCGCCGACGAAACGCTGGCGCTTCCCGTGGACTCCTCGCTCACCAAGCGGGAGATGCAGAAGGTCGTGTCGGCGTGCAATGCCCTCGGTGGATTGCTTCAGCCCGCTTTCTGAACGGGTTTGGGAACGCGGCTCCGTTCGGGGTATGATTTCTTTCGTTGTCGCGGGGGAAACCTCGAAAACGCAACAGGCCCCTATAGCTCAGTCGGTAGAGCGTCTCCATGGTAAGGAGAAGGTCAACGGTTCGATTCCGTTTGGGGGCTCAGCCAAAAGGCCCCACCCATCCGGGTGGGGCCTTCGTCGTGTGCCCGATCTCGCTCCGCTTCCCGTCCTAGTCCTTGTGCAGACCCGGGACCCGCATTGCGAGAATCGCCATGTCGTCGGACGGGGCGTCCGATGCGAACCGCTCCACCGCCCGCATGATGCGTGCCGCGACCGCGCCCGCCGTGAGGCCCGTGCAGGTCGTCAGGACGTCGGCGAGACCGTCGTCGCCCAGCATGCGGGTGCCCTCGCGGCGTTCGGTCACTCCGTCCGTGACGCACAGGAGGACGTCGCCCGGGTCGAGGGTGACCGTCTGCTCGTACAGCTCGAGATCCTCGATCACGCCGAGGAGCGGCTGCGGTTCGGCCGCCGCCTCGACCGTGCCGTCCTGGCGCAGGCGGAGGGGGAGCGGGTGGCCGGCGCAGACCACCTTCAGCTCCGCGCTGCCGTCCTCCTGCGGGCACATCTCGCCGTAAAGGAGCGTCAGGAAGCGGCTGCGGGCGCCCTCGTCGAGAATGGCCGAGTTCAGACGCTCCAGGACCGCCGGACCGGTGAGGCCCTCACGGGCGAGCAGGCGCAGGGCGTGCCGGGCGAGGCCCGTGACGGCCGCCGCGTTCGGGCCCGTACCGCAGACGTCACCGATGGCGAAGCCGTACACGCCGTCGCGGATCGGGAAGACGTCGTAGAAGTCGCCGCCGACCTCGTTGCCCTCGCCCGCCGCGCGGTAGATGACCTCCACCTCGACGCCGTCGATCTGCGGGAGGCCGGGCGGCAGGAGGCTGCGCTGGAGCGACTGGCTGATGGCCGTGCGCTCCGAGTACAGGCGGGCGTTGTCCAGGGCCAGGGCGGCCCGGCGGGACAAGTCCTCGGCCAGTTCCAGGATTTCCTGCCGGAAGTGTTCGTCGGTCGGTTTGCCGAGCGTCAGCATGCCGATGACGCGGTTGCGCGCGACGAGCGGGAGGACCACGGTCTCGCCGCCCACCGCGGACGCCGTGGCGAGGGTCGGGCCGATGCCCGAGGAGATGTGGTGCGCGGGGCCGCCGGTGAGGCCGAGGCTGCGCATGGAGGTACGCAGGGCGGCCTGGTGCGCCACCTCGGCGGGGGCCGTCCAGACGCGGGCGCCCGGGGTCGGTACCGGGTCGGGCGGCGGCATCTTCGACAGCAACGACTTGATGCCGTCGATGAGGTCCTCGTCCTCGTGCAGGACATACGAGAGATACGGCTCCGAGGCCTGGTCGGCGATGGTGTAGACGGCGCACCACGTGGCCAGGGTCGGCACCGTCATCTGGGCCATCAGGGCCAGGGTCTGGTCGCGGTCCAGGGTGCCGGCCAGCAGGTCGGAGGCCTCGACGAGGAAGCTCAGCGAGCCGCGGCGCAGCCGCTCCAGCTCGCCGAGGCGGGCCGACTCGACGGCCAGGGCGATGCGGTCGGCGGCGAACTGGAGGCGCAGGGCCTCCTCGTTGGAGTAGCGGGTCGGTGCCTCGGCGGCGACGCCGAGGGAGCCGGTGAGGCGGCCCTCGACCTTCAGCGGGACGGTGACGACCGAGCGCATGCCGGTACCGCTGAGCAGCGGTACGGCGCCCGGTACGGCCGTCAGGTCGTCGTGGACGGCGGGCATGCGGGCCGAGCCGTAGCGGCCGGGGCCGGCCTCGACGGGCACGCGCGCGAAGCGCTGGCGGGCGGAGGGCAGGCCGGTGGAGGCGCGGACCTCCAACTCCGTTTCGTCGTCGGTCGCGAGGAGCAGGAAGGCCGAGTCGCCGTCGAGCATGTCGCGGGCGCGCTCCACCGTGCGCTGCAGGAGGCCGTCGAGGTCGTCCGGGGCCGGCGAGCCGATGAACACCTCGAAGGGGTCGGCGCTCTGGCCGTCCGCCGATGCGGCGGTGTCGGAGGCAGGCACGCGCAACGGCGTCTGGAGCACGGCGCGTTCGTGGTCCCTGACCAGGAGGCAGACCGTGGAGGGCTCACCGCCGGTGTCACGGACCCTCAGATGCGAGGCGTACACCGGGGTCACGCGGCCGTCGGCGCCGCGGATGCCGTAACTGCCCTCCCAGCGCGAGAGCTGGAGCGCCTCGGCGATGCCAGTGCTGGTGCCCGGGGTGTGCGGCCAGGCCGCCAAGTCGGTGAGGGGCTTGCCGGTGACCTGGTCTGCGGGGTAGCCGAAGAGGTCCCCGGCGTCCTCGTTCCACGCCGTGATGGCGCCCGTGCGGTCGATCTGGACGACCGCCACGCGGACCCGGCCGTCGGCCAGCGGCAGGAGGGCGGCCGGGAGGGACGGACCGGCGGTGCGCGTGCCCACCGGGCGCTCGGGGAGGTCGAGTCGGAACCAGACGTTCTTGTGCGTCGGCGTGTACTCGACGCCCCAGCGGGCGGCCAGGGCGGCGCAGAGCTGGAGGCCGCGGCCGCCCTCGCGGTCGGGGCTTCCCATGTTGACGGCCGAGCCCTGGAGGGGGACCTCGCGCTCCGGGTAGCGGTCGGCCACCTCGATCCGTACGCCGTCGTCGGCGCGCAGGCACAGCACGTCGGCATGGGTGCCGGCGTGTACCACCGCGTTGGTGACCAGCTCGCTGGTCAGGACCACGGCGTCGTCGACGATGTCGGCGAAGCCCCAGCCTTGGAGCGTGTCGCGGACGAAGGACCGGGCGGTCGCGACCGATCGTCCGACGGGCTCGAAGGTGGCGGCCGCGCGCGCGGTGATCACAGAACTCCTCGACCTGTTGTCGGCATGCAGGACTCCCTGGCCGGCCAGGTCCTGCCGCTGCTGCGGCATGCGCTTGCCCGTCGGCCCGGGGTCCGGGGTCTGTCCCCCGGGGATCACTCCGGTGGTCATGGTCTGCGGCCGCCCCTCCGATGCCCGCTCGTGCTCGTGCCACCGCCCAGGCCGGACGGACCGGTGCGGCTGGACAGCCGCATGCAAGGTTACTTACCTTCGCCGTCCGAGCGGGTGCCGGTCGCCGGTGTTTACGCCCCCGGGGTGTGCGGACGATGTGCGAAGCTGCCGAACTGTTATGGCCTGGTTCGGCAGGGGTGAAACACTGGGCAAGCTTCTTGTGAAGGTCCGGGCGGGCCGGGTGTGATCCGAGTACTGCGGGCAGCAGCCAGTGGTGTGGCCGGATCCGGACCGGCGGAAACGTCCGGCGGTCAGCAGCAGTAACCGGTGTCTGGTACGCCGAAGAGAAGTACCCGAGCACGGCAGTGACGGTCGACCCCTGCGGGAGGGACACAGTGGAGTCTGGCGCGGCGACGCGGGGCGCTAAGACGCGCGCGAAAGGCGGACAGTCCCTGAGCAGGCAGCGGGGCGGGACCACCGTGGTGGACACGGCGGCCCTGAACCGGCTGCTGGTGGCTCTCGTGGCGATGCGCGACGGGAACTTCCGCAAGCGGCTCACGGTGTCCGGGGACGGCGTGATGTCGGAAATCGCCGCCGTCTTCAACGAGGTGGCGGACCGCAATCTCCATCTCACGGGTGAGTTGTCCCGGGTGCGGCGCACGGTCGGACGTGAGGGAAAGCTCACAGAACGGCTGGAAACGGGTGCCTTCGAGGGCTCCTGGGCAGCCGCCATCGAGGCCTCCAACGCCCTGGTCGACGATCTCGTACGGCCCGTGTCCGAGGTCGGCCGTGTGCTGACCGCGGTGGCCGAAGGTGATCTGTCGCCGCGCATGGAGCTGCGGACGCAGGCGCCGGACGGGACCGGGCATCCGCTGCGGGGCGAGTTCCTGCGGGTCGGACGGACCGTCAACAATCTGGTCGACCAGCTCTCGACGTTCACCGACGAGGTCACGCGCGTGGCCAGCGAGGTGGGCACCCAGGGCAAGCTGGGCGGTCAGGCCCGGGTGCGCGGAATGTCCGGTTCGTGGAAGGACCTGACGGAGTCCGTCAACACGATGGCGAACCGGCTGACCGCACAGGTCCGGGACATCGCGCTGGTGACGACCGCGGTCGCGCGGGGTGATCTGTCGCGCAAGGTCACCGTGCACGTGGCCGGCGAGATGCTGGAGCTGAAGAACACCGTCAACACGATGGTGGAGCAGCTGTCGTCCTTCTCCTCCGAGGTGACGCGGGTCGCCCGTGAGGTGGGCACGGAGGGCATCCTGGGCGGTCAGGCGCAGGTGCCCGGGGTGGCCGGCGTGTGGAAGGAGCTCACCGACTCCGTCAACACCATGGCGGGCAACCTCACCGCCCAGGTGCGCGGCATCTCCCAGGTCACCACCGCCGTCGCCAGTGGTGATCTGTCGCAGAAGGTGACCGTCCCGGCGCGCGGTGAGGTCGCACAGCTCGCGGAGACGATCAACCAGATGACCGAGACGCTGCGGATCTTCGCCGACGAGGTCACGCGCGTGGCCAACGAGGTCGGTGCCGAGGGACGGCTCGGCGGTCAGGCGAACGTGCCGGGCGCGGCGGGGACGTGGAAAGACCTGACGGATTCCGTGAACACGGTTTTCCGGAATCTCACCACGCAGGTGCGGGACATCGCCGCGGTGACGACGGCGGTGGCCAGCGGTGATCTGTCGCAGAAGGTCACGGTCGACGTGGCCGGCGAGATGCTCGAACTGAAGAACACCGTCAACGGGATGGTTGATCAACTGTCGTCGTTCGGTGCCGAGGTCACGCGCGTGGCCCGGGAGATCGGGGTCGAGGGTGAGCTGGGCGGCCAGGCGCAGGTCGCCGGCGCGGCCGGTACGTGGAAGGACTTGACCGACTCCGTCAACACCGCGTTCCGCAACCTCACCGGTCAGGTCCGCAACATCGCGCAGGTGACGACGGCGGTCGCCAACGGCGACCTGTCGCAGAAGGTCACGGTCGATGTCTCCGGCGAGATGCTCCAGCTGAAGAACACCGTGAACACGATGGTGGACCAGCTCTCCAGCTTCGCCGACCAGGTCACGCGGATGGCCCGGGACGTAGGCACCGAGGGCCGGCTGGGCGGCCAGGCACGGGTGGACGGCGTCTCGGGCACCTGGAAGGAGCTGACGGACTCCGTCAACTTCATGGCGGGCAACCTGACCTCCCAGGTGCGGCAGATCGCGCAGGTGACGACGGCGGTGGCCCGCGGCGACCTGTCGCAGAAGATCGACGTCGACGCCCGTGGCGAGATCCTCGAGTTGAAGAACACGATCAACACGATGGTCGATCAACTGTCCGCCTTCGCCGACCAGGTCACCAAGGTGGCCCGCGAGGTGGGCACGGAGGGCCGCCTCGGCGGTCAGGCACAGGTGCCCGGTGTGGCCGGTGTGTGGCGCGACCTGACCGACTCCGTGAACGGCATGGCCGGCAACCTCACCGCCCAAGTGCGCAACATCGCGCAGGTCGCGACGGCTGTGGCGCGCGGTGACCTGTCGCAGAAGATCACCGTGGACGCGCGCGGCGAGATCCAGGAGCTGAAGAACACCCTGAACACGATGGTCGACCAGCTGTCGTCGTTCGCCCAGGAGGTCACGCGCGTCGCGCGCGAGGTGGGCACGGAGGGCATGCTGGGCGGCCAGGCCGAGGTGCAGGGGGTCGCGGGCACCTGGAAGGACCTCACCCAGTCCGTGAACTTCATGGCGAACAACCTGACCATCCAGGTGCGCAACATCGCCGAGGTCACGACCGCGGTCGCCAAGGGCGACCTGTCCAAGAAGATCACTGTTGACGCGAAGGGCGAGATCCTTGAGCTCGTCACGACGGTCAACACGATGGTCGACCAGCTGTCGTCCTTCGCCGAGCAGGTGACCCGCGTGGCCCGCGAGGTGGGCACCGAGGGCATCCTGGGCGGCCAGGCGCACGTGCCGGGTGTCACGGGCATCTGGAAGGACCTCAGCAACAACGTGAACCTGATGGCCAACAACCTGACCATGCAGGTGCGCAACATCTCCCAGGTCTCCGCGGCCGTCGCCAACGGCGACCTGACACGGCAGGTGACCATCGAGGCGCGGGGCGAGGTGGCGCAGCTCGCCGACACCATCAACACCATGGTGAAGACGCTGAGTTCGTTCGCCGAACAGGTCACCAAGGTGGCCCGCGAGGTGGGCACGGACGGCATCCTCGGCGGTCAGGCGCACGTACCGGGCGTGGCCGGCACCTGGAAGGACCTCACCGAGTCCGTGAACCAGATGGCGTCCAACCTGACCGGCCAGGTGCGCAACATCGCCATGGTCACCACGGCCATCGCCAAGGGTGACTTGACGAAGAAGATCGACATTGACGCCCGTGGTGAGATCCTCGAACTCAAGACGACGATCAACACGATGGTTGATCAGCTGTCCAGCTTCGCCGAGGAGGTCACCCGGGTCGCCCGCGAGGTGGGCACCGAGGGGCAGCTCGGCGGCCAGGCACGCGTGCGTGACGTCGACGGCACCTGGCGCGACCTGACGGAATCCGTGAACGAGATGGCCGGGAACCTCACCCGGCAGGTGCGTGCCATCGCGCGCGCGGCCACCGCGGTGACCCGCGGCGACCTCAACCTGAAGCTGGACGTGGACGCCGCCGGCGAGATCCAGGAGCTGCAGGACTACATCAACAAGATGATCGCCAACCTGCGCGACACCACGATCGCCAACGAGGAGCAGGACTGGCTCAAGGGCAACCTCGCCCGCATCTCCGCCCTGATGCAGGGCCGCCGCGACCTGGAGGACGTGGCGTCGCTCATCATGAGCGAGCTGACGCCGGTGGTCTCGGCGCAGCACGGCGCGTTCTTCCTGGCGATGCCGCTCGTCGACGGCAAGGACATGAGCGCGGAGGACGAGGAAGCGTACGAACTGCGCATGCTCGGGTCGTACGGCTACTCGATGGGCTCCATGCCGACGTCGTTCGGGCCCGGTGAGGGCCTGATCGGCACGGCTGCCGAGGAGAAGCGCGCGATCCTGGTGGAGAACGCGCCCAGCGGCTATCTGAAGATCTCCTCCGGGCTGGGGGAGGCCCCGCCCGCACAGGTGATCGTGCTGCCGGTGCTGTTCGAGGGCAAGGTGCTCGGCGTCATCGAGCTGGCCTCCTTCGCGCCGTTCACCCAGATCCAGAAGGACTTCCTCAACCAGATCGCCGAGATGATCGCGACCAGCGTCAACACCATCTCCGTCAACACCAAGACGGAGCTGCTGCTGAAGCAGTCGCAGGAACTGACCGAGCAACTCCGGGAGCGGTCGGCCGAATTGGAGAACCGGCAGAAGGCGCTCCAGGCGTCGAACGCCGAACTCGAGGAGAAGGCGGAGCTGCTGGCCCAGCAGAACCGCGACATCGAGGTCAAGAACACCGAGATCGAGGAGGCGCGGCAGGTCCTGGAGGAGCGCGCCGAGCAACTCGCCGTCTCCATGCGGTACAAGAGCGAGTTCCTGGCCAATATGTCGCACGAGCTGCGCACCCCGCTCAACTCGCTGCTGATTCTGGCCAAGCTGCTCGCGGACAACGCCGACACGAACCTGACGCCCAAGCAGGTCGAGTTCGCCGAGACCATCCACGGCGCCGGCTCCGATCTGCTCCAGCTGATCAACGACATCCTCGACCTGTCGAAGGTCGAGGCGGGCAAGATGGACGTCTCGCCGACGCGCATCGCGCTCGTCCAGCTCGTCGACTACGTGGAGGCCACGTTCCGGCCGCTGACCGCGGAGAAGGGCCTGGACCTGTCGGTACGGGTCTCGCCGGAACTGCCGGCCACCCTGCACACGGACGAGCAGCGGCTGCTCCAGGTACTGCGGAACCTGCTGTCGAACGCGGTGAAATTCACCGACTCCGGTTCGGTGGAGCTGGTGATCCGGCCCGCCGGCGCGCACGTTCCGGTGGGCATCAGGGAGCAGTTGCTCGAGGCCGGTTCGGTCAGCGATCCGGACGCGGCGCTGATCGCGTTCTCGGTGACCGACACGGGCATCGGCATCGCGGCCAGCAAGATGCGGGTCATCTTCGAGGCGTTCAAGCAAGCGGACGGCACAACCAGCCGCAAGTACGGTGGTACGGGGCTCGGGCTGTCGATCTCGCGGGAGATCGCGCAACTGCTCGGCGGTGAGATCCACGCGCAGAGCGAGCCGGGACGAGGCTCGACGTTCACGCTGTATTTGCCGCTTTACCCGAGCGAACTGCCGCCGCAGGGTTATCAGCAGTCCCTGCCGGCGTTGGCGGTGGGCGAGCTGCTCGCCTCGGAGCACCAGACGTCCGAGCTGTCCGACGTGGAGATCGAGACTCCGGCCGAGGTGAAGTCGTACCAGGAGACGCAGAACGGGGCGGCGGCGCTCTTCCGGCGCCGCCGCCGCGGCGCTCCGGCAGCCGAGCAGTGGCCGGCAGCCGCCACCGCCGAGCAGGTGGCGGCACCGGAGTCGCACCGCGGGGTGCGGTTCGGCGGGGAGAAGGTGCTGATCGTCGACGACGACATCCGTAACGTCTTCGCGCTGACCAGCGTCCTGGAGCAGCACGGCCTGTCGGTGCTGTACGCCGAGAACGGACGAGAGGGCATCGAGGTGCTGGAGCAGCACGACGACGTGGCGGTCGTCCTGATGGACATCATGATGCCCGAGATGGATGGATACGCGACGACGACGGCGATCCGCAGGATGCCCCAGTTCGCCGGTCTGCCGATCATCGCGCTGACCGCGAAGGCCATGAAGGGCGACCGGGAGAAGGCGATCGAGTCCGGAGCCTCCGACTACGTCACGAAACCGGTCGATCCCGATCACCTGCTGTCGGTGATGCAGCAGTGGATGCGCGAGGAATGAGAGAGGCGAACGACCTCGGCGTGAACGTTACGGGAACCTTCGGCGGGCGCAGGGAGTTGCTGACTCTGGGTGCCCGGGGCCGTGTAGAAGCGCGAGATTCCGGGAACCTTCTGGTCTCCCGCTGCGTTTCTGCTACGTGCACAGTGACATCGCGGTGACAGGGTGTGGCGACGGGCGGGGTGCGGCTACCATGACCGGCACAAGGACGGGCGGCGAAAGGGAGTCGTCCCCTGGGGCGGCGCCCGGTGTACCGCCGGGGCGAGGAGGGCGGGCCATGGTGCAGAAGGCCAAGATCCTCCTGGTCGATGACCGGCCGGAGAATCTGCTGGCGCTGGAGGCCATCCTCTCTGCGCTCGATCAGACGCTGGTGCGGGCATCGTCCGGGGAGGAAGCGCTCAAAGCACTGCTCACGGACGACTTCGCGGTCATTCTGCTGGACGTCCAGATGCCGGGAATGGACGGTTTCGAAACCGCCGCGCACATCAAGCGGAGGGAACGGACCAGGGACATCCCGATCATCTTCCTGACCGCGATCAACCACGGTCCGCACCACACCTTCCGGGGCTACGCCGCGGGCGCGGTCGACTACATCTCCAAGCCGTTCGACCCGTGGGTGCTGCGCGCCAAGGTGTCCGTGTTCGTCGAGCTGTACATGAAGAACTGCCAGCTGCGGGAGCAGGCGTCGCTGCTGCGGCTCCAGTTGGAGGGCGGCGGCAAGGGCGCGGTCGGCCCCGGCAAGGAGCCGGCGGGACTGCTCGCCGAACTGTCCGCGCGTCTCGCGGCCGTCGAGGAACAGGCCGAGGCGCTGTCCAAGCAACTGGACGACGAGTCCGCGGACGCGGCGGCGGTGGCAACGGCAGCCCATCTCGAACGCAAACTAACGGGGTTGCGCCGCGCGCTCGACGCCCTGGAGCCGGGCACCGCTGGCGGTGCCCCCACAATGCCGTCGCAGAACTGACGTCCGCGGGGAGGGCAGTTGCCCATGAGCGCGCGTCAGTTCCGCGCCGGAGCAAGGGCGACACGAACGGGTGAAGCAGTGGGCACACGTGTCCGCTGCCGTCTCCACCGGTAACCTCACACCCATGGCCTCACGTCCCTCCGCAGCCAAGAAGCGGCCCGCGAAGAAGGCGGCTGCTCCCTCGAAGGCTCCGGCGAAGAAGGCCGCCGCGAAGAAGGCGCCCGCCAAGAAGGCCGCCGCGAAGAAGGCGGCACCGGCACCCAGGCCGGCGCCGAGTCCCACCGGCGGCATCTACCGGCTCGTGCGCGCCGTCTGGCTCGGTCTCGCGCACGCCGTCGGGGCCGTCTTCCGCGGCGTAGGGCAGGGTGCGAAGAACCTCGACCCCGCGCACCGCAAGGACGGCGTCGCGCTGCTGCTGTTCGGCATCGCGCTGATCGTCGCCGCCGGCACCTGGGCCGACCTGAAGGGTCCTGTCGGCGACCTCGTCGAGATCCTGGTCACCGGCGCCTTCGGCCGGCTCGACCTGCTCGTGCCGATACTGCTCGCGGTGATCGCCGTGCGCTTCATCCGGCACCCGGAACAGCCGGACGCCAACGGCCGGATCGTGATCGGTCTGTCCGCGCTCGTCATCGGTGTGCTCGGCCAGGTCCACATCGCCTGCGGCTCGCCCGCCCGCAGCGACGGCATGCAGGCGATAAGGGACGCCGGCGGCCTGATCGGCTGGGCGGCGGCGACCCCGCTGTCGTACTCCATGACCGACGTCCTCGCCGTACCGCTGCTCGTGCTGCTCACGGTCTTCGGGCTGCTGGTCGTCACCGCCACCCCGGTCAACGCCGTTCCGCAGCGGCTGCGCGCCCTCGGCGTGCGCCTCGGCGTCCTGCACGAGCCGGTGGCGGACGAGTTCGGCGAGGACGACGAACGGTACGAGGAGCAGTGGCGCGAAGCGCTGCCCGCGCGCACCCGAAAGCGCCCGGGCGCCCCCGAGGCGTACGACCCCGACAACGCCGAGCAGGAGGCGCTCTCCAAGCGCCGGAGCCGGCCCAGGCGCTCCGCGGTCCCGCAACCCGACATGGGCCGCCAGATGGACGCCGTGGACGTCGCAGCGGCGGCAGCGGCGGCCCTCGACGGCGCCGTCCTGCACGGCATGCCGCCCTCCCCGCTCGTCGCCGACCTCACCCAGGGCGTGAGCGTGGGCGACCGGGAGGAGACCACGCCGACCCCCGTCCCGGCCCCGGCCGAGCGGCCCGAGCCGGAGAAGCTCAAGGTCGAGAACGTCCCGGACCTGACCAAGTCGGCTCCGGGCGAGGCCCGCGAACTGCCCCCGCGCGCCGAGCAGCTCCAGCTGTCCGGCGACATCACCTACTCCCTGCCCTCGCTCGACCTCCTCCAGCGCGGCGGCCCCGGCAAGGCGCGCAGCGCCGCGAACGACGCCGTCGTCGCCTCGCTCACCACGGTCTTCACCGAGTTCAAGGTCGACGCGCGTGTCACCGGCTTCACGCGCGGGCCGACGGTCACGCGGTACGAGGTCGAACTCGGCCCCGCCGTGAAGGTCGAGCGGATCACCGCGCTCACCAAGAACATCGCGTACGCCGTCGCGAGCCCGGACGTGCGGATCATCAGCCCGATCCCCGGCAAGTCGGCCGTCGGCATCGAGATCCCCAACACCGACCGGGAGATGGTCAACCTCGGTGACGTCCTGCGCCTCGCCGAGTCCGCGGAGGACGACGACCCGATGCTGGTCGCGTTCGGCAAGGACGTCGAGGGCGGCTACGTCATGCACTCGCTGGCGAAGATGCCGCACATGCTGGTGGCCGGCGCGACCGGCTCCGGAAAGTCGTCCTGCATCAACTGCCTGATCACGTCGGTCATGATGCGGGCGACCCCCGAGGACGTGCGCATGGTCCTCGTCGACCCCAAGCGCGTCGAACTGACCGCCTACGAGGGCATTCCGCACCTGATCACGCCGATCATCACCAACCCGAAGCGGGCCGCCGAGGCGCTGCAGTGGGTCGTACGCGAGATGGATCTGCGCTACGACGACCTGGCGGCGTTCGGGTTCCGGCACATCGACGACTTCAACCAGGCGATCCGGGAAGGCAAGGTGACTCTGCCCGAGGGCAGCGAGCGGGAACTCCAGCCGTATCCGTATCTGCTGGTGATCGTCGACGAGCTGGCCGACCTGATGATGGTCGCCCCGCGTGACGTCGAGGACGCGATCGTGCGCATCACCCAGCTCGCGCGCGCGGCCGGCATCCACCTCGTCCTCGCCACGCAGCGGCCGTCGGTCGACGTCGTCACCGGTCTCATCAAGGCGAACGTGCCCTCGCGGCTGGCGTTCGCGACCTCCTCACTCGCCGACTCCCGCGTCATCCTCGACCAGCCCGGCGCCGAGAAGCTGATCGGCAAGGGCGACGGGCTCTTCCTGCCGATGGGCGCGAACAAGCCGACCCGTATGCAGGGCGCGTTCGTCACCGAGGCGGAGGTCGCGGCGGTCGTCCGGCACTGCAAGGAGCAGATGGCGCCCGTCTTCCGGGACGACGTCACCGTGGGCACCAAGCAGAAGAAGGAGATCGACGAGGACATCGGCGACGACCTCGACCTGCTGTGCCAGGCGGCCGAGCTGGTCGTCTCCACCCAGTTCGGCTCGACCTCGATGCTCCAGCGCAAGCTGCGCGTCGGCTTCGCCAAGGCCGGGCGGCTCATGGACCTCATGGAGTCCCGGAACATCGTCGGGCCGAGCGAGGGTTCCAAGGCACGTGACGTTCTCGTGAAACCCGAAGAGCTGGACGGCGTGCTCGCCGTGATCCGTGGGGAGTCTTGAGGGACAGGGAAACGCACCGTCCGGTCCAGCGCGTGTCGTGTTGGGCCGGGTGGACGCATCGCCGTGATCCACTTGTTAGAGATCGGCGAGCAACCGTTTCCCTTTGTCGCACGTCAAGTTGAGCGAGAAGACAGGTGCGGAGCTCACACTGGGGTTCGCACCCGTCCTGTCGTCGGGATGTCGGGCCATACCGATGGCGTACAAAGTCCTACCGCCCGGTTGCCCCACCCTTTCGCACCCCCCCTAGACTGAACCTCCAGCACAGGTGGCTACACGCTCGAAAGGCGCCCCCGTGTCCATCGGCAGCAACTCCCCTGAAGACGAGCGTCCGTTCCGAGACGATTCCGAGGAATCCCGTCCCTCCGTGGGTCGCGCCCTCCAGCAGGCGCGTACCCGGGCCGGGCTGACCGTCGACGATGTCAGCAGCGCCACTCGAGTCCGCATCGCCATCGTGCACGCCATCGAGGCGGACAACTTCTCGCCCTGCGGCGGCGACGTGTACGCCCGTGGGCACATCAGGACCCTGGCCAAGGCCGTGCACCTCGATCCGGCCCCGCTGCTCGCACGGTACGACGCCGAGCACGGCGGCCGCCCCGCGCCGACGCCGGCCGCCCCGCTGTTCGAGGCGGAACGCATCCGCCCGGAGCGGCGCGGGCCCAACTGGACCGCGGCCATGGTCGCCGCGATCGTCGCCGTGATCGGATTCGTCGGCTTCACCGTGTTCAGGGGCGGCGACGACGGGAGCAACGCCAAGGACGAGGTCGCCCAGGGCGCCACGCCCTCGACCAGCAAGCCCGCCACACCCACCCCCGAGAACAGCAAGCCCGGCGACCAGAAGCCCGAGCCGTCCGACAGCGCCATCGCGGCCGCGCCCCAGGACAAGGTCACCGTCCAGGTCAGCGCCGTCGACGGGCGCAGCTGGATCTCGGCCAAGGACCACAACGGCCGCATGCTCTTCGACGGGCTCCTCAAAAAGGGCGACTCCAAGACCTTCCAGGACAGCTCGAAGGTCGACCTCATCCTCGGCGACGCCGGCGCGATCCAGCTCTACGTGAACGGCAAGAAGATCGAGGACGACTTCCAGCCGGGAGCCGTGGAACGCCTCACGTACACCAAGGGCGACCCCGAGGTCGGATAAAGACCCCGCAGCGGGGCGCGTCACCACGGGGTTGGCCGAGATCGGCCAACCCCGTCGACGTGGGCTGTCAGTGAGACAAAGTAGTCTTGAGCCCATGCCTGAACGCCGTACCGTCGCACTCGTCACTCTCGGCTGCGCCCGTAACGAGGTGGACTCGGAGGAGCTCGCAGGCCGTTTGGAGGCGGACGGCTGGCAGCTCGTCGAGGACGCCGAAGACGCCGATGTCGCCGTGGTCAACACCTGTGGCTTCGTGGAAGCCGCGAAGAAGGACTCCGTCGACGCCCTCCTGGAGGCCAACGACCTCAAGGGACACGGGAGAACGCAGGCCGTCGTGGCGGTGGGCTGCATGGCCGAGAGGTACGGCAAGGAGCTCGCCGAGGCCCTCCCCGAGGCCGACGGCGTGCTGGGCTTCGACGACTACGCGGAGATCTCCGACCGTCTGCAGACCATCCTGAGCGGCGGCATCCACGCCGCCCACACCCCGCGTGACCGGCGCAAGCTGCTGCCGATCAGCCCGGCCGAGCGCCAGGAGTCCGCCGCTTCGGTCGCGCTGCCCGGGCACGGCCCGCAGGACCTCCCGGAGGGAGTCGCGCCGGCGTCCGGCCCCCGCGCGCCCCTGCGCCGCCGTCTGGACGGCTCCCCGGTCGCCTCGGTCAAGCTCGCCTCCGGCTGCGATCGACGCTGCTCCTTCTGCGCCATTCCGTCCTTCCGCGGTTCCTTCATCTCGCGCCGGCCCGGAGATGTGCTGAACGAGACACGGTGGCTGGCCGAGCAGGGTGTGAAGGAGATCATGCTGGTCTCCGAGAACAACACCTCGTACGGCAAGGACCTCGGCGACATCCGGCTGCTGGAGTCCCTGCTGCCCGAGCTGGCCGAGGTCGACGGCATCGAGCGGGTGCGCGTGAGCTACCTCCAGCCCGCCGAGATGCGCCCGGGTCTGATCGACGTGCTCACGTCCACCCCGAACATCGCCCCGTACTTCGACCTGTCCTTCCAGCACTCCGCCCCGGACGTGCTGCGCGCGATGCGCCGCTTCGGCGACACCGACCGCTTCCTGGAGCTGCTCGACATCATCCGCGCCAAGGCCCCGCAGGCCGGTGTCCGCTCGAACTTCATCGTCGGTTTTCCCGGCGAGAGCGAGGCCGACCTCGCCGAACTGGAGCGCTTCCTGAGCCACGCGCGCCTGGACGCCATCGGTGTCTTCGGCTACTCCGACGAGGAGGGCACGGAGGCGGCGACGTACGACCAGAAGCTCGACGAGGACGTCGTCGCCGAGCGGCTGGCCCACATCTCCCGGCTCGCCGAGGAGCTGGTCTCACAGCGGGCCGAGGAGCGCCTGGGCGAGACCGTGCACGTGCTGGTGGAGTCGGTCGACGGTGAGGACGGCCCGTGCGGCCGTGCGGCGCACCAGGCCCCGGAGACCGACGGACAGGTTCTGCTCACGAGCGGCGAAGGCCTGAGCCGGGGTCGTATCGTCGAGGCGAAGGTGGTCGGTACGGAGGGTGTCGACCTGGTGGCCGAGCCCCTGCAGGGCTCGCTCGCGTGTAGTGAGGAGGCGGGCAGATGACGGGAGTCCCGGCATCCGCCGCGGGCGGGTCCTCCGGCGCGCGAGGGGCCACGGGTTCCGCGGGGTCCGGTGCCGCCGGCGGTTCCGGTGCGGCTTCCGCCTCGCAGGGCGGGGGCAAGTCCGCCCGCAGCGGGAAGGTCGTGGCCGCGGCCGTCAATCAGGCCAGCGTCTGGAACATCGCCAACCTGCTGACCATGCTCCGGCTGGTCCTCGTCCCGGGCTTCGTGGCGCTGATGCTGGCCGGTGGCGGGTACGACCCGGCATGGCGCTCGCTCGCCTGGGCGGCCTTCGCCATCGCCATGATCACCGACCTTTTCGACGGTCACCTGGCGCGCACCTACAACCTCGTCACCGACTTCGGGAAGATCGCCGACCCCATCGCCGACAAGGCGATCATGGGGGCGGCGCTGATCTGTCTCTCCTCCCTCGGCGATCTGCCGTGGTGGGTGACCGTGGTCATCCTCGGGCGGGAACTCGGCATCACGCTCCTGCGTTTCATCGTCATCCGGTACGGCGTGATCCCGGCGAGCCGGGGCGGCAAGCTCAAGACGCTCACCCAGGGCGTGGCCGTGGGGATGTACGTGCTGGCGCTCACGGGATGGCTGGCCACCCTGAGGTTCTGGGTGATGGCGGTCGCGGTCGTGCTGACCGTCGCGACCGGCCTCGACTATGTGAGACAGGCCATTGTGCTGCGGCGGCAGGGAATCGCCGAGCGGCAGGCGGCGTTGGAGGATTCAGAAGGGTGAATTCCACGGCCACCGAAGTGGTGCGACTACTCACGGTGAGAGGCGAGACGATCGCCGTCGCCGAGTCGCTCACGGGTGGCCTGGTAGCTGCGGAGATCACCTCGGTCCCCGGGGCCTCCAAGGCCTTCCGGGGTTCGGTCACCGCCTACGCCACCGGCCTCAAGCACGAGCTGCTCGGGGTCGATGCCACTCTGCTGGCCCAGCGCGGGGCGGTGGATCCGCAGGTCGCGGCCCAGATGGCGGCCGGAGTGCGCAAGGTTCTCGGTGCCGACTGGGGTATCGCGACGACCGGCGTCGCCGGGCCGGAGCCGCAGGACGGACAGCCCGTGGGGACGGTCTTCGTGGCCGTCGACGGACCTCTCGGACCGGATTCCGGTTCTGCCGCTGGCGGAAAAGTCGAGGCCCTGCGGTTGAACGGCGACCGCGCGGAAATTCGTATGGAGAGTGTACGGAGCGTGCTCGCACTGCTTCTGAGGGAGCTTGCGGGCGAACAGACCGGGAATGAGCGGACACAGGATACGGAACAGAACGGGGGGTTTTGATGTTTACAGCCCTGAGTGAACACGACATCGCTCCCCGCACGGCCGCGGCGCAAGGCGGTACGGTGGGGCGAGAAGGATGCGGCTACACGGTCCGAGGAGGGAGCCACCGATGATTCTGCTCCGTCGCCTGCTTGGTGACGTGCTGCGTCGGCAGCGCCAACGCCAGGGCCGTACTCTGCGCGAAGTCTCCTCGTCCGCCCGAGTCTCACTCGGCTATCTCTCCGAGGTGGAGCGGGGGCAGAAGGAGGCTTCCTCCGAACTGCTCTCCGCCATCTGCGACGCGCTGGACGTACGGATGTCCGAGCTCATGCGGGAAGTGAGCGACGAGCTCGCCCTCGCCGAGCTGGCCCAGTCTGCCGCGGCCACCGAGTCCGTGCCGGCGCCGGTTCGTCCGATGCTGGGTTCCGTCTCGGTGACCGGTGTGCCTCCGGAACGGGTGACCATCAAGGCGCCCGCCGAGGCTGTGGACGTGGTCGCCGCGTGACGTTCACGCGCGTGGCTCTGTGACGCGACACGTGTGAGGCCCCGGCCGGGGCTTCTCCGGGACACCCGGAGGAGCGCGGCCGGGGCCTTCGTACTGCCCGGAGCCCGTCAGACCACTCGCGCGATGGATCCGGTTTGCGTCCATTTGCCGGTATCCGGTGTGCCCGTCATGGTGGAGGGACGTGACGGGGCGAACCAACGGAGGCTATGGATGTACGTCGTGAAGAGCCCGCTGTCCGAGGCGGACCTCAAGACCGTGTCCGAGGCGCTGCAAGGGGCGCTCGTCGATCTGGTGGACCTCTCGTTGGTCGCGAAGCAGATCCACTGGAACATCGTCGGCCCGCGCTTCCGGTCGATCCACCTACAGCTGGACGAGGTCGTCGCCTCTGCGCGGACCCACTCCGACACCGTGGCGGAGCGCGCGTCGACCCTGGGAGTTCCGCCCGACGGGCGCGCGGCGACCGTGGCCTCCGGCAGCGGTATCGGGGCGACGTCGTCGGGCTGGGTCAAGGACACGGACGCCGTGGGGACGCTCGTGGACGCCCTGGGCGCCGTCATCACGCGCATGCGCGAGCGGGTGCTGGCGACGGGCGAGGCGGACCCTGTGACCCAGGACATCTTCATCGGGATCACGGCGGACCTCGAGAAGCACCACTGGATGTTCCAGGCCGAGAACGCGTAGCGGTGGCGGCGGGTGCCTCCCCCGCTCTCGCTCTCGGCTTCGCTGGAGCGGGGGAGCCCCACCGCCCATGCCGGGCCGCCGTCGGCGATGCGCTCGTGTGCCCCTGGTGCGCCCTCCCGCGCGGTGAGGGCCGCGTTCTAGCGTCCCGGCGGGAGGTGGCGGGCATGGTGGTGCGGCGGGCGGTGCGATGGGGGGTCGTCCTGGGCGTCGGGGCGATGTGGTGGTGGGCCGTGCTGCGGATCGTGCTGGGGGCGGACGCCGGGCTGGTGGAGGGCGCCGTTGCGGCCGGCGGGTGGGGGCTGAGCCTGCTGCCGGTGCACTGCGTGCCGAAGGCGCGGGCCGCGGGAGCCGTCGGGCCGGAGCGCTGGGTGGTGGCCTGGCGGGCGGGGAACGTCACCAAGGCATCGCCACACCCCCGTTCGGGCGGAGGATCTGACCCGTCGTGAACGACGAGGCATCGGACGCCAGATGAAGCACGGCGTGCGCGATGTCGTCCGCCTCGCCGACGCGGCCCAGCGGTGACACCCGGGCCATCAGGGCCTCGGTCTGCGCCTGTTGCCCCTCGTCGTGACGGTCCGTCATGGGTGTGCGGATCCAGCCCGGGGCCACCGCGTTGACCCGGATACCGTGCTGGCCGAGCTCGGTCGCCAGCGTCTTGGTCAGCTGCACCACGGCAGCTTTGGCCGCGCCGTAGCACAGCAGCCCCGGACCGCCGGTGTCCACGGCGCCCGACGCCATGGTGACGATGCTGCCCCGGGTGCCGCGGTCGAGCATCAGCAGGGCCCCCTCCTGACACGCGTACAGCACGCCCTTGAAGTTGACGTCCAGGACCCGGTCGAGGTCCTCGTCGCGGGTCTCCAGGACCGGGCTGCTGTGCATGATCCCGGCGATCGCCCCCATCACGTCCAGCCGCTCGCAGGAGCGGACGGCCTCCCGCAGCAGCGTCCGGTCGGTGATGTCGAGCGGGTGGAGGGGGGCGGTGCCGCCCTGGTCCTTGATGAGGGTCGCCGTCTCGTGCAGGCCCTCCCGGTCCCGGTCCGCGCAGTGCACCGTCGCACCCGCCTCGGCCAGCAGCACGGCCGAGGCCCGGCCGATGCCGCTCGCGGCGCCGGTGACGAATGCGGTGCGTCCGGTGAGGTCGTACGCCTTGACGGGTATGAGGGGACCGTACGAGCATTTCTGACGGGTCGTCAATCAATCGTCGTCAATCGGCCGTCCGGATCCGTCGTCACCGATGGGCCGTCGTCAGTCGGTCGTGCGGGGGCGGATCCGGCGTGCCTGCGGGGAGCCCGGTGCCGGGGCGGGGCCGTGCTGGCAGGCCGGGCACCAGTAGGTGGGGCGTTCCCGGGAGCCGTCGCCCTGGTCGGCCGCGCGGATCGGGGTGTGGCAGCGCAGACAGGGGCGGGGCGCGCGGCCGTAAACGAACAGGTCCTGGCCGCGCCGACCCGTGGTGCTGCGCACCGGAAGGTCGCGGTTGGCCTCCATGAGCCTCTTGGCGAGCACCGGCAGCTTCGCCGCGCGGTCGGCGGGCAGCGCGCCCACGGGCAGCCACGGGGTGGCGCCGATCAGGAAGCACAGCTCTGACTTGTAGATGTTGCCGATGCCGGCGAGGTTGCGCTGGTCCAGCAGGGCCTCGCCGAGGGGCCGGGCCGCGTCGGCCAGGAGGTTGGCGAGGGCACGCTCCGGGTCCCAGTCCGGGCCCAGGAGATCGGGGCCGAGGTGGCCCACGGCGCGGGACTCGTCGGTGGTGCGCAGGAGGTCGAGGACCGGCAGGCGGTACCCGACCGCCGTGCGGTCCTCGGTGCCGAGGATCACACGGATCTGGTGGGCCGGGCCGCCGCTCCAGCGCCGCCCGTTTTCGTACACCTTCCAGGCGCCGTCCATCCTCAGGTGCGAGTGCAGCGTCAGGCCGCCCTCGATGCGGGTGAGCAGGTGCTTGCCGCGCGGGGTGACGTCGAGGACCGTACGGCCGGTGAGGTCGACCGTGGCGTATCTGGGCACCCTCAGGTCGCTGCGGGTCAGCACGCGGCCCGCGAGCGCGCCGTGCAGCCGCCTCGCGGTCTGCCAGACCGTGTCACCTTCGGGCATGGCTCAAGGGTGACACGGGGAGAGCGGCGGGGGTGCGGGCGGTCTCATGCTCTCAGGCGCAGGCCGCGCGGGGTCGCGATGAAGCCCGCCGCCTCCAGGAGGGTGCCGAACGGGGAGGTCAGGGCCGAGGCGCCGTTGACGCGCTCCACCGTGACCGTGCCGAGGCTGCCCGCGCGCGCGGCCGCGGCCAGCGCTTCGGCGGCGGGCCGCAGGCTGGGGTCGTCGGTGGCCGTGGTGTCCGGGGCGGAGGGCCAGGCCAGCAGGGTCTTGCCGCCGCGCTCCATGTAGAGCGTCAGCTCACCGTCCACCAGCACCACCAGCGAGCCCGCCTTGCGGCCCGGCTTGTGTCCGGCCCCGGTCGGCGGCTCGGGCCAGGGGAGGGCGGAGCCGTAGGCGTTGGCGGGGTCGGCCGCGGCGAGGACGACCGCTCGGGTGTCGGCGGACGGGGTACGGCCACGGCGGCCCCCTTGGCCTGCGCTGTACGGGAGGGCGGGGGCGCCGTAGGGGAAGCCGGAGTCGGTGGTGCCGCTGCCGCCTCGGGGGCCGCCGTAGCCGGGCGTGGCGTAGTCCTTCGGGGAGATGTAGTCGCCGGGGGCGGGGCGGTGGTCGGCGGGCCGTCCCGCGAAGTCGCCGTCCGGGCTGAAGGGGGCGAAGCCGACGTCGGGTGAGCCGTCGGCCGGGCTCATGAAGTCGTCGGCGGGCGAGCCGTCGGGCCGGCTCACGGTGCCGAGGTCCGGGCCGGGCAGCCCCTCACCCCGGTCGCGGGCGTTGGACACCGCGCGCAGGCGGTCCACGGCACCGTCCATCGCGAACTGGGCGGCGCCGAGCCCCTCCACGACATAGCCGCGGCGGGCCTGACCGCTCTCCTCGAAGACGGACAGGATCCGGTACACCGCCGAGAAACCGCCCTCGACGCCCTCCGCGGAGACCGCCCCGCGGGTGACCACGCCGTGCCGGTCCAGGAGGGTGCGGGCCAGGGCGTGGCCGCGCACGGTCGTGTCCGGTTCGCGGTGCGGCAGCAGAGACCAGCGGCCGGCGACGGTCGGCGGGCCGCTGCGCGAGGCGGGGCGGGCGGCGGCCGTCAGAGAGCCGTAACGACCGCGCGGGACGGTCCGCTTGGCGCGGTGGGCCGTGGCGCCCGCGGTGCGGCCGGAACCCAGCAGGGAGCGCATCGGGGCGAGCGTGTCGTTGGTCAGCCGCCCGGACCAGGCCAGGTCCCATACGGCGTCGGCCAGTTGGGGATCGGTCGCGTCCGGATGGGTAGTGGCGCGGACCTGGTCGGCGATCTGCCGGAAGAACAGGCCGTAGCCGCCGGAGAGGGCGTCCAGGACGGACTGGTGGACCGCGGTCAGCTCCAACGGGTGGGGCGGCGGCAGGAGGAGCGGGGCCGCGTCCGCCAGGTAGAGCGAGACCCAGCCGTCCTTGCCGGGCAGGGCGCCCGCTCCGGCCCAGACGATCTCGCCGGCCGAGGTGAGTTCGTCGAGCATCGACGCGGTGTAGTTCGCCACGCGCGACGGCAGGATCAGTTTCTCCAGCGCGGACGCCGGCACGGACGCGCCCTGCAACTGCTCGACGGCGCGCACCAGTCCGTCGATGCCGCGCAGACCGTGTCCCTTGCCGATGTGCTGCCACTGCGGCAGGAACTGAGCCAACGCGGCGGGCGGCACCGGCTCCAGCTCATGGCGCAGGGCGGCCAGGGAGCGGCGGCGCAGGCGGCGCAGTACGGCCGCGTCGCACCACTCCTGACCGATGCCCGCGGGATGGAACTCCCCTTGGACGACACGGCCGTTCGCCGCGAGCCGCTGCAGGGCGCCCTCGGTGACCGCCACGCCCAGGCCGAAACGGGCGGCCGCGGTGGCCGACGTGAACGGGCCGTGCGTGCGGGCGTAGCGGGCGAGGAGGTCGCCGAGCGGGTCCTTGACCGGCTCGGTGAAGGCCTCGGGGACACCGACCGGCAGCGCCGTGCCGAGGGCGTCGCGCAGGCGGCCGGCGTCCTCGACCGCCGCCCAGTGGTCGGCACCGGCGATGCGCACCCGGATCGCGCGGCGGGCGCCGGCCAGGTCCTTCGCCCAGTGCGGTTCGGCGCCGCGCTCGGCCAACTCGGCGTCCGTGAGCGGGCCGAGCAGCCGCAGCAGGTCGGCGACGCCCTCGGCGTCCTTGACGCGGCGGTCCTCGGTGAGCCACTGCAGCTCCCGCTCCAGCTCGGTCAGCACCTCCGCGTCGAGCAGCTCCCGCAGCTCCGCCTGGCCGAGCAGCTCGGCCAGCAGCCGGGAGTCCAGGGACAGGGCGGCGGCGCGGCGTTCGGCGAGCGGCGAGTCGCCCTCGTACAGGAACTGGGCGACGTAGCCGAACAGCAGGGAGCGGGCGAAGGGGGACGGCTCCGGGGTGGTGACCTCGACCAGGCGGACCTTGCGGGACTCGACGTCGCCCATCAGCTCGACGAGCCCGGGAACGTCGAAGACGTCCTGGAGGCACTCGCGGACCGCCTCCAGGACGATCGGGAACGAGCCGAACTCGCTCGCCACCTGGAGCAGTTGGGCGGCCCGCTGGCGCTGCTGCCACAGCGGGGTGCGCTTGCCGGGGTTGCGGCGCGGCAGCAGCAGCGCGCGGGCGGCGCACTCGCGGAACCGGGAGGCGAACAGGGCCGAGCCGCCCACCTGGTCGGTGACGATCTGGTCGACCTCGCCCTTGTCGAAGGCGACGTCCGCCGCGCCTACGGGCGCCTGCTCGGCGTCGTATTCGGTGCCTGCCTTCATGGGCTCCTGGTCGAGCAGGTCCAGACCCATGAGGTCGGCGTCCGGCAGGCGCAGCACGATGCCGTCGTCGGCGTGCATGACCTGGGCGTCCATGCCGTACCGCTCGGAAAGGCGGGCGCCGAGAGCGAGGGCCCAGGGGGCGTGGACCTGGGCGCCGAAGGGGGAGTGGACGACCACCCGCCAGTCGCCCAGCTCGTCGCGGAAGCGCTCCACGACGATCGTGCGGTCGTCCGGGACGTGCCCGCAGGCCTCGCGCTGCTCGTCCAGATACGACAGCACGTTGTCCGCCGCCCAGGCGTCCAGGCCCGCGGCCAGCAGGCGCAGCCGGGCGTCGTCCTTGGGCAACGAGCCGACCTCGCGCAGGAACGCGCCCACCGCGCGGCCCAGTTCGAGCGGGCGGCCCAGCTGGTCGCCCTTCCAGAACGGCAGCCGGCCCGGCACGCCCGGCGCCGGGGAGACCAGGACGCGGTCGCGCGTGATGTCCTCGATGCGCCACGAACTCGTGCCCAGCGTGAAGACGTCCCCCACGCGCGACTCGTAGACCATCTCCTCGTCCAGCTCGCCGACCCGGCCGCCGCCCTTCTTGGGGTCGGCGCCGGCGAGGAAGACCCCGAAGAGCCCGCGGTCCGGGATCGTGCCGCCGGAGGTGACGGCGAGACGCTGCGCGCCGGGGCGGCCTGTGACCGTACCGGCGACGCGGTCCCACACCACGCGCGGGCGCAGCTCCGCGAACGCGTCCGACGGGTAGCGGCCTGCGAGCATGTCGAGGACCGCCGTGAACGCCGACTCCGGCAGCGAGGCGAACGGCGCGGCCCGGCGGACGGTGGCCAGCAGATCGTCGACCTGCCAGGTGTCCAGCGCCGTCATGGCCACCAGCTGCTGCGCCAGGACGTCCAGCGGGTTGGCGGGCACCCTCAGGGACTCGATGGCGCCGGTGCGCATCCGCTCGGTGACCACGGCGGCCTGCACGAGGTCGCCGCGGTACTTCGGGAAGACCACGCCTGTGGAGACCGCGCCCACCTGGTGTCCCGCGCGGCCCACGCGCTGCAGACCGGAGGCGACGGACGGCGGCGACTCCACCTGGACGACGAGGTCGACGGCACCCATGTCGATGCCCAGCTCGAGGCTGGAGGTGGCGACCACGGCCGGGAGGCGGCCGGCCTTCAGGTCCTCCTCGACCAGGGCACGCTGCTCCTTGGACACCGAGCCGTGATGCGCGCGGGCGATCACCGGCGGCGCGCCCTGGGCCGCGCCCGAGCCGCCCATCAGCTCGGCCGGGGAGTGGTGCTCCTCCAGGGACTCACCGGTCGCCCGCTCGTACGCGATCTCGTTGAGCCGGTTGCACAGGCGCTCGGCGAGACGGCGGGAGTTGGCGAACACGATCGTCGACCGGTGGGCCTGCACCAGGTCGGTGATCCGCTCCTCGACGTGGGGCCAGATCGACGGCCGCTCCGCGCCCTCGCTGCCGTCGGCGACCGGGGCACCGCCCAGCTCGCCCAGGTCCTCGACCGGGACGACGACGGAGAGGTCGAACTCCTTGCCGGACTTCGGCTGGACGATCTCCACCTTGCGGCGCGGCGAGAGATAGCGGGCCACCTCGTCGACCGGGCGGACGGTCGCCGACAGGCCGATGCGGCGGGCCGGTCGCGGCAGCAGCTCGTCCAGCCGCTCCAGAGAGAGCGCCAGATGCGCGCCGCGCTTGGTGCCCGCGACCGCGTGCACCTCGTCCAGGATCACCGTCTCCACGCCGGTCAGTGCGTCGCGCGTGGCCGACGTCAGCATCAGGAACAGGGACTCGGGGGTGGTGATGAGGATGTCCGGCGGGCGTGTGGACAGCGCGCGACGCTCGGCGGCCGGGGTGTCGCCGGAGCGGATGCCGACCTTCACCTCGGGCTCGGGCAGGCCGAGGCGCACCGACTCCTGGCGGATGCCGGTCAGCGGGCTGCGCAGATTGCGCTCCACGTCGACCGCGAGGGCCTTGAGCGGTGAGACGTACAGCACGCGGCAGCGCTTCTTCGGGTCGGCCGGGTGCGGGGTCGAGGCGAGCTGGTCCAGGGCGGCGAGGAACGCGGCCAGCGTCTTGCCGGAGCCGGTCGGGGCCACCACCAGCACGTCCGAGCCCTGGCCGATGGCCTGCCACGCGCCCGCCTGGGCCGCGGTGGGCGCGGAAAAGGCCCCCGTGAACCAGCCGCGGGTCGCGGGGGAGAAGCCGTCGAGGGCTCGGCGTGCGGAGCTGACCATGCGTCCATCGTGCACCCACCCACTGACAATCGCGCTGACCTGGGGAAACGGGCCCGGCCCTACCGTGTTTCGGCTGGCGGACGGCGGCGCCAGGCCCCGCGGCCGTGGCGGACAATGACCGCATGGTGGGTTCACATGAGCGGGCGCGGCACTGGCAGTACGCGGATCTGCCGGGCGTGGACCTGCTGCGGGCCCGGTACATCCACAAGACGTTCGTGCGGCACACCCACGAGCACTTCGTGATCGCGGCCATCGCCGACGGTGTCGAAGTCTTCCACCACGGCGGATCCGACGTGTCCGCCGGTCCGGGCGCGCTCGCGCTGGTCAACCCGGACACCCCGCACACGGGACGGGCCGGTGTTCCCGAGGGATGGCGGTACGGGGCGGTCTATCCGTCGCCCGAGGTGGTGGCCGAGATCGCGGCCGAGACGACCGGGATCCGGGGCACGCCCGGCTTCGTCAGCCCGGTGCTCGACGACCCGTACAGCGCCGGCCTGGTCCATCAGGTGCTCCGTGCCGCGGACGAGGGCAACGCGCTCGCCGCCGACACCCTGCTGCGAGTGGCGGTGACCCGGCTGTTGCGGCTGAACGGCGGGCCGCTGGCCCGGCGCGAGGTGCGGACGGCCGGGGCCCGGCTCGCCGCACGCGCGCGTGCCGTGCTGGAGGACCGGATGACCGAGCCGCCCACCCTGGAACGCCTCGCCGCCGACCTGGGCACCAGCCCGTTCGCGCTGCTGCGGGCCTTCCGCGACACCTACGGCATGCCGCCCCACACCTGGCTGACCGACGCGCGCGTGCGCCGGGCGAGACATCTGCTGGACGCGGGCACGACACCCGCGGACGCGGCCGTCGCCGTCGGGTTCACCGACCAGCCGCACCTCAACCGCCACTTCGCCCGGATCGTCGGTGTACCGCCGGGTGCCTACCAGCGCGAACGCGACAAGCGAGGGCGCAAGAACGTACAAGACCCCGGG
The DNA here is from genome assembly GCF_014647875.1 of Streptomyces brasiliensis. Taxonomy (GTDB): domain Bacteria; phylum Actinomycetota; class Actinomycetes; order Streptomycetales; family Streptomycetaceae; genus Streptomyces; species Streptomyces brasiliensis. The sequence continues at coordinate 365,981 of NZ_BMQA01000003.1, read as the reverse complement.
CGACGACTGCTTGTACCGTCCGGGGCGTGGCAGAACAGACAGCTCTCGCAGACATACGCGCCGAAGACGCCGGCAAACCGGACACCGCCGTCGTCCGGGACGCCCTCGGAGTCGGCGTCGCCGTAGGACTGTCCGGGTTCGCGTTCGGCGTGACCTCGGCGGGCAGCGGGCTGAGCCTGCTGCAGACCTGCGCGCTCAGCCTCCTGGTGTTCACCGGCGCCTCACAGTTCGCCCTGGTGGGAGCACTCGCGGCGGGCGGCAACCCGCTCACGGCCGCCGCCGGCGCCTTCTTCCTGGGAGTGCGCAACGCGTTCTACGGACTGCGCCTGTCGCAACTGCTGGCCCTCCCGCGCGCGGTGCGGCCGTTCGCCGCCCAGTGGGTGATCGACGAGACCACCGCGGTGTCGCTGGCACAGCCGACCCGGCGCGCCGCCCGCCTCGGATTCGCCGTCACCGGGCTGAGCCTGTACATCCTGTGGAACCTCACCACGCTGCTGGGTGCCCTGGGAGCCAAGGCGATCGGCGACACGGACGCGTGGGGCCTCGACGCGGCCGGGCCCGCCGTCTTCCTGGCCCTGCTCGCGCCGATGCTGAAGACCACCGTCGAGCGTGCCGTAGCGGGCCTGGCCGTCGTCCTGGGACTCGGCCTGCTCCCCGTCCTGCCCGCCGGAGTGCCGGTCCTGGTCGCCGCGCTCGCGGCGCCGGTCGCCCTCTTCGCCGAGGGCCGCCGGGCGGGACGTACGCGCGACGACGTGTCGACGGAACGCTCCCGTACCGCCGCACCGGACACCCCTGACGACGCACCGGAGGAAGCACGTTGAACACCTGGATCGCCATCGGTGCGACCGCCCTCGGCTGTTATGCGGTCAAGCTCGCCGGACTGCTCGTGCCCGCCGGCGCCCTCGAGCGCCCGCTCGTCAAGCGGCTGGCCGCGCTGCTGCCCGTCGCGCTCCTCGCGGCCCTCACGGCCCAGCAGACGTTCGCCCACGGGAACGCGCTCGTGCTGGACGCCCGGGCCGCGGGGCTCGCCGCGGCCGCCGTCGCGCTGGTGCTGCGTGCCCCGTTCCTGCTCGTGGTCGCCGCGGCCGTGCTGGTGACGGCGGGCGTCCGCGCGATGGGCGGCTGACGCCCGGGCCGGGCGGGCTCAGCCCACGAACCGGCCGTACGCCCTCAGGGTGCGCAGCGCCTCGATGGTCACGATGGGGCGGGCCTCCAGGGCCGGGCCCGGCGCCCACCTGCGCCACCGGATCGGCCAGCCGCCGTCCGCCTGCTGCTCGTCGGCGAGAAAGTCCAGGGAGCGCTCCATCTCGGCGTCGGTGAACCACGCGCGCGCGAGGGATCGCGGAGTCCGAGCGAAGTCGTGCGGGAAGTGGTGCTCGCCCGGGACGTACCCGGGCGCGACGGGGTGATCCTCCAGGTTCTCCGGGTCCAGCGCCGCGAGCCGCTGCTCGCGCACCAGGCGGCCCAGCCGGTCGGCGGCCGCCTCCGCACGAGGGCGGTCGGGCACCGAGTCCAGGAAGGCCACGGCGGCCTCGACCTCGTACGGCCGGGACTTCTCCAGGGACTCCACGGTCTGCCAGCAGAAGTCGGTGGCCCGGAACAGCCAGGCGTGCCACACCTCGTTGCCGTGCAGCACCCCCACCACCGGTCCGGTTGCGAGCAGATCGCTGGGCGGGTCGTCGACGATCGGGATGAACGGCGCGGCCGGATAGCCGTGCTGGCCGGGGTGGACCGCGGGAAGGGCGCCGTCCGCGGTGGACACCGACGTCAGATAGCGGCACACGCGCTCCACCAGCTGCCCGGCGCACCGCCCGATGGCGTCCAGGACGCGCAGTGCGTGACAGGTGTGCAGCGGCTGGCTGACCGGGCCGCGCAGATCGGGCTCCAGGGCGTGGCCGTACCCGCCGTCCTCGTTGCGGTACGCGTCCAGTGCCGTCTCCACCGCATCGGCGCCGCCGTTCAGGAAGTGGTGGGCGAAGAGGCGCTGCTCCAGCACGCGCGCGGTGAGCCAGACGAACTGCTCGGCGCGGAAGAGCGGGGAGCGCGCCGGGGGCGCGGCGGGGAGAGGGGAAGCTCCTGATTCGGCCATGGGTCAGACCGTAGGGCGGAAAACGGTCCCGGCAAGCCGTCCCGGGCAGGGCCCACTCTCAGGGGCGGGATACTGGAGTCATGCGGTTGACGGTCTTCTGGCAGCGGATGGCGGAACATTTCGGCCCCGGGTACGCCGACACCTTCGCGCGCGATCACGTGATGTCGGAGCTCGGCGGACGCACGGTGCACGAGGCGCTGGAGGCCGGCTGGGACGCCAAGGACGTGTGGCGTGTGGTCTGCACCGTCATGGACGTGCCGGGGGAGAGGCACTGACCGGTAACGAAGATCGCAGGGCGGCGGCGGGCTGTCGGTGGCGTGGGCGAGACTTGCACCGTGGCACCCACTGACGAGACCGGGCGGACCGCCCAGGACGCACCCCTGTCCGATACGACGCCGCCCGCCCGGCCCCCGGCCGAGGGCACCGCCGTGCCGGGCGCCCGCATGCCCCGCTGGCTGCCGCGCGCCATGGTGCTCGCCCTCGCCCTGATCGCCGTGTTCCAGCTCGGCAGTTGGGCCTTTCACCAGCTCATCGGCCTGTTGATCAACGTACTCATCGCGTTCTTCCTGGCGCTCGCCATAGAACCCGCGGTGAGCTGGATGGCCGGTCGCGGCATGCGCAGGGGGCTCGCGACCTTCCTGGTCTTCCTCGGACTGGCGATCGTCACCGCCGGGTTCATCACCCTGCTCGGCTCGATGCTCGCGGGACAGATCATCAAGATGATCGAGGGGTTCCCGGACTACCTCGACTCGGTCATCAACTGGGTCAACGAGACGTTCCGCACAGAACTCAGACGGGTCGACGTCCAGGAGGGTCTGCTGCACTCCGACTGGCTGCGCAAGTACGCGCAGACCAGCGCCGCCGGTGTGCTGGACGTGTCCACCCAGGTGCTCGGCGGTCTGTTCCAGCTGCTGACGATCGGGCTGTTCTCGTTCTACTTCGCCGCCGACGGACCCCGGCTGCGCCGCGCCATATGCTCCGTCCTGCCGCCCGCCCGCCAGGCAGAGGTGCTGCGCGCATGGGAGATCGCCGTGGACAAGACCGGCGGCTATCTCTACTCGCGCGGCCTGATGGCGCTCATCTCCGGCGTCGCGCACTACATCCTGCTGCAGGCCCTGGGTGTGCCCTACGCCCCCGTGCTCGGTGTCTGGGTGGGCCTGGTCTCGCAGTTCATCCCCACCATCGGCACGTACCTCGCGGGCGCGCTGCCCATGCTGATCGCGTTCACCGTCGACCCCTGGTACGCGCTGTGGGTGCTGATCTTCGTCGTGATCTACCAGCAGTTCGAGAACTACGTACTGCAGCCCAAGCTGACCTCCAAGACCGTCGACATCCACCCCGCGGTCGCCTTCGGATCGGTCATCGCGGGCACCGCGCTGCTCGGCGCGGTCGGCGCGCTGATCGCCATCCCCGCGGTCGCCACGCTGCAGGCCTTCCTGGGCGCGTATGTGAAGCGGTACGACGTCACGGACGACCCCCGCGTCCAGGGCCGGCGCAGCCGCGGTACGAGAGAACCCGGACTGCTCACCCGCGCGCGGGCACTGTGGGCAGCTCGACCGGGGGCGCGGGTGCCCGAGGACGGCGTCTTGGAGGACGGCTCGTCCTGAGGGCGTGCCCGGTGCGTTCGGTTCGATACGTTGCGTCCGGTTCAGTATGTGAGGACCGCCCACACCCCGGCGATCAGCACCGCTGCCGCGTAGCAGCCGGTCGCCGCGGCCACGACGCGCCACCGCAGCTGCTCGCTCCACGTGGTGCGGGACAGGAGCCACGCGAGAGCAGGCAGGACCAGGACGGCGTGCAGGCTCACCCCGTGCAGCGGCTTGAGCGGAGCCGTCGAGTGGTAGGCCGCCTCCTGGTGGCCGGTCCGGGTGAGTACCACCCCGCGCGCGATCATCGCGGCGCCCGAGGCCAGTGCCACCAGCAGGACCGCGAACCCGGAGCGCACCGCGAGCGGCATGCCCACGGGACCCGTCGGCCGGTGCCGGAAGGACGCGACCGCGAAGACGGTGAGCAGCACCACGAGCACACCGCCGCCCACGGCGAGCGTCATGGACACGGCCGTGTCGAAGGGCGTCTCCATGTTGAGGTGCGAGGGCACCCGGCGCCACGCCTGGAGGGTGATGCCGCCGACCTCCACGACGCAGTCGGCGGCGAAGACCAGGAGCAGGACCGTACGCACGCGTGGCGCAACGCTCAGATACGACGTGACCCAGGTGACCGCGATCAGCGTCACGCCGAAGGAGAGCCCGAACGTGACGGGCTTGCGCCAGGACACGGGACCGTCCCAGGGGCCGCCGTCGACCGCGAACACCACGAGGTGCGCGAGACCGGAGAGGACGAGAAGCAGGCCGGTCGCATGACAGAGGCGCTCGGCGGGACGTGGACGAGGCATGCGCCCAGACTTCCGGGAGCGCCCGGCGGGGTCGTCGTCCGGCCGAAGACACTCGTCGTACGCCGGGGGAAGTACGGGCGGGGAGAGTACGCGGGTGGGGCGGTCGTCAGTCCCGCGAGTCGAAGAGCGCGAACCGTCGTCGGCGCAGGCACGGGACACCGAGCCGTTCCGTGCCTGCGCCGACAAGCACCCCGCGTTATGCGAACTGGCCGGGCCGGTAGTCGCCTGCGGGCTGCTGGACGATGACGTTTCCGCGGTTGAAGGCGTTGATGAGGGCGATGGCGCACACCAGGGCGGCGAGCTGCTCCACGTCGTAGTGCTTGGCGGCGTTCGCCCAGGCCTCGTCCGTGACGCCGCCGGCGGCGTCGGCGATGCGGGTGCCCTGTTCGGCCAGTTCCAGGGCGGCGCGCTCGGCGTCGGTGAACACCGTCGCCTCCCGCCAGGCCGCGACCAGGTTGAGGCGGACCGAGGTCTCCCCGGCGTGGGCGGCGTCCTTGGTGTGCATGTCGGTGCAGAAGCCGCAGCCGTTGATCTGGCTGGCGCGGAGCTTCACCAGTTCCTGCGTCGCGGCCGGCAGCGTCGACTCCTCGAGCACCTTGTTCGCGGCGACGATGTGCTTCGCGAACTTGGTCGCGACCGGGCTGGTGAAGAGGTTCAACCGAGGTCCCATGGCGGACTTCTGTGTCGTTGTGGGCGGCTACACCGTCTTGGACGGAACGACTCCCACGAGATGTGACACGGGCGAATGTGACCTGCCTCTCCTCGAGACCGGGTGGGTGAGCCCCGGAAGAAGCTTGGTGCGCAGCCCCGGGAGTGCCGCGTGATGCGCTTGACACGAAAATCGAACATCCATTCTTATGGAGGCTCGGGCGAGGCTCTCGACGGGTATTTCGACACGGTTTGAGTGGAGAAGGACCCGAGTTGTCCACAGGCCGGGCCGGCGTCGAGGCGCATTGTCAGTGGCAGGCGTTAGCGTTTTTGACGTGAAGCGATCGACTCAAGCAAACCGGGTGGAACCCATGGCAGGAACCGACCGCGAGAAGGCGCTCGACGCCGCGCTCGCACAGATTGAACGGCAATTCGGCAAGGGCGCGGTGATGCGCCTGGGTGAGCGGCCGAACGAGCCCATCGAGGTCATCCCCACCGGGTCGACCGCGCTCGACGTCGCCCTCGGCGTCGGCGGCCTGCCGCGCGGCCGAGTGGTGGAGGTGTACGGCCCGGAGTCCTCCGGCAAGACGACCCTGACCCTGCACGCGGTGGCCAACGCGCAGAAGGCCGGCGGCCAGGTCGCCTTCGTGGACGCGGAGCACGCCCTCGACCCCGAGTACGCGAAGAAGCTCGGCGTCGACATCGACAACCTGATCCTCTCCCAGCCGGACAACGGCGAGCAGGCGCTGGAGATCGTGGACATGCTCGTCCGCTCCGGCGCGCTCGACCTCATCGTCATCGACTCCGTCGCAGCACTCGTCCCGCGCGCGGAGATCGAGGGCGAGATGGGTGACAGTCACGTGGGTCTGCAGGCCCGTCTGATGAGCCAGGCGCTGCGGAAGATCACCAGCGCGCTCAACCAGTCCAAGACCACCGCGATCTTCATCAACCAGCTCCGCGAGAAGATCGGCGTGATGTTCGGCTCCCCGGAGACCACGACCGGTGGCCGGGCGCTGAAGTTCTACGCCTCGGTGCGCATCGACATCCGCCGCATCGAGACCCTGAAGGACGGCACCGAGGCGGTCGGCAACCGCACCCGCTGCAAGGTCGTCAAGAACAAGGTCGCGCCGCCCTTCAAGCAGGCCGAGTTCGACATCCTGTACGGCCAGGGCATCAGCCGTGAGGGCGGCCTGATCGACATGGGCGTGGAGCACGGCTTCGTCCGCAAGGCCGGCGCCTGGTACACGTACGAGGGCGACCAGCTCGGCCAGGGCAAGGAGAACGCGCGCAACTTCCTCAAGGACAACCCCGACCTGGCCAACGAGATCGAGAAGAAGATCAAGGAGAAGCTGGGCGTCGGCGTGCGGCCGGAGGAGCCCGCGGCCGAGCCGGGCGCGGACGCGGCGGTCGCCGCCACGGGCGATGCCGCGAAGGCGGTGCCCGCACCGGCAGCCGCCAAGGCCACCAAGCCCAAGGCCGCCGCAGCCAAGAGCTGACCCGTGACACGACGAACCGACTGGGCCGAGTACGCACACCTCGACGTTCCGCGGGAGCGGCGCGGCCGAGGGGGCGTCGGCCCTGCCCGGACGGGTTACGGCACGGATGGCGACGGCGCGTTCGGTGACGGTGCGCCGGGCGACGCCGACTTCGGCGACGGGCCGGGGTGGTACGGGGGTGGGTCCCGCGGCGGGACGGACGCCTCCGCGGCCGAGGGTCCTGACGCCTTCGGCGGCAACGGTCAGGCCGACGAGTACGGCAACGGCTCGTACGGCGATGACCGGCATGGCGATGACCGATACGGCAACGTCCGGTACGGCGACGAGTCGCACGGCGGTTCGCGTCGGGCCGGTCGGGGGACCCGCGGCCAGGACGGTGGCACGCGTGGGCGGCGTGGCTTCGGCGAGCCGTCCGGTGAGGACGGAGGTTCCTTCTCCTCGTCGAGGGCCGAGCGGGAGGAGCCCCCGGGGGACCCGGCTGAGCGGGCGCGGGCGATCTGTCTGCGCCTGCTCACCGGGACCCCGCGCACGCGAAAGCAGCTCGCGGACGCGCTGCGCAAGCGGGAGATCCCGGACGACGTGGCGGAGGCGGTGCTGTCGCGGTTCGAGGAGGTCGGCCTGATCGACGACAGCGCGTTCGCCGGTGCCTGGGTGGAGTCCCGGCACCACGGCCGGGGACTGGCCCGGCGCGCGCTCGCCCAGGAGCTGCGGACCAAGGGTGTCGACAAGTCGCTGATCGACGAGGCCGTCGGCCGGCTCGATTCCGAGCAGGAGGAGGAGACGGCCCGCGAACTCGTGGAGCGCAAGCTGCGCTCCACCCGGGGCCTCGACCGCGACAAGCGGATACGGCGCCTCGCGGGCATGCTCGCCCGCAAGGGTTACTCCGAGGGCATGGCCCTGCGCGTCGTCCGCCAGGCGTTGGAGGCGGAGGGCGAGGACACGGAGTTCCTCGACGGCGAGGCCCACTGAACGCACCGCCTGCGCCGCCACCCCCTCAACAGCCCGCCCACCGGGCACCGCCGCCGGGCCAACCGCAGCCGGTCACACCGTCACCGGCAACCCCGCCGCCTTCCATGCCTGGAAGCCTCCGACCAGGTCCGTGGCGCGGTGCAGGCCGAGTTGGTGGAGGGACGCCGTTGCCAGGCTGGAGGCGTAGCCCTCGTTGCAGATGACGACGATGCGCAGGTCGTGGCTGGTGGCTTCCGGGGTGCGGTGGCTGCCGCGGGGATCCAGGCGCCACTCCAGTTCGTTGCGCTCTATGACGAGCGCGCCGGGGATCAGCCCGTCGCGAGTGCGCAGGGCCGCGTACCGGATGTCGACCAGCAGGGCGTTTCCGGCGCGGGCCGCGTCGTGGGCCTCCTGCGGCTCGATCCGCCGGTAGCCCGCACGCACCCGCTCCAGCAACTCGTCGATGCCGACGGGAACTTCGCCCTCGCCCGCCGCGCTCACTGCCAGTCCTCCGGGCGCTCGACCTGCTCGAGCCGCAGCACTTGGCCGGTGCGGCTGTAGCGGCGGATCCGGGGGAGGGGCGGGTAGTAGGCGTGCACGGAGATCGCGTGCACGGCGGGGGACTCGTTGAGGACCTCGTGGACGTGCTGCTGCCCGAAGGAGCGGCCCTTCCCGGCCGGGAGCCGCCGCTCGCGGTCCACACCGTCGGTGAGTTCCAGGGTCTTCCAGCCGTCGGTGGGCAGCCGGGCGGCCAGCGAGTTCTCCTTCAGCTCGCCGGACGCGGTGAGGAAGGCGCCGACCGATTCGGCGTGGTCGTGCCAGCCGGTGCCGGTCCCGGGCGGCCAGCCGATCAGCCAGGCCTCGCTGCCGCCGGGGCCCTCGAGCCGTACCCAGGTGCGTCCCTGGGGGTCGAGCGGGAGCGAGGCGATCAACTCGGCGTCGGCGGCCGTACGCCGTACGAAGTCGAGGAGGTCTGCCTGCGTCGGAGCGGAGCCGGCGGATACGGCAGCGGAGCCGGCGGCCGGAGCGGACCCGGTGCGAGAGGGCACCGAGGAAGAGGGGGCCGGGGGAGAGACAGACACGTACACCGTCCTGATGAGCGTTCGCGGAAGGCGCGCGTCGTAACGTCGGCGGCGCGCGCGGGTGAAGAGGGGAGCGAATTCAGCAGGTACGGCGACACACGCAGCCCGCATAGCGGACGAGGTCCATATGGACCCTCCGCCACAGGCGTACACAGGTGTCGGTCACGATCCGGAGTACACCATGCCGGTGCACCTCGGTCAACCGACAGTCACTATGTGAGGCCGGAGCGGGCTCCGGCGTGCGCTCAACGTGTGCCGGAGCCCGCTCCGGCCTCGGCCTCCGTCTTCGCGGGCCCGCCCCAGGCGGCCTCCGCCGCCGCGTACAGGTCGGCCGGGCGGACCCCGCCCAGCGCGGTGACGAGGTGACCGTCGGGCCGTACGAGCAGGACGGTGTGTGCGGGCGCACCCGGGTAGCTCTCGGCGACCAGCAGCTCGGCCGGACCCGGCAGCGCTGTCACCGCGGCCGCGAGCCGGGGCATGACGCCGGCGGTCACCCAGTGCTTGCGGTCCCACACCCCCGTACCCGGCGCGATCAGGACGACCAGCAGCGCGTCCCGGCCGAGCCGGTCCCGCAGCCGTACGAACGAGCCGTCCTCCGCCGTGACCTGTACGTCCGTCACCTGAGCGCCGGGCGTGGTGCCGACCGGGACCTCCGCATCGAGGTGCCGGGGCGCGAGCGGCGAATCGGTGTATGCCCCCGGCGCGCCGAGCGCCCCCTGCCCCAAATGGCCGTCGCCGAGCAGCGCGTCGTGGCCCCGGGCCGTGCCGGGGACGTACACGCGCAGCCCGCCACCGCCGCGCAGTATGGGCAGCGCCTGGTCGGCGGCGCGCAGCCGGGCGGCGACGACCGCGCGCCGCTCGGTCTGGTAGCTGTCGAGCAGCGCCTCGTACGGGCCGTGGTGCCAGGCCGAGGCCAGCTTCCAGGCCAGGTTGTCCGCGTCCCTGAGCCCCTCGTCGAGGCCCTGTGTGCCGAGTGTGCCCAGCAGGTGCGCCGCGTCCCCGGCGAGGAAGACGCGGCCGACGCGCCAGCGGCGGGCCAGCCGGTGGTGCACCGTGTGAACTCCGGTGTCGAGGAGTTCGTACGGCGGTGTGGGGCCGCCCGTCCAGCCCGCGAGGGTCTCCCGGACGCGGGCCACCAGAAGCTCGGGCGTGACCAGATCCTTGCCCGGCGGCAGCAGCCAGTCCAGGCGCCACACGCCGTCCGGCAGGGGGCGGGCGGTGACCTCCCCGGCCGAGGGCCCGGACATCCGCCACGGCGGCATCCGATGGAGCAACGCCCGGTCGGGCCACGGAAGTTCCGCGCGCAGCGCGGCGACGGCGTGTCGCTCCACCGCCGTGCGGCCGGGGAAGCGGATGTCCAGGAGCTTGCGCACGGTCGACCGGGGGCCGTCGCAGCCGACCAGGTAACTTCCGCGCCACCAGGTGCCGTTGGGGCCGCGAGTGTGGGCCGTGACACCGGAACGCTCCTGCTCGACCGAGTCCAGCCGGCTGTCCACGGCGACCTTGGCCAGCGGCTCGCGGGCCAGCGCGGCGCGCAGGGCGCCGGTCAGCACGTGCTGGGCGATGTGCAGCGGGCCGGGCTCGCCCTCGTCGAAGCTGACCTCGCGCAGCACCTGCCTGCGCCGCACGGACCGCCAGCCCGCCCAGCGCAGCCCCTCCTCGCCTAGTGGGACACCACTCAGCCGCTCGGCGAGCGCGGCGGTGTCCTCGCGCAGCACGACGGTGCGCGCGGCGCGGGATTCGTCCTTGCCGGGGCTCTCGTCGAGGACGACGGACGGCACCTCCTGACGGGCCAGCGCCAGGGCGAGCGTGAGCCCGACGGGCCCCGCACCGACGATGATCACCGGGTCCACGGCGCGGCGCCCCCTGCCCGCGGCGATGTCCTTGCGGACGTATGTGAACACGAAGTCGGAGCAGGGTGCACGATCACAGAACGTATGCAACCCATTGCCGGTGTTTGCGTCAAGTGACGGAGGCAGTGGCGATCACGCCACTGCCTCCGTACGGGTCACACCAGTTGAATGAACGTCAGATACCGCCGCCGGTTCCGGTGCTGAGCGTGCCTCCGACCTCGGCCGCGTTGAGCTCCTCGACGTCCTCGCCGGTCAGCACCGTACCCGTGCCGCGCTTGCTGCGCCGCAGCCGGCCCTCCAGCCAGCTCGCGAAGCTGGTCAGCGTGAAGTTGACCACGATGAAGATGATCGCCACCACGATGAAGCTCGGGATGACGTTGGCGTAGTTGGCCGCGAGCGTGCTGCGCGCGCTCAGCAGTTCGGAGTACTGGAGCAGGACGCCGCCGAGCGCGGTGTCCTTCACGATGACGACGAGCTGGCTGACGATGGCCGGCAGCATCACCGTCACGGCCTGCGGCAGCAGGATGCTGGTCATCGTCTGGCCCTTGCGCAGGCCGATCGCGTACGCGGCCTCCGTCTGTCCCTTGGGCAGGGCCAGGATGCCGGCGCGGACGACCTCGGCGAGGACCGAGGCGTTGTAGAGCACCAGACCGGTCACGACCGCGTAGAGCGGGCGCTCGTCGCTGCCGATGTCCGTGGAGCGGACGTAGAACTCGTTGGCGAACAGCATCAGCAGCAGCACCGGGATGGCCCGGAAGAACTCGACCACCGCGCCCGCGGGGACGCGTATCCAGCGGTGGTCGGACAGCCGTGCGATGCCGAAGAGCGCGCCCAGCGGGAGGGCGATGACCATCGCGAGCGCGGCGGCCTTGAGGGTGTTGCCGAGTCCTGGCAGAAGATATGTCGTCCAGGCCTGGCCCGTGGTGAACGGCTCCCAGAGGTCCCACTTGAGCTGGCCCTTGTCGTCCATCTTCTGCCACAGCCACCATATGAGCAGGGCGAGCAGCGCGATGAAGACGAGGGAGAGGACCACGTTGCGCCGCCGGGCGCGGGGGCCGGGGGTGTCGTAGAGAACGGAGCTCATCGCTTCACCGCCAGTCGCTTGCCGAGCCAGCCGAGGATGAGGCCGGTGGGCAGGGTCAGTACCACGAAGCCGAAGGCGAACACCGCGCCGATGGCCAGCGTCTGGGCCTCGTTCTCGATCATCGACTTCATCAGGGTGGCGGCCTCGGCCACGCCGATGGCGGCCGCCACAGTGGTGTTCTTGGTGAGGGCGATCAGGACGTTGGCCAGGGGGCCGATGACCGCGCGGAACGCCTGCGGGAGCACGATCAGCCGCAGGGTCTGGGTGAAGCCCAGCCCGATCGCCCGCGCCGCCTCGGCCTGGCCGAGCGGCACGGTGTTGATGCCGGAGCGGATCGCCTCGCACACGAAGGCGGCGGTGTACGCCACGAGACCGAGCACCGCGAGGCGGAAGCCCTGGAGCTTGAAGTCGTCGGAGGCACCCATCGTCACGCCGAAGATGTCGGCGAGGCCGAGCGAGGTGAAGATGATGATGACCGTCAGCGGGATGTTCCGGACGATATTGACGTACACCGTGCCGAACCCGCGCATGAGCGGAACCGGGCTGACCCGCATCGCGGCCAGCAGGGTGCCCCAGACCAGGGAGCCGACGGCGGAGAGTGCGGTGAGTTTCACCGTCATCCAGAACGCCCCGAGGACGTCGTAGCCTTCTAGAAAGTCGAACACGATCTCCCGCACTTCCGGGTGTGTGGCGTAGGTGGAGGACCGGATGCGCCGCCGCCCGGGAAGCGGTGGGCGGCGGCGGGCCCGTGGAACCGTGCGTTACCTGCCGGATTCCTGCGTCGGCGCGGCTGCGCTACTGGACGATCTGCCCGATCTTCGGGGCGGGCTCGTTCTTGTAGTTCGCCGGGCCGAAGTTGGCGTCGACGGCCTTCTGCCACGAGCCGTCGCTGACCATCTTCTCCAGCGCCTTGTTGATCTTGTCCTCGGTCGCGGTGTCGCCCTTCTTGACACCGATGCCGTAGTTCTCGTTGCTCAGCTTGAGGCCGGCGAGCTTGAACTGGCCCTTGTACTTGTCCTGCGCGGCGAAGCCCGCGAGGATCGAGTCGTCGGTGGTCACCGCATCCACGGCACCGCTCTGCAGACCCGCGATGCACTCCGAGTACCCGCTGTACTCACGCAGGTTGGCCTTCGGGGCGATCGTCTTCTGGACGTTCTGCGCCGAGGTCGAGCCGGTCACGGAACACAGCTTCTTGCCGTTGAGGTCCGTGCCCTGGGAGATGTCCGAGCCCGTCTTGACGAGCAGGTCCTGGTGGGCCAGCAGGTACGGGCCGGCGAAGTCGACCTTCTGCTTGCGCTCGTCGGTGATCGAGTAGGTGGCCGTGATGAACTTGACGTCGCCGCGCGCGAGGGCGTTCTCACGGTCGGCGCTCTTCGTCTCGACCCACTCGATCTGGTCGGGCTGGTAGCCGAGTTCCTTGGCGACGTAGGTGGCGACGTCCACGTCGAAGCCGGAGAACGAGCCGTCGGGCTGCTTGAGACCGAGACCGGGCTGGTCGTACTTGATGCCGATCTTGATCTTGCTGCCGCCGCCCGAGCCGCTGTCCGAGTCCTTGTCGCCGCCGCACGCGGTGACGGCGAGGGCCAGGGCGAGGGCGGTTGCCGAGGCGGCAGTGACCTTGCGGAGCTTCATGGTGAACATCCTTTGCTGGTGAGAAGAAGCGGGCCGTCGGGCGGGTGACGCGGACCGTGAGGACAGGTCAGTGATGCAGGATCTTCGACAGGAAGTCCTTGGCCCGGTCGCTGCGCGGGTTGCTGAAGAACTGGTCCGGCGCAGCTTGTTCGACGATGCGGCCGTCCGCCATGAAAACCACTCGGTTGGCAGCCGATCGTGCGAAGCCCATCTCGTGGGTGACGACGATCATCGTCATGCCGTCGCGGGCGAGTTGCTGCATGACCTCGAGAACCTCATTGATCATCTCGGGGTCGAGGGCCGAGGTCGGCTCGTCGAAGAGCATGACCTTCGGGCCCATCGCAAGGGCCCGCGCGATGGCGACGCGCTGCTGCTGGCCGCCGGAGAGCTGTGCGGGGTACTTGTCGGCCTGGGTACCCACGCCGACCCGGTCGAGCAGGGCGCGGGCCTTCTCCTCGGCCTGCTTCTTGTCCGCCTTGCGGACCTTGATCTGGCCGAGCATCACGTTCTCGAGCACGTTCTTGTGCGCGAACAGGTTGAAGGACTGGAAGACCATCCCGACGTCCGCCCGCAGCCGCGCCAGGTCCTTGCCCTCCTGGGGCAGCGGCTTGCCGTCGATCGTAATGGTGCCCGAATCGACGGTCTCCAGGCGGTTGATGGTGCGGCACAGCGTGGACTTCCCGGACCCGGAGGGCCCGATGACCACCACGACCTCACCGCGGGTGATCGTCAGATCGATGTCCTGGAGTACGTGCAACGCGCCGAAGTGCTTGTTGACGCTTTTCAGGACGACCAGATCGCCGGTCGCGGCCACGTCTTCCTTGGCCACCGATACTTCGGTCATCGCTCTCAGGCTCCGTCCTCCTCGGTTTCGGAGGACAGTAGTAACCCTATGCGACCAGCGTCATTACATCTGAGGGGAATCTGAGCATCACGATCCGATTGCAATCGGACACGTGTCGTAGCACGGTGACCTGGCCGCGTATCGGCCGGATAACGGAAGCCGCGAGCAACCGGAATCCTCTTGACGCCGTCCTTGTTCATCGGCCTGACTGCCATGGTGCACGCGCGCGTGCGCGCGTTTTCTACAAGGCGACCGCGAACCGAGACCGTACGACCACTGAACCGGAGGGGGCCGGAATGAGACTGCTGCTCGTCGAGGACGACAACCACGTCGCCGCCGCTCTGTCCGCGGTCCTGGCACGGCACGGGTTCGACGTCACGCACGCCCGCAGCGGCGAGGAGGCCCTCCAGGCGCTCGTCCCCGAGAGCGCCGGTTTCGGCGTGGTCCTGCTCGACCTTGGCCTGCCCGACCAGGACGGCTTCGAGGTCTGCGGCAAGATCCGTAAACGCACCGGCACCCCGGTGATCATGGTCACCGCCCGCGCCGACGTGCGTTCCCGCATCCACGGGCTCAACCTCGGCGCCGACGACTACGTGGTGAAGCCGTACGACACCGGCGAACTGCTCGCCCGGATCCACGCCGTCAGCCGGCGCACCGTCCAGGAGGACGTCGTGCCGGGCGTCGAGAGCGCTCTGCGCCTCGGCCCCGTCCACATCGAACTGCCCACCCGTCAGGTCAGCGTGGACGGTTCGGTCGTCCAACTGACCCGTAAGGAGTTCGACCTCCTCGCGCTGCTCGCCCAGCGCCCGGGCGTGGTCTTCCGGCGGGAGCAGATCATCAGCGAGGTGTGGCGTACCAGTTGGGAGGGCACCGGGCGCACCCTGGAGGTGCACGTCGCCTCCCTGCGCGCCAAGCTGCGGATGCCCGCGCTGATCGAGACCGTCCGCGGCGTCGGCTACCGGCTCGTCGCACCGGCCGCCTAGCGGGGACGGGTGCGCACACGTCTTCTCCCGCTGCTCATCGTCCTGATGGCGGCCGTCCTGCTCGCCCTCGGCATGCCCCTCGCCATCAGCGTGGCCGCCGCCCAGCAGCAGACGGTGGTCGTCGACCGGATCGACGACACGGCACGCTTCGCGGTGCTCGCCCAGTCCGTCACCGACGGGCCCAGCGGTCCCCGCCGTACGACCACGGACGACCGCAGGGAGACCCTGAGCCGCGAACTCGACAGCTATTACGGCGTGTACGGCATCCGCGTGGGCGTCTTCTACCGCAACGACTCGGCGATGGCCAACGCGCCCGGCGACTGGCTCCTGCCCCGGACGGGGGAGGTGCGCGAGGCGTTCCAGGAGGCCTTGCTCAGCCGGCGCAGCCATGACCCGGAGCAGGTGTGGCCCTGGCAGCGCAGCCGCCTCGTCGTCGCGTCACCGGTGATCCGGGACGGCGACGTCGTGGCCGTCGTGGTCACCGACTCGCCCACCGGGGCGATGCGTTCGCGGACGCTGCGCGGGTGGCTGCTCATCGGGGCCGGGGAGATCGCCGCGATGCTGCTGGCCGTCGGTGCCGCGCTGCGGCTGACCGGCTGGGTGCTCAGGCCCGTGCGCATCCTCGACGTCACCACCCACGCGATCGCGAGCGGCCGGCTGAAGTCGCGGGTCGCGGCGGCCGGCGGCCCGCCGGAACTCCAGCGGCTGGCCCGTGCGTTCAACGAGATGGCGGACAACGTCGAGGACGTGCTGGAGCAGCAGCGCGCCTTCGTCGCGGACGCCTCGCACCAGTTGCGCAATCCCCTCGCGGCGCTGCTGCTGCGCATCGAACTGCTCGCCCTCGAACTGCCCGATGGCAACGAGGAGATCGCCTCGGTCCGCACCGAGGGCAAGCGCCTCGCACAGGTCCTGGACGACCTGCTCGACCTGGCACTGGCCGAGCACGCCGACGCGGACCTGCGACTCACCGACATCGGGCAGCTCGCCACCGAGCGGGTGGCCGCCTGGGCACCGGCCGCCGAGGCCAAGGGTGTTTTGCTCACCGCGGACTGCCCGCCGAC
Source organism: Streptomyces brasiliensis (assembly GCF_014647875.1). Taxonomy (GTDB): domain Bacteria; phylum Actinomycetota; class Actinomycetes; order Streptomycetales; family Streptomycetaceae; genus Streptomyces; species Streptomyces brasiliensis. Next base: position 349,869 of record NZ_BMQA01000003.1, on the reverse strand, counting down.
CACCGCGTGGGCCGACCCGATCACCCTGTCCAGCGCTCTGGACGCGGTGATAGACAACGCGGTGAAGTTCACCCCCGAGGACGGCTCGGTCGAGGTGGCCGTCTCCTCCAACGGCGAGACCTCGACCGTCGTGGTCACGGACACCGGACCGGGCCTCACCGACGAGGAACTCGCCCGCGTGGGCGACCGCTTCTGGCGCAGCGGCCGCCACCAGAACATCAAGGGCTCGGGCCTCGGCCTGTCCATCACCCGGGCCCTGCTCTCGGCGGGCGGCGGCTCGATCACGTACGCCCACCACGAGCCGACGGGACTGAGGGTGACGGTGACGGTGCCGAGGAGCGGCGGCTGAGGGCGGTGCCTTCGTGGAGGTCCGGGCTTTGTTCACGGCCGCACGTTCTACGGCCGCTCGAGTTCATGGCAGCTCGAGTTCATGGCAGCACGAGTTCACGGCAGCACGAGTTCACGGCTTCACCGAGCGGTAGTAGCGCCGTGCGCCCTCGTGCAGGATCAGTGGGTCCGTGTAGATCGCGGTGCGCAGGTCGACGAGTTGGGCCGAGTGGACGTGGGCGCCGATGTCGTCGCGGCTCTTGATCACTGTGCGGGTCACCCACTCGGTGAGCCGGGGGTCCATGTCCTCGCGGGTCATCAGGAGGTTGGACACCGCGATCGTGGGCACAGTGGAGCCCTGCTGCACGGACGGGTAGGCCGACTCCGGCATGTTGGTGGCCCGGTAGTAGCGGGCGGCCTCGCTCTGGCGGTGCAGCGTGGCCACCAGGTCGGCTTCGATCGGGACGAACCGGAAGTCGAACTTCCGGGCCAGCTGGACCAGTCCGTTCGTGGGCAGACCGCCCGACCAGAACAACGCGTCGATCCGGCCGCGCATCAACTCGTCGGGACCGGTGTCGATGCCGTCCGACATCGGCGTGATGTCCTTCGCGGGGTCGATCCCCGCCGCCTTGAGCACCCGGTTCGCTATCAGCCGTACACCGGAGTTGACGGGACCGGTGGCCACCCGCTTGTGCCGCAGGTCCGGGATGGACTTGACGTCCGAGTCGTTCGGCACGATGACCTGCACGTAGTCGTCGTAGAGCCGGGCCACCCCGCGCAGCTCCTGCGACCCTTCGCGGCCCGCGATGTCGTACGTCTCCACGGCGTCGGCCGCCGCGATGGTGAAGTCGGCCTCGCCGGTCGCCACCCGTCGCACGTTCTCCTGCGAACCGGCGCTGTGCTGCAGCCGCACCGTCAGGCCCGGCATGTCCCGGTCGAGCTCGTTGCGCAGTCGCTCTCCGTACTCCTGGTAGACCCCGCGCGATGTGCCCGTGCTGAAGGTGATCGTCCCGCTCGGCGGTTCCTCGCCCAGGGGCAGCAGCCACCACAGCAGCAGCCCGAGAGCGACGACACCGGCGGCCGTGCCCTGGAGCGCCCGGCGGCTGCTGATGCGGGAGATCACCTTGGACATGCGCGCGATCCTGCCAGTCCGCCCGCGGTCCTGACCAGGCCGGGCTCAGGGCGAGACCGTCGGCGGCGGCCGGGACCGTCGGAGGCGGCGGTTAGAGTCGCGGCATGAGCTCCTCTCCCGCCGGCCTCGTCCATGAGTTCCACCGCGCCTTCGGTCTCGACGCCCGCAGCACGCCGACCGAAGTGTCCCCCGAACTCGCCGCGCACCGCGGGGAACTGCTGGCCGAGGAGGCCGCGGAGGTCGCCGAGGTCTCGGTCACCGGCCCCTTGGACCGGCTCGCGCACGAACTGGCCGATGTGGTGTACGTGGCGTACGGCACGGCGCTGGTCCACGGGATCGACCTCGACGCGGTGATCGCCGAGGTCCACCGCTCCAACATGAGCAAGCTGGGTCCCGACGGGCAGGTCGCGCGCCGGGGCGACGGCAAGGTGCTCAAGGGGGAGCACTATCGGGTGCCGGACGTGTCGGAGGTGCTGCGGCGGCAGGGGTGGACCCCCGGCGGCCACTGAGCCTGCGGGCGCCGGGCCCCCGGCGGCGTCTCACAAGCGCCGCCGCCCGGCATCCGCCGCCGGCTCCTGACGCCGTTCGGCGCCCTCCGTGTCGGCTGGGGCGCCCGGCTCCCGTCCGGCCACCGCCGCCGGCCTCCGGCCGCACCGGGCGGACGGGTGGCCGGCCCGATCCGCGCCGGCGGAGTGCTGTTCGGCGAGGGGACCACCTGCGCGGCGTGGCTGAGCGGTGCCCCGGCGTCCACGCCACCTCGCCTGCCCATCGCCCCCGTCGCCGAAATCCCGGACCGGGCTCCTCCAGGGACCACCTACCCTTGAGGAATGACCAGCAGCAGCGACCGGAGCCTCGCAGTGGACGTTCCCGCACCCAAGAGCTATGAGATCCGCACCTACGGGTGCCAGATGAACGTCCACGATTCCGAGCGATTGTCCGGGCTGCTCGAAGAGGCCGGTTACGTGCGTGCGCCCGAGGGGTCGGACGGGGACGCCGACGTCGTCGTCTTCAACACCTGTGCCGTGCGCGAGAACGCCGACAACCGGCTGTACGGCAACCTCGGCCGGCTCGCGCCCAAGAAGGCGAGCCGCCCCGGGATGCAGATCGCGGTCGGCGGCTGTCTGGCGCAGAAGGACCGCGACACCATCGTCCAGAAGGCGCCCTGGGTGGACGTCGTCTTCGGCACGCACAACATCGGCAAACTTCCGGTGCTGCTGGAACGCGCGCGCGTGCAGGAGGAGGCGCAGGTCGAGATCGCCGAGTCCCTCGAGGCGTTCCCCTCCACCCTGCCGACGCGGCGCGAGAGCGCGTACGCCGCCTGGGTCTCGATCTCCGTCGGCTGCAACAACACGTGCACCTTCTGCATCGTCCCGGCCCTGCGCGGCAAGGAGAAGGACCGCCGCCCCGGCGACATCCTGGCCGAGGTGGAGGCCCTGGTCGCCGAGGGTGTCTCCGAGATCACGCTGCTCGGCCAGAACGTGAACGCGTACGGCTCCGACATCGGTGACCGCGAGGCGTTCAGCAAGCTGCTGCGGGCCTGCGGAGGCGTCGAGGGCCTGGAGCGGGTCCGCTTCACCTCCCCGCACCCGCGCGACTTCACCGACGACGTGATCGCCGCCATGGCCGAGACGCCGAACGTGATGCCGCAGCTGCACATGCCGCTGCAGTCCGGCTCGGACACGGTCCTGAAGGCGATGCGCCGCTCGTACCGGCAGGAGCGCTACCTCGGGATCATCGAGAAGGTGCGGGCCGCCATCCCGCACGCCGCGATCACCACCGACATCATCGTGGGCTTCCCCGGCGAGACCGAGGAGGACTTCGAGCAGACGCTGCACGTCGTGCGCGAGGCGCGCTTCGCGCAGGCCTTCACCTTCCAGTACTCCAAGCGGCCCGGCACGCCGGCCGCGACCATGGAGAACCAGATCCCCAAGGAGGTCGTCCAGGCGCGCTACGAGCGTCTCGTCGCGCTCCAGGAGGAGATCTCCTGGGAGGAGAACAAGAAGCAGGTCGGACGCACGCTCGAGCTGATGGTCGCCGAGGGCGAGGGCCGCAAGGACGGCGCCACCCACCGCCTCTCCGGCCGCGCCCCCGACAACCGCCTCGTCCATTTCACCAAGCCGGACCAGGAGGTGCGCCCCGGCGACGTCGTCACCGTCGAGATCACGTACGCCGCCCCGCACCACCTCCTCGCCGAGGGCCCCGTCCTCGACGTGCGCCGCACGCGCGCGGGCGACGCCTGGGAGAAGCGGAACGCGGCGGAGGCGGCCAAGCCGGCCGGTGTGCTGCTCGGCCTGCCGAAGATCGGCGTGCCCGAGCCGCTGCCGGTCGCCTCGGGCAGTGCCTGCGGCTGCGACTGACCCCGTCCACCCCGCGCCGCTGCCGGGCGGCGCCCTGCGGAGTTACGCTGCCGATCATGCTTGTCGCCGCCGCCGTCTGTCCCTGCCCGCCGCTCCTCGTGCCCGAGGTCGCCGCGGGTGCCGCCACCGAACTGGACGCGGCGCGTGCCGCCTGCACGGACGCGCTCGGCGTGCTCGCCGCAGCCCGCCCCGACCGGCTGGTGGTCGTCGGGCCCGCCGAGGAGGAAGCGGTCGGGCCGTATCCGCAGGGCGCCCGGGGTTCCTTCCGCGGCTTCGGCGTGGAGGTGGACGTACGGCTCGGCCGGGACGAGGGCGCCGCGGCCGGCTCCGAGCGTGAGCTGCCGTCGTCCCTCGCCGTCGCCGCCTGGCTCCTGGAGCGGACCGGCTGGGCGGACGCCCCGATCGAGGGACTCGGTGTGGCGGAACCGCTGGCGCCCGAGCGGTGTATCGAAAGGGGAAGGGAGATCGCCGCGCGGGCCGAGCGGGTGGCACTCCTGGTGATGGGTGACGCGAGCGCCAGCCGCACGCTCAAGGCACCCGGCTATCTGGACGAGCGGGCGGCCCCGTTCGACGCGGAGGTCGCCCACGCCCTCGGCTCCGCGGACGTACCTGCCCTGAAAGTCCTGGATCCGGATCTGGCGCACGAACTGAAGGCGGCCGGCCGGGCCCCCTGGCAAGTTCTGGCGGGCGCGGGGGAGCAGGCACACCTCGAAGGCTCCCTGCTGTACGAGGACGCGCCGTACGGCGTGGGGTATCTGGTCGCCACCTGGTCGTAGACGAGGGACAAGCGGAAACGGCGGACGGCCGGGAGCTGCAATACCTCGCTCCGCGGCCGTCCGCCGATCGTCGTACCCTGCCGTGCCGTTCAGGAAGCCGGAGGCGGTGTCTCCGGGGGCGTGGGCGTCGTGGCGTCGGGCGCCTCGGGCGCCTCAGGGCCGCTCTTGTGCGCGAGCCGGTCCATCGCGTGCCTGGCCTTGTCCGTGCCCGTGTGGATCTTCTCGCTGTACTTGCCCTTGGTCTTCTCGTCGACGACCTTCGCGGCCTTGTCGATGCCGCCCGTGATCTTGCCCCCGTGCTGCTGAGCGAGGTCCGACACCTTGTCCTTGGCCGGGGCGAGCTTGGCCTTCATGTTGTCCAAAAGACCCATCGGTACACCTTCCCTCGCGGGACAGTTACTTGCGGGCGCCCTCGCCGGCCGCGCTGTCCGCGACCTCGTCGGCCGACTGCTGCCGGGGAATCTCGGCGCCTTCCGCTGCGGCGCGTTCGGCGGACGCCGTCTGCCCCGCGGACTGCTCCGCCGATTCCTCCGCCGCGCGCCCGGCCGGCTCCGTACCGGCCCGGGCCTCGACGGCCGACATCTCCTCCGCGGCCTTTGACTTCCTGAGAAGTCGCGCAAAAACACCCATATCCACTCCATACGTTACTCGTGCGGGCGGAATCCTGCGTCGCCCGGTGCACTCGTTCGTGCCGCCCCGGTCACCGCCCCCGAGACCGGCGACGGGCACCTCGCCGCGGGCAACGAGGCTGATCACGTGCCGTCATGTAACCCGTTCGAGGCGTGGCCGCGAGGTTTGCGAAACTGGTGCTGTGAGCAGTGCACTCCCCGCCCCCCGCGTCATCGCCGTCGTCGGACCCACCGCGGCCGGAAAGTCCGATCTGGGCGTCTTCCTGGCCCAGCGACTCGGCGGCGAGGTCGTCAACGCCGACTCCATGCAGCTCTACCGCGGGATGGACATCGGCACAGCCAAGCTGACGCCCGAGGAGCGGGGCGGCGTTCCGCACCATCTCCTGGACATCTGGGACGTCACCGTCACGGCCTCCGTCGCCGAGTACCAGAAGCTCGCCCGCGCCAGGATCGACGACCTGCTCGCCCGCGGCCGCTGGCCGGTCCTGGTCGGCGGCTCGGGCCTGTATGTCCGCGGTGCGGTCGACAATCTGGAGTTCCCCGGCACCGACCCCGAGGTCAGGGCCCGGCTGGAGGAGGAGCTCGCGCTGCGGGGCTCCGGAGCGCTGCACGCACGCCTCTGCGCCGCCGACCCCGAAGCAGGCCGGGCGATCCTGCCCAGCAACGGTCGCCGTATCGTCCGCGCCCTCGAGGTGATCGAGATCACCGGCCAGCCCTTCACGGCCAACCTCCCGGGCCACGACTCCGTGTACGACACGATCCAGATCGGCGTCGACGTCACCCGCCCCGAGCTGGACGAGCGCATCGCACGCCGCGTCGACCGGATGTGGGACGCAGGGCTCGTCGACGAGGTGCGCGCGCTGGAGGCACAGGGCCTGCGCGAGGGGCGCACGGCGTCACGTGCCCTCGGCTACCAGCAGGTGCTCGCGGCGCTCTCCGGCGAGTGCACCGAGGAGGAGGCCCGCGCGGAGACCGTGCGGGCCACCAAACGCTTCGCGCGCCGCCAGGATTCGTGGTTCAGGCGCGACCCCCGGGTGCACTGGCTGAGTGGGGCCGCGGCGGACCGTACGGAACTTCCGAACCTGGCGCTGGCATTGGTCGAACGACCGGTTACAGCCTGATCACGTGATGGCATCGGGATGCGCCGCCGGTCATCGGGGCCTGTGGCGCCATGCCATCATCGAGCTTCGATCGACCAAGTGGAGTCCGAGTTGGGAGGGCGCGTGGCGATGGAGGCCGGCCCTCGCGACACCGCACAAGGCACAGAGCCTGTCACCACCGACGGTGACGGGCCGGAGCCGGACGAGGACCGTCTGAGCCCCGACGGACCCGACGACACCGTGGGTGGCGTCACCGCCGACGGTCCGGAGCCCGAGGAGATGTTCGCGGGCGGCCCCGAGGTCGAGGTCGAGCTGCGGCCGCAGCGCCGGCTGCGCATCTGGCAGCTCGCTCCCATCGTCGGTCTGGCCGCGGTCGGCTCCCTGATGTTCGCCTTCCCGCTGGCGTTCGACTTCGGTGACAGCGGGGCGGTCATCGCCATGCTGGGTCTGCTGATCTGCTCCTGTGCCGCCGGCTGGGGCATGATGGCCGCCCGCCGTGTGGGCTACACCTTCCCGGGCCTGCCCGCGCGCGGTTCGGGGCCCCGGCCGGACTGGCGGGTCGTCCTCGCGTATGTGCTGGTCGTGGCCGTCGTCGCGGTCCTCGCCGTCTGGCGCGTGGCCCGGCTGCGCTGAGCCGGTATCGGGGACGAGGTCGTCGTACCGACCCCGTACGATCGAGGAATGAGCACGCGGATCGCCTTCCTCAAGGGTCACGGCACCGAGAACGACTTCGTGATCGTCCCCGACCCCGAGAACGCCCTCGACCTGACCCCGGCCACCGTCGCCGCCCTGTGCGACCGGCGCGCGGGCATCGGCGGTGACGGCGTGCTGCACGTCGTACGGTCCGCCGCGCACCCCGAGGCACAGGCGATGGCCGGCGAGGCCGAGTGGTTCATGGACTACCGCAACGGCGACGGCTCCGTCGCCGAGATGTGCGGCAACGGTGTGCGCGTGTTCGTGCGCTACCTCCAGCACGCCGGACACGTGGCCGAGGGCGACATCAACGTCGCCACCCGCGCGGGCGTGAAGAGGGTGCAGATCGCCAAGGACGGGGACGTCACCGTAGGCATGGGCAGCGCCCGCCTCCCCGAAGGGGACGACGTCACCGTGAGCGTCGGAGAGCGCAGCTGGCCCGCGCGCAACGTCAACATGGGCAACCCGCACGCGGTCGCCTTCGTCGACGACCTCGCGCACGCCGGCAGCCTGTACAGCCCGCCGCCCGTCGCCCCGGCGTCCGCCTACCCGGACGGCGTCAACGTGGAGTTCGTGGTAGACCGCGGGCACGGGCACGTGGCGATGCGCGTGCACGAGCGAGGCGCCGGCGAGACCCGCTCCTGCGGCACGGGCGCATGCGCCGTCGCCGTGGCCGCCGCCCGTCGGGACGGCGCCGACCCGGCCGTCACCGGCACCCCGGCGACGTACACCGTCGACGTGCCCGGCGGACGCCTCGTGATCACCGAACGCCCCGACGGCGAGATCGAGATGACCGGCCCCGCGGTGATCGTCGCCGAAGGCCTGATCGAGGCCGAATGGCTGGAAAACGCGGCCCGTTGACCGTGTGATCCGTGGCCTCGGCGCCCTGCGACGACCGGATTCGAGGCCGTTGTTCTTCGGCACGCCGGGAAACCACTGCCGACCGTCGTACGGGTGGCGTAAAACCGTAAACCTCCAGATCGTCGCTCGAATGGGTGATCCGTTTCACGCTCGGCGAGAGGCGGTCAATCGGGCGTGATGGGCTCGATAGCATCAAGCACCGGCACGGACGGGGGAACGTCGCCATCCCTGAGCCGCGTATGCCCTGTGGCCCCGTCCGCCGGTCCACGAGCCGGAGGTGCCCATGAGTGCGGAGGCCACGAACCCCGCGAGCCCAGGCCCTGTCACCCCTGCGGCGCCGCGCAGGAAGGCCCGCGCGCGGATCGATCTGCGGCGGCTCGGCCGGGCCGCGCTGCTGGGCTCACCCGCCCGTGACAAGCTGCCCGACGCCATCAGCCACGTCGTCGAGGCCCACCGCGCCCACTACCCGGACGCCGGCCTGGAACCGCTGCGCCGGGCCTATGTGCTGGCCGAGTCCTCGCACCGCGGACAGATGCGCAAGAGCGGCGAGCCGTACATCACGCATCCGCTCGCCGTGACCCTCATCCTGGCCGAACTCGGCGCCGAGACCACGACCTTGACGGCTTCTCTGCTCCACGACACCGTCGAGGACACCGACGTGACGCTCGATCAGGTGCGGGAACAGTTCGGCGAGGAGGTCCGTTATCTGGTCGACGGGGTGACGAAACTGGAGAAGGTCGACTACGGCGCCGCCGCCGAGCCGGAGACCTTCCGCAAGATGCTCGTCGCCACCGGCAACGACGTCCGCGTGATGTCGATCAAACTCGCCGACCGCCTGCACAACATGCGCACCCTCGGCGTGATGCGCCCCGAGAAACAGGCCCGCATCGCCCGGGTCACCCGCGACGTCCTCATCCCGCTCGCCGAGCGACTCGGTGTACAGGCACTCAAGACCGAGCTGGAGGACCTGGTCTTCGCGATCCTGCACCCCGAGGAGTACGCACACACACGGGAGTTGATCGCCGGCAACGCGACGCGCTCCGGCGACCCGCTCGCGGAGATCGCCGACGAGGTGCGGGGCGTGCTGCGCGAGGCCGACATCCAGGCCGAAGTCCTCATCCGCCCCAGGCACTTCGTCTCCGTGCACCGCGTGGCCCGCAAACGCGGACGGCTGCGCGGCGCCGACTTCGGCCGCCTGCTGGTACTCGTCAGCGAGGACGCGGACTGCTACGGCGTCCTGGGCGAGCTGCACACCTGTATGACGCCCGTCGTCTCGGAGTTCAAGGACTTCATCGCCGTACCGAAGTTCAACCTGTACCAGTCGCTGCACACCGCCGTCGCCCGCGCGGACGGCCAGGTCGCCGAAGTCCTCATCCGCACCCACCAGATGCACCGCGTCGCCGAGGCCGGCGTGATCGCGCTCGGCAATCCCTACGCTCCTCCCGCGGAGACCTCGGACACCTCGGAGGACCAGACGGCGGACGGTGCTCCGGCCGACGGCGAGCGCGCCGACCCCACCCGCCCCGGCTGGCTCTCCCGTCTCCTCGACTGGCAGCGCGCCGCGCCCGACCCGGACACCTTCTGGTCGACGCTGCGCGAGGACCTCGCCCAGGACCGCGAGATCACCGTCTTCCGCCCGGACGGCGGCACCCTGGGGCTGCCCGAGGGCGCGACCTGCGTGGACGCCGCTTACGCGCAGTACGGCGAGGACGCGCACGCCTGCATCGGCGCCCGCGTCAACGGCCGCCTGGCGACACTCAGTACGGTCCTCAAGGACGGCGACAGCGTCCAGCTCCTGATGGGCCAGGACCCCGCGTCCGAGCCGTCCCGGGAATGGCTGGAGCACGCGCACACCCCCGCGGCCCGGATCGCCATCCAGCGGTGGCTGGCGGCGCATCCGGGGGGCGACGGGACGGACGCGGCGCGGGCCGAGGCGAGCCGGTTCCGCCAAGGACCCCGTGAGGGGTTGCGCGAAGCGGCACCGCGCGACGGGAGCGGCGCAGAGGCCGACCCCGGCAATCGCACCACCACCATCGCCCGGCTCACTCCCGAAGGCGCGGGCGCCCCCCCTACCGCCGAGGCCCCCGCCCGCCCCCGAGGAGCCGAAGTCCTGCTGGACCGTGCCGGCGCCACCGCCCGCCTCGCCGGGTGCTGTACGCCCGTGCCGCCCGACGAGGTCACCGGATTCTCCGTGCGTGGGGGAGTGGTGACCGTGCACCGCGTGGAATGCCCGGCGGTGGCGCACATGAAGAGCGGGGGGCGCCCCGAGATCGGCGTGCGCTGGGGCGACACGACCGAGTGCAGGGTCACGTTGTTCGCGGAATCGTTCGGCCGCCCCCATCTGCTCGCCGACCTCACCGAGGCCATCGCCCTCGAAGGCGCCGAGATCGTCTCCGCGACCGTAGAACCACCGAGCCAGCAGCGCGTCCGGCACACCTACACCCTGCAACTCCCCGACGCGGCCCGCCTTCCGGCCCTCATGCGGGCCATGCGCAACGTACCGGGCGTGTACGACGTGAGCCGGGCGCAGCACCAGATGCCGACGTCGTGACGGCCGCGTCCAGCCACTGTCTGGACGTGCCGTGCGTCCACGACCCGGCCGGGCGCAGCACTTGGCCGTGGCCTCCGCAGCCGCCGTCCCCGGCTTACCGACGGCCACGCCGGCAGCCCCTGCGTTCGTGCCGGGCGCCCTGGTGTCCGCCAGCCACGGCACCGCACATCGGCATCCGCGGCCCTGTCCCCGACCTCGTGACACGCACGCCCGGGCCGCCGGCCGTACAGGCCCTGAGCCGGGCTCGCAACCAGCCCCCGGCCCCCTGACGGACGCGCCCCGGGCCAACCGTTCGGGTGGGACGGGCGCGCGTCGTCGCCGCTGCCCGCGCCCGCGCTGGTAGCGGTGGTCCATGCTGCTCACTCCCCGCACCGTCCGGCCGCCCCGGCCGCTTCCGCAGGCCCGGCCGGCCGGCCGGAGCCCTCGGCGCGCGGCGGCCCTCCTCGCCTCCGCCGTCTCCGTCTGTCTGCTCGCCGCGAGCGCCCCCGCCCCTCCGTTGGGCGTCGGCGACCGTCTCTTCCCGTACCTGGGGAACCCCGGATACGACGTCGCGTCGTACGACCTGTCCCTGACCTATCCCGGCACCAACGACAAGCCCCTCAAGGCCGTCACCACCATCGACGCCTGGACGACCACCGGCCTGGACCGCCTCAACCTCGACTTCGCGCACGGCAAGGTCGACTCCGTCGAGGTCGACGGCAGGCGCGCCACCTTCAGCCGCGCGGGTGACGACCTCGTCGTGACCCCCGAGCGGGCGCTGCCCCGGGGCAGCTGGACGCGCATCACCGTGCGGCACACCAGCGACCCGAGGCCCGCCAAGGGCCACGACGGCGGCTGGGTGCGGACGACCGACGGACTCGCCATGGCCAACCAGGCCGACGCCGCGCACCTGGTGTTCCCGTGCAACGACCACCCGTCCGACAAAGCGATGTTCACGATCCGGGTCACCGCGCCCAACCGCTACACGGCCGTCGCCAACGGCCTGCCGACCGGAGTGGACAAGGTCGGAAGCTCGACCACGTGGACGTACCGCACCCAGCACCCCATGGCCACCGAGCTGGCCCAGGTGTCCATCGGCCGGTCGACCGTGCTGCACCGCACCGGCCCGCACGGACTGCCCGTGCGCGACGTCGTGCCCACCGCCGACCGCAAGGCCCTCGAACCCTGGCTCGCCAAGACTCCCGACCAGATCGCCTGGATGGAGAAAAAGGTCGGACCCTACCCGTTCGAGACGTACGGCCTGCTGATGGCCCAGGCCACCACCGGCTTCGAACTCGAGACGCAGACCCTCTCTCTCTTCGAGAAGAACGTGTTCACCGAGCCCGCCTACCCCAAGTGGTACGTCGAGTCGATCATGGTTCACGAGTTGTCCCACCAGTGGTTCGGTGACAGCGTCAGCCCGCGCACCTGGTCCGACCTGTGGCTGAACGAGGGGCACGCCACCTGGTACGAGGCCCTGTACGCCGAGGAGAAGGCGCACAGGCCCATGGCGGACCGTATGAAGGCGGCCTACAGAGCCTCCGACAGCTGGCGTGAGTCCGGTGGACCGCCCGCCGCGCCCAAGCCGCCCAGCGCGGGCCAGAAGATCGGGATCTTCCGGCCGAACGTCTACGACGGCGCCGCCCTGGTGCTGTACGCCCTGCGCCAGGAGATCGGCCGGCCCGCCTTCGAGCGGCTGGAGCGGACCTGGGCCCGGACGCACCGGGACGGCACCGTGACGACGGCCGACTTCGAGCGCCTGGCCTCGAGCACCGCCGGACGCGATCTGAGCGGGTTCTTCAAAGCCTGGCTGTACGGCGCGAAGACCCCGCCGATGCCCGGGCACGGGGAATGGAAGGCCGCGCCGCCGGCGAAGGCGGCCGCGCGATAACCCGGTGACGAGACGGGCCGTGCCGTGCGACCATCGTCAGGTCGGCGCGGCACGGGGCGGGCACGGGAATCTCCGAACGTCCCCGTGCGTTGTAACCAGCGATCGCCGTAGCCGATTGCATATCGGCATATCCACCGACGTAAGGATCCAATGACCTCCTCTTCTTCCCCTTCCCAGGACACCAAGCGCTTCGCGCACGCCTACCCCGAAGGTCTTCGGGCCGATGCCCTGATGGAAGAGGACGTCGCCTGGAGCCACGAGATCGACGGAGAGCGTGACGGCGACCAGTTCGACCGCTCCGAGCGCGCGGCCCTGCGCCGCGTGGTGGGCCTCTCCACCGAGCTCGAGGACGTCACCGAGGTCGAGTACCGACAGCTCCGACTGGAGCGCGTCGTGCTCGTCGGCGTGTGGACCACCGGGACCGTGCAGGACGCGGACAACTCCCTCGCCGAGCTGGCCGCCCTCGCGGAGACCGCGGGCGCGGTCGTGCTCGACGGTGTGATCCAGCGCCGCGACAAGCCCGACGCGGCCACCTACATCGGCTCCGGCAAGGCCCTCGAACTGCGGGACATCGTCATCGAAACGGGCGCGGACACTGTCATCTGCGACGGTGAACTGAGCCCCGGCCAGCTGATCCAGCTCGAGGACGTCGTCAAGGTCAAGGTCATCGACCGTACGGCCCTGATCCTGGACATCTTCGCCCAGCACGCCAAGTCCCGAGAGGGCAAGGCGCAGGTGGCGCTCGCACAGATGCAGTACATGCTGCCGAGGCTCCGTGGCTGGGGTCAGTCGCTGTCCCGGCAGATGGGTGGCGGTCGCGGCGGCCTCGCGACGCGTGGCCCCGGTGAGACCAAGATCGAGACGGACCGGCGCCGGATCCGCGAGAAGATGGCGAAGATGCGCCGGGAGATCGCGGACATGAAGACCGGCCGCGAGATCAAGCGCCAGGAGCGCCGCCGCAACAAGGTGCCGTCCGTCGCCATCGCGGGCTACACCAACGCCGGCAAGTCCTCCCTGCTCAACCGCCTCACGGGCGCGGGTGTGCTGGTCGAGAACGCCCTGTTCGCGACCCTGGACCCGACCGTCCGCCGGGCGGAGACCCCGAGCGGCCGCCTGTACACGCTGACCGACACGGTCGGCTTTGTACGGCACCTGCCGCACCACCTGGTCGAGGCGTTCCGCTCCACCATGGAGGAGGTCGGCGACTCCGACCTGATCCTGCACGTGGTGGACGGTTCGCATCCGGTGCCCGAGGAGCAGCTGGCCGCCGTACGCGAGGTGATCAGGGACGTCGGCGCCACCGGCGTACCCGAGATCGTCGTGATCAACAAGGCGGACGCGGCCGACCCGCTGGTGCTCCAGCGGCTGCTGCGGGTCGAGAAGCGGTCCATCGCGGTCTCGGCGCGCACCGGTCAGGGCATCGACGAACTGCTCGCGCTCATCGACAACGAGCTGCCGCGTCCCTCGGTCGAGATCGAGGCGCTCGTGCCCTACACGCACGGCAAGCTGGTGGCCCGCGCCCACACCGAGGGCGAGGTGATCTCCGAGGAGCACACCGCGGAGGGCACCCTGCTCAAGGTGCGCGTCCACGAGGAACTGGCCGCGGACCTCGCGCCGTACGTGCCGGCTCCCGCGCTCTGACCATCTGCGCACGAAGGCCCGCCCCCGCGCACAGCGGAGGCGGGCCTTCGCCGTGCCGGTGTCACCGGCCGCCGTACGTCCTGCTCATGTTCTGGTAGAGCGCCTCGGCCTCCTGGCCGAGCTGCGGACCCGCCAGCCAGGTGTTGTCCGTCGGGCCGATCGAGGTGTTCGACACCAGCTCGGTCCTGCCGTCCACCACCCGGAACCAGCCGCCGCCGGACGAGCCACCGGTCATCGTGCAGCCGATGCGGTACATCGTCGGCAGCGCCGGGCTCAGCGACAGCCGCCCCGGCCGGTCGATGCACCGGAACATCCGCTGACCGCCGTACGGCGGCGCGGCCGGATACCCCCAGGCGCCCATGCTGCTCACCGCGGAGGACGGCGCGGAGAAGTCCACGTCCAGCGCCGCGCCGACGGTCTCCTCCAGGGACTTCGACCCGGACTCGGGCTTCACGTGCAGCACCGCGTAGTCGTACGTGGCACCCGCGCCGCCCGTCTCCGAGCCGCCCTGGGTCCACTGGTTCGAGGTCGACGCCCAGTCCGCCCACCACTGGCCGTACGGTGCGATCTGCGACGCCGTCGCGTTCGCCAGCTCCGCCTCGGGCTTGCCCAGGTCGTTGTACGACGGCACGAACGCGATGTTGCGGTACCAGCCGCCCTTCTTGCCGGCGTGCACACAGTGCCCCGCCGTCCACACCAGGTTGGACTTGCCCGGGTGGTTGACGTCCTTGACCGGTGCCCGAACAGACCATCGAACCCTCGGGCGAGTCGAAGAAGACCTTGCCGACGGGCGCCGCGTTGTCGTGGTACGGCGTCTTCTCCGCCTGTGCCTGCACGGGCTGCGGCTCCGGGTCGCTGACGCCCTGGTCGGCCGAGGCGTCCTTCGTCGAGACCGTCTTGTCGGCCTCCTTCGCGGACTTCATCCGCTCCGGCTTCCACAGGCCCTCGATCACCGGGTTGACGAAGTCCTTGGCCTCACTGAGCCACTTGTCCTTGTCCCAGTCCTGCCAGCCGCCGTCGCCCCACTTGTCGACGTCGATGCCGTGTTCCTTGAGCTTGCCGGCGATGTCGGCCGGGATCTCGACCTTGCCGCCACCGTCGTCGGCCGCCTGCGAAGTGCCGGGCTTGTCGCCGGCCTTGCTGTCGTCGGCCGAGCCGCCGCAGGCCGCGGCCGTGAGTGCCAGCGCCGCGACCAGGCCGGTGGCGGCCAGGACGGTGCGCCGCCGTCCGCGCCGGTGGGCGAAGGGCGTACGTATGGAACGCATGGTGCGATTACCCCCGTTGATGCATGTGATGACACCCCACTGTGCCCGTGGGGCTGGGACGAACGGCGGCGAGGGAGTGAAGGTCTCCCGTGCGGGACCTCGCCGCCGCCTGTGACTCGGCCGCGCCCGTCCGCCGCTACTGAGCGGCGAACTTCTTGCTGACCGCCTGATACACGCCCTCGGCCACGTCACCCAGCCGCGGACCCGCAAGCCAGCCGGAACTCACCGGCCCGATCGAGGTGTTGGACACCAGAGCCGGCTTGCCGTCGGAACCGGTCGCCACCCAGCCACCGCCGGACGAACCGCCCGTCATCGTGCAGCCGATCCGGTACATCGTCGGGTCCGCCTTGTTGATGGACAGCCGCCCCGGCTTGTCCTGGCACTGGTACAGCGACTGACCGTCGAACGGCGCCGCCGCCGGGTAACCGGTCGCCGTGATGCTCTCCACCTGCGGCACCGCCGGAGCCTTGAAGTTCACCGGGAGCGCCGAACCGACCGTCTCCTCCAGCGACTTGCCGCCGTTGCCCTGCTCCGGCGTCACATGGATGACCGCGTAGTCGTACGAGGCGCCGTCCCCGCCCGTCTCCCCGCCCTGCTCGATCCACTGCTGGGAGGTCTGCGCCCAGTCACCCCACCACACGCCGAACGGAGCGACCTGCTCCTTGGTGGCGTTCTGCAACTGCTCTTCCGTCATGCCCTTGTCGTTGTACGACGGCACGAACGCGATGTTGCGGTACCAGCCGCCCTTCTTGCCGGCGTGCACACAGTGCCCCGCCGTCCACACCAGGCTGGACTTGCCCGGGTGGGCCGGATCCTCCACCACGGTCGCCGAGCAGACCATCGTGCCCTCGGGGGAGTCGAAGAACACCTTGCCCGCCGTCGCAGCGTTGCTGTGGTACGGCGGCCGCACCGCCTGTGCCTTGACCGGCGCCGGCGTCGGGTCGGTCACGCCCTGGTCGCCCGAGAGGTCGTTGTCGTCGACACCCCGGTCCGGGTCGTCGGCGTCCCGCATACGGTCCGGGTCCCACAGACCCTTGATGATCGGGTTGATGAAGTCGTTGGCCTCGCGCAGCCAGTCGTCCCTGTCCCAGTTCTTCCAGGCGCCGTTCTTCCACTTGTCGATGTCGATCCCGTGCTCTTTGAGCTTGTCCTTGATGTCGTCCGGGATCTGGATCTTTCCGTCGCCGTCGGCACCGCTCGTCGCGGAGGCGGACGCCTCCCCGCCCGCGTTGTCGTCCTTGTCGCCGCCGCAGGCGGTGGCGGTCAGCGCCAGCACCGAGGCGAGAGCGACGGCCGCCAGCACGGGGGAGGTTCCGCGGGACCCACTCCTCCCTCGGCGAACGGTGAACGACGGCCGTATGGATCGCATGGTCTTGACTCCCCGTGAGGTAAAGGAACTCGGTGCCGCGCCCGCGAAACGCACCGCACGCACATGCGGTCCACATCGGTCTCGCGGGCGTCTGGGAATGGCACCACACACTATGCGCTCGCTGTGGGGGACTTCCGACCGAACGGCAACAGTTCCGTCACGGCAAGGATCTTGAGTCAACCCGTAACCCCCTGAGCCGTCCGGGGTTGTAGCGGTGGGGGGCCCGCTGCCTGCACCCGGTCCCCGCGGATCAACTCGCCTCTGGACAGCGGGAGGACAGGGAACCGTGGCCGTGACCGAGTCGTTGACCGGGGAGACGTGCGAGGGAGCGCGCGGCGCGCACGAAGGAATCCTGAGGCGCCAGTCGGCGCGCGAGTCCTCGGCGCGCACCTATGCGCGGGCCCTCCCCATCGTGCCGGTGCGCGCCCGCGGGCTGACCATCGAGGGTGCCGACGGCCGCCGCTACCTCGACTGTCTCTCCGGCGCAGGAACCCTCGCCCTCGGCCACAACCACCCGGTCGTCCTGGAAGCCATCCGCAAGGTCCTCGACTCGGGCGCCCCCCTCTCCGTCCTCGACCTGGCGACCCCCGTCAAGGACGCCTTCATCACCGAACTGTTCCGCACCCTCCCTCCTGGCCTCGCCGACCGCGCCCGCGTCCAGTTCTGCGGCCCGGCCGGCACGGACGCCGTCGAAGCGGCGTTCAAACTGGTCCGGACGGCGACCGGCCGCACCGGAATCCTCGCCTTCACCGGCGCCTACCACGGCATGACCTCCGGCGCCCTGGCCGCGTCCGGCGGCGCCGACGACGTACGGGTCGCCCGCCTCCCCTATCCCCAGGACTACCGCTGCCCCTTCGGCGTCGGCGGCCCGTTCGGCGCGGAACTCGGCGCCCGCTGGACCGAGTCCCTCCTCGACGACCCGAAGTCGGGCGTCCCTCTCCCCGCCGGGATGATCCTCGAGCCCGTCCTGGGCGAGGGCGGAGTGATCCCCGCCCCCGACGACTGGCTGCGCCGCATGCGGAAGATCACCGCCGACCGGTCCATCCCGCTGATCGCCGACGAGATCCAGACCGGAGTCGGCCGCACCGGCGCCTTCTGGGCCGTGGAGCACAGCGGCATCACGCCCGACGTGATGGTCCTGTCCAAGGCCATCGGCGGCAGCCTCCCCCTGGCTGTCGTGGTCTACCGCGACGACCTCGACGTCTGGGAACCCGGCGCCCACGCGGGCACCTTCCGCGGCAACCAACTCGCCATGGCCGCCGGCACGGCAACCCTCACCCACGTCCGCGAAAACGGTCTCGCCGAACGTGCGGCCGGACTCGGCTCCCGGATGCTGCTCCAACTGCATGAGCTCAAGCGGGAGTTCGCTTGCGTGGGTGACGTCCGGGGACGGGGGCTGATGATCGGCGTTGAGTTGGTGGATCCGGAGGGGGGCGGGGAGCCAGCGGGAATCGGGAGATCAGTCGGAGCCCGGGGAGTAACCGGGGCCGAGGAATCCGCGCGGGCGCGAAGAGCAGCGGGAGCCGGGGAAGCAGCGGGAGCGGGAGAACCAGCCTTGGCCGGCCTCGGCACCGAGCACGAGTTCGCCGGCACCCCACCGCGCGCGGCTCCCGAACTCGCCGCCGCCGTCCAGCGGGAGTGCCTGCGCCGAGGCCTGATCGTGGAACTCGGCGGACGTCACTCAAGTGTTGTCAGGCTTCTCCCTCCTCTCACGATCAGCGATGAACAAGCGGCAGCGGTCCTGGACCGACTCACCGACGCGGTGGCAGCGGTGGCCCGCAGCGACACGGGCCGGGTCGGTCGTCCCCGGCGACCCGAGGGCCGTACCGGCCGCCGATCCGAAGGTGGTACCGGCAGGGCCGGTTAGCGGGGCGAGCGCCAATCGGCCGCCTCTCGGCGCACCTCGGCCGTCCAGCCTCTGCCGCACCGCTCCCGCTCGACCCCGTCCCGTCTCGCGGAGCCGCGTCAGCCCGAACCGCATTGAGGAACCGTCTTGAACAGCACTCCTACCACCACCTCCCGTTCGCACACTCCTGACGACAACTCCCTGGTGACGCAGGCTTCAGCGGGGTGGCCAGGAGCGGGACCGGCATCA
Organism: Streptomyces brasiliensis; assembly: GCF_014647875.1. Lineage (GTDB taxonomy): Bacteria > Actinomycetota > Actinomycetes > Streptomycetales > Streptomycetaceae > Streptomyces > Streptomyces brasiliensis. Next base: position 331,203 of record NZ_BMQA01000003.1, on the reverse strand, counting down.
GGATCGGTACCGGCGTCGGGCCCCGCACCGGCGAGGGAGCCGCTCCCCGAGCAGCGGCACCGCACCCCGGAGGCCGAGTGCCCACCGCCTGCGGCCGACCCCCTGGAACACCCTGACCCCCACACCGCCGCCCAGGCCGCGGCCATGGAGAACCTGCTCCGATGCTGGGTACGGGAGGCGAACCTCCCCGCACCCGAGTCAGGCACCCTGCACATCCCCCTTCCCGCCACCGGAACAGCGCTCACCGCACCGGTCCACTACTGGTCCCCGACCGGCTGGCACCGCTTCGGTCTCCCGCGCGTTGCCGAAGCATCCGGGTGGCTCGAGAACATCCCGCCGGTCGACGCCGTCACGCTCGCGGCACTGCTCTCCAGGGAAACACCCCCCGGAACCGGCGCCGCAGCGACCGACCCCGTAGCCGCCGTGACGACGCACGGCGGTGACCTCGTTGCCAGGGTGGCCGACTCCGTCGCCCGTACCGTCACGTTCATCAGCGACCGGCGTGAGCAGCCCGCCGACGGTCCCGACCTCTTTCTCAGCGCCGAGCAGGCACTGCTCCTCGGACACCCCCTGCACCCGACCCCGAAGAGTCGCGAAGACCTGTCCGGTACCGAAGCCCGCCTGTACTCACCCGAATTACGCGGCTCCTTTCCCCTCCACTGGATGGCTGTCGCGCCTTCCGTGCTCACAACCGACTCGGCCTGGACGGACCGCGGCCGTCCCGTTCCGGCGGAGCACCTCACGGCACGGCTCGCGGGCACCAGCCTCCCGTTGCCCGACGGCTACGCCGCTCTGCCCCTGCACCCGTGGCAATCGCGCGAGGTCCGGCACCGCGACGAGATCGCGGCCCTGCTCGATGCCGGGCTGCTCCGGGACCTCGGCCCCTACGGCCCTCCCTGGAACCCCACCTCCTCCGTACGCACCGTCCACCAGTCCGGCACCCCTGCGATGCTCAAACTGTCGCTGGGTCTTCGAATCACCAACTCCCGCCGTGAGAACCTCCGCAAGGAACTCCACCGTGGCGTCGAGGTCCACCGTCTGTTGCGCAGCGGCCTGTCCAGGCAGTGGCAGGCCGTGCACCCGGGCTTCGACATCGTTCGCGATCCCGCCTGGGTGGCCGTCGACGGCCCCGACGGCCTGCCCGTCCCCGGCCTCGACGTGGTGATCCGGTACAACCCCTTCCTCCCGTCCGACGACGTCTCCTGCGTCGCCGGTCTCGTTTCGCCCCGGCCCATGGCCCGTCCTGCTGCCGGCAGAGACGCACTGGCTGATGACCCCGGATCCGAGTACGGGGGCAGAGGGACACCACCACCTCTCGGCTCCCGTCTCGCCCACGTCGTCACGCGGCTGGTCGAGCGGTCGGGCCGCTCCCGTGGTGCCGTCGCTGCAGAGTGGTTCCTGCGGTACCTGGAGCAGGTCGTGCGTCCTGTGCTGTGGCTGGACAGCGAGGCCGGCATCGCCCTCGAAGCGCACCAGCAGAACACGCTGCTCCTGCTGGACCCGGACGGCTGGCCGGTGGGCGGCCGGTACCGCGACAACCAGGGTTACTACTTCCGCTCATCCCGGCGTGCCGATCTGAATGCCCGACTGCCCGGCATCGGCGAGCGGAGCGACACCTTCGTCTCCGACGAGGTCGCCGATGAACGCTTCGCCTATTACCTCGCCATCAACAACGTGCTCGGCGTGATCGGCGCCTTCGGCTCCCAGCATCTCGCCGACGAGACGCTGCTGCTCGCCGCCTTCCGCCGATTCCTCGCGGACGTCACCTCGGGGCCTGCACCTCTTCGCACGTCTCTGCCCTCCCTCCTGCTCGACTCACCCGTCCTGCGCTGCAAGGCCAATCTGCTGACCCGGCTGCATGGTCTCGACGAACTCGTGGGCCCGGTCGACACCCAGTCCATCTACGTCACCATCGCCAACCCCCTTCACTGCTGAACCGAACAGCATCGACTTCATTCACCCCCGAGGACCATGACCCACCTCGGCTCCCGAAAGGAGGGCGCTGTGCCTCCCACCGACGCGAGCGCCGACGCCGGCCACGGCCCTGTCCCGGCCCCGGAGTACCCGGGCCGTCCCGGCTCCGGCGGAGACAGCGAGGACACACTGGACCTGCGTCTCCCTGACGAACTTGTCGCCCTCTTCGCCGGGGAGACAGCCGACGGCGATGGCCGGAAGGGAGAGCGGAACGCGGAAGTCCGCTCAACCCCCGCTGAAGGCAAGCCTGCCGGCGCCGACGGAGGGTTCGCCCGAGCCGCAGTGCGACCCGTCACCGCCCCGGATCAACTCGCCCTCATGGACGATGATTTGCTCGCCCTGACGGACGACGCTTCGGCCACTGTCGCGGACGTTGCCCCGTTCTCGGTGGTGGACCATGCCCGGTTCGAGGTCGTGGACCAGGCCCCACCTGCCGTCGCGAACGACAACAACCCGGTTTCCACGCAAGACGACGACCTGCTCGACCGCGTAGGAGCCTGGGGCCCCGGAGACACCTCTGCCGGTCCCTTCGAGCTCGTCCCGGTCCGCCCGGAACACGACCTGCCGCTCATCAGCCGCTGGATGAACGACCCCGCCGTCGCCGCGTTCTGGGAACTGGCCGGGCCTCCTTCCCGCACCGAGGACCACCTCCGCGCCCAACTCACCGGCGACGGGCGCAGCGTTCCGTGCCTCGGCGTGCTGGACGGCACCCCCATGAGCTACTGGGAGATCTATCGGGCGGACCTGGATCCACTGGCCCGCCACTATCCGGCCCGCCCGCACGACACCGGGATCCACCTCCTCGTCGGCGATGTCGCCGACCGGGGGCGGGGACTGGGCTCGGCTCTGCTCAGAGCCGTGGCCGACCTGGTCCTGGACCGGCGTCCCTCCTGTGCACGGGTCATCGCCGAACCCGATCTTCGCAACACCCCCTCCATCGCCGCTTTCCTCTCTGCGGGCTTCCGGTTCGCCGTCGAGGTCGACCTGCCCGCCAAGCGGGCCGCCCTCATGATCCGAGACCGGTCCCTGCGTCATCTGATGTAGCGCTACGTGACGACGCCTTCACATGTGGTACACCGCTCGGGCCGCCCGGGTTCCCGTCCCACCCCCTTCTCCTGGAGCCCCACCCGTGTCCCCACCGCCCGTCCGAGCCTTGATCACCCGTTTGTCAGTGCCGGGCCGTAGGGTGGTCGGGCTATGACGAAGCCCTCACTCCCCGAACTCCTGCATGCCGCTGTCACAGCTGTCGGCGGTACGGAGCGCCCCGGCCAGGTGACCATGGCCGAATCGGTCGCCGAGGCGATCGGTGACGGATCCCACCTGCTGGTCCAGGCCGGTACCGGCACCGGAAAGTCGCTCGGCTATCTCGTGCCCGCGCTCGCGCACGGCGAGCGCGTCGTCGTGGCGACGGCGACCCTCGCGCTGCAGCGCCAGCTCGTGGAGCGCGACCTGCCGCGCACGGTGGACGCGCTGCATCCGTTGCTGCGCCGCCGCCCGGAGTTCGCGATGCTCAAGGGCAGGTCGAACTACCTGTGCCTGCACCGTCTCCACGAGGGCGTTCCGCAGGACGAGGAAGAGGGACTCTTCGACCAGTTCGAGGCGGCGGCACCCACCAGCAAACTGGGGCAGGACCTGCTGCGGATGCGCGACTGGGCGGACGAGACCGAGAGCGGCGACCGCGACGGCCTCACACCCGGCGTCTCCGACCGGGCCTGGGCGCAGGTGTCGGTGTCTTCGCGGGAATGCCTGGGTGCTTCGAAGTGCGCGTACGGCGCCGAGTGCTTCGCCGAGCTGGCCCGCGAGCGCGCCAAGCTCGCCGAGGTCGTCGTCACCAACCATGCGCTGCTCGCGATCGACGCCATCGAGGGTGCCCCGGTGCTCCCGCAGCATGAAGTGCTGATCGTTGACGAGGCGCACGAACTGGTCTCACGGGTCACGGGTGTCGCGACCGGCGAGCTCACGCCAGGCCAGGTCAACCGAGCCGTGCGCCGGGCCGCGAAGCTCGTCAACGAGAAGGCCGCCGACCAGCTCCAGACCGCCGCCGAGGGCTTCGAGCGGCTCATGGAGCTGGCGCTGCCCGGTCGCCTGGAGGAGATCCCTGAGGACCTCGCCTATGCCCTGATGGCCCTGCGGGATGCAGCCCGGACGGTCATCTCGGGCATCGGCGCGACCCGCGACAAGTCTGTCCAGGACGAGGACGCGGTCCGCAAACAGGCCCTGGCCTCGGTGGAGGCGGTGCACGACGTGGCGGAGCGCGTGGTCAACGGCTCCGAGTGGGACGTCGTCTGGTACGAGCGTCACGACCGCTTCGGCGCTTCCCTGCGCGTCGCCCCCATGTCCGTCTCCGGTCTCCTCAGGGAGAAGCTCTTCGCGGACCGGTCCGTCGTCCTCACCTCAGCGACCCTCAAACTGGGCGGTGACTTCAACGGAGTCGGCGCCTCCCTCGGCCTCGCCCCGGAGGGAGCAGAGGGCGAGGACGTTCCGAAGTGGAAGGGCGTCGATGTCGGCTCGCCCTTCGACTACCGCAAGCAGGGCATCCTCTATGTGGCCAAGCACCTGTCGCGCCCCGCACGGGACGCCGACCGCGCCGACATGCTCGACGAGCTGACCGAGCTCATCCAGGCGGCCGGCGGCCGCACGCTGGGCCTGTTCTCCTCGATGCGGGCCGCCCAGCTCGCCGCCGAGGAACTGCGCACCAGGATCCCCGAGTTCCCCATCCTGCTCCAGGGCGAGGAGACGCTCGGCGAGTTGATCAAGAACTTCTCGGCGGACCCGAAGACCTGCCTGTTCGGCACGCTGTCACTGTGGCAGGGCGTCGACGTCCCCGGCCCCAGCTGCCAACTGGTCGTCATGGACAAGATCCCGTTCCCGCGCCCCGACGACCCGCTGATGAGCGCCCGTCAGAAGGCGGTGGAGGACGCCGGGGGCAACGGCTTCATGGCGGTCGCCGCCACGCACGCCGCGCTCCTCATGGCCCAGGGTGCCGGCCGTCTCGTACGGGCTTCCGAGGACCGCGGTGTGGTCGCCGTACTCGACCAGCGGCTCGCCACCGCGCGGTACGGCGGTTATCTCAAGGCTTCACTGCCCGACTTCTGGTACACGACGGACCGTAACCAGGTCCGGAAGTCGCTCGCGGCCATCGACGCGGCGGCTCAGCAGGCCGGGGCGACGTGATCATGGGGCGGCCGGACCCGGCGCCGGGTCCGGCCGCCCCATGATCACGTCGCCCCCGGGCGACCTGGGCCCGTACAGCTCAGGGCCCCGGAACCGGCGCAGAGGTCCCGGGGCCCGGTCAGGGGACGGGGGCCGGCCCGCCCGACGCACCCGTCACACGCGCCGCAGCACCGCGACGACCTTGCCCAGGATGGTCGCGTCGTCGCCGGGGATCGGCTCGTAGGCCGAGTTGTGGGGGAGGAGCCAGACGTGGCCGTCCTCGCGCTTGAAGCGCTTGACGGTCGCCTCGCCATCGAGCATGGCGGCCACGATGTCGCCGTTCTCTGCGACCGGCTGGCGGCGGACAGTGACCCAGTCGCCGTCGCAGATCGCGGCCTCGATCATGGAGTCGCCGACGACCTTCAGCACGAACAGCTCACCGTCACCGACCAGCTGGCGGGGGAGAGGGAAGACGTCCTCCACCGACTCCTCGGCGAGGATCGGGCCACCGGCGGCGATACGGCCGACCAGCGGGACGTACGACGCGGCGGGCTTGCCCGCGGTGTCCGTGGGCTGCACGGTGACCGCCTGGTCGGAGCCGCGCACCTCGTACGCGCGCGGGCGGTGCGGGTCGCGGCGCAGGAAGCCCTTCCGCTCGAGTGCCATGAGCTGGTGCGCGACCGAGGAGGTGCTGGAGAGGCCGACGGCCTGACCGATCTCCCGCATCGACGGCGGGTAGCCCCGCCGTTGGACCGAGTCCCGGATCACTTCGATCACACGGCGCTGCCGGTCGGTGAGTCCCGAGCTGTCCGCCCTGATTCCTGGAGGTCGGCCGGGCAAGGAGCGCTTGTGCGCTTCGGGATTCACGGCTTCGTTCATCGCATGCACCGGCTCGAGTCGGCCCTGGGAGCGGTCCTGGGCGGTGATGGTGGCGCTGTCTGCGGTGGTGGTCACGTCGGCCCCTCTCGATGGTCTCCCTGCTGGACAACGGTAGTAGCTTTCGAAAGGTTGCGCCAAACACACGTTCGAGTGAAAAGCGGCGGTTCACCTGTCGCGATCATGTGTCTGGGTGTATGGCTGACGCGGTACCCGACGGACAAAAGCGCTCATTGTTGTACGCTTCACCGCCGTGGTGGTGGCCTAGCGGGTTGTTTCCCCAGTCTGCCATTCGGGACTCGGTCAACCGTGAACCGGGTCCGCTCTGCGCCGGAGTCCCACGCGTTCTCCGTGCGGCGCCCACGGTATCTCCGTAAGTGCCACCGCGATACGGCCGTGCGTGTACGTGTTCCGGGAAGTGGGCGGTGCTGTGGTGCCGCGTCGCACGCGCGCGACACGCGCATAGGCTCAATGTGTGAGCCGATCCCCACATCTAGTGGTTGGATTGCAAGAGCAGCCCACAAGTTGTGGTCCCCCGGGTCCTCGGTGGTTCCACGATCGCCTATGCTTGGGGCTGCTCCGAGGGGCCCAAGAGGTCTTTCGGGGCTATTGAGTCTGCTGTGAGGAGGGTTGGAGATCATGCACTGCCCCTTCTGCAGGCACCCCGACAGCCGCGTCGTCGACAGTCGTACGACCGACGACGGCACGTCGATCCGCAGGCGCCGCCAGTGCCCCGACTGCTCCCGTCGTTTCACGACCGTGGAGACGTGTTCGCTCATGGTGGTCAAGCGGTCCGGAGTCACCGAGCCTTTCAGCCGTACCAAGGTCATCAACGGCGTGCGCAAGGCATGCCAGGGGCGGCCTGTCACCGAGGACGCGCTCGCCCAGCTCGGTCAGCGGGTCGAGGAGGCGGTGCGCGCCACCGGCAGTGCCGAGCTGACCACCCATGACGTGGGTCTGGCCATACTCGGCCCGTTGCAGGAGCTCGACCTGGTGGCCTATCTGCGATTCGCCTCCGTGTACCGGGCGTTCGACTCGCTCGAGGACTTCGAGGCCGCGATCGCGGAACTGAGGGAAGCGACGCGCGGCCCCGCCACGGAGGACGAAGACGCGGGAGCGGGGAGCCAGGAAGACGATCGCGGGCGCGGCGGGACCGAGCAGGTTCCGGTGCCCGCCCACGCCGCCGACTGATCGGCGGGCCGGAACCGGGCAGGGGACTCCGGTTCCGGCCGGACGGCGGCTATCGAAGATCTGTTGCGGGCGGCAGCGTGAGGGTGCCCGCGACACCAGACAGAACACTGTGCCACGGGAACATCGGGGCATTTCAGGGCGTTTTGCCCGTAGAGGGAGGCGGCATGACAGAGACGGCGAGCGGTCCGGCACGAGGTTCCCGAGCCAAGGGAACCAAGGTCACCAAGGGGCTGCGTATCGAGCGCATCCACACCACCCCCGGCGTGCACCCGTACGACGAGGTCGAGTGGGCGCGCCGTGACGTCGTCATGACCAACTGGCGCGACGGCTCGGTCAACTTCGAGCAGCGTGGCGTCGAGTTCCCCGACTTCTGGTCGGTGAACGCGGTCAACATCGTCACCAGCAAGTACTTCCGCGGTGCCGTCGGCACCCCGCAGCGCGAGACCAGCCTCCGGCAGCTGATCGACCGCATCGTGAAGACGTACCGGAAGGCCGGTGAGGACTACAAGTACTTCGCGTCGCCCGCCGACGCGGAGATCTTCGAGCACGAGCTGGCGTACGCCCTCCTGCACCAGATCTTCAGCTTCAACAGCCCCGTGTGGTTCAACGTGGGCACCCCGCAGCCCCAGCAGGTCTCCGCCTGTTTCATCCTGTCCGTCGACGACTCCATGGAGTCGATCCTCGACTGGTACAAGGAAGAGGGCATGATCTTCAAGGGCGGCTCCGGCGCCGGCCTGAACCTCTCCCGCATCCGTTCCTCCAAGGAACTGCTGTCGTCCGGCGGCAACGCCTCCGGTCCGGTCTCCTTCATGCGCGGTGCCGACGCCTCGGCCGGCACGATCAAGTCCGGTGGTGCCACCCGCCGTGCCGCGAAGATGGTCATCCTGGACGTCGACCACCCGGACGTCGAGGACTTCATCGAGACCAAGGTGAAGGAGGAGGAGAAGATCCGGGCCCTGCGTGACGCGGGCTTCGACATGGACCTCGGCGGCGACGACATCACCTCCGTCCAGTACCAGAACGCCAACAACTCGGTCCGCGTGAACGACGAGTTCATGAAGGCGGTCGAGTCCGGTGGAAAGTTCGGCCTCCGCGCGCGGATGACCGGTGAGGTCATCGAGGAGGTCGACGCGAAGGCGCTGTTCCGCAAGATGGCCGAAGCGGCCTGGGCCTGTGCCGACCCGGGCGTGCAGTACGACGACGTCATCAACCACTGGCACACGTGCCCGGAGTCCGGCCGCATCAACGGCTCGAACCCGTGCAGCGAGTACATGCACCTGGACAACACGTCCTGCAACCTCGCCTCGCTGAACCTGATGAAGTTCCTGAAGGACGACGGCAAGGGCCACCAGTCCTTCGACGTCGAGCGCTTCGCCAAGGTCGTCGAGCTGGTCATCACCGCGATGGACATCTCGATCTGCTTCGCGGACTTCCCGACCCAGAAGATCGGTGAGAACACGCGCGCGTTCCGCCAGCTCGGCATCGGCTACGCCAACCTCGGCGCACTGCTGATGGCGACCGGCCACGCGTACGACTCCGACGGCGGCCGCGCCCTCGCCGGTGCCATCACCTCCTTGATGACCGGTACCGCGTACAAGCGCTCCGCCGAACTCGCCGCGGTCGTCGGCCCGTACGACGGTTACGCCCGCAACGAGCAGCCGCACCTGCGCGTGATGAAGCAGCACGCCGACGCCAACGCCGAGGCCGTCCGCATGGACGACCTGGACACCCCGGTGTGGGCCGCCGCCACGGAGGCCTGGCAGGACGTCCTGCGCCTCGGCCAGAAGAACGGCTTCCGCAACTCCCAGGCGTCCGTCCTCGCGCCGACCGGCACCATCGGTCTCGCGATGTCCTGCGACACCACCGGTGTCGAGCCGGACCTGGCGCTGGTCAAGTTCAAGAAGCTGGTCGGCGGCGGCTCCATGCAGATCGTCAACGGCACCGTGCCGCAGGCGCTGCGCCGCCTCGGTTACCAGGAGGAGCAGATCGAGGCGATCGTCGCCCACATCGCCGAGCACGGCAATGTGATCGACGCGCCGGGCCTCAAGCACGAGCACTACGAGGTCTTCGACTGCGCCATGGGCGAGCGCGCCATCTCCCCGATGGGCCACGTCCGCATGATGGCGGCCATCCAGCCGTGGATCTCCGGCGCCATCTCCAAGACGGTCAACATGCCGGAGTCGGCGACCGTCGAGGAGGTCGAGGAGATCTACTTCGAGGCCTGGAAGCTGGGTGTCAAGGCGCTCGCGATCTACCGCGACAACTGCAAGGTCGGCCAGCCGCTCTCCGCCAAGACCAAGGAGAAGGAGAAGGCCGAGATCACGGAGAAGGCCGAGGCCACCATCCGTGAGACGGTCGAGAAGGTCGTCGAGTACCGCCCGGTCCGCAAGCGCCTCCCGAAGGGTCGTCCCGGCATCACCACGTCCTTCACGGTCGGCGGCGCCGAGGGCTACATGACCGCCAACTCCTACCCGGACGACGGTCTCGGCGAGGTCTTCCTGAAGATGTCCAAGCAGGGCTCCACGCTCGCGGGCATGATGGATGCCTTCTCCATCGCCGTCTCGGTCGGCCTCCAGTACGGCGTGCCGCTGGAGACGTACGTCTCGAAGTTCACGAACATGCGCTTCGAGCCGGCCGGCATGACGGACGACCCGGACGTGCGGATGGCACAGTCGATCGTCGACTACATCTTCCGCCGTCTGGCGCTGGACTTCCTGCCCTTCGAGACGCGTTCGGCGCTCGGCATCCACTCCGCCGAGGAGCGTCAGCGCCACCTGGAGACGGGTTCGTACGAGCCCGCCGATGACGAGGTCGACGTCGAGGGCCTGGCCCAGTCGGCGCCGCGCACCCAGGAACTGAAGGCGGTCGCCACGCCGAAGGCCGACATCGAGGCGGCCAGGCCCGCTCCGCGGCAGGCCCACACCAGCGCCGAGCTGGTGGAGATGCAGCTGGGCATCCAGGCCGACGCCCCGCTGTGCTTCTCCTGCGGTACGAAGATGCAGCGGGCCGGTTCCTGCTACATCTGCGAGGGCTGCGGCTCGACGAGCGGCTGCAGCTGATCCCGCCCGCCCGCCGGGCATGAAGTAGCTGATCAGGGTGGTGGTGCCGGAGTCCCGGTGCCACCACCCTCGGCGTTTGTGCCACCCGGCACGAATATCTCTTTCCGGCGAAACGATCACCGGTCAGGCTCCCCCAGCGCGCATCGGGCGCGCGGTCGGGTGGGGAGACATGACGGAGGGTCTCAAGGAATCCGGCAAGGGCATGAGCGCGGGGGCTCAGGCCGTGGCGGCCGTGGTGGTGGTCGGCGGCGTCCTGGGAGGCATGTGGGGGCTGGGAGAGGTCTCCGAGTGGGGAACGAGCACCGATCCGGGGCCGGCCGCCTGCGAGAAGCCGCACGGCACCAAGTCGTTGAAGCCCATTTCGTCGCCGAAAATCGTTTCCGGCGCGCAGCTGTGCACCGCGCTGAACCTTCCGGACCTGCCCGGACTCCTGGGCACGCCCACGGAGTACGCGCTGAACGCATACGGCAGCGACGGCTTCATCAAACTAGCCGGCGGCACCAAGATCGCGTCACCGGAGGCGAACGTCCAGCTCGACACCTACTCCGTGAAGCTCTCGGCGTCCGACGATCATCTTCCGATCGGCGAATACGCCGACTTGCTGGGTACGACCGTGGAGCGCAGGACGATCCTGGGGCATCCCGCGGTTCTCTACTCGGACCGGACCATCGCCATCTCCTTCCACGACGGCAAGGCCGCCACCGGACCCGGCGGCATCGCCCGCAGCCTGCTCGTCGCCCGGGACGCGAAGGACGGTGGCGGTTCCTTCGAGATCGACATCTGGCGCCAGGACGCAGTGCCGCCCGACGACACCGCATTGCTGTGGGTCGCCGAGAAGGTACTGCCGAGGATCCCGGGCTGGACCGCCGTCTGAGGGGACCTGGGCGAAGTCGCCGATCGCCCGCACTCTGCGGCAATCCCCGCAGCGCCCGGGGCAGCGCCATTCCCAGCCCGTGGCCGGGCGTCGTAGCCTCCGCGCATGACCACATCGCAGACGTACGACGGCGACATCCGCGAGCTCTCCGGGCCGGGCCGTGCCGTAGCACTCGCCGCGCTCGTCGCGGACCTGCGTTCCCCGGACCCCGAGGTGCGCGACGAGCGGGGGTACGTCACTGCCGTGCGCTGGATACCGTCCTTGGACGCGACCGAGCGTCACCTCCTCGGTGACCGGATGGCCGCACACTTCGATCATCCCGCCGTTCAGGCCCGTGCCTTCGCACCTCTGGTCCTGGCCCGGATCGTCGAGGCGGGTGACTGGCGGCGGGAATGGTGGCGGGCCTTCGCCGACTGGTACCCGGCAGAAACGGATCTGCGCGGCCATGACCCGGTGCTCGGCTGGGTGCACGCCGCCGCGCACGGCGCGGACCTCCTGGCCGCCCTGGCCAGGCGCCCCGGGCAGGATCCGCTTTCGCTCGCCGGGTCCGCCGTGGCCCGGCTCCTGGCGCCCACGGACCACGTCTTCGACGCCCAGGAGGACGACCGCCTCGCGTACGCGCTCGCTCAGATCCTGAGCCACCCCGGCCTGACCGAGGCCCGGTCGACGCAGTGGCTCGAACCCGTCGCCAGGGCCTTCAGGACGGGCGAACCCGGACCGGTGCCCGCCTGGGCCTCGAACACCATGCGGACGCTGCGCATGCTCTACCTCCTGGCTGACCGGGGCCTGAACACGCGCAACACGGACGAGCCCCCGCACGCGCTCACCCACCGCGAGGCCGTCCTGAAGGCCCTGGCCGAGACACTCGCGATCGTCGCCCCGTACACGGGTTGAACGTCAGGGCCGGCCCAGCGCGCCCATCGTCCTCGTGAAGGTCACGGGGTCGTCCTCGAAGCCGTTCATGGCGTGCCGGAAGTCCCACCCGCCGGACGCGCCGCGCACGAACTCCGCGACCGTCGTCGCCGTCGCCCCGAGGACGGAACCGAAGCCGTCCTCGGCGAGGACGGTGTAGCCCTCGCGTATGCGCACGCCCGGGTTCAGCACGTTGACGAACGTCCGTGCCGCGTCCCGCTGTTGGATGACGACACCCACCACAACGCGCGCGTACCGGGCATCGAGCCGGTCGAGTTCGAGCGTCATGACCTCGTCCCAGCCGAAGCCCTTGCCGTCCTTGCTGTCCCTGTTGAGATAGATCGTGCCGTCGGGCGAGCGGCTGTCGAAGTGCACCAGGTACGCCGGTGTCGCGTACGGGTCGTTCGCCAGATAGGTCGCCGCGACGATGTCCAGATCGGTGGGCGGCTGTCCCGCGGGACTCGGATCCCACTTCAGTGCGACCTCGACCCTGCGGATTCCCTTGCTCAAGCCGTTCACCAGGTCTCCCCTTCCCCTGATCGCCTGCGGCTCCAACTGCCAGGTAGCCAAGACTCGTTGTCCATCGTGCCACGCACGCGGGGGCGTGCGCGCGGGTGATCTCCGCCCGAGCGTGACCGGCGCCACGCCGCATGGCCTTACCATGGCGCGGTGCTGGTCAAGTGGATTCGCTGCACCGTGGTGGACCGCCGCGGCTTCGAGCGGGGGCAGCGAAAGTGGGCGGGGCTTCTGGGGGAGCCGGGATTTCGTGGGCAGGGCGGAGGCTGGAGCCGGCAGCGGCCGGGAGTCGTCCACATCTTCGCGTTCTGGGAGAGCCGTGCCTTCTACGACTCCTTCATGGCCCGCTCGCACGACCGGCTCGCGGCGGCCCAGACGGGCACCTTCAAGGACAGCCAGGTCAAGCTGTTCGAGTACCGGTTCGACGTGAAGACGGGGTTCGAACCGCGGTTCACGGACTCCGATCTGATCCGCATCGCCCACTGCCGCATTCACGAGGAGCGTGTCGAGCACTTCACGCTGATGCAGGAGAAGGTCTGGAACCCCGCGATGGCGGGCTCTCCCGGCATGATCCGCGGGATGTTCGCCGAGGCCCCCGAGCATGAGTTCCTCGTCCTGTCGATGTGGCGGTCGGCCGCCGAGCACGGCAAGTACCGCACCGAGCGCGTGGAGCGCCTCGCGCTGCGGGCACAGACCGAGGCGGACGTCGCAGGACTCACCGGCGACATCGTCGACCTGGAGCCGACCTGGACGGTTTGACATCCCAACCCGTGAAACGTGCGCCCAGTGTGGCCTGTGAGGCAGGGCTTCGTGTGACCTACGCCGTATGGAGCCCCCACGGTTCCGCGATCGGCCGTCACCCGATCTAGGGTTTTGGCATGGTACGACCACGGCGCATCGTCCTTGTCCGGCACGGCGAATCAATGGGCAATGTTGATGACTCCGTTTACGAGCGTGAACCCGACCACGCTCTGGCACTGACGGAGCGCGGATGGCAACAGGCGGAGGAGACCGGCAAGAAACTCCGCGAGGCGTTCGGGCGTGAGCGCGTGAGCGTGTACGTCTCCCCGTACCGCCGTACGCACGAGACCCTCCGCGCCTTCCATCTCGACCCCGAGCTCATACGGGTGCGGGAGGAGCCCCGGCTGCGCGAGCAGGACTGGGGAAACTGGCAGGACCGCGACGACGTACGCCTCCAGAAGGCCTACCGGGACACCTACGGACACTTCTTCTTCCGCTTCCCGCAGGGCGAGTCCGGCGCCGACGTGTACGACCGGGTCGGCGGCTTCCTGGAGAGCCTCTTCCGCAGCTTCGAGGCTCCAGACCATCCGCCCAACGTGCTCCTGGTGACCCACGGTCTGGCCATGCGGCTGTTCTGCATGCGCTGGTTCCACTGGACGGTCGCGGAATTCGAGTCCCTGTCGAACCCCGGGAACGCCGAGATGCGCATGCTCGTTCTCGGCGACGACGGCAAGTACACGCTCGACCGGCCCTTCGTTCGCTGGCGCCATCCGGAACCGTACTGGATCACCGGATAGAGTGGCAGGGCAATGACCGCTGACTCTCCTTCTCCCGGGCGCCTGGACCGCGCCCTGACCAGCCTGTGCGGACTGGCGGTGGGGGACGCTCTGGGCTCCCAGTTCTTCGTCCCCGCGAACTACCCGCTGCTGAAGCGCCGCGAGCTGCCGGCCGGCTCCTGGCGGTGGACGGACGACACGGAGATGGCCTGCTCCGTGGTCGCCGTTCTCGCCGCTCACCAACGCATCGACCAGGACGCCCTGGCCCGGTCCTTCGCCGAGCACCACGACTTCGACCGCGGCTACGGCCCCGCGGTCAACCGGCTCCTGCGCCTCGTCCGGGAGGGCAGCGACTGGCGTGAACTGGCCGCCGCGCTCTTCAACGGGCAGGGGTCCTGGGGCAACGGCGCGGCCATGCGCATCGCTCCGCTGGGAGCCTGGTACGCGGACGACCCCGAGCAGGCGACCCACCAGGCGGAGATCTCGGCGTACCCGACGCACCAGCACCGTGAGGCCGTTGTCGGAGCCATGGCCGTCGCCGCGGCCGCCGCGCTCGCCGCCGGCCCGGGCGGTCCGCCCAGCGCCGAGGCGCTCCTCGACGGCGTCATCGCGCTCGTGCCGAAGAGCGCGGTGGGCGCGGGTCTGCGGCGTGCCCGCGACATGCTCGACTACGGTGACGCCGGCACCGTCGCGGCCGTGCTCGGCTGCGGACGGCGCACGAGCGCCCATGACACCGTCCCCTTCGCCCTCTGGTCGGCGGCCCGGTCCCTCGGTGACTACGAGACGGCGTTCTGGACGACCGCCCAGGTCGGCGGAGACGTGGACACCACCTGCGCGATCGTGGGCGGCGTGCTCGCGGCCGGCAAGGCGGGGACACCGCCCACCGAGTGGGTGGAGCGGACGGAGATCCTGCCGGAATGGGTGCGAGCGCCGGTCTGAAGACCGCACGCCGCATGCTTGAAGACTCTCTGTGCTCGCCGGGAACTCTGTGTGACCGTGGCGCGTTGTTGTGGCATCGGCAGTGCGACGCATGGGTGCACACGGGGCAGAGGTCTTGAGGGTGGCAGGGGGTGTGGTGATGTCGTGGGTGGCGTCGGCGCCGCTGGTGCTGGTCGCGCTTTTCGTCCTCGTGACCTGGCTGGTTCTCACGAGCAGGATGGTTCTCTCGATCGGCATGCGAATGGCCGGACCGTCGCCCTCGCCGTCCGTCCCCCGGGCGTGGTCCGGCCATCCGCGGTCTTGCGGGGGCCTGTTCGGGTCAGCCGATCCCCGGACCCGCCGCGCCGGAGAGCGCTTCGAGATCGCTCTTGCGGACCTTGATCACCAACCAGGCCGTGGCCAGGGCCAGTACGGCCATCGCGGCGGCGGGGACGAACGCGGTCGAGATTCCGTGCGCGAGCACCTCGTGTCCCCAGGGAGCCGGCAGTTGTCGGGTCTTGGCGAACTCCGCCTTCTGCTCCGGCGAGCCGTCGGCGAGGAACTTCGGCAGCTGGTTCTTCGCCTCGTCCTTGCTGGCCGAGCCGAAGACCGTGGTCAGGATGGACAGTCCGAGCGAACCGCCCACCTGCTGTGTGGCGTTGAGCAGGCCGGACGCCGCACCCGCCTCGTGCTGGGCCACACCGGAGACCGCTGTCACTGTCACCGTCACGAAGTTGAGGCCCATACCGAAGCCGAACACGAGCATCGGGCCGAGGATGCCACTGAGGTACGTGCTGTCGGGACTGATGAAGGCCTGCCACGTGAGCCCGATCACCGCGAGTGTCGAGCCGACCAGCATGAACGGCTTGGGGCCGAGCGTCGGCAGGAACCGCTGGGACAGACCCGCGCCGACAGCGATCGCAAAGGTCACGGGCAGGAAGGCGAGACCGGCCTTGATCGCGCTGTAGCCGAGCACGTTCTGCACGAACAGCACGATGTAGAAGAACATGCCGAACATGGCCGCGGCCAGGCTCAGCATGATCACATACGTGCCCGAGCGGTTGCGGTCGGCGAACATCTTGAGCGGTGTGATGGGTTCCGTGGCCCGCATCTCCGTGAAGACGAAGGCCAGCAGCAGGGCCACGGCGGCGCCGAAGGAGCCGATGGTCAGGCTGTCGCGCCAGCCCTGTTCCGCCGCGCGGATGAAGCCGTAGACGAGGGAGGCCATTCCCAGTGTCGAGGTCAGCGCTCCGGCGATGTCGAAGCGCCCCGGGTGCCGTTCGGACTCGTTGATGTACAGCGGTGCGAGCGACGCGATCAGCACACCGATCGGGACGTTGACGAAGAGTACCCAGCGCCAGTCGAGCCAGTCGGTCAGCATGCCGCCGGCGAGCAGACCGATGGCACCGCCGCCCGCGGACACGGCCGCGAAAACGCCGAACGCCCGGTTCCGTTCCGGACCTTCGGGGAACGTGGTGGTGATGAGCGCCAGCGACGTGGGCGACGCGATCGCGCCGCCCATGCCCTGCAGCGCGCGTGCGGCGAGCAGCTGCCACGGCTCCTGGGCGAGACCGCCGAGCAGCGAGGCGAAGGTGAACAGCAGAATGCCGGTCATGAACACTCGGCGGCGACCGAGAATGTCACCGGCACGTGCGCCGAGGAGCAGCAGGCCTCCGAAGGTGAGCGTGTAGGCGCTGACCACCCAAGTGAGGTCCGTGGTGCTGAACTTGAGCGCTTCTTGAATGTGCGGGAGAGCGATATTCACAATCGTCGCGTCGAGTACCACCATGAGTTGGCAGGCCGCGATGACGGTGAGTGCGATGCCGGGCCGCCCCGCCCGGCGGGCCGCTCCTGGTATGTCGTCCTTGATCAGCTGAGAGGTTGTCACTATGGGTCCCCCACGGAGGTGTTAGTGAACGCTTGCGTTCACTGTCCCGCCAACCGTAGTGAGTCCCCGATAGAGAACGCAAGCGTTCACTTAATCCCGCGTCGCGCGTCAGGTCCCCCTTCGATGTCTCGCGATACGTCCCCATGTAGCGGAATCCCCGATTCCACAGTTCGCTGGAGAAACTCAGATGGTTACCTCGAGCTGGACGGCCGCCCCCGCTCAGACGGCCTCACTCCGCCGGCGCGGCGCCGTGCTCGAACGCGCGATCCTGGACGCCGCGCTGGAGCAGCTCAGTACGGTCGGCTGGAACGGCCTGACGATGGAGGGTGTCGCCGCCGGCGCCCAGACCGGAAAGGCCGCGGTCTATCGCCGTTGGTCGTCCAAGGAGGACCTGGTCGCCGACGCGCTCCAGGCGGGACTGCCGCGCCTCGAGCAAGCGCCCGATCTCGGGAGCGTGCGCGAGGACCTGCTCGCCCTGTGTCGGGAGGCGCGGGAGGCGATGTACTCACGCCCCGGTTCCGCCTTGCGCTCAGTGGTTCACGAATGCGATCCCGCGCAGGCCGAACGCTTCCATGGCGTGATCTTCGGTGGGGTGGTCGAGCCGATGATCAAGCTGCTCGGTGAGGTCATCACCCGTGGAGTGGGGCGGGGAGAGGTGCGCGGCGACGCGGCGAACGGCTATGTCCTCGATGTGATTCCCGCGATGATGATGTACCGCTCGAAGATGTGCGCCAGTGAATGGAGCGAGCAGGATCTCGAGGAGATGATCGACCAGTTGATGGTTCCGCTGCTCCGGCCCAACAGGGCCTGAACCCAGGGCACGGGGGCGGTGCGGCGGACCAGCACGGGCGGGGTGTCGCTCGGGTATCCCGGCGGCGTACGCTAAGGGCGCCATGCCGTACGAACCGCCTACTCACACCGTCGAGCGCTCCCTTCGCGCCACGACCGGAGCGAAGGTCATCGCCGGTGTCGACGAGGTCGGACGCGGCGCCTGGGCCGGGCCCGTTACGGTCTGTGCGGCGGTCACCGGTCTTCGCCGACCGCCCGAAGGTCTCACCGACTCCAAGCTGCTCACTGTCAAGCGGCGCACTGAACTGGCCGAGACCCTGCGGACGTGGGTGACGGCCTACGCCCTGGGGCACGCCTCCCCGGAGGAGATCGACGACCTGGGGATGACGGCGGCGCTTCGGCTCGCGGCATCGCGCGCCCTTGAGGCGCTGCCGGTCCGCCCCGAGGCCGTGATTCTCGACGGGAAGCACGACTACCTGGGAGCCCCCTGGAAGGTCCGCACGGTGATCAAGGGCGACCAGTCCTGCGTGGCCGTGGCAGCGGCCTCGGTGATTGCCAAGGTTCAGCGCGACAAAATGATGGCCGAACTGGGTATCGACCATGCAGACTTCGGTTTTGCGGACAATGCCGGGTATCCGTCGCCCGTGCACAAGGCCGCACTGGCGGAGCGGGGCCCCACCCCGTACCACCGATTGTCGTGGGCGTATCTTGATGCGCTGCCCCAGTGGCGGCATCTCAAGAAGGTCCGCAGCTGGGCGGATGGAAGCGTTCCGGAGATCGAGGGCCAGCTCGGCTTCGATTTCTGACGGTTCCGCTCGCACTGTTGTGCCACCCGGTCACGCCGGCTGCACCAACGTTTGATAAATATCAGCTCATGCCTCTCCTTCCCGAGGAGCCTCAGATTCACGAGAGTGCCCAGGGTCCCCGCGCCACGCCGGCCAGTGGCCGCACCGCGCCGACCCCCCGCCCCGTACCCGGACCCCGCCCCGCGGCTCCGTCGCGTCCCGGTCGTCCGGGCCCTCTGCGGCCCGCGCCGCCGGTGCAACGCACGCCGCGTGACGCGGCCGCAGCCAAGCCGGGCCCGTCGGGTCCGGCCGTTCCCGCCGCCTCGGCGGCGACCCCGCAGATCCAGCTGATTCCGGCTTCGGTCGAGGGTGCGCTCGACTCCGCCGAGGAAGCAGTGGACCTGCTCCTGGAATCGGGCCGTGCCCCGGGCGACGTGCTGGTGATCACCACCGGCCGACCCCACCCGTGGGCCGAGCACGAGATGTCCTTCGGTGAAGCCTCCTACTGGGCGCAGCACGACGCCGGTGACGACGTCTTCTACGCGGATGTCTCCGTGGCCTCCCGTGCCGCGTCCCGTCCCGTGGTCGTGGTCGCCGTCAACGGCGGTCCGGCCACCGCTGCCGCCACCGCCCTTCCCCTGGCCCATGCCAGGGCCGGTGCCCTGCTGATCGTGTGCGGCGACCCGCAGCAGATCAACTCGGTGCTGGGCGCGGGCGTCTGAGCCGCGTCCGGCACCGCCGGGGCATCGGGGATGACGAGGGCGCCGCTGCCGCGGCACCCAGGCACGGTGGCGCTTTCGGCATGCCCGCACACGTGGCGATCGCCGTTATGTATTGAGGGACGGCTGCTGGACCGGCGGCCGATGGCCGGTCGCGGGAGTCGCGGGGGACTCCGGCGAGGCGGACCGGCGGCCGGGCCGGTGGGGCGGGCCTGTTCGGCATGGCTTGAGGCGTCGGTGGTGGCCGTCGCGACGACACCACGAACGCACACTGTGACGCCCCGCGGGGACCGCTGACCAGGCGGAGCCATCTGGAGGCGGAGGCGGGGGAGAGGCGGACGCGTAGCCGGCCTCCTCAGCGAGCCGCCGCCCGGCGCAGTAGCTCTGAGGCGGCGCCGCCTGTTCGCGGTGGCAGGACCGAGGCGTCCGAGGTGCCGAAAGGTTCCGGCGTCGACGTCGAGTTCGGGCGGCGTCCACCGCGGCCCTCGCCGAGCACCTGCCAGCCGTCGCGTGTGAGCGTGATGTACGCCCCGCAGCGCAGCCCGTGCAGGGTGCAGGCGTCACGCAGCCCCCACATCCATGCGCCGTCCTCCTCCGTCCAACGCGCGTCCCCCTCGCGGCAGTAGAGCAGCACGGCGGTGCGCACGGGAGTGCGGCGCCGCAGGTCGTGCGGGATCACGCGGCGCAGCTGTGCGAGCAGTGCATTGCGGAACATCCAGCCATCGGCCGGTGCCGGCCGGCGGATGAACGAGGCGCTCGCCAGCAGCCGTTCCTCTGGGTCGAGGACGGCGACGACCGCGGTCGCCGGTCCGGGCCGGTGCCGGGTGTGCAGCCCGCTGACGACCTCACGCGGGTTACGCAGCAGGGGGATGCCGGCGGCTGCCCACTCCGCCGGTTCGAGCAGGCGGCTGGCGGACGCGGACGTGGATGCCGCCGAGGACGGAGCGAATCCGAAGGTCACGTTCCTCCCTTCGGCTACGCGCCCACACTGCGGGCGGGGTCGGATTCGGGGAGCGCGCACCGCAGGGGAGCCCAATCGGATCACGGCAAGCCGTGCGGGGAGCGGACTTCAATTCTTCCTGTCGAACTTGAATGCGGCAACGAGCAATTGGGGCCACCCGCTGTTATCTGGTGATACGTGGCATATATCCCTACCTTGAGGGTCTCCCGGCGACCCGTGGGGCGTTCGGCCACGGCGCGTTCGTACATCACGGGTGGGGCGGTGAGGCGGACCTCCGGAGGAATCGGCAGTCAGCCCTGAACCGCGAGCACCAGCGGCAACACACCGTGGGCACCGGACTTTCTGAGCAGCCGGGCCGCGACGGCCAGGGTCCAGCCGGTCTCGGTGTAGTCGTCCACGAGCAGGACAGGGCCCTGAGCCTCGGTGAGCGCGGAGGCCAGTGCGGAGGGCACGGACAGCGCGCCGTCGAGGGTCTTCAGCCGCTGGGCGCTGTTGCTGCGCGGGGCCCGCGACTCCTCCCCGACGTACTCGAGCGAACCCAGGAGCGGCAGTCTGCCGATCTCCGCGATGCGCGCGGCCAAGGAGTGGATCAGTCGTGGCCGTGTGCGCGAGGCCAGGGTCACGACGCCCACCGGGCGTGGTTGTGCCTCGGATGAGCCGGGCGCCCAGCCGTCGGGTCCCTTGGCCCAGTCGGCCAGCACGCCCACCACGGCCGTTGAGACGTCGTCCGGAACGGGAGTGTCGGGTGCTTGCGGTGCGAGCAATGGCCGCAGCCGGTTGCCCCACCCGATGTCCGACAGACGCCCCAACGCGCGCCCCCCGGACGCCTGCTCTCCGGCCGGAATGCGCCCCTTGAGATCGATGCCGATCGCCGGCAGGCCCGTCGGCCACATGCGCCTGGGTTCCACGTCGACGCCCGCGCGGCCCAGATCGACACGTGCGGCGTCCAGCGCTGCGACGGATGTGTCCGCGGCGAAGCGCGCACCGGCGCAGTTGTCGCAGCGGCCGCAGGGTTTCGCGCCCTCGTCGTCCAGCTGCCGCTGCAGGAAATCCATCCGGCAGCCCGCCGTGGACGCGTACTCCCGCATCGCCTGTTGCTCGGCCTTGCGCTGCCGTGCCACCCAGTCGTACCGCTCCGCGTCGTAGGTCCACGGTCGGCCGGTCGCGATCCAGCCTCCCTTGACCCGTTTGACGGCCCCGTCCACGTCGAGGACCTTCAGCATCGTCTCCAGACGGGAGCGACGCAGCTCCACCAGAGGCTCCAGGGCGGGCAACGACAGTGGGCGTTCCGCCCGGGCGAGGACGTCCAGGGTGCGGCGCACCAGGTCTTCGGACGGGAAGGCCAGTGACGCGAAGTACTCCCAGATCGCCTCGTCCTCCTTGCCCGGCAGGAGGAGCACCTCGGCGTGTGCGACGCCTCGGCCCGCGCGGCCGACCTGCTGGTAGTAGGCGATGGGGGAAGAGGGTGAACCGAGGTGCACCACGAAGCCGAGGTCGGGTTTGTCGAAGCCCATGCCCAGCGCGGAGGTGGCCACCAGCGCCTTGACCCGGTTGGCGAGGAGATCGTCCTCGGCCTGTTGCCGATCGGCGTTCTCCGTCTTCCCCGTGTACGAGGCGACGGTGTGCCCGCGCTGCCGCAGGAACGCACTGACTTCCTCGGCGGCAGCCACGGTGAGCGTGTAGATGATGCCCGAGCCCGGCAGATCGTCCAGGTGCTCGGCCAGCCAGGCCATGCGATGCGCCGCGTCCGGCAGGGGCAGCACGCTCAGGGCCAGGCTCTCCCGGTCGAGTGGGCCGCGCAGCACCAGCGCGTCGGACGCGCCTCCGGTACCGAGTTGTTCCGCGACGTCGGCGGTCACGCGCGCGTTGGCCGTCGCGGTGGTGGCCAGTACGGGTACGCCTGGCGGGAGGTCGGTGAGCATGGTGCGCAGCCGTCGGTAATCGGGGCGGAAGTCATGGCCCCAGTCGGAGATGCAGTGAGCTTCGTCCACGACGAGCAGTCCGGTCGCGGCCGCCAGTTTGGGCAGGACCTGGTCGCGGAAGTCGGGGTTGTTGAGACGCTCCGGGCTGACGAGCAGCACGTCTACGTCGCCCGCCGCGATCTCGGCCTGGATGGTGTCCCACTCCTCGGTGTTGGAGGAGTTGATGGTCCGGGCGTGGATCCCGGCCCGGGCCGCGGCTTCCACCTGGTTGCGCATGAGGGCGAGAAGTGGTGACACGATCACGGTCGGGCCGCTGCCGCGGGCCCGCAGGAGCGAGGTCGCCACGAAATACACGGCGGATTTGCCCCACCCCGTCCGCTGGACGACCAGGGCACGGCGCCGTTCGGCGACGAGCGCCTCGATAGCGCGCCACTGGTCTTCGCGCAGCCGCGCCGTGCCCGAGGTGTCCCCGACGAGTCGGGCGAGGACGCCGTCGGCCTGTGTCCGGAGGTCTGCGTTGCTCGTGTGCGCCATGCGTCCCATACAACAGGACGGCGCCGACAATCGGGCCGGCGGCCTGTGGACAACGCGGCCGGTTGTCGTGTTCCTGCTCGTAGTTGTCCACAGGCTCAAGCGGAATCTCATGATCCGCGAGATCGTCTGCGCATGACAAATCACAGCGAAACGACCGGACCCTCCGAAAACGACGGCATCGGCCGACGTGACGTGACCGGCGCGGGCACCATGCACGACAACCAGGTGACACTGCGCACCCCGGCCGAGCTGGCGGACGCCTTGCCATATCTGCTCGGGTACCGCGCAGAGGACAGCATCGTGCTCGTGGCCCTCCACGACCGGGGCGGACGCGGCCGGTTCGGCGGCCGGGCCCGGCTGGGCATCCCCACGAGCAGGGACGACTGGGAGCCTGCCGCCCGGCAACTGGCGCAGGGGCTCGTGGCCGGCAGTGAACGCAGAGGAGCTCGCCCCGAGCAGATGGTCGCCTACGTCTGCCAGGAACCGGGGAAGGGCGAGTCCGGCCGCGACGTCATGCGGCGGCTGCAGCCACTCGCCCAGCTGCTGCGCACGGAGTGCGGCCGTCTCGACGTACCGGTCATCGAAGCCCTGTGCATCTCGGCCGGCCGCTTCTGGTCCTACTGCTGCCCGAGCGAAGGATGCTGTCCCGACGACGGATCGCCCATGGGCCTGCCCGGAACCTCCGTGCTCGCGGCGGCGGCAACCTACGCCGGAATCCAGGTGCGCGGCACCCTGCGCGAGTTGCGGGCCAGGCTGCTTCCCTGGGAAACCGCCGCCGCTCTGGAACAGGAGATCGCCCTGGACACCGTGGGCATGAACCTGGTGCCGCGGATCCTCGACGAGGCGAACCGTGCACAGGTGGCGCAGGAGACCCTCGACCTCGCCGAACTCGTACTCGTCCGGTTCACCGCGGCCACGCCCGTGCCCGGGACGCTTCCGTCCGACCTCCGCGACGACGAGCTGCTCACGCACGAGGAAGCTGCCGCCCTGATCCTCGGCCTCCAGGACCGTACGACCCGCGACCGTGCCGCCGCCTGGATGGAAGGGGACGAGGCCGGCCCCGCACTGCGCCTCTGGCGCGCCCTTGCCCGCCGTTGTGTCGGACCGTACGGCGAGCACGCCGCAGCGCCGCTCACTCTCGCCGGCTGGGTGGCCTGGTCGTCCGGTGACGACCTGGAGGCCAGGGAAGCCCTCGCGATGGCGCTGGGAGCGGACCCCGACTACCTCTTCGCACGCCTGTTGCACCAGGCCTGCAACGAGGGCCTCGACCCCGAGGCGATCCGCCGTTGTCTGCGGGCGGGAGGCACGGGACGCAAGGCATCGTGCGCCGACGAGAAGAACGCAACGGAACAGCAGGACGGGCCACACCAGAAGTACGCGCCGGATCGGAAGGACGGGGCCGGGAGCCCCGACGGTTCCTCGGAGACGGGCCCCCGCCGTCGGCGCCGCCTGCGTTCCGGCGACGGCGGTCGCTCTCGCTCGGCACGAACCGAGAGTCGCAGGTCACGGCCGGACGTGTCCCGCACCAGCACTTCGCCCGAGGGACGCACACATCCCCGTGTCTCGAGGCCGGGCGCCACGCGCACGAATGGGGCGGGCAAGGGAGCCATGGCGCGTGACACCGCTTCCTCGGGAGGCGGGCGATCGGAGAGCAACGGCACTGAGGGGGATGTATGAGCGACGGCCGGCGGGAGGGTGGCCGGTGGAGTCGCGCGCTCACGCACTGCTTCCGGGTCCGGGCACTGCTGCCGCTCGGCCGCGACAGGACAGCCGCTGAGCACACAGGCTCACCCGGCGTCGGCCGTTGTTCGGACGGCGGTGCCGAGGCAGGGCGTGACCCGGAGCAGGCCCGTTCCGTTCACCTGAGTGGCGGAGCGCCAGGAGGCGTGCCGCCGCACGTCCGTTGTCCCTCCGGGGCCCTCCATCAGGCGCCGAGCATGCACGAGGCGCACCGAGCGCAGAAGAAGCCGCATCATGCACCAGCCGACTTCGCCTTCCACCGCCGACGACAATGGCCCGGTCCCGGGCACGATCGCACCGTCCGCGCCAAGTGGTCCAGGACCTCGTTCTCCGGTCAGCACCGGCGGCCTTCGGTGGCCGGAGCGGGAACGCCGGGACGAGCCCTCGTTCACACCGGACCGCGCGTCGCCGCTGGACTGGGGACAGGCCTTCGGCACATCGACCGTGCCGCGGGAAAATCGTCCGCATTCCCAGGCACCCCCGAGCCTGCCACAATCCGGGCACGGGAGTCCGGTCGGCGGCGCCGCCACGTCACCGCCGCCCGGCCCCTCGCCACATGCCCTGTTTCCGGCCCCTCGCCGCTCGGCCGACCTTCCCTCCACCCACACCGCCCTCATCTGCGTCGCCCTGCCCGGCCTCGCCATCTCCGGCGGGCAGGGGGAGCTGACGGGGCAGGGGCTGGAGGGGTTCTACCGGGCCGGTCGTCGCCTGCTCTCGCGCTGCCGGCTTCGGGTGGCCGGACGGGAGCCGCTCGTGGTGCAGGCCAGGACGGCGGGAGCGGACCGGGCCCGCATCGTGGCGACACTGCGTACTACGCCGGGCGGCGGTCCGGACCCGGATGTCGTCGTCGAACGCATCCGGCACGCGGACGGGACCGAGCGCATCACGCTCCACAACACCGGCCACCGCCCGCTGCGTCTGCCTGTCGAGGTGTCCCTCGGCACGGACCTCGCGGATCTGAGCGCCATCGCCTCCGGCCGTGTGGGCCCGGAACTTCCCGCCTGCGTCCACGACTCGGGCCTGCGCTGGGCCGGAGCCACGGCGAACTCCCTGGTCACGGCGGATCCGCCACCCGCCGACGCACTGGCCTCCGCGGGGCTGCTGCGTTGGGAGTTCGAACTGCCGACGGGTGGGACGGCGACCGTGGAACTGCGGGTACGGCCGGACGGCGCGGCACCGCTGCGGACCGTGGGCCGTGTCGCGACGGGGCTTCTGGCGCCCGCCAGAGCCGTCGGCGACGATCCGAGGATTCCGGAACTGCTGCGGACGAGCGTCGAGGACCTCCAGGCGCTGCTGCTGCGCGACCCCGCGCACCCTTCCGACACCTACCTCGCGGCAGGGGTGCCCTGGCGCTGTGGGCTGGCCCCGGCCGAGGCACTCGCCGCAGCGCGCATGACACTGCCACTCGGTACCCGGCTCGCTGCGGGCACGCTGCGCATCCTCGCCCGTACCCAACGCCCGGGCTCGGGCGCCCAGACGGGCCTGATCGCCGGACCGCTCCGAGATGCAGGCCCTCATCTGCCGCCCGGCTGCACGGGCACGGAAGCCACACTGCTGTTCCCCGTGGTGCTCGCGGAGGCCCGCCGCTGGGGCCTCGCGGAGCAGGAGATCCAAGAGCTGCTGCCCGCGGCCGAGCACTGTCTGACCTGGCTTCTCAACACGGTCGAGGAGGGTACGTACCTGTGCGACCCGCAGCCCGGAGGCCCCGTCCGCTGCGAGACACAGGCTCACGCCCACCGTGCCGCGCTGCTCGGCGCCGATCTTCTCGACGCGTACGGCAGACCGGGCGGTGCGCGGCTGCGACAGTGGGCGCAGGAACTGCGGACGGCGTTCCAGCAGGACTTCTGGGTCGAGGACCCCGCGGGCGGACGCCCCGTGGCGGCCCGCACGGCGGACGGCCGCACCGTGCCGTATCTCTCGTCCGCGGTCGTCCACCTCCTCGACACCGGACTGCTCGGCGCGGGCGAACTCGCGCCCGGCCTGCTCGACAAGGTGAGGACCGA
The DNA here is from genome assembly GCF_014647875.1 of Streptomyces brasiliensis. Classification (GTDB taxonomy): domain Bacteria; phylum Actinomycetota; class Actinomycetes; order Streptomycetales; family Streptomycetaceae; genus Streptomyces; species Streptomyces brasiliensis. Next base: position 304,872 of record NZ_BMQA01000003.1, on the reverse strand, counting down.
GCAACTCGCCCGCCTGCTCAGCGGCCCGGCCATGGACTCCGGCTGGGGACTGCGCGGTATCGGTGCGAAGGAGGTGGGACACAGTCCGTTCGGCCACCGGTCAGGCGCGGTCCGTGTGCAGGAGACGGCGCTCGCCGTCGCCGGCCTGGCCGTGGCGGGCTACGAGAAGGAGGCGAGCGGACTGCTGAAGGGTGTATTGGCTGCGGCCGAGCATTTCGGCCACCGGCTGCCCGAGATGTACGCCGGCGAGCAGCGCTCGGACGGGAGCGCTCCGGTATCCCACCCGGCGGCTTGCCGCCCGGCAGCCACGACGGCGGCCTCTGCGGTGCTGCTGCTCGCCGCCCTCGTGGGTGTCCGGCCTGACGCCCCCGCCCGGACCGTCACCCTGCGACCCGTGCGCACCGCACCCCTCGGCCAGATCGGCCTCACAGGGCTGCGGGTCGCCGGCGCCCCCTTCGCCGTACGGGTCAGCCGGCTCGGCCTCGCCATGGTCGAGGAAGCGGTGGACGGCCTGCAATTGCGGGCGTACCTCGTACGACGTGACCGGCACGGCGAGCGGACGGTGATCGCGGGCTGCGCGGCGGACCGGCGTGGATCAGCCATCGATGCGGCTGATGAAGGGAGTGTTTATCGTCAGGCAGACGACTATGATCGCGGCATGCCCTACGACCCGTCAGCCTTTCCGCCCTTCGCCGTCACCGTGGACCTGGTCGTGCTGACCGTGCGCCGCCATGCCCTGTGTGCGCTGGCGGTACGCAGGGGCGAGCCGCCGTTCCAGGGGCGCTGGGCGCTGCCCGGCGGCTTCGTACGGGCCGACGAGGACCTGTCACAGGCCGCGGCACGCGAACTCGCCGAGGAGACCGGGCTGCGTGTTCACGACACCGCCCACCCCGCCCAGGACAACTGCGCGCACCTGGAACAGCTCGCGACCTATGGAGACCCCAAGCGCGACCCACGCATGCGCGTGGTCAGCGTGGCGCACCTCGCGCTCGCCCCGGACCTGCCCGCACCCAGGGCGGGCGGTGACGCGAGCAACGCACGCTGGGCCCCGGTCGAGGAACTGCTGCAGCAGGGCGGTTACGGACGCGATGGTGAGCCGGTGGCGCCGCTTGCCTTCGACCATGCGCAGATCCTGGCCGACGGGGTGGAACGCGCCCGCTCGAAGATCGAGTACTCGTCGCTGGCCACGGCGTTCTGCCCGCCCGAGTTCACCGTCGGCGAGCTGCGCCGTGTCTACGAGGCGGTGTGGGGTGTCGTACTCGACCCGCGCAACTTCCACCGCAAGGTGACCGGTACGCCCGGCTTCCTCGTGCCCACCGGAGGCACGACCACGCGTCAGGGCGGCCGCCCCGCACAGCTCTTCCGCGCCGGAGGCGCCACCCTGCTCAACCCGCCGATGCTGCGCCCCGAGGTGTGACCTCGCCGCAGCCGAGAAGGGGGCATGGACAGTTGGGGCAGGATCCGGAGCGAACTGAACTGCGGAGTGGCGAACAGGAGTCCCTTCGGGCGGGCATCTCTGCGGTGCAGACCGGGTGATACCCGAAAAAGGGGGCGTAGCGCGCTATCTTGCTGCAGGTGATCCAGGCCTTCGGACTGACCAGCAACCCCCGCAAGGTGCAGCGGCCCGCCCTTGAGGACGTCTCCTTCGAGGCCCGTGCGGGCCATGTCACCGCGCTCCTGGGAGCGCCCGGCGCGGGCAAGACGACGGCGCTGAAACTCATGCTCGAACTCCAACAGGGCCGGGGCATCACCTACTTCAGAGGCCGTCCCCTGAACCGGATCTCCCACCCGTCGCGCGAGATCGGCGTCGTTCTCGGCGACGTACCCGGGCATCCGGCCCGCTCGGTCCGCAGCCACCTGAGGATGCTGTCGGCGGCCGCCGGTGTCGGCGTACGGCGTGCCGACGAGGTGCTCGAAGTGGTCGGCCTCGTCAGCCTGCGCGAGGAGCGTCTGGGCACGCTGTCGCGCGGCATGGACCGCCGCCTCGGCCTGGCCTGTGCCCTGTTGCCCGATCCGCACACGCTCGTCCTGGACGATCCCGCGCGCGGGCTGTCCGCAGCCGAGGCCCGTTGGCTGCACGGCATGCTGCGGGCACACGCGGCCCAGGGCGCCACCGTCCTGTTCACCACGGCCGACCCGAAGGAGGCCGCCCGTGCCGCCGACCGAGTCGTCACTCTGGACCAGGGCAGGCTCGTCGCCGACCAGGAGGCCAAGGAGTTCGCCCGCACCCGGCTCCGCCCCCGCGTGGCCGTCCGCACCCCTTATGCCGCCCGCCTCGCGGCTCTCCTCACCAAGGAGGCCCGCACCGCCCAGCGCTCGCTGGAAGTCGTACGGGAAGACGGCAACCGCCTGTCGGTGTACGGCAGTACGACGGCCGACATCGGTGAGGCGGCCTTCCGGCACGGCATCCTCGTCCATCAACTCGCCGACGAGGTCGGGGACATGGGGCCCGGCGCCGGATCAGTTCCCTCGGACGGGCAACGCCCGGACCCCGAGGCGGCGATGTCGGATCAGCGGCATGCCTCCGGCGAATCGGCTGCCACGGACCGGCGGCACACCGCTGACGAGCACGAGCCGCAGTCGGCCGAACCGTCACGAACCATCGACAGCCCCCAGCCGACGGATCCGCCACGGACCACCGACGGCCCGCTCGCCGACAACGTGCCCGCACCGGCGGCGCAGCTCCGCGGTGCGTTCCCGTCCCAGGGGCAGCGACCACGCGCAGCAGTTCGGACCGTCGGTGTCCCGGCACCCGGTGACGGCCGGGAATCAGCCGAGGCCGGGCCCCTGCCAAGTCCGTCGCCCGCCTCGGCGAGCGACACAGTCGTGGAGGACGGCACCTCGCCGTTCCTGACCGCCGGCTCACCGGCAGCATCGACACGCGGCGCGCGTGTCGTCCGCCGTCGGCGCACGAGCGGTGCTCAGCCCCAGGTGGGCCCCGCCCGCGCAGAAGGATCACTCACTCCCGGCGACACGTCTCCCCTTCCGCCGCCCATCTCCGTCCGTCCCGCCCCCAGTCCCCTCCGGCCGCTGCGTTACGAGTTCCGCCGTGCCACCGGGATCGGCACGGGTTTCTTCATCTGCGGCGCCGTGGTCGCCGTGTCCGCGCTCGCCGCCGTACTGCTCGCAGGCATCGGCCACACCCCGCAGGCGCGCCTGTTCGCGGCCTGGCCTCGGGAGGTGCCCCTGCCGCCCGCGGCGCTCGGTGCCGGGCTGCTCGGCGCGCTGGCCTTCGGGGACGAGTTCCGCCATCCCGCCCTGGCGGTGGACCGCGGCAGCGTGCCCCGCAGGCTGGGACTGCTCACCGCGAAACTCCTGCTCTCCGGGGCGACGGCCCTGATGCTGGGCTTCCTCACCCTGGGCTGCGACGCCGAAGTCCTCTATGTCGTATATGGACGGGAACTCGCGCAGGTTCCCACGGACTGGCTTTCGCTGAGCGCGAGTTGGTTCGGGCTCGTGATCGGATGCGCCTGGGCCGGCGTGCTGGCGGCGGGCGTCTTCCGGTCCACCTCGGGTGGGCTCGCCACGGTGGTCGCCGTACCCGTCGTGGTCGTGCCCCTGGTGCACGAGGTGCTGCAGGGGCGACAGGTGTCGATGGCGGCGGGACTCCCGATGCGGATGCGGGAGGTCTTCCTGCTGCAGTGGCCCTTCGGAGGAGAACGCTACCTCGTCGCGGTGGCCCGGGTGCTCGCCCAACCCGTGGGCGGCGCACTGACGTTGTCGCTGGCCGCCCTGCTGTGCGCGTATCTGCTCACGACCCTGCGCAGCAGGGTCAGATGACGACCGTCCGTGCACTTCGGAGCAGGCTCTGAACACAACTCCCCGAAGGCAGGCCGTTTCTTTCCGATAAGGCGTCAATTGCGACGGGGTGAGCGATCACCCTTTCGTGTGCTTTTCACCAAAGACCTCAAGGGAGTTGGGGACGACGCCGACAAAGGATCCGTGAGTACCCTTGCGCACACCATGATGACCGCCGCCCGCTCCGCCGACTCAGGTCTCGCCGGCCCGGGCGATCTCGATCGCTACCCCTACGCCGAGGCCACCGTGCCCGACCGGGTGGGGACGCCCTCCTGGGAGGGTGCGGACCCCGAGCTGGGCCGTGTGGGCCGGCGCGCCGCGGGCAGCCGCGGACGCGGACTGCACGGCCAACTCGTCCAGCAGCTCGGACAGATGATCGTCTCGGGCGATCTGGGCGCGGACCGCCCGCTCGTACCCGAGGAGATCGGCCAGCGCTTCGAGGTCTCCCGCACCGTCGTCCGCGAGTCCCTCCGTGTCCTCGAGGCCAAGGGCCTGGTCAGCGCCCGTCCGAACGTCGGCACACGCGTGCGTCCCGTCAGCGACTGGAACCTCCTCGACCCGGACATCATCGAGTGGCGGGCCTTCGGACCGCAGCGCGACGACCAGCGCCGCGAGCTGAGCGAGCTCCGCTGGACGATCGAGCCGCTCGCCGCGCGCCTCGCCGCCGGACACGGGCGCGAGGACGCCCAGCAGCGCCTGTCCGACATGGTCGAGATCATGAGCCACGCCATGGGGCAGGGTGACGCGCTCACCTTCTCCCGCGCCGACACCGAGTTCCACACGCTGCTCATCCAGATCGCCGGCAACCGCATGCTGGAGCACCTCTCCGGGATCGTCTCTGCCGCGCTCCAGGTCTCCGGTGGCCCGGTCACCGGCTGTGACCGGCCCAACGACGTCTCTCTGGCTCAGCACGCGCGGATCGTCGACGCCCTCGGCACGGGCGACGGCGCCGCGGCTGAGACCGCCATGCGTCAACTGCTCACCGTTCACCCCGAGGTGGAGCGCGTGGTGCCAGCGCCCCGCGAGCACTGACTCCCCGACGCGGGCAGGGGTGGTCGGGGTGCGCCGCGTTCCTGTGTCAGCGTCGGGCCCGGGAACCGTCCGCTGCCGGACCCCGCCGGATCTTCTGGAGTCCGGCGGGGTCCGGCGGTGCGACGAGGCGGCTCGACCCGGCGGAGCAGCCCTGGTCAAGGTCGCCATAGGAAGCTTCTATCCGTATCTGACCGTTTTTGAGCGCTTACGGGGTGTGACTCGGGCCACGAAGATTGGGCGTAACACTCTTGGGATCAGCGCGATGACCTAATAGGTGACAGCCGCGGAGGGAATACGGACGCCATAAGAGGCGCTGTGTATCTTCCCCGGTTCCCGCCCGCGCCGTCGGCCCATCCCCAGGCCGGTGGTCGGCTCCGGTCCGTAGTGGACGGGGCCGGAAGCCGTTTTCCAACGTTCCGAGAGGTTGTTCGTGTCGGCCAGCACATCCCGTACGCTCCCGCCGGAGATCGCCGAGTCCGTCTCTGTCATGGCGCTCATTGAGCGGGGAAAGGCTGAGGGGCAGATCGCCGGCGACGATGTGCGTCGGGCCTTCGAAGCTGACCAGATTCCGGCCACTCAGTGGAAGAACGTACTGCGCAGCCTCAACCAGATCCTCGAGGAAGAGGGTGTGACGCTGATGGTCAGTGCCGCGGAGCCCAAGCGGACCCGTAAGAGCGTCGCAGCGAAGAGTCCGGCCAAGCGCACCGCCACCAAGACGGTCGCGGCGAAGACAGTGACCGCCAGGAAGGCCACCGCCACCACGGCCGCCCCGGCCGCGCCCGCCGAACCCGCCGTCGTCGATCCCGCCGAGGAAGCCGCACCGGCCAAGAAGGCCGCAGCCAAGAAGACGACGACCGCCAAGAAGGCGGCCGCGAAGAAGACCGTCGCCAAGAAGACGGCGGCCAAGAAGACCACCGCCAAGAAGGACGACGCTGAGATCCTCGAGGAAGAGGTCCTCGAGGAGACCAAGGCCGGCGACGAGCCCGAGGGTGCAGAGAGCGCGGGCTTCGTCCTGTCCGACGAGGACGAGGACGACGCGCCCGCCCAGCAGGTCGCCGCGGCCGGCGCCACCGCCGACCCGGTCAAGGACTACCTCAAGCAGATCGGCAAGGTCCCCCTCCTCAACGCCGAGCAGGAGGTGGAACTCGCCAAGCGCATCGAGGCAGGCCTGTTCGCCGAGGACAAGCTGGCCAACGCCGACAAGCTCGCCCCCAAGCTCAAGCGTGAGCTGGAGATCATCGCCGAGGACGGCCGCCGCGCCAAGAACCACCTCCTGGAGGCCAACCTCCGTCTGGTGGTCTCCCTGGCCAAGCGCTACACCGGCCGCGGCATGCTCTTCCTGGACCTCATCCAGGAGGGCAACCTCGGTCTGATCCGCGCGGTCGAGAAGTTCGACTACACCAAGGGCTACAAGTTCTCCACGTACGCCACCTGGTGGATCCGTCAGGCGATCACCCGCGCGATGGCCGACCAGGCCCGCACCATCCGTATCCCGGTGCACATGGTCGAGGTCATCAACAAGCTCGCGCGCGTGCAGCGCCAGATGCTCCAGGACCTGGGCCGCGAGCCCACCCCGGAGGAGCTGGCCAAGGAGCTCGACATGACCCCCGAGAAGGTCATCGAGGTCCAGAAGTACGGCCGTGAGCCCATCTCGCTGCACACCCCGCTGGGCGAGGACGGCGACAGCGAGTTCGGTGACCTCATCGAGGACTCCGAGGCCGTCGTCCCGGCCGACGCGGTCAGCTTCACGCTCCTGCAGGAGCAGCTGCACTCGGTCCTCGACACCCTCTCCGAGCGTGAGGCGGGCGTCGTCTCGATGCGCTTCGGACTCACCGACGGTCAGCCGAAGACCCTCGACGAGATCGGCAAGGTGTACGGCGTGACGCGTGAGCGCATCCGCCAGATCGAGTCCAAGACCATGTCGAAACTGCGCCACCCATCGCGTTCCCAGGTGCTGCGCGACTACCTCGACTAGGTCGCGCGGTCGCCCGACGTCGAAGGCCCGGTCTCCCACGGGGAGGCCGGGCCTTCGTGCTGCGGGTCACGGCGCTCTGGATGACTCTGGGTTTCCCGAAGGCACCCTGAGTGAGGAGCGTGCATGCGTCGTCGTTTCAAGCAGGCAGTGGTCGGGCCGCTGGTTCTGGCCGCCACCGCCGCAGTCATACCGCTGGTCACGGCGGCTCCCGTGGTCGCTGACAGCGTTGTCGTCGGCGGTTTCCCCGTGGACGTCTCCCAGAGCCCCTGGACGGTCGCGCTGTCCAGCCGTGACCGGTTCGGGGGTACGCGGGCCGGACAGTTCTGCGGAGGGGTGGCTGTAGACCGTACGACCGTGCTCACGGCAGCGCACTGCCTGGGCGAAGAGGTCATGGGAGGACCGCCGGAACAGGTCCGCGACCTCAAGGTCATCGCAGGCCGTACGGACCTGCTGTCGGACCAGGGGGAGGAGATATCCGTGCGGGAGGCCAAGGTCAATCCCGGCTACGACATGGCGAGCAACTCCGGCGACTTCGCCGTGGTCAAGCTTGCCGAGCCGCTGCCGCAGAGCGCTGTCATCGGCCTGGCTGCGGCGGGCGACCCGGCGTACACGCCCGGAACCGGTGCCACGGTCTACGGATGGGGCGACACGACCGGTGCCGGGGACTACCCGCGGCACCTGCGCGCCGCTCGCGTGCACGTGCTGCCCGACAAAACGTGCCGGAAGGCCTATCCGGGCGGCCCGGACGGTACGTACCGCTCCGCCTCCATGCTGTGCGCCGGTGAAGCCGCGGGCGGACCCGACGCGTGCCAGGGCGACAGCGGAGGCCCGTTGGTCGCCAACGGGCGGCTGATCGGCCTCGTCTCATGGGGGAACGGCTGTGGACGGGCGGGGAGCCCCGGTGTCTACACCCGGATGTCCGAGGTCGCACACGCGCTGGGACGCAGTGCCTGACGGCGGCGGCCCGGCAGAGCTGCACGCCGGCATTTGAGGCCTCTCCCGAGCCCACTGAGGTACGACGACGGGCGACCGCTCCCGGAAGGGGCGGCCGCCCGTTCACCGGCCTGTGCCGGAACTGGCTCGTCGTGGATGCGAGGTGTCAGCGCTCTTCTTCGGAGGAAGATGCCGGAACGGACGTCAGCCGCTCCGTCTCGTCCTGTATCTCAGCGGCGATCTTCTTGAGTTCCGGCTCGAACTTGCGGCCATGGTGGGCGCAGAAGAGCAGTTCACCACCGCTGAGCAGGACGACGCGCAGGTATGCCTGGGCGCCGCAGCGGTCGCAGCGGTCGGCGGCCGTCAACGGGCTCGCGGGGGTCAGAACAGTAGTCACGTCGCCTCTTCTCTAGCTCGACGAGCTGTCGTACCAGGGTCAACATCCAACCAGCCCGAAAACGTTCCCGCTCGTGGCCTTTCCGCGAAAAAATCTTTCCGGGGCGGCTGTTTGCTGCCGGTTGGCGGCGAATGGGCCGTATTGCGTGTCTTGCGTGCCTTACGGTTTCGCGCTGTCAATCGGTTTGGTGTCCCCCCGGCTGGCGTGCCGGTTGTTCATGAGGACATGTCCGGAGCCTAAATGGTTCATGCCCCGAAGGGAACGTGATATGTGCTTCACTCCATCGAGGGATCGAACACCTATGCGACCCTGGGCTAGTGTGACGTAGAGACGAGGGTGGCGTTACAACGGCTCTACCAGGCCTCGGTACCCTCTTGGCGGCGAACCAAGCCGCGCCCTTACTCAGAAGGGCCCCACCTGAAATTCAGCGAGGAGCGAACCGCGTGACCGCCGATACGTCCGTGCCGTCCACAGCGCTGCTGGCAGGAGCAGACCGGGACGGTTCCAATTACACCGCGCGGCACCTGCTCGTCCTCGAGGGCCTCGAGGCCGTGCGGAAGCGCCCGGGCATGTACATCGGATCGACCGACAGCCGCGGTCTGATGCACTGCCTGTGGGAGATCATCGACAACTCCGTGGACGAGGCCCTCGGCGGGTACTGCGACCACATCGAGGTGATCCTCCACGACGACGGATCCGTGGAGGTGCGCGACAACGGCCGCGGCATCCCCGTGGACGTCGAACCCAAGACGGGTCTGTCCGGCGTCGAGGTCGTCATGACCAAGCTGCATGCCGGCGGCAAGTTCGGCGGCGGCTCGTACGCGGCCTCCGGCGGCCTGCACGGCGTCGGAGCGTCCGTCGTCAACGCCCTGTCCGCCCGCCTCGACGTCGAGGTGGACCGCGGCGGCCACACCCACGCCATCAGCTTCCGCCGCGGTGTGCCCGGCGCCTTCGCCGCGACCGGCCCGGACTCGAAGTTCGAGGCCAAGAGCGGCCTGCGCAAGGCCAAGAAGATCCCCAAGACCCGCACCGGCACGCGCGTGCGCTACTGGGCCGACCGGCAGATCTTCCTCAAGGACGCCAAGCTCTCGCTGGAGAACCTCCACCAGCGCGCCCGTCAGACCGCCTTCCTCGTGCCGGGCCTGACCATCGTCGTCCGTGACGAGTTCGGTCTCGGTGAGGGCGGCAGCAAGGGCGAGGAGTCCTTCCGCTTCGACGGCGGCATCAGCGAGTTCTGCGAGTACCTGGCCACGGACAAGCCGATCTGCGACGTCCTGCGCCTGTCCGGACAGGGCACCTTCAGGGAGACCGTGCCCGTCCTGGACGAGCACGGTCAGATGACCCCCACCCAGGTCACCCGTGAACTCGCGGTCGACGTGGCCCTGCGGTGGGGAACCGGCTACGACACGACCCTGAAGTCGTTCGTGAACATCATCGCCACCCCCAAGGGCGGGACCCACGTCGCGGGCTTCGAGACGGCCGTGACCAGCACGCTGAACGAGGTGCTGCGCGCCAAGAAGCTGCTGCGCGTCGCCGAGGACGACATCGTCAAGGACGACGCCCTGGAAGGCCTCACCGCCGTCGTCACCGTGCGCCTGGCCGAGCCCCAGTTCGAGGGCCAGACCAAGGAGGTCCTCGGTACGTCCGCGGCCCGTCGCATCGTGAACACCGTGATCTCCAAGGAACTCAAGGGGTTCCTGACCTCCACGAAGCGTGACGCCGCCGCACAGGCGCGTGTGGTCCTGGAGAAGGCGGTGGCCGCCGCACGCACGCGCATCGCGGCCCGCCAGCACAAGGACGCACAGCGCCGGAAGACGGCCCTGGAGTCCTCCTCCCTGCCCGCGAAGCTCGCCGACTGCCGCAGCGACGACGTCGAGCGCAGCGAGTTGTTCATCGTCGAGGGAGACTCCGCGCTCGGCACGGCCAAGCTGGCCCGGAACTCCGAGTTCCAGGCACTGCTGCCGATCCGGGGTAAGATCCTCAACGTCCAGAAGTCGTCCGTGACGGACATGCTGAAGAACGCCGAGTGTGGCGCGATCATCCAGGTCATAGGAGCTGGGTCGGGCCGGACCTTCGACCTCGACGCGGCGCGTTACGGCAAGATCATCATGATGACGGACGCCGACGTCGACGGCTCCCACATCCGCTGCCTGCTGCTGACGCTGTTCCAGCGCTACATGCGGCCGATGGTCGAGGCCGGCCGGGTGTTCGCCGCGGTCCCGCCGCTGCACCGCATCGAGCTGACCCAGCCGAAGAAGGGCCAGGACAAGTACGTCTACACGTACTCGGACCGCGAGCTGCGCGACAAGCTCATGGAGCTCCAGAGCAAGGGTGTCCGGTACAAGGACTCCATCCAGCGCTACAAGGGTCTCGGCGAGATGGACGCCGACCAGCTGGCCGAGACCACGATGGACCCCCGCCACCGCACCCTGCGGCGGATCAACCTCTCCGACCTCGACGCCGCCGAGCAGGTCTTCGACCTGCTGATGGGCAACGATGTGGCGCCGCGCAAGGAGTTCATCTCGAGCTCGGCGGCTACGTTGGACAGGTCGCGGATCGACGCGTAGGCGCTGCGCCGGCCTCGGCCGACGGGGCTGGCTGGGCGGGATTCGGCTCGGTTCGCGGTAGTCGAGCCGGGGTGGGATTCGCGGGATTGGGCCGGGGCTGGACTCGGTGGTTCGGTTCGGGCCGGGCTTGGGACTCGGCCGACCGCTTCGCGGGGCCCGGCCTTGGGCCCCGGTCGGGTCGGGTTCCGGGCTGGGCGGGCTGACCGGTTCGGGGGCCGGCCTCGGTCGTCGGTTCGGAACGGGGCTCGGCTCGGCCGGCCGGCTTGTGCCGGCGTCGGGTGTGAGCCGCGGGCTCGTGTCGGGGCGAGCATTGGCCGGGGTCGGGTCGGGGCGAGTATCGGTCGCGGGTTCAGGTCGGGCCATGGTCTTGGCCGACAGGTCGGCACTCGGATAGATCTCTGCCTGCGGGTTCCTGGCCCGGCTACGCGGCGCGCTGCGTCAGTCTCGGCTCGTGCGGTGCGGGGGACTGCTACCCGCTGTGACAGCTGAGGCGGGGCTCGATGGGCCGGTGTGTCTGCACTACGTCCCTCGGCCCCACGGCACTGCATTCCCCGGCCCATGCCCCTCCCGCTCAGCTCGGCCGACCTCCTGCTCCGCAGACCCAGGGTCCGTCGGCTCGCCGTGTTCTCCACCCGTGGGTGGAGGATTCCCGCTCGTGAGGTTCCACCCTTGATCCACCCTGGCTCCGATCTGCTGACCTGTGCATTTCCGTAGCGTCTTCGGTGTCGGCGGCAACCGCTGCCGCCTCCCCCTTCCGCTCACGGAGGCTCTGATGTCCGGGCTCGTCAACGCGTTGGTGATCGTGGCCGTTGTCGCGCTGGTGATCGTGCGGCAGTTCCGTGCCCGTGCGATCGGCACCGACCGGCGCTGGTGGATCGTGCCCGTGATCCTTGCCGTGGTGGCCCTGCGCGAGCCCGGCCTACTCGACGCCCACCACCGCACGGAGTCCGCGCTCCTGCTCGCCGCCGAGCTGCTCATAGGCCTCGCCACCGGCGCGGGGTGGGCCTGGACGACCCGGGTATGGGTGGAGCCGGACGGCGTCGTGTGGACCAAGAGCACGAAGTCCAGCGTGGTCGTCTGGATCATCGGCATCGCACTGCGGGTCGGCGTCTTCGGGTTCGGCGCGACGACGGGCGTCCACCAGGACAGCTCCGCACTGCTCCTGGCCCTCGCCGCTACGCTGCTGGTCCGCTCGGGGATCCTGCTCTGGCGGGCCCAGTCGCTCACCGCGGTGCCCGCTCGAGCCACGGCGTACGGTGACGCCGTGCGCGGGTCGGTGTGGAAGGAGCGCGCGTGACGGAGAACGCCTGGACGCGCTGGCCCTCGCGGGAGGCGCTCGGTCGTGAGGGGACGTCGCGGCCGAGGCGTCTGCTCGCCTGGGCCGTGCGGATTCTGGTCATCGGCCTGCTGCTGTGGAGTGCCTTCTCGTCCCACCACCTCCACGGCTGGGGCACGGTCGCGGCGGTCGGCGGGATCCTGCTGACCGGGTTCCTCGCCTGGGCCTTCTTCCGGACCACCTACCAGCACCGGCTCGGTGTGTCCCTCCTGTTGGTCACCCTGCTGCTGGGGATGGCCGTCGCGGCCCAGACCATGGGGTTCCGCGGGCCGGCGCTGGTCGTGTGGTGCGGCTGTGCCATCTCCGCGCTGGAGCGGCTTCCGCTCGGGGCGGCACTGCCCGTCGCCTCGGTCGCGCTCGCCGCGTTCTCCGCGGTCAACAACGACGTCTGGCTGACCACTGCGGCCACGGTGACGGGCATGGCACTCGCCGGATACGTCCTCCGGCTCGACGCCGAGGCGCGGGGCGGCGCACAGCGGCTGCTCGCCCAGGAGCGTGCGGCACGAGCGGCCGAGGCGGAGTCGGCGGCGCTGGGCGAACGGGCCAGGATCGCGCGGGAGATCCACGACGTCCTCGCCCACAGCCTCTCGGCCCAGCTCGTGCACCTGGAGGCGGCCCGGCTGCTGATCGAGCGGGGTGCGGACCGGGAGCAGATCCTCGAAAGGGTGGTGGCGGCAAGGGGAATGGCCCGGGACGGGCTCGACGAGACACGGCAGGCGCTCTCCGCGCTGCGCGGCGAGCTGACTCCGCTGGAGGAGTTCCTGAGCGGGCTCGTCAGCGTGGCTGACGGCGCCGAGGTCACCGTCACGGGTGAGCGCAGAGCGCTGCCGGCAGAGGCGTCGCAGGCCGTACGCAGGGTGGCCCAGGAGGCACTGACCAACATCCGCAAGCACGCCCATGGGGCCAAGGTCCAGGTGCTGCTGGATTACGGCGAGCACGAAGTGACGCTGGGCGTGCGGGACTCGGGCGGTACGGCGGGCGAACTCACGGGATCGGGCGGCGGGTACGGTCTGCTGGGTATGCGGGAGCGCGCAGAGCTGCTGGGCGGTTCTCTGGAGGCCGGGCCGGGTGAAGAGGGGTTCGTGGTGACGTTGAAGGTGCCGGCATGACGGAGGAGGCAGGCAGGAAGCCCGCGCGGGTGGTGGTCGCGGACGACCAGACCGTGGTCCGGGAAGGCATCGTGATGCTGCTCGGACTGCTGCCGGGCATCGAGGTGGTCGGGGCGGCCGGCGACGGGGACGAGGCGGTGAAGCTGGTTGCCGAGCTCGCTCCGGACGTGGTCCTGATGGACCTGCGGATGCCGCGCTGCGACGGTGTGGAGGCGACCCGGCGGATCCGGTCGGAGTACCCGGGCACGCAGGTCGTGGTGCTCACCACGTTCGCGGACGACGACTCGCTGTTCCCCGCGCTGAGAGCGGGAGCACGGGGCTATCTCACGAAGGACGCGGGAGGTGACGAGATCGTGCGGGCCGTACACAGTGTGTTGTCCGGGGACGCGGGGCTGTCGCCGAGTGTCCAACGGCGGCTGCTGGAGCGGCTTTCGGAGCCCGAGCCGCAGCCCGTGCGCGCCGGGGCGCCCGACGGGCTCACCACGCGGGAGACGGAGGTCCTGGTGCTGATCGCCGAGGGTCTGTCCAACCAGGAGATCGCGCGTCGGCTGCACGTCTCCACCGCGACGGTGAAGACGCACATCAACAACCTGTTCGCCAAGACGGGGCTCAAGGACCGTGCCCAGGCGGTGCGTTACGCGTATGGGAAGGGCTTGGTGCGGCCACCAGCGGATTGAGTCACCTGATGGGGTGAAGTGCCGGGGGAAGAAGAGTCAGGGATCTTCCCGTTCTGTCCATCCTTGGGCATGCAGTCAAGCAACGGTCGCCTCCACGGAAGCGGGGGCGGTCCCGAGAGTTCGGCCGAGAGCCACGAAGACCACGGCACGGATCAACGCAAGGTGAGGTACGAGGACCCCTGGTACGACGCACTGGCCTCGGGCTGGGGCGAGTCGGACGGCACGGGAGTGCCGGCGCCCGTCGCGCCGGCGGCGCGTGAGGGAGCTGCCGTTCGCGCGCGGGATGTGTACCTCGAGGTACAGCGCAGTGCGGCGTTCCAGGAGGTGCGCAGTCGCTACCGACGGTTCGTGGTGCCGGGCGTCGCCGTCTTCCTCGCCTGGTACGTGGGATATGTGATCACCGCGACGACCGCGCCGGGGTTCATGGCCCGGCCCGTGGCGGGTGCGGTGAACGTGGCAATGGTCGCGGGTCTCGGGCAGTTCCTCACCACGTTTCTGCTCACCTGGGCGTACTCGCGGCACGCGCGGTTGCGCAGGGACCGGGCCGCGCTCGAGCTGCGGTGGGACACCCAGGAACTGACGCGTGAAGTCCGGGGCGGTGAGCTGTGACGGATCGTCATCAAACGTTGACGCTCCTGCTGTTCAGCGCCTTCGTGGCGGTGACCCTGGGGATCACGACATGGGTGAGCCGTAAACGGCACGGCTCCGCCGAGGAGTTCTACGCCGGCGGGCGGCTGTTCTCGCCGATGGAGAATGGTTTTGCCATCGCGGGTGACTACATGTCGGCTGCTTCCTTCCTGGGCGTGACCGGACTGATCGCCCTGTTCGGCTACGACGGGCTGCTGTACGGGGTGGGGTTCCTCGTCGCGTGGCTGGTGGTGCTGTTTCTGGTGGCCGAACTGGTCCGTAACTGCGGACGGTTCACGCTCGCCGACGTGTTGGCGGCGCGCATGAGCGAGCGGCCCGTGCGGATCGCCGCGGGAACGTCCTCGGTCACCGTGTCCGTTCTCTATTTGGTGGCGCAAATGGTGGGGGCGGGCAGCCTCGTAGCGCTGTTGCTCGGGCGGACGGGCGGGGCGGCGCAGGTGTGGACGGTGATCGGCGTCGGCGCACTGATGGTGATCTACGTGTCGTTCGGAGGGATGCGGGCCACCACCTGGATTCAGATCGTGAAGGCGGTGCTGCTGCTCGGCGGGACGATCGCGCTCACCGTGCTCGTCCTGGTGCGCTTCCACGGGGACGTCGACCGACTGCTGCTCACGGCCGCGGAGCGCAGCGGTCACGGGGACGCGTTCCTGGCGCCGGGACTGAAGTACGGCGGGGACTGGACCGCCCGATTCGACTTCATCAGCCTGGGACTCGCGCTCGTCCTGGGCACGGCCGGGCTGCCGCACATCCTCTCCCGCTTCTACACGGTGCCGACGGCGCGGGCCGCACGCCGTTCGGTAGTGTGGTCCATCGGGCTGATCGGCGGTTTCTATCTGATGACGATCGTCCTCGGTTTCGGGGCGGCCGCCATCGTCGGGCCGGAGGCGGTGCGCAGATCGAACGAGGCCGGGAACACGGCGGTTCCGCTGCTCGCGCTCGATCTCGGCGGTGGAGCCGACTCCACGGGTGGGACGGTGCTGTTCGCCGTCGTCGCGGCCGTGGCCTTCGCCACGATCCTCGCGGTGGTCGCCGGGATCACCCTCGCCTCCTCGGCGTCCGTGGCCCACGATCTGTACGCCTCGCTGCGCCGTCGGCGCCGCGAGCCGCGCAGCGAGGTGGCCGTGGCGCGCGTGGCGGCGGTCGGGATCGGTGTGGTGGCGATCGCGCTGGGGCTGCTGGCGCGTGACCTCAACGTCGCCTTCCTGGTGGGCCTCGCCTTCGCCGTGGCCGCGTCCGCGAATCTGCCGGTGCTGCTCTACTCGCTGTTCTGGCGCGGCTTCACGACGCGTGGCGCCGTGTGGGCCGTGTACGGCGGGCTTGTTCCGGCGCTGTGCCTGGTCGTCCTGTCGCCGGTGGTGTCGGGCAGCCCGGGGGCGCTGTTTCCTGGGGTCGACTTCCAGTACTTCCCGCTGCAGAACCCCGGCATCGTCTCCATCCCGCTCGGCTTCCTCGCCGGCTGGCTGGGCACCGTCACCTCGACCGAGGTGCCGGACGAGGCCAAGCACGCGGAGACCGAGGTGCGCTCGCTGACGGGTGCGGGGGCGGTGTAGGTGCGGCGCGCGTGCCGAGGCGGTGAGCCGTCATGGCGGCGCCCCCGACGCGTCCGGGAGCCGAAGTGTTACGGCGCCACCCACGCGTACTGGTGTTCCGGCCGCCCCGTGTCGCCGTACTTCAGCGAGAGGCGCAGTCGGCCGGCCTGTTCCAGGTGGCGCAGATAGCGCTGTGCGGTGGATCGGCTCAGGCCGGTCCGGGCGGCCACCTCGTGGGCCGACAACGGGTGGTCGGCGCGGTGCAGGACACCGCAGATGAGGTCCGTGGTGGGTTCCGAGTGACCGCTCGGCAGGCCTGGCGAACTCGGCGCGGGCGCGGTGCGCAGCGCGCCGAAGATCCGGTCGACCTGCTCCTGGCCCGTCAGCCCCCGGCCGCCGACGCGGTCGACGGTGCGGCACAGGGCGGCGTACGAGTCCAGGCGGGTGCGCAGCGCGGCGAAGGTGAACGGCTTGACCAGATAGTGCAGGGCGCCCAGCCGCATCGCTTTCTGCACGGTCGTCACATCGCTGGCCGCCGTGATCATGATGACGTCGGTGCCATGGCCCTGTTCGCGCATGCGGTGGACCAGTTCCAGGCCCGTCTGGTCCGGCAAGTAGTGGTCGAGAAGCACCAGGTCGATGCCCCCGCGTTCCACGGCGGCCAGGGCCTGGGCAGCGCTGTGCGCGCGGGTGGCCACCCGGAATCCGGGAACCTTTCCCACGTACTTGGCGTTGATCTCGGCGACACGGAAGTCGTCGTCCACCACCAGGACGTCAATCATGGGGCCTCATTTCCTCAAGGCCAGGCGAGCGTTAAGCCCGTGTTTCGGCTCCGCAGTTGTAGCGCGAGCAAAACGAGCACAACAGGCTCTTGCGAGCAAAAGAACGGCTAGCGCTCAGAAGACTCCTGCTGTGGCCGGGACCACACCTACCGTCCCGGGCCATGAGCGCAGACACCGGCCCCGCCATCGAACTGCGGGGCGCCAGCAAGATCTTCAAGACCCCGTCGGGGGGTCTGCACACGGCCGTCAGGGGCCTGGACCTCACTGTCGGGCGCGGTGAGTTCGTGGCCGTCGTCGGCCCCACCGGCTGCGGCAAATCCACCACCCTGACCCTGGTCAGCGGCCTGGAGGAGCCCACCGAGGGCGAGGTGCTGGTGGCCGGGGAGCCGGTTTCCGGCGTAGGTGACAAGGTCGGTTTCGTCTTCCAGCAGGACGCCACGTTCCCCTGGCGTTCCGTTCTGTCCAACGTCATGGCGGGCCCGCGCTTTCGCGGCGTACCGAAGGCCGAGGCCAAGGAGAAGGCCCGCGAGTGGCTGGCCCGCGTCGGCCTCGCCGCCTTCGAGGACCGCTACCCGCACCAGCTCTCCGGCGGCCAGCGCAAGCGTGTCGCCCTCGCCGCGACCTTCGTCAACGACCCCGAGATTCTGCTGATGGACGAGCCGTTCTCGGCGCTGGACGTCCAGACCCGGGCGCTGATGTCGGACGAACTCCTCGAACTGTGGGAGGGCACAGGCGCCTCGGTCGTCTTCGTCACCCACGACCTGGAGGAGTCCATCGCGCTGGCCGACAAGGTCGTCGTCATGACCGCCGGGCCCGCGACGGTCAAGCAGGTCTTCGACATCGACCTGCCCCGGCCGCGCAAGGTCGAGTCGGTGCGTCTCGAACCGCGGTTCATCGAGATCTACCGCGAGATCTGGGAGTCGCTCGGTGAAGAGGTCCGCATCACCCGCGAGAGGGGTGCCGCCGATGTCGCCTGACGTCCTCAGCACGCCGGTCGTCGACACGGCCAAGACATCCGACCGCGCGCAGTCCCGGGCCCAGGCCGCCCGCAGACGGAAGGTGGTCGTCGCCGCTGTACGGGTACTGCTCCTCGTGGCCGTGCTCGGCCTGTGGGAGGTGCTGTCTCGCACCGAGGTCATCGATCCGTTCAACTTCTCGATGCCCTCGAAGATCTGGGACCAGATCTACACCTGGCTGACGCACGGCACAGCGCTCGGCTCCCTGGGCGAGCAGATCTGGTACACGCTGTACGAGGCGCTCGTCGGCTGGATCATCGGTGTGATCGCCGGTGTCGTCTTCGGTATCGCTCTCGGGCGGATCGCCTTCCTCGCCGATGTCCTTGGTCCATACATCAAGGTGCTCAACTCCATTCCCAGGATCGTCCTGGCGCCGATCTTCGTGATCTGGTTCGGACTCGGACCGGCGTCCAAGGTCGCCTCGGCCGTGGTGCTCGTCTTCTTCCCGGTCTTCTTCAACGCCTTCCAGGGCGCCCGGGAGGTCGACCGCAACCTGGTCGCGAACGCCCGCATCCTGGGTGCCAGCGACCGGCGGGTCACGCTCCAGGTGGTCATCCCTTCGGCCACGTCCTGGATCTTCACCAGCCTCCACGTCAGCTTCGGCTTCGCGCTGATCGGCGCCATCGTCGGCGAGTACATCGGCGCCACGAAGGGCATCGGCCTGCTCGTCGCCCAGTCCCAGGGCACCTTCAACGCGGCCGGTGTGTACGCCGCGATGGTCATCCTCGCTGCCGTCGCACTTGTCGCCGAGGGCCTGCTGACCTTCGCCGAGCGTCGCATCTTCCGGTGGAAGCCGACCGGCTCGGACAGCTGACCGAGCCCCGCACGCCCCCCACGCACCTGCTCCTCATCCCCGCACCGCCCTCTCACAAGGACGTGAAACCGCCATGCGCAAGACCGCCAGATACGCGTCGCTGGCCGCCACCGGCCTGCTTGCCCTCTCCTCGCTCACCGCCTGCGCCAACGACGCGGCGAGCACCGCGTCCAGCGGCTCCGGAAGCAAGGGCGACGGCAAGGGCGAGAAGGTCAAGATCATGGTCGGTGGCCTGGACAAGGTCATCTACCTGCCCGCGATGCTCACCCAGCGGCTCGGCTACTTCGACGCCGAGGGCCTCGATGTGGAACTGCTCAGCGAACCCGCCGGCGTGCAGGCCGAGACCGCGCTCGTCTCCGGTCAGGTGCAGGGCGCGGTCGGCTTCTACGACCACACCCTCGACCTCCAGGTGAAGGGCAAGTCCGTGGAGTCCGTCGTGCAGTTCTCGCACGCGCCGGGCGAGGTCGAGATCGTGTCCGACAAGGCGGCCGGAGACGTCACCTCGCCCAAGGACTTCAAGGGCAGGAAGCTGGGCGTTACCGGTCTCGGTTCCTCGACCGACTTCCTCACCAAGTACCTCGCCGTCAAGAACGGCGTGCAGGTCAACGAGTTCACGCCGGTCGCGGTGGGCGCCGGCCCGACGTTCATCGCGGCGCTCCAGAAGGGCGCGATCGACGGCGGCATGACGACCGACCCGACCGTCGCCACGATCCTGGACAAGAAGGCGGGCAAGATCCTGCTCGACATGCGCACGCCCGAGGGCTCGCAGGAGGCGCTCGGTGGGCCGTATCCGTCGTCAAGTCTGTACATGCAGACGGACTGGGTGAACGGCCACAAGCCCACCGTCCAGAAGTTGGTCAACGCATTCGTCAAGACGCTCAAGTGGATGTCCACCCACAGCGCTGACGAGATCGCGGCGAAGATGCCCGCCGACTACTCCCAGGGCGACAAGACGCTCTACGCGGAGTCGATCAAGAGCACGCTGCCGATGTTCACGGACGACGGTGTGATGCCCACCAACGGTCCGGAGACTGTTGAGAAGGTCCTCAAGGCGTTCAACCCCAACATCAAGAACGCTGAGGTGGACCTCGGCAAGACGTTCACGACCGAGTTCGTCGAGCAGGCCGCCAAGTCCGCCGGCTGACGGACGCGGCACGGCGCATCAGACGCGGGTCGCCCACACGTAACGGTGTTCGGGGCGGCCCACGTCGCCGTACTTGAGGGCGAGCCGGGCCCGGCCCGTGCGCTCCAGGAGCTTGAGATAGCGCTGGGCGGTCTGCCGGCTCACCCCGGTCCGCTCGGCGATCTCCTGGGCCGACAGCGGGTTCTCGGCGTTCATCAGGGACTGCCGCACCAGTTCGGCGGTGGTGGGGGAGTGCCCCTTGGGCAGATTCGGCGCCGACGGTGCGGACAGTGCGCCGAAGATGCGGTCGACCTCGGCCTGTTCGGCCACTCCGCCGCCGTCCAGGGTGCGCCGCAGCCGCGCGTAGGCCTCCAGCTTGGTCCGCAGCCCCGCGAAGGCGAACGGCTTCACCAGGTACTGCAGGGCCCCGTGCCGCATCGCCGCCTGCACGGTGGACACGTCCCGGGCCGCCGTCACCATGATCACGTCGGTCTGGTGGCCGCGCCGGCGCATCTCCCGGACGACCTCGAGGCCCGTCTCGTCGGGCAGGTAGTGGTCCAGGAGGACCAGGTCGAGCCGGGGCAGCGCGTCCAACTGGCGCAGCGCATCGGCCGCGTTGTGCGCCTCGGCGGCCACATGGAAGCCCGGCACCTTCTCGACGTAGGCGGCGTTGACCCGGGCGACCCGGGTGTCGTCGTCCACGACCAGCACCTCGATCATCCCGCCTCCTCCTCGGCATCGGCCGACACGCGCGCGGTGAGCGCCGGTTCCAGCTCCGGCTCGCTCAGGGCGTCGGGCAACACCACCGTGAACTCCGCACCCCCGCCGTTCGCTTCGCCGACCGTCGCGGCACCGCCCTGCCGTTCGGCGAGCCTGCGCACCAGGGAGAGCCCCAGTCCGCGCTTGCCGTGCGCGGGAGGCTCCTTGGTGGACCACCCCTCCGTGAAGATCAGCTCCCGCTGTTCCGCCGGGATCCCGGGACCCGTGTCGCACACCCTGAGGACGGCCGTACGGCCCTCGGTGCGCAACTCGACCTCCACGCGCGCGTGCGGCGTGCCGCCGACGGCGTCGAGCGCGTTGTCCACGAGATTGCCCAGGACCGTGACCAGCCCTCGGGGGTCGATCAGCCGGTCCGGAAGCCGGGTGCGCTCCGACACCCACAGGGCGACCCCGCGTTCGGCCGCGACGGTCGCCTTGCCGACCAACAAGGCGGCGAGCAGCGGATCCTGGATCTTCTCGGTGACCTGTTCCGCGGTCACCCGGTGGTCGCCGACCACCTCCCCGACGAACTCCACCGCGTCGTCGTACATCTCCAGTTCGAGCAGGCCAAGCAGCGTGTGCATGCGGTTGGCGTGCTCGTGGTCCTGGGCGCGCAGGGCGTCGATGAGGCCGTGCGTGGAGTCGAGTTCGCGGCCGAGCTGCTCCAGTTCGGTCCGGTCGCGCAGGGTGGCCACCGCGCCACCGTCGTCGGTCGGCATCCGGTTGGCGACCAGGACCCGCTGGCCGCGCACGGTGAGCAGGTCGGTGCCGGTCACGCGCCCGGTCAGGACATCGGTGGTGCGCCCTTCGCCCAGCGCCTCGTCGGGGGACCGGCCGACAGCCTCGTCGCCGATGCCGAGCAGGCGCCGAGCCTCGTCGTTCAGGAGACGGATACGGCCGGTCCTGTCGAGGGCGACGACACCCTCCCGGATGCCGTGCAGCATCGCCTCCCGCTCCGCCAGCAGCGCCGAGATGTCCGAGAAGGCCAGGTCCCGGGTCTGCCGCTGGACCCTGCGGGAAATCAGCCAGGCGGCCAGCGCGCCGACCGCGAGGGCGCCGCCCGCGTACGCGAACAGCCCCGGGATCGCGCTGAGCAGCCGGGCCCGCACGCTGTCGTAGGCGATACCCACCGAGACCGCCCCGACGATCCGTTGCTCGGCGTCGTACAGCGGCACCTTCCCGCGTGCGGAGCGGCCCAGGGTGCCCCTGTCGATCTCCATGACCTGCTGGCCGGCCAGGGCCTCGCTGGGGTCGGTCGAGACGTGAGCGCCGACCTCGCTCGGCGTCGTGTGCGACCAGCGCACTCCCCGCCGGTCCATCACCACGATGTACTCGGCGTGCGTGGAGCGCCGGATCCGCTCCGCCTCCCGCTGCACCGGGCCGCCGACGGTCGGCGGCGTGGTCAGGACGCCCTCGGCGATCTGCGGATCCTGGGCCGTGGTCTGGGCGATCGCCAGCGCGCGCCGCATCGCCTCCTGGTCCAGCTGCTTGCTCAGGGGCGCCAGGAAGAGCCCCGTGGCGAGCACCGCCACTCCCGCGGCGATCGCCACCTGCATCAGCAGGACCTGCGAGAACACCCGCCGGGGCAGACCGAGGCGCAGACGGCGTGCGGGAGGCGTGGGGCTCATGCCCACGACCGTACGTGGACGGGCGGGCCCGGCCGTAGGGGGTGTGGCAGGGATCTCTTGATCAAGACTTGAGGGCGGGATGTACGCGGTCCAGTACGGCCCTCAGGGCGCCAGAGGTGTCGACGTCACCTCACGCACCGACACGACGTCCATACGGGCCGGGGCACCCAGCACCGAGGCTCCACAGCTCTCCGGGCGGGGCGGCAGGGAGGCGCCCTGGGCCACGATGACGCGCCAGCGGCGGCCGTTCACGTGGGCGACGGTCACCGTCCAGCGCGGGGCCGCGCCGTCAGTCCGTACGACACTCAGCGCACCCGCCACGTACTCGCCGGCCGCCGACCGCACGGCGAGTTCGGCCGCCTGCCCCGGCTTCTCCCAGGCGGAACTTCCGCGGCAGCCCTCGACGACCACCCGCCCCTCCTGGACGCCGTGCAGGACCTCCTTGACGGCATGTGCCTCGGCCCGACCGTAGGAGTAGCCGTACGGCAGCACGAGCACCGTCGGCGAGAAGCGATGACCACCCAGATGAGTGACCTCCCAGATGCCCCGCACACCGGACGCGGCGAGCTCCGTGGCGAGGGGGCGCCCGAGCAGGGCGCAGCAGCGGTCGCGCTTGCCGTTGGTGCACACGAGCGCGAGCGGACTGCCCGTGTGCGGTGCGCCGCCCAGGGCCGAGCCGAACGTCCGGCGGTCGCCCGCGCCGAGGGCCGTGAAGTCGAGGTCGAGGAGCCTGCGCGGGTCGCGGGTCGTGGCGCTGTGCAGCCATACGTGTCCGGGCACGGTGTGGGCCGCGAACACCTGGCGTATCGGGGGAGCCCCGGGGTCGGCGTGCCGTCCCGGGCGCCGGATCAGCGCGATGCGCACGCCCGTTCCCTCGGCAGCCGCCTCCAGGGCGCGGCCCAGCGAGTGGTCCAAGTGGCTCGATGTGAGCGCCTTGGCGCCCCAAGGGCCGGGCTGTTCCAGCAGCAGCCACGTCGTCGCCGTGGCCGCCGTACCGGAAACGGGCTCGTCGAGGCTCCGGGAGACGGTTGCGCACCTACTCACGGAGGTGAGCCTAACCTGACTTTCCCCGGGGCGACTTCCGGCCTCGCTCGTGTCCTGTCGGGGTGGGGGCTAGGGCACAGGTTGAGGCGGGCGCGGGCCGACGTAGTGGCCGCTGGGACGCATGCGCAGGGGACGTTCGCCGTATTCCTCCAGGGCATGGGCGATCCAGCCCGCCGTCCGGGCGACGGCGAAGATCGTCTCGCCTGCCGTGGCGGGCATCCCGCAGGACACGGTGAGGACGGCGAGGGCCAGGTCGACGTTGGCGTGCAGCGGGGTGTGGCGGGCGGTGGTGGCGACGATGTCCCGGGCCGCGAGCAGGGCCGACTCCGCGCGCGGGACCTGCTCCAGGAGCGCGAACAGGGCACGCGCGCGTGGGTCCTCGCCCGGGTAGAGCCGGTGGCCGAGCCCCGGGATGCGACGGCCCGCGCGGAGTTCCGCCGCGATCACCGGAACCGCGTTGCCCTCCTCCAGCACGTCGAGCAGCAGGCGGTGGGCGAGTCCGCTGGCCGCACCGTGCAACGGGCCCTCGAGGACGCCGAGTCCGGCCGAGACGGCCGCGTAGGCGTGGGCGCGGGCCGAGGCGGCGACCCGGACCGCCAGCGTGGAGGCGGCCAGGTCGTGGTCGACGAGCAGGGCGAGTGCCGTGTCCAGGGCGCGCAGTGACGCCTCGTCGGCCTCGTGCCCGGTCAGCCGGCCCCACAGGCGGTGGGCCAGCGTGCCGTTGTCCTGGTGGCCGAACGGCATGGTCGGCAGGGCGGCGACGAGCGTGGGGATGAGGATGCGCGCGGTGCCCAGTACGGCCTCCTCGGACAGGTCGAAGCGCAGCGGGTCCTCGGCCGCGGCAGCTACGGCTGCGACGCGCAACCGGTCGGTGGGGGAGGCGTGTTCCGGCAGCGCGTTCACGGCACGGCTCGCCACGGCGACGGTGTCCTCGGGCGCGGTGAGAGTGACGCCGGGGGTCAGCCGCCCCGTCCACAGCCATTCGGCGACCTCTTCGTAGGAGTGGCGCGCAGCGAGTTCGATGGCGTCGACGCCTCGGAAGAAGTACCGGTCCTCCTCGATCAGCGTGATCCGGGTGCGGACGGACAGCTCACCGCCGGTGGCGGAACTCGCCGCGCTCTCCCGCCTGTTGCGCCGGGCGAGGGCCTCAACATCGGCGGCGTCGAAGGTGCTGCCGCGGCCGCCGGGTGCGCGTCTGCTGCTGAGCTGGCCGCGGCTCACGTACGCGTACACGGTCTCCGGCTTCACGCCGAGCAGTTCGGCCGTCTCCTTGGTGCTCAGCCTCCGCTCGGGGCCGCCGGGGGCGGGTTCTTGATCGCGCATGGGAGTCACCGTAGCCGCCTCCCGCATGTATGGACTGATGTATTGATTCAATCAATATTGACAGAGAAATAGTCAAGCATGGACAGTCGGGTCAAGTCCAGGGAGGAAGAACATGTCCATCAACAGGGCTGCGGCCACCCTCGTCGACGTGCCACGCGGACTCGCGGGCGTCGTCGTCACCGACACCGAGATCGGCGACGTCCGGGGGCTCGAGGGCTTCTACCACTATCGTCAGTACTCGGCCGTCGAACTCGCGCGGAGCCGCGGCTTCGAGGACGTCTGGCATCTGCTGGTCCACGGCCAGCTGCCGGACGCGGCACAGGGCTCCGCCTTCGCCGCCCGCACCGCGGCGCTGCGCCGGCTGCCCGAGGAGGTGCGGGCCGCTCTGCCCGCCGTGGCCGCGGCGAGCGGGACGTCGGGTCCGCTGGCCGGGATGCGGACGGCGCTGTCGCTGCTCGGTGCCGCGGGGGGATTCCGGCCGGTGTACGACATCGACGCGGACCGGCGTCGCGAGGACACCCTGGCCGCGTGTGCCGCCGTACCGACGCTGCTCACCGCGTTGTACCGGCTCGGGCGGGGGCTCGAACCGGTGGAGCCGCGCGAGGATCTCCCGTACGCGGCCAACTACCTGTACATGCTGACCGGTTCGGAACCGGATCCGTCCAGGGCCCGCGCGATCGAGCAATACCTCATCTCAACCATTGACCATGGATTCAATGCATCAACCTTCACCGCTCGGGTCATCGCGTCCACGGGTGCCGATGTGGCGGCGTGTCTGGTGGGGGCTGTGGGCGCGCTGTCCGGGCCGCTGCACGGTGGGGCACCCAGCCGCGCACTGGACACCCTGGACGCGATCGGTACGCCGGACCGGATCGACGGCTGGATCCGGGAACGGGTCCTGTCGGGCGAGCGGATCATGGGCTTCGGCCATGCGATCTACCGCACGGAGGACCCCCGTTCCCGGATGCTCCGGGAGATCGCGGAGGGGTTCGGCGGGCCGCGGGTCGAGTTCGCGGTCGAGGTCGAGCGCCACGTCGAGGCGATTCTCGCCGAGCTGAAGCCCGGCCGTGAACTCCACACGAACGTCGAGTTCTACGCGGGCGTGGTCATGGAACTCTGCGGCCTGCCCCGCGAGATGTTCACGCCCACCTTCGCGGCGGCGCGGGTGGTGGGCTGGAGCGCGAACATTCTGGAACAGGCGGCGGACTCGAAGATCATCCGCCCGGTGGCGCGATATGTGGGGCTGGAGGCACCGGCGGCGGTGCCTGCCGTGGGGTGACCTGAGCGATTCTCAGCTTTCGGGGATGTCCCTCTTGGCGCGAAGCAGGGTCTCCCGTGTGATGACAACGATGCGCTCGTAGTCGGCTCGTGCGGCGTCCAGGGGGAGCTCGGGGTCGAGTTCCGCGGTGGCTTCGCGCCCGATAACGGCGAAATCACCGTTACTGAGCTCGAAGATGTCGGGGCATGACTGACCGCTGGCACTACCGCGCTCGCGAGGAGAGGCCCCGACACGTCGCACGATCTTCACTGGGAGAACCCGCCTTGTAGCTCAAAGATGATGGGCTCCAGGCGTGTTGATCTCCGGGCGGTGTATCCGTCGGAGTGGAGTGGCTCCGAGCGCAGGGGTGTTCGTCGGAGTGCCCGGAGAGGAGCAAGCGACAAGATAGCGACTTTGTTGCCCGTGTGAGCGAAGGTGACACGAGACACTCGAGGAAAAAGCTCGGACTCCGCCCCGCAGCGAGCCCACGAGGCGTGCGAGGCGGGGTCAGGAAGACGGGTCGTCCGGCGGACGGCCGACCACCCACCACTCGTCCGTGTCGGTGTCGGCGAGTTCCTGGATGAGATCGTCCGTCATACGGCCCAGAGCGAACTCCTCGGAAGTTTCGGGCAGGCTCTTCCTGTGGTGCCGCGTCGCCTCCCAGTACTCACGGAAGAGCTTGTTCTGGCAGATGATGCGCAGGTGGCCGTAGAGCTCCTCCCGGGACAGGGCTCCGATCCTGTGAAAATGCAGTGCGTTGATGTAGAGCGCGTTGGCGAAGAGGTACTGGCGTTGCTTCTCCGGTGGGACGTCGGTCTCGTACGTGTCCAGGACGGCGGCCAGGGCGGGATCGTCCATGGCCTTGCAGAGCAGGTCGAAATGGAGCCGGTGCTGCTGCGTCAGTACGGCCCTCTTGCGATGACGTGCGCTCCGTGTGCTGATGGAATACGTGACGGCCGTGAACCTCGCCTTCACAGCCGAAACGATCCTCCCTATCTCCGAGCCCTGTGTGGCCATGTCAACCCCCGAATCAGGCGGCCGTCCGCCGGTCGTCGGGGTGCGGGTCGACTGCAGGGGACCGGCGAGCGGTGGGCGGCGCTTGCCGTCTCCCAGAGTGTGCCGAGCGGCTCTGATCGGCAGGGAGGCGGAGAGGCGGCGCACGGAGGGAAGCGAGGGTCGCACGCTCCGGCACCTGCCCAACGTCTGCCCCGCAAGCGCAGCTAACAATCGTTCACTTCGCCGTGTTTCTTCCTGCTCGTATCCTGGGGCCGCACTCCATCCTCCGTCGTGCGCCCGGCCATGAGCCGGTGCACGCGTCCGCTCGAGAGAGGTCGCACCTTGGGGCAGCACCGCGGTCGGCAGCAGATCCCGGTCGTCGTGCTCGCCGGATTCCTGGGCTCCGGCAAGACCACCCTCCTCAACCATCTCCTGCACCGCAGCGGAGGCAGCCGTATCGGCGCGATCGTCAACGACTTCGGGAGCGTGGAGATCGACGCCATGGCCGTGGCGGGGGCGCTCGGCGACTCCACCGTCTCGCTCGGCAACGGATGCCTGTGCTGCGCCGTCGACGCGAGTGAACTGGACTCCTATCTGGCGCGGCTCGCCTCGCCCGCCGCCGGTATCGACATCATCGTCATCGAGGCCAGCGGGCTCGCCGAACCCCGGGAACTCGTCCGGATGCTCCTCGCGAGCGAGCACCCCGGGATCGTCTACGGAGGGCTCGTCGAGGTCGTCGACGCCGCCGAGTTCGACGACACGCGCGCCCGGCACCCCGAGATCGACCGGCACCTCGCTCTCGCCGACCTCGTCGTCGTCAACAAGCTCGACCGGGCCGAGGACGGCGAGCGCGTCCTCGGTCTCGTCCACTCGCTCACGGACCGCCCCGCCGTCGTCCCCGCCACCCACGGCCGTGTCGACCCCGAGTTCCTCTTCGACTGCCAGCCCGCCGGGGAGCGCATCGGGCAGTTGTCCTTCGACGATCTGTACGACCACGGCGAGCATGAGCATGCCGGGCATCTGCACGCCGCGTACGACAGTCTGTCCTTCGTTTCCGAAGTGCCACTGGAGCCCCGCCGATTGATGGCATTCCTCGACAGCCGTCCCGAGGGGCTCTACCGGATCAAGGGGTACGTCGACTTCGGGCCGTACGACACCCGGAATCGCTACGCCGTGCACGCCGTCGGGCGGTTCCTGCGGTTCTACCCGGAGCCCTGGCCCGTCGGCGATGCCCGGCTGACGCAGCTCGTCCTCATCGGGTCCGGCATCGACGCCGCCGCCCTCGAGAAGGAACTCCGGGCGTGTCGGAACGACGCCCCACACGCCGATGAACACGGCATGTGGGGCGTCCTGCGCTACGTACGGGATCCCGAGGAGCAGGACGACGGGCGGCCGTACGACAGCGTCGGTTAGAACACCGGCCCCGCCACCACCGACACCGTCTTCGGCAGGGACACGCCCGAGCCGTCGCGGCGCGGGTCGAGTTCGGGCAGGTCGGCCGGAGTGCCGTTCTTCTGGGCCGCCCTCGCCGGGACCGGGCCCGCCCAGGCCAGGGCCAGGCAGTCCTCGCCCTTGAGGAACCGCTGGCAGCGGACACCGCCGGTTGCGCGGCCCTTGCGCGGGTACTGATCGAACGGGGTCAGCTTCGCCGTCGTCTGGACCGAGTCGTCCAGCGTGCCGCGCGAACCCGCCACCGTGAAGACCACCGCGTCCACCGCCGGGTCGACGGCCGTGAACGAGATCACCTTGGCGCCCTCGGTGAGCTTGATGCCCGCCATGCCGCCCGCCGCGCGGCCCTGCGGACGGACCTGGGAGGCCTGGTAGCGCAGCAGCTGCGCGTCGTCCGTGATGAACACCAGGTCCTCCTCGCCGGTGCGCAGCTCCACCGCGCCGACGATCCGGTCACCGTCCTTGAGTGTGATGACCTCCAACTCGTCCTTGTTGGACGGGTAGTCGGGCACCACCCGCTTGACGACACCCTGTTCCGTGCCGAGCGCCAGGCCCGGGGAGGACTCGTCGAGCGTGGTCAGGCACACCACCGTCTCGCCCTCGTCCAGGGAGACGAACTCCGACAGCGGCGCCCCGCCGGCGAGGTTCGGCGGCGCCGCCGTCTCCGGCAGTTGCGGGAGGTCGACCACGTTCACCCGCAGCAGTCGCCCTGCGGACGTCACCACGCCCACCTCGCCGCGCGCCGTCGCCGGGACCGCCGAGACGATCACGTCGTGCTTGGTGCGCTTGGCGTCGGCGTCCTCCGGGAAGGGTTCGCCGTTCGCCGTACGTGCCAGCAGACCCGTCGACGACAGGAGAACCCGGCACGGGTCGTCCGCCACCTGGAGCGGTACGGCCGCCGGCTGCGTGCCGGCGGCCTCCAGCAGGACCGTGCGCCGCTCGGTGCCGAACTTTTTGGCCACCGCGGCCAGTTCGGCGGAGACCAGCTTGCGCAGCTCGGCGTCGGACTCCAGGATCCGGGTCAGCTCGGCGATCTCCGCGGTGAGCTTCTCCTTCTCCGCCTCCAGCTCGATGCGGTCGTACTTGGTCAGACGGCGCAGGGGGGTGTCCAGGATGTACTGCGTCTGGATCTCCGACAGCGAGAAGTGCTCCATCAGGAGCTGCTTCGCCTGCGCGCTGTTCTCGCTGGAGCGGATCAGCCGGATGACCTCGTCGATGTCGATGAGGGCGGTGAGCAGGCCCTCCACCAGGTGCAGCCGGTCGCGGCGCTTGCCGCGGCGGAACTCCGAGCGGCGGCGCACGACGTCGAAGCGGTGGTCGAGGTAGACCTCGAGCAGCTCCTTGAGGCCCAGCGTGAGGGGCTGGCCGTCGACCAGGGCGACGTTGTTGATGCCGAAGGACTCCTCCATCGGCGTCAGCTTGTAGAGCTGCTCCAGGACCGCCTCCGGCACGAAGCCGTTCTTGATCTCGATGACCAGGCGCAGCCCGTGCTCACGGTCCGTGAGGTCCTTGACGTCGGCGATGCCCTGGATCTTCTTCGAGCCGACCAGGTCCTTGATCTTGGTGATGACCTTCTCCGGGCCGACCGAGAACGGCAGCTCGGTGACGACGAGGCCCTTGCGGCGCGCCGTCACGGTCTCCACGGACACCGTCGCGCGGATCCTGAACGTGCCGCGGCCCGTCTCGTAGGCGTCGCGGATCCCGGACAGGCCGACGATGCGGCCGCCGGTGGGCAGATCGGGACCCGGGACGTACTTCATCAGCGTGTCCAGGTCCGCGTTCGGGTGGCGGATCAGATGGCGCGCGGCCGCGACGACCTCGCCGAGGTTGTGCGGCGGCATGTTGGTGGCCATACCGACCGCGATGCCCGAGGTGCCGTTGACCAGCAGGTTCGGGAAGGCGGCGGGCAGGGCCACCGGCTCCTGCTCCTGGCCGTCGTAGTTGGCCGCGAAGTCGACCGTGTCCTCGTCGATGGACTCGGTCATCAGGCTCGTGGCCTCGGCCATCCGGCACTCGGTGTACCGCATGGCGGCCGGCGGGTCGTCGTTGCCCAGCGAGCCGAAGTTGCCGTGCCCGTCGACCAGCGGGACGCGCATGGAGAACGGCTGGGCCATGCGCACCAGCGCGTCGTAGATCGACGAGTCGCCGTGCGGGTGGAGCTTGCCCATGACGTCGCCGACGACGCGGGCGCACTTCACATAGCCGCGCTCGGGGCGCAGGCCCATCTCGTTCATCTGGTAGACGATGCGGCGGTGCACCGGCTTGAGGCCGTCGCGGGCGTCCGGCAGGGCACGGGAGTAGATGACCGAATACGCGTATTCGAGGTACGAGCCCTGCATCTCGTCGACGACGTCGATGTCGAGGATCCTCTCCTCGAACGGTTCGTCGGGCGGCGGGGTCTTCGTGCTGCGGCGGGCCATCGCTGCCGGCTCCTCCTGTTTTCGGGGCGCTCGCCCTGGGGCGCTCTTGCTGAAGCGTGACGCTCTTGCTGAAGCGTGAACAGAATCTGATGCGGACCATTGTGGACCGCGGGACTGACAACCTGGGCCGGGGCCCGGCGTCGACGGCCCGCCCCGGCGCCGGGACGGCTCCGCGGTGGGCCGCTCCGCGGCACGGTTTCGCAGGCTACGCGATCCGCTGTGGGCGTACGTCCCGCGGGAACTTCGCCCAGGGTGCGCAGGCTTGCATACAGTGGCAGGACTGGCAGGAAAACCGCGGTTTCGACGACCGCGTACGCGATCGAAGGGACGTACATGCCCATGGGTCACACGGCCACAGCCGAGGCAGGCTCCGGGGGCCTGACAGCGACCGAGCACCGCCTGGCCAACGGTCTGCGCGTGGTGCTCTCCGAGGACCACCTGACCCCGGTCGCGGCGGTCTGCCTCTGGTACGACGTCGGCTCCCGCCACGAAGTCAAGGGGCGCACCGGTCTGGCTCACCTCTTCGAGCACCTGATGTTCCAGGGCTCCGGACAGGTGACGGGCAACGGTCACTTCGAGCTGGTGCAGGGCGCCGGCGGGTCGCTGAACGGCACCACGAGCTTCGAGCGGACCAACTACTTCGAGACCATGCCCGCCCACCAGCTGGAGCTCGCGCTCTGGCTGGAGGCCGACCGGATGGGCTCTTTGCTGGCCGCGCTCGACGACGAGTCGATGGAGAACCAGCGCGACGTCGTCAAGAACGAGCGCAGGCAGCGCTACGACAACGTGCCCTACGGCACCGCCTTCGAGAAGCTGACCGCCCTCGCCTACCCGGAGGGCCACCCGTACCACCACACGCCGATCGGCTCGATGGCGGACCTGGACGCGGCCACCCTGGAGGACGCGCGAGCGTTCTTCCGCACGTACTACGCGCCGAACAACGCCGTGCTCTCCGTGGTCGGCGACATCGACCCGCAGCAGACCCTGGCCTGGATCGAGAAGTACTTCGGCTCGATCCCCACCCACGACGGCAAGCCCACGCCGCGTGACGGCTCGCTGCCCGACGTCATCGGCGAGCAGCTGCGCGAGGTCGTCGTGGAGGAGGTCCCGGCCCGCGCCCTGATGGCCGCCTACCGGCTCCCCGAGGACGGCACGCCCCCAGCCGATGCGGCCGACGTGGCGCTGACCATCCTGGGCGGCGGCGAGTCCTCCCGCCTGTACAACCGGCTGGTACGGCGCGACCGTACGGCGGTGGCGGCCGGCTTCGGCCTGCTGCGGCTGGCCGGGGCGCCCTCCCTGGGCTGGCTGGACGTGAAGACCTCCGGCGACGTCGAGGTGCCCGTCATCGAGACCGCCATCGACGAGGAGCTCGCCCGCTTCGCCGAGCAGGGGCCCACGCCCGAGGAGATGGAGCGCGCCCAGGCACAGTTGGAGCGCGAGTGGCTGGACCGGCTCGGCACGGTCGCGGGCCGCGCCGACGAACTGTGCCGCTACGCCGTCCTGTTCGGCGACCCGCAGCTCGCCCTCACCGCCGTGCAGCGCGTCCTCGCGGTCACCCCCGAGGAGGTCAAGCAGGTCGCCCAGGCCCGGCTGCGCCCGGACAACCGCGCGGTGCTCGTCTACGAGCCGCTGTCCGCCGAGTCCGCGGAGCACACCGAGGATCCGGGCATCCCCGAGGACCCCGAGTCCGAGGCCACCGTCGAAGCCGGCGCCGACACCACCGTTGACAAGGACCACAACGAGGAGGCGGCCAAGTGACCGAGCTCGCCGCGATGGAGTTCCACCCCCAGCCCCGCGCGGGCGAGGCGAAGCCGTGGGCCTTCCCGGCCCCCGAGCGGGGCACGCTGGACAACGGCCTGACCGTGCTGCGCTGCCACCGCCCCGGCCAGCAGGTCGTCGCCGTCGAGGTGCTCCTCGACGCGCCCCTGGACGCCGAGCCGGCCGGCTTCGACGGCGTTGCCACGATCATGGCGCGGGCTTTCTCCGAGGGCACCGACAAGCACTCCGCCGAGGAGTTCGCCGCCGAGCTGGAGCGCTGCGGCGCCACCCTCGACGCGCACGCCGACCACCCCGGCGTCCGGCTGAGCCTGGAGGTCCCCGCCTCCCGTCTCGGCAAGGCGCTCGGACTGCTCGCCGACGCCCTCAGGGCGCCCGCGTTCGCGGACAGTGAGGTCGAGCGGCTGGTCCGCAACCGCCTGGACGAGATCCCGCACGAGCTGGCCAACCCCTCCCGGCGGGCGGCCAAGGAGCTGTCCAAGGAGCTGTTCCCGGCGACCTCGCGCATGTCGCGCCCGCGCCAGGGCACCGAGGACACCGTCGAGAAGATCGACTCGGCGGCCGTCCGCTCCTACTACGAGCGGCACGTACGGCCCGCGACCGCCACCGCCGTGGTCGTCGGCGACCTCACCGGCATCGACCTGGACGAACTGCTCGGTGAGACCCTGGGCGACTGGACCGGCTCGACGTCCCAGCCGCGCCCCGTTCCGCCGGTCGGCGCCGACGACACCGGCCGCGTCGTGATCGTGGACCGTCCCGGCGCCGTCCAGACGCAGCTGCTCATCGGCCGCGTCGGCTCCGACCGGCACGACCGCGTGTGGCCCGCCCAGGTGCTCGGGACGTACTGCCTCGGTGGCACCCTCACCTCCCGCCTGGACCGCGTCCTGCGCGAGGAGAAGGGTTACACCTACGGGGTGCGCGCCTTCGGCCAGGTCCTCAGGTCCGCCCCGGACGACACGGGCGCCTCGATGCTCGCCATCAGCGGCTCCGTGGACACCCCGAACACCGGTCCGGCGCTGGCCGACCTGTGGACGGTGCTGCGCACCCTCGCCGCCGACGGCCTCACCGACGCGGAGCGCGACGTCGCCGTGCAGAACCTGGTCGGCGTGGCGCCGCTCAAGTACGAGACCGCGGCGGCCGTGGCCGGCACGCTCGCCGACCAGGTCGAGCAGTACCTGCCCGACGACTACCAGGCGACGCTGTACCAGCAGCTCGCCGCCACCGGCACCGTGGAGGCCACCGCAGCGGTCGTGAACGCCTTCCCGGTGGACCGGCTCGTCACGGTCCTCGTCGGTGACGCGGAGCAGATCAGGGAGGCCGTGGAGGCCCTCGGCATCGGCGAAGTGACCGTGGTACCGGCCGAGTAGCGCACGCGCGCGCAGGGGCCCTGGCGACCGACGGATCGTCAGGGCCCTTTCGTGTTTCCCCAGATGTCCGAATTGGGCAGAGGTTGCCTGTCTGCCCTGTGGGATGCGCTACAAAAGCCCGGATGGGTTTGGGGATTGACACTTGTCCCCCTTAGCTTCATCCGGGCTGTTCGTCAGGCAGTGCGCCGCGCCCGCGGCACCGGACAGTCATCGCCGAGTCCCCGTACGGCACGAGCCAGGGGAGCCGGGGACCCACGCAGTCCCTGGGGTGAATCGGACGCCCGCGCGCAGCGAGGGGGTCCGTAGGAGACCTTCCTGCTCCGAACCCGTCAGCTAACCCGGTAGGCGAGAGGGAAGGAAAGGACCAGTCCCTTCATGGCGTTCACCCGCGCCCCCGGGAAGCACCGCCGGCCCAGCCGGACGCGCCGCACCACCGCTCGTGCGGCGGGCGTCGCCGCTCTCGCCACCACCGGCGTCATGGGCACTCTCGCGGCCACTCCTGCGCTCGCCGCCGAGGCCCCCGCCGCACAGACCGGCCTGACCCCCGTCCTCACCCTCCGCGACTCGGTCGCGAAGCAGATCGACGCCCAGGCCGCCGCACAGCAGCAGGCCGCCGAGGAGAAGGCGGCCGAGGCGGCCGCACGCAAGGCCGCCGCGCAGAAGGCCAAGGAGGAGCGTGCCGCCAAGGTGCGCGCCGCTCGTGAGGCCGAGCGCAAGCGCCTCAACACCTTCGTGCCGCCCATCGCGCACTCGTACGTCTCCACCGGCTACCTGACCGGGGGCTCCCTGTGGTCCTCCGGCGCCCACACCGGCGTCGACTTCCACGCGGCCAGCGGGAGCACGGTCCTCGCGGTCGGCCTGGGCACGGTCGTGTCGACCGGCTGGGGCGGGGCGTACGGCAACCAGATCGTCATCAGGATGGCCGACGGGATGTACACCCAGTACGGTCACCTGTCGTCGATCGGCGTCTCTGTCGGCCAGAAGGTCGTCCCGGGCCAGCAGATCGGCCTGTCGGGTGCGACCGGCAACGTGACCGGACCGCACCTCCACTTCGAGGCCCGTACGACCCCGGAGTACGGCTCGGACGTCGACCCCGTCGCCTACCTCCGCAAGCACGGTGTGAACGTCTGACGACGCACGGCGAGACATCGAGGCCCCGGCTCCCCCGAGCCGGGGCTTTCGTCGTTTCGGACGCTCCGCTGTCCAAAAAATATCTATGGATTCCGGCCCCCGTCGGAAATTCCGGCTCATTGCAATAGAGTCGCTGAACACACCGTCGACGTTTCACGGGGATCAAGGCGGAGGTCGGTCATGCGTATTCCGGCGCACTCGGTATGCACGGCGATCCGGGACGACATCGTCGCAGGTGTCTACGAGCGCGGCAGCCGGCTAACCGAGGAAGTCCTCGCACGCCGCTACGGCGTCTCGCGCGTCCCCGTCCGGGAGGCCCTGCGCACGCTGGAGGCCGAGGGCTTCGTCGTGACCCGGCGGCACGCGGGCGCGTGCGTGGCCGAACCGACCGAGCAGGAGGCCGCCGACCTGCTGGAGTTGCGCATGCTCCTGGAGCCGCTCGGCGCCTCCCGGGCCGCCCAGCGGCGCACCGAGGCACACCTCAAAGTGCTGCGCGGCCTGGTCAGACTGGGTCAGGAGCGGGCCAGGAGGGGCAACAGCGAAGATCTGCGCTCGCTGGGGGGCTGGTTCCACGAGACACTCGCGCAGGCCTCCGGCAGTCAGTCCCTGACCTCGGTGCTCACCCGGTTGCGGTACAAGATCGCGTGGATGTACGCGGTGGAGGCGCCCGCCGGCGCTGTGGAGTCCTGGGCGGAGCACGGCGCCATCGTGGACGCCGTGGCGCGCGGCGACGGCGAGCGCGCGCGGGCGGTCACGGCGCTGCACACCGAGCGCGCGACGTCCGCGCACCGGCTGCGGCTCGCCTCCGGCGGGGAGCGTGTGAGGAATTCGCAACACCCCGTAAACATGCCGAGCCTGCGGCATTGACACGGGCGCCGTATACAAAGAGGGGATATTCGGCGAGGTGAATTTCCGTTGCCTTTTTGCGTGCGCCGTGAATTCATGGCGCACGTGTCATTCGTGTGCCCTGCGGCGCATTTGTTCGGCGTGCCGCGAAAGCGCGAAAGCCGCGTCACCCGTGCTGGGCGACGCGGCTTCCCGGTACTGCTCCGGTACGGCTCAGACGGTCTCGGGCAGTTCCTCGAGACCCTCGGCGACCAGCTTGGCCAGCCGGTCCAGGGCGATGTCCGCGCCCTCGGCGTCGGAGGCGAGGACGATCTCCTCGCCGCCCTGCGCGCCCAGGCTGAGGACGGCCAGCATGGACGCCGCGTTGACGGGGTTGCCGTCGGCCTTGGAGATCGTCACGGGGACGCCTGCGGCCGTGGCGGCTCGGACGAAGATGGAGGCGGGGCGGGCGTGGAGGCCCTCGGCCCAGCCGACGTTGACGCGGCGCTCAGCCATGGTGTGCTGCCCTTCGGTGTCAGGGTTGTCTAGACCAGTTTCCCATATGGTGAAGCATGCCCGGAGGGGTCCTTCGACCCACCCGGTGCGGAGTCGGACCGCGGCCTCGGTCCGACTCCGTTCCCCACAGACTGCCTCGCGCCAGTGTCGTTGGCGAGCCGTACTCTGGGGCCCATGCAGACCCCGGCGGACCGGCAGGACCGGCACGAGTACCCCGCCCACTGGGAGGCGGACGTGGTGCTGCGCGACGGGGGCACCGCGCGCATCCGGCCCATCACCGTCGACGACGCCGACCGCCTGGTCAGCTTCTATGAGCAGGTCTCGGACGAGTCGAAGTACTACCGCTTCTTCGCGCCGTACCCCCGACTGTCCGCCAAGGACGTCCACCGCTTCACGCACCACGACTTCGTGGACAGGGTGGGGCTCGCGGCCACCATCGGCGGCGAGTTCATCGCCACCGTGCGCTACGACCGCATCGGCGTCGACGGCGCGCCCGCCTCCGCGCCCGCCGACGAGGCCGAGGTCGCGTTCCTGGTGCAGGACGCGCACCAGGGCCGCGGGGTCGCCTCCGCGCTCCTGGAACACATCGCGGCCGTCGCCCGCGAGCGCGGCATCCGCCGGTTCGCCGCCGAGGTGCTGCCCGCCAACACCAAGATGATCAAGGTGTTCACGGACGCCGGGTACACCCAGAAGCGCAGCTTCGAGGACGGCGTCGTACGGCTGGAGTTCGACCTCGAACCCACGGACCGGTCGCTCGCCGTGCAGCGCGCGCGGGAGCAGCGCGCGGAGGCGCGGTCCGTACGACGGCTGCTCGCGCCCGGCTCCGTCGCGGTCGTCGGCGTCGGCCGCGCGCCCGGCGGGGTCGGCCGCGGGCTCCTCGGCAACATCCGGGACGCCGGGTTCACCGGGAGCCTCTACGCCGTCAACACGGCGTTCCCCGAGGGGCTGAAGGACATCGACGGCGTTCCGGCGTACCGCTCGGTGCGGGACATCGACGGCCATGTCGACCTCGCGGTGGTGGCCGTGCCGGCCGACCACGTGCCCCACGTGGTCACCGAGTGCGGCGAGCACGGGGTGCAGGGGCTGGTGGTGGTCTCCGCCGGCTACGCGGAGAGCGGGCCCGACGGACGCGAGCGGCAGCGCGAACTCGTCCGGCACGCGCGCACGTACGGCATGCGGATCATCGGGCCGAACGCCTTCGGCGTCATCAACACCTCCCCTGAGGTGCGGCTCAACGCCTCGCTCGCCCCGGAGATGCCGCGCGCCGGGAGGATCGGGCTGTTCGCCCAGTCCGGCGCCATCGGCATCGCGCTG
This sequence comes from Streptomyces brasiliensis, assembly GCF_014647875.1. GTDB lineage: Bacteria > Actinomycetota > Actinomycetes > Streptomycetales > Streptomycetaceae > Streptomyces > Streptomyces brasiliensis. Next base: position 267,330 of record NZ_BMQA01000003.1, on the reverse strand, counting down.
CTGTCCCGGCTGCACCGGCGGGGCGGGGGCGTCACCGGGGTCACGGGCGTGTCCACGTTCGTGTCGTCCGGCAACCGCGCCGACGTGTCCGGCAACGACGTCATGCAGTACTGGTACGACGACCCCGACACCGACGTCGTCCTCATGTACCTGGAGTCCATCGGCAACCCGCGCAAGTTCACGCGCCTCGCCCGGCGTACGGCGGCGGCCAAGCCGCTGGTCGTGGTGCAGGGCGCGGGGTCCGCTCCGCAGGGGCACGCGGTGCGGGCGACCCGGTTGCCGCGCGCGACGGTGTCCGCGCTGCTGCGGCAGGCCGGGGTGATCCGGGTCGACACGATCACCGAGCTGGTGGACGCGGGGCTGCTGCTCGCGCGCCAGCCGCTGCCGGCCGGGCCGCGGGTGGCGATCGTCGGGAACTCCGAGTCGCTGGGGCTGCTGACGTACGACCAGTGTCTGGCGGAGGGGTTGCGGCCGTCGCGTCCGGTCGACCTCACCACGGGGGCGACGGCGGAGGACTTCCACCGGGCGCTGTCCGGGGCGCTGGCGGACGAGTCGTGCGACGCGGTGGTGGTGACGGCGATTCCGGCGATCGGGGAGGGGTCGCCGGGGGACGCGGAGCTGGCGGAGGCGTTGAGCTCGGCTTCGGCGGGGGTGCCCGGGAAGCCGGTGCTGGTGGTGCACGTGGAGCTCGGAGGGCTTGCTGAGGCGTTGTCGGCGGCGACCAGTACCGCTCCACAGGCGGTTGCGACGCCACCCGGTACCGCAGGCGGTGCCCACCGTCCCCCACTCCCGGCTTCGCCCGAGCGGGGAGACCCCCGTCGCCCTGCGGAACGACTGTCCACCGCGACAGCAGCTGACTCGCCGGGCGACCGGGAACCCTCCCGGCTCATCCCCGCCTACCCCGCCCCCGAGCGGGCCGTGCAGGCTCTCGGGGAAGCCGTCAAGTACGCGCAGTGGCGGCGGGAAGCTGTCGATCCCGGGAAAGTGCCCGAGTTCGAGGACATCGACGAGAAGGGTGCCGCCGAGCTGATCGACGGGCTGCTCGCGCGCGGCCAGGGGCTGACGCCCGGCGCCGAGGAGACATGCGAGCTGCTGGCGCGGTACGGCATCCACGTGCGCCCGGCGATCGCGGCCCCCACGCCCGACGCCGCCGCCGAAGCCGCCCGCACCCTCGGCTACCCGGTCGCCCTCAAGGCCACAGCCCCGCATCTGCGGCACCGCGCGGACCTGGGCGGCGTACGGCTCGACCTGGCGGACGAGGAGCAGCTGCGGCGTGCGTACGCCGAGTTGACCGAGCTGTTCGGGAAGCCGGTGGAGCTGCGGCCGGTGGTGCAGGCGATGGCGCCCAGGGGTGTGGACACCGTCGTACGGGCCGTCATCGATCCGGCGGCCGGTGCCGTGGTGTCCTTCGGGCTGGCCGGGGCCGCGTCGCAGCTGCTCGACGACACGGCGCACCGGCTGGTCCCGGTCACGGACCGGGAAGCGACCTCGCTGGTGCGTTCCATCCGGACGGCACCGCTCCTGTTCGGCTGGCGCGGCTCGACCCCGGTCGACACGCCCGCCATCGAGGAGCTGCTGCTACGCGTGTCCCGTCTGGTCGACGACCACCCCGAGGTGGTCGCGGTCACCCTGGAACCGGTTGTCGTGGCCCCGCACGCACTGAGCGTCCTCGGCGCCACGGTCCGCCTCGCACCTCCACCGGCCCGCGACGACCTCGGTCCCCGCACGCTCCCCGCCTACTGAGAAGAGGAGGGGGACATGGACGGCGCGCTGCGGCTGCCCGAGGGGAGCTGGTGGGACTGGGAGGTGATCGCCTGGACCGCCGCGGAGTTCCGGCCGGCCGCCGGGTACGACCCGGCCCACCACCACGGCCTGGAGCTCGTCTTCGGTGACCCCGTCCTCGTGTCCTGCCCGTCGTCCTTCCAGGACCCCGTGTTCCGCGCGCCCGCACCGGCCGAGGTGACACAGCTGTGCGGGTCCCTCGGTGAATCGCCGCCCGTCGTGGTCGCCTTCGAGGCCGACGCGGGCGGCAGCGAAACCGTCTCCTGCCTCGTCGCCGCCGGGCGGCTCGAGATCGTGCCGGGGCTCGTCGTCCGGCACACGCGCGTGGACGGTACTCCCCGCGTCCGAGACTGGCCCGGACCCCCCTTGCTCACGGATTAGGATGGTTGCCATGGCCAAGACCAGTACGACGACCCAGGGGCTGCGGGCGGCGATCGAGCGCAGCGGCTACTACCCGGCACTCGTGGCCGAGGCGGTGGAAGCCGCCGTGGGCGGCGAGCCAGTCCGGTCGTACCTGGTCCACCAGGAGACGACGTTCGACCAGAACGAGGTGCGCCGGCACGTGACCGTGCTGGTCCTCACCGGCAACCGCTTCATCGTCAGCCACACCGACGAGCAGGCCGCCGACAGCACGTCCCCGACGCCGTACGCCACGACGTCCACGGAGTCCGTGAAGCTCGGCCGGATCTCGTCGGTCGTCGTCAGCCGTGTGGTCGCCAACCCGGAGTCGTACACCCCGGGCACGCTGCCCCGTGAGGTCGTGCTGACCATCGGCTGGGGTGCCGTCTCCCGTCTCGATCTCGAGCCCGCCGCCTGCGGCGACCCCAACTGCGAGGCCGATCACGGCTACACGGGCAACTCCACGGCCGACGACCTCAGCCTGCGCGTCAGCGAGGCGGGCGACGGTCCGGACACGGTGCGCCAGACGCTCGCCTTCGCCCAGGCCGTCTCCGAGGCGACCGCGGACCTCGGCTGATGTCGGCCCAGCCCACCGTCTGGGAGGACCACCCGGAACCCCTCGCGCTCGGCTCCGCGCCCCTGCCCGAGTACGGCTCCGGCTCCCTCGCCGACCTCCTGCCCACCCTGGCCGCCGGCATGGCCGTACCCGGCATGACCGCCGCCATACCGGAACTGGCCGCGGCCGACCGGAACTGCGTCTTCCTGATCGACGGCCTGGGCTGGGAGCAGCTCCGGGCGCACCCGGAGGAGGCGCCCTTCCTGACCTCGCTGCTCGGCAGCTCGCGGGGCGGCACGGGCCGTCCGATCACCGCCGGCTACCCCGCGACCACCGCGACCTCCCTCGCCTCCATCGGCACCGGCCTGCCGCCCGGCGCCCACGGCCTGCCCGGCTACACCGTCCGTGATCCGGCCACCGGCGAGCTCATGAACCAGCTCCGCTGGCAGCCGTACACCGATCCGGGCGCCTGGCAGCCGTACCCCACCGTCTTCCAGCTCGCCCACGCGGCGGGTGTGCACGCCGCTCAGGTGTCCTCACCGACCTTCGCGAACACCCCGCTGACCAAGGTCGCGCTCAGTGGCGGAACGTTCCTCGGGCGGCTGACCGGCGAGGACCGCATGGACCTCGCCGCCGAGCAACTGGCCGCTGCCGACCGCTCTTTGGTGTACACGTACTACGCCGAACTGGACGGCGCCGGGCACCGCTACGGCGTCGCCTCCGACACCTGGCGCGGTCAGCTCATGTACGTCGACCGGCTGGTCCAGCGGCTGGCCGAGCAGCTTCCGCCACGCAGCGCGCTGTACGTCACCGCCGACCACGGCATGGTCGACGTGCCCTTCGACGAGCAGCACCGCATCGACTTCGACGAGGACTGGGAGCTGCGCGCCGGGGTCGCCCTGCTGGGCGGCGAGGGCCGGGCTCGCCACGTCTACGCGCTGCCGGGTGCCACGGACGACGTCCTGACCTGCTGGCGCGAGGTGCTCGGGGAGCAGTTCTGGGTGGCCTCGCGGGACGAGGCGATCGAGGCGGGCTGGTTCGGTCCGCGCATCGACGACCGGGTGTACGCGCGTCTCGGCGACGTGGTCGCGGCCGCTCACGACGACGTTCTGATCATCGCCTCCGAGCGGGAGCCCAAGGAGTCGGCGATGGTCGGCAACCACGGTTCGATGACCCCTGCCGAGCAGCTCGTGCCGCTGCTCGAAGTACGCTCCTGAAGCTCAGCCGACCGACTCGTTCCCGCCGAAAGGTGCTCAACCTGCCATGCCCGAGCTGGTGTTCTTCTCCGGAACGATGGACTGCGGGAAGTCGACACTGGCTCTCCAGATCGAGCACAACCGCTCGGCGCGCGGCCTGGCCGGCATGATCTTCACCCGCGACGACCGGGCGGGCGAGGGCAAGCTGTCCTCCCGGCTCGGCCTGGTCACCGACGCGGTCGAGGTCGAGGACGGCCAGGACCTGTACGCGTACCTCGTCGACCACCTCTCGCAGGGCGGCCGGGCGGACTACGTGATCGCGGACGAGGCGCAGTTCCTGGGGCCCGAGCAGATCGACCAGCTCGCGCGCGTGGTCGACGACCTGGACATCGACGTCTACGCCTTCGGCATCACGACCGACTTCCGCTCGAAGCTGTTCCCGGGCTCCCAGCGGCTGGTGGAGCTGGCCGACCGGGTCGAGGTGCTCCAGGTCGAGGCCCTGTGCTGGTGCGGCGCCCGGGCCACGCACAACGCGCGCACGATAGGCGGCGAAATGGTCGTCGAGGGCGCCCAGGTGGTCGTCGGTGACGTCGACCAGTCGGCGGACGAGGTCGGTTACGAGGTGCTGTGCCGCCGCCATCACCGGCGACGTATGACGGCCGCGTCGGCCCGGGCGGCCGCCCTGTCCCCGGACGTGCTTCCCGTGTCGCCGTCCTGAGGCTCAGCGCGGGCTCTCGATCACGGAGAAGATCGCGCCCTCCGGGTCCACGACCGTGGCGACCCGGCCGTGTTCGCTGTCGCGGGCCGGTTTCAGGACGTGGCCGCCCAGGGACGGCATCTGACGCAGCGTCTCGTCCGCGTCCTCGACCTCGAAGTACGTCAGCCAGTGCGGGCCCCGGTCCCGGGGCAGTCCGTGCCCCATGCCGTGGATGCCGGCGACCGGGCGGCCCTCGACGAGCAAAGTGACGTAGTCGAAGTCGGCGGAGACCACCGGCTCCTGCTCGTAACCGAACACCGAGTGGTAGAACTTGGCGACGCTCGCGGTCTCAAAGGTGAGCAGTTCGTTCCAGGCGGGCGTGCCGTGCACGCCGGTGACGTCCGTGCCGAGGTGCCGGGCCGCCTGCCAGAGCCCGAACACGGCGCCCGAGGGGTCGGAGGCGATCGCGAGGCGTCCGGCGTCGGCCGCGGTCAGGGGGCCGACGGCCACCGTGCCGCCGCACAGCCGTACCGTGTCGGCCGTCTGGTCCACGTAGTCCGAGGCGAGGTAGGGCGTCCAGGCGACCGGCAGATGACGGTCCGGCGGCAGCTGTCCGATGCCGGCCACCTCACGGCCGCCGAGCAGCGCCCGCACGTAGGGGCCGAGTTGTTGCGGCCCGGGCTCGAACTCCCAGCCGAACAGGGCTCCGTAGAACTCCTCGGTCATGGCCAGGCCGTGCACCATCAGACTCACCCAGCAGGGCGTGCCGAGCGTGTTCCGGGCGGGCGTCCCGCCGTTCGGTCCGGTCGACCCCCGTGCCTCGGTCATCGTCACTCGCTTCCAGGCCCCTCACGGTGGCCGTGTCGACTCTCTCCCCGGCCCCTCGTGGTGGCCGTGTCGCTTCGCTCAACGCACCCGGCTCAGGAGCCGCGCCACGCCCCGTGCCGATGCTCGCACCCTCCGTGGCGCCGAGGGCCACGGCCGCGCCGCCGGCGGCGATACTGCCGAGAGGATGCCTGGTCCGGCGTTTCCCGTCCGTTTCCGGGTCCTTGCCGCCGGGTGTCCATCAGTTGCACAGCATGTGCCCGATCCCGTACGCCTCGTGACCGAGCCCGTCCGGCCGAGCAGACTAGTCGGACCTGGACGAGGCGGCCACCCCTGACGTATGCATGGGGCCATGAAAGCCATCATCACCGCATCCCAACTCGCGGACGACTTGACCGGGGACAACCCGCCCGTACTGCTGGACGTCCGCTGGCAGTTGAGCGTGGCCAAGGCGGCGGGCGAGCCCGGCTTCGACGGCCGGGCGGAGTACGCAGCGGGGCACGTCCCGGGGGCGGTCTTCGTCGACCTGGACGAGGAACTGGCCTCGGCCCCCGGCGAGCGCGGCCGGCATCCGCTGCCCGACACGGCCGTATTCGGTACGGCGATGCGCCGCGCGGGCGTGTCGGCGGCGCGGCCGGTGGTCGTGTACGACGGCGGGCAGGGCTGGGCGGCGGCCCGTGCCTGGTGGCTGCTGCGCTGGGCGGGGCACCCGGACGTGCGGGTGCTGGACGGCGGGTTGCCGGCCTGGGAGGGGCCGCTGTCGACGGACGTACCGGCCCCGGCCGAGGGCGACTTCGAGCCCGCACCTGGGGCGGTGGGCCTGCTCGACGCGAACGGCGCCGCCGCGCTCGCCCGCTCCGGAGTGCTGCTGGACGCCCGCGCGGGAGAGCGCTACCGGGGTGACGTGGAGCCCATCGACCGGGTCGGCGGGCACATCCCGGGCGCCGTGTCCGCGCCGACGAACGAGAACGTCGGCCCGGATGGGCGGTTCCTGCCCGCCGGTGACCTGAGGGCGCGCTTCGCGTCGCTCGGCGCGTCCGGTGAGCCGGAGGTCGGCGTGTACTGCGGCTCGGGCGTCTCGGGTGCCCACGAGGTGCTGGCGCTCGCGGTCGCGGGCATCCCGGCGGCCCTGTACGTGGGTTCGTGGTCGGAGTGGTCCTCGGACCCGTCCCGGCCGGTCGCCGTCGGACCCGACCCGCAGTAGGCACGCGGAGAGGGGGCCGCTCACGGGCCCCCTCTCCGTACGCCCGTACGGGCTGCTACTCCTGCTTCTTGCGCCGCGTCCCGAAGACGATCTCGTCCCAGCTCGGCACGGCCGCGCGGCGCCCGGGGCGCACCCCGTCGGCCTCGGCCTGGCGGTCGGTGGCACCGACGAGACGGTCGCGGTGGCTGCCGACCGAGCGTGGCATGAGCACGTCCGCGTACGCGGAGCCGGCCGATGCCGCCGGAGCGGGGGGTTCCTCCGCCGCGGGTTCGGCAGGGGGCTCCTCCGCGGGTTCCGCCGGGCGCTCGGGGACGACCATGTCGCCGCGGAAGCTCGGCACCGCCTCCAACAGGCTGGTCAGCGAGTCGCGTTCGCTCGTGCTCTCCTCGGCGGGCTCGGACGCCTGCGCGGGCAGGCTCGGCCGGTCGCGATCGAGCCCACGGTCGAGTGCGCGCTCACGCGGCAGCCGGGCGATGCGCGGCACGAACGGAAAGCTCGGCTCCGGTACGGCGAGGTCGTCGGACTCACCGATCAGCGAGCGCGCCTCGTCGTCGACGGCCTGGACGAGTCGCCGGGGCGGGTCGTACGTCCAGCTCGCCGAGTGCGGTTCGCCCGCGACCCGGTAGACCAGCAGGACCTCCCAGGTGCCGTCGTCGCGGCGCCAGGAGTCCCACTGCACGGTGTCCTTCTCGGCACCGCGCAGCACCAGCCGCTCCTGGACGGCCTCGCCGAGCAGCGGACCGGAGTTCTCGCCCGGTCTGCGGACGGGGGTCTTGCGGGCCCGCTCCGCCATGAAAGCGCGCTCGGCCAGCACCGGACCCTCGAAGCGCCGCACCCGGTCGACGGGGATGCCGGCGAGCTGGGCGACCTCTTCCGCGCTCGCACCGGCACGTATACGCGCCTGGATGTCGCGGGGGCGCAGATGGCTTTCGACCTCGATCTCGATCTGGCCGAGGCGGGGGCGGTCGCCGCGCACGGCGGCACGCAGCCGCTCGTCGATCGGAAGGGTGTACTCCGTTGAGTCGGCAGCCTTCAGCACCAGCCGTGTGCCGTCATTCGAGACGGCCACGACACGCAGTTCGGGCATGGGGACCTCCCGGGTGGTGCCTGCCGACGTCACGTGCGTCGCTGCTTCCGCTAGTCGAGTGTGGCCTGCCCGGGTGCAGCCTGCCACAACCTTGCCGAGTTGCCCGGCGTGTCGGGCACGGGCCCTGGATCGCCGTTATGGCACGGTTACCTATTCGCAACGCTAAGTGACCAACTCCGTCACCCTGTGCAACTAGCCCCCTCCCGGCGGTCCGGCAAGGCCCCGGACGCCCCTGGCGGGAGACCGGACCCAGGGCTCGCAACAGTACTCCATTTGGACCACGTGCGTGGATTGGCGCGCCGTCCAACTTCTCGCGAGGGCTGCGACTTGACCGCCCGGAACCGGATTTCCGTGATCAGAAACGTGGCGTACTTCACGAATCGACCGGAAGCGGAATCGTATGTTTCGCCCGTAAGTCCCCTTCTAGTGCGCTTGGTCGGTCAAGTCCGGGAAAAGCGGGCGGGTTTCGGCGTGGCGTCGGTTACGGCCCCAGCACCCTCCGCAAGTAGTCGTTCTGGAACCGCCGTTCCGGATCCAGTCGGTCCCTCAGAGCGGTGAACTCGCCGAAGCGCGGATAGACCCCGGCGAAGTATCCGGCGTCCCGGGTGTGCACCTTGCCCCAGTGCGGGCGGCCCTCGTGCGCCGTGAAGATGCGTTCGGCCGCGGTGAAGTACGCGTGGTACGGCGTGCCCCGGAACATGTGGATCGCGACGTAGGCGGTGTCCCGGCCGGAGGCGGTGGACAGGGTGATGTCGTCGGCGGGGGCGGTGCGCACCTCCACCGGGAAGCTGACCTTGAGGCGCGAGCGGTCGACCATGGCCTTCAGCTCGCGCAGGGTCTCGACGAGCGCCTCGCGAGGGACGGCGTACTCCATCTCCACGAACCGCACCCGGCGTGGCGACGTGAAGACCTTGTAGGGGATGTCCGTGTACGTACGGGCCGACAGGGCCCTGCTGGAGATCCGGGCGATCGCCGGCACGGTCGCGGGCGCAGCCCGGCCGACCCACTGGGCCACCTGGAACACGCCGTTGGAGAGGAACTCGTCCTCGAACCAGCCGGACAGCTGCCCCACCGGCTGCTCCGGGCCGGCGCTGCGGTTGTTGCGCTTGGTGTTGGTGTTGCCGGTGTGCGGGAACCAGTAGAACTCGAAGTGCTCGTTCTCGGTCCAGAGTTGATCGAAGTCGGCGAGGACCTTCTCGAACGGCATGGGTTCCTCGCGTGCCGTCAGCAGGAAGACGGGCTCCACGGCGAACGTGATCGCGGTGACGATGCCCAGGGCGCCGAGGCCGATCCGGGCGGCGGCGAAGACGTCCGGGTTCTCCTTCGCGGAGCAGGTGAGGACCGAGCCGTCCGCCGTCACCAGCTCAAGTCCCTTGATCTGAGCGGCGATCGAGGCGGAGTCGCGGCCCGTGCCGTGGGTGCCGGTGCTGGTGGCCCCGGAGACCGTCTGCTCCATGATGTCGCCCATGTTGGTGAGCGACAGACCCTCGCGCGCCAGGGCCATGTTGAGCCTCTTGAGCGGGGTGCCCGCCTCGACCGTGACGGTCATGGCGTCCCGGTCAATGTTGCGGATACCGGTCAAGAGTTGAGGGCGGATCAAGACACCGTCGGTGGCGGCGATGGCCGTGAAGGAGTGCCCGGTGCCGACCGCCTTCACCTGCAGGCCGTCCTCGGCGGCCCGGCGCACGGCCGCGGCAAGCTCCTGCACCGAGGCGGGCATCACCTCCCGCGCGGGACGCGCGGCGACGTTGCCGCCCCAGTTACGCCACGTGCCGTTCTTCCCGCTCGCTGTGATGCTCAACGATGCCTCCCCGACCCGTGACCGGCCTGCTGAGCCGGCGGTACCCGAGGAAACCGACCGCGACCGCGACGGCCCCGGACACCGCCGGAACCCCGTACCCGGCGCGCGCGCCGGCCGAGTCGATCACCCAGCCGGCGATGGAGGAGCCGACCGCGACGCCGACGGCGAGTCCGGTGCTCACCCAGGTCATGCCTTCGGTGAGCTTCGCGCGAGGTACGTGCTCTTCGATGAGGGACATCGTCGTGATCATCGTCGGTGCGATGGACAGGCCCGCAACGAACAGCGCCACGGCCAGAAGCGGCAGGTTTCCGACCAGTAGGAGGGGGATCATACTCACGGCCATCGCGCATACGCCCAGCAGCCACCGGTGTTCCGGCTTCCCCGAGAGGCGCAGCAGCCCGAAGACCACTCCGGCTGCACAAGATCCCGCCGCGTACAGGGCCAGGACCACGCTCGCGGCGCTCTTGTGGCCGCGCTCGTCGGCGAAGGCGACGGTGACCACGTCGACCGCCCCGAAGATCGCGCCTGTGGCCACGAACGTCGCCACCAGCACCTGCAGGCCCGGGGAGTGCAGCGCCGTACCGCCGCCGTGGTGCTCGCGCGGGTGCGGCTGCGGCTCGGTGGCACGCTGGGCGGTCAGCCAGAAGACGCCGGCCGCCAGGAAGCAGGCGGCCAGCAGAGGCCCCGCCTCCGGGAACCAGGACGTGGACAGCCCGATGGAGATGATCGGTCCGAAGATGAAGCAGACCTCGTCGACCACCGACTCGAAGGAGTACGCGGTGTGCAGCTGCGGGGTACCCCGGTAGATGGCCGCCCAGCGGGCCCGGATCATCGCGCCCAGGCTCGGCACCGAGCCGATCCCGGCGGCGCAGACGAACAGCACCCAGTCCGGCCAGTCGAATTGCGCGGCGAACAGCAGCCCGGCCGCGGAGGCGAGCGCCACCAGGGTCGCGGGCCGCAGCACCCGGCGCTGCCCGTGCCGGTCGACCAGCCGGGAGATCTGCGGTCCGAGCGCGGCCGCGGACAGCGCGATGGTGGCCGACAGGGCACCCGCGAGACCGTAGCGGCCGGTCAGCTGAGAGATCATCGTGACCACGCCGATGCCCATCATCGACAGTGGCATCCGGCCGAGGAAGCCCGCGGCGGAGAAGGCCTTGGTGCCGGGTACGGCGAACAGGGCGCGATAGGGGCTGGGCACGGAGGTCTCCGGATGCGGCTCAGTAAGGTGCGAATGCGGCTGATACAGATTACAAGTTAGGTGAACCTAATGCACCTCGAATTACGGCCGGGAAAAATACTCCAAAACTGACCGAAACAGACTCATCGCCCCACCGTTTCCCGGCTGTCGGCGGCGGGTGGCAGGATCGAGACATGCCAGACGCGCTCGATGCCACCCCCTATGACGCCCTGCTCCTGCTCTCGTTCGGCGGCCCCGAAGGGCCGGACGACGTGGTCCCGTTCCTGGAGAACGTGACCCGCGGGCGCGGCATCCCCAAGGAACGCCTCAAGGAAGTCGGGCAGCACTACTTCCTGTTCGGCGGGGTCAGCCCCATCAACGGCCAGAACCGCGCCCTCCTGGACGCCCTCCGCAAGGACTTCGCCGACCACGGCCTGGACCTGCCGGTCTACTGGGGCAACCGCAACTGGGCGCCGTACCTCACGGACACCCTGCGCGAAATGGTCGCCGACGGCCGCCGACGCATCCTGGTCCTGGCCACCAGCGCCTACGCCTCCTACTCGGGCTGCCGCCAGTACCGCGAGAACCTCGCCGACGCGCTGGCCGCGCTGGAGGCCGAGGGCCTCGAACTCCCCGAGATCGACAAGCTGCGCCACTACTTCAACCACCCCGGCTTCGTCGAGCCCATGATCGAGGGAGTGCTGGCGTCGCTCGCCGACCTCCCCGAGGACGTCCGGGACACCGCCCACATCGCTTTCACCACTCACTCCATCCCGACCTCCGCCGCTGACACCTCCGGCCCGGTCGAGGACCACGGGGACGGCGGCGCGTACGTCCGCCAGCACCTGGACGTGGCCCGCCTGATCGCCGACACCGTCCGCGAGCGCACCGGCGTCGACCACCCCTGGAAGCTCGTCTACCAGTCCCGCTCCGGCGCCCCGCACATCCCGTGGCTGGAGCCCGACATCTGCGACCACCTCGAGGAGCTGCACGGCGCCGGGGTCCCGGCCGTCGTCATGGCCCCGATCGGCTTCGTCTCCGACCACATGGAGGTCCTCTACGACCTCGACACGGAGGCCACGGCCAAGGCCGCCGAACTGGGCCTGCCGGTGCGCCGCTCGGCCACCGTCGGCGCCGACCCGCGCTTCGCCGCCGCGATCCGCGAGCTGATCGTGGAGCGCGCCGGCGCGGAGAGCGGTCGCGCGGTCACGCCCTGCGCCCTCGGCACGCTCGGTGCGAGCCACAACGTGTGCCCGGTGGGCTGCTGCCCGGCCCGTGCCCCCCGTCCCGCCGCCGCGGGCGCCGACAGCCCCTACGCGTGAGGAGCCCCGTGACCGACCCCCTGCACTCGGAACTGCTCGAACTGGCCCAGGAGGCAGCCCGCCGGGCCGGCGAACTGCTCCGGGACGGCCGCCCCGCCGATCTCGCGGTCGCCGCGACCAAGTCCAGCCCTATCGACGTCGTCACCGAGATGGACATCGCGGCGGAGAAGCTGATCACCGACCTGATCGCGCGCCACCGCCCCGGGGACGGTTTCCTCGGCGAGGAGGGCGCGTCCAGCGAGGGCACGAGCGGCGTCCGCTGGGTGATCGACCCGCTCGACGGCACGGTCAACTACCTGTACGGGCTGCCGACCTGGTCGGTGTCCATCGCAGCCGAGAAGGACGGCGAGACCGTGGTCGGCGTGGTCGCCGTGCCGATGCGGGGCGAGACGTACCACGCTGTGCGCGGCGGGGGTGCCCGGGCCACCGGGGCCTGGGAGGGCGAGCGCGAGCTGGCCTGCCGCCCTGCGCCGCCCCTGGACCAGGCCCTGGTCTCCACGGGCTTCAACTACGTCCACGAGGTCCGCGCCCACCAGGCCGAGGTGGCGGCGCGGCTGATCCCGCTCCTCCGCGACATCCGCCGCGGTGGCTCGGCCGCGGTCGACCTCTGCGACCTGGCGGCGGGCCGCCTGGACGGCTACTACGAGCGCGGCCTGAACGCCTGGGACGTGGCGGCGGGCGACCTGATCGCCCGGGAGGCGGGCGCCCTGACCGGCGGACGCCCCGGAGAACGCCCGTCACGCGCCCTGACGGTCGCGGCCACTCCGGGAGTCTTCGAGCCCCTCCAGACCCTCCTGGAGGACTTCGGCGCCTGGCACGACTGACGGCGGATCGCCGCGTCGCATACGCCGGGTCCTGCCGGAGGACACGGCGTGAACGACGCCGCAAGACAGCAGCAGCGGGGCCCGGCGCTGGATTCGCCGGGCCCCGCTGCTGCCCTACGGGCTGTCAGACGCTGGTCGCGCCGACCTCCACACCGTGTTCGGCGGCGAGGCGGCGCAGGTCGTCGAGTTCGGCCTGCTCCACCTCGACGAGGAAGTCGTCGCCCTCGTCGCGAGCCCGCGACAAGTCGGACTCGGTCGTCTTTATGCGCTGCAGAAGTCCTGCGGTGAATGCGTCCATGCTGCGCCCCCTCGTCCTGGGTCGTGGGTCGGTGGCACGGGGGTGTGCCGTTCGGAAGGGGCGATCACGTCGACTGCAGGTGCCCAGCGCTGCCCGGCTGGGCGGCGACGGTGCCGGACACCCACGCCCGCCCTGCGGTAAGCGGATCGTGAGGTACCGCTTGGTGCTGCGGCACATGCAGAGCGTGATCGCGGGGTGTACATGCGGTCCTCCCCCCGCTCCCTTCCGTGGAAACCTCAACCGCGGGAGAAAATCTCGCATTCCCGCCCCGGCGACCGGATCCCTGCGGCCTTTGACCCGCCTTACAGCCGACTTATGGCCGAAAAGGGCAGGATGGAGTCACACCCTACGAAGCCCCCTGCCCGCGCGCGCCCACTGTGAGCCACGCGGGTGGACACAGGAAGGAACTGCGACGTGCGCGTACTCGTCGTCGAGGACGAGCAGCTGCTCGCCGATGCGGTGGCCACCGGACTGCGCCGGGAGGCCATGGCCGTCGACGTCGTGTACGACGGTGCGGCCGCTCTGGAGCGCATCGGCGTCAACGACTACGACGTGGTCGTCCTCGACCGCGACCTCCCGCTGGTGCACGGCGACGACGTCTGCCGCAAGCTCGTCGAACTGGGCATGCCCACGCGCGTGCTGATGCTCACCGCCTCCGGCGACGTCAGCGACCGGGTCGAGGGCCTGGAGATCGGCGCCGACGACTACCTGCCCAAGCCCTTCGCGTTCAGCGAGCTCATCGCGCGCGTGCGCGCCCTCGGCCGGCGCACCAGCGTCCCGCTGCCGCCCGTCCTGGAGCGCGCCGGGATCAAGCTCGACCCCAACCGCCGCGAGGTCTTCCGCGACGGCAAGGAGGTGCAGCTCGCGCCCAAGGAGTTCGCCGTCCTGGAGGTGCTGATGCGCAGCGAGGGCGCCGTCGTCTCCGCCGAGCAGCTCCTGGAGAAGGCCTGGGACGAGAACACCGACCCGTTCACCAACGTCGTGCGCGTCACGGTCATGACCCTGCGCCGCAAGCTGGGCGAGCCGCCCGTCATCGTCACCGTCCCCGGCTCCGGCTACCGGATCTGATGACCGTGGCCACGACACCCGCGCCGCCCCAGGCACCCCCGAAGCCCACCTGGGACCCCAGAAGGCCGCAGCCCCCGTTCCCGTGGCTGCGCCCGACCATCCGGATACGGCTCACGCTGCTGTACGGCGGCATGTTCCTGATCGCCGGCATCCTGCTGCTGTCGATCATCTATCTGCTGGCCGCGCAGGCGATCAACACGGGCAACCAGCCCCTGTTCAAGATCGTCAGTGGTACGGCGATCAAGGTCTCCAGCGACAACTGCCCCGCGATCAACACGACGAGCCTGTCCCTGGACGAGTTCAACGAGGCGATCAGCCAGTGCGTCGACCACCAGCGCCAGGTCGCACTGGACGACCTGCTCAGCCGCTCGCTGCTGGCCCTGCTGGGCCTCGCGGTGATCGCCTTCGCGTTCGGCTACGCGATGGCAGGCCGCGTGCTGACTCCGCTCGGCCGGATCACCCGTACCGCACGCGCGGTCGCGGGCTCGGACCTCTCCCGCAGGATCGAGCTGGACGGCCCGGACGACGAGCTGAAGGAGCTGGCCGACACCCTCGACGACATGCTGGACCGCCTGGAGCGCGCCTTCACGGCCCAGCAGCGCTTCGTCGGGAACGCCTCGCACGAGTTGCGCACCCCGCTCGCGATCAACCGCACGCTGCTCGAGGTGCACCTCTCCGACCCCAACGCGCCGGTGGAGCTCCAGCAGCTCGGCAAGACGCTGCTGGCCACCAACGAGCGCAGCGAGCAGCTCGTGGAGGGTCTGCTGCTGCTCGCCCGCAGCGACAACGAGATCGTGGAGCGCAAGCCCGTCGACCTCGCCGAGGTGGCCTCGCAGGCCATCGACCAGGTGCACGCCGAGGCGGAGGCCAAGGGCGTCCGGATCCGGGGCGAGTGCAGGCCCGCGGTGGTCCAGGGCAACGGTGTCCTGCTGGAGCGGATCGCGCTGAACCTGGTGCAGAACGCCGTGCGGTACAACGTGCCCGAGGCCGGGTGGGTGGAGGTCGGCACCGACGTCCAGCACGGGCAGGCGGTGCTCACCGTGTCGAACACCGGGCCGGTCGTGCCGGCGTACGAGATCGACAACCTCTTCGAGCCCTTCAGGCGGCTGCGTACGGAGCGCACGGGCAGCGACAAGGGTGTGGGCCTCGGCCTGTCGATCGTCCGGTCCGTGGCCCGGGCGCACGGCGGTCAGATCTCGGCACAGCCTCGTGAGGGGGGAGGGCTCGTGATGAGGGTCACCCTGCCTGTGTGATCCGGTCTTGGCCGGGCCCTCGACACACGCGGGGATGTTCGCTTTGCGCGGAATTTTCCAGGAGCCCTACGAGGTTGAGTGTGTGTGATCGATCACATGGGCGTTTTTCCGGCCATCTACTCTCTGTGATCATGTCCAAGGCGGAAAGCCGGGAAAATCCTGGTTTTCGGGGGTCTTGATCACGGGAAGTACAGGGTGAGACCGCCTTTGAGGTGCGACCTTCGGACCGTGTACGGTCCCCATCGCCATCCAAGCCGATCACTCTTGAGGAGTCCGGTTGGGTGTCGATTGAGTAACAGACCTTGATGTGAGGCAAAATCTCCGCCTCAGGTCGGGCACAAGTCCGGCCTCTCACGCGTTACGTGCGCTGGAGACACCGCAGACACCCAGAGGGGGAGAGCGACATGGCAACCGATTACGACACTCCACGCAAGACCGACGACGACGTCGACTCGGACAGCCTTGAAGAGCTGAAGGCCCGGCGGAACGACAAGTCCACCTCAGCAGTGGACGTCGACGAGTTCGAGGCCGCCGAAGGGCTCGAGCTGCCCGGTGCCGATCTCTCGAACGAGGAGCTCGCCGTCCGTGTCCTGCCGAAGCAGCAGGACGAGTTCACGTGCATGAGCTGCTTCCTCGTGCACCACCGCAGCCAGCTGGCCAGGGAGAAGAACGGTCAGCCGATCTGCCGCGACTGCGACTGAGGAGGGGTCGGCCGTGACTGGCTCGACCCCACCTCGGAAGCGCCGCTTCTCCCTGGGGGGAGCGGACCAAGGGCCGTCCGACGGCCCGCACGGAGCGCGTGAGGGCGAGCGGGGCTCATCCGAAGTGGGGGCCTCGCTCGAACCTGCCGACCGGGGAGACCTCCCCGTGCCGGCTGAGCAGCCGCCGCCCATCGCGAGGCGACGGGTCGCGGTCATCGGGGGCAAGGCCCGGGACCTCGCCCGGGACGGTGCCCGTATGGGCGGCAGCCGCGCCAAAGCGGGCCTGTCCTATCTCGCGGACCGGATCATCGACATCGCCCCGCGGATTCCCGTACGGGACCTCGCGACGCTGCGCCGGCAGTTCCCGGGCCTGGGGCCGGAGCAGATCGCGGACAGACTCGTGGCGGGCGCGGCGAACGCGACGTCGACGGTAGGGGCCGGTGTCGGTGCCGCCGCGATGCTGCCCGTGCCGCCCGCGATGCCCACGGAACTGGCCACGGAGATCACCGGGGTCGCGGCGATCGAGCTGAAGCTGATCGCCGAGCTCCACGAGGTCTACGGCCTGCGCCCGCCGGGCAGCCTCAAGGCCCGCAGTACCGCGTATCTGTCCTCCTGGTCGGGGGAGCGCGGGATCGACGTGCTGAAGCCGTCGTCGATCAACTTGGCCCTCGGGGGCCAGATGAAGCGCGAACTGCGCCAGCAGATCATGAAGCGGATGGTGCGTGACCTGCCGAACCTGATGCCGTTCATGGTCGGTGCGGCGGTCGGTGCGGTCATGAACCGCCGCGACACCAAGAAGCTCGCCGCCCGTATCCGCGCCGATCTGCGCAAGGCACAGGTGCCGTGGGACGAACTCCCCGAGCTGCCCCCGCTCGAGCCCCCGGCGGAACCGCTGACGATGGGCGAGATCGGCAAGGAACTGGAGCACTGAGGCCTCCGGCCCTCTCTCCGGACTTTTCGCGGAGGCTACTGAGGCGTTCCGGCCCCGCTCGCGGCGGACGCGCCGACGGCCCTCGGCCCTGTCTTCGCCCCGCGCGGCAGCCCTTAGACCGCCGCCTCCCGCGCCGCCTCGATCGCCGCCGCCAGCTTCTCCGGCTCCCGTGACGACAGGTACAGGTACGGCGTCGGGTCCGCCGGGTCGGTGACCTCGACGCGCAGCGCCCGCGGGATGTACGCGCGCAGCAGCAGGAAGGCGCGGGTGTCCGCCTTGTACGTGCGCCAGGCCCGGGCCTCCTCCGGGTCGAGCACCTCGGAGTCGCCCAGGGCCGTCACCGGGATCTTCGCCTCGCCGGCGATCAGGTGGCCGCCCACGACGCGGATGCGGAGCGAGCCGTACGAACTGGCCACCACCGCGGCCGCCGCCGTGCCGCCCACCAGGCCGCCCAGCAGCGGCAGGGTGCCGAAGGGCAGCAGGATCAGGGCGAGTGAGACGCCGACCAGAAAGCTGATCAGCCACCAGGAGCGGGGGGCGGTGAGGCGTTCTTCGTACGGGGTGGCGGAGAGCTGCATGAAGCCAAGCTTGGCACGGTGCCGGAGTGCGCCGGGAATCAGGGCGGCCTGGCGCGAAGCGCTGTCGGGTGGGGCGGTGGTGGGTGGGTGGTGGGCGGGTAAGGTCTGCGCCTGTGAGTGGTGGTTCCGCAGCTCTTCAGCCTCCCGCCGACGCCGTGAAACCGGTGCGGCATGCCGACGCACCCGCGCCTGGTGAGCTTCTCGGTGCGCATTACAGCCAGTGTTTCGGCTGTGGCGGTGAGCAGCCCCATGGACTGCATCTGGAGGCCAGGGCCGGTGAGGGCGTCAGCCTCACCGCCGAGTTCACCGTGCAGAGCGCCCACCAGGGTGCGCCCGGTCTCGCGCACGGCGGTGTGCTGACCACCGCGCTCGACGAGACGCTCGGCTCGCTGAACTGGCTCCTGCGGACCGTCGCCGTGACCGGACGGCTGGAGACCGACTTCGCGCGGCCCGTGCCGGTGGGGACGACCCTGTACCTGTCCGCCGAGGTGACCGCCGTAGCCGGGCGGAAGATCTACTCCAGCGCCGTCGGCCGGATCGACGGCCCCGACGGTCCCGTCGCCGTCCGCGCCGACGCCCTCTTCATCGAGGTCAAGGTCGACCACTTCATCGACCACGGCCGCCAGGAGGAGATCCGGGCCGCCATGAACGACCCCGACCAGATCCGGCGCGCCCGCGCCTTCGAGGTGAACCCGTGAGCCCCGAGTCCCCCGTGGACGTCCTCATCCGGCGCGTCGACCCGGACGTACCGCTGCCGGCGTACGCGCACCCCGGCGACGCGGGCGCCGATCTGCGCACCACCGAGGACTGCGAACTGAAGCCCGGTGAGCGTGCCGTCCTGCCCACGGGAGTGTCGATCGCCCTCCCGGAGGGGTACGCGGCCTTCGTGCACCCCCGTTCCGGTCTCGCCGCCCGCTGCGGTGTCGCTCTGGTGAATGCCCCAGGGACGGTTGATGCCGGGTACCGTGGGGAGATCAAGGTGATCGTGGTGAACCTCGACCCGCGCGAGTCCGTGCGGTTCGAGCGCTTCGACCGGATTGCCCAACTGGTCGTCCAGCAGGTCGAGAGGGTCCGCTTCCAGGAGGTCGCGGAGCTTCCCGACTCGGCGCGGGCCGAGGGGGGCTTCGGGTCCACCGGCGGTCATGCCGCGGTGGGCGACGTGAGCGGCACAAGCGGTCGGGCCGCCGAAGGTGGCCGGACGGGTGGGAATCGATACGCTTCGGTCGTATCCGACCGGGAAGGACAGTGACGTGTTCGGACGTCGCAAGACGAAGGGTGCCGCCGAGGGCGCGGCCGGCGAGGCCGAGCAGGTCGTCGACAGCGTCGACACCGAGGCGGACGAGGTAGAGGGCGAGCGCGTACGGCTCGAGCCGGAGCCGCGGCCCGATGGGCCCTGGGACGACTCCGAGGTGCGCGACCCGAGCGAGGGCCGCGTGGACCTCGGCGGTCTGTTCGTGCCGGGAATCGACGGCATGGAGCTGCGGGTCGAGGTCGCGGGTGACGCGATCGTCGCCGCGACGGTCGTGCTGCGCGACAGCGCCATCCAGCTGCAGGCCTTCGCCGCGCCCAAGCGCGAGGGCATCTGGGGTGAGGTGCGCGAGGAGATCGGCTCCGGCATCACCCAGCAGGGCGGCATCGTCGACGAGGTCGAGGGTCCGCTGGGCTGGGAGCTGCGCGCCCAGGTCCCGGTGCAGCTGCCGGACGGCACCGGCGGTTTCCAGGTCGTGCGGTTCGTCGGTGTGGACGGTCCGCGCTGGTTCCTGCGCGGTGTGATCTCGGGCCAGGGTGCGGTGCAGCCGCAGGCGGCCGGGATGCTGGAGCAGATCTTCCGCGACACGGTCGTGGTCCGCGGCGAGGGCCCGATGGCGCCCCGCGACCCGATCGTCCTGAAGCTGCCGAACGACGCGCAGATGGTGCCCGAGGGTGTTCAGCAGGAGGAGTCCTCGCGCTTCTCCGGCGGCATGGGCCAGCTGCAGCGCGGACCGGAGATCACCGAGGTCCGCTGAGACAGGCTGAGACAGGAGCGACAAGGGCCACACCCCTCGCGGGTGCGGCCCTTTCTCGTGCGCGGACTCTTGACGGGTCATTGGACTGTACCTATGGTCCACGGCCAACGCCTATGTTCATGAAGGCGCTCCGAGTTCACATACGAGAACGGAGTTGCTGTGCGTCGTTCCCCCCTCCTCGCGGTGGTGACCGCCCTCCTGTCCGGTGTCCTCGTGGCACCCACCGCCGCACACCGCGCCGACGCCGCCCCCACCGCCTTCGTCCACCCCGGAGTCACCGTCTCCCAGGGACAGCTGGACTTCGCCCGCGCCGAGGTCCAGGCGGGTGCCCAGCCCTGGAAGGCCGCCTACGACCAGATGACGGCGAGCAAGTACGCCGACCTGAACCGGACCCCCAAGCCCCGGGCCACCGTCGAGTGCGGCTCGTACTCCAACCCCGACTACGGGTGCACCGGCGAGCGCGAGGACGCGATCGCCGCGTACACCGACGCCCTCGCCTGGTACATCACCCGGGACGCGCGCTACGCCCAGAAGGCCATCCAGATCATGGACGCCTGGTCGGCCACCATCACCAGCCACACCAACAGCAACGCGCCCCTGCAGACCGGCTGGGCCGGCTCCTCCTGGCCCAAGGCCGCCGAGATCATCAAGTACACGTACACGGGCGGCTGGGCGAACTCCGGCCGCTTCGCGACCATGCTCCGCAACGTCTACCTCCCCGTCGTCATCAAGGGCTCCAACTCCAACGGCAACTGGGAGCTGACGATGATGGAGGCCGCCGTCGGCATCTCCGTCTTCCTCGAGGACAAGACGTCGTACGACACGGCCATGGCCAAGTTCCGTACGCGCACGGCCGCCTATGTCTACCTGTCCTCGGACGGCTCGCTGCCGAAGACCGTGCCCAGCCAGAATCTCGACACCCGGGACAAGATCGTCAACTACTGGCAGGGCCAGCCGACCTTCGTCACGGGCCTCACCCAGGAGACCTGCCGCGACTTCGTCCATACCGGATACGGCATCTCCTCGATCTCGCACGTCGCCGAGACCAGCCGGATCCAGGGCCAGGACCTGTACGGCACCGACGTCGGCGAGCGGCTGCGGCAGGCGCTCGGCTTCCAGTCGAAGTACCAGCGCGGCGAGGCCGTACCCAGCTGGCTGTGCGGCGGCTCCCTCAACCTCGGGCTCGGTCCCGTCACCGAGGTCGGCTACAACGCGCTGCACAACCGCCTGGGCATCGCCATGACCAACACCCAGGCACTGACCGAGGCGCAGCGCCCCGCGGGCAGCAACAACCTCTTCGTCGCCTGGGAGACCCTCACGCACGGCGACAACCCCAACTGACCCGAACCCGTTGATCGTCCGGGCGTCAGGCGGCGATACTGGCGCCCGGTCCACGGGAAACCGCGGACGCTGGGACACGGGGAGACAGGGAAGCGGGGGAGGCGCGATGAGCCGGGTGGCCACCGAGACCATGGTGCGCGTCGAGGACGTCCACAAGTCCTACGGCCACGGAGCCGCGGCCGTCCACGCCCTGCGCGGCGTCTCCTTCGACGTTCCGCGCGGTGAGCTGGTCGCCCTCAAGGGACGCTCGGGGTCCGGCAAGACCACACTCCTGAACGTCGTCGGCGGACTCGACACCACTGACCGCGGCCGGATCGACGTCGACGGGCAGGACCTCGCCTCCCTCGGCGAGAACGGTCTGCTGGAACTGCGCCGGGACCGGATCGGTTTCGTCTTCCAGTCGTTCGGGCTGATCCCGATTCTCACCGCCGCCGAGAACGTCGGCGTGCCGATGCGGCTGCGCCGGGCCGACCCGCGCGAGCGCGAGGAGCGCGTCGAGCTGCTGCTCTCCCTGGTCGGCCTCGCCGACCACGCGGCACAGCGGCCCGGCGAGCTGTCCGGCGGCCAGCAGCAGCGCGTCGCCATCGCCCGCGCCCTCGCCAACCGCCCCGCGCTCCTCATCGCCGACGAGCCGACCGGCCAGCTGGACGCCGAGACCGGCCTCGCGGTGATGGAGCTGCTGCGCGCCGTCGTCCACAGCGAGCGGGTCACCGCACTGGTCGCCACGCACGACGCGACCCTGCTCGGCCTCGCCGACCGGGTCCTCGAGCTGAGCGACGGCACGATCGTCGAGCACTGAGCCGCGCGACCCGTCAGGGTTGTGTCAAAGATGCCCGCTGCCCGACCCCGTGTCCCACTTGCCGGAATTGTTGGCCGTAAGGTCGACGCTGCGTAGGCAGCAGTCACCGGAAGACAATAGGACCATGGCACGCGGCAAGCTTCGGATCTACCTCGGCGCGGCACCGGGCGTGGGCAAGACCTACGCGATGCTCTCCGAGGCCCACCGGCGCGTGGAGCGCGGCACCGACTGCGTGGTGGCCTTCGTGGAGCACCACGACCGGCCGCGCACCGAGGTGATGCTGCACGGCCTCGAGCACATCCCGCGCAAGGAACTCGAGTACCGGGGGGCCGTCTTCACCGAGATGGACGTGGACGCGGTGCTGGACCGCGCTCCCAGGGTCGCCCTGGTGGACGAACTCGCCCACACCAACGTCCCCGGCTCGCGGAACACCAAGCGCTGGCAGGACGTGGAGGAGCTGCTGGCGGCCGGGATCGACGTGGTGTCGACCGTCAACATCCAGCATCTGGAGTCACTCGGCGACGTCGTCGAGTTGATCACGGGGGTACGGCAGCAGGAGACGGTTCCCGACGAGGTGGTGCGGCGGGCGGACCAGATCGAGCTGGTCGACATGTCGCCGCAGGCGCTGCGCCGTCGTATGGCGCACGGCAACATCTACCAGTCGGACAAGGTCGACGCGGCCCTGTCCAACTACTTCCGCCCCGGCAATCTGACCGCCCTGCGCGAACTGGCGCTGCTGTGGGTGGCCGACCGGGTCGACGAATACCTGAAGCAGTACCGCAGTGAACACCGGGTCTCGAAGATCTGGGGCTCGCGCGAGCGGATCGTGGTGGGCCTGACCGGCGGTCCTGAGGGGCGGACGCTGATCCGCCGGGCCGCGCGGCTCGCGGAGAAGGGCGCCGGCGGTGAGGTGCTGGCGGTCTACATCGCCCGCAGCGACGGACTGTCGGCCGGCTCCCCGAAGGAGCTCGCCGTCCAGCGCACCCTGGTCGAGGACCTCGGCGGCACCTTCCACCACGTCGTCGGCGACGACATACCCGCCGCCCTGCTGGACTTCGCACGCGGCGCCAACGCCACCCAGATCGTTCTCGGCTCCTCGCGCCGCAAGGCCTGGCAGTACGTCTTCGGGCCCGGCGTCGGCGCCACGGTCGCCCGGGAGTCGGGACCCGACATCGACGTGCACATCGTCACCCACGAGGAGGTCGCCAAGGGGCGCGGGCTGCCCGTGGCCCGGGGCGCGCGGCTCGGCCGGACCCGGATCGTCGCTGGCTGGCTGGTGGGGCTGGCCGGCCCGGTGATCATGGCGCTGCTGCTCAACAGGGTCGACCTCGGCC
Source organism: Streptomyces brasiliensis (assembly GCF_014647875.1). GTDB lineage: Bacteria > Actinomycetota > Actinomycetes > Streptomycetales > Streptomycetaceae > Streptomyces > Streptomyces brasiliensis. Next base: position 244,151 of record NZ_BMQA01000003.1, on the reverse strand, counting down.
TCGCCAACGACATGCTGCTGTTCCTGACGCTGACGGTCGCGGCGGCCCTGCTCGGCGGCCTCCTGCCGGCCCTGGCCTCGGCCGCCTTCGGCTCCCTGCTGCTGAACTACTTCTACACACCGCCGCTGCACCGCTTCACCATCGCCGACCCCAAGAACATCGTGGCCATCGCGATCTTCGTCGGGGTCGCCGTGTCGGTGGCCTCGGTGGTGGACCTCGCGGCCCGGCGCACCCACCAGGCGGCCCGGCTGCGCGCCGAGTCGGAGATCCTCTCCTTCCTCGCCGGCAACGTGCTGCGCGGTGAGACCAGCCTGGAGGAGCTGCTCGAGCGGGTCCGGGAGACCTTCGGCATGGAGTCGGCCGCCCTGCTGGAGCGGGCCGGTGACCTCGAGCCGTGGACCTGCGCCGGCCGGGCCGGGTTCGGGCGGCCGCTGGAGCGGCCCGAGGACGCCGACGTCGACGTGCCGGCCGGCGCTCACATGGCGCTCGCCCTGACCGGCCGCGTGCTGCCCGCCGAGGACCGGCGGGTGCTCGCGGCGTTCGCCGCGCAGGCCGCCGTCGTCCTGGACCGCCGGCGCCTCCAGGAGGAGGCGTACCAGGCCCGCGCGCTGGCCGAGGGCAACCGCATCCGCACGGCCCTGCTGGCCGCCGTCAGCCACGATCTGCGCACCCCGCTGGCCGGGATCAAGGCCGCGGTCACCTCGCTGCGCTCCGACGACGTGGCGTGGTCCGAGGAGGATCGGGCGGAGCTGCTCGAAGGCATCGAGGAGGGCGCCGACCGCCTCGACCACCTGGTCGGCAATCTGCTCGACATGTCCCGGCTGCAGACCGGCACGGTCACGCCGCTCATCCGTGACATCGACCTCGACGAGGTGGTGCCGATGGCGCTGGTCGGCGTGCCCGAGGACAGCGTGGAGCTGGACGTGGGCGAGACCCTGCCCATGGTCGCCGTCGACCCCGGGCTGCTCGAGCGGGCCGTGGCCAACCTGGTGGAGAACGCCGTCAAGTACAGCCCGCCGGACCGCTCCGTGCTGGTCGCGGCGAGCGCCATCGCCGACCGGGTCGAGGTGAGGATCGCGGACCGCGGGCCCGGCGTCCCCGACGAGGCCAAGGACCGTATCTTCGAGCCGTTCCAGCGCTACGGCGACGCCCCGCGCGGCGCCGGGGTCGGTCTCGGCCTCGCGGTGGCCCGTGGCTTCGCCGAGGCGATGGGCGGCACCCTGAACGCGGAGGACACGCCCGGCGGCGGCCTCACCATGGTCCTCAGCCTCCGCGCGGCGGGATCGCGTCCCGAGGCGCTCCGGCCGGGGGAGGCCTCCGCGGTGGAAGAACCGGAAAGGCAGGTTTCATGACCCGCGTGCTGGTGGTCGACGACGAGCCGCAGATCGTGCGCGCACTGGTGATCAACCTCAAGGCCCGCAAGTACGAGGTGGACGCGGCCGCCGACGGCAGGACCGCCCTCGAACTCGCGGCCTCCCGCCATCCCGACGTGGTCGTCCTCGACCTGGGCCTGCCCGACCTGGACGGCGTCGAGGTGATCAAGGGGCTGCGCGGCTGGACCCGGGTGCCGATCCTGGTCCTGTCGGCCCGGCACACCTCCGACGAGAAGGTCGAGGCACTCGACGCGGGTGCCGACGACTACGTGACCAAGCCCTTCGGCATGGACGAGCTGCTGGCCCGGCTGCGGGCCGCCGTGCGCCGCGCCGAGCCCGTGGCCGGGGGCGCCGACGACGACGTCCTGGTGGAGACCGAGGGTTTCACGGTCGATCTGGCCGCGAAGAAGGTCAACCGGGGCGGGAAGGACGTACGGCTGACGCCTACGGAGTGGCATCTGCTGGAGGTGCTGGTCCGCAACACGGGCCGCCTGGTCAGCCAGAAGCAGCTGCTCCAGGAGGTGTGGGGCCCGTCGTACGGCACGGAGACCAACTACCTGCGCGTGTACATGGCCCAGCTCCGCAGAAAACTCGAGACGGACCCGTCCCACCCCAAGCACTTCATCACCGAGCCGGGCATGGGGTACCGGTTCGAGCGGTAGCGGGAGGGGTACGACAGCGTCGGTGCGCCCCGGTACGCTTTGGACATGAGTGCTGTTCCCCGTTCCGAAAAGCCGGTGGGCCGGTTCCGGCGCATGTTCGACCGGCTCTCCTCGTCCCAGGAGGACCTGGAGTCCGAGGAACTGCGGGAGGACACCGAGACCACGGGCTGTATCCGGATCGGCGACTGCCAGGACCGGCAGATCGTCACCGTTACTGGTACCTTGCGCACGGTCACCCTGCGACCACGCGCCGGAGTCCCCGCCCTGGAGGCCGAGCTGTTCGACGGCTCCGCGGCACTGGACGTGGTGTGGCTCGGCAGACGCTCCATCGTCGGGATAGAACCGGGGCGCAAGCTGATCGCATCGGGCCGGATCTCGATGAGCCGGGGCCGCCGCGTGCTGTTCAACCCCAAGTACGAACTGAGACCCCTCGGACGGGAGTAGCCGGTGACGTCACTCGACAAGCCGACCGAAGACGCCCAGCAGCACGATGATGCGCGGGCGGTGACCGAGGCCGCGTTGTTCGAGGCGTTCGGCGGTGTCCGGGGCATGGTCGAGACCGTCCTGCCCGGACTCCTCTTCGTCACCATCTTCACGATCAACAAGGACCTGCACTGGTCGGCGATCGCCGCCCTGGCCGTGTCGCTGGTCCTGGTCGTGGTGCGGCTGGCCATGAAGGACACCGTCAAGCACGCCTTCAGCGGCGTCTTCGGCGTCGCCTTCGGCGTGGTCTTCGCGATGATGACGGGCAACGCCAAGGACTTCTATCTGCCCGGCATGCTCTACACCCTGGGCCTGGCCGTGGCGTACGTCGTCACGACCCTCGCCGGCGTGCCCCTGATCGGCCTAATCCTGGGCCCGGTCTTCAAGGAGAACCTCTCCTGGCGCACCCGCAATCCCGGCCGCAAGAAGGCCTACGCCAAGGCGAGTTGGGCCTGGGGCCTGATCCTGCTCGCCAAGTGCGCGATCCTCTTCCCGCTGTACTGGTGGGCCGACACGACCCAGCTCGGCTGGGTCCTCGTGATCCTGAAGATCCCGCCGTTCCTGCTGGCGGTCTGGCTCACCTGGGTCTTCCTCGCGAAGGCACCGGCCCCCATCGACGTCTTCGCCGAGATGGAGGCCGAGGAGAAGGCCGAACAGGAGCGGAAAGCGGCCTTGGCCCAAGAGGGCGGCCAGACGTCGACCGGTGGCCGTCACCGCCGGTAGACCACGCTTCGCAGCCGACGAGGAGGGGCGCCCGGTGCAGCACCGGGCGCCCCTCCTCGTCGTAACCCTCGAATGAACCGTCAGTCGTCCGCGCGCCGGACCGACAGTAGGTCCTCCAGCTGCTCCTCGCGGGCCTGCGCCGCGACGAACAGCAGCTCGTCGCCCGGTTCCAGGGAGTCCTCCTTGGACGGGGTGAGCACCCGGGTGCCGCGGATGATCGTGACCAGGGACGTGTCCTCGGGCCACTCGACCTGGCCGACCTGGGTGCCGGCCAGGGCCGACTCCTCCGGCAGGGTCAGCTCCACGAGGTTGGCGTCGCCGTGGCTGAAGCGCAGCAGCCGGACCAGGTCGCCGACGCTCACCGCCTCTTCGACCAGGGCGGACATCAGACGCGGCGTGGAGACGGCGACGTCGACGCCCCAGGCCTCGTTGAACAGCCACTCGTTCTTCGGGTTGTTCACGCGGGCCACGACGCGCGGGACGCCGTACTCCGTCTTCGCCAGCAACGAGACGACCAGGTTGACCTTGTCGTCGCCCGTCGCGGCGATCACGACGTTGCAGCGCTGCAGCGCAGCCTCGTCCAGGGACGTGATCTCGCAGGCGTCGGCCAGCAGCCACTCCGCCTGCGGGACGCGCTCGACCGAGATGGCGGTCGGCGCCTTGTCGATCAGCAGGACCTCGTGGCCGTTCTCCAGCAGTTCGCCCGCGATCGAGCGGCCGACCGCGCCGGCCCCGGCAATGGCGACCCTCATCAGTGACCGCCCTCCTCTTCGGGGCCCTGCGCGAACACGGCCTCGACCTTGTCCACCTCGTCCGTCCGCATCATCACGTGCACGAGGTCGCCCTCCTGCAGCACCGTCTGCGACGTGGGCAGGATCGCCTCGCCGAGCCGGGTGACGAACGCGACACGCACGCCGGTCTCCTCCTGCAGCTTGCTGATCTTGTGGCCCACCCAGGCCGGGGAGGTGTGCACCTCGGCGAGCTGGACGCCGCCGGTGGGGTCGCGCCACAGCGGCTCGGCACCGGAGGGGAGCAGCCGGCGCAGCATCTGGTCCGCCGTCCAGCGGACCGTCGCCACGGTCGGGATGCCCAGGCGCTGGTAGACCTCGGCACGGCGGGGGTCGTAGATCCGGGCGGCGACGTTCTCCACGCCGAACATCTCACGGGCCACGCGCGCCGAGATGATGTTCGAGTTGTCACCGCTCGAGACGGCGGCGAAGGCGCCGGCCTCCTCGATGCCCGCCTCGCGCAGGGTGTCCTGGTCGAAGCCGACGCCGGTGACCCGGCGGCCACCGAATCCGGGGCCCAGCCGACGGAAGGCGGTGGGGTCCTGGTCGATCACGGCGACCGTGTGCCCCTGTTGCTCCAGGGTCTGGGCGAGAGCGGAACCCACTCTCCCGCAGCCCATGATGACGATGTGCACGACCGTCCTTCCGGTGTTCAAAAGTGACTGCTCAGCCCCATCAGGGTCTCAGACCGAGGCCCAAGCTACACACGCACCGTCCGGGCTGGGGACCCCCGTGCGAGGGTTTGCGCGATCAGCGTCGCGTGATGCTGCGCACGCTCCACAGGGTCAGGATTCCGAGACCGACGAGGGTGGCCGCGGCGCCGATCAGTTCTGCGGTCACGGGCATGGAACCTCCGGAGTACGGCGAGAGGCGGGGTTTGCCATCTAGGCACGGCGGGCATGCGCTCTTCGGAATCCGCAGTTCCTTTCGTCTCCGAGTTCACTCGTGAGGCAGATTCGGGACGGGCGGTGGGCGGCTCCCTGTTCGAAGGCCTACGATCCTCTCTCGTGTCCAAACTGACCGACGTGCCCAAACGCATCCTGATCGGGCGCGCACTGCGCAGTGACCGGCTGAGCGAGACGCTCCTGCCCAAGCGCATCGCCCTCCCGGTCTTCGCCTCCGACTCGCTGTCCTCCGTGGCGTACGCGCCCGGCGAGGTCCTGCTGGTCCTGTCCATCGCGGGTGTGTCGGCGTACCACTTCAGCCCCTGGATAGCGGTCGCTGTCGCCGTGCTGATGTTGACCGTGGTCGCCTCCTACCGGCAGAACGTGCACGCCTACCCGAGCGGTGGCGGCGACTACGAGGTGGCGACCACCAACCTCGGCCCCAAGGCAGGCCTGACCGTCGCCAGCGCGCTGCTCGTCGACTACGTCCTGACCGTCGCCGTCTCCATCTCCTCCGGCATCGAGAACCTCGGCTCCGCCGTCCCCTTCGTCGTCCAGCACAAGGTGCTGTGCGCGGTCGCCGTGATCGTGCTGCTGACGCTGATGAACCTGCGCGGCGTGAAGGAGTCGGGCACACTCTTCGCGATCCCCACGTACGTGTTCGTCACCGGCGTCTTCATCATGATCGCCTGGGGTGCCTTCCGCGGACTCGTCCTCGGCGACCTCATGCGGGCGCCGACCGCCGACTACCACATCAAGGCCGAACACCAGGGCCTCGCCAGCTTCGCCCTCGTCTTCCTGCTGCTGCGCGCCTTCTCCTCCGGCTGCGCCGCGCTTACCGGCGTGGAGGCGATCTCCAACGGCGTCCCCGCCTTCCGCAAGCCCAAGTCCAGGAACGCGGCGAGCACGCTGGCGATGATCGGCCTGCTGGCCGTGACGATGTTCTGCGGCATCATCACGCTGGCCATGACGACCAAGGTCCGCATGGCCGACAACCCGGCCGTCAACCTCCTGCACAACGGCGTCCCGGTCGGCCCGGACTATGTGCAGAACCCGGTGATCTCCCAGGTCGCCGCGGCCGTCTTCGGCAAGGGCAGCTTCCTGTTCGTCATCCTGGCCGCGGCGACGGCGCTGGTCCTCTTCCTCGCCGCCAACACCGCCTACAACGGCTTCCCGGTGCTCGGCTCGATCCTCGCCCAGGACCGCTATCTTCCCCGCCAGCTGCACACCCGCGGCGACCGTCTCGCCTTCTCCAACGGCATCGTGCTGCTCGCGGGCGCCGCCATCCTGCTGGCCGTCGTCTACGGTGCCGACTCGACCCGGCTGATCCAGCTGTACATCGTCGGCGTGTTCGTGTCCTTCACGCTCAGCCAGGTCGGCATGGTCAAGCACTGGAACCGCCACCTGGCCGTCGAGAAGGATCTGTCGAAGCGCACCCACATGATCCGCTCCCGCGCGATCAACACCTTCGGTGCCTTCCTCACCGGTCTGGTGCTGGTCGTCGTCCTGGTCACGAAGTTCACCCACGGCGCCTGGGTCGCGCTGCTCGGCATGTGCATCTTCTACGCGACGATGACCGCTATCCGTAAGCACTACGACCGGGTCTTCGAGGAGATCGCGGCTCCCGAGGGCCCGAGCGACGACAGCGTACGGCCTTCGCGCGTCCACTCGGTGGTGCTGATCTCCAAGATCCATCGACCCACTCTGCGCGCCCTGGCCTACGCCAAGCTGATGCGCTCGGACAACCTGGAGGCGCTGACCGTCAACGTCGACCCGGCGGAGACGAAGGCGCTGCGCGAGGAGTGGGAGCGGCGCGGCATCGACGTACCGCTGAAGGTCCTCGACTCCCCGTACCGGGAGATCACGCGGCCGATCATCGACTACGTCAAGGGGCTGCGCAAGGAGTCCCCGCGCGACGCGGTCTCGGTGATCATCCCGGAGTACGTGGTCGGCCACTGGTACGAGCATCTGCTGCACAACCAGAGCGCTCTGCGGCTGAAGGGCCGGCTGCTGTTCACGCCCGGCGTGATGGTGACCTCGGTGCCGTACCAGCTGCAGTCCTCCGAGGCGGCCCGTGACCGGGCCCGCAAGCGGCAGGAATGGCACGCGCCGGGCACGGTGCGGCGCGGTCCGGCGCAGGTGCGGCCGAAGGAGCCCGGCGCCAAGCACTGAGGGGTGCGGGGAGGACGTAGACTGGTGGGCTGTTGTCGGCCCGCCGAGCGGGCTGTTACCCCTTCCCTCGTCTGGAGCCACCCCGCCATGCAGGCAGAACCGAAGAAGACGCAGGCGGGGTCCCCGGCGGAGTCGCTCGTGGGTGAGGAGTACGAGGTCGAGATCGGCCCCGTCGCCCACGGCGGACACTGCATCGCGCGGACCGCGGAGGGCCAGGTGCTGTTCGTCCGGCACGCGCTGCCGGGAGAGCGAGTCCTTGCCCGCGTGACGGAGGGCGAGGAGGGTGCCCGCTTCCTGCGCGCCGACGCGGTGGCCGTCCTGGACGCCTCGAAGGACCGGGTCGAGGCGCCCTGCCCCTTCGCGGGCCCCGGACGCTGCGGCGGCTGCGACTGGCAGCACGCCAAGCCGGGCGCGCAGCGCCGCCTCAAGGGCGAGGTGATCGCCGAGCAGCTGCGGCGGCTCGCGGGCCTCACGCCCGAAGAGGCGGGCTGGGACGGCACGGTGATGCCGGCCGAGGGCGACAAGCTGCCCGCGGGCGAGGTGCCGCGGTGGCGGACGCGTGTGCAGTACGCGGTGGACGCCGAGGGCCACGCGGGGCTGCGCCGGCACCGCTCGCACGAGGTGGAGCGGATCGACCACTGCATGATCGCCGCCGAGGGCGTGAGCGAGCTGGGCGTCGAGAAGCGCGACTGGGCCGGCATGGACTCGGTGGAGGCGATCGCGGCGACGGGCTCGCAGGACCGCCAGGTGATCCTCACCCCGCGCCCCGGCGCCCGCCTGCCCCTGGTCGAGCTGGACAAGCCGGTCTCGGTCCTCCGTGTCGACGAGAAGTCCGGCGGCGTGCACCGCGTCCACGGCCGCCCCTTCGTCCGCGAACGCGCCGACGGCCGCACCTACCGCGTCGGCAACGGCGGCTTCTGGCAGGTCCACCCGAAGGCGGCGGACACCCTGGTGACGGCGGTCATGCAGGGCCTGCTGCCGCGCAAGGGCGAGATGGCGCTCGACCTCTACTGCGGCGTCGGCCTCTTCGCCGGCGCGCTGGCGGACCGGCTCGGCGAGCAGGGCGCGGTCCTCGGCATCGAGTCGGGCAAGCGGGCGGTGGAGGACGCGCGGCACAACCTCGCCGCCTTCCCGCGCGTCCGCGTCGAACAGGGCAAGGTCGAGTCGGTCCTGCCGCGCACGGGCATCACGGAGGTCGACCTGATCGTCCTGGACCCGCCCCGAGCGGGCGCCGGCCGCTCCACGGTCGCCCATCTGTCCTCCCTGGGCGCCCGCCGCATCGCCTACGTCGCCTGCGACCCGGCGGCACTGGCCAGGGACCTGGCCTACTTCCGGGACGGGGGGTACCGGGTGCGGACGCTGCGGGCGTTCGATCTGTTTCCGATGACCCATCACGTGGAGTGTGTCGCCATCCTCGAACCGGCCGCGAAGGGCTCCTGACCTGCGGTTTTGTGCGTGCGCATTATGTGCGGTGTGGGCGTTACGGGCGATATCTTGACGCTGAAATGACGCTCGTGACGCTCATTTGACGCTCGTTCTGATGGGGTGTCAGGCCCGTTGTGTCGCTGCTCAGGCGCTCTGACGGCCACTCTGTGGGGCAGGTTGGCCGCATGGGTCTGATCGACAGTGCGCTGCTACGGGCGGTGAGCGGGAACGTCCAGGCAACACTCTGCCGCCTCGAGCCGTACGATGCAGGCGACGCAGGTGCCCATCGGCTCCTGGGTAGACCTCTCTCACAGATAGCTGGCATCGGAAGGGTGACAGGCGTATGGCGGCAAACGCCGAGCACCTGAAAGCTCTCGTGCGAGCGCACGCCGAAGCCAACGACGACCTCTTCTATAGCGTCGCCCTGCAGGTGGCGGCAAAGTCCGCTCGCCAGGGGCAGGGGAGGTTCGCTGTAGAACTGCGTGAGCTGGTTGAGAGCGCGCAGCAGAAGCAGAGCAGAGCCAGCAGCCGGAATGCGGCAACCCCGGTCGTGCAGCCCCGCGGCGAGCTCACCAGCCTTCTGACAGCGGGCTACCCAGACACCCAACTTGACGACATGACCCTGGACGCGGGGCTACGAGCGTCTCTGGACCGCGTGCTGCACGAGCAGCGTCAGCGCGCCCGGCTGGAGCGTTTCGGCTTCACTCCAGTGCACCGCATCCTGCTGTCCGGCCCTCCAGGAACCGGAAAGAGCATGACCGCCGCAGCATTGGCCGGCGAGCTGAAGCTGCCGCTGTTCACCATCCGTCTGGACGGGCTGATCAGCCGGTTTATGGGCGAGACCGCAGCAAAACTGCGCCTGGTTTTCGACGCGGTCGCCCAGACACGCGCTGTCTACTTGTTCGACGAATTCGATGCCCTCGGCGCCGAGCGAGCGGCAGGCAACGACGTCGGCGAGGCCCGCAGGATCCTGAACTCTTTCCTGCTGTTCCTGGACGAGGCTCCCTCTGAGAGCCTGGTCGTCGCTGGCACCAACCACCACCAGCTTCTGGACCGGGCGCTCTTCCGCCGCTTCGACATGATCGCCACGTACGGTGCCCCCACGCCCGAGCAAGCCGTGGAGGTCATGCGCCGACGGCTAGCCGGAATGGATACAGGCACAGTACGGTGGGACGCCGTGACAGACAGTGCATCTGGTCTGAGCCATGCCGAGCTGGTCAAAGCGGCGGAAGCGGCAGCCAAGCGGGCCATCCTGGTCGGCCGAGACGTGGTGGACGAGCAGCTGCTGCTGGAAGCGCTGAGCGAGCGGCACGCCTCCCACCATGCCTGAGCCCGCAAGAGCGACCCCGCACTTGGTGGTGGCCTGGCGGGCCGCCACCCTGACCCCGCGCTCCGAACCCTCTGGCGGAGGCGGACCTGACCTAGCCCAGCGCGAAGACCGTCACGGGCACGCTGCTGCTCTGGTGGACGGCCTTGAGAAGGCCGAACGAGAGTCGGCCCAGCTCATCCACGAGACCCCCGACGCGTTCCAACCTGACGGTTTCGCCGTGCGGATCGAAGCAGCGCGTGACCACCCGCTGTCGCTGGAGCGTCTCGACGGCTCGGGCCTGACGCTCATGAGCAGCCATCCGCAGACCGACGACGCTCCACAGGATGCGCTGGTCTGGGTCCCATTCGACAAGGTCACCTCGTTCACGCAGCGGATCCACGCCTTCACCGAGGACACCGACGGGGGCAATCCCAAGCAAGCCCCCTTGGTGGCCAACATGGAGCAGATCCACCGAGCGCTTCTGGAGCACCTGTGGCAGGAGCGGCAGGACCTGCCGCCCATGGACGAGGAGCGGTGGTGGGAGCTGTGGTTTGATCCGCGGATCTCGCCGACGGATCCGGTTGTCACCCTGCGTTCCCTTGCTGGCGAGCGGCAGTGGCGCATGAGTGACCGGGCGATCCATGTGGGCGAGCGCCTTGTCGCGCATGTTGCGACGACCGGCGAGGAGCTCACGGTCCTGCTGGCCACGAACGCCTGCCCTGCCGAGATCCGCAGGCCGACCTTCGCTGAGGGCATCTACGCCGTCGACCGCGCCTTCCGCGTGGACCTCGTCGAAGATCTCGCCGATCGCATTGAGCACGCCGACCCTCAGGCCCCCGCGGTGTGCATCCTGGACACAGGCATAGCCCAGGAACATTCGCTACTCAAGCCCGCCTTGCACGAGCGGGCCTACACCGTGCTGCCAGGCAGTACACCAGCGGACCGCAGCGGACACGGTACGCAGATGGCCGGGCTCGCCCTGTTCGGGGACTTCGCTGCCGCCCTTGAGTCGAAAGGCCCAGTGGTTCTCAGCCACGGTCTGGAGTCCGTGAAGATCCTCGACGACAGCTACGTGCCGGCAAAGTCACCGCGGACCTGCGCCGAAACGACCGCTAACGCTGTAGCGACCGTCGAAATCGGCAATGGTGGTCCCGTGCCGTCCGCCCGGGTTTTCTCGATGGCCGTCACCCGACAGTCCGGGGAAGGCGAGAACGGGGTCGACGGCACAGCAACCCTGTGGTCGGCCACCCTGGATGCTCTGGCGGCGGGCACGGACGTGACTGTGCGAGACGACCGCATCGATTTGATCGGCGCACCGGATCCGGAGGCGTCGCGGCTGATCATCGTCAGCGCGGGCAACGTCCGCGGTGCTGTTCCCGATCAGATGCGCACCGAGGAAGGCACGCTGGATCCCCTGCTGCTCTCCGACCTGTCGCGTATTGAGGAACCCGCCCAGGCGCACAACGTGCTCACCGTCGGGGCCTGCACGCACCTGGATACCGTCCCGGACACTCCCTTGTTTCGCGGGTATCGGCCGCTCGTCGTCCAAGGCGGCCTGTCGCCGTTCAGCCGAACCTCCGTGGCGCTCACGAACGCAGCCATCACCAAGCCCGACATCGTCCTGGAAGGCGGCAATATGCTCGTCGCGCCGGACGATAGTTTCCTGGACCAGCACGAAGTGGTGAGCGTGGCAACCACCCACCACGACCCCGCGCGTCAGCTGACCTGGGCGAACGCCACCAGTGCTGCCACCGCACAGGCGGCAGCACTGGCCGCCACGGCGATGAGTACCTATCCCGGACTACGGCCGGAGGCGGTCCGCGCCCTGCTCGTCCACGAAGCCCAATGGACGCCGACCATGGTCGAGGAGGGCCTTTTCAAGAAGACCGGAACTCCCAGATTGGCCAAGGGTGAGGTCATGCGGCAGGTGATCCGCCGCTATGGCTGGGGCGTACCCACCGCCGAACGCATACGCAGCAGCGCCTCCAACGCCGTCACGATGATCATTCAGAACACGCTAGTGCCGTTCAAGAGGGTTAAGGGCGGGCAGGTCCGGCTGGCTGAACTCAAGCTGCACGAACTGCCATGGCCGCTGGAGCAGCTGCGCGAGCTGGCCGAGACCACTGTGGACCTGCGCGTGACGCTCGCCTACATGATCGAACCCAACCCCGGCCGGCGTGGCATGCTCGGTCGTTACAGCTACGCCTCGCACGGTTTGCGCTTCGCCATCAAGGGCCCCACCGAATCAGGCGACGCCTTCCAGAGACGGTTGGCTGAACAGGCAGAACACGAAAGTGACGGGATCGGCAACCCGAAAGCGTTCGAGTCCCACAGCCACTGGCTGGTCGGCCCCCGATTCCGCAATCTCGGCTCCCTGCACGCAGACATCTGGCGCGGATCAGCGGCCGAACTCGCCGACTGCGGCACGCTCGCGGTCTACCCGGTCGGCGGCTGGTGGAAGGCGAACAAGCGCAATGACCGAATCGGTCTCCCCGTCAGTTACGCCCTCCTGATCTCCCTGCGTACCCCGGAGGTCTCCACCGACCTGTACACCCCCATCGCAACCCAGCTTGGCGTGCCGGTCGAGGTCACTCCACACGCACAGACCGAGATTCTGGACGGCATCCCCATCCAGATGGAATTCGGCTGATAGGTGACCAGGCGGGCCCAACCCAGCGTCGGCGGCCCTGATGGTATCCGGGGCACGCTTCCGGTCATCTTGAGATCATCGGCCGCAGCCCTGCGGCCCGTCCGGTTTCCGTACGCTAGCCCTGTCAGACCTCTCCGGTACGGTGCGAGCAGCTGGGCCCTCCCAGCGGAACAACACAAGAAGGTGGCGTGTGAGCGACAAGAATCAGGAGCTGGCCGACTTCATTTGGTCGGTCGCCGACCTGCTACGGGGCGACTACAAGCGCTCCGAGTACGGCAAGGTCATCCTGCCGATGACGCTTCTACGCCGCATGGACTGCGTGATGAAGGACACCCGCGAGGCCGTATGGGCACGTGCCGAGTCCTTTGCGGGCCAAAACAAGGATGCGGTCCTGCGTGCGACAGCCGGTCGCGACTTCTACAACCTCTCCCGCCAGACCTTCGCCACCATCGGTGCGGATCCGGACACGCAGAAGGTCGAGAAGAACCTCAAAGACTTCATCGGCGGCTTCTCCTCGGAGGCCACTGAGATCCTCGACCACTATGCCTTCCATCTGCAGATTGACCGCTTGGCCAAGGCTGGACTGCTCTACCTCGTGGTCCAGAAGTTCGCTGGCATCGACCTGAGCCTCGAGGCCGTGGACAACCACAACATGGGTTACGTCTTCGAAGAGTTGATCCGCAAGTTCGCGGACGCCTCGAACGAGACCGCCGGTGAGCACTTCACCCCGCGCGAGGTCATCGAGCTGATGGTCGAGCTGCTCCTGGCTCCAGACGGCGAGCGCCTTACCGGCGCAGCGCCGGTGATCGACATCCTCGACCCTGCCTGCGGCACCGGCGGGATGCTCTCCTCGGCTCAGGACCACATCCAAGCCCTCAACCCTAACGCGCGCGTGAACGTGTTTGGGCAAGAGCTCAATGCCGAGTCGTACGCGATCTGCCGCTCTGACATGCTGCTGAAGGGTCAGGCTGCATCCAACATCCACTTCGGCAACTCCTTCACCCAGGACGGCCATGAGGATGAGCAGTTCGAGTACATGCTCGCCAACCCGCCCTTCGGCGTGGAGTGGAAGAAGGTCGAAAAGCAGGTCAAGCAGGAGCACGAGGACCGTGGCTACGACGGCCGCTTTGGTGCCGGTCTGCCTCGAATCAACGACGGCTCATTCCTCTTCCTGCAGCACATGATCCACAAGATGCGGCCGCTGAAGAAGGACGCCGAAGGTAGGGAGATCGGCGGCAGTCGCATCGCGATCGTCTTCAACGGCTCCCCGCTCTTCACCGGCGGCGCCGGCTCCGGTGAGTCCGAGATCCGCCGTTGGATCATCAGGAACAACTACCTGGAAGCGATCGTCGCCCTTCCCGATCAGCTCTTCTACAACACCGGGATCTCGACGTACGTCTGGATCGTGACCAACCGCAAGCCGAAGAACCTCAAGGACCGGATCATCCTCATCGACGCGCGGGACCAGTGGTCCAAGATGCGGAAGTCGCTGAGCAACAAGCGCAAAGAGATCAGGGAGGACCAGCGCAAGGAGATCTGCGCCTGGTACGGGGAGGCTTATCACCTGACGCGCTCCGGTGACGGCTCGCAGCACTCTGTGCCGGACAAGGTCAAAGTCTTCGACGCCGACAACTTCGGCTACCAGCGCATCACGGTGGACCGGCCGCTCAAATTGCGTTTCGAGGTCTCCGAGGATTCCCTGGACACGCTGCGGGTGGCCAAAGCAGTGGAGAAAGAGCTCGGAGAGGGTGGGCCGGAAAAGCTGGTCGCCGCGCTGAAGCCGCTGCTGGGCAGCACATGGAAGACCAAGTCTGAGGCGTGGATTGCCCTTGGCGCGGCGATGGACCAGGCCGGCATCACCTGGCCGAAGGCCAAGCCGTTCGACAAGGCAATGCGTGATGCAGTAGGTGTCCCAGATCCCGAAGGCGAAACACAGTTCATCAAGAAAGGTCAGCCTGAGCCAGATCCTGACTTGCGGAGCACTGAGAATGTCCCGTTGCGCGAGGACATCGACGTATACTTCGAGCGCGAAGTTAAGGAGCACGTCGAGGATGCGTGGATCGCAGAGTCTAAAGACCCCAAGGCCCGGGAAACCGTACGCTACCGTGTGGGCTACGAGATTCCGTTTACTCGGCACTTCTACGTGTACCAGCCGCCGAGGCCGCTCGAGGTAATCAGCGCCGAACTCAAAGCTCTCGAGGTAGAGATTCAGGGGCTTCTGGGAGAGGTGGCTCAGTGACATCTGATGTAATCGCGCCATGGCTGTCGGAATCTCGGTGGCCGACAGTCCCTATCCGTTTCGTCGCAAGACTCGGCACCGGGCATACGCCGAGCCGTAACGTGCCAGATTATTGGGAAAACTGCACAATTCCTTGGATCACGCTTGCGGACGTCTGGCAGCTTCGCAGTGGGACCGTTAACGTGATCACGGAAACGAAGGAGAAGATTAGCTATCTCGGTTTGGCCAACTCTGCCGCAGTGAGGCATTGCGCGGGTACGGTGATCCTCTCCCGTACAGCATCGGTCGGATTTTCCGCGATTATGGGAACCGACATGGCGACCACCCAGGACTTTGTCACTTGGACATGCGGCCCCGATTTGGAACCGCGGTTCCTGCTTCACGCACTTCGAGCCATGTCGCCGGACTTGAAGCGTATCGCAGCTGGATCGACGCACAAAACTATCTATATGCCCGACATCGAGCAACTGCGAGTACCGCTACCGCCTATAGACGAGCAGCGCCGCATCGCCGACTTCTTGGACGCTGAGACCGCACGTCTTGATAGGCTCAGGGACCTTCGTCGAAGTCAGCTCAACAAGCTAGACGAGTGGTACAAGGCCGAGATTTCTGAGGCAACTACTCCTGGCATCTCTTCCCCCGGAGACCGTAGCGCGTTGTGGCCGTGGCTTCCGGCGTCAATCTCTACTATCAGGCTCGGCTACTTGGCCCGAGTTCAATCGGGGGTCACGGTGCATGGCGCCCGGAAGGCGACCCCCAATGATGGCGAATATCCATACCTTCGTGTCGCGAATGTGCAGGGCGAGAAAGTAGATCTGGCAGAGGTTAAGACGATCACCATTCCCGCAGATCTGGCTCGGCGAGCAACGCTTCGAGCTGGCGACGTTGTGATGACAGAAGCTAATGGGAATCCAGACAATCTAGGCAGGGGCGCTGTCTGGAATGGTGAGATTCGAAGAATGGTGCATCAGAATCACATCTTCGCCATTCGTGTCGATCAGCGAAAGTTGATCCCGGCGTATCTATCGGCTTTGCTCGCTTCTAATCACGGACGTCGCTACTTTCGCTTCACTTCTTCGCAGGTCGGAATCGCCACTACCAGCAGCACAAAAGTAATGAACTTTCCCGTGCCAAAAATCGGTCTTGCTGAACAACAAGCAGTGGTTAACCGGTGCGAGGGTGCACGCTCAACAACGACTACTGCGGAGGAGGCTCTGACCCGCCAGCTGAGTTTGCTTGCCGAGCACCGCCAGGCCCTCGTCACCGCTGCTGTGACCGGTCGACTTGACGTGACCGCAGCTCGTCACAACGCCCCCGTGTAACACCGTCCGCCTGTCACCTACGTACGGAGCTTCATATGTCCACCGCCACGCCCCGCGCGCACGAGGCCCACACTGAGGGCGCTTTCGAGGACGCTGTCGAGGCGGCCCTGCTCCGCAGCGAGTGGGAGCGGGGTCAGGCGACGGCATACAGCCACGAGCTCGGCATCGATACTGCGGAGTTGTCAGCGTTCCTGCGTGAATCTCAACTTGAGGCGTGGGAGCGATTGATGGAGACGTACGGGGAGACGGAGGAGCACGCGATCAAGCGGTTCGCCGCGCATGTGGCCAAGCAGATAGATGAGCGCGGACTGCTGGATGTGTTGCGTCACGGGGCGGTCCAGCGCAACATCAAGCTGCGGCTGGCGTACTTCCGGCCCGCCCACACCTTGGCCGCGGGAGCGCTGGATGAGTACAACGCGAACCGGCTTACAGTGGTGCGGCAGTTCCGTTACTCCGCTGCGGAGCCAACCAAGTCCGTGGACCTCGCGTTCTTCGTGAACGGACTCCCCGTCGCGTCGGCCGAGCTGAAGAATCCCCTCACTGGGCAGTCGGTCGAGGATGCGAAGCGGCAGTACCGCGCCGACCGCGACCCGAACGAGCTGTTCTTCGCCCGTCGCAGCTTGGTGCACTTTGCGGTTGATCCCGACCTGGTGTTCCTGACCACGCGCCTGGCCGGGGCGAGGACGCGGTTCCTTCCGTTCAACATGGGCACCGGCGGTCCGGGCAGCATCGGAGGCGCAGGAAACCCGCCGGCTGCTCCCAGGGCGGAGTACGCGGTCTCCTACCTGTTCGAGCAGGTGATGCAGCGCGACAACTGGCTCGATCTGCTGCACCGGTATCTGCATGTGGAGGACGAGGCGGCCAAGGCCGGCAAAGCCCCCCGCTACCGTCCCGGCTCCGCACACAAGCAGCCGTTGATCTTCCCGCGGTTCCACCAGTGGCACGCAGTGCGGAAGCTGACGAACCACGCGGCCACTCACGGTGCGGGCGAAAACTATTTGATCCAGCACTCGGCAGGATCGGGCAAGTCGAACACGATCGCCTGGCTCGCCCATCGTCTGGCCTCCCTGCACACTCCCGAAGACCCCGCGTTCCTGGACCCGACCGCCGCCCAGGCAAAGGGTCTCGGGCCCAATCAGCCGGTCTTCGACAAGGTCATCGTCATCACCGACCGGCGGGTGCTGGATAAGCAACTTCAGGACACGATCTACCAGTTCGACCACACTCCGGGCGTAGTGCTGCGCGTCGACGATGATTCCCAGCAGCTTGCTGACGCACTTACCGGGGCGACTGCCCGCATCGTCATCACGACGCTTCAGAAGTTCCCGTTCATCCTGGATAAAGCGTCCGGGCTTGGTAGCGAGCGCCGCTACGCGGTCATCATCGACGAGGCGCACTCATCGCAGGGAGGTAAGGGCACTGACGCGCTGAAGCGGATGCTGGGCAAGCTGGGCGATGGCTCGGTCGATGATGACGGCGATCCGCTGACTGCGGCCGCGCTGGCTCGCGGAAAGCAGCCCAACCTGTCCTTCTTCGCGTTCACCGCAACCCCGAAGGACAAGACCCTCAAGCTGTTCGGGACCGAGTCACCCGTCACGGGCCAGATGGAGCCGTTCCACATCTACTCGATGCGGCAGGCCATCGAGGAGGGCTTCATCCTCGACGTGCTCGGTACTTACGTCACTTACGGCACGTACTTCAAGCTGCAGCAGGCCGCCGCGGACGAGGCTGAGCGGCAGGTTGATCCGCGCAAGGCGAAAGCGAAGCTGGTGCGGGCCGCGCTGATGTCGGCGGCCTCCCTGGAGTCCAGGGCGAAGATCATCGTGGATCACTTCCGTACCCACACCATGAATCGGCTCGGCGGCCGAGCGCGCGCCATGGTCGTCACTCCGAGCCGCGAGCACGCCGTGCGCCTCTACCAGGCGATCCGCGGCTACGTGGAGCGCTGCGGCTACACCGACTGCGGCACTCTGGTGGCGTTCTCCGGGACCCTCACTCTGGACGAGATCGAGTACACCGAGGCCAAGTTGAACGGCTTCCCAGAGAGCAAGCTGCCCGAAGCCTTCGCCTACAGCCGTCTGGACGATCCCAAGCCGCCGTCCGTCCCCAGGCCCGAGTACCGCATCCTGGTTGTCGCTGACAAGTACCAGACCGGCTTCGATCAGCCCCTGCTGACGACGATGTACGTCGACAAGCTACTCGCCGGCCTCGCCGCCGTGCAGACACTGTCTCGGCTGAATCGCACGCACCCCTTGAAGTCTGCCGAGGACTTGTTCGTGATGGACTTCGCGAACAAACCGGAGGTGATCGAGGAGGCGTTTCAGCAGTACTACGAGGCGTCGATCTCCGAGCCGACTGACCCAGACTTTCTGTTCACCCGGCACGACGAGGTGATGGCCTATCGGCTTCTGATCGAGGCGGAGATGGACGCCTTCGTCACCGCCTACTTCGCCGCCTTCAAGAACGGCACCGCCACCGACGCTGCGGTCTCCAAGGCACACTCGAAGCTGTACGCCTATACCCAGCCCGCCGTTGACCGGTTTAACGCCCTGGCCGAGGACGAGTCGGACGCAGCACAGGAGTTCCGACGCGCCTTGGACTCCTACGTCAAAGCGTACGGCTGGCTCTCCCACGTCATCGGCTTCGAGAATGAGGACTTGGAGCGTCTCTACCAATACGGGAGGTTCCTGGTACGCCGCCTCCGGCTCCCGGTCGGCTCAGCAAGCGCGGACATAGGCGAGGTCACTCCTAGCCACATGAATGTCCGCAAGACCGGAACGGCCGAGCTCAACCTGAAGGCGGAGGGTCTCCAACTGTTGCCCGGTCTTGTCCCGCAGCCCGCTGGCGCAGGCCCGGAGGTCGAGGAGAAGTCCCTCGCCCAGGTCATCGAGTCGGTCAACGACGAGTACGGCATCGGTCTGTCCACCACCGACCAGATCCTTCTCGGCCAGCTTGTCGTCGCCGTCTCGGAGGATCCGGACCTGAAGCGAATCGGCCTGCACAACGACGAGGAGACCTTCCGACGCGAGGTCGACAAGGACATGGACCGCATCGTGATTGACCAGGCGAAGTCCAACGACGCCCTGCTCGTGCGGTACTACGACGACCCTCTCATCAATAAGATCTTCAAACAGGTCGCTACCCAGCAGGCGTACGGGCTCATTCGCCGGCCTGCTCGTCGGGAAGCGGAGCGACGAGCCACCGCCGAGCGGGCCGCAGCGATCAAATCTGGCGAAGCGGGAACCACCCTGCCGGCCGATGCGTAACCTGCAACGAAAGTCCCGCCTCATGTCGAACTCCGGTGCTGGGCAGGCACCGTGGCCGAAGGGATCGCTGCAGTGCCGCACGATGGGCTCCATGATGCGCTGACCGAGGGCGCCGGAGGGCCGTCGTCCCGCGTGATCGCGGGACGCTACCGGCTCGACCGACCTATCGGTGCCGGCGGCATGGGCGAGGTCTGGCATGCCTACGATGAGCGCCTCGACCGCCGTGTCGCGGTCAAGATGATGCTCACTGACACCCGCGGTCTGCCCGGCATCCCCGGCCTCGGTGCCGCCGAGATGCTGGCCAACCGCCGCGACCGCTTCCTGCGTGAAGTCCGCACCACTGCCGCCCTGGAACACCTCGGCATCCCGGCCATCTACGACACTGGCATCGACGAGACCACACATCAGCTGTACGTGGTCATGCAGCTGCTGCGTGGACGCGAGGTGCAGGCCCTCATAGACGACACGGATTACGACGTCTCACCGCTGGCCATCTCCTGGGCCGCAGCAGCAGGCGTACAGATCGCCTCCGTACTGGACGAGGTGCACCGCAACGACGTCGTGCACCGCGACATCAAACCCGCCAACCTCCTGATCACCCCCGACGGCATCGTCAAGGTTCTCGACTTTGGCGTTGCCGCCCTGCGCGGCTCCGGCAACCACCCCCGCCTGACCCAGGAGGGCATGACGGTAGGCACCCCGCCCTACATGTCCCCAGAGCAGAGCCTTGCCAACGAAGTTGGCCCGGCCTCCGACATCTACGCCTTGGCCTGCGTGCTGTACGAACTTCTCACCGGCCGCCCGCCATTCATTGCGGATGCCAACGGCTCCCACGCCTGGCACCACGTGCGTAGCGATCCACCGCCGATCCGCACGCGGCGCCGCGATCTCCCCCAGGAGCTGGAGGATCTCCTCCTGGGCATGCTGAATAAGGAACCCGAACGTCGCCTGGCCGCTTCCCAGGTTTACGACGCGCTGCTGCCCTGGGTCTACATGCAGAACGGCTCCGGCACCGTGCGGGCCGAGTACGACCCCCGCCAGCCCTTCCACCGCCCTTTCAGCGGGCCGTCCAAGCGCCCAGCCCCGACGGGCTGCTCACCGATGCAGATCGTGAAGGCCGAACCGAACGCTGTCGCTGAGGCCGTCCCCGCCCTCCTCACCGACGCAGAGGCCAACGAAGCTGCAGATCTCGCCGCACAGCTGGCCCAGGACGGCAAGTTCGTCCAAGCAGCAGACCTCCTAGCCGGTGCCATCCGCCGTGCCCAGGACGGCGTCCTGCACGACGACCTCATGTTCTCGCTGGCCCAGGTCCGATTCCTGGCCGGCGCCCACCGCGAAGCCGCCGCGCTCTTTGACGAGGTTGGCGCTGCCTGGTGTGCCCGCTACGGTGCCAACGACGAACAATCCCTGCTCTGCCTCTACTACGCCGCCCAGTGCCGCATGGCCCTGGGTGAGTCGACAGCCTCGATCGAAGCGTTCCGCGCCTATACCGCCCATGCCCCCGAGCCTGACGACACAGAAGCCGTCGACCGCCACTTGGACGCCCTCGCCAACCTCGCTCGCCTCCATGCCGCCCGCGAACGCTTCCCCGAAGCCCGCCGCGCCGTCGCGGAACTGCGTGAAGCAACCGAACGCTTGCGCGGCCCCAACGCTCCCGACCTTGCCGACATCGACGCGTTCGTAAAGCGCCTCAACCGCTTTACAGCTTGAAGTCCCATCGGGTACCCGCCCAGTGATCGCAGTGGTCTGCGCGGTGCCGGGCACCGCCACGACGGGGAAGACTGGTGTGTCTCTGGTTGGGCCGGCTGCTGCGAGGCGTGACAGCCTCGGCTGATGGCGCGTTTCGCGTATCGAGGGCGTCCCGGACGGGTCCCCGGAACGACTCTCAGATGGCACCTGCACTTTGAACTGGACTATGGGGCTGATCTGCGCAAACGCCGTTCTCCAGGGGCTCGTCCCAAGTACTAGTGGTGGTACTGGCCGGTCCCAGGGGGCCGTGGGGGTGCCCAGGCGCCCGATGGCCTTGAGCCCCTCACGGGAAACAAATCTGTCCTCCTCGGCGTTTTCGATCTCCGAACCGACGAGGGGAAGGTGCTGGGCCTGAAGCTGTTCCACACGACGAAGAGCGGCATGACTGAGGTCAGGCCGCATCTTGCTGAGGTCGAGGCGGATGTGCAGGGCCTCGTTGAGGCGCACATGGAGGCGTTGCTGGGTGTGACGTTCCTGGCGAGCGAGTACAGCACGGGACCGGTCCACGGCGGTCGCATCGACTCGCTCGGTCTCGACGAGAACGGATCGCCCGTCATCATCGAGTATAAGAGGGGAGTTGACTCGGGTGTTATCAACCAGGGTCTGTTCTACCTCAGCTGGCTCATGGATCACCGGGCGGAGTTCGAGCGCCTGGTTCGCGACCGGCTCGGGGTCACGGCCGCGGCCCAGGTGCTGTGGAGCGGTCCGAGGCTGATCTGCGTCGCCGGCGACTTCACCCGCTACGACGTGCACGCGGTACGCGAGCACCGGCGCAGCATCGACCTGGTCCGCTACCGACTTTTCGGCAGCGACCTGTTCGGTCTTGAGACTGTGGCCTCGGTCAGCAGCCGGTTGCCGGTCTCCCGATGTGTTCGTCGGCAGGCAGCCGGGCCTGGGGGCGGCGGCCAGAGCATGGCTCTGGTTGAGCTGGCGCAGGCGGTTGACGAGTCGCTGCTGGGGCTGGGCGACGGCGTGAACTGTGTCCAGCGCAAGATGTACCGGGCGTATCAGCGCCTGCGGAACTTCGCCTGCGTGTGCACGCCCCAGAGGACCAAGCTTCTCGTCTATCTGAAGGTTGACCCGAAGCAGGTCGACCTCGTCCCTGGCTTCACCCGGGACGTGACGGGTCTCGGTCACCACGGCACGGGCGACCTGGAGGTGCAGCTGCGCACCCTGCGGGATGTGGAACGCGTCCAGGAGCTGTTCCGCATGAGCTACGCGGCGGCGTGAAGCGCTAATAGGTCTGGCCGATCACGTTTCCACGCGTCGATTCGGTCGTCGTCTCGGTGATGCCTCTCGACGTACGGGCAGATAGTGGCGGTGGACCATCAATCATGCGCGGGATCGCCGGTTTGGGTAACCGGCGATCCCGCGCTATGTTGCCCCGCTTGACGGGACTCCGATGCCTGCCTTTCGCCGCCATGGTGAGCGCCGTGGTTGTCACGCTCGCCCTCGCTCACACCCCCGGTCGATGGATCACACTCTTCTGCTCCCAGACCAGGCAGTCGTGCAGGCGTAAGCCTCGCCTCGTCCCCTCAGAAGCGGCGAGAGCATCCTGCGGCACTGTCCGATTCCCGCCCTACTGCCATGCGGTGGACGCGGGTTAACTCAGACGTTCGCCCAGAGCTGGGTTGGAGAACTGAGAGGAGACCTCGATGACAGACAGGGCATCCACGCAGGTGGCGGGGACCAGCCCCGCGCTTCTAATCGCTGTGGAGGAGCTGGCGACTGCGCACGACCGCAGCGAGTCCGAGCGGTCCGACATCACCAGCTCGCAGAACAGCGCGGGAGATGACGGCGACAACCGCGATCTGAACCTCCCGAAGGAGTAAGGGGAACCCATGGAGCACCGGCTCGTCAGCCACATCGAGAAGGCTCTCGGCTGGGACGGGCCGGGTTCCGTGGGGACCGCGTTCGCGCGCGGACGTCTCACGGACCCGGAGCTTTCCGCACGGCTGTTGACCCCTCTCAGACTGCTGGACCTGATCAAGCGCCGCCATCTGTCCAATCCGCAGCTGCGTTGCTATGTCGAGGGCGATGAAGTGCACCCATCGATGTTCCTGTCCACCAACGTCAACCGGCGCCGGCAGGCAGTGAGTCAGGCCGACATGGCGGCCCTCGGACGAATCCTCAACGACGGTGGCACTGTGGTCCTGGACCATGTGGACTTCTTCGACTCAACTCTGGAAGTTGCCTGCCGGGCCTTGGGCTGGTGGTCCGGCGAACTCACCTCTGCCAACGCCTACCTCGCGGTGGGTGACACCGACGGATTCCATCTGCACTGGGACGATCACGAGGTCATCGCCGTGCAGCTTTCAGGCGAGAAATCGTGGGAAGTGCGCGGCCCGTCGCGTTCGGCGCCGATGTACCGCGACGCCGAACGCAACCGCACGCCCTCAGAGGAAGTGCTGTGGAAGGGCAGGATGCGGGCCGGGGACGTCATGCACATCCCACGAGGCTTTTGGCACACCGCGACCCGCCTCGGCTCGGGGAGTGGTGGACACTCCCTGCACGTGACGTTCGGGTTCACCAAACGGACCGGTGTCACCTGGGCCAACTTCCTTTCTGATGCCGCCCGCGCCGACGAAGCGTTCCGTCACGACCTGGAGGGCGTCCAGGGCACCGCACACCAGGTGCTGATGGACAAGCTCAGCGCCCTGGCCGCCACCTACAGCCCGGAGCGGTACTTGGACGAACTGCGGACGGGCACCCCGCCCGCACGCCACATGCCGCACGTGGCCGCCTTCGGGCGGCCGGACGGAGTCGCGGCCGTCACCGAGTTCGCGCCCTCCATCGTCCGCTCCGGTGACACCGTCCAAGTGTGCGGTGGTGGTAAGCGGCTGACCTTCCACGAGCGCGCAGAACCGAGCCTGCGGGCGCTCCTGTCGGGTCACCCGGTCTACCTCGAGGGCGCCCCCGACGACGTCATCACTTTGGCCGACTTGTTGATCACGGAGGGGCTGTGCGAACCGCTGACGGAACTATCGTCCTCGGGCTACACCGGTCTGGTCACGCCCGTGACGTACTCGAAGCAGCTGCCGACCTCGGTGTAACACGCCTCGACACCGCGTCCAACTACCTCCGCCATCGTTCCCATGAGGTCTTGAGGACGACGGCCGGAGATCTTCTGCCGAAATTCTCGGTCTCCACCAAAGTCGGCTTTTTCCCCGAGGGACACGGCCTCGATCCCGCCAGGGTCCTCGGAGCCGCCGAGCAAGCCGCCAAGGACCTCGGGCGGGAGCCTGATCTGGTATTTCTTCACAACCCAGAGCACTCGGCACCCGACGCCGAAACGCTGGAACAGGCGTGCACGGCCCTGGCCGATGCAGCACAGGCCGGGCTCTGCCGTTCCTGGGGCGTCTCGACTTGGGATCCGCGCTCCCTTACGGATTTCGACGTGCCATGCCCTGATGTTCTTATGGTCCGAGCGGGGCTGCTGGTCGGGGTCGACGTCCTCGAAGCAGCTGAGGCCCTGGCGATGCGGTGGTGCCCGTCGCAGGTGTGGGGCATGAGCCCCTTCGGCGGAAGTACCACCGAGGTGGTGTGGGACCGCTTCGATCCCAGGATCTTCCTGCGAGACTCCCCGTCCGCCACGAAGATCCAGGCTGCCTTCCGTTCCTCGTACGGCCTCCCTCAGGTCGACGCGGTCGCGGTCGGCACGGACGACGTCGACCATCTTCGGGAGCTGACCGAGGCCCTGGCGTACGAAGTCGACGAGAACGTGATCCGGGAGTACAGGCGGCTCCTCAAAGGCCGTCAGCGCGCCTGAAGTTCCTGCAGCAGCTGCTCCGCCGTCTTCCGAGCGGGGACCAGGCGCGGGTCCTCGGGATCGGCGTAAGGGCCGAGGATCTTCGCGGCGACGAACAGCGTCATCAGCATGCCGTCCCGACTCTCCAGATCCTCACGCCGCTCGCTGCGGACGCGGTCTGCCAGAGCTGGGACGGCGAGGGATGCCCCCCAGAGACTTGCCGCATCCAGGCCGCGGGGGGCCATGCCCCAGTCCTCCCAGTCGAACACACAGAACTCCGGAGCCGTGATGTTCGCCCAGTTGAAATCCGCATGGGCCGGCCGCCATTCGGCTACGGTCGCATCGACACCCGGGAAGACGCTGTGAATCGTTCCCCCGACCAGGTCCTGAGTAAGGGTCTCGGTATCCGGTGTCGCGATACGGTTTGTGTGCTGCGAGGCCAGGGCATCCAGCGAGGCGTTCAGCGCATCCCACCACTCCTCGGGCAGCTGTGGATCCTCCGCCACTACGGCGCTGCTCACTGGCGCCGCTGGCAGCATCTCCGTCTCGTCCGCTCTCCACATCACCGGCTCTGTGTCGTCCCGCCACGCGATGCCTGCGAGCCAGGCCGGCTTTGCGATCCCGCGAAGGGCCTCGGCGGACGCGGTGCCGTCCCCTCCCTGGACCCCGATCCGATCGAGTCCGCGCCGCTCGATCCGCACCCACGTATTGCGGTCCGTACACGCCCCCAGAGACCGGCGCTTGCGCACTACAGCCTCTCGGCTCAGGCGCACCCCAAGCGACCGTTCGACCCGGTCCAGCACGGCTTCCACGGGCTCCTTGCGCAGGTCCACTGAACGTGGTGTCATGCGCCCGAACGTACCAAGTCCCAGCCACGTCGCGAGGGAGATTCGGGGCAAGGCGTACAGGTGTAGCTGACGAGGAGATCGGTCCCGTGCTGCCCCTCTGGGTGAGGTGCCGGGGAGGGCCGGTCTTACGTTAGGCGACGACGCGCCCCGAACGGGGACAGATGCGATACCGGGCTCACGAGGCGCAGGGCTGCCGTCGGGCGACATCAGCGAGATGAGTCGCTCGTGTCCGGTTCAGAGACCACGGCTGACCGTGTGCCCGGTCGCTGGCGGGGAGATACCTGGCGGCGAGGGTCGGAGTTGGACGCTGCAGGGACGCTCTGCGGTATCGGTGCGTCGGGTGCCGGTTCCGCGGGCGAGGGTCTCGGAGAGGTCGGCCAGCAGTGAACTAGGGGTGCGCGGGGACGCGGTGATGGCCCAGGTGGGCCGGTCCGGTCCGGGGCCGGCCCAGACGGTCCAGGTGGCCAGGTTCTGATTCGGGTGTTGTGCTGTGAAGGCGTCGAACTGGACGCCCACGTTCCCGTCGGGGGATGTCCAGCGGATCCATCGCCCGTCCACGGTGTGCTTCCATCCGGCGTCGGAGAGCGGCTGGGTGGCCGCGGTGACCATCTTCTCGTCCACCGGGGCGCCGGTGGACGTGTCCCAGCCGTCGCCGTCGGCGAGGTGATTCAGTAGTTCCGCTATCACCGGGGCGGGGGTGGCGCCGGTCGCGGTGAGGACCCACATGCGGTCGGAGACGGGCGTCTCATAGGCCGCTACGGTCCAGGCGGTCTCGTGAGCCGGGGTCTCGTGGACGCGCTCGATGCGCAGGGTCTGCGACTCGTGGATGGCGTGGGTCGTCTCATCTGACCAGGTCCGCCACTTTTCATACTCGCCGTGCCTGTCGAGGAAGGAGTCGAGGAGGGCGTCGTGATCGCCGGCATCGGCCAGGTAGATGGGGACGGTCACCGGCTCCGGGCGGTGAGGGCCGGGTTTCGCTGCGCCGAGGTCCAAGGTGGTGCGGGCCTCGACGGCGGCGCGCTCGGTGTCGGTCAGGGGTGCCGGACCGGGGCGCATGTCGGTGCCGTGGATCTTCTCGAAGGCGAGCAGGGCCTGAGCGGGTGAGTCGAAGGTGTCGGCGACCTGGCGCAGGTGGTCCTCGCCGTGGAGGTAGACGGACTTGCCGTTGCGGCCGAGGTAGGTGCCGACCGCGACGGTGGTGTGGCCGTCGTGGGCGTGTGCGTGGATGAGGAGATGGCCGTGGCGGACGTCGTCGTGGATCTTCTGCGCCTGGTTGGAGACCTCGCGGATCTCGCTGCGGGTGCACCACGGCATCGGATAGTTCGCCCAGGTCCATTCCTCGTCCATGGCCTCCTGGAGTCGAGGGGTGTTTTCGACTGTGATGCCGCTGGCGGACAGGTGCTTGGCTGCGTCCTTGGCCCAGTAGGGCTCCTCGTGGTCGATGCGGGCCAGGACCAGGACGTTGTCGGCGAGGACGGTCCAGTCGGCGGCCTCCAGAGCCATGAGAGCGATGCGGGCCTGGCTCCCGGTCAGGACGGCGGTCACGGCGCTGGGATGGGTGGGGTGGGTGTCGAGGCGGACGTGGGCGTCGATGGGGGGAGTCACGTTGGGGTGTCGTCTCTTCTGCCGGTGGCCGGACCTTCGGGTCCGGCCACCGGCGTGTGCGGGGTGCTAGCGGGTTGCTCGTGCGGCGCGGGCGGCGTGAGCGGCCGTTGTGGTCGGCGGGCCGGCGCGAGTGGCGGGTGCCGGGCGCGGCCGTGGTGGCGGGACGGTTCCGGTGGCGTGCTGCCAGCGGGTGCGAACGGCGCTGATGTCGGCGAGGGCGCGGCGGGCGCCGACGACAACCTGGAACGGGGTGTTCGCGGGGTCTGCGGCGTACGCCGAGATGCGCCGGCCGGCGTGATCGGCGGTGGCCAGGAGGGAGCGCTGCAGGGCACGTTCGGCCCAGTGCTCCACGGAACCGGCCGGTTCGGCCAGCAGGCGGAGCACCTCGCCGGGTTCACTCGCGTTGTCGAGCAGGCCGCGCTGTTGGGCCTCCCATAGGACGGTGACGGGGTCGACGGGCTCGCGGCGGCGGGCCAGGGCGGTCAGGCATTGCCACAGGCCGGCGTGCAGGGGCCGGGTGAGGTCGTCGGGGAGCAGCCACCGGACGGACTCGATGTCGGCGGGGTGGGCGGTGGCGGTCGCGAGGAGCAGCTGCTCCTCCTCGACCGCCTCGGAGTGGTCGGTGGTGATGGCTGGCGGCGGTGCCGCGGTGCGGGGCAGCACTCCGGCGCGCGGCGGGAATCGGCTCGCGATGTCGTCCACGACCGCGGTAAGCGCGTCGGCCTCGGCGAGCACTGTCTCGACTGGGTTCGGGTGGGTGGCGTCGTCGACGCTCTGGATGAGGCGTTCGGCGGCCGTCTGCAGGTGCTGGCGGGCGTGTTCGGCCTCGACCATCCTGGCGTAGGCCGGTGCGTGGCGGGGCCAAGGGCAGACCTGGACGAGGGTGTGCAGATAGGAGGCGGTCAGTCCGCGCGCCTGTTCGCGCCCCGTGGCGAGCACTTGGTCGAGCCACTTGGTGTTCTTCGCGTGCTCGGCGGGGTCGGGCGGAGGCAGGGTGCTGATGGCGGCGAACAGGGCGGCGTGCGCGGGGGTGGAGAAGGAGTCGGCGGCGATGCCGGTCACGTCGCTGAGACGGTGTGGATCCAGGAGGAGGGCGCCGAGGAGGGCCTGTTCGACGTGGAATACCGGCTGCGGCGGTGCGATGGCGTCGAGGTCGTCTTCTTCGGGTTCGGGGACGTGGGGCATCAGGCTGCGAGGGTGAAGTCGTCGGGGTTGACGGTGACGCCGAGGTGCGGGGCGAGGAGGTGGCCGGCGAGCAACGGCGGTACGGCGTTGCCGATCTGGGAGAACTGCTGGCCCTTGTTGCCGGCCCAGGGGTAGTCGGCGGGGAAGGTCTGCAGGAGGCCGGCCTCGCGGGCGGTGATCCGGATCGGCTCGGGTACCACTGGCGTGTCCGTGTCCGTGTCCGCGGTCGGAGGCGAGGCTGGTTCAGCGACCCAGGTGCACTCGTTCGCGCGGTGCCCGAAGAACAGCGTGCCCGCCGGCTCGGACAGCGGGCGGACTGTGGCGTTCGCTTGGTTGTTGCTGCGCAGGGACCAGGACCAGCGGTGTGCGTCGGCGGTGAACGTCGGCGCCGGAGCGTCGGCGGCACGGTTCTGCCGTGCGCCGTGCCGTGCCTTCCAACCAGCTCCTTCACGGCGGGACCGCAGGAGAACACCGTCCGGCCTGGGCATCCAGGTGCCGCGCTCCCGGGCGTCGGACAGCGACTTGCGGGAGCCCGAAGGGAACGGTTCCGGTCCGCCGCCAGGTCCGCCGCCGGCGCAGACGGTGGGAACCGGCCGGTCGGTCGCACCCCATCCCAGGGCCTCGGCCATGCTGACCCAGCGGGCGCGGCCCGGACCGAACAGCGAGTCAGGCTCGGCGACTTGGGCGTGAGTGGGCGTGGGAGGCTGTGCCGTACGCACCCGGGAGGCGATCAGGATCGCTCGCCTGCGCGTCTGTGGAACGCCGAAGTCAGCGGCGTTGAGGATCCCGTACCAGACCGAGAAACCCCACCCGCGCAGAACGGCCGCGTACTGCTTCCACAGCGGCAGAACGTCCGGCACCTCCTCCATCGCGACCCACTCGGGCTCTCCGACCGTGTTCAGGGCATGCAGGTAGCGCATCGGCTCGGCCGCGAGCAGGGAGCGCTCGTCGCGGCAGGCGGCGAGGAGACGCTCGCGGGTGTCACGGCCGACGGCGAGGTCTTCCACCGCCGTGTGCACCAGCGGCTGGTCGAGCAGGCCGAGGCGTTTGCCGGCCATGCTCCATGCCTGGCACGGCGGGGACGCGATCAGCCCGTGCGTGCGGCCGAGGAAGGGCCACGTCGGATACATGGCCACGTCGGTGCGGATCGTCAACTGCCCAGCGGCCACACGCGTCTTGCAGGCCCACTCGTCCCATTCCAGGCCGACGTCGCGCACGCCGAGGACGCCCAGTGCCCTGCTCCAGCCGCCCGGCCCCGCGAAGAGGTCGAGTATCACGTGGCCAGCCCGAAGTCATCGCGGGTGAGCACGTCCGCGTCCCCGCGGCACGCCCATGGGGAGCAGCCGTCCACGACGCCGTTCTCCAGCGCGTCGGCTTCGTCCGCGTCAATGCGCAGTGCTGCCCGTTCGGCGGCGGTGACGTGGTCGATCGGCGCCTGGCTCAGCGGGACGCGGGAGCGGTGCAGGAACGCCTCGCCGAGCAGTCGGCTGCCCGAGGCGTTGGCGCGGGCATTGCCCTGCCGGATGGCCGCATCGAATTCGACGACGTCCGCCCACTCGGACGGGGACGTGTCCCTGATATGCCTCCACTGCGCATTTCCGTGGAACGGACATCCCAGGCAGCTCGATTTCGGTGTCTCGCCCAGCCCGAGCGTGGTGAGATAACGCACGCAGTCCGCTCTGCTCCAGCCCAGGTCCAGGAGTGGATGCCGGTTGCGCATGTACTTTACGTCGGCGTCTTTGGCGCGGTGGAACTCGTCGGTGGAGATTCCCACCCACTGCTCAACGAACACCCCCTTTGGGACACGCGAAGGGTAGGGGTGTCCGAGTAGTTCGCGTACCTTCTGCTTTATCGGCTTTACCTTATATTCGCCGGTGCACTGCCTGCGGGTCATGCCAGGCCGCCCGTCCTTGTTCAGGATGTGCAGGGGCATGGAGGCGAAGCGGTGGTCCGGATTCAGGGCGTCGCTGCGAATGTTTCCGGACGAGACGCGGAGAACCGGTATACCGGCTGGCTTGGCTATCTCCTGTTCCAGTCGGTCCAGGTGAGCGTAAACGGCTTCGGGTTCCCATCCGGTGTCGGCGAATATCGCGTAGTCGACCTTCGGGAGGATCCCTTCTGCTGAAAGGGCGAGCAGGGTGCTGGACTGAACTCCCGCGCCCAGGGAAAGGGCACGGAATTGAGGCTGATCTGAAATGGTCTGTCCTGGAGGTGGGGAAATGGGGGCGCGCCCTCAATGAGGCTGGTGCGTCAGCCGGCTGGGCGGGATCAGCCGGTCGTGGTGTATGGCGTGGTGGAGGGCGGGGATGCGGTCGAGGAGGTCGGTGGCCGACTCGATGAACTGCTGTGGTGAGGGGCGGATGAGGACGGCCGGCCCCGTCGTGGCGTTGGCTCGGCGGCGTTGGTTCTCCACGGCGCGGGCGAGGGCTGCGGTCAGTTCGGCGCTTGCGTCCTGGGCGGCCTTGGCGATCTGCGCGATGTGGTCGAGGAGCAGCAGCTCCCCGGCCGTGGTGTGCGGCGTGTGCTGGGCGAGGTCGAGGAACAGCCGCAGGGCGGCGCCGGCGATGTCTTGGGCGTCGGTGATCCGCGCGGCCAGCGCGTGTGCGTGGCCGATGCTGTTGGTGCGCAGGGCCTGGTGCAGGGTGAGGGCGTCGGCCTTGATCCGGTCGAGGGCCTCGGTCGGGGCGGAGCGATCAGGCACGGGTCTCCGTGAGGGTGGTCGGGTGCAGGGCTCGGGCGAACGCGGCCGTCAGGTCCGGGGCTTGGGCCGGGTCGGTAGCCAGGGCGCGGACGACGGGGGTGCCGATGACGACGGCGTCCACCAGCGGGGCGACGCGTGCGGCGAGGGCCGGGGTGGAGATCCCCACTCCCGAGACCACGGGCAGTGGGCTCGCGGTGCGTAGCCGCTGGGTGAAGCCGACGAGCGCCGGGATGTCCAGTGGCCCTCGGTAGCCGGTGGGGGCCGTGCTGGCGGGTGCGTAGAGCCATCCGGACGCGCCGGCGACTGCGGCCGGGAGGAGCGGGTCAGGGGTGGTGCGGGGGATGAGGCGTGGGGTGCGAAGGCCCGTGGCCCGTGCGGTTTCGTGCCAGCGGGCCGCTTGGTGGGCGGGCAGGTCGACGATCATCAGGCCGTCGGCGCCGGCGTCGGCGAACACGCGGGCCACGCAGGCGGGGCCGTGGCGGCTCACGGGCTCCCAGTAGGTCATGACAACGGTCGGCCGGAGGCTGGCGGCGTGTTCGACGGCGCGCACCGCGTGGTCGAGGGCGTTTCCGCCGTGCAGGGCGCGGTGGTAGGCGGCCTGAATGACGGGGCCGTCGAGGGCGGCGTCCTCGGTGGGCAGGCCGACCTCGAACAGGTCGGCACCTGCCTGCGCGAGCTGGTCGAGGTGCTGGCGCTGTGCGGTTGCGGCGTGCAGGCCGGCGGGGACGAACACGCCAAGCGCACAGGATTCTTGGGTGAGGCATGTCTGGAGGGGATCGGCGGTGGCCAGGTTGGTGCCTTTCCCGGCGGGTGGGCTGTCGCCGGAGGTCAGCGCCGGCGCCCGGCCGGTGGAGTCGTGGGCGCGGGTGGGCTGGCGGCGTGGCGCGATTGCGGGGCAGGCGGCACGGGCGCGGCGGGATGGCTGCTGAAGGCGGGTGCGACGGCGTCGAGGGTCTTGGCGACCTGCTGAGCCTGGTCGCGGGCGTCCCGGAGCTGCTCGGCGACGGTGTCGGGGAGCCGGTCCCATTGGGCCTGGTACTGGTAGCGCTGGATGATCTCGATGGCGTTGCGCAGCTGCTCGGCGACCTGTTGCAGGATCGCGGTCTGCTGCTCGGGGGCTGTCGCGGTGTGGGCGGCCTGCAGGAGCGCGTCCAGGGCGGTGGGCAGCGGATCGTCGTCCGTGGGAAGCCCGTAGAGCTGGGCGTGTAGTGCCTGGGCGAAGACCGTCACGGGGCCGCCGCAGGAGCCGTGGTCGTACTTGGCTGCCGCCTGTCGGCGAACGCTGAAACTGACGACCACGTCACGGGGAGCGGCGCCGGGGCGGATCTGGTCGGCGAGCGCGCAGGCGAGGTCATGAGCGCTCGGGGTGTCGGATGACGTGGCAAGACTCCAAGGGGGAGAGCGGTCAACGGCTGGGGTGCGAAGGTGTGTACCGCCGTGCGCCCTTGACCTCGGCTCGACGATCGTTCACACCCGGCCCCGCACGCGTGGGGTCAGCGGGTGCGACGGCGGGCCGCAGGCATGGTCGGTGAGCCGGGGGCAGCAGCTGACGGGCGGCGGGGAGCGGGAGGGATGTCGGACGGCGTGGGGATGCCGAGGTCGACACGGACACTGAGACCGTGGGTGTAGGCGTGGGTTTCGGCAGCTGTCACAGCGCCGAGCAGGCGGCGCTCGTCCAGTCCGTCCGGCGGCCGATAGGAAGAGCCGTTCGGGGTGAAGCCGTGCCGTTCCAAGAGGGCACGGGCGGCGGCGGTCCTGGCCGTCACCGCCACGGTGCCGTCACAGAAGTGGAAACGAATCTCCGGATCGGCGACGGGACTGCCGGGGCTCCAGCGGGTCGTCCAGCAAAGATCGATCAGGTCGTGGGTGTGGGCCAGGAGCCGGTACATCGCGATCCCGGCGCGCTCGTGCGCGTCCTGGGCAGTGCCCGGGGGGAGCAGGTAGAGCGTGCGGCCGAGGTGCTCGCGGGCGAGGAACCCGGCCTCGGTCAGCAGCCGGTCGGCATCGCGGATGCGGCGGTTGATGATGACGAAGGTGTGCCCGTCGTCGGTGGACCCGATGAACACATCGGGGATGTCCAAAAGAGACACGGTGGTCCAGGGGATCAGGGAAACGGGATCTGGCGGTTGCTGAGGCGGGCCCGGCGAGCCTGCAAGTGGTACCGCGCCTGCTGAGCGGGACGGCCGCGGCGATGACCGCGTCCAGCGCTGCGGCGGACGTCATGTCGTCGGGATCGTGGGATCACCAGATGCCGATGAGCGTGTCCTGTCAGGGCGCTTGCCACAGTGTGCGAGCGATCTGCGCGGTTCCGCGGTCCGTCCGCGGCCGGGACGGCGTGTGCCAGCCCGGCCTTGGAGGACGGTGGGCCAGGATGCGCCACCCGGCGCCGCGCAGCGAGGCTCCGCTCTCCCCTGCCTGCGTGTAGGTGATCAGTCGCCGGTATCCGAGCGCTTTGGCCGCTCTCCAGGCGGCGCCGTAGAGCAGGGAGTTGGCGTTGCGTGTGCCGTCACTGGCGGTGCGGGTGACTTCGAGGGTGGTGCCGTCGTCCAGGTGGCGGGCGACGGGGCGGCCGACCACGGCCACGGCGCGCAGGATGCTGGCCTCGTCGGCGGCACCGAGGGAGAAGATCTGTCCGGCGGGCGGCGTGTGGTGCCGGTGCCAGAGGCGCACGAATTCCTTGGCTTCGCGGGAGCGGACGGGCACCAGGTGCAGGCGCGATTCGCTCATGCTGCCGATCCGAAGTCGGACTGCACCGGTGCGTGCTTGGCGATGGCCCGGGCGGTGATCGCCTTGGATGCGCGGTCGGACGCCGCGGACAGTTCTGCCGCGCCGGGCTCCTGGTACCACGGGCGCAGGTCGAGCATGGCGGCGCGCAGACCGGTGGCGAAGCAGAGGGCCGTGCCCTTGGGGAGGGCGCGGATCTCGTCGGCGGGCAGGATCCGCTGCTGTCGCATCGACACCGAGGTCGACTTGCCGGACTCGGAGTGCGAGGTCGAGGTGGTCTCGACGTCGTGGTCGCCGATCAGGCGGGACAGCTTGTCCGCGAAGTCGGGGTCGTCGATACCGGAGCCGATGACCTTGACAGTCGAGGCGGACCACATGGCGTCCATGCCGGCGTCCCCCCAGACCTTCTGGCCCTGGCGGTAGGACTGCAGGATCGTGATCGGGATGATGCCGCGCGACCCGAGGTGCGAGTACAGATCCGGAAGGTCCGAGATCTTGCACACGTTGGCGGCCTCGTCGAGGATCGCGAGCATGGGCGGGTCGAGGCGTCCGCCAGCGCGTTCGGCCTGCGCGGTCGCGGCCCGCATCACCGAATCCGCGCACGCGGCGATCAGCGCCGAAGCTCCGCCTCCGCCGTCCTTGCTCAGCAGGAACAACGTGTCCGTGGAGGTGACGAACTCCGACGGCCTGAACTCCGGGACGTTCTTCTGCGGGGTCACCCAGGCGGCGATCTCGCTGTTCAGCAGCGCGGCGGCGTACTGGCGGGCGGTCTCGTAGATGCCGTCCCGGGTTTCCGGCGGTCCTTCCACGGTGCCCTTGAGCTGGGCGGCGACGGCGGTGAAGTCGTGGTCGCGGAGGATGTCGAGCGGGGTGCGGTCGGCGGGGAAGGCCAGCCACTGCATGACGTCGGTGATCGGCCGCTCGTCCAGGGCCGCGGCGAGGAAGAGCTGGGCGAGGATGTTGGATCCGGCCTTGGACCAGAAGTCGCCCTGCTGGCTGGCGTCCACGGAGGCGGCGAGGAAGTGGCCGGCCAGCCGCCCGGCGCCATCCAACGTTTTGGCGTCCGCCAAGGGGTTCCACCACATCTCGCGTGCGGCGTGCGCGATCTGCTGCGGGTCCATCGACCACACCCGTCCTACCGCGGCGCGGGCGTCGTAGGTGGCGGTGAATGCATCGCCGGCGGCCTTGTTCGAGGTCAGCAGGACAGGGCCGGGTGCGGCGAGGATGGAGGGGATCGCGAGCGAGGTGGTCTTGCCCGAGCGGGGCGCCATGATGGCGACGGCCACGTCCTCGTAGCCCATGCGGACCTCGTGCTTGGTGTTCTGCAGATTGCCGAGGAGGATGCCGGTGTCGCGGGCCTCGATGTGCTTGGCGTCCTTCAGGCTCGGGCGCAGGGAGCGGGCCTTGTCGGTGATCGCCTTGGCCATCAGCGGTTCGATGTCCCGGTCCTTGGCCATGCCGATGATCTTCTTCTTCCGGCCGCCGCTGCGGTTCTTGTGCCGGGCCCACAGGATGCCCGCTGTTGTCCCGAGGGCCAGGAGGAGGAGAACGGGCACGATGCGTGCCCCGATCAGCAGGGACGTTTCTCCCGTGTGGGGCCAGAGGCGCTCGGGGTGGAGCAGGGCGGTGGTCGGCTGGTACGGCGCCCAGCCGCCTCCGGTGAGGTAGGCGGTGATGTTGCCGGACAGCCAGGCGAGGTGGGACAGGGGGACGACGACGGCTGCGACGCCGATCAGGAGGCGCAGGACGATGTCGTACCCGTCGGTGGAACTGTTGGAGGAGGTGGGGGGCAAAGAGTTACGTGCCTTCCGGGCGGGGGCGGGGCAGTCAGCGGCTGCGGCTGTTCCTGGCCGGCGGCTGGCGCGGCGGGTCGGGAGTCGCCGGCGGGATGGTGTGGCGTGCCGCGAGGGCGTGGACGCGTTCTTCCAGGGCGGCGGCGACGTGCACGGCGAGAACGTCCGTGGTGCGGCGGGTGACGACGTCCGGGTCGCGGGTCGGAAGAGTGCGCAAGCTGCCGGTACGCGCTGCGGGGTGCGGATCGGTGAGCGCGGTGGTGAACGCGGCGATCAGTCGTGCAGGGGTGTGTTCGCCGAAGCGGGCCTGCCACACCGGCTTTCGCTCCGGGCCGAAAGAGGCGGTGACGAACCAGGCTCCCGGCTCCTGCGCGGTTCCCAGGCGCTGCACGTAGGCCGTTTTGTCGGGCGACACGAGGCCGTCAGCCCCGATGGCCGGGGGCTGCCACGCGCTCTGCCGGAGCGGTTCGTACGGATCGCAGGGTGTGCTCGCCGCGGGTGTCGGGTCGGTGAGGGCGTCGGTGAAGGCGGCGATGAGTTCGACCGGGGCGCGGGCACCGAAACTCGCGTACCAGGCGGGCCGGTCCTCCTCTGCCGCATGATGGAGGGTCCACCACTGTCCGTCGGGGTCGGGTGCCAGGCGCAGGAGGGCCTTCTGGTCCGGGCTGGAGAGCAGGACGCGGGGCATCAGCGGGTCGTTGCCGTGGCTCCAGCCGCAGGCACGGTGCAGGGGGACGGTGATCCAGGCGGGGTCACCGCCGCCGGCCAGGTGGCGCGGCGTGATGAAGTCGACCTCAACGGTCTCGGAAGTCGGGGGCATGTTCACTTCCGTGCCGCAGCTCGCCGGTCGGGCGCGGTGGCCGGGGCCGGTGTGGGCGCCAGGGGTGAAGGGGCTTTGCGGGCGGCCGTGTTGATCTCGCGGAGCGCCTTGCCGTGGGTGGCCCAGTCGTCGAGGTAGCTCCACGATTCGGCGTGATGTGCGGCGAGTGCGTCGTCGAAGTCCGGGGTGCCGGGCTTGGCGGTGGCGGGGAGGGCGTCGCGGGTGAGCAGCCATTGCTCGTGCAGTTCGTCGAGCCGGTCGAGGGCGTCGCGCAGGACGCCCAGCTGGTAGACCCAGCGGCTCTGCACGCTGTTCTCCGGCAGCTGGGCCAGTTGAGTCTCGGCCGTGGCCAGCAGGTGACGGGCGCCGTACCGGAGCGGCTCGAATGCCTCGGCGGTGTCGGCGTCGCGCTGGCTGGCGCGCCTTCCGTAGGCGTGGTCGTCGTAGGGCCAGCCGTCGAGGTCGGTGTGCTCGTCGGAGTAGGCGTCCCAGGCGTCGAGGATCTTCTTGCTGTCGCTCACGTAATGGTCGAGGTGACGGAGGAAGTCGCGATGTGCGCGGTGATCGGCGGAAATGGGAAAGGGGTCCTGTCGGTTCAGCGGCGGGCGGTCGGCTGGGCGGTGTGGGCTGGCGCCGGGGTCGGTGCGGGTTCCGTCTGCTGCCGGCGGGCGGAGCGCGCCTGGGCGCGGAGCAAGGCGATACGGGCGGTGTGCGCGTCGACCACCTGCTGCGGACGCAGCGGGCTGGGCTCCTGCGCGGCGCTGTAGTGGCCGGTGCGGTCGTACATGCCGCGCTGGAGCGGGCTGCGGTCGGCCAGCGCGGTGAGGAACGCTCCGACGAGGTGGGCGGGGACGTCCTCGTCGAAGTAGGCGTGCCAGATGCGCGGGCCGGTGAACTGCCCGTCGCCGGGCTCGCAGGTCTCGACGTGCCAGGACGACCGGCCACTGAATTCGCTCAGCGGGCGCAGTTCGATGTGGCACATGGAGTCCGGCGAGCGTGCCGTGCTGTCCGAGTCGCGGTGCCAGCCTGCCGAGGTCACCGGCTGCCATGGGTCTGGCTGTTGTGCCGGCAAGGCGATGAGGGCGTCGGTGAAGCCGGCGAGGACCTCGGCGGGCACGAGTTCACCGAACTCGGCGTACCAGCCGGGCTGGGTGTCGGTGGGCTCGGCCCGCAGCCGCCACCACGCGGAGGTGGCGGACTGCGGGTCGAACTGGAGGCTGTGGCGAAGGTCGGGACTGCGCAGGACGATCTCGGCGCTCAAAGGGTCGGAGAGGGCGCTCCATCCGGCGGCGGCCAGGCCGTGGGTGATGTGGCGGGCATCCCCGGGGCCGGCGAGGTGGCGGGGGCTGGTGTCGAAGGGGATACGCCAGGCGTGCTTGTTGGCGAACGCGGCGAGCTGCCGTTCGCTCAGCGGCACCGGCCGCACCCCGGCTCACTCGAGGCTGCGCTGACGATCAGCTTGCGCAGCTCGTCCAGGACGTAGTGGAGCATGTACTGGTCGGTCTGCACCCACGCGGCGGCACGCAGCTCGGTGACCAGATCGCTGATCTTCTCGCTGCGCGGGGTGTTCGGGTGGCTCTGTACGGCGCGGGCGAGGGCGCGCAGAGTGTCGCCGAGCTGGATGGGCAGGCCGGTGTATTCGTCGAGGAGGGGCTCGACGAGAGCGAGCGCCTCCTTGGGGTCGGGGTTCTCGCGCAGGTATTCGGTGAGGCGGCACAGCGTGTCGGTCGCGGCGCGGATGGTGTCCGGGGTGAGTGAAGGCATCGGGCTCCTCGGGGTGGTGGGTGTCGTGGTCAGCGGCGGGTTCGTGCGCCGCCGGCTGCGGTGGCGTGGGCGCGGGCGGTGGTGCGCGGTCTGGTGCTTCGGGCGCTGTTGCGAGCCCAGGTGGCGGCTCGGGCGGCCGTGATGCGGGCCTGCTGCCAGGCGCTGAGTTGGGAGGGCTTGACGGATACCGACCAGGTGCGGATCTGCGCGCTGTGCGGGACGCGTCCACGCGGGCGCATCACGGGATCGGGGCTGGCGAGTTCGGTGGAGAAGGCTTGCACGAGGTGCATCGGAGTGTTCGGCGTGAAGTGGGCCGTCCAGCCGTTGCCCTGCTTGTCCTGCGCTCCGCTCCACCACATCGCCGCCCCGTCGGGGTTCTGGCGGTACTGCATCCAGGCGGTGCCATCGGGGCTGGTTGCCACGTAGTGTTCGCCCTCGAAACGCGTGTGCCAGTTCTGCTCCTGCAGCGGAGCCCAGACGTTGGGGGCGTGTGCGGAGCGGGGACGGGTGAGGGCGTCGGTCAGGCCGGCGACGATCTCCACTGGGGCCTGCCGGCCCAGGTGCGCCGACCACTCGCCGCTGGCCCCGTCTGCCCGGCCGTGGATGGTCCAGCCGCCGGGAAGAACGTAAGGGTCGTAGGCGACGCGGACGGTCCGGTCCGGGCTCTCCATGAACAAGGGGCCGCCGGTCTTGGACTTGTCCCGCCAGCCCGAGGCACGCAGGAACTCCGAGACATGCCGGACGTCGCCGCCGCCTGCCAGGGCACGGGGCTGGACGAGGTAGTGCTGCTCGGCCTGCTCGCCGGGCCCCCAGCCCTGCCACTGCTTCTTCTTCACCGGCGCCGCCGGACCACGAGCGGTGCGGGCACTGGGGGCTTCGCCGCGGTGGTGGCGGGCTGGGTGCTGACGTGCTGCAGGGCGTCCTTGTGTTCGTCCAGGTCGAGGGTGATGTCGTGCAGTTCGTTCGAGGCACGGCCCAGAGCGAGCCACACCTCCGCGGGGAGCGCGCCGCGCTCTGCCTGGTCCTTGGCGAACACGCTTCCGGTGGCGACGAGGTGAGTGACGCCGCCGAGGACTCCGACGTCCGGGTCGAGAACGCGGGCGATGACCTGCGCGGCCTGGGGCGGGGGAAGCTGCGAGAGATGGTCGGCGAGCTGGCCGAGCTGACGGGTGATCTCGTCGGCCAGTCTCACCGGATAGGGGGCGGGGTGGGACATGCTCCTCCGGGTCGGTGGACGGTCAGTGGTGGTGGCGCTGTCCGACGCGCTGTGCCTCGGCGAGAGTGGCCTCCGGGCGGGCGCCGGCCAGCGGGGAGGTGTGGTCGGGGCCGGTGGGAATGCAGGCGCGCAGATAGCGGCGGAAGAGAGCGGTGGCGAGTCGGGGCTTGAGCCGGTTGCTGATCGGTGGGGGTGTGCGGGGCGCTACGGGTTTCTCCGGGAGTCGGGCGGTGTGCCGGGCGGCCCCGGCGGGGTGCGGGGCCGCCCTGGCGTCTTACAGGGGGTACGGCGGACCGGTATCGGTTGCCGAGGGGAGGGACGGGCCGCTCGGGTGCGGAGGCCGTGCACGGCCCGCCGGTAGGTGCAGGGCGGGGATACCGAGGTCGGCCTCCGCCTGGTTCATCGAGTCCTGGCGGTTGGCGTGCGGGTGGCGGCCGGTACCGGTGGCATGGATGCCGGGGCGGAGGTGGGCGCGGTCCGTCCGGCGGGGTGCTGGAGGGCGGTACCGATGCCGAGCGCGTCGAGGCGCGGGCCGATCTCGCGCAGGGCACGGGCCTGGACCTGGGTGTCGTCACCACCCAGGCGGTAGATGCCGCTCTGCGGGTCCTGGATAAAGCCGTGGGCGACGAGGATCGCGCCGGCCCGGTCGTCGGCGGGGGCGGTGGCGACGCTGCCGTCCGGCTGCCAGGTCAGGACGATCCGGTCCGGCTGGGAGGGCTGGATGCCACCCAGGGCGTTGTGCCGGACTTGTGCGAGCGCGCGGTCGTAGCGGGCGAGCAGATCGCCGGCGACCTGCTCGGCACTCAGGAACGGGTCGTCTGCCAGGGCGATGCCATTGGGCTCGGGGACAGCCCGGTACGCCTCGTCGGGCAGGGCGCGCGGGGCGACGGCGGCGATGAGGAAGCCGTCGCGTCCGTCGTGCCGGTCCAGGAGGACGAGCTGTGCGCCGTCGGGGCGGCTGAGGACGGCTGCCTGCGTCAGCGGGTGCTCGGCGAGGGAGGCGGCGACCAGATCCAGGTCCCAGATCCGGTCGGAGAGTTCGGCGAGGTCGTCTTTGGCGTCGGCCGTCAGACGCGTGCTGGTCCAGGTGTCGGGGAGTTCACCGGCGAGGACGTCGGCGTACGAGGCGAGGCGCTCGGAGGTGTCGTGGTCGTGCATGGTGGTCCTTGGGCAGTTGCAGGGGCTCAGCGGCGCAGGCGGGTGGCACCGACGGGCGGCGGTGCCGGCACCGGCAGTGCCCGCGGCGGGGGTGGGCAGGCGCACACGGCGGAGCGTTCGGGCTCGTGGTCGGGAACCTGCTCGGCGCAGGCGCGGCGGCCGGGGTGAGGGGCGTGCCGGTCGGCCAGCCGTTCGCGGGTGTACGCGAGGTCGGAGTGGATGACGCGGACGTATTCGTCGGCGAGGTAGCGCAGGCGCCGGGCGGTGTGCGGATCGGTCGCGTTGCTGAGTCCGTCGAAGAACTCCGCTAGGGCGCCGAGGGTTTCCTCCAGCCCGGCGAGGATGCCGTCGTGGGGCGCGGTGAGTTCGGTGAGGATGTCGGCTGCCTCGGCGGTGTCGGTGGCTTCGCGCAGGCGTTCGGCGAGGTGGGAGACCGAGGTACCGAGCGTGGGATAGCGCGCGGGGCGGGCGTCGGTGTTGAACGGTTCGTCGCAGTCGACGTGGTACCCGGCAGCCCGCAGGCGCGCTACGGCATCGGTGGCGAGACGGGACTCGTCGTCCTCGGTGAGGCCGGCGGGGGCGCGGTGGTAGGTCTCGTGGAGGCGGACGACCGCGATGAATCCCGCGCGCTGGAGAATGCTGTGTGCCTCCAAGTCGCCGCCTCGCGCGAGAAGTTCGTCGGAGTGCGGGTCACGGCGGATGTCCACGAAGCGGTCGGTGGTGCGGGGCAAGGAGACGTTTCTCCTACGGCGTTCGGCGGGTGGTGTGCCGGGCTACGGGCGGTGCGGCGGCGATCCGGGACCGGCGGACCAGGTGGTCCGCGGTGGTGTCCAGGTCCTGCTGGATGGCGTGGAGCCGGCGGGCGATCAGCTCCAGACCGTGTGCCGCTTCGGTGCCGGCGACTCCTGGTTGGCGGGCGATGCGGTGAGCGGTGTGCTCGATCAGTCCGCGGACCGTGGCCAGCGGGCCGGCGTGCTCGTCGGCGAGGTGTGTAAGGACGCTCGCGAGCTGCGCGGATGCGGTGGGCGCCGTACGGACAGCGGGCCGCGCTGTGGGCCCGGTGCGGGCGGGGATCAGGTTCAGGTCCTGTTCGATGCGGCGTGCCTCGTCCGCAAGGCGCCGCAGGATGTCTGCGGGCGGGGTGCGCCACGTGCCGTCGAGGTGGATCAGGTTGGCGACCAGGTCCAGGCGCCCGGGCTGTGCCTGGACGGCGATCCACCGCCAGCCGTGCTCCGCGGCGCCGGGTATCTCGATACCGGCGGCTCGCGCGAACCGATGAGCGGTTTCAGCCCACTCCGGACCGGTCAGCTCCCGGTCGTCCGAGTGGAGGCGGATGTCGAGATGGAGGATCGCCCGCCGGTCGTCGTCCGCACTGGCAGTGAACGGATGC
Source organism: Streptomyces brasiliensis (assembly GCF_014647875.1). Taxonomy (GTDB): domain Bacteria; phylum Actinomycetota; class Actinomycetes; order Streptomycetales; family Streptomycetaceae; genus Streptomyces; species Streptomyces brasiliensis. The sequence continues at coordinate 202,154 of NZ_BMQA01000003.1, read as the reverse complement.
TCCAGGTACGGATCTTCGAGGTGCTCGGCCCACTGAACGGACGTCCAGGTGCGCTGCTCGTCATCCGGGGTGTAGTAGTCCAGGCCCGGCCAGTGGGCGACGATGGTGTACTCCGTCAGGCCCTCGTTCGCAGAAAGGGGCCGCCCGAGTGCCTCGGCGAACGGGTCGCGCGGCGAGTGAGTCCGCGCGTGCAGGCGGGGGATCATGACGGCACCCGGCTCGACATGCGGGTGGGCGGCCGGTGCTGATGAAGGTCGCGGGCTGTGCAGAGCAGAGAGCGCTCGCGGACCACGGCGGTGCGGCCGGGGCGGTGCATGGAGGAAGTCATCGGCCGCCCCGGATGTCCGCGATGTGCACGAGCTGGCCCAGGGCGGTGGTGGTGTACCAGCCGCAGTCGATCAGCTCGTCACGGTCGGCGAACCGCGTAAGGAGAGCATCCTCCATGGCCCGCAGGTAGATCAGGCAGTCCGGGCAGCGGCGCGAGAGGTGCACGAGGTAGCGGGGGTGGGCGGTGACGTAGGACTGGGCGCCGCCGGTCGCATCACGCAGCCGCCAGCCGTCCTCGTCGGTCGGGGTGTGCCAGGACGGGGCCACGACGCGCATCGCATCGCCCCACGGTTCGCCGCCGGCCATCCCCTTCAGGACGACGACGGTGTCACCGGCCTGGAAGTGGGCGTGAGTGATGTCCCGATCGGGGGTGAGCGGGTCGGGCGTCGGTGCGAACGCCGAGGTGGGCGGGGGCTGGGACATGAGTTCCTTCCACGCAGATGCTGGCGGGGTGGGAGCATCAATAGTCCGGAGGAACGCCGGTTTGGCTAACCGGCGTTCTCCGGCTATGTTGCCCCGCCGTCAGCGGAACGGGTTCTCCGTCTCGCGGTCCGCCTCATCGGCTGCGTCGAGGAGTTCGAGCAGGTCAGTGCCTTCGGCGTCGCGCTGGTCGATCCACCATCCGGGACGGGTGATGGTGCGGGCCTTCTCCTCCAACTCCGCCCAGTCCGCCTCGTCCCACGTGCCCTCGACGACGAGCGCGGTGTGCGCGGATGTCATCAGCTGGTGGCGGGAGCGCTCACCCCAGTCCAGGGCCCTCTCCGGGCCCTTCAACTGCGGCATGTCGAACTGCTTCGCCCACGCGAGGGCTGCCTGCTGCTCCTCGGCCCGCTTGGCCGCGAGCCACTCCTCCTTGGACGCGGAGTCGGGGTCGCGCGCCGTCTTCCAGCAGTCGGTGCAGTCCTTCGACGCGAGCCAGCGGGCGAAGCCGGCCCGCTTGTCGGCAGGGCGATTGGACAGGTCGTGATCCACTCGGTGGGAGCAGGCGTGCTCCACGGTCCAGTGCGTACGCACGGCCATAATTCGATCTCCTCAAAGGGGTTGGAAGTAGTGGGGTTGCGCCCTGATCAGGGCGTCGTGTACCGGCCACGGAGCAGGAACCGGCGCCAGCCGCACCGCGACTGCCCGCGGGGCCCAGACGTCGGCGCGCGGCGAGAAGGACAGTGAGAGCGAAGGCCGCGCCGGTGCCAGGGAGCGCCGGGCCGGCGAGCGGCTGCTTGGCGAGGTATCCGCGAGGGCGGCGCGGCGGGCGGGACGCTTGGCCAGGGAGCCCGGCCACCAGGAAAGGTGTGCCTGCAACGAGGCTTCGCGCGTGAAAACCAGGTAAGTGCGGGTCACTGCAGATCGGAGCTTGGGCTCCCCCGAAGCGGTCACCAACTTGCCTGGGTGTCAGTGGGGTTGACCACAATGGACGTGGTTGACGAGATCCTTGAAAGGCATGGTGCATCGGTGATGATGGCCAACCGCTACGGCGCTCCATCCGAGGAGCGATAGGCGCGCCTGGCCGGCGCTTCCCTATCGCGACGCCCGCTGGGCGGCGACGCTGTGACGTGAATCCAGCGCAGGCTGCACTCTGCCCTGATTCAGGTGACGGCGCTCCGACGGAGTACGGGAGGGCCCTACTTGTCTGCCACCACTTCTACCTGTGACCACCGCGTGTATCACGTTGTCGTCGTTGCTCTGGTATCCGTCATCGCTGGGCTGGTCGCCGGGATCGGCTCCGCTGTTCTGCGGCAGCCTGCCCTCACCGCCGTCGCTTCTGGCGGTGCCGTCCTTGCCTTCACCTACGGCGCCGGCATGACCGCCGTGTCACACGTCAGTAAGCGCCAGCAGTAGCCGTTGTTCCGGGGCGGCCGGCATGGCCGCCCCCAGGCCGTGGGCGCTCAAGACAGCTCACGATCGTGCTCGTATTCTGCGAGGGCAAGGACAATCGCGTACTACTCCGTAGGCTTGTGTTCGTAAAGACCATGCAAGACATGGGCTTAGCGGTGTCGGGCGGGGGTGCTGGCGCGGGGTGGCGGCGTGGGCGGTGTGGTGTCCACGGCGGGGCGCGGACGGGCGCGCAGCACGGGGGTGCGGTGCGGGGGCAGGACGGCGACGGTCGCGCCGAGGTCCTCGGCCGCCTCTTCGACTTCGCGGGTGAGGAACTCGATCTGCCGGCTCAGCGCTGCCAGGCGGGCGGCGATCTGGCGGCCCTGCACGGTCTCCAGGGCGCTGGCGAACTGGCCGCTGGTCTCTAGGAGCTCCTGCAGGCGGATCATCGGGCCGGCGTCATAGCCGCGCTGGACAGCGCTGAGAAGCGCATTGGAGGCGTCACCGGCGGTCTGGCCTTCGACGACATCGCGGATGAGGTCCTGCAGCAACACATCCGGGACCTGTGCCGGGCGGTTGAACCGGGAGACGTCCGGGCGCAGCACGCCGGGCGGAACCGGAGCGGGCAGCACCTTGCCCGCCTCGTACTCGTGGGCGTAGTGCCCGACAACCTGCCAGCCCGATGCGTCCGGATCGCCGCGCAGCGCGACCACCGTCGAGTCGTCATCCTCGACCAAATAGGCGAGGGTGATCGGCTGCCCGTCGGCGGCGTACCACGACTCGGTCAGCTCCAGCTCGCCGCGCCTTTGCGCGGCCTGGGCCCTTTCGGTCCACATCTGCTGTTCCTCGTCGGTCAGCGGAGCCTTGTGGTGCTGGCCGCCCTGCTGGTCGGCGAGGTTGCTGGCAAGGGAGCCGTGGTCCGCCCAGGCGGCCAGGTGCGGCCACAGGGCCGCATGCTGAGCGCGCTCGGCCGGGGAACCGGGGGCGGCCGGCCGGTCGAGCGCCCGGCGGATCTCGGCGGCCGAGGCGGCCAGGCCGTCCAGGACGGCCCGCCACCCGGCCAGGTGCCGAGCGGGTGGCAGCTCATCGAGCACCAGGCGGGCGGCATCCAGGAGAGCCTCGGCGTGCGGGGCGAGGTGGGCGGCGTACGCCTCCACCGCGGCCTTGTCGCGATGGGCTCGCGCGGCTGCCGCGGCGCCCGCGTGGACGGTACGGCCGTAGCGGTCGCGTGTCATATCGAGCGCGGCCTCGGTCTCGCGGTCGATGACCGCCATCCGCAAACGGAAGTCGCGTGCCGCGTTGGCCAGTTCGGGAGCGGTCGGCAAGGGGCCGTCGGGGGCCGGACGGCTCGCGGGTGTCATCGGGACCGCCCGCCGGTCGCGGCCGTCAGATGGACGGTCGGAGCGTAGGTGGGCTTCGGCGGGATCGGCCGGGCCGCCGGCGGGGAGGTGGTGGGAGGTGTAGAGCGCTGCGTCGTCCGGCCGGCGGCGGCCTGGGCGAGACGGCTGCGGCGCTCCTGCAGGCCATTCGGCCGGGCGGGGCGTGGCGGGCCAGCCGAGAGGGACGGGTCAAGGCGGATGTCGGCCTGCACGGTGTAGCCCTGGCGGCGCAGGTCGTGGACGGCTTGGCGGGTGCGGCGGACTCCGTCGCGCTCGGGCTCGCTGAGCCGGTACAGGCCGGGTTCTTGGGGAACGGGCTCGAACTGCTCGCGCTCCAGGTACCAGTGGGCGAGGTGCGCGGGCATAGAGGCGGTGAAGGAGGCGACGAAGCCGTGTTCCTCGTGGTCGCCGAAGGCGAAGTGGGTGCCGGGTTGCAAGGGGGCGGTGTTCTCCTCGGGGCGTGGGGCGGAAGGGTCAGGGGCCGCGGTGCGCGGGCCGGGCCGCGGTGAGGGGGCGGGCCGGCGCGGCGACGGGCAGGGCCGGGCGGCGGTGGGGTGCGCTGATGCGGGCCTGACGCAAGAACGTTTCGCCGTCGGTGAGCCAGGTCTCGATGGCCGGCCACGCGCGTGCTCGGCGCTCCTGCTCCGGCACGAAACCGCCGTGGACGATCTCGTCGACCAGGGTCTCGGCATCGGTCACGGCGTCGGCCAGACGGGAGAGGGCCACGGCGTCGTCGGGCCACGGGCTGCTCGCGGGTCGGCACCGGTCGAGCAGCGCCGGGGCGTGGTCGACGACGGTCAGGAAACGGCGCCAGGCGTGGTCGAGGAACAACTCCGTCGCGGCGCCGGGAGCGGCGGCGCTCAGCGGGGTGGCGTCGCTGTAGCGGCCGGAGGCGTTCATGGCCTGCCAGGTGTCGTGCTCGCAGCGGATGTCCCCGAGTACAGCGGCGATGGCCGCCGTCTGGCGGGCGTGGACGGCCTGCTCGTAGGCGGGGAGGTACCGGCCGGTGAGGGCCTGGGCAGCCCGTCCGGCAAACGGCGGCAAGACGATGCTGCGCGGGGCGTGGGGATCGCCGTAGCCCCCTTCCAGCCCCTCGGGCGAGAAGGCCCCTACCAGGTAGTTGAGTTGACGGCCGGGGCGTTCGATGAACAGCAGCGTGGTGCCCTGCACCGCGTCGGTGAGGAGCGCGGCGTAGGGGATTCGCTCGCTCTGGACGGCGCGGCCGAGTTCGCCGCTGTCCCAGATCCAGGGGACGAGGTCTTCCTGCCAGGCGGGGTGCGAGTAGATCTCGACCGAGGCGCGCCACTGGCCGGGCAGGAGGCGCGTGAGGTCGCGGGCGGCGTCGCCGATGAACCGGCGGCTGCTCGTGTGCACGCTGGTGCGGTGCCGCTTCGCGCACCTGATCAGGTCGACCACGGTGGTCTTGGTGCCGTCCGCGGGCAGGTGCCAGACGCCGTCGTCGTCCCGCTGGAAGCCGTTCTCCGCGAGGGCGGTGTGCGCCCAGGGGTACTGCTCGCCCGAGGCGATGGCGACGATCCCGGACTCCCGGCTGTGCGTCAGGATGATCTGCGCCTCAGCCATGGACCAGGTCTGTAGGGAGCGCGACTTCGTGAGCACGGGCTCCCGCGGAAACATCGAAATCCGCACGCAGTGAGCAGTGGCGCTGTAGGTGGAAATTGAGCAATCGGTGGTTCTCCTAGCTCGGATAGGTAACGGCGAGTGAGGTACTAATGGCCGCGGTGAACGTTGGTTCCGGTAACCAGGGTCGGCCTTGACGCTGGTGGACCAGGTCGCTCTCGGCCCAGCGGGTCGGCGCGGCGGCTAGAGTCCAAACTCCCTTGCGAGGCAGGAGATTGGGTATGAGCGACCTGGCGATGGTGGCCGTCGTTAGCGCGTACAACCTGCGCTTCATCCGGTACTGGGACGCCGAGAGCCGGATTGTCGGGGATGCGGGGCCGAAGGTGACTCGACCCCTGCCCGGTGTTCCCGGCCTGCACATGTTCTATGACCAGTCGGACGTGGATGCTCCACACCAAGATCTCAATGAGGTGGGTCGTCGGGTCGTCGAAGCTCTCGGTCATCCGCGCCAGGACGAGATGCGTGGGCAACTCTGCATCTATCTCGCTGACGCAGAGGGTGCCCCGGTGGACATGCCGCCCTGGTTGCGCGACCGCATCCAGGAGGAGGTCGGCCGCGCCCGCGCTGACACCCGGGCTTGAGAAAAGTGACAACTACTGAACGTTGCCAATGCTCATGATCACGCGGAAATGCTCACGAATTCGCGGATCCTAGAAGGTCCTCGCCGTGCAGGACGGAGCGCAGGCTGCGGCCGTACGCCCAGGCGTGCTCGCGGGCCGCCACCTCCAGCTGGTCGTATCCGACCTGGGCTGTCATCTGCCCGTTCCACTTGCGGTACCTGTACACGGGCACTGGCAGCAGGATCCCTCGCGCGAGCGCGGTGACGCCGAGGGCTGCGCAGTAGTCCTCGCCCTGGACGAGGCCGCCCATCGGCGCGGCGCGCACGAGGTCGGTGCGGGCGAGGATCGTGGTCGGCCCGATGGGGATGGTGTCCGCCGGCGACTTCCAGTACGTCCACACGTCGCCGGCCTCGTGCCGGCCGGGCGGCGTGGGGCAGCGCCACAGGGTGGTCGAGCCGTCGGGGTAGTGGTCCTCGCTCCAGCCCGCACACCAGCCGACCCCGGTCGACTCCAGGGTGTTCAGCCGTACGGCCATCGCATCGTCGGTGAACTCGTCATCGTCATCCGCCCAGTTGGTGTACGGGGTGCGTACGTGGTTCAGGGCCAGGTTGCGGGCGCAGGCGGCGCCGACCGGCCGGGGCAGCGACAGGGTGCGAACGCGGGCATCCTGTGCGAGCGGGGCCGGCAGGCGGTCGGGCGAGGCACCGTCGAGTGCGATCACGGCCTCCCACGGCACGGACTGCCGGGTCAGGCTCGCGTGCATGGCGGTCAGGTAGTCGAGCCGGTCTTCGCGCAGGCGGCTGGCGATGACGACGGTGATCAGGGGCGTGGTGTGCGGGGGCAGGGAAGGCTCCGGGAAGACGAGGGACAGCTAGCGGCGGGCGGTGGGGCGAGAGGGGCTGGCCTTCGCCGGGGCTGCGGCAGGAGCGCTCGGAGTCGGCGTGCTGAGCGATGCCCGGATAGCGGGCGGGGAGTCGAGGGAGGACCAGGCCGCCGGGTGGTCGTTGAAGGCGGTGCGCGGGTCGATGGACCAGCTCACGATGGGGCCGATGTCCTCGTGCAGGAGGCTGATCACCTCGACGCCCTCCTTGTGCAGGACGTACCCCCACTGCATGTCCTGGTCGTCGGCGGTCTCGTCGGTGACCGACATGCGTACCGGCGGCGAGCCGTCCGGGGTGACCAGGTGGTCGAGGGTTCGGCTGGGCCAGTGCTCGCCGCCGGTCAGCGCGGTCACTAGTGCGGGCGGGGCGTCGTCGAGGAGATCGGTGCCGAGTTCGTCCCAGCCGACGGCGACGTCGTCGATGAGGTGCCGGCACATGGCCTCGATGTCGCGTCCGAACTTGTACTGGTAGGCGGCCAGGAGGAGGGGGAGGTGGTGGCTGGGCACGCCGTCGAGCTGGACGTGGATGCCGGTGTAGCCCGTGCCGACGGTGGGTCGGGCGATGAAGGAGCGAGTGGACAGGGAGCTCTCCGCAGCAAGCAGGGGGCGGGAAATGTTCGGCGGCCATCAGGTGGCGCGCGGGTGCGTCTATACGCGGTCTGACCAGGACGAGACCGGCGGGCCGGAGGCATCGGTGCGGGCACACGTGTAGCCGATCAGCCGGGACGGGGCGGCCTTCGCGGGGACAGCGGCGGCGTCGTTGCACACGAACGTGTACCTGATGGAGGTGCGGGACACGTCGTGGAGCCAGGCCCGGTCCTCCTTGCCCGGGTTGATCTGCAGGCCGGAGTGCGCGACGGCGTCGGTCTGCGTGTGCATGTGGGAGAAGAGAACCAGCGCGCCGCCGTCGGCGGTCTTGAGAGCGTAGGCGTCCGTGTAGCGGTTGGCGGCGCCGGCGAAGACGGTGGTGCCCTGGTCCCCGAAACGGGTGCCGGTCTTGTCGTGGACCTCGATCTGCCGCTTGCTCGCCGTGGTCGGCGTGAAGACCTTCGTCCCGGTGTGCGTGCCGCCGGTGGCGAAATTGTCGAGCACCGCGGCACGCAAAACGCCGACGTCGGCGGCGAGGTGCTTGATGCCGTCGGCGGCGACGGCCGTTGCGTACCCGTCGTGGTCGAGTGCGATGTCCGGCAGTTTCGGGCTGTCGAGGTCGACGACGGAGACCAGCTCCCAGCGCTTGTGCTGGGGTCGTTCCGCGAACACCGCCAGACGCGAGGGGGCCTTTTCCCTGTCGTCCGAGAGCGCGGCGGCGAACCAGCGGTCCTGTCCGGCGGCCAGGCGCGGGATGTACAGCTTGGCGCTGGCGGTGTCGTAGGACCAGGGCTTGTAGGGCGTGCGGTCGGCCGCGGGCAGCCCCTCGGTCTCGGTGTAGTCCGAGACGGACATGGCATACAGCGGGCCGTCCTCGATGGTGTCGAGCAGGGCGCGGTTGCGGTCGGCGTTGGCCTCGTTGTTGATCTGCGAGTAGTGGGTGATGACGGCGCGGGCCTGGGCGGCGCTGAGGGCAGGTGCCGGCTGCGGCGCGCTGCTGGCGCTGGGCGTCTGCTTGGCGACAGCGGTTTCGTCGTCGGCACAGCCGGTGAGGGCCAGGGCGAGGCAGGCGGCGCCGGCGAGCAGCGGCAGGGTGCGGCGGGTGATGCGGATGGAGACTCCAAGGTCTGGGGGCGGGGCGGGTCAGCGCGTACGGCGGATCGGGGACGCGGCCTTCGCTGACGCTGGCGGAAGGGCGGCGCTGGTGGTGGGCGCCGAGTGGCGCAGGTTCACGCCGATGCCCTGGGCGGTGAGTTGCTGGACCACGGCGTGGACGCGAAGGGCGCGACCGGTGTCCCCGTAGGCGGTGGGCAGGAGGAACGCTGCTTGGTGCGGGTGGTACTGGAAGCCGTGGGCGTACAGCGTCATGCGGGCATCGACCGGCACGCTCTCGTACGGCGCGCCGAGGGCGCCGTCGCTGTAGAGGGTCAGCGTGAGGACCTGGTCGACCTGTGGCGGTTGGGGCCGGTGCGGTGGCTGGGGCTGGTGCGCCGCGTTGTTGAGGACGGCCTGCAGGGCTTCTTCGTAGCGGGGCAGCAGCCGCCGGGAGACTCGTGCTGCCGCGCGTGCGGGGTCCTTGGGAACGGCGATGCCGTTGGGTTCCTCAACTCCGGCGAACTGGTGGGGCTTGATGTGCGTGCTGTCGGGTGCGAGCGGGGCGACGACGAACTGGTGCAGATAGCGGGGGCGGTCGGCCACGTACAGCCTCTGGTCGGCCGGCCCGTGGAGCACGGCGTCGTGGGTGAGGACGTACTGGCTGACGACATAGTCGACGTGACCGGTGTCCCAGAGCTGCTCGGTACGGGGGAACTGGTCGGCGTACTGCGCGTGGCACTGGCTGGTCCAGGTGCCGGGCAGGCGCGCGGCAAGGCCGGCGGCGAAGGCGGCCAGGTGGGTGCGGGGTGAGGTCATGTGTTCCGGGAGGGAAGCGATGGTCCGGGTCAGCGCGCGTTCCGCGGCTGCGCCGGCGGGAGCACTCGCGGCAGAAGGGACGGTGCACGGGCCGGGCTGGAGGGCAGTCGCGGTGCCGACGCGAGCGGGGTCAGTGCCCGCATCCTGTCCTCGGCCACGTGCAGGACCTCTCCGAGGCTGCGGATCTCGGCGGCGGCGTCGGCGAGGTCGTACGACAGGTCGAAGCCGTCGTCCTCCTCCGCTTCCTTGGCCTTCCCCCCGGCTGCTTCGAAGAACTCGCCGAGCTGCGCCAGCAGTCCGTCAGTGGGCTCCAGGATCTGGTGCAGCAGGGCAGCGGCATCCGCATGCGACTCGGCTCCATTGAGCCGGTCGGTCAGAGCGCGCAGCGCGTCGCCATAGACGTAGACGGGAGCACGGTCCGGTGTGCCAGGGACGCCCTGGGCCTGGGGCGGGGACGACGACTGGGCTGAGTGCACGTGTGGGCTTTCGCCGGGCAAGACGGGATCCGGCAACAGCCCGAGCTGGGCCAGGCGGTGGTCGATCGCCTCGATCAGGGGCTGGGCGCTGCCGCCGTGGCGGGCTTCGGGCCGCTGCGGAGCACCGGGGTCGTCGGAGGGGGCCGAGTCGTAGAGGACCTCGAACAGCGACGGCTCGTCGGGGTGCTCACGCGTCGCGATCCAGCCCTCGGGGTCTCCGGGCGGGCGCTCGGAGGACGGCTCCTGCGGCGGACTGATGATCAGGTAACTGTCGTCGGGGAGCGAGACGCGCACGATGTAGGCGCTGAGGCCGAACTCGATGTCGCACTGCAGGCCGCGCGCCCGCAGCGGCGTGGTGATGTGCGCGTGGCGACGCCACAGCTCCTGCCACCACGGGGTGTCCACGTTGCGGTGGTCGGGAAGCGGTGCGAGCGACGCAACGCGGCGGGAGTCTGGGGTGCTCGCTTCGTCAGCGGCCACGGTTCCTCCCGCGGGAGGAGGCGGGCGATCGGTGCGGTGGAGGCGTCCGTCCAGCGGGGGCGACGCCCGGCTGCGACTCCTGACTGAAGCCGAGTTCGTACTCGTCGTGGGTGGCGATCAGGTCGTGTTCCATCTGGGCTTCCTGGTCGGCGACCTGTGCCATGAGGTCGTCGACTTCGGATCGGCGTTGTTGGTATTCGGCCCATTCGGTGGCGTTCAGGTGAGGGGGACTTTTCAAGAGGACTCCGTGTGCAGGCGGTGGCGATGCCGTGTCGATCAACAGGGGTGGTCCCTCGGGATCGCGTTTGCGAGAAGCGGCGGGACTGGAATCGCCGAAAGGGAGCTATCGACGGGGTGCGGAGCCGGGGGACGGAGGAGCGGGCGGGACACCTGCGCTGGCCCCAGCCTGGCCGCCGGTCGGTGTCGCGGGGGTGGGAGCCGGGTCGTAGGCGGCGCGCAGCCGGCTCAGGCCGGCCTCGTCAGCGAGGGCCAGGACCGACAGCGCCCGGCTGGCCGCCGTCATCAGCAGGTTTGAGGGAGATCCCTTGGCCGCACCGCGGTTCTCCCGCCGCCACCGGGCGGCGGCGACGAGGTAGTCGCTCACGGCACGCAGTGCAGGTTCGGCGGCGTCCAGGACGTGGTCGGTGACTGCTTCGATCTCCGCCGGAGTCTGAGCCGCGGCGAGGGCGTCCAGGTAGGGGGTGAGATCAGGTGCGGGCCAGGGCTGGTCCGGCAGCGGATGCGCGTCGAGGAAGGGCTGCGCGTCACGTCGCGCCCACCGCTTCAGGTCGCCGCGGGTGGCGAGGTTGTACCGGGCGGCATGGATCTGGTCGGCGTCGCGGCCGACGTTGTCGTACAGGTCGAAGTCCGGGTCACGCGGGGAGATACGAAAGTCCTTCGATGGGGTGTTGTCAGGATTCGTGAACTTGACGCATTTTCAATGCATTCGAGCGTCGGTGTCGAAGAGCGCCAGCTCGTGGGGATGCAGCAGGTGCTGGACGATGAAGGATCTGCCAGCGACTTTCCACAGACCACGGCCCCGGTTGAGGTGCGCGATTGCGTCCATTTCCACAGAGGTCAGGCCCAGCAGGGCGGCGGCGGCGTGGAGCTGGTCGGTCTCCTGGCGGTAGATGATCCGGGTGCTGCAGTCGGCGAGGAGGCCCTCGGCCAGGGCGCGGCCTTGTGATCCGGCGTCGCCGGCGGTGAGCAGGTCGGACAGCCGGTGGATCACCATGAGGTTGGCGATGCCAAGGCCACGGGAGAGCTTCCACTGGGCCTGCATCCGCTGCAGCAACCCCACGTGCCGCATCAGGCGCCACGCCTCGTCGTACACGATCCAGCGCCTGCCGCCGTTCGGATCGGAGAGGGCGGACTCCATCCAGGCACTTGCGCAGGTCATGGCCAGGACGAGGGCGGCGTCGTCGCCGGATCCGCCGAGCCGAGAGAGGTCGATGGTGAGCATCGGCGCGTGCGGGTCGAAGGCGACGGTGGAGGGGGCGTCGAACATGCCGGCCAGGTCACCGTAGACGAGGCGGCGCATCGCGTGGGCCAGGTCGCGTGCGGCGTCGCCGAGCTGGCCGGACATCATGCCAGCCGCTTCGTCGAGCGCACTGGAGTTGTTGAGGGTGGCAGCGACGTCGCCGAGGAGCGGGGTGCGGCCGGTGCCGGCGGCGCGGGTGACCACGGCGTCGAGGGCGACATCGAGGGCGGTGTGCTCCATGGGCATGAGGTCCCGGCCCAGGACGGTCCGGGCGAGGGAGCCGAGCAGGAGCAGGCGCCGTTTGCGGATCTCGCCGACCCAGTCGGCCTCCGTCACGCTCTGCGGGCGGGGGGCCGCATCCAGAGGGTTCAGCCGTCCGGGCAGTCCGGGGCCGAGCGCGACGGACCGGCCGCCGAGCGCGTTCGCCACCGGCGTCCACTCGCCTTTCGGGTCGCACGGGACGTAGACGCGGTAGCCGAAGGCCACCGAGCGCAGCGCGAAGGACTTGGCGAGCGCGCTCTTGCCCTGGCCGATCACTCCGGCGAGCAGGAGGTTGGGGTTAGTGAATCCCTCGACCTTGCCGTACAGCGCGAACGGGTCGAAGACGAACGACGCTTCCGCGTGGACGTCGCGGCCGATGTAGATCCCCTCGGCGCCGAGCCCACCTTCGGCGAGGAAGGGGTAGGCGCCGGCGGCCACGGCGGTGGTCATGCGGTGGGCGGGCAGCTTCAGCCGGTTGTTGCGCGCGGAGGCGGGCCCGGGCCGTCCGCTCGGGGGGTAGAGCGGAGCGGGCATCTCGTGCTCGGCTGGTGTGTTCTCGGCCTGGTGGGCGGTGGCTTCGGCGCGGGCCTTGGCGGTGGCTTCGGCGAGCTTGCGGCGGGCTGCCTTACGGCTGGCCCGGTCGGTGCCGTGGGGGGTGAAAAGCGGGCTGGCGGAGGCGCGGCGGGCGCGGCGAGCGGGCCGGTGGCTCATCGGAGGCCCTCGATTCTGCGGGTGGTGCTCATCGCACGCAGGCCGTGGTGTGCGGGCGGAGGTCGGTGGGGGTGGTCTTACGCCGGATGCTGTGCCCGGTGGCGAGGTGGCGTTGGCAGATGGTCAGCACGGGCGGCCCTTCGGGCAGCCTTTCCGGATGGCACGCGCTCGTCTCGGTATCTGCTTGCGCTGTGTTGCCGGGCAGCAGGTGGAAGGCGGAGTGGAGCTCGGTAGTGGCCTGCCACAGGCGGGTGTGCGCGGTGGCGAGGTGGCGGCCTGCTGCAGGATGCGGGGGCCCTGCTGCCTCGGCCAACTGGTCGATGAACCGGTGTAGTTCGGTGAGGTGGGCGTGCAGGGTGTCGAGGTGCCCGCGATCCGGGGGCGCGGCACGGTTGAGGGCACGAGCGTGGTGGCGGACGCCTGCGGTGGCGGCCCGAAGGTAGGGGTGCGCGTCGGGCGCGCTGGGACGGGGAGGGATCAATGGGAGGTCCTTGCCGCCAGAGAGGCGGGAGCGGGGTGTGGGGGCGAACTGGCAGCTACAGGGTGGTGCGGGCCAAGGGGAGTGCGGCAACGGCGAACGCGTCGGGCTGCTGGTAGTTCAGCCGTCGCAGGTCGACGCCCGAGGTGACGGCGTGGGTCTCGATCTGGGCGCAGGCGGCGTCCAGGAGGGCGTCGGTCTCGGCGGTGACGGTGACGAGGCCGGTCAGGGCGACGTCCGCGTGTCCGGCGATGAGCTGGCGTTCGCGGGTTTTGACGTCGGCGTACTCGACGGAGTCCTCTTCGGAATCGACCTGTCCGCGGCGGGCGCGCTCGTTGGCGTCGGCGATGATCGCGGCCTTCTTGCGCTGGACGTCCCGCAGTGCGGACTCGAGCCCCTGCGGTACGTAGATGAGGGAGAGGCTGCGTCGCACGCCGGCCGTGAACATGAGGCCGTGCATGAAACCGGCGTTCGTCTCGGTGCGGGGCCAGTTCTCCACCCAATACGTGGCGTGCCGTGCGCTGTCGGTGGCGAGGCGGTCGTACTCCTCGACCTGGACGACGGGACCTGCGGCTGCGGGATCGGCCTCGGCGCGGCCGGTGTCGGACCACTGCTGGAGTGCGGCGAGGGCCCCCGGGTCGTAGGCGGTGCGGATGACGGCTGCGATCTCCCGCGCGGTCAGCCACCCGGTGACCATCAGTCCGGCGTTGCGGGCCGCCTGGGCGATGGAGGCGGTGGTCTGCTCCATGACGGTGAACGCCCCGGGCAGCCCGCCGCCGGCCTGCGAGATCAGCCGCCGGGCGGCTTTGAGGTCGAGGGAGATGGCGAGGTAGGTCTCGTGGGGTGCGGCGGCGGGGCCGGCCGAGGCGACCAGTTCGGAGTAGATCTGGCCGGCGACCGGTGTCTGGGGCTGACCGTTCTGGGCCCAGTGGCGGGTGAGGGTGTCGCCGCTGTCGGGAACGGTGCGTTCCAGCACCTGCACGGTGGCGATGTGCCCGGTGCGGGCGATGCCCGCGAGCGCGCGTCCCCAGCTGCCCACGTTGTGGTTCTGGGTGGCGGGGTCGAGGAGGGCGAAGGCGCGGCTGCTGACCCGGGCGATGGCGGTCAGGGTCTGCCGGTGCGGGTCGTGCACGGCCGCGGCGCCGTTGGCGGAGTCGCCGGGGGTGACCACCTTGAGGGAGGCGGCCGTGCCGGGCAGGTGAAGGATGCCGTCCTGCCGGGGCCGGGTGACGGGCCGGGCGAGCCAGAGCGTCTGGCCGGTGCGTCGGCGCTGTGCGTAGCGGGCGACGACCGGCGCCCAGTCGATCAGGGAGCGTCCGTGCCGTCGGATCACCACGAGCGCACCGGATGCCGCCCACAGCGGGGTCAGGGCGACGGCGCCGACCAGCCCGGTGGAGACCACCGTCATCAGTAGCAGCGCCAGCGTGCAGGAAACAAGGACGAGTTGGGGCAGGGAGAGGCCGAGGAGGATGCCGCGGCGGGACCGGTGAGGAAACTTCACTGTGACCGGGGCGACGGAGAGATCAGTCAAGGGGCGGGTCCTGAAAGGCGCGGGTGGAACCCGGGGGCGGGAGGTGCAGTCCACGTCCCGCCCCGGTAGACGGACAGGGGATCACAGGCCGGTCGCAGGCGGCGGCGGTGAGGCCGTCCCGCCGGGCGTGGCGTTCTGTGCCCCAGGGGACGGTGGTGCGCCTTGCGGCGGCGGGGTCGTGGTCGGCGGCACTGACTGCCAGCCGCCTTGCTGGCCGGACGCGGCGCTCGCGCCGGATCCGCCCGGCCCCGGGCTGCCGCCCACCTGGCCGCTGGTGTCTTCGGAGACGCTCGTCGGCGCGGGCTGGACGGCCTTCTCCAGGCCGGACTTCATGGCACCGCCACCGGGCGAGCCGCCCGTTCCGCCACCCTGCGAAGCGTCCTTGCTGCCGCCGCTGTCGCCGGTCGGGTTGGCGGCGATGTCGCCGGGGAATCCGCCTCCGCCTACGGCGTCGGGGCCTTGCGCGGCGGCGACACCCGCTCCGGCTGCTGCGCCGCCGGTCCCGGCGGTGGCTGCTGCTGCCGCGGTTTTGCGGGCGGCGTTCTCGGCGTGGGCCTTGGCGATCTGCGCTCCGGCTCCGCCGGCTCGGTGGATGGACTCGCCGTCGGTGCCGTCGGCCGCCCAGTGCACGAACTTGAAGACGGCATAGGGGCACAGCAGGACCAGGATCATGATCACGATGCCGGACATGACGTCGGCGAGGGCGGCGATGCCGTCGGTGGCGTCGGTCTTGCCCATGGCGGCGATGCCGAGCACGAAGATCACAGTCATCAGCAGCTTGCTGACGACCAGGGTGGCGGTGGCTTCGATCCAGCCCTTGCGCCAGCGGCGTGCGACTTCCCAGCCGCCACCGGCGGACGCGAAGACGGCCAGGGTGACCATGACGAGGATGCCGACCTTGCGGACCATCATCACGCACCAGTAGAGGAAGGCTCCGATGGCGGCGCCGAGACCGACGACGACCGGGACGAGCCAGCCGAGTCCGGCCAGGGATCCGATCTGGCTGACCTTCACGATGCGGCGCACGGCCGACTCGATGCTCAGGTGCGCGGTCTTGAACAGGCCGTCGCTGACGGCGTCGACGACTTCGACGGCGACCGTGGTCAGGGCGATGGCGCAGAACGCGAACAGGACCCCTGACATGGTGCCGGTGAACGCCTGGGTGAGGGCTTGTCCGTCGCGTCTGACGGCGGCCCGGACGAGCTGCGCGAAGAAGGTGGCGACCAGCAGGACCAGGCCCAGCGGCAGCAGCATCTCGTAGTTGTCGCGGAACCATCCGGCGTTCAGGTCGACCCTCGTGGTGGTGTTGACCGCCTTGGCGGCCAAGTCGGCCGCTGCCGCAGCCAGCTCACCTGCGGACTTCGCCATCCAGTCACCGATGGCCTTGCCAGGGTCCGAGGCGAAATCGACCGCGTCGCCGACGGCACAGAGCTTGTCCGCCAGGGGGTAATCACAGAAACCCACGGGGAATTACTCCTCCTTGTCTCGTGTCAGGCGCGGGTCACTGCGTGACGCTCGGAGCGATGGCGGCCAGGGCACAGTCGTGGCCGGGGCGGCACTGCACGGCGAGGGTCACGGCGCGGTCCTCGGCTCCGCCGCCGCCCTTCTTCCAGGCGATCTGCTGCTTGCCGTTGACGGTGACGACGTAGATGTACGCCTCGGTGATCGCCGAGGGGTCCTCGGCGAGGGCCTGCTTGAACGCGCCCGGGTAGTGGCCTTCGGTGACGCGGGCGGTGGCGTGCTGGTCCTGGTCGGCCATCCGCGACCACAGCAACGGATCAGGGACCTGGCCGGACACGGACGCCCAGTCGGCGTAGGTGGGCTCCTTGGTCATCCACTCGCGCATGCCGGCGAGCTGCTGGTCGCGGCTGGTGTCGCGGGTGTCGTAGGACCACAGCATCTGGGCTGCTGCCTTGGCGTACGCGACCGGCTCGGAGATCTGCGGAGGCTTGGGCACGGACCCGGAGCCGGCCTCGGGTTTCGGGGCGGGGGCCTCGGAGGAGGACGGGCTGTGCGTCGTGGCCGGCCCGGTAGCGGTCGGATCCCGGTGGGCGTTGCCGCTGCCGGACAGCCAGGCGACGGCTGCGGCGACGGTGAGCAGGACGGTGACGACCAGAGCGACGATGGCGATGCGCCGGTGGGCCGACCAGCCGACGCCGTAAGAGGACAGCGAGAGGGTGGGGAATCGGTTCCGCATCAGTGGACCTGCGAGCCGAGGGTGGAGAAGAACGCGACGATTCCGTTCGCGGCGCCGAGGCCGAGGGCGGCGCCGGCGGCGACGACGGCGCCCTTCTTGCCGTTGGCCTCGGCCTGGTGGCCGCCGGTGTGGTGGCCCCAGGCCCACACGCCGAGCGAGACGGCGAGGGCGCCGACGACGGCGATGATCCCGAACATGTTGATCGAGTTGACGACGTTCTTCAGCACGCTCAGGCCGGGCAGGCCGCCGCCCTGGGGCGAGATCCCTGGGTCGTAGGCGAGCTGGATGACGCGGTCTGCGAGAGGGAGGGACATAGGTGTGGCGGGGCTCCTTGCATACGCGGGCCAGACGAGGGGCCAGCGAGAAGAGGGGAAGCAGAGGGGGTGGGGAGATGCGCTCGGGGCGCGGGAGATCGCCGCGGCGGCGGCCCGCCCGGGCGGTGCCCTGGCGCGGTGGCGTCAGATGACGCGGCGGGCGGCGAGAATCGTCCAGTCCTTGATCGGGGTGATCCGGACCGGCTTTGATGTGCGCGGTGCCTCGATCACGAGGCCCTCGCCGATGTACATGCCGACATGCTCAGGCCGGGCGGCGGTGCCGCGGCTGAAGATGAGGTCACCGGGCTTGAGCTGGGCGGGCGAGACCGCCTTGCCCTCGTTGACCTGCGTGTACGTGGTGCGGGAGAGCGTGACGCCGGCGTGCGCGTACGCCTGCTGCATCAGCGAGCTGCAGTCGCAGCGGCCCATCGGGTCCGGGCCGTGGGCGTTGGTGCAGGATCCGCCCCACTGGTAGAGGGTGCCGAGCTGGTGCATCGCCCACTCGATGGCCTTGCGCGCCTTCGGGTGGGCGTCCTTGGGGATCTTGTATCCCTTCGGGACGCTGCCCTCGGGGATCGGGCCGAAGCCGGAGCCGTCCTGGCCCGGAGCACACCCGGTGGTGCCAGCTCCCGGCTCCTTGCCTGGGTTCGGATCCTTGGCGTCCTTGTCGTTTCCGGCGCCGGGGAACGTCTTGGCGATGGCTTCCTGCAGCGCGGTGGCCAGGTGCTCCCACTGCGCGTAGGCGTCCGGCAGGCCGGACTGCTGGACGGCTTGGGCGGCCTGGGTGACGGTCATCTGCTGCCAGCCGTGCACCTTGAGCAGGTGCTTGTAGAACTGCTCGCTCGCGTACGTCGGGTCACGGATCTGCTCGGCGGTGCCCCAGCCCTGGGAGGGACGCTGCTGGAACAACCCAAGGCTGTCCCTGTCGCCGTAGTTGAGGTTGCGCAGCCGCGACTCCTGCATCGCCGTGGCGAGCGCGATGACCTGGCCCTTCTTGGGGACGTCGAGGCTGATACCGGTGGCCACGATCGTCTGGGCATTGGGAACCTGCTCGGCGGGCAGGCCCAGGCCCTCGACGTGGACGTTCTTGCCGGACGCCCCGTCGAGGATCTCGGTGACCTGCTCGGCGACCTTGCTGGTGTCGATGTCGTTCAGGCAGATGAGGGAGCTGCTGCTGCTTTGAACGGCGTCGGCGGAGGACGCCATCATCATGCCGGTGCCGGCGAGCAGGAGCGGGGAGAGGAAGACGACGCCGATGCCGGCGGCGAGCGCCTTCAACCGGAGCGGACCGCTCGCGGGTCAGCGAGGTCGGGCAGGGGTGGGTAGCGAGACGTCATGAGCGTGTCCTTCGGGGGTGCGGTGTCCGGCGTGCCGCGTGCGCGAGGCGGGGTGGAAGGGCGCGGCGGCCGGGTGGGCGATCAAGGCGGACCGACGCGGGGCGAGTTGCCGCTCGCTCCAGCTGGCCGGGCCGTGAGCTAGGTGTGCCGGGGCAAGGGGGTACCTCCGTGAGGTGTGGCGGGGGAGTAGCCAGCGGCGGTGTGCGCCGGGCGGTTCAAAAACAGTAGATGCGGATTGGCGGTTGACCAAAAAGCTGGCGCGAGGTGCCGGAATCCGGCACCCCCGCACGGCACTTCTTGGTCGTCGGCGGATTCACCTCTACAGTTTTTGGACTCCCCCTCGCCTCCTCGGTCTGCGGCCCTGGGCTTCTGCACGCCCACTTCCGGCCCGCGAGGACTCCTGTGCGAGGCGGCTAGTTCCCCCCGTGAATCCGCACCCGAATAGGGGCCCCTCTTTGCCTTTTTCCCTTCACCAGGGCGACGCCCTGGCCGTTCTCTCCGGCCTTCCGGACGGCTGCGTCGACTCCGTCATCACCGACCCGCCGTACAACAGCGGTGGCCGGACCGCGAAGGAGCGCACCACCCGCTCCGCGAAGCAGAAATACACCTCCGCCGATGCCAAGAACGACCTCGCCGACTTCACCGGCGAGAACATGGACCAGAGGTCCTACGCGTTCTGGCTCACGCAGATCATGACCGAAGCGCACCGTCTGACGAAGACCGGCGGGACCGCGCTGCTGTTCACCGACTGGCGTCAGCTCCCGACGACGACGGACGCGATCCAGGCCGCCGGGTGGCTGTGGCGCGGCGTGCTTGCCTGGCACAAGCCGCAGGCCAGGCCGCAGAAGGGCCGCTTCACCCAGAACTGCGAGTTCATCGTCTGGGCGTCGAAGGGGGCGATCGACGGCTCCCGGAACCCGGTCTATCTGCCCGGCATGTACTCGGCGTCGCAGCCCTCGGGCGCGCAGCGCCGGCACATCACGCAGAAGCCGGTCGAGGTGATGCGCGAGCTGGTCAAGATCAGCCCCGAGGGCGGCACGGTCCTCGACTTCTGCGCCGGCTCCGGCTCCACGGGCGTGGCCGCTCTGCTGGAAGGCCGGGACTTCATCGGCGTGGAGAAGACCGAGCACTACGCGTCGATCGCGGCCGACCGGCTCACCGAGACGATCCGCGAAGCCCTTACGCAGGACGACGTGGACCTTACCGGCTGAGCCCCGTCCTTGCCTGCTGCCAAGGCGACCGGCTCCCCAAGCGTAGCCGTCGGCGAAATACCGCCGCAGTGGCCGTGCAACTCGCCGGATGGGCCGCGCGCAGACGCTTCCGTCCTTTTCTCATCCCGTGTCTCGTAGGAGGCCGAGCTTATCAATGCCCGAATCAACAAAGTCGCCTGACGATGGCGAGTTGGAGCCGGTTCGTATTCCGGATCGACAGCTGGAGGGAATCGAGGCGAGCGTGCGGCGGCTCATGGAGCAGTCGGCGCAACAGGCTCAGCAGCTCGACCACCTCGCGTCCGCCCCGCCGCCCAGCGGATCACCGTTCGCGGCCTTCGGCATGCCCGGACTCGGTGGGCCGCCTCCCGCCGCTCCACCGGAGCCCCGCCCGATCCTGGAACTCGACGGAGAAGAACGCGAGGACGAACTCGACGCCCTGTCCGACTGGGTGGATGACTTCTTCCTCCCGGTGTACGGGGCGGAGGTCACCACCGTGGCTCCCTGGTGCCTGCAGTGGCAGGAGCACGACGACGTGGTGGCCTGGCTCCACGCCCTGTGGCTCGCCTACCAGCAGCACAAGGATCCCGAAGCCGGGCTGTCCGGTCTGTTCGTGTGGCACCGGGACTTCCTCACCCACGCCGTCGCGGCGATCCGCGCGCCGGGTGGGCCGCTGTCGGCCTGCATGACCTCGCCCGACCGGCCCGCGCACCGCCTTCTGCCCGGCCCGCCGCCGTCCGTGCGCATGGAGACGGCGAACACGACACAAGCCGCCGAACCGGACGAGCCGACGTCATGACCGCGGGAGCGGGACAGCCCGCCTTCGCACTGAGCTTCGACCCCCGCGCGCTGACCGATCTCCTCCAGGCCCCCAGCGACATACGCGACCTCACCCTCGCCTACCTGCAGGAAGTCGTGAACGCGCAGCGCTTCGGCCTGCGTCTCGACGGTGACCTGGAGGGATTCAGGAAGCTGTTCGTGGACTCGCGCAAGGACTGGCGTGTCGTCTACGGCGTCCGCCCGGCGCCCGCGGAGTCCGCGCATCCCAAGGAGATCCACGTCGTCGCCATCCGGCCGCGAGCAGGCAACGACGTCTACGACGAGGTCGGCCGCCGCCTGGGGATGACCCGCCGGCCGCTGAGCGCCCGCATCCACGCGGCACGCTCGCGTTCCCCGCAGCTGACCACCGGCACTCCCGTGCCCCGGCCCGGTCCGCCGCCCACCGCACTGCCGGGGCTGCCCCGTCCCGCCCCCAACCCCGCGCACCATCACACCCGCTGAACGCACAGAGGTCCGCCTATGCACCCTCCACCGGCGCCAGCACCCACCCGGCGTGCGGTCTCCCCGCTCGACCACCGCCTCCAAGCCGTCACCGGGCACGACATCGACACCCTGTGGGCCTACCGCGACCGCGGCATCCTCGACGAGCAGCACGCCCACCTGGTCGACCGGCACCGTGAACTGGCCAAGGCCCAGACCAGCGTCACCTTCTACCTCCGGCTCCTCAACCGCCTGTCCAGCGGCGAGTTCGACGTCGACAGCGCCCTGTTCACGCGCATCGACCGCACCGTGGACCAGCTGGAAGAAGCCACCGCCGCGCGGGACGCCGCGGCTAGGAAGGTGCTCGCCGCCCTGGAGCCCATCGAAGCAGCAGCGGCGGCTTGCGCGCCCGACGCCCGGCAGCTCTCGACGGATGACCAGGCGGCGCTGCTCGCCATCGCCGGCGGCGCCAAGCTCTACGAACACCTGCTGACCGGCCGGATGTCCGTCACAGCCGCCTCCGGTACCCGCATCCCCCACGCCAAGCTGCAGCAGTTGGAAGACGCCGGCCTGGTCGTCCGGGACACCGGCCACCCCTTGCACGCCGGCCAGCCGGTCGCGCTCACCGACGCCGGACGGGCCGCGCTGTTCGCCGCCCGCCGGGCCCCCACGGTGCAGGCGCCGAAGGTCCCGGCTCGCCCCGGCGCATCGCGGCCCACCCCGGCGCAGCGGCGCTGACTTCACCGAAAGGCTCTTGTTGTCTCCCACCGACCCGGCGCCAGACCGGAAGTCCATCCCCCAAGTCGACTTCGATCTGGACGACCTCGACGCCGACGAGGAGAAATACCTCGACTTCTACCGCAAGGTCGCCGTCCACGAGGACATGCTCGTTCCCCTCGCCGAACACCACGACGGCCCGCACAGCTACTACGTCCTGTTCGACCGCACCGCCACCTGGGGACACCCCGGCATGCCGCAGGTGCTCGCCGTGCATCTGCAACGCGATCAGGAGAAGCGGACGTTCAGCTTCGAGCATGCCCCTCTGCCGCTGCCCGCGATGGCGCAGTCCTGGCTCATCCACCGTGGCTGTCCGCCCGATGCCATCGCCCTCGCCCCGCTGGGCCCGCCGCCGGCGGACGAGGCCACGCGAGCCCTGGAACGACGCCTCGCCGGCGACGGCGACCACTACGCGACGGGCTACTCCTACACCAGCGACGACCCGGAAGACATGGTCATCGTCGTGGCCCTGCGCGCCCTGGACGAGCGAGCCCCCTCACCGTTCCGCGTCGTGGTCGAAGAGGTCGACACCGAGACGTGGACGCACACCCTGCGCGAGGGCGGCTTCGACACGCTCGGCGAGGCACTGCAGTGGTGCGACGACCGCCTCACCGGCCAGGCCGGCCCTCTCCCGCCGGTCCGCCCGGCAGCCGCCGCCAACCGCCCGGCCGGCTTGCCGAAGGCCCCTGCGCCGCGCCCGCCCGGCCGCTCACGCTGAGCGTCAAAGCCGACCAGGGCGGCGCAACATAGCCGACGATCGCCGGTTAGCCAAACCGGCGAATCTCCGGACTCTTATACAGCCGCCGGGACAACCCCGCGGCACTTTCCCCGCAATCCCTATGCCTTCACGGAGGTTTCTTCCGCATGCGCTCCACCCGAATTGCCATATCCGCAGCCATGCTCGGCGCACTCGCTCTGCCGCTGCTGTCCGCCACCACCGCCAGCGCGACCCCCGCGAGCAGCTGCTCGTCCCAGCCGCCGCTGCCGTACGAGGTGCACACCGCGGCCGTGACCATCCGGTCCAAGGCCACCACGCATTCCACCGCGCTCGGCGTGCTCTACAAGAGCCACCGCTTCAGCGTGCACAAGAAGAGCGGCAACTGGCTCTACATCACGGACAAGACGACCGGCGTCAACGGCTGGGTTTCCGGCACGTACGTCTACCGCGACGTCCGGATGTGCCTGGACTGACAGGCCCAAGCAGGTGCCCGTAAGCGGCTGAGCCACCGGGTACGGCAGTCCCCCATTCCCCAGGGATCGGCCTTTTGAGAACAGGAGATTTCCCTTTGCCCGATGGCATATCCGATGAGTCTGAGGATGTCGTGGGCGTGCTCACCGAACGGATCGAAGCGCGTTTCGGCATGGGCATGGATCAGTTGAAGTCCGCGGTCGCCGCCGCGCCGACCGCGAATCCCGAGGCCACCGACGTCGTCAAGTGGCACGGCCTTCTCGTCGAGGCCCAGTCCGTGCTGGACCGTGCGGAGGACGATCTTGTTGCTGCGCTGCAGACCCAGCCCAGCGAGGTCGACGATCCGACGATGGGCCTCGCCCACCGGGTGAACGCGGCCGTCACCGCCCGCGACGGCCGGGCCATGGTCGTGCGGTGGCTCCTCGACCCGGACGCTCCGGGGAAGAAGGACCTTGCCGCCCAGCGCCTCGCCCGCCTCCGGCCCCGCACCGGCCCGGCGGTGCAGACCAGCGCTCCGCACCGTCCCGCCGGTACATCCGCACCGGCGTCGGCGTGGCGGTCGACGAGGGCCGCCCGATGAGCCGGGACAAGGCCAGCACCATGGACGACGACCTGCAGAAGGTCTTCGGCAACCCGGTACCCGAGCTGTACGAGGCGGCTGCCGGCCAGGATGCTTCCCCCGCGCTCGCACGTGCCCTGGAGCTGCGTTCATTCCTGGCGCTCACCGAGGAGCAGGTCGCCCGCGTCCGCGACCGGGTCCACGCCGACATGGACCCGGACCGCGACATGGGCGAACTGTCGACGGACAAGCTCCGCTTCGACGCGCAGTGGCTGGAAGCAGCCCTGGAGGCCCGCGACGGCTACCGCGCCGCCCTCGGCGAACTGCTGCGCACCATGCCCCCGCCTGCCCAGCAGGAACGTCCCGTCCGCACGGCACAGCTCAGGGCCATCGCGACCCTGCCCCCGTCTGCCGCCCCGGCACCCCAGCGTGCCGGGGCGGCCCGGGCCCGCCGACCGTGAAAGCCCACGCTTGCCCCACCTCACGTCCACCGACATAGCCGGACGGATCGAGGACCTGTACGGCGCGCCGCTCGCCGACCTCGAAGCCCACGCCCAGGACCAGCCGCCCGGCATGCTCTCCGCCCTGCTCGGCATGCACGAGGGCCTCGCCCTCGCCGAGCGCAGCATCGACGTCCACCGCGACCACCTCGCCCGGCTCCTCCACCCCGAGCGGCAGATCGGCCCGCACGAGGTCTCCCACCTCCTCGACGGTGCACGCCGGCTAGCCGAAGCCGTCGCCGTCCGCGACGTCCATGCCAAGTCGGCCGCCGCCGTTCTGCAAAGCCTGGCCCGCGTCCCAGCCCCCACGCATGCCCCGCCGGCTTGCTCGCCGCCCGTTCCGGCTCCACCTGTTGCGGCGCCGAGCCCGGCGCACAGCCGCTGACCCCAGGCGATCCCTCTCTTTCCTTCACCCAGGAGCTCCTCCCTTGGCCATCACCGCTCTGCCCCCTGACACCGACGCCGACATCGCCCGGGTCACCGAGGCCCTTGCCATGATCACCCCGCGCTGGAACGTGAGGATCCTCCTGGCCCTCTCCGGCCCGCCGCTGCGCTACAGCGAGCTGGCGGCCAAGGTGTCCTGGCTGCAGAACGGCCAGCTCCACCCCAAACTCAAGTCGCTGTGCGATGCCGGACTCGTCGAACGCACCGAACACACCGCACGGCACGTGACCTACCGCCACACCGAACGCGGTGCGGCCCTGCTGCAGGTCCTGCCGGTGATCGTCACCTGGGCCGAGGAACACCTGGAGAAGGCGGACCGCCCGCTGCCCGCGATCGAGCAGATCGAGGACAGCCTGACCCTGCTCACCCGGCGCCACGCCGCCGCCATCCTGTGGGTGCTCAAGTCCCGGCAGGAGGTCAGCGGCCGGGCGCTGGCCCGGATCGTGATGCCCAGCAGCGATTGGACCAACATCTACCCGCCGCTGCGGCAGCTCGTCGCCGACGGCCTGGTCGACACCGAGGGCATCGGCCAGCCCTACCGGCTGTCCGCAGCCGGCGATGGCCTTGGCCCCGTGCTCGGAGCCCTGTCCGCCTGGTCCGCCGGGCAGCCCCTCGACCAGGCGTCCCACCATCCGGTCTGGGGACACCCGCAGGCGACGCCCGCGCCGAGGCCGTGGCTCAGCAGCCAGCCACGGCCGGCCCCCGCGGCGCTCCCACCCGTTCGCACGACCGGATCCTCTCCGGCGTGGCACCACCGCGATCTCTTCTCGCACGCCACGACCGCCCGCCCGAAGGCAGCCATCCCGGCGGGAGGCCCGCGCCGATGAGCACCCCCTTCACCCCTGCCGAAGTACGCCACGCCGTCGAACTTCTCGCCTCGCGCTCCTTGATCCGCCTGGTCACCGAGATCGACGACAACGGCGCCATACCGCCGCGACGGCTGGCCGGCACCCTGCCCGACCTCTCCACACACCAACTGCGAAGCGCCTCCGACACGGCCCGCACCCACGGTCTCATCCGGGTCGCGTCCGGCGCCGGTCTGGAACTCACCGACAGTGGAACGGAGTTGGCCGACCTGTACGACGCGATGGCGCGCTGGGCCCGACGTCACGCCGTCCCGGCCCCCGTCTGCGAGTTCAGCCGCCGTATCCGGCACGTCCTCGACCTGTTGGCGCCCTCGCTCACCACCGAGCACGGCGATGGCCTCGCACCGCTGTCCGCCGTGACCGGCGCCGGGGCGGCGGGCCTTGCCCGTCCCCGCACGCTGCTGATCCAGTGGCTGGCCGCTAACCCCCAGGTGGCCAGGGCGTTCGAGCCTGAGCCGGTCGCGTGAGCGCAGCGGTTACACCCCGGCACGCACGCCACACCGCCGGGCTGCTGCGCGGCATCTACCTGCCGCGCACGGCGGACGCGTTGGCGTTCGCCATGTCCACCTACGGCATCCCGCTGCTGGTCCTGGCCACCACGCGCTCCGCCGCGCTCACGGGAGCGGCGTTCGCGTTGGAGTGGATCCCGAGGCTGGCGGCGTTCGGGTGGGCCGGATCGATCGTCGACCGGCGCGGGGCGTCCGTCGTCTTCCACCTCGCCTCCCTGGGACGTGCGATGGCTCTCGCCGCCGGCGCGGTCCTGCTCCACCTTCACCCGTCCGGCACGGTGGCGAGCGTGACCGTGATGGTGCTCGCGGCGGTCACGGGCGTGCTCACCGAGTTCAGTTACATCGCGGCCGAGACCGCGGGCGCCGCCGCCGGCCGCCGAGCGGGAACGCGGGCCCATCGCGTTCAGGCCGTCCTGCTCGGCATCGACCAGATTGCGACCCTGGCCGGGCCGGCGCTCGCCGCAGTGCTCCTGCTCGCCGGGCCGCCGCCGATGCTCGCGGTGATCACCGTGTTGTCGCTTCTCGCCGCGCTGCTCGCCCTGCGCACACCCCCCTCGCCCGTCGCCCCGGCCCGCACGCCGAAGCGGCAGGCCAGCGCCGGGCTGCTCACCGGGTGGCGCACCATCCGATCGCTGCCCGCGCTCGGCTGGCTCGTGACCGGGCTGACCCTGTCCAACCTCGCCACAGGGCTCCTCCAGGCGGCCGGTCCCGTGATCGTCGTCAAGCACTTCGGGCAGTCCACCACCGACGTCGGCCTGGTCTGGTCCGCCGCTGCCGCAGCGACGCTCCTCAGCGTCACCCTCTGCCGGGTTGCGATCGACCGCCTGGGCCTGTGGCCGGTGGGCGCCGCCTGCGCGGCCCTTGCCTCGCTCGCCACCCTCGCCGCCGCCCAAGCCCCCGACTACCTCTCCTACCTTGTCCTGGTCGCGGTCCTCATGGCGGCCGAGGGCGGCATGACGGTGGTGCTGCGCACGCTGCGCTCCCTGCTGATCCCACCGGAGAAGTTCGGCAGCACCCTGTCGGCGACCATCCTCATCCTCCTGCTGCCCTACCCCGTTGCTGGCGTACTGACCGCGCTCACGCCGCCCGACGCACTGGGCCACGTCATCACCGCTTGCGCCGTCCTGCAGGGCCTCGGACTGGCCCTCGCCTTCACGCGCCTGCGCACCGACCCAGCCCTGCGCACCTGACCCTGCACTTTTCCCCAGCCTGTGGAGAACCCCATGCCCACCGCCGTCTCCAGGATGAACCGTGCGAGCGGTCGCACCATCACCGAGCGGTTCCACGCCTTCGACACGCAGAACCCGCACGTCTACCGCGCCCTGGAACGCATGGCCGCCCGCCGCCTGGCCGCAGGCGCCACACGCGTCGGCGTGAAGGACCTCTTCGAAGACCTGCGCCGCCAACTCCCGTACGGAGTCGCCGGGCTGAACAACAACTTCACCGCCCTCTACGCCCGGCGGCTGATCGCCGCGCACCCGAACTGGACCAGCGCGTTCGAGCTGCGCCGCCGCCGGGCCGACTGACAGCTCCCCGTCCGTTTCCTCCCCTCTGAGCACCCGGCCCTGCACCGACTACGCCGCTCAGCCCCGCCTGTCCCGCTCGCGCTGGAGCAGGCGGGGCAGGCGCAGCGTTCCTCGGCCGCCGAGGTCCGCCGTCCACACATCCACGCCCCCTCCGAGGAGCCCTTTCTTGTTCGACCGCCCTGTCGTCCTGGTCGTCGCCGCATCCGACATGGAGGCCGAGGCGTACCGCGGGTACTGCCTTCAGTCCGTGGCCGCCGCCTACGACATCGTCCTGATCACCGGCGAAGAGCCCTCCTGGGAGACGCCGTACCTGCGGGACTGCGTGGTCGTGCCCGACCCGACCGACCAGGCGGCGCTGTCCGCCGCCGGCCGGGCCCTGGCCGACCGCTACGACCTGGCAGGCGTGTTCACTTGGACCGAGTGGTACCTCGTCCCGGTCGCCCGCCTCGCGCGCCAGCTCGGCCTGCCCACCACCGTCCCGGAGGCTATGCAGGCATGCCGTAACAAGGCCACCTCCCGTGCATTGTTCGCCCGGCACGGGGTTCCGTCGGCTGCCTCGGTGAGCGTGCGCACGCCTGCCGAGGCCGAGGCAGCGGCCGAGCGGATCGGCTACCCGGTCGTGCTGAAGCCCGCCGCGCACGCGGCCAGCATCGGGGTGATCCGCGCCGACACCCCCGAACAGCTCACCGCCGCCTTCGCGTTCGCCGACCAGGCGGCCGGGCTGGGGCTCGAGTCCACCAGCGTGCTGGTGGAGGAATATCTCGACGGGCCCGAGGTGTCGGCCGAGTGTGTCACCTACGGCGGTGAGACCACCGTGGTGGCCGTCACCCGCAAGACGGTCAGCGCCCCGCCGTATTTCGAGGAACTGGCCCACTCCGTCGACGCCGCCGACCCGCTGCTCGACCTGGTCGCCCCGGCGGCACGCGCCGCGATCCACGCCCTGGGGATCACCGACGGCGTCTCCCATGTCGAGATGCGGCTGGTCGACGGCAGGCCGCGGCTGGTCGAGGTCAACGGCCGGATCGCCGGCGACATGATCGGCCACCTCGTCCAGCTCGCCACCGGCATCGACCTACCGCGCGCCGCCGCCGACATCGCCTGCGGCCGTGCCCCCGACCTCACCCCGACCCGGTCCTCGGCCGCCGCGATCCAGCTGCTCTACCCCGACACCTCCGGCACCCTGCTCCGCCTCGGATTCGACGGCGTCAGCCCGCGCTGGCTGGAACGCGTGCACTTCCAGCACCAGGTCGGCGACCAGCTGCTCCTCCCGGCCGACGGCGGCAACATGTTCACCGCCCGTATCGGCTACCTGATCACCACCGCGCCCACCGCGGACCTCGCCCAGGACCGCGCCCAGCAGGCTGTGCGCCATCTGCAGGTCGACGTGGCGCCCCGCACAACCGACGAGCCTGTTCCAGGTGGCCGCCCTGCATGAGCCGCACCGACGCTTCCGTTCGCCGCAGCCGTGTCCTGCTGACCGGCTACTTCTTCGGCCTGGGCGTGGTGATGGCGGTCTGGGGCGCCCGGATGCCTGCCGTCCAGCACGCCGCCCACCTCACCACCGCCGGCCTGTCGCTCGTCCTGCTCGCCGCCGCTGTCGGTATGGTCGCCGGACTGCAGGCTGGCGGCCGACTCGCCCGGCCCGACCGACTCCCCCTGCTCCTGATCGGCGGAGCCGTAGCACTAGCAGCAGCCCTCGCTCTGCTGGGGCAGTGCCGGACGCTGGCCTCACTACTCGCGGCGGCCCTCGCCTTCGGCGCCGCGCACGGTGTCCTCGACGTCGCCGCCAACACCGCGGCGGTTCGCTGCCAGAACGCCGCTGACCGGCCGGTCATGTCCTCCCTGCACGCCGCGTACTCCATCGGCGCGCTGGGCGGTGCCGCCCTGGCCGCCGCCACGGCGCGCACAGCCCACAGCGCCTTGTTCCTGGCCACCGCCCTCGCGCTGACCGCGACCGTGCTCGTGGCCGGGCCGCGCACCCTCGCGCTGAGCGGCGCCGACCAGTCCGAGCCCCCCGAGCCCCAGGGGCCCGGCCAGGGCCGGGCGGGCAGTGTGTGGCTGTTGGGGGCGCTGGCGGCTGCGAGCCTGCTGGGGGAGGGGGCGGCAGCCGACTGGGCCGCAGTGCACCTGCACACGCTGCACGCCACAACCGCCTTCAGCGCGACAGCGTTTGCCCTCTACAGCACGGGCATGGCGATCGGCCGGCTCACCGGCGACCGGCTCACCGCCGCCATCGGCGCCCCTGCCTTGGTCCGCACCGGCGCGGCGCTCGCCGCCGTCGGACTGGCCACCGGCGTCCTTGTCGACAGCGTGCCTGCGGCGCTGGCTGGCTGGGCGGTCTTCGGACTCGGCCTGTCCGGCACCGTCCCCTCCCTGATCACCGCCGCCGGCAGACACGGCCCTAGAGCCGTCGCCACGGTCTCCGTCACCGGCTACCTCGGCCTCCTCGCCGGCCCCGCCGTCATCGGCGCCCTCGCCAGCGCCACCACCCTGTCCACGGCCCTGCTGCTGCCCTCCCTCCTCGCAGCCGCTCTCGCCGCCCTCACCCGCCGAGCCCTGGAGAACACCGCCCCTTGACCCGCCCTACCGGCCCCGACGCCGTCATCCTCGACTACAACGGCGTCATCGGCCTGCAGCCCACCCGCGCCCAGTGGCTACGGCTGGCCCGTATCGCTTCGTGGCCTGAAGATGATCTCGCAGCGTTCCAGCGTGCCTTTTGGAACGCCCGCGACCTCTATGACGCCGGCCAACTCAGCGACCTGGCGTACTGGGCCCGCGTCCTCGGCGCCCACCCCGGCCCCCGCCTGCTGCGCGAACTCCTGGCCGCAGACACCGACATGTGGACCGCGACCGACGCTGGCGTCGTGTCCGTCCTGCGCCGCGCCCATGCCACCGGAGTGCCGATGGTGCTGTTGTCCAATGCACCCTCCCACCTCAGTACGGTGCTCGACACCCACGACTGGCGCCGCATGATGGCCCAGGCGCTCTACTCGGCCCGCCTGCAGCTGTGCAAGCCCGCCCCAGCCATTTACCAGCAGGCGCTGCAGGCCACCGCGATCCGTGATCCACGACGCGTGCTGTTCGTGGACGACCGCCTCGACAACTGCCGGGCCGCCGCCCGCTTGGGCCTGCGCACGCTGCACTACACCGGCTCCACCGACGGCCTCCGAACAGCTTTGTTGCCCGCTGACTGACTCATCCGCCCGCGCCGCCACTCAGGAACCCGTGTCCCTTCACGACGACCTTCACGCCCTAGACGGAGACGTCTTCATTTCTCCGCGCCACCTCGCCTCCACGACCGGCACCGGCGACCCAGCCCTCACCCCGCTCCTCGACCTCGGCTGGGACCTCCAGCACGACGACCTCGGCAACGTGTACGTGAACGCCCCCGACCGCCGCGGGCGCCTGGGCTACCTGCCCGAAGGCGAGGACGACGGACTCTGGCGCATCAACGCCTACAAGGACCAATTCGGACCGCCGACATGGGGCGTCTGTTTCAACGACCGCGTCCCCACCGAGTTCGTCCAAGCGTTCACCACCGCCCTCGCCACCGCATACGAACAGGGGCCGGACGCCTACCTCGCCCGGCCGGTCTCGGGAACCGATGAGCACGATCCCTTCCTCGCCGTCGTGCCTCTCCTACAGCAGGGATGGGAGATCGACCGTCCCCGCTGGGGCGTCTTCGCCGTCCAGGCCCCGGACGGCCTCGCCGGTCTGGAGTTCACCACCGGGGACCTCGATCCGGAAGCCGAGCTGACCACCCGTGACGCCCGCTGGCAGCTGTGGGCGGGCAAGTCCATCGACCGGCCCGTCTGGTACGCGACGGGCAGCACCGACACCCCCGTCGCCCTGCTCACCGCAGTCACCCGATGCGTCGCCGATCCGACCCCGCTGCCCCGGTGGCGTCAGGACACCCTCAGCTACATCGAGGGCATGGCCCAGCTCCACCCCGTCATCCCGCCGCAGCCGCAGGCCCCAACCCCGCTTGACGTGCAGCGGGCTGCCGCATCCCGCCGTCCGGCCGCGCTCCCTGCGGCCAGCGTCCCGCGCTGGAGCACCACCAGCCGGCAGGCCCTGCCCGGCCCGCGCCGATAGTGCCGGCCCATCCCCGACCGGAGATCCCTCTTGTCCCTGCAGGCCGCCGAGTTCTTCGCCGAGCTGTGCCTCCCCTTCCACGACCACGCCGTCGTGGGCGCCACCTACTTCGCCGCCCCGGTCTCGGGCGCACCGCTGCGGCTGCGGATCGAGTTCACCGCCACCATCCACGCGGACACCTATGGCGGTCTGCGGGTGGCGGTCATCCACCCGGACCGCGGTGAAATCGACGCGGTCGCCCTCAGCTTCCTCGATCACGGCACCTTCCACCGCCGCGACGAAGCCAACAACACCCGGCCGAACACCAAGCAGTACGGCACGTTCAGCACCTACCACCACCTCGGCCGACCACCGTGGGAGGGAGCCGTCACCACGGGGCTGCGCGACGCCATCGAGCAGTACACCGCCGTCTGGTTCCCCGGCGCCTGGGCCGCGTCCACGCCCAGCCGCGCGGCGAGCCGTTCCGCGCACCGGGCGCCCGCCCCGCCGGCCACCCGCAGCCAAGCCCGCACCCGCTGAGTCCTGACCTGGATCCCCGTCCGGTGACCGACCTTCCACCAACTGATCAAGGAGTCCCCTTCCTCGTGCACGCTCGTTTCGTCCGTGGCGCCGTCCGATCCGCCGCCGTCGCCGCCGCAGTGACCGGTACCCTCACCTGGGCGCCTGCCGCGAACGCCCAGCCCTCCGAACCGACACCCTCGACCTCGGCAGTCGCTGCCGACACGCCGGCCGCGGACGCGGGCAGCGTCGAGATCACCACCAGGGCCACGGCCGGAGATGTGCTCC
Source organism: Streptomyces brasiliensis (assembly GCF_014647875.1). Lineage (GTDB taxonomy): Bacteria > Actinomycetota > Actinomycetes > Streptomycetales > Streptomycetaceae > Streptomyces > Streptomyces brasiliensis. Next base: position 170,075 of record NZ_BMQA01000003.1, on the reverse strand, counting down.
CCGGCGCCGCGTTCCTGCTGCTCGACTCAGCCGGTCAGGAGGCCGGGCGCGGGACAACCGACGCGCAGGGGAAGCTGACCTTCCCCGACCTCACGCCGGGCGTCTACCGGCTCAAGGAGACGGCCTCCGGCAGCCCGCTCTACGAGGTTGTCGCCGACCAAGACGTCATCGTCACGCCCGGGGCGACCACGCGGCTGACGATCACGGACTCGTACAAGGCCGCCAAGGTCCTCCTGCAGGCCAAGGACGACAAGACCGGCAAGCTCCTGTCCGGCGCAACGGTGAACATCGGCACCGGCACCTCGACGCTGCTCACCGTGACGACCGGTGCCAAGGGCACAGCCTCCGGGGAACTGCCGGTGTCCAGCCGGAAGACGGAGTTTTGGGTCAAGCAGGTCAAGGCACCCGCAGGATACGGCCTCTACAAGCCGTCCAAGACGTTCACTGCGGGCCCCGGCGCCCCTGTGACTGTGACCGTCACCAACACCAAGGCCGCGACCAGCCCGAAGCCCCACCCCTCGGACAAGCCGACCACCGAGCCCACCGGTACCCCGTCCACCCCTGCAGGTAGGCCGGGCAGCGAGACCGGCGGGGCCATGCCCTCAGCGCCGGGCACCGCCACGCCGGATACCGACGCTTCGTCCACTGCATCTGCGTCCTCGGACGGCGACTCCACGCCAGCGACCCCGGCAGGCTCCCTCGCCCACACCGGTGCCGACGCCACCCCGTGGATCGCCGCAGGCGCCGGGATTTTCATCGTCGCTGGCGCCGTCACCCTGGTCGCTGTCCGCCGTCGTAGGGCTGCCGAGTCCGAGTCCGACAGCAACAGCAAGACCAACTAGCCGTAGATCAACCACCGCCAGCAGGCCCCCGTGAAGCGCATCCGGGGGCCTGCTGACGTCTATCGACGCCGAACCGCTGCCCCACATCTGGCACGTGCGGCGTACCGGCGCTATGCCTGGCCCGGCATAGCGCAGGCCGGCCCGCGCGTGGACCGTTCGCACCGGCACGGCCGAGCGCTGTGTCGTGCTGCGCCCCGACTGGTCAGGCTGGCTGGGGGCGACCGAAGAGAAGGTCGTAGCCCGCGGGGAGCTGCAGCAGGATCCGGTTCAGCAGGTCGTCGCCGGAGATGTCGGCGACGACGCTGAGCCCGGCGCTGACATCCCAGGTCGCCCGGACCCGAACGAGCGGGTGGGCACCACCGCGGGGGGCTGCCGCACGGGCGGCAGCCCCGTCTCCCGACTTGTGACCGTCGCTGTCGATTCAGCCGCGCTCAGAGCCGTAGGCGACGGCACGAAGCCCTCGCAGTTCTGCCCGGCCGCTGCCGGGCAGCCCTCGCGGCAGCGGCCAGAGATCCCATTGCGAACACCCTTCGGTCTACCCCGATACCTTGATCGATGCCATCACGCGCCCGACTGTTCAGCTACGCCCCCACAGCGGCGAATCGGCTCTGTGCGTTCGGTGCTCCAACCGCCAGGCGCCAGCTGCCGCCTGTCATGCCGGCAAGGGGAGCTGCTCCTTGGCGCACCCCCGAACGCTTGGTATCGGCTGATGTGGAGATTTAGGCGCGTGCCGGGGGCAGGTCGTAGCGGCTGACCGCCAGGTAGGTCTCTGGTGTCGCCGCTTCGAGGAGGCTCTCGTCGCCTTCCAGGTCGAGTGCCGGCTCCTGGGATCGGCGCAGCAGGCTGCTCCAGTCGCTCGTCGCACCCCGCTCGTAGGCGTCGCGGAGCAGGAGGCGCAGCCGGGGGCGGGCTTCCTCCTGCTGCTCGCGGAAGATCCGCCGCTGGGTGAGCCGCCGTTCTTCCTGGGCTTCGTCGCTGAGCTCTTGGTCACCGCTCGGCTCGTCCTCGGCGCGCAGTCCTGGAGTGCGCCGGGCGATGGCGAGGTCTTCCTCATGGAGGCGCTCGCAGGCGGCGAAGAGCTTCCGGGACAAGCCGAGGTGCACTTCGGTTCCGGGGATGCGGCAGGTGAGGAAGTCGTCGAGCCCTATGGAGCGGATACCGGCGCGCACGGTGTGCTGCTCGGCTTGGAGCGCTGCTCCGCGGGCATCGGCCCGCATGGCGAGGGTGAGGCCGTCGTGCTCCAGGGGCGTGGTGAGTCCGGTGCGCCGACGGCGAGAAGTGCGGTCTGCGGGCACGGGCACGGTGCGCAGTTGCGAGACGGGAGCGGAGCGCAAGGCGAGGTAGGTGAGCATCTGGGCGCGGGCCGCGCCGATGAGCGCGTCGTCGCTGTCGCCGAGGCGGTCTTCCAGGTTGCCCGCGCCCGCCGCCTCCTCGTCGATGCCAGACCCATCAGGGCTGAGGGGCGGCTGGCCAGGGTGTAGGTCGTGGTCGATGGTGAGGAAGAGATCGTCACCGGGACGTACGGACGCTCCGACCAGGACGGTGCGGTGCGCATACGCGCCGAGGATCTTGCTGCCGGCCGCCAGCTGCGCCCACCCTTTGCGGAGCGTGCCCAGGCCGACGTCGCCACCCTTGGCCTCGATCAGCCAGTACCTCTCCTCTGCCTCGTGGCGTCCCCACAGGTCGGGCAGCTTCTTCTTCGGGTCCTTGAACGTGTCGTACAGAGCGGGGATGGGCCCGCCGAGTTCGAGGTGCTCGGTCTGGCCGAGGCCCAGCAACGAACGGCAGGCCCACTCGGTCATCGTCATGCCCAGCCGGTAGCCGGCGGCGTTCTTCGCGCTGCGCTCGGTGCCGTGCGCGTACACCGGGTTCCAGGTCAGGCGCCGGCCCTTGGCCCCAGGCACAGGGTGACGGGGCTCGACGACGTGCGCGCCAAGGTAGGCGTACAGCGGAGAGACCCGAGCGACCAGTTCCCCGTGTGCGTAGCGCGGCTGGTTCTGCAGGTGCGGGGTGACGTCGCGGCCGACTTCGGTGGCAGCCTTGATGATCTCCCGCCACGTGGTAGTCGGGGCGTACCAGCCGTCGGCCGCCGGGAACCCGTCCGATCCCGCCCACGCCTTGTGCTTGGCCGTCCGCCACTGCCGCCGAGGCTTCTTCGCGGGTCCGTTTCGGAACAGGACTGGTATGTCGAAGCTGTCGGGGTAGGTCAGCGGCGGCTCGTCGGGGATGTGCGCGGGGATCATGCGGTTCACTCTGGCATGTGCTCAGACCGCTCCCGGAGCCGGGTATCGAGCCGTCTACGGAGCCGCGGCGCAATCGATCCGGCTGGTAATTCAGTCCTGGCGCTGGACATGGACACGTCGAGCTGGCCCCCATACCGCACGGTACTCAGGGTCGGTCCCGGCGCACGTCGTTTCGCCGTCGTTCGAGTTGAGGGAGCCAGTGCTCGGGCGGCTGGGGATCCGTGGCTGCTACCGCCCAGCCGTCCTCTTCTTGAGGGTTCCGGGGAGCCCAGGTGCGCGGTGGGCGCAGTGCGAGGACATCCTTGACGAGTGCCCCCATAGCATCAGGAAGGTCCCGGTCAGGATCGTTCAGCAGGAGAGGAATACCCAGCGGGCCCCGTCGGGGGGCTGATGTCCGGTAGGTGACCTGGCAGGACGCGTTCGCTTCAAAGACGACGCCGCGGGCGTCGGTCGGCCCCTCCTCGTCCGAGAACCAGATCAGCCGGTCGCCGGCTACCAGGCGCTCCCTGCCATGGAGCATGCCGTTCCGCACGGTTCCGTCTCTGTCGAGGAAGGGAACGGGGTCCTCGTAAGCGCCGGGATCGTTGTCGCTGATTCCGGCCACGTGCCCGGGGTCATGCGTGGAGTGGATCTCCAGGAGGTCGCCGTCCGCGTGGGCCATCCAGATGTCGAGAACCTCAGCGGACGAGCTGAGCAGATGGGGGTACGCGGTGAGCACGAACAACTGCCCTGCCCTCAGGGGCAGGACGACTCGGTCATTCGCGGGCAGGCGATGAAGCGCAGGGATCGGCTCCCAGCTGTTGATACCGGTTACCTCCCTCTGGCACCGGCGGATCGCCTCGATGGCCGTGTCAAGGGAGACGCGGAAAAACTCCTTGCTTGCGTTAACGCGTTGGGCGGTGAGGAGGCGGTGGACAGCCTGTTCGACGTCTTTGGGCCGGGATGTGTGGGCCCTGAAGAGCACGTCGAAGGGGAAGGGGACCGATGTGCCCGACAGGTTCTTGGCTCGGTCCTCCGCGAGCAGGTCTGTGTAGCCGATCTTGAGCATGTCCGGGAAGGCAGGGTTCCGCTGGACGTACACGAACCCAGTGGTCCGAGGAGGGGGCAGAGGAGTCCCGTTGCCCGTCTTCCGTGAGCTGCCGGTTTTCTGGTGCCTCTTGGTGCCCCTGGAGAATCCGGAGAGCGTGACTGGCGGGTCGGACGACAGTACTTCGATCTCACCTTCGAGGTTGTGACGGGATGAGACGGTGATGCGGCGTCCCGAGGAGAAGTGCTCCACCTCAGCGCGGGACAGACAGCGCAACGCTTCTTCGAGCGGTTCGATCCCCTCATGTTCGTCGTAGTCGCGGTTACGGAAGTCTGGCAGGGATCGGGCCAGTGCATTGGTGGCGGCTTCCGTGATCAGACTGGCGAGCTCCGGACCGATGTGTGCGTACACAGTGCCTAGGTGGGTGGACTCGATTTCGTCGTACTCGTTGTGTGCTTGGGCATAGAGGTCGATAGGGACGCCGGCACGCTTCGCGATGAGGAGCAGCTCGCAGGCGTGGCCTGGGTTGTCCAGGTCGAAGACGAAGTGGGCGTGCATGCCCGGGGACTCCGTCCTGGGCTTACGGCAGATGAGTAGAAGGCGGTTCCGATGTTCGGGATCCCGCTCGAAACCGAGGGGCAGCACCCCCTCTGTGAATGCGGCGAGGGCAGCCTCCGCCTCTGCTGCGGTTCGGACGATGATGTTCCACCAGGGCAGAGGGCCGAAGGTGCCGTGTACCGCTTCGGCATCAGGAACACAGGAACTGCCTGGGTACGACTGCCGGAAGTCGAGGGAGTGGTTCAGGAAGGTCTGAATGCAGGCGTCCTGGAAGCGCTCCTGATGGGTGCGCGCCCGCAGCATGTCGCGCTCTGTGTCGCTCAGGCAGCCGATCGCCTCGCCGAGCATCTCTAGCTGCTCGTTGACCAGTTTCAAGGCTCGGGCGATCACTGGCCGCAGAGCGTGATTCTTCCGGAGCTGTCGGCTTACCTCTCGAAGGTGCTCCTTGGCCGCGGTGCAGTAGGCCACATCTGCGCCCAACTTCCATAGGTGCCTGGCCTCGTCGGCGGGAAACTGCGCCAGCCACAGGCGATGAGCGTCGTTGCCCTTCCTGATCAAGGCAACTGAGGCGGCATGCCGCACATGAGCGTCGCGTTCCGCTTCCAGCCTGGACCAGATGGTGTCGGAGTACGCATCAAGAGATATGACTGAGAGAGGCACCAGAGCCTCTCCGGTGCGAGCCTCCACGCCCCAGTGCCGGGCCAGTTCCCTGGCCACTTGGGCGGCGGTCGCCGCGCGGGACGACCGACGTGACCAGTGGTCCAGGAGGAGGGCATACGTGCTCTCTGGATCCGCAGCGCGCAGTCCGAGGCCGAATAGCAGGACGGAACCGACAAGGCCGTCGCGCTCCACGTGCCGGCGGACATGCTCGACCAGGCTGGTGAGTTGATCCGTGTCAGGCTTGGGATCGGCGAAGACCGGGTGCTTTGCCAGCAGTCCCGTGATGTGCGCGGTGGACCGGCCACGCGCGTCCAAGACGGCGATCCGCAGGATCAGGAGGGCACGCAATAGATCCAGATCACTCGGGTTACTGACGATCCGCGCCGGATCCAGCAACGGGTGGTGGCGACCGACAGAGGTGGCAATCCCCGCGCAGATCTTCTGGATCCACTGCTCGCGCAGGTCGGTCAAGCCAGTAGCGGAAGGCACAGCTCTAATCCCCCTGTTAGACAAGGACGGTAATGGAACCCTCTCCGACATCCGCACCGGAGACCGTCCTCGTGAAAGCTCTGCCGGCGCGTGCTGTCGGCGACCTGTGGGACATGCAGGCGCCTGGCAGACGCCATGCCCATCAGCCCTGATGGCCTGGAGGGCCACGGCCAGGCAGCTCATCATCCTGGGCTGTCGCATCTGCGGAGTGTAGGAGGTGCCGCTGACAAGAGACCCGCATCGCGACGTTCCCGCTGACTTCCTCGGGCCCGTGGCGGTGTGGGAAGCCCCCACGACTCGGTTCGCTGTCAAGCGCCTGGATCAGATGCCAGGGCGACTGGCTTCACTGTTGTAGGTTCTCAACTTCAGTGTCAGGCGCCGACCCTGTGACCTGGATATTTCCCTTGAGTCTCACGATGTGTCGGCAGGCGGCTATCTCAGATCGGTGTCATTTCCTCAGGCTGTCCAGCAGGCTGCAACGCGGCCCGGGGCGTCACGAACCTGCATCGGCAACCATCCGTTCCACCCACTCACACACCTTCGTTGCACACGAACGTCCCGAGCGTCGTCGCTGACAAGCGCCTGCGGGACTACGGACGGGTTAATCAGCCCATAATTGGAGTCAGTGCCGAGCGACCCGGCGCATCGCACCCGCCCCGGGTGCACTCACCGCGATCGGAGAGCATCGTGAAGAACAGCGCGTTGTGGCGAGTGGTTGACAACGAGAGTGGTACCCAGTCCATCGTCAGCACGCCCTCCGAGGCGGTCGCGTTCGTCAACAGCCGGTTCGACACCGATGACGACGACGAGCCGTTCAGCATCACCAAGGTCGGCCCTCTCCTTCCGAAGCCGCTCGGGGTCATCACCGCATGGGCAGCCAAGAAGGACGGCGAGCGAACCGACGGGCGTACTGCCCCGATCACCATCAGGCCGGTTGTGACGGACAACGCCAGCGAGTGCGATGACGTCGTGCTCTGGGGCGACGTGTACGTCTCCTGGGACCACGACATGTACACCGTCGAGGAGCCGGACAGCTCCGAGTACAGCGAGGCTTACAGCGCAGCCGAGTTGAGCGCGATCCTCGACGGGTACGCCGACGACTACGAGTACGCGCCTGAAGGGCCCGACAGCCACAGGTGGCCGAAACCGGAAGAGTTGATCACCTACGGCGCCCAGGAGTGTGCCAAGCGGTTCGGGCACCTCGACGACGACGCCCTGCTGTGGCTCGCTGCCACCCGCATCACGCTCGCCGTGTGGCGCAACACACCCGTCGAGAACTGGCATGCCGGGAAGAGTCCGCTGCACGACGGCACAATGATGCGGATCAACACGGCAACCACCCGACTCGTGCGCTCGATGCTGTCGTTCGACCATGTCGACTGGATCGGTCTCGGTCTCGCGATCGTCAACCCGTCCCGGGTTCTACCGACCGGGCAGTCTGTGCTCGAGCTCGGGCTGGCCTGCCACAACCCTGACGACCCGGCACACGAGGTTGATCCGCGCGTAGAACTCGCGGGGATGGCACAGGTCGCGATCTCATGGGGGCGAAGGTACTGCCTTAGCGAGAAGGAGTTCGGCCTGCGAACCCTGATCGAATCCTTCTGCGCGTCCGACAACGGCTGGTTCGGAGCACCGAGTTGGGGGCGCATCGTCGATCGGTTCCTTACGGCTGTCGACGACCGGGAGAATGCGCACTGGCGCATACACCGGGACAAGCCTTGGTTCGACGAGTGGTTCACCAACCGGCCGGCCGACATTGCGGACACCACGGAATTTCGTCGGCTGCTCCTTGCCGGGCCCGACCTGCTGTCCGAGGAGGCTGCCGAATGGTGCGTGGAAGGTGCCATCGGCTACGTCTGCCAGGACGACCACGCAAACGGCTGCCCGCGGTGCGGTATCCCGCTGGCAACGGAGTCCTCAAACGAGTGACGGCAGTGGCCAGCGATTCTCAATCTCGTGTCAGTTCGGCCAGTCACATGACATCGCGACTGAGAAAATGACACGGGATCTGAGAACCTACAACTGTCCAAGGACGACAGTTCGCCGGGGGCAGACAGGAAAGATCACGGAAAGACTGGCCAACCTGCGCGGGAGCATGTCAACGTAGACGACCTTGCAAGAAACCCCAGGTCAGAGAGGTGATTGTCTGTGACCGTGGCTTCCGTCGGCCCCGGTTTCTCCACCACCGTCGAAGCCCTGCGGCTGCGCGAGTGGCAGCTGGGCCCTGGCCAGCCCACGCTCGTCATGGACCAGTTCTGCGCCGAGGACTTCAACCTCATCGTGGACGACCGTGCGGACGTGCACGTCAGCTCCAAGGACGGCCGGTTCTACCTCGGCTGGTTCCCGCTCGGTCGTCCCGGCACCGACGGCGAGGGATGGAAGATCGCCGTCACCGGAACCGCCAAGGTACCCGGCTACCAGCTGTCGTTCGACACCGAGACGCCGGCCGACATCGTCGCTGCCGCCGTGGCGCGCGTGCTGGAAACCTCGCGTCGCGTATGACAGCGCCCCACGCGTAGTCCTCGCTGGGAGGGTGGTCGGCTGACTGCCAGGCCGCCGGCTAACTCCACCGCTCACCGTTTTCCTCACCCAAGGAGGCCGTTCATGACGTCCACGGAGATGACCGTCGGCGATCTCATCGACCTGCTGTCCGGTTGCGACCGCAGTGCTCCCGTCCGCCAGGCCATGAACCCGTTCTTTCCGATGGCACACCGCTTGGCGCAAGTCGTGCAGTCCGTGGACGAGACCGGCCAAACCGTCGTGTACCTCGCCGAAGGCCGAGACGAGGGCTCACAGCTCGGTCATCTGCCGCCCGAGGTCGCTGTCGCCCTGACCTGGCAAGGCGACACGCAGGCACCGCCGCGCCGCCCCCGCCGCCGTGCCGGCGGTAACTAGACCCGCACCGAGCCCTTGGAGGCGCCCCTGTATCCCGAATTCCCGCCCGACCCGTCCACTCCACGTGGCGGCCAGCCTGCGTTCTGGGTCGGCCCCCGGCATCTGGCCGGTGACGATGGGCGGCTCTACGACACCGTCGCCGACACGCTCGCCCGCCTGGGCTGGACGAGCCTGACGATCGTCCGCGGACGCCACGAGCCGGACGAGGCACCCGAGGGCCGCCAGGTCCTGCGCAGCACCGTCCTGCACATCAGCCCCGACACCCTCCGATGGGCCCAGTGGAGCCTGGCGGACGAACCGTTCCACTTGGGGGACCTGCCGATCGCGTGGCAGATCTCCGCCCGCGCTGACACGAGCAGCCCGCTAGCCCAATGGTCGGCCTACTTCACCCCCGACGTCCCTGGCGAGGCCGTGTCCGACTTCCTCGTCGCGCTCGACGCCCGCGACCAGGCCGCCATGCCGCTCGCCGGCCCCGAGATGGTCCTCGACGCCGTCGCCGCACACGGCTGGCTCCGCGACATCGACCAGCCCCAGGCGGCAGCGACGGACCCGACGTTCACCTCGCACATGAGCCTCGGCGAGGTTCCGCCGCTCATCCAGGACGCCGACCCTCGCGCCCTGATCACTGAGACCGAAGAGGCGGGGCTGGCCGGTTGGCAAGCGTGGGCCGAGCCCGCGCTCGGCGCACCGTGCCTGTGGGCGGCCTCCTTCGGTTCCAGCGTCCCGCACGACCTCGTGGCAGCCTTCGCCGCCTCCCTCAGCTCGACGGCACCGGTCCTGCGACGGGTGCTGCCCGAGGCCACCCGGGAGCGGCTCCTGCGCGCGCCGGCCATCTAACGCCCCGCCGTTGCCTTTCCCCTCAAACACACAGCCCGGCCTTTTCCGAAATGGAGGGCCGGGCTTCGTGCTCACGGGCTGGCACTTGTGTGCACACAACGCGCTGTTGGCTTTCCCTGGCAGCAGGGACGGGTCCCGGCTCGCGAGAGGCGCAGTCGCTGCCTGAAACTGCTCCTCGATGTTCGGCGAAGGGTTTGCCCCCCTGTGACGCCAGGCTGCAGGATGCAGCAATGCACCTCGGCCCCGGCGTCCTTCTTGTCCTCGTCCTTGGCGTCGCCGTGATTGTCGCGCTGAAGGTCCGTTCACACCGCAAACGCACGGCCACCCTCGCGGCACAGTGGCAGGCGTTCCAACAGCACAGGAATGCAGGCCGAGGAGATCTTCTTCAGATCACGCGGGTCTACCAGCGCGGACGCCGCGGGTCGAAGGCCGTTGTGACCTGGTGCGACACCCGTCGACAACAGGACGCCTGGTTCTGGAACTGGCACGTCCTCGCGGGCGCGTACCTGCTCGTCAACGCCTCTAGCGGCTATGGACCCCACAGCCACAATCCGAACGTGCTCTACGTACAGCCCGGCCAGGTCCAAGCCTGGGTCCCCGCCCAGGCGGCGCGCGCTGCTCAGCGCGTCGGCTGACGCGCTGCTGCCCCCCCCGACCACCATGGTCGGGGGGCAGCAGCATGACCGGGCAGGTCAGCCGGTTGCTGTGGCCTTGGCGAGGGCCTTGTCGAGGTGGCGGTCGACGAGGGCCGGAGCGCCGGAGACGATCAGCAGCAGATTGCCGTCCCGGATCGCGGTCTGCTTCACCACGGTGCTGCGCCCGGCGGTGGAGAACGTCAGGAGCTGGCTCCACTGCTGATCCCCGAGTCGTCGGGGCGCGGGCAGCTTCTGCGCGGTTATGTCGATCGGTGTGCCGCCCGCGACGACCTGATAGGCGGGGCAGCCGGTCATGGCGTCGAAGATCCGTCCGATGCCGGCGGACAGCTTGTTCGCCGTGTCGCTGTAGAGCTCCTCGGAGAACTCCGAGGAGCTGTCGCCGTAGGTGAAGGCGGCCTTCGCCTTGCGCGGGAAGGTGAGCGTGCCGCCGGTCGCCGCGCCGCCGCCCAGCTCGCTCAGGGCCGGGCAGCCGATGACGGTGACGTCGTCGTGCTGGGCAGGACGCTGCGACTTGGACAGGTAGCCGCTGCCGAGGTCGCTCTGGTCGAGCAGACGGGACTCGAGCGCGGCCGAGGAGAGCGCGGCTGGCTTGTGGACCGCGCCGGAAAGCTTTCCGGTCCGGGCGGAGGAGGGGGTCTGGTGCTTGGCCCCGGTGGTGTCGGTGGAGCAGGCCGGCAGGGCGAGGAGGGCGGCGGTGATGCCGAGGGCGGTGGTGGCGACGCGAACGCGCATGACGGAACTGACCCCTTGGTGCTAGGCGACGGGTGGTCAGTGCGGGCCCGAGGGCCCGGTGGGGTCGTAGGAGTGGTGGTCAGTGCCCGAGGTGGCGCAGGCAGTCCTCGAACGTGGCGTGCGTCGCGTCCGCCGGTCCGCTGTTCCGGTTGAACCACGCCGTGTCGAGGCGGGTCTCCTGCTGCTGGTGGCCTGCTCGGCAGCGCAGCCAGATCTCGCCGCGGGTGGAGAGGATGAGCCAGTCCCGGTAGGCGCCGCACTCGGCGCAGGCGGCCATCTCGCCGTCGAGGACGAGGGGCTGCTTCCACGGCATCATCTTGCCGTCGACCTGGTCGTGGCTCGGCACGCGCAGCTCCGGCGGAAGGAAGTCGTCCACGAGGCGGGCCGGCTCGGCGGGCTCCGGTTCGGCCGCTGGCACCCCAATGCCTGGCGGGACCTGGCCCTGCATCCGCGCGTGCAGCTCGGCGAACTGCCTTTGAGCTTCGCTCGGCTCTTTCGCCCGGCGGCGTATCCGGTGAAACACCCTGGCGCCCTCCTCTACTTCGTCACCTCGTCCTGCGCGCTTCAAGATCGTGCGCCACGTCCCCGACGGTTGCAATTCACAAAGTCCACAGCCGCCTTCGGCCAGGTCATCTGCGGCTTCTCGGTCGCCTGGATGACGAGTTGGCCACCGTGCGTGTCTTCGTGCTGCGAGATGCCGTTTTCACGGTGTGCCCGATCACACGTCGCCGTTTCCCTCGACCGCCCAACTCCGCGACGCCTACTGGCTCGACTCGCCTCATCTACGTCATGCTCGCCTGTCCTGTAGGTGCGCGGATTTCGACGGCCTCCACATCGAACCTGGTCGTCACCGAGGTTCGATGTGGCGTACGGCCATGCCGAGGGTTGCGAGCGGAGCGGTGGTGCTCTCCCTTCTTTCGGTGATGCGCTGAGACCGCGTGCCGGCACCCGTCGGGCTCACCGCGTCTTACGCGATGCCTCCTCTCCGCTGCGCCGCCTGCCGGGCGCGGAGGTCCTGGTCGTCGTCCCGCGCGTTGCGGACCGGCTCCCCGTGGTGCTGCTCTCGGGCAGGTGGGAGGCGTCTGCGGGCAGGTCGGCCGTCCGCCGCATCCGCCACACGAGTACGTCGCTCACGGAGTCCGCGGTACCGAGTTCACGGCGTTCGGCTACGTCGGACAGGAGGGTGGCCGGGTCGTGGCCGGCGGCTTCTGCCTCCGCGATGGTCGCTGCCAGGGCGTACCAGCCGGGCTCGGCGAGGATCTGCTCGGCCAGCTCCGGCAGCGCCTCGCGCAGCAGCACGGTCTGCCGCTGGAGTATCGGCCGGCTCATACGCCGGCCTCGTTGGTAGAGCGCTCCGAGGGGCTGGGCGGCGGCGGTCTGGTAGGCGGTACGCAGGTGCTCGGCGGCCCGGGCGGCGGCCTCGGCCTGCTGAGCGTGGCCCTTTCTGGCGTGCCAGTGCGCGGCGGCAGTGATGAGGAAGAACAGCATGTCGATGGCCATCGCCGTGGTGGCGCCGTCCTCACCGCGGCCGAGGGCCGGGCCGCCGTGGACGAGGTCGCGGCCGGCCTGCCGCAGGGCTCGGTCGTGCCCGCGTACGGCGCGGACATGGGAGCGCGAGGCACGTTCGAAGGCCGTAGCCGCGTCCCGGAGTTCGCGGCGGGTGTGGGCGGCGGACGTCTTTGCGAGGGCATCCAGGACCTCGCCGACCGCGGCGATGTGGGCAGCGGCGATCGCATCGTCGCCGTGCTCGACGACGAGGACGGCCTGCCAGGCGGCTGATGCCGTGTTGCGGCGGGCGGAGGCCGGAGCGCCCGGTCCTGTCCGGGGTGCTTGCTGTTGCCGGGCGGCTGGGTTCTCCTGGGCGTCGCCGGACCAGCGCTCTCGGATGCGGGGCAGCGAGAGGTCGGGGGCGAGGCGTGCGCCGGGGTAGAAGACCGGCTCGCCGTCCTTGTTGAGGTCGTCGGGCAGAGCGACCTTGTATCCGAGGAGGTCGCCGGAGGGGGCGGCACGCTTGCGGATCAGGAGTCCGGCGGCGGCGAGCCGGTCGAAGAATTCCTCGTCGCTCCTCGCGCCGGTCACCGCGCGCCGTACCGTTTCCCGCAGTTCCTCGCGGGCGGTGCGCTCGCGGCCCTGGCGCTCGGCCTTGTGGCGCTCAGCGCTGGTGGGTCGCTTCGCGCCGGTGCCGTCGCCCTTGTTCAGGCGGCGCAGGCCGAGTTCGGCTTCGAGGGTGCGGGCTTGGGCCTGGACCCGGACGGCGTCGTGGTCGAGGTCGGGCTTGAACCCGTCCTCGCGCACGAGGGTGGCGATGATGTGGATGTGGTCGTCGGCGTGCCGGACCGCCGCCCATCGGCATCCGGCGCCTTCCTCGGGGTCGTCGATGCCGGCGGCGGCCACCATGCGCCGGGCGACCTCGCCCCATTCCTCGTCGCTCAGAATACGGTCTTCTTCGGCGTTGCGGACCGAGAGGTGCCACACATGCTTCTTGGGCCGGTCGGCCTGCTCGACGTTCTCGACGGGCTGATCGAGGAGCTGCTGGAGCTGTTTGAGCGTGGCGGACGGGTCACGGCCGGGGTCGGGGGCGTTGCCATCCCAGGAGGCGACCAGGTGCGGGTCGGTGTGCTCTTCGAACTTGCCCGGCCCGTAGAGGTAGGAGAGGAGGCCGATGGTGCGCTGTCCGCGCTTCTGGATCCTGGGGATCATGCCGGTGAGGGGGTCCTAGTCCTGGTGGAGGAGCCGGTCGGTGGCGTGCTGGACGCGCTGGACTGCGCGGTCGGTGGCCGCGATGACCACGTCGAGTTCGTGCGGGTGCCCTCCGGCGTTGACCGCTCGGGCGATCTGGTTCAAGTTGCCGCCGATGTGACCGAGGTGCCGACGGGCGGCGAACAACTCGGCGATCACCTCACGCTCGCCGGCGACGGCACTCGCGGTCCGTTCAAGGTCGCGGGCGGCGGACAGGGCAGCGCGGGCGAGGAAGCCAGCGAGAGTGAGGCCGGCGGCCTTCGCGCCGGCGGTCACGAGGGCGAGTTCGTCGTCGCTGAAGCGGGTGTTGCGGACGTGGGGGCGCTGGCGACGCTGGTACTTGCGGCGGCGCGTGCGCGGCTGCTCACGTCCGTCCTTTATCCCCTCTGGCTGCGATCCGCCCTCGGTCGCAGCCTCCTCGTCTGGCGTCCCCCGGCGCCGGACGAGCCCCTGCCCCCCAGGGGTAGGGGAACCCTTGGATACTCCGCTCAAGGCGGAGTATCCAAGGGGATAACTTGCTCGCCCCGAGACCGAGTTGGAGTCACCAGCAGGTTCCGGGGTGGTGCCGTTCTGGGTGGGGTTCGTCATCGGGATTCGGGCCTCGTAGAGCGGGTGTGGTGCTGGGTGGTTGCGGCCAGCGCGAGGACGTCGGCCGGTCCTATGAGGACGCGGACGGGTCCGTCGGGCTGGTCCTGGACGAGCCACTGGCCGCTCGGCGTAAGGACGGCCGCGTGCAGGAGCCGCCGGCGGACCAGGACGTCCGCCCAGGCGCCGGCCTCGACGACTGTGGGCTCGGATGAGCGAGTAGGTCGCGCGATCACGGCGTTTCTCCTCAAGTGCGGCGGCCGGCACGGAGCCGGGCCACCGGTTGCGATTAGGGGCGCTGAGCTGGGGTTTTGCAGGTTCAGCCGCACTCGGGGCAGCGACCGACGTGGCTGCTGAGCGCCCGTGCCATCCGCTGCTTCGTCGATGCAGCCTGCTTCGCGCTGGATTTCGCCGCCGGCCTGCCCTCGTGCCGCTTGGAGTGGGCGAGCATGAAGCCGATCTCCCGCTCGTACTCCGCGCGGACGGTGTTGAACTGGTGGCAGGTCTTCACGGGGCGGTGCTCCTTGCTGTAGTGGTGTCCTCGCTCCGCAGTTGCTGGAGGACGAGGCTGAGTCGGTCGTTCCGGCCGCCTTTCAGGCCCTCGCGGCGGAGGATCTCTCGCAGCTGGACCCGGGTGACGGACTCGTTGCCGTCCCGTTCGAGCAGGGCAGGGACGTGTGGACGGACCTGCTGGACGAGCTGGTCCACCGACTGCTCCGGCTCGCGCGGCGGACGCTGCGTCTGCGGGGTGCGGGACCGGGTGCGCTTCCCCTTGGTCTTAGGCCGGGGTTTCGTGGTCGCCTTCCGGCGGAGGGGGACCTTGTGTCCCCGGTCCCCGGTGGGCTCGGTCCCCGTGTCGGTGTCGTTCGGTCCCCGGTCCCCGGTGGGCTCGGTCCCCGTGTCGGTGTCGTTCGGTCCCCGGTCCCCGGTGGGCTCGGTCCCCGACTCGGCGGCGTTCGGTCCCCGATGCGGATCCGGGCCCTGAGCAGGCGTTTCTCGCGAAGTGCGGTCGGTCCCCGCGCCTCCGGCGTCTTCCTGCGAGGCTTCCGGATTGGCGGGACCGGTCCCCGGGACCGCACCTGCTTCTGTGGCCTGGGTCCCCACCCTGGTCCCCGCGTTCTCGCCCTCGGTCCCCGTGTTAGCTGACTCCTCGGAGTCCGTGATTTCGGGGACCGGTCCCCGCGGAGCGCTCGGTCCCCGGTCCCCGACCGACTTGTCGGGACCGTCTACGGGGACCGGCGCTTTCGAAGCCGGCTGTGAGGGGACCGTGGCTGCCGTCGAGGTGGTGTGCGCCGGGGACCAAGGGGAGGGAAGCGGGACCGTGGCGAGCGCGAGTGCGTGTCGGCGCGCGGCGAGCTGGTCGAGCAGTTGCGCGCGCTGGCGGGCGTCGGTCCCGACCGAAGCCCTGCCGACCGCCTTCGACAGGCGCCGCGTCAGCCGCCGGCCGCCTCGGCTCTGTTGCTGCTCGGGTGTGCGTTCGGCGAGGCGGGCGGCGAGGGCGACTGCGCGGGCGGTGGCCCGGTCCCGGGTGATCTGCGCGGCGTCGCGGTCGCGTGCGGCGATCCCTAGGCGGGACAGCAGCCGCTCGCGTGCTTCCCGCCCCAGGACGGCGATCAGTCCGTGGGAGGCGGCACCCGGGGTGCGCAGGCGCAGCTCGATCCCCATCGCGAGGTGCCACAGCATCGCCGCCATGACCGGCCCGACGAAGGCCCTTACCGTGCCGCCGATAGGACCGCTCTCGGCATAGGCGGGGATCACCTGAACTGTGGTGATCACCCAGACCAGCGTGCCCGGCAGGCCGGGGGCGCCCTCGGTGGCCAGGTTCTGCCGTGCCATCAGCGCCGTCGCGAAGAGCGCCAGCTCGGCCGCGGCGAACATGCCGGCTCGCTCGGCGGCGCCGGCCATGTCGAGGTAGTCGGCGGCGAACCGCCAGCTCGTGTCCCCGGAGTAGCAAGTACAGCCGAGGGCGGCAAGGGCAGCGACCTTGACCGCCGGATCGCTGAGACGTTTCTGCGGGCGCGTGCTTCGGCGCCGGATCGTCCAGGCGGTCAGCACCAGCACGACGGCGGCGGGCACGACGGCGGCGAGGAGGAGAGGGAGGTCCGGAACGGCGCTGAGGGACAGGAGGGGGTGGGTCATGCGGCCTTTCCGAGAGAGGCGTGCGCCGGAGTCGACGCTGCCGGGCGGGCTGCCGGCTGCTGTGTGCCGGGTGCGGCGGGCGCGGGGCCGCCTGCTGCTGGGGCGGTCTTCTTCCGCTTCTTCTTGGGCCGCGGCACGCCGTAGGTGCGGTCGCGGTCGAACACCTTGTTGGCCGCCTGCCGGAGCAGGTCACGGGCGTGCTTGTGGCTGATCTGCAGGGCGGTGGCGAGCCGGTCGGGCCGCCAGCCGCGTACGTAGGCGTGGTCGATGACGACCTGCCGCTCGGCCTCGGTCAGATGCACGTCGCGTCCCAGGAAGAAGGACGTGACGCGTCGGTAGTCGAGGCGCTGGTGCAGTCCGTCGTGCCAGGGACGCCGCTCGGCCTCGGTGAGGCCACCCCAGATGCCCTCCTTGAGAACGTTTTCCAGGGCGAAGTTGAGGCAGTCGCTGCGTACCGGGCACCAGCCGCACAGCTCCTTCGCCTCGGCTATGGCTTCGTGGTCCCGCGGGAGCGGGAAGAAGACGGCGTCAGCGTCCTCGACGTCCATGCCGTGGCACGCTCCCTGGGTGTGCCAGCTGGTGTCTCCGATACTGCGCAGGCCGGTGGCCGGCGCGTCGTGGGTGGTGATGTGACGCAAGGGTGGTCTCCGATGTGCTGCCGCGTCGGCCGGCTGGGCGGGCGCTGGGCGCGGCGTCGGGTGCCGGCTACGGCGCGCGGGCGTGCGCCGCATCCGGGGCGGGACGGTGATGTTGGGGTGGCGGTGCGCCGGGAGGCACGCGCCGATGCGCCGGTCAGGCCAGCGCGGGCTGCTGGACCTGCTCGCTCTGCTGGGTCTGCTGGGCGGCGGCGAGGTCGACGCGGCCGGGGTGCGGGGTGGCGCGCGGGGCGGTCGTGCGGACGCCGTCGTCGGGGCCGATCCGGCGGCGACGACACGGCTCGCCGGGCTGGGCCAGGCACCACTCGCACTTGACGCTCAGGGCGTCGGGCAGTCCCTGCGCGACGGCGGCCTCGCGGGCTGCGCGGGCGGGCCGGTAGGGGGCGAGGGCGGCTCGGGCGGCGGGCGGGATGCAGGAGCCGATCTGTCGCAGCCGCGCCTCCAGCCTCGGGTCGATCCGGTCGCGACCGCTGGTGATGGCTCTGGCCTGGGCGGGCTGCGCGGTGCCGGTGGCGACGGCGCGGCGGGTGCCGACCAGCTCGGCGGTCCAGGCGGCCTGGTCGTCCGGGTCGGCGGACGGCGTGGGATCGGAGTGCCGGGCCAGGCGGTCGCGCCGGTAGCTCTCCCAGGGGCGGGCCACGTCCGCGGGCAGGATCTGGTACGGCGAGACTCTGATGTGCTGGCGGGCGGCGACGCGGGCGTCCCAGCCGTGCGAAGTGGCCATCGGCACGTCGCCAAGCAACTCGTGCCACTGTGCGAGCTGGTCGCGTGCCTCGCCCTGGTCGGTGCGGATGGTGCGGGGGTCAAGTCGGCCGATGTAGGCCAGCAGGGCGGCGATTTCACGGCGGTCCACGGCTACTGCTCCGTTCCGGTCGGCTCGTTCAGGGCGGCGAGAAGTGCGGCGGTGTGGGCCTCTGCCCGCGTCATGCCGCCGGGCTGGCCGGGACCCGTGCCGTGCACGGCGTAGAGGTTCGGGCGGCCAGGGGGGTGCTCCCGGGCGACCCAGGAACGCCAGTCGGCAGCCCACGCAGCCGCCGGCCTCGGCTTGAAGCCGGAGCGGTGGGCACGCCACTTCGCGTCGGCCGCCTGCAGGCCCTGCTCGCCCAGACGGTCGAGGTGCCCCTGCTCGCGGGCCCAGGTGTGGGTGGCTGGGTCGACCTGCCACTCGGCAGCTGAGCAGACGGCAGCACCACCACTGCTGTACCTCCGGTTCAAATCCGGTTCACTACGGTTCTGTGTGCCGGTTTCCGGTACATCGCTGTGCCGGTTCCCGGCACGTCGCTGTGCCGGTTTCCGTCCGGACCTGCCGGATTCCGGTACTGCCGGTTTCCGGGCCCTCGCAGGGGATTCCGGCACCTCACGCGGGCGGATGTTGTAGCGCCGCAGGGCCGAGATCCGCAGCGCCGGGATGGCCTCGGTCCCCTCCGCCGACGCCTGGTCGGCGTCCTCGTCGTCCACGGTCTCTGCCACGGCCTTGGCGGCGAGGGGGAGGCGGTAGACGGTGCTGCGCTGCGGGCCGGTGAGGTCGTCAAGCTGCTCCAGCTCACCGGCGTCGACCAGACGGTCGATGGCCTCGCGGACCGTGGAGACGGAGGCGCGGGTGCGCTTGGCCAGGCTCGACAGCGAGGCCCAGGAGACGCACTGCTCGTCGCCCACTCGGTCAGCGATCGACAGCAGGACCAGACGCGCCGTCCCCCGGCTGGAGCTGTGCTCCCACACCCAGTCGCGGGCTTCGCTGCTCATCGGCCACTCCCGATGAGCGGGCGGGTCCGGCGGCTGGCCGGGGCCAGCATGGTGCGGTCCGGCTCGGGGCGCTGAGGCGCCGAGGCGGAGGTGGCTGCCGCGCAGGCCAGGCGGAAGGGCCTTTTGCGCAGGGCAGGAGGCATGCGATACTCCCCTTTGCAGTGTTGCCACGCTGACGCGCCGCTTGGAAGGACTCAGCGTGGTGATGGTGGGCAATCTCCCGTCCTTGCCGGGGCGGGTGTGCCACTTAGCGTTCGGCGTCCGTGAGTTACCGCTCTCGGGCGCCGTCGCTGTTTGTGGACCTTCGCGGTCCGGTCCGTCGTCGTGGTCTCCTCACGTCCGTCGCGGCAGGCGGGCTGCCCGGGGACGACGAACATACGCACGGACCCGTGTCAAGATCCAGACTTGGTTCTTAAACTCTGTACTGGTTGCAGAGAGTCACCGGGTGATCGTGTGCCGCAAGTGCCCGTACGGCGCGACCTGGGACGCACCCACGCGTCGAAGCGCACCGTTGCCGCGGTTGCCTCGAACGCCGAGAGCGTGTCATTGTGCCCGAATTGGAACGGATGTCTGTTATTCCCCGCAGTGGAAATGCGGGGTGGGCGGGGTGCTTTCACTGCCGCCTCCACGCTTTCCGGTCGAAGATAAAATCCTGCATGCCAGACGTGACCTATGTCGCTGGCTGAATGTGGCTTGCGCCACGCCACCCGGCATACTCCTGCCGGTAGAAACGGACAGGCCGACCTGAAACAGGCGGTACGCGTCACACGGAAACGTGCTGGTGAGGAAGAACTTTCCATACAGTGGATCAGCTCGTCAACTCACGTTTATCGCGGGGTAGGGTGCTTGAAGTGACGACGAAGTCCACCCAGGAAAGGATCATGAAAGACTCGACCGAAGGCCAGGTGAGCCCCAGGGGGCTCATGGACCGCCTAAACCGCCTGTTCGACACAGTGCACCCGCCGGACCGCGGCCCCTTCAGTAACGCCGAGGTGGCCGAACTCATGGAGAAGCGCGGGCTGGGCAAACTGTCGGCCCAGTACCTCTGGCTCCTGCGGACTGGGCAGCGCGATAACCCGACGAAGCGTCACCTCGAAGCGCTAGCAGGGTTTTTCGGTGTGGACCCCGCATACTGGTTCGACGACGGCGTGGCCGAAAAGACCGTGCAGGAACTTGAGTTGCTCGCACTGCTTCGCGACACGAAGATCAAAAACGTTCTCCTTCGCCTGTCTGACGTTTCCGCAGACGGAAAGGATGCCGTCCTGGGAATCGTCGAGAGCGTACGAAAGTCCGAGGGGTTGCCGCCCTCAACTGGCTCGTAAAACGGCCGCGTTCAGTAAGTGATCAAGGAAAAGCAATGTGGTCCGCACGTAGGCTGCGCCGGCCTGACCTCTTGGCCGAGCTGCAGCTCCCGCATGTCACCAATATCCGCGACCTCAGCGACGAGGTCTCACGCCGCACGGGACGGAAGGTGGTCCTGGAGGCCCGTGAGCAGGCGCCCTCCGTGTGCGGGGCATGCGCCGTCACGGAGAGTGCCTTCCACGTGTACTACGACCCGCGGACCAGCTCCCTGCACCAGGACCACATCATCGCCCACGAGTTCAGCCACCTGCTGCTCGGTCACCATGAGAACCGCCCGGCGTCTGCGCTCTCCTCAACCATCTTCACCAGCGTGGGCTCGGCCACCGTCGAGATGATGCTGGGCCGTACCAAGTACGACGAGGACGAGGAGCGGGACACCGAGCTCCTCGCCTCGTTGATCCAGCGCCGGATCATCGACCGGTGGCTGCGCAGCGACGAGTCCTCCGGAGACGAAGTGCAGGACCGGGTCACGCACACGCTGCTGCGCCGACGGGTGGCCCGGCCGTGAAGGACCTGCTCCACCCGATCAGCCTCGTCGTCGCCACGCTCGGCTTCCTCTGCTTGCTGTGGGACGTGCCGACCCGCCGCCGAGACCCCGCCTTCACCGCGCTGGCCGCCGTCTTCCTGCTGTCAGGGCTGTCGTTCCTGTTCTCCATCACACTGATGTGGCAGTACCTCGATCATGTCCTGGGCGTGGTGAACCTCTCCGTACCCCTGGCGATGGGGTGCGTGGTCGCGCTGCTCGCCTGCCAGCAGATCGTCCTCACCTACTGGGGATCACCCCCCGAAGTTGCCCGCAGGAGGGCACGGGAGTGGCTAGCCGCAGGCTTCGCTGTGATCGCAGGGCTGCTGGTGCTGTTCGCCCTGCTGACGCCGAACGCGCCGCGACCGATCAACTTCACGCTGTACTACGCGCATGATGGCTGGTACGCCGCGTATCTCACCCTGTACGTCACGGCCTACACCATCGGCGAACTGTCCCTCGCCCGTGCCTGCTGGCGCCTGGCCCACCGCAGCACACGCGGGTCCGTCCGTATCGGCCTGCGCATCGTCGCCCTCGGCGCGACCGTCACTCTCGGATACAGCGCCGTGCGCATCGGGAACGTGATCGCCGGTGCCTTCAACGCGTCGCTCGCGGAGTGGGAGGGCTTCGCGTGGACCTGCGGCGATGTCGGAGCCATGCTCACGCTCATCGGCTGGCTAGTGCCCACCATCAACGATCAGGCTCAGAGTCTCCAGTACCGGATCAAGCAATACCGCAGCTACTACGGCCTACGCCCCCTGTGGCTGGCGTTCTACAGCGAGGCGCCCGAGATCGCACTGCCGATCGACCGAGTCGACCCGGCCCAGAGGCGCCGCTTCCGCAGCATCTCGATCCGGCTCTACCGCCGAGCAGTCGAGATCCGAGACGGACGGTTCGTGATCCGTCAGTACCTAGATGCCGCAGTCCGCGAAGCCAGCGAAGCCCGCCACCGGGCGCGAGGACTTCACGGAGAAGAGCTGTCCGCGGCCGTCACCGCCGACCAGATCCTCGCCGGAATCGCCGCCCGGGCCGCCGGTACCCGCCCGGAGACCGACCAGCTCACCGAGTTCGCCGACTCCGAACGCCAGACCAGCAGGCCCATGGACGACATCGACGCTCTCCTCGACGTAGCGCGCCACCTGCCCCGCCAGCCCGCACGAGCCCCCCACCTTGAGCAGGTCTCCGCATGACGACCGACCTCACCCACCAGCCCGCCCACGTCCAGCTCCAGGCCCTGGATCGCCGCGAGATCTCCAGCCGCGAACTGCTCGACCTCCACCTGGCGCAGATCGACGCCAGCCAGATCAACGCCGTCGTCACCCGCGACGACAGCACTGCCCGAGCCGTCGCACACGCAGCCGACGAACGCCGCGCCCGCAACGAGAGCACCGGCATCCTCGACGGCCTTCCCCTCACGATCAAGGACAGCTTCGAGACTGCCGGCCTGCGCACCACCAGCGGTGCCGAAGACCTCGCCGATCACGTTCCCGCACACGACGCCGACGCCGTCGCCCGGCTCCGCCACCAAGGCGCCGTCATCATGGGCAAGACCAATACCCCGGCGTACTGCCAAGACCTGCACACCGACAACGTCCTGTTCGGCCCCACGCTTAACCCGCATGACCCCAAGCGCACTACCGGCGGCTCCTCCGGCGGCCCCGCCGCAGCAGTCGCCGCCCGTCTGACCCCCGCCGACCTCGGCAGCGACCTCGCCGGCTCCCTGCGGCTCCCCGCCCACTACTGCGGTGTCTACGGCCTGCGCCCCACGCAGGGACTCATCCCAGCCCGCGGCCACGTCCCTCGCCCGCCGGGGTGGATCACCAGCAGCGACATGGTCACCCCCGGCCCCCTGGCCCGGCACCCCCGAGACCTCGACCTGCTCCTCGCCGCACTGACGACACCGTCGCCCGACGAGAACAACCCCTGGAGCGTCACGCTGCCCACGGCGCAACGCGAGATCGGCCAGCTCCGCGTGGCAATGTGGGCCGACGACGCGAGCTGCCCAGTCGACCGCAACACCGCCGATGCTCTCGCCACCGTCGAACGGACGCTGACCTCCGCCGGCGCGAGTGTCCGCCACACCACGGGGCCGGTCGGCTTCGCTGACTCTCTGCGCCTCTTCGAGCAGCTCCTCTACGCCACCACGACCGCAGCCACCGACGACGACGCTAGCGCCGCCGAACTCGCCGCTGCCCGTGACCTGCACACGGACGATGCGAGCCCTCGAGCCGCCTTCCTCCGCCACCGAACGCAGACACACCGTGTCTGGCTCCGCGCCAACGAGGAGCGCCATCGCCTCCGGCAGACGTGGCACCGGTTCTTCGCCGACGCCCAGCACGACGTCCTCATTACGCCCGCCGCTCCTACGGCGGCGACCCCGGCCGGGAGCCGCTCTCTCGTGGTCGACGGCGTTGAGCGGAGCTTCTTCGACCAGACCGGCTGGGCCAACCTGACCAGCCACGTCGGTCTGCCCAGCCTGGTCATGCCTGCTGCGCGTAGCGCCGATGGCCTCCCGATCGGTGTGCAGCTGGTAGGACCGGCCTATTCGGAGCGGTCCTTGCTCGTGATGGCCGAGCACCTGGCGCCTCTGCTCGGCGGGACGGCCGGGGTCATCGGATCATGGAGCGGATGAGCTCTGCGTCGCCGTTGTAGGTGATGACGGCACCTTCATCGTCGGTAGGCGGTTCGAACCGAGCGAAGAAGTCGTCCAAGGCTTCGGAAGTCACGTTCAAGGCATTGGCGTCCTTGCGCTGGTTGCGCGCGGCGAGGCGCCGCAGGAGCTCCTCCCTGGAGGCCGGCAGGTAGACGAGCAGCGGGAGTGCACCCGCGGCCCGGACTGTCTTCTTCCATTCCTCGCGATCGGAACGACGCCACAGGCCGTGGTCGAGGACGACGGCACGGCCCGCGCGCAGGTGCTCAGTGAGCTGCGCACGTACCGTCTCGACCGCAGGAGCCTCGCGCTCGAAATACCCGTGCTCGGGGTAGTCGACCCCATACCGGCCGTGGAGGCGGTGGACCTCCTCGTCAACGCTGAGGCGGACAAGGCCCGTCGTGGCGAGGGCCTGTGCAAGGTGTGTCTTGCCGGAGCCGGTGATCCCGATGAGCAGGACGGCGGTCGGCTTGCTCACGATGTCGCGCTCCCTCGCGGTACTGCTGATAGCTGCTGCTTACGTGCGGTCGCGTGGTCCGTAGACCGCGGCTGCCTGGCCGGTGTGGAGGGCCCAGTATCGGTCTCCATAGCTGAAATGCCACCACTCCGTTGGATAGTTCACAAAACCGGCGGCTGACATGACGCGGCAGAGCGTGTCGCGATGGGCCCGGGCAGCGCCGCTGATCGAGTTCGCGCGGGTGTAGCAGGCGCCGTCGCTTTCCTCTGGGGAGGCGTTCATCCTCGTCCCCATGTCCACCTCCTGGCCGTCCGAGGCCGCGAGGGTCAGGTCGACGGCCGCGCCGGCGCTGTGCGGCGCGATCTCCGGTGGGGAGACGTAGCGGCTTGCGGCCTCGTGGACGCGGCTGTCGCTCCAGTCGGGGTTTCCGCGACGCAGCTCGGTCGCGTACTCCTCGAAGTACGCCCGCTGGAGCGCCGGAGGCCGGTACCCCTCGACGACGAGCAGGCGGAACTCAGTGGGAAGCAGTCGCTGGGCGTGTTCCAGGCGCTCGATGAGCCCGTGCCGCAGGTGCGCGAAGTGGCCGTCGGGGTCCTGTTTGCGTTGATCGATGAGAAACAGGCCGGACGCCCGTGTGTCGATGAGTTCCTCGCCGCATTCCTGGACAGGGATGGCGGCGACCCGAGGGTCGGACATCAGCACGATCTTCAACTACGTCTCCTTCGACGCTAAAAGAGGAGCGGCACGACAGGTGGACGTCGGTGTCGGCGGTCAGGCCAGGCCGTCGCCAGGCGTGGCCGCTGGTCCGGATGCGAAATGCGTGAAGTGCGCTGGCGAGTGGTCGATGGCCAGGTCGGGCCGCCATGCGGTGAGGATCTGGGCGCTGCACACGAACAGGCCGTCGGGCAGTTGATCGAGCGGGTGCCAAGCCCAGTCGCCGACGCTTTCGTCCGGCTGCGTGGTCGGCTGCCCCTGCCAGGCGTGGACGAGTGCGCCGACGGTGACCCGCAGGACACCTTCGACGTGGTCGACCAGCGTGCCCAGGAGCTGGACGTCGCCGGTCCGAGCGACCAGACCGGTTTCCTCGCCGAGTTCTCGGATCACCGCGTCCTCGAAGGATTCCCCGGCCTCCACACTCCCACCGGGCAGTTCGAGGGTGCCGCGTCGGTGTCGGCCCAGCAGAATGCCCTGTTCGCTCAGCAGGATCGCTCCGACGCCGACGGCTGCGTGGGCTGCTGGCGCTCGGGTGCTGCGGGGCCGGCTGGAGACTCGCGCCGGCCGGTCGGGAAGGCGCCGGGCGTGGATGAGCTGCTGGATAACCGTGGCGCCCTCGTCGGGGTGAGGCAGCAGGTCGATGGCCTCGACGCGGAAGCCGTACTCGGTGAGCAGGTCCTCCCAAAGCTGCGGTGACAGGACCCACATCTGCGTCGGCAGGGGCGGATCGTCGCGCAGCAGGATCATCTGCTCGCGCGGCGCCACCTCCGTGGACGGGCCGCGGCCGTGCAAGTCGGTGTGGAGGAGCGAGAGGATCAGAGGGGCACCGGGGCGCAGTCCGTCGCGCAGCGCGGGCAGGGAGCGGTGCGGATCGAGGAACCCGAGCGTCCCGATCGCGTATGCGGCGTCGAACGGCGCGGTGCCAGCCAGGTACTCGGCCACGTCTCCTTGGACGAACTCCACGCCCTCCACGTTCGTGTGGGCGGAGATGGCGCGTTCGTGCTGGGTCGGGGACAGCTCGATTCCGGTGACGCGGGCTCCGTGCGCCTGGGCGAGATGGACGGCGTGGTGGCCAGCTCCCGAACCGATGTCCAGGACGCGGCGGCCGGTGACGTCACCGAGGACTTCTGCTCCCGGTCCGACCCCTTCCCAAGGCGTCCAGGTGAGCTGGTCGGGGACGGGCGGGGTGTAGGCGCGAGCCAGTTGTCGCTGCCCATACATATGCCAGGCCCGTGTGTTGGTGTCCTCGGCGGCCACGATTGCCTCCTGGGTGGGTGCGCTGGGGATCAGGTGTGCGTGGTGAGGTAGGCGGGGCCTTCGCCACGACGGGCCTGTTCGATGGCGTCGAGGCGGGCGAAGGCGCGCGGCGCCATCAGTCCCTGCCAGGTGGCGAGGTCGTGCACGGCCCACATGTCGTGCTCGGCGGGATCGAGCCGGATCCGACCGAGCTGCTCTGCGGTCAGCCGCCCTCCGTCGAAGATGAGCCCTACCTTGTTCAGCGGCAGGCGGGGCCCGGCGTGCAGGAAGTGCGTGAGGAGAAGCTTCGGCGTATCCAGGCCCAGTTCGAGGCCGGTCTCTTCCACTGCTTCGCGGCGAGCGGTTTGCAGCGGGTCCTCTCCTTGGGCGTCCAGGTTGCCGCCCGGGAACTGCCAGAGGCGCGAGCCGTAGACCGAGCGCAGTTGAACTGGCCGGTCGTGTTCGTCGCGGATGTACAGGCAGCCATACACCGTGTGGTGGGGGACGGTGTGCGCGTACTGCGCAGGCGTCATCGGCATCGGTCGGCCTGGCCGTGCAGGGCGGTGGTCGAATGCGAAGGCGAGGACGCCGAGGCCCTCCTTGGCTGGCGGGTAGATGCTTCGCAGGTTGGCGAGCAGTTCTCCGGGCGGCCCGTTCGGGTCGATGCGCGCGGGGTCCTCTGAACTGAGCAGATCCTCGAAGGAGGGGTACGGGGTGATCCGCTGCACGATGACGTCGAGCTCCCGGCCGGTGTCGCGGTCGTGGAAGACGACCGTGTCGCCGACGGCAACGGCGCGCTTCCGCGGGGTGGCCACCCTCACTTCGATCGTCTTGCGGCCTGCTTCCACTAGGCGGTAGTACCGCGGGAGCAGGCGCATGTGGTGCTCTTGCCGTTCCTCTCTGGCCGCCGGACTCCGGACGGCTGGGATCGCCTGTTGGGTGTCGTCAGGCACACATGCCTCCGATAGATGCGGTGTGGTTCGTTGCGTTCAGCGGCCCATGGAAGGTGAACGGGGGTTGCTCCGTGACGGAATCTTCAGGGTGGACCATGTCCCGCCCCCTGCTCCGTCGGCCCGTCACACCCGGCTGCTCTCGCGGGCCGCGGAGGTGTCCGACCAGCTGGCGATGTAGCCCACTGCTTGTTTCGGCGAGCTGCCGCACTTCCTCGGGCGGGAGGTCCGGGTGCATGGAAGCGGCCATGTTCACACCCAGCCCGTTTCGGAGTAGGAGCGGCCGGCCCGGATGCCCTCGATGGCGACCCTGGTATAGGGGACGAGGTCCTCGGGGAGGGCGGCCGGATCCCAGAACTTCCACTGGGTGCACTTGTCCGGCTCGCGTAGTTCCGGCTCGCCGCCCCAGGTCCGAGCGCGGAAGAACAGGCCCATGCGGGGCCGGCCCCCGGCCCGGTCGATGTGGTGGACGACGTGGACGAGTTCGACGTCCTGTCGTTCGATGCGCAGACCGGCCTCCTCCCATGCCTCTCTGATCAGGCAGGTAATGGCGCTCTCCTGCTCGCAGTGGCCGGCCAGGACGTGCCAGGTGGAAGGCGCGAAGTTGGAGTCGGGGTGGCGCAGCCCGAGCAGCACCGTCCCGTCAGGCCGTTCCAGGTAGAGGTGAACGCCGATGATGTTGGGAACCGTGCCGTGCGGAGCGGCCGGGCGGCGCCCCTCGTGCGATGCGGGCCCGCTCTGCGACACGGTGCGGGATGCGCCGACCGGGCGGCTGGCGGCGTGGCGCCGTACGAGGGCGCTGGTGGTGTCTGCGATGCGGAGGCGGTGGAGGTCGTCGGGGGCGAACCAGGCCAGCATCACCCCTTCCGTCAGGTGGAGTTCGCGGGGGTCACCGTTCCAGCGGCCGGCGTAGATGGCGATGGGTACGGTCCCGCAGGCGTCGTCGGTTGCTTCCTCGATGCCGAACGGGGTCAGGTCGGCGATGTGGAGGCCGGCTTCCTCGGCCAGTTCGCGCCGCACAGTGTGCTTCAGGGTGGCGTCCTGGGGCTCTCGGCCGCCACCCAGCAGTGACCACATCCCCGGCTCCCAGATCCGGCCGGGGAAGTAGTCGCGCAGGTGGAGCAGGTACTCGCCACGGTCGTTGTAGATCAGGGCCGAGGCGTTGGCGGTCGCCGGTCCGGTTCCGGGCGGGAGCTTGAGCAGCTTCTGGCGCAGGGAGGGGGAGGCCACCCTGTGCGCGGGACGCCATTCGATGCCGCCGACCTCTTCTTCCTGCAGTACCAGCGGCACCTCTGCCGCGGTCTGCAGGCGGAAGAGGAACCGGAGGTCGAAGTGCCGGTGGCCGGGTTCCCCCTTGCCCGGGTGGGCGTCGATGTCGTGTATGTCGATGTCGAACGGGACAGTCTCGTAGCCGGGCCACGGTGCCACGGCCTGGGGCGGGATCCCGGTCTCCTCGTGCAGCTCCCGAAGAGCCGCCCCTGCCAGGGACTCGTCCTCGGGCTCGGTGTGTCCGCCGGGAGCGAGGACTTTGCCGCTCGCCAGGTGCAGCACGTGCAGGACGCGGCCGAGCGGATCGATGACGATCGCGCCGCAGGTGACGTGTCCGGTGAAGGTGGAGCGGCTGGCGATATCGGTGGGACGGTCGAGGGCGCCCAGGAGGCCGCTGAGCCGCGCGCGCTCGTGAGGGTGGCGAGCGAGGTAGGTCTCGACGGTGGTGCGGATGTGGTCGGGTGACAGCGGCATTCGGCTACCTCAGAGGAGCGTGAAGCGGGACAGATGGAGGCGGGGTAGTCGTTCGTGTCAGCTCAGCCGCATCCCCTCAGCAGGGATCTCCTCGATGGCAACGGGCCGAGCGGCAGGCAGACCCCACCGCTCCCGGGCCGTCTCAGCGGCAAGCAAGGCTTGCCGCGCTCCGGGCGGCCCCCATCCGAGCAGGGCGGCTGCTTGGGCGGGGGAGGCGAGCAGGCGGGCGAAGGGGTGGCCGGTGGCAGGGTCGACGGCCGCCGGTCCGACGGCGGTGACCCGGGCGGCCAAGCGGAGCCGGGCGTTGGGCCCCACCCCGCCGTAGACCTCACCGGTTTCGTCCAGCACCCAGCCCAGTCGCACCGGGTCAGTCAGAGCGAGTTGCGCTTCCTCGGCGGCTTCCCGGTGGAGGGTGTCCTCGGGAGTCG
Organism: Streptomyces brasiliensis; assembly: GCF_014647875.1. GTDB lineage: Bacteria > Actinomycetota > Actinomycetes > Streptomycetales > Streptomycetaceae > Streptomyces > Streptomyces brasiliensis. The sequence goes on along the minus strand of NZ_BMQA01000003.1, from coordinate 141,211 downwards.
CGTCGGTCTTCTCAACCGTGCCGCCGGGCAGCATCGGCAGCGCGCCTTGCGGGCCGGGGTCGGCCAAGAGGACGACCCGGCCGTCGGGGACGAAGCACCACGCCCAGGCTTGCTGCACGGGGAGCCGTTCGGGGACGGGGTCGCGGTTGAAGGGGCTCTCCCACAGAGGCCGGTAGCGAACGTGCACGTCATGGCGGTCCAGTACCGGGACGTCGAGGATGTGCCGGCCGTCCGCGAGGTGAGCGGTGGCTGTGTTCCCGAGCCGTGCACGGTAGGCGGCGAGCATGATCTGCCCGTCCACGGGGCGCAGCCGCTGCACCGCGTCCCGGGTCTCCAGGAAGGCGTACTCGGACAGCTCCTCGCGCGGGAGGCGGATGGCCTCCGCCTGGTCAGGAGTGAGCGTTCCGCCATCGAAAACGAACCGGATCTCTCCGGGGAAACGCGTGCTGTGCTGGCTGTCCGGGTGGTGCGGGGAGAGGGAGTGGACGGCGAGCACGCCCGACAGGGGCAGGCTTGTCAGGCCGAGTTCCTCGGTGATCTCGCGCCGGCAGGCGACGTGCGGGTGTTCGCCGGGTTCGACGACTCCTCCGGGCAGCAGCCACCGGTCGTCCTCGCGGTAGGTGGGGTGAACGAGCAGGACGCGGCCGACTTGGTCAGTGACGAGCGCGGCGGCGCCGACCCACACCGTGTGCCGGGGGACGGCGTGCTGCCCTGCGGACAGGGCAGCACGCGGTGCGACATCATCCGAACCTGAGACGGGAGTGGTCACTTGGCGGTGCCTTCCTTATCGGTGGGGCGGGCATGGGTTCGGCACGGGCCGGGAGCGGTGATCAGGAGGTACGGCCGTTCATCCGGCGCTGCAGCTCCCTCGGACGGTGAGCAGTGCAGCGCGGCCGGGAACGATCGGCCAGTCCACGGTGATGCGGGTGTGCTTCTTGGCAAATACGTGCGGTTCGTGGTCTCTGGTCGGCGGGGCGCAACTGGCGGCCGGTCGGGCGGTGATGCGGGGGCAGAGGGCGCCGCGGTGGTTGTGCTGCCAGTGCCGGACCTGCTCGGCCATCTCCTGTGCAGCGAGGTGTCCTCGGGTGCCGTGGCCATGGACAACGAACTCGTACAGGCCCTTGCCGTCGTCTCCGTCGCCGATGCGCTCGGTGGCCAGTCGCGCGAGGGAGTTGCCGCGGACGATCGCGGCGCCGGGCCAGTGCTTGGGCGGCGGGTTCAGGACCCCGTTGTCGCCGTCGGAGTCGGCCGAGAGGCGGCAAAAGCCCGGCAGGACCCCGGCGAGGTAGAGGGTGAGGGCGTCGAAGGGTTCCTGGCCGCCTACGGTGACGTGGGTGTACGTCACGGTCGGCTCGCAGGTGAGGGCTGGGGCGAGTTCGTCGACGGGCAACGGGTTGCCGTCTTCCCAGGACAGGTGGACGCCGGTGCCTGGGACGGTGCGGCGATTCCTGTGCCAGGCGCCGTCGCCCTGCATGGCGACAAAGCCGCAGACGATGAGCGGCTCGTCGCTGTGCAAGGCCCCGTCGTGCTTGGTGAAGCTGATGGCCCAGTGGTACCCGTGCAGACGCACCGGTGCGACGAGACGGCCGCCCTCGGCCAGGGCGTCGATCCAGGGCAGATCCCAGGTGTCGACGGTGACCACGATGGCGTCGAATCCGCCGTCCGGCACCACCTCGGGAGGCAGGTGCTCGGCGTCCGCGGTGACCACGCGGATGCGGCCGTATCCGGCCTGGGTCAGGAAGCGGGTGGCCCGGTCGGTGACGGCTGGGTCGATGTCGAGGGTGGTGACGTGGCCGGTCGGGCCGGCGAGTTCGGCGATGAGAGCAGCGTTGTAGCCGCCGGAGCCGATCTCCAAAGCGTGGTGGCCGGGCTGGATGCGGGCGGCTTCGAGCATGTCGGCCTGCAGCCAGGGCGCGGAGATGGAGCTGATGACGGTGCCGTCGTCGCTGTGGCGGGTGGCGATGATCTCGTTGGCGTACGCAGCATGGAGGGGCGTTTCGGGGGCGAAGGCGTGCCGGGGCACGGTGCGCAGGGCGCGGTCGACCGCGGGGGTGCGGATGTGTCCGGCGGCGGCGAGTTCGTCGGCCAGTTGGTGGCGCAGAGCGGTGGCTTCGTCGAGGTCCGTGGTGGGGCGTGTGGTCACGGCGGGCCTTTCGGTCGTGCGGGTCATACCTGGTCCGAGACGGTGGGCGTTGCAGGGTTCGGGATGGTCGCGGTCGGGGCGTACTGGGCGGCCTGGGCGTCGAACATGGCGGCGTACCGACCGCGGGCGGCGATGAGTTCGTCGTGGGTGCCGTGCTCGGCGAGGTGTCCGTTGTTGAGGACGTAGATGTGGTCGGCGTGGCGGACGCCGGACATGCGGTGGGTGACCAGGACGACGGCTCGGTTCGGTGCGGCGAGGCGGCGGATGCGGTCGAAGGCTTCGATTTCGGCTTCGGGGTCGAGGGCGGAAGTCGGTTCGTCGACGATGAGGACGCCGTCTGCCTGTGATGTTGAACTGCGCCAGTGCGTGCGGGCCAGGCCGACTTTCTGCCATTCGCCGCCGGACAGTTCGATGGCGCCGCGGAACATGCGGGCCAGCAGACTGCGCAGCCCGTCGGGGAGTTTGGCGATGACGGGGCCGGCAACGGCGTAGTCGACCGAGGGCTTGAGGTCCTGGTCTGTAGCGGGGTGGTCGGGGCGGCCGAGGCGGATGTTCATCGCGGCGGTCACGGGCCAGCGCTGGAAGTCTTGGGTGAGCAGGGAGACGCGCTCGAAGACCTGGGCGCGGTCGAGACCGGTGAGGTCCGCGTCGCCCCAGCGCAGGGTGCCGGCCTCGGGAAGCAGCATGCCCGAGAGGATCTTCATCAGGGTGCTCTTGCCGGAGCCGTTCTCACCCACCACGGCGGTGACCGATCCCATAGGCAGGGTCAGTGACACGCTGTCCAGGGCGGCGGTGTCCCGGTCAGGGTAGCGGTAGGTGACCTGGTCCAGAACGATTTCCCTGACGCGTTCCGGTACGGGCGCACCGCCGGCGGGCAGCGTCCGCTGGGCGGCCTGGGCGAGGAAGCGGCCGTGGTCGCGGACGTAGAGGCTCTCCTCGTGGAGTTGGTTGATGTTCATGACGAGCGCTCCCAGGCTCGCCGAGCCGGTGCGTACCGCGATGACGGCGGTCCCGGCGACGGCGAGGCTCATGTGCCCGGCCATGATCAGCCAGAACATGGCCCCGTAGGTCGCCGCCATCGCCAGACCGGACAGCGCGGAGGCGACCCACTCGGTCAGGGCCTTGTTGGAGGCGAGGCGTTCCTGTTCGGCCTCGGCGCTCTCGGCCATCTGCTCGTAGCGGCTCAGGAGGAAGTCGCCGACGGCGTGGAGGCGCACTTCCTGGGCGGCGGTGCGTTCGGTGAGTAGGTTGCCGATCAGGCGGCTGGCCCGCACGTGCTCGATCCAGCTCATCACCGACACGTATCGTTCCTGGGCCACGCGCATGGCGCCCCAGCCGCGAGGGGCGGCGATGAGGATCAGCATGGGCAGCAGTACGGGGTGGAGTACGGCGAGGACGCCGGCGGTGGTGATCAGCGAGATGAGGCCGTTCAGCGCGGCTACGCAGGCGCTGATCATGCGGCGGGCCGAACCCGGGCCATGCTGGGCGATGTCCACGAGCCGCCGGAAGTCGGGATCGTCGATGGCTTCCAGTTCGACGCTGGCTGCGGCGGCCAGGTACTGCGTGGTCGCGATCCGCTCGACCTTCGGCTCCAGCCGCCCTGCGCGGGAGGTGGACCAGGCGGACAGGGCGGAGTTGATGACGCCGATAGCGGCGGCGGCCAACAGGCCGGGTAACAGGGCGTGCAGCCGCTCGGCAGCGCTGCCGTTGCCGGCGAGCAGAGCGTGCATGACGGCGTTGACGGCGAGCAGGCCGGCGGCTGCGGCGATGCCTTGGCCGATCTCGCTGACCCCGACCGAGAGCAGAGCACGCCGGTCGGCCTGCCACGCCATGCGCAGGGTTGCGCCGACGAGTGTGGGCATGGAGCGCAGCGCGGACATCATGGTCAGGTCCAAGGTCGCGTGCTCGTGCTGGGACCAGCCCATGTCGTAGCGCAGGGGGCCGCCGAACAGCTCGTGTTCGGCGTCGGAGACCTGAGGATCGGCCATCGTGACCGGGCCGAAGAATCTCTTCACCGGGCGCCTCCCGCAGGCCAGTTGATGGCCCGGTAGGACGGGCCGTGGGTGAGCATGTGGAAGATGGTGGCGGTGTAGGGGTGACAGTCCGGCGACGGTCGTTCCATCGGCACCCAGAAGAGCCCTTCGTGCTTGTGTGGCTCGGCGTTGTACGGCTCACCCGTCCAGGACTGTGCCACGAACACGGCGGTGATCCGGTCCAGGCCACCGTCGGAGTCGTGGTGGTGGATTAGCCCGCAGAACTCCTGCTGCTCAGCAGTGATAAGGACCCCCACCTCCTCCATGGCCTCGCGTCGCGCAGCATGGTCGAGTGGTTCACCGACTTCCAGGTGGCCGCCCACGACAGTGAGCTGTCCCGGTGCGAGAGCGGCGTCCAGCGCGCAGCGTACGCACAGGGCGGCGCCGTTCGTACGGAGCAGGACCTGTGCCACGTCGGCGATCAGCTGGTGAGGCGAGTCGCTCACGGGCGGCCCTCCTGCACCAGGCGTTCTACGGTGTGCCGACCATTGGTCACGAGGGCACCGCCGTGCCGAAGCTATAGGTGAGGACGGAGGACGGGAGAGGTGTGGGCTGCGTCATGCCAGGTACCTCGTATCCGGTCGTGACCCGTCGTCGAGCAGAGCTGCGCGACCGGAGGTGAGGCGAAGGGTGGCGCCCGAGGAGGTAGCGGCATTTTCGAACGCAGGATGAACGAGTCCAGGGCGGCGTACGGGATGCATGGGGACTCCTCGGGGCGAGATGCGGACAGGTGATCGGGTAACGGCGGTCCTGCTGTAGCCGTAACGGGTGGAGGGGGGCGAAATCTAGAACGTGATTTCGAATACCGGGCTCTCTCCTTGTGCGGTCGGGTGGGGCAGGCTGTGATGCAGTGTTCGATCACTCATGTGGGTTGCGGTACCTCCTGCGGGGGATTGCCGGGGGCGCTTGGTCGGTCATGGGGTGGCGAGGTCCGGGCGGAGGGCGACGGCGTCGCGCAGGAAGCTGCGCTTGGAGTAGAAGGTGTGCTCGGCGGCCCAACCGTGACTGGCGAGGTACTCGCAGAGCCAGCTGTCGATCCGCTTCATCTCGATGAGGATCTCGTCCTGGTCGTGGTCGAGGATGCTGCGTGAGCGGAGGTACTCCAGCTCGCACTGGGAGAGCACCACGTCGGGGGCCGCCAGGAGGGCGCAGCGGTCGAGGAAGATGCCGTAGACGTGTCCGGTGCGCAGCGACTCGCACTGGATGTCGTAGCGGACGCGTTGGAAGGGCGGCATGGCCCGGACCTGGAGGCTCAGGTCTTCGCGCAGGAACGTCTCGAAGCGGTCGGGGGTGATGTCGAGGCCAGGAGTGAGTTCCTCGCGGCGGGCGAAGGCGTCCTCGGCGAACCACTTTCGCTTGAGTACGTGCCCGGCGGTGACGGTGGGGATGAAGGAGGCGTAGCCGATCTCGGGCTCGGGGCCGGTGACGTCGAACAGATGGTTCTCGGTGTGGTGGATCTGGAACTCTTCCCGGTACTCCGGACGGCAGCCTGCCAGCTTGCCGTCGCGCAGCGCCTTGAGCAGTTCCATGGACGCGGACCAGATGTCCGGTGCCGGGTCGAGGGTGTACTTGAACTCCAGCTCAGTGCCGGAGAAGTGCTTGCGGAAGTACCGCAGATGGTTGTTGAGCGCCGTACTCGACTCTGCATGCGCCGTCAGCACGGGGTCGAACCAGCGCAGTTCCTCGACCGGGCCGTGGCCGACTGGTTCCCGGGTGGTGCGGACGAAGCAGGCGTCCTCGGGGTGAAAGCGGATCTGAGCGTACGCGTGGTAGCCGCCGCCGGGGTGTTCGGCCAGGTAGCACAGCGGCACCAGGCCGGGGGCGGCCTCGGTACCGACCAGGCCGCGCAGGGCGGGGCCAGCGATGGCGTCGGGGAACAGTTCGCCGCCGTCGACCCTGGCCGCCCCGAGCCGGGTGCCGCCGGGCTGCAGCGCTTCGGCCGGGCAGGGCCCCAGCGCGTTCCAGCGGACGATCACGGTGGTGGCCGGCCGGCAAACCTCCTGCGGTGGCACCCGTATGAGCACGATCGGCTCGTCTGGTCGCCGTGGCGCGGTGCGGTTGAGGAGGTGGACGCCGCCGAGGACGACCCAGGCTCCCCGGTACGAGGGCTGCTCGTCGTGCACGCTGGTCTCCTTCGTGTGAAGCGGGTGCCACGGGTGATCGCCCTGCAGCCCGAAGGGGCCACCGGGTCGGCCGGACATCCCCGTATGGCTGCCTGCTCGTCGCTGCGACGTCCGCCCGGTTCGTCGGCCTAGGGTGGGGCGGGTGAGTCATGGTGAAGTTGGTCAGGTGATCTTGGACGAGGCTGTTGCGGATGCCCGCCTCGCCGCATGGGAGTTCGACGGTGCACGGGCTTGGCTGGAGGAAGCCCGCCGACATCCCATGGAGCCGCTGGCGGCCGAGGTGTGGGTCACCGACCCTGCTTTCGAGCACGTCCTGCTGGTCAAGCACCGCGTGCGCGGATGGGTGCCGCCCGGTGGCAAGGTGGAGCCGGGCGAGGCGCCGCGTGCGGCGGCGGCGCGAGAGCTGCTGGAGGAGACCGGCCTGCGCACCGAGTTGCTGCCCGAGCCCGCGGCCGTGGCGGTGCGTTCCTACCGGGCCGACTGGTCTCCGACGCTGGGCCTGTCCTACGCCGCGATCGTGGGACGCGACGTGCCGTTCGCCGGGGAGCAGAACCAGCCGGCGGCATGGTTCCGTCTGGATACAGGCTGGGACAGCGTCTTCCCCGAGGACCGCGAGCGGATCCGTGCGCACGCTCGCCGTCTGGCAGCCGGCCGGGCGGTCGGCTCCCACTGAGGTAGGCCCTTGGCCGCCGTTCACAGGAGGGCCTCGATCCGGTCGAGGTCGGCCGAGGGCAGGCTGACGAGCTCAAGGTCGTGCAGGAAGCGGCACCACACCGGCTCCAGGCCGGGTTCGCGCTCGAACTCCTCACGGCCCAGGTACCCGTTGGCGTGCGCGGTGGTCCGCAGCGCGTGCTGCTGCAGCTGGGCCGGGTGGATCCACCGAGGGGCGCGGACCTCCCGGGGCGAGGGGCACAGCGACCCGGAAACCTCGGCCTGGAAGATCCACCAGTGGTGGCCGACCGGACCGCTGGGCGTGCGGTGGCAGTGGTTGGGCCGCCACTGGTCCAGCAGCAGGTGCAGGTGGGTGACGGTAAGACCGACCTCTTCGGTGACTTCGTCGCGGGCGGCCTGCTCGGGGCCGCCATGCTCGTCGACGTGGCCGGCGACCGGGGCGATTCCGGCCGGAGGAATCGCCCGCTCGAAGACCAGCAGGCCGCTCGGGGAGGAGATCAGTACCCCGACGCTTGCGTGGTCACAGAGGCGGGCCCCGCCGTCGGGAGCCGGGGCGGCCGGGGTCATGCGGTGGCCTCCGGCCGTTGGGCGACGACGACGAGCCAGCTCGTCACGGCCGGGGCGTCGGGGGTTGTCATGGCGTAGGCGGTGTCGAGGATATGCATCCGCTGGGCGTGGGTGAAGTCGCCTTCGGGCCGCGCGAAGACGGGGATGGACAGCCACGCCTTCTTCTCGGCCATGGTGCTGTGCTGGGCGGTGAGCTCTGTGCCGACGATAGTCAGTCCGGCTGCGGTCAGCTGCTCGGTGACTGTTTTCATCGGAAGCTTCGGCGGCCTGTCCGCGTCGCGCGGCGGTGGGGTGTATCCGTGGGTCTCAGCGGCGACTTGGCGGATGAGGGCGTTTAGGGAAGGCCCGGTGCGGGTGGACAGTTCGTCGGGGTGCCGGACGCCGGCGAAGCCGCCGCCGATGTTGAAGACGAAGTGCCCGCCTGGGCGCAAGATGTGGGCGACGGCTGCGAACACTGCGGCGGTGTCGGTCTTCCAGATCGCGGAGTTGCACACTACGGCGTCGGCGCTGTTGGCGTGCAGGTGGTCGGCGAGCCGTTCGGCCGGGGCAGTGATCCAGGTCAGGCGGGCGTCGGTCAGGGTGCGGCGGCCGACACGCTGCATCGCGGCGGCGTTGTCGACGGAGACGACCCGAGCGCAGGCCGGGATCAGGTCGAGGATCGCGCGGGCGGTCGCGCCGGCGCCGCCGCACAGGTCGACCACCAGGCTGGCGTTGTCCAGATGGCCTCGGCGGGCAAGGTCGCGGCTGGTCGCGTCGTACATGGGATGGGCGCGGGTGAAGGCGTTGTATGCCTCGGCGTTGCTGTCCTCGTCCCAGCCGAGGATGGCGTCCTGGGGTGCCATGTTGCTGTGGCCTCGCTTCTCAGAGCGGCCCGGCAGTGCAGGCCGGGTGTTCGGGCAGGGTCAAAAGAGCGCGGACTGTACGGCGGCGGGCGGTGAGGAGAACTGTGCGCCGAGGACGATGCGCCGGCCCTTGAGGGTGCCGAGGTCGAGCAGGTAGGGCAGTTGTTCACCGTCGCCGTCGAGGGTGGCGAGGACCTGGGAGCCGAGGCAGGAGAGCACCGTCAACCCGTGCTCACCGGAGCGTGGGTCGTGCGGGTACAAGGCGCGCCCGGTCTTTGGCGTCCGCAGCAGTTCGCCTTCGCCGGGCGGCGTCCACGGCTCCGGTGTGGCCGGGACGTTCAGGCCGCTCAGGGCCGCGGTGGCGCGGTCGAGGTGCTGATGGTGGGCGGCACCGGCCGGGGCGAGGTCGCGCAGCTCGGCCAGGGCCGTCAGCTTGGCCGCGGCTCGCACGGTCTGCGTCAGGCCGAGGTGGCGGGTGAGGGCATCCTCCAGGAACCGCACGGCGCGGCCGTCAGCACTCCGGGTGAGGTAGGTAGCGATCAGGGCACCCTGTTCGTCGAGGCGGGAGCGCTTACGGGGTTCGGCCGCGGTGCCGATCTTGGTGGTGCCGTCGGCGAACGTCGCCAGGTACAGCCAGTGCGGCTGGGCCATGTACGCCGCCAGGGCGTCGGGAACATGCCCGCCGGAGTGGAACCGGTGGGCGAAGCGGAAGTCGTCCCGCCCGGCGCAGGCCGGGCACTGTCCGCCGGCCTCGGCCGGGGCCCGGTCAGGGCAGGCGACCGCCTCGACGCGGACGCGGTCGGCGAACCGGTACCGGCCGGTGCACCACCGGCCGGTACCGCTCACCTGGTAACTCAGGCGCCTGCCCACGACCGGGGCGTAGACGAGTGGTCCGCCGGTCACGGGGGCGAGCAGAAGACGGGGGTCTGCGCTCGCCCAGGTGATGCCGTGACAGACGTATGTCCCGCTGGCGGGCAGGGCCTGGTCCATGGTGCGTTCCTTGTCGATCGGGGAGGGAGGGCCGGTTTAGACGGTCAGGCGCAGACGGTCGGCCAGGGCAGCGGCGGCGGCCTTGAAGACCTGGTCGCGGTCCAACTGGGCGACGTCCAGCGTCAGCCAGGCGCCGCGCTCCGCCTGTTCGCGCATCTGGTCCAGGACGGTGTCCTGGTAGCGGATGAAGTCCTCGTCACCGCCGCCGGCGTGGCCGGCCTCCAGGGAAGTGAACGAGCCTTTGCGGACGAGAGCCTCGCGGGCACCGATGTTCAGGAAGAACACCAGGTCCGGCTTTGTGAGATGCGCGAAGACCTGCTCGCACAGGCGGGGGGAGACCTCGGGGTTGACCGCGTACCGAGCGAGGATCTTGTGGTGCGCGTTGTCGAGGATCACGTGGGTTCCCGCGGCGAGGGCCGGCTGGATGACGAGCCGGTCCTGCAGGGTGTACCAGGAGGCCAGGGCAAGCAGCCAGTAGTGGTCGCCGCATGCCTGGGCGACGTCGGCGTCGCGCCGGTAGACCAGCTCGTTGAGGCGGTCGAGGTAGGCGGACAGCTCCGGGTCCCGGCGGACGTCGGTGCTGTGCTTGCCGATGAGGACTGCCGTGTGGCCGGCGTCGTTGAGGGCCTGGTGCAGGCGGGCGGCGAGGGTGGACTTGCCGGCCCCGTCACCACCGACGAAGGTGATCAGCTTCCCGGCTGTGGTGGTGGTCGGCGCGTTCGCCGTCATCGGGATTCTCCCAGGGGGTGGGTCGGGCTGGCGGTCAGGCGGCCGGTGATGATGGTGCGGATGCGGTCCACCAGGACGGCGCGCTGGCGCAGGACGTCGCTGTGACGCTCATTGGACAGGTCGGCGGGATAGTGCGTGGCGAGGTTGTTGGAAATGACGTGGAGGTAACCGAATCTGATCCCCGCCTGGCGCGCCGCCGCCCCCATGGGGCCGATCTCCGGGTCGACGAAGGCGTACGAGGCGGTGTGCTGGGCCAGCCAGTCGCGGTTCTCCAGCAGGATCGACGGGGAGGACACGTGCAGGCCGCTGCGCACCCCATCGTGGGCGGCGGCGTAGTCGCCGAAGAAGTCGTCCCAGCTCACCATCGCCCCGCGTACCAGGCTGGTGTTGCCGGTCGCCAGCCAGGCGTTCGGTTCGACGCCGGGGGTCAGCGAGCCGACCTTGCCGACGTAGACGACGTCGCCTGCGCCGAGTTCGGCAAGGCGCGTGACGACCCGTCCGGCCACGTCTCCCCAGATGCTGTGGAGGAACCCGAGGTAGACCACGCGACGGCCGGCGACGTCGAGGCGCTGCCAGGCGTAGCCGGGTCCGCGGGTCCACACTCCGTTCTCGGGAGCGAGGTACTGAAGGCCCCAGCCGACGATCACCAGGTCGCCGTCCAGTTCCAGGTCGAGCGCGTCGAGCGCCGTTCGGCACTCCTCCTGCTCGGGCGGCTGATAGGTGACGGTGCCGACGGGGCGGCCGGCCATGGCCAGATACGTGGCGATGATCAGGGCGTAGTGCTGGACGTAGTCGGCTCCGGGGAACGCCTTGACGATGAGGTCACGGCCGTGGATCTCTGCGGTGGGCCGTTCGATGTTGAACAGCTTCCCGGTCTTCTCGTACCGCGAGATCACCGCCGTGCGGTCGTAGCCGCCGATGACGCGGATGCTGTCCCAGTCCTGGTCCTGGATGAGGTGGTGGACCTTGATCTCCAGGTAGCGCAGCAGCCTCGCGTGGGTCATAGTGTGCCCGGCCGGCTCGATCGGGGCGGCGCGCAGGAGTCCGGGGGTCGGGTCGGCGAGTAAGGGCGTCATCGGTGCTCCTCGGCGATCGTCACGGTGCTGCCGGCCGCCGCGCGAACGACGGAGATGTTCTTCCGGATGAGGTCGAACCGGTCTTCGGGGATCGGGCCGAGCTTCTCGATGCGGGGCGTGGAGGGCTTCTCGTACGGCCCTTCGGGCAGCAGGGCGACGCCCATCGCGCCGAGGATGACCGGGGCTGCGCCGTCCACGGAGGAGATCCACTCGTGCTCGCGCTGCTCGATCAGCTCCAGGTGCCCGGTCCGGCCCAGACCGAGCAGCCGGTAGATGAGCAGATCGTCGACCAGGCCGCGATCCTGCAGGTAGGCGGTCGCCAACCAGCGGGTGCGGCACAGTTGCTCGTCGGGATCCGGTCGACGCGAGGCCGGCAGGGCGATGGCCCCGGCCCAGCCGCTGGTCACGAAGGCGTCGTAGGTGCGCAGCCACTCGTCGTCGTCCGCGGCGTGCAGGACCGCGCACAGCCGGAATGCGTCGCCGGACAGCTTCCGGATCTCTCGCGCGGCCTTCTCGCTCGCCTTCAAGGTCGCGGTCCCGTCCCGCACGACGTCCGGCAGGATGATCTCCCTCGCGGACACCGCCAGCGCGGCTTCGACGAGGCTTTCCGCCGGCAGGGCGTAGCCGAGGTCGAAGAGCCCGTTGTCGATGATGATCGCGGCGCCGCGCTCGGCCTCGTGAGCGAAGAAGGCCCGGTAGCTTTCGTCGGACAGCACGTGCTGGGCGGCCACGTGGTGGACGCGGGCCGGCTCCTGGGCGACGAAGTTCTTCAGGTAGGCAGGCGGAGCGATGACGGAGAAGTCGATGCCCGCGGTGGGGATCACGACGCCCCCCACAGGCCGGTGGTGAGGGTGAGGAACTGCTGGGAAAGGACGGGGTCGGTGCCGAAGCGCCCGCCCGAGTGCACCGTGGTGGTGCGAGCCTCCTCCATCCGTACGCCCCGCATGCTCATGCACAGGTGCACGCCGCGCACGGCGACGGCGATGTTCTCGTGTCCGATCACGCCGTTGAGGTATTCGGCGACCTGGCGGGTGAAGCGTTCCTGGACCTGCAGTCGGCCGGCGAAGTGCTGGGCGATCCGCCCGAACTTCGACAGGCCCACCACCTCGCCATCCGGCTCGTATCCAGCCGTGACCTGCAAGTTCATGGGCAGCATGTGGTGCTCGCAGAGCGACCACACGCTCATGCCGCCCACGATGACCAGCTGACCACCCAGCTGGGACTCGGTGAAGCAGGTGGCCGTTTCGGCGCCGTCCGGGGACAGGAAGGCTCTCCACCAGGCCGCGACGCGGTCCGGGGTGCCGGTCAGCCCCTCGCGGGCGGGGTCCTCGCCCAGCTCGACCAAGAGCTGGTGGATCAGGCCGGCGACCCGGCCGGTGTCGATGACCGCAGTGGGCCCGGCGACGGCAGCCGTCGGCGCCGCCGCAGGGCTGGCGATAGAGGTCGTCATGGGCGTCTCTCGTTTCCGGGAACTGGGGAACGGATGGGGCGTGGAGTCGCGTGCGGTCAGCGGCCTCGGGCGTCCGCGAAGGCCAACACGTGAAGGCGGGTGGTGAAGTGCCAGTGCCGGGTCGCGACCCCGTCCGCCAGGGCCCGGGTAGTCGCGGTGATCACCTCGGGGGTGGTGCCCTCCGGCATCACCCACACCGGCGCGAGCCGGTGGGCGTTGGCCAGCTCGGCGATCCGGTCGAGGTCGTCCACCGTGGAAGCGACGAACTTGAACGCCGCCCGCCCGGAGGCCACAAACGCCTCCAGCGCGGCTGGCACGATGCTCTTGGTCTCCTTCACGCCGAAGCTGGCAAGTTTGGGCGAGACGTTGAACCGGACCCCGTCGGCCACCAGCTCGGGAGTGGGCGCGATGGTGCCGTTCGTCTCGAACTCGATCCGCTTGCCGGCTGCTATCAGTCCCCGGACGAGAGGCACCAGTCGCGCCTGCTGGATCAACGGCTCGCCGCCGGTGATCACGACCAGTTCGACCGGTGAAGACGTGGCCCAGGCCACCAGGCCCGCGACGGATTGCCTCGTCGACTCCTCGTGCGGGTCGAACCGAGACCAGTCCCAGGTGTACTTCGTGTCGCATCTCGTGCAAGTGAGGTTGCACCGGGACAGGCGGATGAACAGGGCCGGGTGTCCGCAGCTTGGGCCCTCGCCCTGAAACGTCGGCACCTCGGTACCGAAGCACTCCGCGACGATCAGGGCTTCGCCTTCGGCAGCTTCCGGTTCGAGGTTGAGCGGCTTGGTTGTGGTCATTGGCCCACCACATCGAAGCGGGCCCAGCTGCTTGCAGTCTCGCGGACTAGGACGGCGACAAGGCGGCCGGGGATCTCCGATTGGAGGTTCTGAACGAACCAGCCGGCCAGGAACTGGGCCAGGCGCTCCGAGGTGGGCTCGAAGGGCAGGATCTCGTGCAGGTTGTGGTGGTCGAGCTCGGTGTCCAGGAACGATTTGAACGGGGCGAGCGCACCGAAGTCCGTGACAAAGCCGGGATCCTCCAGCGCGGATGCAGTGAGGATGACCTCAACCTCGTAGCTGTGCCCGTGCTGGCGGGAGCACTTGTGCCCATGCGGCAGCCGGGGAAGCCGATGGCCAGCCTCGAAGGCGAACTTCTTACCGATGGTGAAATTGCCGGGCGGTAGTGGAACAGCAGTGAAGCCCATTCGATTTCTCCGAGAGGTGAGGGTGTGGCTGATTCGGGCAGGGTGGGGCAGCCGCCTCTTCAGGCGGCTACGGGCTGTGCCCCCAGGTGGTTCTTCGCGGCCTTGTCCAGCACCTTGGTGAAGTGCTCGGCGCGCTCGTCGCCCTCGGCCTCCTGAGCGCGGAGGCCCCCGAAACGGGCCCAGTACCGCTGGCAGACGTCCCTCTCCATCAGCTTCGAGGCGTAGAACGGCAGACGCCCTTCCCGGACGAAGCCGAGGCGGTCGCGCAGGCTGAGCATGCAGATGAGCTGGTTGGCCTTCAGCAGCTGCATGTACTCCTCGACGTCCAGGTCCTCGGGCGTCCAGAGCTTGGCGAGGTCAAGGTTGGCGGACATCTGCGTCAGCCAGTCGAGTTGGTTGCGCGCGACGGTCGCCTCATTTCGTTCGGCCTGGTGCCGCGCGTCCTGCCTCGGCCGGGCGGCTCCGACCACGACGGTGGCGAGGGAAACCGCGGCGCCGGCAGCGAGGACGGCGGTGGTGAGTTTCATGCTTTAACGGTCCTTTCACGCAGAGTGATCTGGGGCGAGGGCGGGTCTGTGGAAACCTGCGGGGCTCGCTGCGTCATGCGACCCCCGCTAGCACGACGGCCAATGAGCCGCCGACAATGCGATCCAGGGCGTACCGGCGGCGCACAGTGTCCAAAGCGACGGCGATCGGCGGCAGTCCGACGGCGGCCCTTCGCTGGTCCAGCAACTGCGGCGCACGCAGTGGGCACAGCTCCACCCCTGCTGCGCTGAGGACGAGTTGCGTCCCGAACTCTTGGGGGCGCCCGCTGTTGACCAGGGCGCGGTCGTGAAGGTGGGCCCAGTGCTGGATGCGCGCATCGCCGTCCTGGACCGCACGTTTCAAAAGGGTGGTGGCCGCCCGCTGGAAGTCGGGTTCGTCGTCGGCGTGAAGAGCGATGCTCCAGGCGGCACGTGCTGCGTCGGGGCCCACGAGACGGTGGCCGGGCCAGTCATGTTCGGCCAGGATGCGGCGCAGCACTTTGGTGTCGGCATGCTCAGGGTGACGGTCCTGGCCGAGGTGGACGGCGTCGAGCTGGTTGGGTACGCGTCTGGCCCGGCGTGCTGCCGACTGTGCGGCGCGGGCGATGAGTTCGCGGGCGAGGTCCGGCCGCAGCGGTTCCGCGGTCCTCACGCGATACTCCGCTGGTCGGCGGCGGACTGCGGCTCGTGGACCTGGCAGCCGATGAGCGCGCTCAGCCCAGGCCGAAGCTCAGCGGTGAGTTCGAGGCGCGCGACTCGCTCATGGTGCTGTCCGGTGCCCGATCCACGGACGTCCCAGCCCATGTCGGTGAGCCGACGAAGGAATGTGGCGATCGGATCGACGTCGAGAGGATGGCGGGCCATGGCCTCGGCCCGCACAAGCGGTGCCTCGAGCCGGGCGGCGAAGTCGGAGGCCCACAGAGTGATCAGCCGGACGGTGTCATCGGAGTGACCGGGCAGGGTGTGGACGCAGTCCAGGAAGAGGCACGGGCCTTCGCCCCATCCGAGGTCGGGCCCGCGTTGCGGGATCATGCAGGCCAGCAGCAGCCCGTCCTCGAACAGTCCAGCCGGTTTCACCTGCGGGGCGCGGAACAGGGCCGGGATATCGGACCGGGCGGGTGTAGGCACCCCGCGCATGGCGAGCCAGCGCTGACGGTCCTGGACGAGGGCCGCGGCCTCGTCCCGTTCGGCGTCGGTGCGCAACGACCGCATCTCGTACACGGCCGGTAACCCTTTCGCGCACTGGCTTCGAGGCGCGGGGGAGGACTCGATGGCCGCAGAAGCGGGTGAGGCATTCACTGGCTCGCTCCGCTCTCCATCGTGGTGGCCCGCCTGGCGCCCAGCAGGCCCCACGCGTGGGCCCAGGCGACAAGTTGGGTGGTGTTGGCCGCCCCCGTCTTGTCGAGCAGTTCGTCATGTGCGGCTCGCACGTCGGCGGGCGCGATCTTGGCTATGGCAGCAATGTCGCTGGGATTGCTGTGCTCAGCGACCGCCCGCAGCAACAGTTGCTGCTCTGGACTGAGTTCCGGCATTGGCCTGTCCGTTGTGGGCGGAGCGACCTGCCGGGCGTTGCACAGGAAGTGCACGATCACCGGGGGCTTGCAGCGGGGCGGGCAGTGGAGGCTCTCCCGGATGTCGCGTACGTACTGGCGGACGGTCACGGCCGACAGCCCGGTCCTCGCGGCGATCTCTTGAGGGCCGAGGCCGTCCACGAGGTGCTGGGCGACGCGCTGCTGGGTCGGGGTCAGGGGGGTGATCGGTGCGCTGGTCGTCATGCGCGGGGTCACGGGTGTCTCTTTCGCGGCTGGGTTGAGGGATATCGGGTGGGGTGTCGCCGGACCCCGCGGGGGACGGGGGCCGGCGACACGGGCCCGTGCGCGGCGGTCTGGATTCACGGGGCGCCGCACACGGGGGCTCATGCGGCTGTCGGGTCGGGGCGGGCCCACGCCGCTTCGGCGGCGAGACGTTCTGACCACTGGATGTGGGCCTCGTCGAAGGCGGCGTCGGCGAGGCGTATGCGCTGGACTTCGCCGGTTCCGGCCGGTGGGTAGGTGAACTGGATGTCGCGCCACAGGCGCTGGAGGATGTAGTCGCCGTTGAGGGCATGGGCGCCGTGCAGCTCCATGGCGTCCTGGGTTGACTGCATCGCCCACTGGTGGCCGAGGTACTTGGCGTTGATCAGGTCGGTGTCGCAGGGCAGGCCCTGGTCGAGGAGGTGCACGGACTGATAGGCCAGGATTCGCCCGGCGCGCAGGCGGGCCTCCATGTCACCGATGCGGTCCCGCAGAACCGGCAGATCGGAGAGGGCGCCCCGGTAGCGGGAGCGCGTCTTGAGGTAAGCGGTCGAGGTGGCCACGACTGCCTCGTGTATTCCCAGGCTGACTGCGGCCAGGTTGGGACGGCCGTACAGGATGCTGCTGCTCTGCGCTACGCCCAGCCCCTGGCCGATCTCTCCGACCACGTTTTCCTCGGGGACGCGGACATGATCGAGGTCGAGGCGGCCGGCGGAGAAGCCGTGCAGGCCGAGGCCGGGACGGTGGTCGGCGACTGAGAGCCCTCGGCGCTTGGATTCGACCATGAACGCGGTCAGCGCCTGGGAGGTGCTCACGCCTGCCTTGGCGGTCCGGGCGACCACGAGGTGGGCTCCCGCGAGGTGGCTATTCCCGATGTGGATTTTGCTGCCGGTGATCACCCATTCGTTGCCGACGTGCTCGGCGATGGTCTCGATGCCGCCGATGTGTCCGCCGGCTCGCGGTTCGGTCACGGCGATCGACAAGAGCAGTGAACCGTCCGCTACGCGGGGCAGCCAGCGGCCCTTCTGCTCGTAGGTGGCGAAGTGCAGCAGGGCGCCGACGGGGATCAGCGTGGCCTGGAGGATGGCCGCCGCAGCCGCCGAGACGCGGGCAATGCGGTGGACGAGGATTGTCTTGGCCACGTGTCCGGCGTCCAGCCCGCCGAAGGAGGACGGGACGCTGACGGCGAACCAGCGTCGTGCGGCCATCAGGTCGGCGACCTTGCGCTCCACCCTGCCGGGGGCGGCCTCCATGCGTGCGGCGCGCGGCGCGATGTGCTCGGCCGCGAAGGCGTCCGCCTCGTCCCACAGCAGTTCGTGGCGGGCGTTGAGATAGGGGCGCAGCGCCGGCGGCGGCGTGGTGGGTGTGGCGGGCATGGTCCTCTCCCTCTCCCTGGATGAAGGTCGCACGGTGGAGCGGCCGGGGATCGCCTGCGGCTCCCGGGTGGGGGGTCGTGCAACGGACTAGCGGACGGGCGCGCGGGCGATGTGGTCCATCACCCGGACGCCGGCGTTGATGACGATGTCTCTCAGCCGTCGGGCCTCGCTCAGGGGCCGCTTCTCGGGGTCGATGACGCACACCGTGCCCAGCACGGTGCCGCTGTCGTGGATGAGCGGGGCACCGAAGTAGGAGCGGATCCCGACCGCGTCGACCACGGGGTTGCCGCTGAAGCGCGGGCTGGCGTGCACGTCGTGCAGCGGAAGGGCCTTCTTGCGGGCCATGACCTCCGGGCACCAGCCGTGGTCGCGGCTCATGGTGCGGCCGACGATGACGTACCCGCTGTCCGCGGACGGCTGGTGCAGCCCGACGAAGGTCTGCTCCTCCAGGAAGAGGTTGACGAAGCCGTACAGGAACCCGGCTTGTGTTGCCATGTCGCGGGCCAGTTCGTCGAAGTCCTCGCTGGCAGCGGTGGGCACGCCTAGGCGATCCAGCAGCTCGTACCGCTGCGCCAGCTCGCTCGCCTGCTGGGCCTGCGGGACGGGGACGGCGGCGCCGGCGGGGAGGGATGGCCCATGGGTGACCTCCCGCATGGTGCGTCGCGGCAGCGACTGCGTGAGGGGGGCGGTCTGCCGCGCGCGGTAGGGATCGTTGGGCTGATACGACATCAGGCGTCCTGAAAGGTGGTAGTGGATGCGGGGCGAGCGGGGCTTGCCGATGCGCTCTTCAAGGCGTGGCCAACGAGGGTCAGCAGGACGCCAGCGACGTGGTTCGGATCGCGAGCGTCGCAGGTGACCACCGGCACAGAGGCGGGCAGTTCGAGGGCGGTGCGGACCTCTTCGGGGTGGTAACGATGTGCTCCGTCGAACTGGTTCACCGCGACGACGAAGGGCAGGCCGATGTCCTCGAAGAAACCGACGGGGGTGAAGCTGCTTTCCAGGCGGCGGGTGTCGACCAGGACGACCGCGCCGACGGCTCCGCGACAAAGGTCGTACCAGAGGTCGACGAACCGGTCCTGGCCGGGCGTGCCGAACAGGAACAATTCCAGGGGCACGGGCGCGTCGGGCAGGTGGAGGCGACCGAAGTCGAAGGCGACCGTGGTGGTCTGCTTGGCCTCGACGCCCGCCAGGCTGTCCACGTCCGCGCTCACCTCGGTCAGGTACTCCTCCGTGCTCAGCGGCGTGATCTCACTGACGGCACCCACGGCGGTGGTCTTGCCCGCGCCGAAACCGCCAGCGATCACGACCTTCAGCACGGTCGGTGCACCGGTACACGGGCGCGACGACGGCCGCAGTACCACGGCCGGGTCACCCGGCCTGGGGGTAGGCGATGGCATCGGGCCACTTCCTCTTCAGGCCGGCAGACAGGGCCGCCAGCAGTTGTGCAGAGGGACGTGCATGCGCGTCGGACGCGGCATAGGCGGTGACAGGGACGACCAGGGCGTCGGCGTCCAGGAGGTCGGAGATGAGGATCTTGACGGCGGTTACGGGACGGCCGAGTCGGCCCGCCAGCTCGGTCACCGAACGCCGGTGCTCCCGGCACAGGGCGAGGATCTCTGCGCATTCCTCGGCCTGGCCCGGGCCGGGCCGCCCGGGTCCGGCATCCAGCACCGTGTCCAGGCCGAGCAGATGCCGTGGCCGGGTGCGACCGCGCGTCAGGGTGTAGGTCCGCACGAACGTCGAATCCTCGGCCGCGCTGCCGTGTACGGTCACCGGACCTCATCACCCGTGCCGACGCGGACGGGAATCTGCATGTAGGGGGCGAACTTCTGCACCAGGCGCCCCATCTCGAACCCGACGGTGCCGGCATCGGCGTCCGTGGTCGCGATCACCGCGAGGACCGTGTCCACCACGCCCCGTTCGTTGCCGGGATGGCCCTCGAAGGCCGCGCTGCGACCGGAGCTCTGGACGAAGATCAGACAGTCGTCTCGCTCAATGACGACCTGCCTCGCCGGCCTCTTCTTGTGGGTGGGACCGGTGATGTTCGCCGCGAGTGAGGCCACTCCGCTGATAGCGGCCGACAGTTCGTCCGCCCAGTCCTTGTCGACGTCGCTGTCCAGCAGCCGTAGTCCGTCCCGCGAGAGCAGGACGGCGTGCGTGACGCCCGTCGTGTCGGAGGCGAACTGCCGCAGCAGCCACGCCATGTTGTCCCGCTGTCCGCTTGCCGTTGTCTCGGTTGCGGGTGCGTCGCCGGTCACGTTGTTCATCGCGGGGTGGGTGCTCATAGGGATCGCTCCAGAAGGGGGGAAGGGCCAGCGGATGTAACGGCCACCGGGAACGTGGAGGGACGAGGTTCAGGGACTGGGGTGCTCTGTCGAAGCGGTGGGAGAACCGGCTTGCCCGCCGGCCTGGATGGCGGTGCGGAAGGCGGCTGCGAGCCCTGGCGTTGCCGCGGTCACGGGGGCTTGCTCCCGCACGTGTGGCGGATGGAACGTGCCGGCCTGGCGTCTACGCGTGGGAAGGGCGGGCGCATCAGCAGAGTGACCTGGCTGTGCGGCTTCCGGCGCCCCTGCGGTACCGGGGCGTGGGACCTGCCCCGGCCTCGGGGCGGCTGGAGTCGCGGCAACCTGCTGCGGTTGCGGCGCCAAGGGGCGGGCGTCCTGGGGCAGCGCGCTCGCATCGTCGACGGAGGGAATCGCTACTAGGAGCCGTGCCGGGATGACCACCAGGGCGGTGGTACCTCCCGTCACGTTCTCCTGCAGGAGAACGGACAGCCCGTGCGACTGGGCGATCTTCGCGGCGACCAGTAAGCCGAGCTGCCCCGCTCGCACCTGGCCGCTGACGTCGACCTCGTCGGGGGCCTGGAGCAGGTGGTTCATCTGCGCCCGCGTCTGCGGATGCATGGGGATGGCCCGGTCCTCGACCTCGACCGCCAGCCCGTTCGCCACCCGCTGCGCACGCACCATCACCTTCGTAGCCGGATCGGAACACTCACAGGCGTTCTCGATCAGCTCAGCCAGCAGGTGCGTCAGGTCCGGACCCACATGGCCGGGAAGGCCCAGCTCCGCGCCCACGGACCCGGCCGCAACCGCCACCCGCGGATACTGCACGACCTCGGAGACGGCGCCGCGCAGCACGCTCTTGACGGGAACGGGCCGACGCACGCTGCGCAGGGACTGCCCGCCCAGCACCGCTGTGCTCTCGACCTGACGACGCATCCGCGTCACGAGGTGATCGATCTCGAAGATCTTGGCGAGCAGCTCCGGGTCGTCGGTCAGCATCTCCAGCTGGCTCAGTGCCTCAAGCGCCTTGCCGACCAGCGCGTGCTCGCGCATGGCCAGGCGACGCAGCACTTCCAGGAGGACGACGGACTGGGACTCGTCGTGCACCCGTATCAGCGACGCGATGACCTGCACCTGGACGCCACTCAATGCCTTGTTGATCTCGGCGTTCGGATTGGCCGATGGTGGCACCTGCAGGTCCGGCAGCGGCGGCCGTCCCCCGCGGCACAGCTCGTCTGCCGACCACTGCACCGACTTTTCGACGGCCGCCGCTGCTCCTGCGATCGCTGCCAGTGCCGCTGCCTGGGCATGCTCCGCAGCCGCCTGCACGGCCCCTGCAGCCGTTCGCGCTCCGCGGGCCGCCAGCGTGGCGACCCCCGCCAGTCCGCAGACGAGGCCGGCGAGGAGCCAGCCGGGGCCCACCACGGGCACCGACCAGAGGATGAAGGCGGCACCCAGCAGTGCGGCAAGGAGCACTAGGGGCAGTGCGACGGCGCGGTGTACATGGTGCAGCGTGAACGCGTCGATCGGAGGCCGCCGTCGGCGGTGGCCGGTGGCGGCCGGCCCTGCCGCAAAGGCGCTGTCAGGCATGGGAATCCTCGTCAGGGTGGGGGTGGCTAGGCGTGCTGCGAAGAGCCAGCCACGCCATGGGACCGAGAATCAGCGCGATCAGAACTGCCTCGGCGGCGGTCATGTCCGGGGCACCGACGCGGCCAGAACCACGCACGCGAGGGCGAGAGCGAAGACCGCGCCGCGCAGCACGTTGATCGGCGGCTTCCACCAGCGCCGTCTCTGGACCGACTTCGCAGGGGCCACGTCGTGGGCCTGCACGGCAGCGATAAGGTCTTGGGTCGCCTCGGCCAGCCTGACCAGATGAACCCTGCTGGGCATGTAGCCATCGGGGAGGCCGCCCGAACAGAGCTGCTGCGCACGGAGCAGGGCTGGCTCTTGCGAAGGCGTCAGAGCTCCGAGCTGGCTGACGTGTCCTCGCAGCCGCAGTGCGAGGTCCTCCACGTCGGCGGCAGTATCGGGTAACGGCGAGTCCTCGCCCAGCACGAGCGCCACCGTTTCCGTCGCCGAGGCCGCCGGGTCCCGTCGCAGGATGGGCTCACCATGGGCGTGGCTTCTCCTTCCCTGATCACTGAGTTGGCACGCCCGGCGAAGGGCCAGCGAGGGACGCATGACGCAACTCCTAGGTGAATCAAGCCAACTTGAGCGAGGAACGCTGTGCACCGCAGGCAACTGACGTGCAAGGTGAGTGATCCTGCGGCTACGTTGAGCGAACCGCGAATCCCTGTCAGGGGGTATGCCTACGCGGCCCTCAAGGCCGTCAAAGGCGTCAAAGATCATTTCGGAACCGAGGGGCAGTACATGGCCCGTGAGAGAAACGTCGCCCTTGCCGCGCTCCTGCGCGAAGCGGGCTGGTCCCAGCCCCAAGCAGCCGCCGCGGTCGCTCGCGTTGCCGCGGAGAGCGGTGTACGCGAACTGGAGGCCATTTCCCGCTCCCACATCGCCATGTGGGTCCAGGGCACGAAGCCCAGTGGACGAGCGCCTCATATCCTGCGTGAGACGCTGTCCCGCAGGCTCGGCCGACGCCTCACCCTCGCTGACCTCGGACTGGAAGATGGGCCGACAGGATCCACTGACAGTAGTTCTGACTGGAGCGTCGACCCTCTGACCGTGCTGGCCGAGCTGGGAAGCGACGATCTGGATATGCACCGACGCAAGCTGTTGGCTACCACCGCGTACTCGGCCGCCGGCCTCGTCCTGCCTGCCGCTCCATGGTGGGCAGCCGCCCCGGCCGCGGCGGCCTCGCGCCCTGCAGTCTCCTCCCGGCTGGTGACTCAGGCTGACATCGACGATGTCCGCAAACTGACCACCTTCTACTCCGCGAGGGACCAGCAGCGCGGTGGAGCCTCGGGGCGCTCGGCCCTGGCCGGCCATCTTCGCGACGAAGCGGTGCCGCTCCTGGGCAGCAGGTTCCGAACGGAACAGCACCGCCGGGATACGTACTCGGCCGTGGCAGAGATGACCTACCTCGCCGGCTGGATGGCCTTCGACGCCTCCGAGCATCGGACCGCCCAGCGCTACCTCACCCTCGCCGCACGCATTGCGGCCGAAGCCGCAGACGGACCGCTGGGCGGCCACATCCTGCGTGCCCTCGCCCATCAAGCAGTCGACCTCGGGCACCCACGCAGAGCGCTCGACCTGGCCGACGCCTCCATGTCCCGCACCCACTACGGCCAGGCCAGCTCGCGGGAGAAGGCCCTGCTCGCGGTAGTCCATGCCCGCGCCCTGGCCGCCGGCGGCGACCGCCGCGGCACTCTCGCGGCCATCAGTCGCGCGGAGAGGGACCTCGCACGTACCGATAACGAGGATGCCCCCGACCGCGTCAGCTTTTTCCAGGAAGCCTCCCTCGCCCACGAGACTGCGTGTGCCTTGCGGGACCTGGGAAATCCTCTCGACGCGGAGTTGCATTTCCAGCGCAGCGTCGCCACCCGCCGGCGGCAGCAGTATGCCCGTACCCACAGTGTGACGCTCGGCTACCTCGGTGCTGTCCAGGTCCAGCAGGGACGCCTCGATGAGGCATGTGGTACCTGGGGACAAGCACTGTACGCCATGGCTGGCGTCCAGTCCGGCCGCGCCCGCGACGTCATCGTCCGCATGCAGAGCGACCTCTCGCCTGTGCGGCAACGTGGTGGCCGCCACGTCGCCGAACTGGACCGCCGGGCGCGGGAAATGCTGCGCGCCATAGGCTAACCACCGGGCACGTCCGCAGCTATTGACGGCAGATGCTGAACACGCGACCCCGTTAGAGAGGAACGAGCGCCGATGGCAACGTACGAGGTCGAATCGATCGCAACGGTGGTCGGGGGCCACACCCGCGTTCAGGACGATTACCAGGGCGGAGTCGAGTCGGTCATCCGACTCAACGAGGCGTACCCCCTTGAGACGCTGCAGGGAATCGAAGAGTTTTCCCATCTGACGGTGACCTGGCTCTTCCACCTGGCGCGACCGGAAGACGTCCAGCTCCACGCACGCAGCCCCCGCGGGAATCCGGACTGGCCGTCGACCGGTACTTTCGTCCACCGCAACCATCGGCGTCCCAATCAACTGGCGATCAGCTACCCGCGGCTGCTCAAGGTCGAGGGGCGGGACCTGTTGGTCACCGATCTCGACGCTGTAGACGGAACGCCCGTGATCGACTTGGCACCGTACTTCGAACAGATGGGGCCTCGTGGCCCGATCCGTCAGCCCGCCTGGCCCGGCGAGATGCTCGAACCGAATTACTGGGCGAAGGCGGGCGAACGGCCCTCGGAGCGCCCTGTATGACAGAAGCGACTGAGCTGCCCGGCTTGCCATTTGCATCGTCGGCAACCAACTGGAGGTCTGGCTCAAGCTGCAGCCCTCGCGTCTCGGAACTCACACCACGTCTCCTCGCCGCTGCTCTCCCATGCGTCTGAGATCGCATCGACCAGCCGGATCCCGCGCCCCGATTCACCGTCGGGTCCGGCTTCCTTGAGCACAGCGGGCGCCGGGTTGTGGTCGGTTACCGAGACACGCACCACGTCGACGCCCACCGTGATGCGGAGCACGACTTCGCCCTCACCGTGGACCACGGCGTTGGTGACCAGCTCCGAAACGGCCAGTACGACGAACCCCGCCACCGGCTCCGAAACACGGCACCGCCGCAGGAACGCCCTGGCTATGCGCCGCATCTCCCCGACCTTCGCGAGGTCGGGGAGAAGGGCCGCCTGACAGGCATGGGATGCCGCCGGTACCTCTGCCCTCTCCCATGCGACGGGCTCATCTTCCTGAACTGGCCTGACGCATGACGCGCCTGCTGTATCCGCACAGCTACGGATGCCCCCGCCGGGCGGGGCCGCCTCTTGGAGCCTGGTCATGTGGGCTATGGCACCGCGCGGCGACGCCGTCGACCAGGGGAATCCAGAGGGGGAAAAATATGTCAAGGGGGAAAGTACAGGGGGGAATTGAGGCCATGATTGGATTCCGCCCACCAACAGAGGTCACACTCATGCCAGACCCGTTCGCAGACCTGCTCCTCCGGCTTCGGCAGGAGGCGGGCCGGACTCAGGAGGAGCAGGCGGAGGCGATCAACGCTGTCTCCGGCCGGGACACCATGACCCGCCGAGAGATCAGCCGTTATGAGAACTTCGAGAACATTCCTACCAACCACACGATCGGCCACATCGCGGCGGCCTGCGGTGTCCCCTTCGAGAAACTACAGCGAGAGGCCAAGGCCGCCCGCGCTCGGAAGAGAAAGGGGCATGCCGATGCAGGCAAGGAGCAAGACGCCGTGAAGCGTCGCACGCTCCTGGGTAGCGCCACCATCGGCGTGAGCGTGGCCGCCGAGCCCTGGGGGCGCCTCGCCTTCGCCCTCAGCAAGGGGGCCAAGATCGATTCGCCCGCTGCCGCCGCGCTCATCGACCGAGCCGCTGAACTGCACGTCCAGGAACTCAACCTCAGCGCGCGGCGGCTACAAAAAACGGTCGAGTCGCATCTTGACGCGATCACTGCGGCCCTGCCTCGTGCAGGTGATCACGAAGGCGCTCTCACCATCGCCGCCGGGGAAACCGCCGCTCTGGCCGGTTGGGTGGCCTGGGACCTGGGGGAGCACGACAAAGCCAACGCCTACTACAAAGTCACGTCGCAGTGCGCGGCGGCTGCCGGGCATCCTCCACTCCGAGCCCTGGCCCTGACCTACAGCAGCTACGGCGCTTTGACGCCAAAGGAGAAGATGGAGTTCCTCTCCCAAGCCGCCAACGACGTGCGAGGCCACGGAAACGCTACTGCTGCAGCCTGGGTTCTCGGCAGATGCGCGGAGGAGGCTGCAGCGGTCGGCGACGAAATGGGGGCGCTCCGGGCGTTGGAGCGAGCGCGCTTCGCCTACGACTTCGCAGATCACACCAGCGAGCAGGCGTGGGTCCGGTTCGTGACCCCGTACCGCATGGACTCGTTGGCCCTCTCTGTATACGGGCAGTTGGGGCGTCCCGAACTCACCGCCACAGCAGACACCGCAGTCGACCGCCTCGGAGACGAACTCCCGGACGGAGGCGTCGTGGTTCTCGGTGATCTCGCTTCGGCCCTGCTGCGTGGAGGTGACGTCGACCAAGGGGTCTACGTGTCAAGCCAGTTCGCCGCCGCAGCACAGGCCAAGCCCAACACGATGGGCAAGGAGCGCGCATCGACTATCGCAGCGTCGCTCCCCGAGAGAGAAAAGGACCTTGCTGTTTACCTGCGGCAGTTCGCCTCCTGAACCCCCTTGCGTCGGTACAGGGCCAAACTCAGGACGCGAACGCCGTTGTAGTCCCGTCGTTCTTCAGTCCCGGGCCGTTTCCGCAACAACCCAGGACAAATACGCCTCCGACCCTCCGGTCACGGGCAGTGTGATCCACTGGGGGACGTCGTACGGGTGCTTCTCGTGCAGCCACGCCTCCAGTGCAGGGAGACGGTCCGTCGTAGTCATATACGAGATCCGCCACTCGTGCGCCGTCTCGACCTTCCCCTTCCACCAGTAGAAGGCTGTGATCGGCGCATCAATGTGAACGCCCGCTGCCAACTTGCTTTCGACCGCGCCACGGGCCAGAGCCTTCGCCTGATCCTCGTTGTCGCTGGTCGTCTGCGCGATCACAATCTCGTTGGTCATGCAACTACCTCTTCAGCTCGGGTACCGCGACCCTACCCAGCCGTCAAGGGCACGCCGAAAGCCGGTCGCTACCGGTGAGGGGGGAACTACCCACCAGCCCGGATCAGTCAGACGGCTGCGGGTCATTCTGGGTGGCGCGTCGCTCCGAAACCACGGTGAAGGTCTCCTCGTCAACGAGGTTGTGTGCCGGCTTCATGATGCGGGTGCCGACGCATGCCCGCCTCAACGGGTCTGTGGCAGGAGGGCTCCAACAGTTGTCCGCTGGCATTCGCCCACGGCAGACAGGAAAGAACTCCAAAGGACTGGAAACTTCTGCCGGGAGCATGCCAACGTATAACGTCCCGGAAAACACCAAATCAGACGCATGCAGTTACTCCAGTGCGCCGGATTGCGAATGATTCGGAACCCTGCACCGCGCCGGACTATTTTGCTGGCACGGCACTACTTAGGAGGCCCGCCTGCCGGTTCCGCTATTCGTTGCATGCTCATCATCCCCCCTTCCTCTTTGCGTTCGGTGCACTGAACGGCTGGCCTGTTCGGCGAGGATCTGCTGCCACACGGCTACCGCCGCGATAGGGCCGTCCTCGCACATGTTGCGGCGCACCCCGGAGCTGCAACTCGGCTCGTGGCCCATGCCGTCGCGGTTCCTGAGCGTGCTAGGGGGATCGTGACCGCCAACCCGATGACGGTCTGCTGGTGTTTGTCGCGAACGGTGCGGCCTCATCCCCGCGCTCACCGGCTGGCGTCCTGACTGCGGCCAGCCCGAGGTGCTGTCGGATCCCTTTGATGCGGTGCGCAACATAGACCACGATCGCCGGTTAGCCAAACCGGCGATCGTGATGACCATTGAGGGTGTTCGTAGCGGCTGTGCTTGGCGGTGGAGCCGTTACGGGATGCAGGCGGTAGTGCCGCAAGTCGCAAGGAGGTAATGAGCGGCCCCGCCTGCGGCTTCCCTGATTTTGCAGCCCTGGTTTCCTCAAAGCAACGATTCCCAAGTCGAGTTTGCGTGAGGGCACTCTGGCGTTGCTGATTCCGTTCTGTCGCCAGTGTGCTCCCTCTCGAGGAACTTCACCTGATGTGCCGATCCGCGATACCCCCTGCCCTTTCACCCCGGCCTGGCGGGCCTGTCCGTCTCGCTTGCTGACTCCGCGTCTATCCGCAATCGCGGGACGGCGTCATGTCAGTAGCGGTTCCGGTTCGGCCTGGGCAAAAGCTGACGGTCGATGAGGGTCTTTGCCGAGCTGCAGGTCTCCCGGTCGACCCGCCGATTGCTGACACGCCGACCCCAAGTCCATCCCTACCTCAAGGTTCTCCTCCATGCCTGCACGCCTGCTGTCCATCCCGGCCGTCGCCGCCGCCCTGGACGTCGACCGCCGCACCGTCTACCGCTTTATCGCTGCCGGCGATTTGCCAGTCGTCGACCTCCGTACCGGATCAGGCCGGTCCCGTGTTCGGGTCCCCGCGGCCAGCCTCGACGAGTTCATCAGCCGCCGTGCCGTCGTACCGCCGGCAGCCCGCCGCTGACCTTGGCCCATCCCGGCCCCGTCACCGTTGAACAAGGAGTAGAGCCTCGTACCTCCGTAAGTTGAAGTCCGGCAAGTGGCAGGCGACCGTACGCAACCGGACAGGAGACCGGTTCAGCGAGTCGTTCCCCCTCAAGGCGCAGGCGCGCGCCTGGGGCATCGAGATGGAGACCCAGTTCGCCCGCGGAGGCATGCGCGACCCGCGGGCCGGTGAGATGTCATTCCGCGAGTGGCACGACCGATGGTGGAACGCCCGAATCGTTGAGCCCCACACGCTTCGCGGCGATGCGTCCAACATCAAGAACCACGTCATGCCCTACTGGGCGGACTGGGAGATGCGGGCCATCACTCGTATGGACGTCCAGAGCTGGATCCGGACCCTGGTCGAGAAAGGGGCGGGGGCCGCTGCGATCAAACGGGCTTACAACCTGACATCCTCCATGATGCGCGCTGCCGTCGACGACGATGTCCTGGCGGTGACCCCGTGCCGCAACATCGACTTGCCTCAGATCGCGGTCAAGCCGCCGCAGTGGTTCACGCTTGACCAGGCACAGAGCATCCTGGACGAACTCCCCGCCGCGTGGCGGACGATGTGCTTGCTTGGCTTCTACACCGGACTCCGTTGGGGAGAACTGTCTGGCCTGCATCGCCACCGCATCGACCAGCGCCGCTCGCGATTGTTTGTGGTGGAGGTCAACAGCAAGAGCGGCATCAAGGAGTACCCCAAGAGCTCCAAGAGTCGTAGAGAGGTCCCGCTCCCGCCTCACGTCCTAGAGGCCCTCGAACGCCACATCCACCGGCTCGACCGCGACGCCGTGGTGTTCACCACCATCACCAAGGGCCGTGCCGGACGGCTCCTCGCCGACAGCAACTGGCGCCGGCAGACCTGGTGGCCCACCGTCGACGCCGCCCACTACTTCGACACCGACGGCGAGCAACAACTCGTCCCGCACTACCCGCCGCACTCCATGCGTCATACCTGTGCCTCATGGCTGGTCCAGAAGGGAGTCTCGCTCTACGAGGTCCAGCACCTCCTCGGCCACGAGAGCTTTCAGACCACCCAGCGCTACGCTCACCTTCAACCGGACGCGCACAAGGCCGTTCTTGGTGCCTGGGAGCGCTTGGACGTTCCGCTCACCGTCGCCGTATGAACGATCCTGCTGTTCCCTCACCGACAGGCGGAGGCGCTTGCCTGATCAGAGGGGCCGTGCGACAGCGACACCCTCTTCCAGGTGGCACCCAGCGCTTCGTGCTGTCGAACGGCCAAGGATGGCTGCAGAGATCGTCCCGAAGCGGTTCGTCCAGAGCCTAATGACCGTTGACACAACTGAGCTCTGGGCGCGACGCAAGCACACTCGAACGCGCCTTGGCACGTGATGTCCTGGCCGTATCAGACCAACTGCATAACCGTATGCCACGTGGACCAGCGACCTGCAGGGGTCCTGATCTTGGTCCGGTGCCGCGATGGCGTCGGTGAAGGACAACATCTACTCCAGAACGCGTAAGGGGGGCAGGGCGGACCTTCGGCCCACGGAGTAGCTGAAAGCGTCGATCAGATCGTTGTCGTCTCGTCAAATCATCGCCTGTGCATCCGTTTGGGGCCACAGGGTGGGCGTTTCGTGCCAGACGAGGCCGTCACTCCACCTGAGATGAGTGCGGCCAGCGTTGCTGCCGTTCGGCGTGGCGGCCTCATCTTCGAGGCCACCACGCCGAACGGCTCGGAGCCGTCCCTATACCTACAGGTCGGTGCCGCTGGCTTCCCTCAGGATTTCGATGCTCTCAAAGTCCTTCGGCTCGGAGCGTCGGTACTGGGGGTGGCCAAGGTCCATCTGAAGCGCGGCGTGGAGCGGGGCTGGGTATCGCGTCCGGTCTGACCAGGAGAGCGCCTGGTGACAAAGCCGTGCCGCGGCAACCGCGAGAATCTCTCGGTCGTAGCCGTCCCGCGTGTGCATGGGGGTGATCTCCCTGGTGGTCATGCTGTACCACGGTGCGCTCAGTTCGTTCTCCTTGCGCTCGTCGGCATTCTTCGATGCCTTCCCCGGGTCGGCGCGCCAGCGGGTCTTCCACTGCCCGTGGCGCTTCTTGCCGTAGTTGCGGGGTTCGGTGAACAGGAACCAGGGGTGGCCTTCGGGCCGGGCTTCCGGGTAGTAGAGGTCGCTGGAGGTCTTGAGCGGGACGGTCTTGCCGTTCTTCTGCTTCTCGGTGACGGCGACCAGGCGGGGCATTTCCGCCTGCGCGCAGTTCATGCGGATGATGCTGACCGGATTCCAGGACGGGGGCAGTCCGCTTGCGGGGAGCCAAAGGCGCGGGTCGCCGGGATCTTTTCCGAGGCCCTGCTTGTTGTTGTGGAGGCCGGGCCATACACGGCGGCTGGCGTGACCGTCGATCATCAAGGCGTAGGGCAGGCCGTCGAGCTCGTCGTGGAGCTCTTGGAGGGCGGTGCGGACGTCTTCACCGGCCTGTGCCCAGCGCTGGATTTCGCCGTCGCCGTTTTCAGTGTGAAGAGGGTAGTTGGCGGCGTGGAAGTTGCTCTGTGCGAGGGCGTAGTGCTCCCACTGCGGGTGGATGTTGCTCCAGCCGATCATGCGCCACGGGCCGCCGGGTTCAGGGGAGGGGATGATCACGCTGGCGGTGATGATCCTTTTGGGCTGGCCCTTGTACTTGCGGTCCGTGGCCTGCTTGCGGATGTGGATGCCGCAGAAGGCCATGCGGGGCAGCGGGTAGGTGTCGTCGCCGGGGTAGAGGGCACGCTCGAAGCGGTCGTCCACGACCCCGCACGAACGGTAGAGGTCCAGCAGACCCATGTAGACGCGGTGATCCTCGAAGGCTTTCGCGGGCCTCTTGATGATGGTGAAGGTCTTGGTGAACGGGTCGTACTCGCGGCCGACGAGGAATTGGGACGGCACTGCGGCCTTGGCGAGCTCCCGGACGACTTGGTGCTTGGCGTCGTTCTCCGCCAGGGCGGTCTTCACTTCGGCGGGCTTCATGCCCTCGTGTTCCTCGCCGCGCACCGGGATCTCTGTTTCACACCAGGCGGCGAGGAGGACGCCGGGTTCTGCGAAGGTGCCGGCGATCCTTTGGGCGTCAGTGGCGCGCTGAGTGCCGGGGCCGTGCTCCAGCAGGGCTTCGGCGTTGCAGAAGACAGCTTCGATGCCGTCCGCGAGCGGGAAGGACTTCTTTCCGCCAGGGTCCGGATCGATGCCCTCCGGGTCCAGCCCGTAGGGGTGGGCGAGACCGTGGATCATCCGCGTGAGGGTCGCGTCGCGGTACCACAGGCACAGGATGCGGAGTTTCTTGTAGCCGGCCGCTTCGATGGAACGGCGAATACCCTCCGGGGAGGGCTTGCCGATGAGATCGACGTATTCGCCATCCTGCTTCTTCTGTTTCTTCTCTTTCTCCTGGGCGGCGGTGGCGGGCTCGTGGGAACGCTTACCGAAGACATTTCCCTTCGACTTCAGGTCGAGCAGGGAGACGGCGTCACCGAAGACTCGCTGGATGTGTTCCCGCAGCAGGGAGAGATGGTAGATGCCGGCGCCGGTACCGACAGCGAAGGAGTCCGCCTTCGGCATGGTCGGCCTGATCGCTCCAGGAGGAGGAGTCAGGATGTCGATCCTCTTGCCATTTTCGTCCCTGGCGTTCAGGCGGCTGCGCTCACCGGCGGCGCGTTCCTCGATGGCGTTGAGCGAAGACCGGTCGGCGTCCATCTTCGCCAGGATTTCCAGCGCGTGCTTGTTCGTCTGCCGCAGACCGCGCCCATCCAGGGACACAGACATGATCGGCCGGTCTGTTCCCTGGTCCACGAGAACGGTGCTGGCGTGGATCACCGTGTTGTTGATGCGCCGGATGTGAGCGTCAAGATTCAGGACGGGGTTCGGCTCGGCCGTGTAGGTAGCCATCTTCACCGACAGGCGGGACAGCGCATACTGGACTTGACTGCGGGTGGGGTTCTCGGGACGGGCCTTGAGCGCTTCGGCGAGGTCGACCGGGTGGGCGAGGGTGGCGAAGACCGGGCCGATGGGCTGTTCCCAGGCGATCAGGTCACCGTTGCTGATGGGCCGGTACTGCACGGCCGCGACGTTGTCGGAGGGCTGCCAGCCGACGGTCCTGTGTTTCACCTGGCCGTTCGCCGCCTCGTACGCCTCACGGACCGGCTCGACTTCCCGGTCGAGGAAGGGCTTTGCCGCCAGCTTCTTGGCGATGTGCCACTTCACCGCCTCGTAGGCCCAGCTGTCCGGACTGGCGGGCTTGCCGTCTTCCTCCTGGAGGATGTTTATAGCCAGGCTTCGGCGCTCAGGAGCGACGTCCGCGACCAGTCGGGCCAAGGTGGGTGGATCCATGAAGGGGATCTCATCCAGAGGAATCCGGCGGACGATGCCTTCCAGGTAAGTGAAGACCGTCCTGAGGGCGTCGGGCTCCACGGGGTTGAGCGTCACCATGAAGGCCAGGTACTTGTCCAGGTAGACGTAGCCATCGGTGATCTGCTGGAGCACGGTGACAGCGATGGAATAGGGGACCAGGAAGGGGTCGGATTCCTGGACACCCTTGATCCATTTCGCGTTCTTTGAGGCCGTGCTCCCCAAATCCCTCCAGGCCGTGCGGATGGGCGAGTGGTAGTCGCCGAAGTCCCAGACCAGGGCGGTCATGCCGTCCAGGAGCTCGGGGGTGCACCGGATCGATGTGGTGTGCGCGGTGAGATCCCGCTGAGTGTTGCTTCGCCCCATGAGCGGGGGTACCTCGTCTCTCGGTCTCTCCGTTGGGGAGAGGATGCGGGTCCGTCTCCGCCGCGGCAAGGCGGCGACGGGCGTGATCAGTTCAGAGCGTCTCGCGG
The DNA here is from genome assembly GCF_014647875.1 of Streptomyces brasiliensis. Classification (GTDB taxonomy): domain Bacteria; phylum Actinomycetota; class Actinomycetes; order Streptomycetales; family Streptomycetaceae; genus Streptomyces; species Streptomyces brasiliensis. The sequence continues at coordinate 108,386 of NZ_BMQA01000003.1, read as the reverse complement.
TCGAGCCCTGCATAGGTCAGGAATGCCTGAAGCGCTTGACCGTAGAGCTCATTCATGATGTCGCGCTGTTTCGGAGTCCAGTCGCGGTAGATCTGTTCGATGATCGTGGCCAGGTCGGAGCTGAACTTTTTGTCGTGGATGGAGTGGTCCACGATGTGGAGGGTCATGTCGGTCTCGCCCCGCCGGGCACGGCCGGCGAGCTGGATGAGCAGGACGAGCATTCCTGCGACGAGTTCCTTGCGCAGGTCGTGGTCCATGTTGGAGAACCGGGCCGGGGAGCGAAGGATCTTGGTGAGTTGCTTCCAGGAGGCTTCGCCTGCTGCGCGCAGGACGGCCAAGGGCTCGTCGCTGCCGCCGGCGGGAAGGGTGTTGTAACCGGCGGCGTTGACGCTTGCGTGCAGCCAGTCGGTGTCCTCGATGCTCAGGACAGGCCGGACGCACAGATAGATGTCGCGGACTGCCGAGCGCGTTCCGACGACGATGTTCAGGCCCCGGCCGATGACGGCGAGGGGGGCGATAAGGATCTCTCCGCGGTCGGGGAACTCCTTGAGCTCTTCGCGGACCATCCGGTCCACGTGGGCAGGCAGGTGCTCCTCGTAGTTCTGTTTCTCCGGCTTCTTCACCAGCAGGCAGATCCGGTGGTTCAGCCCGTCGGCCTGTGCCACCCCGGAGGCGAGGTAGGCGGCCTGCTCATAGGAGTTGACGGCGAGGATGACGCGGGCCCGTTCCGGTTCGTGCTTCTCCAGGCGGGCCAGGCGCTTGGCGAGCTGCTGCTCGTACAGGCCCCGGCCGAGATCGCGCAGTGCGTTGGGCTTCAGCTCTGGCGGGAGACCCCCGATCCTCATGGCATCCCCGCTGCTGCCCCGTACAGGCGTGGCGAGGGTGACGATGGACTCCGGACGGGTGTCGGGGAGCCACCAGCGGACCGGGGCATGGATGTGTTCCTGTACGGCCTGTGGTAGGTAGGCGGTGGCGGACAGGCCCATGACGGGACGCTGCACGCCGGCCGCCAGCAGGGCGGTGAGGCCGCCGAGTTCGCTGACGAAGGTGTGCGGATCGCCGCCGAAAGAACGTGACAGGAGTTCCGCTTCCTGCTCCTTTTTGTCCATGCCCTTGACCTGGTAGCCGTGGATGGAGCGGCCCAGCATGGCCAGGGGGTAGAGGGTGGCGACCGTGCTGCTGCGCATGCTTTCAAGGATCTTGCGGACCGATCCCAGGTCGAGATAGCGCAGGGTCTGGGCCTGCATGCGCAGCTCGTCCAGCGCGCTGTCGAGTTCCCGTAGCACGGTGCGGGTGATCAACAGGTTCACCACGGCGGCCTGCTGATGCGCATCGGGCACGAGCTCACGCAGGAGCGTGCGCATCGCGTCGCGAGTGTCGGTGAGGTGGTCCTGGCCGCGCTGCGCGGTGAGGATCGTCAGGGCTGTTTGGATGGCGTCCCAGTCGGCTCCGTCGGGAAGCTTGGCCTCCTCATCCGGTCCGGCCGCGTACCAGCGGGCGGGCATGATCTCGTCGAGGAAGGCGAACAGCTCGGGCGGAACGTCGTCGGCCGCGGTCTGGTGGGGGAACAGGAGCTGAAGGATTTCACGGTCCCTCGAGCGGGCCAGGCGCCAGCCGGTGTTGTCGCGGCTGGCCCCGTCAGGGCTGTCCGCCTCGTTGCCCGGGTTCAGCCTGAGCCCGCTGCCTGAGCAGAGCCACAGCAGCAGCATCTCGGCCATGAGCCGCGCGTGGCTGACCGGCGCTGCAAGGGCCATCTCATGGACGACGGGCAGGTTCCTGGCGTCCGAGTCGATCTCCCGCAACGCGGTCGTCCGTTTCCGGGAAGCCAGAGTGAGCTCCGAGGTACAGCGGCTGATGGCGGCCGTCTGGAAGGCATCGATCTCATCGATCACCAGCGCATCGCAGGCGCGCAGCGTCATCTCCAGGACGCTCATGCCCCTGGTGCCACGTGCCTTGCCGCGGAACTCCTGCCCGTCCAGGACGACACCGATGCGTGTGCGGCCTTCCAGGAGGTTGGCGTGGTTGGTGACGATCACGGCCGCGTCGGTGGCCCGGTAGAACTGCTGGAACTTGCCGCACACCGGGGCGAAGGAGCAGGTGAGCCGGGTGGAGCCGGTGGCCGGAGAGGTCAGCGAGGTGCAGTTCTCCTCCCCGTACGGATACAGGGTGGGCGGGTCCATCAACGCCCGCTGCGCGCAGCCGGCCGACAGCAGCGCGATGTCGGTCCTGGCGCGCCGGTCCCATTCGTCGATCTGGGTGGAGGTACCCAGGGCGGCGTAGTCCATGGCCCGCCGGTGCATGCTCGACGGGGACATCAGCGGAGCGCAGTGAGCGGGCTCGGCTAGGTGCTTGTTCTTGTGCAGATAGGCCAGGTCGTTGTTGATGTCCCAGGCCATGTCCAGGGTGGCGCGGACATCGGTGACGGCGAGGGCGATTCGCCGGTCGTTGAGCGCTGCCCAGGACGCCATGACCCGTACGAGTACCGTTTTGCCGCTTCCCGTGGGGGCGTTGAGGACCTGCAGGTCTCCGGACGTCAGGTCCAGTTCGGTCAGCTCGCCGTCGGTCGTCTTCATTGCCTTGAAGAAGCGCTTGAGCACCTTGTGCAGGTAGGCGACGCTCTTGTCCTGGCCGCTAAGGATCTTGGCGACATCCAGGAGTTGGTTCACTGTCGGCGCGACCCGGTCGCGCTGCGGGCGGGTGTGCACCTGCGGGAGCACCTCGTGGCCGGGCGCTTCAAGGAAGCCGGGAGTCGCCTGGATATGGATCTCTCTACTGGTCGTGCCGTGCTCTTGGCCCAGGTAGGCCGTCCTCGTCTTGAGGGTTCCTGGGCCCGCGAACGCCTGTGCCTTGGGGCGCTTGCCGAAGGTGAAGAACGGCCCGGTGACGCGTTGTGCGTATCCGAGGAAATCCCCTCCCACCCTGGGAATCACCGCCTCGGCCAGCTGTGGGTCTCCGGCCGGCAGCCGCAGCGAACCTCCCGACCTGTCCGCGAGGTCGGGATCGGGGGCCAGGGTGCCTAGGAGCGCGAGGACGGCGGCCCTGAGTTTCTTCGCATCCGTCCATTCGGGAGCCATCAAGGCCATCACCTGACGGATCAGGTTCCGCTCGGCCACTGGCAAGCTCGCCCAATCCGACCATGCCTGCGGCTTGCGGTGGGCGAAGAACGTGGCTTCTTCGAAGCCGGCCAGGATGCGCCCCTCGTCGTCCTTGCGGGGAAAGTAGTGCGCGGCCAGAGCGAGTGCTCCAGCCAGGCCGGCTTCCTTACCCGTCATCTCCCCGCTCACGCCTTGCCCTCCTTGATCTGCGTGATGACCATCTCGAGGTAGTCCGTCGCGGTCATCGCCGCCTTCATCCTGTATGTGCGGCACACCGCGTGGAGCTGGGCCACCTGGTCCTGGCGATGGTCGGGCACTACCAGGTACTCGGCGCCGCCCTTATCGCCGCCGTCCATATGAAGTTTGCTGACCAGGTGATTCGGCCAGGTGTAGTCCTTGAAGTCAGCAGGAAAGTGCGGCTGTTCGCTTCCTTCGCGGGTGATCCACAGGTCACACTGGTCCCCGTTGGGCCACAGATGTGATGTCCAGGCGGTTCCCTCCAGGGCCGCCGCGGCGGCTCGGTGCAGGGCCAGTTCGGGTAGGCCAGGGATGACGGTGTAGCGCCACACCGGCCGTACCAGCGCCATGTACTCTGCGGCCGGCTTGGCCTGCGGCACGTGCGGTACGGCCCCGGTCCATAGGCGTGCGAACCGGCCGGACGGGACCCGGCATTCGAACGTCGGACTCAGTTCGGGGGCCGACTTCTTCCGGGCGGTCACGACGAACTCGTACGACGCGCCCGTCTCCTCGTGCCAGGGGTACAGACACCGCACCCTGCCCCTTGTGCGCGCGCCGGTGCGGGCAGCTGTCACCTTCATCGGCCACTTGCAGGCGGGGCAGGGCCACCACCAGCCGTTGAACTGCGCGTACTGGGCGATCGGCTTGTAGAAGTCGTTCGCCCGGGAGGGCAGCTTGAGCTCCGTGAGACTGCCCGTCGGCACCGTCGGGTTCTCAACCAGAGTGGTGCGGTGCCTCTGGTAGAAGGAGCCCTTGATCGCGCTGAAGACGGCTTCCTGGCTGTACTCGTCATCCAGCTTCGGTTTCGTTACCTGCCCGGTGAACTTCCCGACCTTCTGCGCGGCCCGCAGGACGCGCTGGGCTTCGTGCCGGAAGTCGAACCCGTCCTCCGTGGCAACGCCCTCGCTGTCCATGAGCCGCACGCCAGCGAGAGCCTCGCTGTCGATCCAGTCGGGCAGCAGCCCTTCCAGGGAGCCAGCCCGGTCGCCAGTGAGCCTGCCCATCAGTTCGTCGAACAGGATCAGGTGCCCCGGGCCGCATGCCGCCATCAGGATGCCGTGGGCCTCCATGAGGCGGTCCAGGCGTCTCGGCCCGTCCAGTCCCTCGCCGACCATCGCGTGCTCGCACACGGCGAACGCCTTGACGATTTCCAGCAGTGCGTGAGTCTGCTGAATGTCCGTTGTGTCGTCAGCTTGCATCACGTGCCGGACCATACGGCAGGCCACTGACAATGGGCCCTGGGAATCCCGAGGGGAGTTCAGCCAGAGCTCTCGTCGAGGCCCTCGGTGTCGATGCCGGGATACAGGCCGCGGTAGGCGTCGAGGTGGTCGGCGATGTGGCTTCGCCCGGAGTCGGTAAGGAACCACCGGTACGGTCCGTGAGTCACTCCGTCGGGGTGCCGCAACACGATGAAGCCCCGGCTCGGGGTCCGTCCATCAGGGCTTTGCCCCACCGCCAGGTAATGCGGCCCACGCCCGGCGAGGCTGCCGTCCACCCCCTGCGCTCCGGCGCGCGCGACCCGGACCATGATCTTCCAGAGCCACAACGACAGCAGCGGCGCAGGTGGTCCTGCTTCCCGGGGAGCCCCGAGGGCCGCACGGGCCACCGCTCGCCCGTGCCGGGTCATCTCCACCCGGGTACGGGGGATATCCCCCAGACCGTCGACATACAGCCGGTCCCGGTACACGACGATCAGGCCACGCCGCTCCAAAGCGGCCACCGACGATCCAGCTCCTGGGTCATGTACCCCCGCTGCGCGCAGCCCCTCCTGAATGCGGGTGTACCCGACTACATCAGACGAGGCGGAGATCGCCAACGTCATGCGCCGCCATTCGGCTGCCGGTCGCTGTTCCGCTCCCACCAAGCGGGCCTGCCGCTGTTCTTCCTCTACCTCCTGGTCGTGACGGAAGATGCACGTCAGATAGGTACGTTGCCGCTCGTTGAGGGCCCTCCATACAGCCATCGACTCCTTGGAAGGCTGACGGGGACGTCGGACGGGAAGCACTGGGAGAGGGTCCTCCGGGCGGCTGCGGCGCCAGGCATCCATCACCACCCGGTCGGGGACTCTATAGACCTGGGCGATCATGTGCACCACTCTCCCCAGGGTCTCGGGAGATCCCCACATCCAGCCGCGCACACGTCTGCCGCGTTCAAGATCGCGGATCTTCTCGGCGCTGATATGCAGACCGTGTGCACCACGCTTGCGTCGTAGAGCTGAGGCGGCCTCTTCCGTGCTCAAGCCAGCATCACGACGCAAGTCGGCCAGGCTCTCGGTACCCGGTTCGCGCCCTGTCAGATCCTGCGCACCACACCGCAGAACCTCTAGCAATCGGCCGAAAGCTCGGTCACCAACAGTCCGTGTTCCCGCTTCCCAGTGGCGTACAGCACGTGGCGTAACCCCTACAGCCTCGGCGAGCTGTTCCACGCTCATGTCTCTGAACAATCGTTGGCGTTGCAGGGCCTGGGGACGGAGGGACTGTGCCATACCGGAAGCAAAACGTAGTGAACAGTTCACTGCAACTGTTCACGGCGCGGATCTCGATCCCCGCCGAGGTGGTTGCGGGCATCTACTGTCCAGGGCATGGGGCCATCGCTGGTCGCCCCTCAGGAGGCACGCGGTCCGTGCCTCTCGGTGGCAGGGTGCGAAGGAGCCGAGCATCGGTTTGGCCGCAAGCCGCGTAGGAGTGTCAGAGTGCCCTGAGCGCTCCAGCGGGGGGTGCCGCTCCGTGCTGGAGTCGCTCCAGGCTCCAACAGCCGTCTGGATCGGCCGCATACCCGCTTTGAACTGCGATTATGACGGCTCCCGCTTCATGCGATATCTGTCTGGCGCTCGGTCCCTGACCGCGACCGCCGAGTGGATCGCGGACGCACCCCGGACTGATCCGCTCAGCAAGACGGTCTCAGTGCCCCACCCGACCACGGTGATGCGGCTGCTCAGCCGTCTCGAACGGCGACGCCCTCGATGCCGCGGTCTGCGCGTTCCTCTGGTCTAGGGACGACTCCCGCCGGGCCGGGACACGGTCGAGGGGCGTGGCGGTGGACGGGAAGGTCCTGCACGGATCCCGCGTTCCCGGCCGCAAGTCCGTGTGGCTCCTGGCCGCCATGAGCCACGCGGGCACCGTCCTTGGGCACCGGCAGATCGCGGACAAGAGCAACGAGACCCCCTTCCTTCATTTCGCCCCGGTCCAGCCACTCGACTCCGGAACTTGATCAGGCCCTGTGGCCTCGGCTCATTTTGGCCGGGGTTGAAAGTCAAGATCAGAGCACGTACGAGAAGCGCAGTGCCCCGCCCTCCTCGCGGTAGCGTCCCCGACCGCGCTTCCCGTAGGGGTTGGGGAGCATCTGGACGGCCACCTTGTGAGGAGTGAGGGCGTGGGTGACCACCAGAAGGCGCCAACGGTCGTTGCCCGCGTGCTGGCGGGCCGCGCGGACCTCGCTCTCTCCCAACTCGAAGCGGCCTCCTTCGCCCACAGTGGCCTTCACCTCGTAGAGGTAGGGCCGGCTGCCGGAGCCTACCCGGAAGTCGAAACCGAGACTGTCGTCACCAGACGGACCGGGGAAGGCTTTACGGCGGTTACCCGAGACCCAGCTGGTCTCGTCCACGTGGTCCGGGTAGTGCACGCACAGCCATTGGTACGCGTACCACTCGCCCACGTACCCGATGGCCTCCCGCTGGACCGTGGTCAGCCCGCTGTCCGTGCCCCCTCCGTACCGCCACCCGCGTGTGCGACTGCCGGCCTGGGTGTGTCCGGGCCGAGGGCGAGGGTCCGTGAAGCGGAGCGGTCCCACGGCGGCGATCCCCGGCGCCGAGCCGCTCTGTAGGACTCGGGCGAGTTCGCGGGTGAGGGCGGTGAAGTCACCGGAGTGGACGTCGAAGTCGCGGCCGCCGACGGAGATCGACCGCCGCTTGCGCTCACGTTCCCGGCGTTCGTGTTCCGCCGCATTGCGCACCCGGTCCAGGGCGGCCCCGGACAATCCGTGCTGTGCGGGATCTGTCGCCACGGCCATTCCGTCGGGCCACTGGCCGATGGTCACCAGCCAGCTGGCGACGTCGGTGGGGGAGAGGGGGCGGAAGTCCAGCGCTCCCACAGAGTCCAGCCGCGCGGTGACCTCCTCGGCGGGCTCGGCTGCGGTGAAGGCGGCGGGCAAGGAGTGATCGGCTGCTCTGATCAGGATCGCGAGGTCGGCAGCCAGGCCGGTGATTGTGCGGAGGTTCGCGCTGCGCACCTGGTCGAGGGCGGGCAGACGTTCGCCCGACCGGGGCAACGGTACCGGGCGGCCCAGGCGCAGTGACAGCCGCTCCTCCACGTATGCCTCCAGGATCCCTGCGTCGGCCGTATCCACGGTGTGCGCCCATGCCTCCGGCGCGGTGATCCAGTCCAGGGTCCGGGTTGAAGGCCAGTCCGGGATCGGACGGTGCGCGTCGAAGTCCTCCAGCACCGCCCAGCGCAGCCGGTTGACGAACTCCTTCTTACGCAGGTCCAGGTAGGTACGGAGTGCCTCCTCGTGCTCAGCGGCGTGGCTGATCGGACCCAGGGGCGGGCTCATCGTGCGCAGGGTGTCGTTCAGCTCGGCGAATCCGATGCCCAGGTCGCGCCGCAGTTCGTCCGTACCGCGGGTCGCGCGTGCCCTGACGATGAACTCGGATACGAGGCACGGGAGTTCGTCGGCGTATTCTTCAAGGCGAGCCTGGAACTCCCGGGTGTCGCCTGGCGGCGGCAGGAACAACGACTCCGCCGCCTCCGAACCAAGCAGGTGGACGAGAAAGGGCCGGCATCGTTCGAGGACCACGCCGATGGCCCCGTCGATTCGGCGACGCGTCTCCTCGACCTGGTGGACCGTGACTTCCAGGGCATCGGCGAGCTCCTCCTGGCTCGGGTCGCGTAGATCGGCGTGAAGGGAGGCGAGCTGGTGGGCCGCGAGGCGCAGCCGGTCGCCGAACTCCCGTCGTCCCAACAGCTCGGCGAGTGCCACCACGACGCGGGTGATCTCGGGCCAGCCCGCTTCGCCCGCCGGGGCGAGGACGAGCGGATGCTTCGGATCGGGCAGCGGCAGCACTCCGCCGAGGCGGCCCGGCAACGTCACGGGGCGGCCGTCGAGTTCGATGTCCCAGGAGTGGTAACGGTGCAGTCGTACGCTCCTGACCAGGGACACCAACTCGCTCAGCTCGGCCTCGCTCGCCCGGGGGCCGCGCGCCAAGTGGTCGGAGAGGACGCCCACGGCCAGCGTGAGCCAGGGCAACTGCTGGACCAGTGGCTCTCCCATGGCCGCAGGGTCCACCCGTGCTCCGTCCACGGTTACCGTGAACATCAGGTCGTCTGTATGCCGGACGCTGGCGGGGTGTTCGGTCGCCAGCAGCTCGACGGCCTTCGCCGAGACACCGGGAAGGGTGAGCAGGGGCCGCCCCATCTCCCGCACCAGAAGGGCTGTCAGGCCGTCGCGTTCGCCGCTGACGTAGAGCACAGTCCCGGCATCACCAGTGCCATCGCTTTCCCCGCCGTCCAGGGCGGACAGCGATACGCTGATCAGTCGGTCCTCGGACTCGGCGAGCATACTGGCACCCTTGGGTAGTGCAGGAAGGGGCCGCCGTACGAGGTCCCTCCAGGCACGTTCGTTGGCGCGCTGCGCGGCGGGCCGGTCCTCGGCCCCCAACGCGCCCTCCGCGGCAAGCTGCCCCAACGCGGCGATGAGGCGGGCGCTGTCTCGCGGGTCGTCCCAGGTCGGCAGCCGCATCTCCCTCAGGCGGTCGCCCGCCTTCCCGCGTTCAAGAAGGTGGCGCAGCCGATGATCGACAGTCGGCGCGTACGATGGCTCTTCCTCCAGCCCGGGCGGGCAGCGCCAGGCGTCGGCCGGCCGGACGAACCGGACGGCCCGGTCGCGGCCCCGGACCGGGAGCCACGGCTGCTCCCGGACGAAGGCGCCGAGCGGGGTCGGGACCCGTTCCGTATCCGGGGAACTCTGGCTGCCGGCACTGGTCCAGACGCTGGTGAACCTAGCGTCGTCCCAGCTGGCCAGGCCGTGCAAAACGAGCCGTGCGTACGCCAGCCGGGCCTCCCGGCCGAGGCGTCCGACGACGTCCTGGCCGGGGAGCCGCCAGGCCGGGGTTCCCCGGTACGGCGTCCGAGGGTAGTAGGCACTGGACCAGTTGCGGACGTACGGCTCCCACTGCTCCTGCACCTCGGCAGACACCTTCGCCATGCGGATCAGTTGCCGAGCGGTGAGCTCCCGGCCTTGATCTACCCGGCTCAAGGCGTCGCGAGACCTGACCGGGAGCAGACCGTCGGCCACCCCCGCCTCCAACAGGAACGCCCACCACTCCGCAGGGGTAGTCTCGCCCCGCTTGGCGAACTCCTCGGGCACGGCCAGGAGGCGTCCGGCGATTGCCTTGAGGCTCTTCGACACGTCCTGCCCGGCGGCGACCACCGCCGCCAGGTCCTCACCGACGGACGCGCGGCCCCAGCCCCGGCCGAAGACGGCGTCGCTCGCTCTGATCAGTCGGCCGTCCGCCGACGGTACGTACAGTCCGAGCGAGGAGATCTCCGTCCCGCCCAACGAGCGCCTGGGCTGCCACAACCGGAAGACGAACCGCAGGGTTTGGAGCCGCAGTCTGCGATCGGTGCTCGCGCTGAGAGCCTGCCGTACGTGGTCCAGCAGCCCCCTCGTGTCGTACGGCCGGACGAGCCCCTCCTGTTCGAGGAAGGCGCGGGCGGCCCGCCCGCGCGTACGCTCGCCGCGGTCCTTCCAGACCAGCCCCGGGTGCAGGGAGAACAACCGCTTGCTGAGCAGGGCGGGGACGGACGGGGCGCCGGTCTCGTTCGCCTCCGTACGCACCGGCTGGAAGAACGCCTCGCGGCGGGCACCCTGACCGCTCGGCTTGCCCTGTACACGTGTACTTATGCCTGCACCCGCCCTTTCGAGGGGGCGGTTGGTGGGCCGCAGGGTGCAGTCCTCCGCGAGCAGCAACTGCTTGCCGTGCAGAACGTGCCCATCGTCCTCAAAGAGGGCAGCCAAGTCCTCGTACAGCGCGCTCCACTGCTCGAGGGACTCACCGGACAGGGGGAGGGGAAGGCCCCCGACGATCCGTTCCACGTACTCGGCAAGGATCTCCGGGCTCGGCTCCCACGGGCACGCGAGGGCCTTGCACAGGGTGGCCAGCCGCTTCAGCCGGTCGCCGCCGATCTCGGGGTCCGCCACCACGATCTCAGACTCGTGCGCGCGGTGCGCCGTGAGGACGGTCAGGTTGAGGTCCGGCCACAAGACCGCGTCCTGGGGTGGGGCCCAGCCCGCCTCCGGCGGGGCGCCGTCCGCGGAGAGGACGGGCACGAGCGGCACGTCGGTGAGCTCGCTCCCGTACACGCGCAGAGCCGCCGCGCGGAGGCGCCTCGCCGAACCCCTCTCACTCTCCCAGCTCACCAGGTCCACGGCCAGCTGCCGCATGGACGGCTCGGGCACGGTACGCGGTACCGCAGCGGCCGCCAGACAAGTCTCGGCGACCGCGTCAAGCAGCAACACATTGAGGGGGTTGTCGGCGGGAAACCCGGTGCGGTCGAACGTGGTGAAGAACGGGGCGTTCACGTGCCCCGGGAACGGCGCGGCCTGGTCCTCAGCCATCGGCAGGAAGGTGTAGATCTGCCCGCGTCGCGGTCGGCGGGCGGCGGGCAGCGGGAGCGCGACCTCTACGACGGCCGACCGCTTCCACTCCTGCCACGTGTCGTCGAGGAGCCCGCAACCCACGGCCTCGGCTAGCGCGCTGTTCAGCCGTTCCTTCTCCACGGTGCCCCGGAATACGAGAAAGGTGCCGGCCGACCCCAGGTCCACAGTCGCACAGGAGACGGGGAGTTCGGGCCCGGTGCCGTTCTGCGCCACCGCGAAGCCGTCCTCGGAGCGGGTCAGCTCATACCGCTCGTGTGCCTCTCGGCGGTCGTCCAACTCGCCCGCCTCGCCACCAGCAGCCCGTCGTTCCAGCGTCAGGCCAGCGAGCCGGTCGAGGAACAGCATGACGGGTACTTTCGACCCCGCGAGCTCGCGCATCCGCAGCCGTACCTCGGCCCGGGCGGCCTCGCTCAGCAAGGGCAGCCGGACGACGGTTACGTACCCCTGGGCGGCCAGATGCCGACAGGTCGCGGGTACATCGTCAAGCGGCAGGGGCGCCTGGAGTGGCGGATACTTGGAGGCCGCCTCGTGAGCATTCTCCTCACCGGCGAGGAATTCCTCCACGTCGACCTTCTGCGCGAAGCGGAAACAGTATCCGTCCAATTCCGGGCCGAGCGGGCTGTCCGGGTCTGCGCTGTAGATCTCGGGCGCGTCGCTGATCAGCAGGATGCTGCGGAATCCGACCCCCTTGTTCCCGATGCCCTCGCCCACCTCCTTCGAGCTCTGCGCGAGCTCGCAGACCCGCTCGACGTCCCGCCAGGTGAAAGGCATGCCGCCGTTGGCGACGTACAAGGTCCCCCACTCGCCCTCCGTCTCATCCAGTAGGACGTGGACCCGTCCGCCGCGGCGGTCCCTCGGATGCGCGTCGTAGCCGTTCTGCAGCAACTCGAAGAGCGAGCGGCCGGCGTACTCCCGCGCGCTCGTGTACGACGCTGCGTTGACTTGCCGTGCCATGCGCAGCACTTGCTCCGACCGGGCCCCCTCCAGCACCGACAGGCCGTACTCCCGCAACTGCTTGGCCCGGGCGTTCCTCGCCATGGTTCTCCCCTCACCTCAGCGTGGCGAGGACGGTATCCCACCTCACTGACATCGGACGGGCGCGGAGAGCTACCGAGTGGAGCATGGCGCGGGCGCCGCTTTGAGAGGGCCATGACTCCGGTACAGGAGTCTCCGGCGACGGGTGCCCGGTAGGTGGAGACGAGGTGCCGATCGGTGCGGTGTTGGGTTCGCCTTCCGCGGTGGGTAAGTCGGAGTTCTAGTCGTTGGTGGTCATGGTCTGGAACATCGGAGTTCCTTGATGACGACAACTTCGACGCCCTGTTCCTGGAGTAGCGTCGCCGTGGAACGACGGAGATCGTGAAACCGGATCGGCCGGAGGTGGGCGTCGCCGAATCCCGGTCCCGATCCCGGCGCAGTCGCGCCAGGTCGCTGAGCCTCGCCCCCGCCGTTACTCGGGCGGGCCGTACGTCATCTCCAGCGAATGCTCCTCCAGGCTGCGGAGCGTCAGCTGGTCGTCCCGGACCTCATTGAGCAGGAAGAGCTCCCGGGTCCGACACTCCTCGCACAGGCTGACGACAGCGAACGGCCAGAGATCGACCGGAGCCCCGTACGGGGCACTGTCCACGTAGATGCGGTCGGGCCGAAGCGGCTGGGTGCTCGGCCGCTCGAACGGCTCCCAGCTCGGATGGCTGCCCCTCAGCCGGAGCCCGACTATCCGGTACGAGCCCTCGTCGAGGTACTCGCACCGCTCCACCCAGTCCCAGTGCGTCCCAGAGAGCCAGCTGACCGCGCTGATCGCCCGCACGATGTGCGGTTCCAGCCGCTCGACGTCCTCCGCCAGCTGATGGCTGGCGCGGACGCCGTGCGCGTGGTGCGAGGTGTTCCTGAAATCCTTGATGTGGCCCAGTAGCGCGCGTGCGTTTCCCCGGTCGCGCACGGTGGCGAGCTGTTGGATGCGGGGCTCGATTCCCTCGGCCTCCAGCCGATCGAGGATCCAGAGCCAGGTGCCGAAGGTGGCGCCGGTCCGGAACTGCTTGCGCAGGTTCCGGGAGAAGCCGTTCGATGCGGCGAGCTCGGTGAGCGCCAGCACACCTAGCACCCGGGCCAGGCCCTCGCCCAGCTTGAGCAGTCCGTCCTTCCGCTCCGCCGGGTGCGTGCTGACCCGGTACCGACGGGACAGCGCGGCGGCGTGGTACGGAAAGCTCCACTCGGCGCGCGAGATTGGGTCGTCCAGCGGGCGCACGAGTTCGCCGATCAGGCCGGCCTCGTGGGCGGCGGCCCTGATCTCGTTCCGAACCCCCTGGACGTCCCGTTCGCCGCTGCCGAAGACGTTGGGCAAGATTCCCGACATCGTGGTCCGCAGTGCGCGCCGCCCCTCCTGCACGGTCTCCAGGAGGCTCTCCACCTCGCTGTCGGTCACCAGGTCGACGGGGACGTGCGTGTCCAGCAGATCGCGAGCGCTGGGGTACTGACCGTTGTCCTTGCGGGAGTTCAACCACTCGCAGAGCGCCTGCCCGCTGCCTCGGAGCGGCTGCAGCACGAAGAGCGAGGTCGCCGCCTCGCCGAAGCCCTGCGGCAGCAGGCGCCAGTTCCCCGGCCGTCCGACGAGCATGCCGCCCGAGCACAGGGTCAGCGCCACCCCATCCTCCGGCGCGTCCGGGAGCTCAACGGCCGAGTCCGCCTCGTGGAGGTCCTGGGCGCGCAGGTGCTTGGGCCGGTCGGCGCCGTCCTCCTGCTCCTCGCCGCGCTGCGGCGGGTGGACCCGCGTGGTCTCCAACCTGGCCAGGTTACGCAGCAGTTCGAACTCGCCGTCCAGTTCCGGCCGGTAGAAGAGCGCGGATGGGATCTCGCAACCCACCCGCGTCCTGCTGTCGTCGATCCAGGCATCCGGAGCGGTCGGGTGCACTTCGCGTCGGAGGTGGTCCATCGGATCCACCTGCAGCGGCAGGTGGACGAACTCGCGCAGCTCGGGATCCGGCTCGTACGCCTCGCCGATCCGCTGCGGCTCTCCGTCGCCATCGCGTACGCCGACGGCCTTGCGGACCGCCGCCTCGAAGACCTTCCCGCGCGGCCAGCTCACGCCGGCCGAGGCGACCGCCCGGCGTAGCGCTGTGACGGCCTCCTGGCCCCTCGTCCACGTCGAGCCGACCAGCGGACGCAGGGCGGCCACCAGGGCAGCGGGATCATGGGTCTTCTGGATCACGCGCGATTCGGCGAGCCGAGTCAGGACCTCCTCGGACAGCTCGTACTTGAGCCGCAGCGGTTGATCGATCGTGACGCGCTGGTACATCAGTTCGTGGGTGGAGACGACGCGGACCCGGTCGTCCGGCTGCTGGGCGGGGTCGGCGGATATGGTTTCCAGGTAGAGCCCGGTGATCTCGGCGATCTGATCCGACGTGATGTATTTGCGCTTAGAGCCGATGGAGCGGCGCATCCGCTGCCACTGGTCCTGAGCGTTCAGCAGCAGCACCTGGCCCCTGCGCTGTGCCGGCTTGCGGTTGCTGAGGACCCACAGGTAGGTGCTGATGCCGGTGTTGTAGAAGAGGTGGTCGGGCAGCGCGACCACGGCCTCGAGCCAGTCGTTCTCCACGATCCACCGCCGGATGTCCGATTCGCCGGACCCCGCACCTCCGACGTACATCGGGGAGCCGTTGAAGATGACCGCGATTCGGCTGCCGCCCTCGCCCGAGGCGCTCACCGGCTTCATCTTCGCCAGCATGTGCTGGAGGAAGAGCAGTGAGCCGTCGTTGATCCGGGGAAGACCGGCTCCGAAGCGGCCCGCGAAACCGAGCTGCTCGTGCTCCGACCGGACCGCGTACTCGCTCTTCTTCCAGTCGACGCCGAACGGCGGATTGGCGACGAGGTAGTCGAAGGCGGTTCCCTGGTGCCCGTCCTCGGCGAAGACGTTCCCGAAGGCGATCGTCGAGGCCCGGCGACCACTGGTCATCATGGTGGCACGGGAGATCGCCCATGACTCCCGGTTGATCTCCTGGCCGTACAGCGTGACGTCCGCCTGGGGGTTCATCAACGCGATGTACGAGGCAGCCTCGGTCAGCAGACCGGCCGTCCCGCAGGCCGGATCCAGGATGGTGCGGACGGCATGCGGCGATGTCAGGAGGTCCGAGTCGGCGGAGACGAGGAAGCCGGCCATCAGGTGGGCGACGTCTCGGGGGGTGTAGTGCTCCCCGCTCGCCTCGTTGCCGCTCTCCGCGAACCGCCTGACGAGCTCCTCGAAGAGGCTCTCCATGTGGTCGTCGGTGATCATCTGCCCCAGGTCGATCGAGACGAACTGCGCGACGACGCGGTAGAGGAGTCGGGCCTGGTGCAGGCGGTTGACGGTCCGCTCGAACTCGAAGCCGTCCAGCAGTTCCCTGACGTTCCGGGAGTACCCGTTGACATGGGCCAGGAGTAACCGGTCGGCGTGATCCGGCTCGCTGAGCACGCTCTCCATGGAGAATCGGCTGGAGTTGTAGAAGGGCCACCCCGAGGCGGCCGTCAGGCGCTGCTCACGCTCCTGCTCACCGTCGGTGCGCTCGGCCTCGTCGAGCACCGCCTGCCGGCTCGGGGCTAGCAGGCAGTCCAGCCGGCGCAGCACCGTGAACGGCAGGATCACCCGCCCGTACTCGGAAGACTTGAAGTCGCCGCGCAGCAGGTCGGCCACCGACCAGACGAGCTTGGACAGATGCCCGGTGCCGTCACTCATGCTGTCCTCCGCAGACCGGCGCCTTCCACGGGACTGATCATCCCATGGCGGGCGGCCGGCCGGGCCCCCACGAGGAGTACGGGACTCCGACATGCCGGTGGCGGTACCTGGGGGACCTGGGCGTCGCCACCGTCGTCGGTCGTCCCTCATCAAGCGTCGATCAGCCGACCGGACGTCAGCCGTCGTGCTCTTTCAGCGAAGCCGCTACACCTGCCCAGACTTCATATCAGCAATGTGCTCCGCACCAGACGTGAACGCCAGACCTGACGAAGCACTGCTCGGTTCACTCCAGCCAATCCCTCTAGTCCGTCGCAGCTGGCGCGTCGTCGGTTCGGGCGCGGGCGGCCTGTCGCGAAGCGCGAGGATGGATTGTGTGGCGTGACGCTCGTTTGACGCTCCGAGTTCCCGTACGCGGGACAACGGGCGGACAGACTGCCTCTGACCTGGGCTTTTTCGTGACCCGTCCAGGTCGACATCTTTCCGATGACGCATCACGTGGAGTGCGTGGCGATCCTTGAGCCGGTGGGGAAGGGTCGCTGACCTGCGGTTTTGCGAGCGAGTCGGAGATCTTGACCTGTTTCGGGGGATGAAACAGGTCGAGGCTCGGGCATCCGTCTGACCTGGGGTTTTGTGCTGGGGTGGCGGGTGGGACGGGTGGTTTTCGGGACTCTTGACGCTCGTTTGACGCTGGAGCTCGGCGGCACACAAGAGGCCGGAGACCCCGCACGACATGGTGGCTCGCCAAGAACGGTGCTCTGTGCGAAGGGCTGCGAGGCCCTGCTGCGGATGACCGCATCTGGTTGCACAGAGTGATGTTCAAGCGGCCGCATCGAGCGGCGACGGCGGCTTTCGGTAGTGCGGGGGCTTTCGATCGGGTGTTGTTCCACGGGTGCGCTTGATATCTGCAGAGATCCAGGTGCACGCTCGTCGGGACAAGCCAAGGAGAGGAGCGCGACGATGAGTGAGCCTGCGCACGAGGCGGCCGATGTTCCGCAGCCGCCCATGCAGGTGGAGGCGATCCGCTCGGCCCTCGCGCAGGTCGCACCAGAGTTGCTTCCCCGGTTCGACGAGGCGCGGGTGGCGGCCACGGCCAAGGCCCGGCTGAGTGTCTCCGCGACACCGCTGCGGAACTTCGTGCAGGGCTGGGCCGTGGAAGTGGCCATAGCCCGTAGGCCGGAGACATCTGCCCGCCTCCGTGACTTGGAGGCGCGCGCGGCGAGGGCCGCCAGCTTGGACGAGGCACGCGCCATTGCCGCGGAGATCAGCAGCATCCGCCGTAGTGCCGCAGTCGAGGTGGGCCTTCACGAGGCGGGCGCTCGGTGAGCTTCGACCACCTCTGGGTATGGGAGTACGCCTTCCATGCCGAGGACGAGATCAGCTATCCGCAGATTGTCCGGGGCGAAGTGAAAATCATCGCCGATCAGCTCGTCGAGATGGCGAACCTCGGTATTGATCCCGCCGAGCTCGGCGAGCCCACCTCGGGGACGGCCCGTCGGCATGACCTGCCGTGCGGAGGCTGGTTCACGACCCAGTCTCTGCCGTACAGCCGACCGCCCCTTCTTGCCGTGGTCGAAGTGGTTCCGCCGTTTCACCTTCTTTGACACTGCGAAGCGGCACCAGCGCCCGACAGGAAGCTGTGACGGCCTGCTGCAACCAACGTCCGGGGAGCAGTTTCCTAACGAAGCAGTACACACCTACTCGCACGGGCCCGGTCGACCAACTGCCTGAATTGCTCGTCGGCACCATGATCGGGAGTTACACCGAAGACCGGGGTCCTCCAAGGTTTTCGTAGTCGGTGCCGGTGGCGGTCAGTCGAGCAGGATGAGCTGGCGTAGGAGCGTGCGGCCGACGCGGCCGTACGTACTCTCCTGGACCCGGGCAGGGCGGTCCACTCGCGCACGGAGACGGAGTACCTGCTGCGTGAGGACCCGCGCATCACCCAGCACACCCTCTACTACGACATCCTCACCGCGATTGCCCAGGGCGCCTCCACCCCCACGAAGATCGGTGCAGCCCTGGAACGTCAACGCAACGCCGTCACACACCCGTTGGACGTCCTGGAGTCCACCGGCTACATCCAGCGCGAGCAGGACATCCTGCGCCCCCGCCACCCGGTCACCACGCTTGCCGACCCGGTCATTCGCTTCAACCAGCTCATCACCCTGCCGCAGGCCGCCATCGTGGAGCAGGGCTTCGCGGAACAGGCATGGCATGCGGCCGCGCCGACCTTCAACTCCAAGATCCTCGGCCCCCACTTCGAGGACCTCGCCCGCACCTTCACCCGCCGCTACGCCCACACCCTCCTTCCCGGCGGCCTGCCCGGCCCGGTCGGCACCACCGAGGTCGCCGACCCGGCTGCCCGCACCAAGCACGAGGTCGACGTCATCGCCCTGGCCTTGGGCGAGCGCCCGCAGGCTCCCCGGGCCAGGACCGCCCTCATCGGGGAGGCCAAGGCAACTGCCGCCCGGCGCGGCACTGGCGATCTGAAGCGTCTCGAACACATCCGCGGTCTGCTCACCGACCAGGGCTATGACACCACGGGCACGACGCTGGCGTTGTTCTCCCTGCACGGCTTCTACCCGGACGTGACCGAGTCTGCGGCCGACCGTGATGGCCTCCTCCTGGTCGACCTGCCGGGGCTGTACGGGATCGGGTAGACCCCGCGGCAGGCGCGGTGCCCACCAACAGCGTCACAGCCAGGGCGGTGTTCTCGGTCCGCCGACGCGTACGTATGCGGGCTCGTCCCATCTCTCCTCCAGCATTGAAGAGCGGGCGCCGCGTCCAGTCACTGGTTACACCACTCCGGGGAACCGTTCCGGCACGAACGGCGCCGAGGGGACCGATCCGACCATGCACCGCCGCGTCCCGCTCGTGCTGAGCGCCTGCCCAGGTTGCGCGGCGACCGCGTGGCATTGTGCCGGGTTCAGTCCGCGTGGCGGGCCAGGCGGACCATCGCCCGGTACAGGGCGCTGGGTGTGGGGGCGTCGGGGATCGGTGGGACCGGGGCGTCCGGGGTGGCGTACGAGCGGATCATGTGGGCGACCAGGCGGCGCCAGGCGTCGGGGGCCGCGTCGCCGGCGGCGTTGAGGACGCCGGCGTTGGCCATCAGCAGGATCGGCATGTCCCGGTCGGTGAAGTCCTCGCGCAGGTGGCCGGTGGCCTTGGCGCGGTCGATGAGTTCGAGGAGGCCGTTGTACGCCTCGGCGCGGCGGGCCTCCAGGGCCTTGGCGGCGGGGAAGGTCAGGGTGAGGACGTCGGCGAAGCCGCGGTCGGCGGCCTGCATGGCGCAGACGGCGTGGATGCAGCCGATGAAACCGTGCCACGGGTCGGGGTCGGCGAGGGCCTCACGGGTGGCGGCGGCGTAGGCGTCCATGCGGTCGGCGAAGACGGCGCTGATCAGCTCGTCGCGGGTGGCGAAGCGGCGCGAGAGCGTCGCCTTGCCGACGCCGGCCTCCCGGGCGACGGAGGCCATGGAGACGCCGAGCCCTTCCTCGGCGAACAGGTGGCGGGCGGCGGCCAGGATGCGGCAGCGGTTGCGTTCGGCGTCCGCGCGCAGCCCTGCTCCGGGCTGCTGGTTCGAGTCGTCGCCGGGGACTGCTGCTGAGGCTGTCATGATCATGAACTCGGGCCTGGACTGGACGATCGTCCGCTTCATCGCCCCGAACAACAAGCCGAAGCAGCCCCGCGCGCGAGTCGGCTTCTTCGGCACGGACAAGCTCGGCTTCCCCGTCAGCCGCGCCGACATCGCCGCGTTCACCGCCCAGCAGGTCGAGGACACGACGTACACCGGCCGCGCGCCCGCCATCAGCAACTGAAGCCGTTTCACAGGAAAGAAGAGAAGTCCTCATGACCATCGCGATCATCGGCGCCACCGGCAAGCTCGGCACCCTCACCGTCGACGCTCTCCTCGAGCGTGGTTTCCCGGCAGGCGACATCCTCGCCCTCGGCCGCGACGCCGAACGCCTGGCAGCCTTCGGCGAGCGCGGTTTGCGCACCGCCGTCATCGACCTGGACGACGTCGACGGCACCGCCAAGACCCTCGACGGCGTCGAGAAGCTGCTGCTGGTGTCCTTCGGCGATCTCGGCAAGCGGGTCGCGCAGCACGGCAACGCCATCGAGGCCGCCCGCAAGGCCGGCGTCGGCCACCTCATCTACACCTCGGGCCTCAACGCGCCCGACACGATCCTGCGGTTGGCCGCCGACCACAAGGCGACCGAGGAACTGGTGACCGCCTCCGGCATCCCGGCGACGTTCCTGCGCAACGGCTGGTACACCGAGAACCACCTGCAGGACTTCAAGTCCGCCCGCGAGCACCGTGTCATCACCAACAGCCTCGGTGACGGACGCCTCGCGACCGCCCCGCGCAAGGACTTCGCCGAGGCCGCCGCCGTCGTGCTCTCCACCCCCGGCCACGAGGGCAAGGCGTACGAGCTGTCCGGCGACACCGCCTGGAACTTCGAGGAGTTCGCCGCCACCGCCGCCGAGATCCTCGGCAAGCCGGTCAGCTACCAGCCGCTCACCTCCGACCAGGAGCGCGAGCGGCTCCTGTCCTTCGGCCTCGACGAAGGCACCGCCGGCTTCATGGTCACCCTCAACGCCAACCTCCGCGACGGCGCCATGGCCCCCACCCCGGGCGACCTGGCCCGCCTCATCGGTCACCCGACCGAGCCGCTGGCCGACACCCTGCGCACCTGGGCCTGATCTTCAGACGAAGGGGCGGGTGGCCGTGCCGCCACCCGCCCCTTCGTCACTCCGCGCGCGCGGTGCCGCCACGACCCGCATCACAGCGGCTCCATCGCTTGTCGCAACGTATCCCTGGGCCGATCGGCGGCCCCTCCCTTTCCCGCCCTGGAGTTGCCCGGTGTTCATCGCCTACGTCATCCTCGCGATTCTGCTGTCCCTGATGATGCTCGCCTCCGCCCGCGGCGACATCACCCGCGACCCGAAGATCACCGAGCAGCTCAAGGCGGTGGGGGTGCCCGACAGCGCACCGGTCCGCCTACTCGGGCGGATCCGCGCCGACCGTGTCATGCACTGTCCGCCAGGACGTCGCAAGGGGTCCGCCAAAGGCCGGCAACCGCGTCACGGCGAGGCGTTCCGCCTTGCCGACCCGGCCACCCACCCACAGCCCGTCCAGGAATCGGCTACCGTCCACGACCGGTACGGCCGCGTGACGGCCCGCTGCTGGGGCCGCCTGCACCCGAAACTGCCGGATCAGGCCCTGCCGCTGGAGTTCGACGAGTGTTTCGAGCGCCTCGGCGAGCGAGCCGGGCTGGGGTCCCTGGGCGTCGCCGAGCCTGAGGTTCACCACATCCAGCATCTCGAGACCGAGGTTTTCCACGTTCTCCTGGACGGCCCGGCGCAGGTCTTCCGGCTTGCGCGCCGGGGGCCAGCCTCCCTTCTCGTCCCGGGGGCCTCGATCCCGGCCTCGGCGAGGACGAGGTTCTGCCGGGCCGGTCGGTCGACACCCGCTTGTAGACCAGGTTGGCCATGCCGCTCCCCGTGTCGGTGGTCGGATGCGACCCTATCTGTCAGCAAACGCTGTCATCATCCGCCATCGGATCTCATTGGATCGAGACCGCGGAAAGTCCGGGTTCATTGGACGCCTGGCGCCTCTGTCTTCATTCGAACGTTTGCGAACACCAATCAACCGGGCGAGGAGGCCGGAGACCGGTGGAACACGGTGGGGGCGCGAAAGTTCGGGGCGCCGGTCAAGTCCCCAGTGTGGCAGACCCGACAGGCGGCACGCTGGTGGACAAGGCGACACCGGCCGACGGACTGGCGACGCTGGGGGACTGATCGGCAGCCAGCGCCGAAGGTCGATCACCCCACCGTGCTGACCGGCAGCGATCGGCCGGGGCGAGTTCTGCTATCCGTTTCTGCCGTATCTCGGCTGCCCCTCTACGTACATGCCTGGCCGAGCCGCCCCGGGCCGCGGGGCGCCTGAGTCCCCTGCGCTCAGCCGACGTCGAACGCCTCGGCGACGGTCAGCGTGTCCTCGTACAGGTGCATGCGTACGATCCGGTTGTCCTCGACCGCCAGGTGCATGGCCACCGGTGTGGTGAACTCCTTGCCACTGGCCGCGACGGTGTGCGTGAAGACCGCCAGCAGCACCACGTCACCACCGTCGACGATGAATCGCTCCAGCACGACCTTGCTCCTGCCGTGCGCGAAGTGCGGCCACATAGTGGTGAAGTACGGCGCGACCTCCTCCCGGCGGGTACGGCGCCCGGTCCAGGGCAGCGCGTCACTGCCGGGGACGTGCCAGTCGATCTCCTCGGCGAACAGTTCCTGGATGCCGTCGGGGTCCTGCCTGCCGAGGCGCTCCACGAACTTCTCGGCCACGGTCCCCGAGGTCTGAGCGTCTGTTGCCATCGTTCTCGTCCTTTGTCTCTTCGTCTGCTTGAGGTGTCGGTCGGGCCTCAGCCCTGGAACAGGAAGTGCTTGCCGCTCAACGGCCCGCCGAGCTGCATGAGC
Organism: Streptomyces brasiliensis; assembly: GCF_014647875.1. Taxonomy (GTDB): domain Bacteria; phylum Actinomycetota; class Actinomycetes; order Streptomycetales; family Streptomycetaceae; genus Streptomyces; species Streptomyces brasiliensis. The sequence goes on along the minus strand of NZ_BMQA01000003.1, from coordinate 86,222 downwards.
GCCCCGCCTTCACACAGCGCGCCAAGGCTGACCGGCGCGAACCCGAATTCGGCTCTTTTCATGACTCACTACTTGCCGTGCCGTTGTGTCGCGACCGTTGCCCTGGCGACGGTCGCAAGTACGCGGCTCAGACGCCCCGGGGCGTCGAATGCGTCCCCTGTGGCGCCGCCGTCGACGAACAGTTCCGCGCCGGTGGTGAAACTGCTTTGATCGCCGGCCAGGTAGAGGGCGGCGGCGACGGCGGCGTCCAGTTCGGCCTTGCGGCGCCCGGTCAGGTAAGACGGTCGCACCCTCGGCGGCGAAACGGCGGGCGATCGCCAGGCCGATGCCGCTGGAGGCCCCGGTGACGAGGGCGGTCTGTCGTCCAGCTGCCCCATGAGATTCTCCATTCCTTGATGTAATCATTCTTGTTACATTTATGGGCGTGGAAAGCAACCTCCCCCGGTCAGGGGAAGTTGACGACCCGGGCTCAGGCGGCTTGCAAGATGTCCCGCAGCACGTCCTTCAGCGTGGTCTTGGCCAGCTCTCCACGCAGGGCGACCTCCACCCCGTCGTACACGGCGGTCATCGCCGGCCCGATACCGTGGCCCACGACGCACTCAGGGTTCGGTGTCGCGCGGTGCAGGGCGAAGACCGGTCCCGGTTCGATCGCCTGGTAGATGTCGAGCAGGGTGATCGCCGCCAGGTCCCGCGCGAGTATCCAGCCCGCCCCCGCCCCCCGCCGTGAATCGGCCAGGCCGGCCTTGCGCAGCTCGCCCAGCAGACGGCGGATCACCACCGGGTTGGTGTTGACGCTCGTCGCGATCTGCTCGGAGGTGGCGACCTCGTGGCCGCGCCGCTGGTACAGCCCGATCCATGTCAGGGCGTGCGCCGCAATGGTCAGTCTGCTGTTCGCGCTCACGTCGGACTCCACCTCCCTCGTTCCTCCGGTCCAGTCGTAACAGTAGTCGTTACAATGACATGCGGCAAGTTCTACGGTGCTGGCCGGACCGGCCTCGTCAAGGAGCACGTCACCCGCGAGCACACCATCGCCGAGCTCTTCTCCGTCAGCCAGGTCACCGTCTATCGAGTCCTGCGACGCACCCAGGGCCAGCACCCAAGCAGAAGCCGAACGGCGATAGGGCCCCGCCAACCTACCGGCGGGTCAGGTGTCCCCTGGCGTCTGAGCCAGCAGGACTCCAGGGCCGACTTCTCCTGATCATGCCGCCTGGCCGTAGCCGTCCGGGGCGGGCGGGTCGTTGCCTCGGAGCGGGCTGAAGTCGACGTCCAGGTGCGGGTCGTACGCCTCGGGCTGCATGCCGAGTTCGTGGGTGGAGTACTCGCCGAAGCGGCGGATGTGCTCGGTCAGGCTCCGGGCCCGGGTGGTGTCCCACGCACTCACCACCCAGGCCGAAGACTTGCGCGCCGTGCTGGGCACCGACGCCGCCCCGGGCCGCCAGGCATACGCCCGCACCGTGGCCCGTCTGGACGCCGCCGAGGACCTGCTGACCCGCGCCCACCACGCCGACCAGCGGGCCGACGGCGTCGACGCCCAGATCCGCGGCATGTACGACACGAACCACCAGGAGCTGCAGGTCGAGCGGCGTATCCGGGAGCGGGCCGCCCTCAAGCGGATGCTGCCGTGGCGCAAGGGCATGCTGGCCGACGCCGACGCCCTACGCGACCGCACCACCCAGCGCGCCGAGCAAATCGGGGCACTGCGCTCCCAGGCGCTCGACCTGCGCAACCAGGCCGACCAGATGCACCGCCAGGCCCAGGAACAGGTCAACGCCGCCGGAGGCAGCGGGTCCTACCGGCTGCTCGGTAAGCAGATCGCCGAACAGCGGGCCCTGCTCCCCCAGCGCATCGAGCGCCTGGACCAGGTCGACCACGAAACTCCGGAGCCCCGACAACCGAGCCGTCCCACCTCCCCATCGCGGCCACCCGTCGGAGGGACCCGTCGTCGTTTGTCGCCGGGGCGCGGGCGGGTACGGTGCGGTGTCTGATTCCCGTTCACGTGGCGGACGAAGTGCCTCGGTAGCCTTTGTCGGCCCAGCACTTGATGCCTGCCTCGGCGAGGGTATCGGCGATGCCGATTTCTCGGGCCGCGCGGACATCGTGGACGGCACCAGGCAGCGCCGGTGAGGCCCACAGCAGCCCACCGAAGGGGTCTGCGATGACCTGCACGTTCATCCCGTGCTTCTTATGCTTCCCGGAATAATACGGCCGGTCCGCGGCGATCCGGTCGATCGGCAGCAGGGTCCCGTCCAGCAGGACGAACGCCTGGGCATCGACGTCCAGCCCGTCCACCGCCCGCCCGGTGCCCGGGGTTTCACGATCAGGCCGCGGCGGTGGACCATCGAACGCAGCATCGGCCGGCTTATGCACCACCGCCGTCTCGCCCGCGACTACGAGCGACACCCGCACCGCTCCGAAGCCATGATCCACCTCGCGATGATCGACCTCATGGCCCGCCGCCTCACCGGCGAAGCCAGCCCCAACTGGCGCGGCACCTGACCCGCGACCAAACACGAATCACCGGACCAAACACTCAGTAAGCGAGCCGTCGGCCGGATGTCAGTCAGCTGACGGAGGCTGTCGGCACGGTGGCCGAGCCATTCTCGTGGAGACATCGAATCCGCCCGGTACCCGGGCGGGACCACGAGGAGCGGACCATGAATACCATCGCGCAGCACTGGATCAATGGACGGTGGACCGGCTCCGGCTCGGTTCTGGAATCGATCAACCCGGCCGACGGCACCGTCGTCGGCTCGTTCTACGACGGTGGCGAGGCGGAGGCCTCGGCCGCCGTGGACGCCGCCGCCGCCGCGTTCGAGACCACCGCATGGGCGCGCACTCCCTCGCTTCGGGCGACCGCGCTCAGCCGACTGGCCGACGCCCTTGAGGCCCGGGTCCCCGAGGTTGCGGCCATGTTGTCCCGGGAGAACGGCAAGCTGCTGGGTGAGACCATGTGGGAGGTCAGCGGTGCGGTCGGGTGGCTGCGGTACGCGGCGGCCTCTGCGCGCACCCAGACCGCCGGGCGCGCCGCCGAGACGGCACCTGGCCAGTACACCCACTCGGTGCCCGAGCCGCTCGGTGTCGCCGGGATCATCTCTCCCTGGAATTCCCCCATCATGCTGACCGTGCGGGCACTGGGCCCGGCGCTGGCGGCCGGCTGCACCGTCGTGGTCAAGCTTCCGGCTCAGACGGCGCTGACCAACGAGCTCTTCGCGCAGGTCCTGGCCTCGGTCCCGGAGATCCCGGCGGGCGTGGTCAGCGTGTTCACCGAGTCCGGCAACACCGGGGCCCCGTTCCTTGTCTCCTCGGACAAGGTCGACGTGATCAACTACACCGGCAGCACGCCGGTCGGGCGCCGTATCGCGGCCGCGGCCTCCACCACGCTCAAGCGGCTCGGTCTGGAACTGGGCGGCAAGGCGCCGATGGTGATCCTTCCCGACGCCGATCTGGACATGGTGATCCCGACCGTGGTGCAGTCGCTGGTGCTGATGAACGGGCAGTTCTGCTGCACCGGCTCCCGCGTACTGGTTCACCGGGACATCGCCGACCAGGTGCGCACCCGGCTCACCAGCGCGCTCGCGCAGGTGCGGCTCGGCTCGGGCGACGACGAGAAGGCCCAGCTGGGCCCGGTGATCGACCGGGCGTCCGCCCAGCGGGTGGACGCGATCGTCGAGGAAGCCACCTCGTACGGCACGGTACTGCTGCGCGGCGGCGTGGTCACCGACGGCCCCCTGGCCGCCGGCGCGTTCTACCGGCCGAGCCTGGTCGAGGTGGACCGCACCGACGTCCGGATCGTGCAGGAAGAGGTCTTCGGCCCGGTCCAGACGTTCGAGATCTTCGACGACGAGGACGACGCCGTGACCAAGGCGAACGCCACCATCTACGGCCTGGCCGCCTCGGTGTTCAGCTCGGACTCGATGAAGGCCCGCCGGATCGCCCGGCGCATCCGCACCGGCACCGTATGGATCAACACCTGGGGAGCCATCAGTGAGGACTTCGAGGAGGGCGGCGTCAAGGGAAGTGGTTACGGCTATCTGTGCGGCCCGCGAGCGATCGAGGAGTTCCAGGCGCTCAAGGTGTATGTGGAGCAGGACCACACCCAGTCCGCTCACTGATCAGATCATGACCTGGCCCGGCGCCTACCTGGGCGCCGGGCCGTCCCCCTGCGCGAGAAGGTTGCACCGGGCGTCGATTCTGAATCACCGGAGCGGCGAACGGTCTTGGTCTCGCTCTGGCTGAGGAGCCCCCGGAAGCCGGGCACCAGTTGCTTCCGCACGATCGTAACCCGCAGCAACCGGTGCCGATCGCGCGGCATTTCAGGGCCGAGCACTACATCGCCGACCTGTCCGCTCCGGCCAAGACCCAGCGACTCGCGGCCGAAGTGGCGGCACGGCGCCGGCAGAGGCTGGCGGTGAACCATCCGAGCCCGGTGCTGCTCCCCCGGCAACTGCTGCCGCTGGTACGCGCGGGCAGCCCATCACGCAGCGCCGACATCGCCTCGGCCGCGCAGGAACCGATGGAATCAAAACGATACGCAGCATTTCGATTTGGAGTGGTCCAGTTCATGAACGAGAGAATTGTTTCCCATGCCCACGATGCCCACGATGCCGACGATCCTGGACTGCCCAACCCGCCGGCAGTGACAGACATCCGGCACACGCTCCGGGAGCAGAGCCGGAACGCGTTCGCGAACGCCGAACCCCGGCTCGGCCCCACCGTTCCGGCCGCCGTCCGGCGTTGGAAGCTGTGGCTCCTCACCGTGTGCGGTATCTACCCCACCATCGTCCTGCTGGGCCTGGCCACGAATCCTGTTCTGGAGGATCTGTACCTGCCGGTGCGACTCGCTGTACTCGTCCCGGCGGCGGCAGCGGCGATGGTCTGGCAGATCAATCCCCGACTGCAGCGGCGTTTCGGAGCTTGGCTCACCAGATGACAAGCAGCCCGGCTCCGCCGCCGGTGTACTCCGCGGCGCCCGCACACCACAGACCACTGCGCAGGCTGACGGCGCGAGGCCGCGACGAGACCCACCGCGGCGTCTCCTCACTGGAGCTCTTCTTCGACCTGTGCTTCATCGTGGCCATAGACCAGGCAGGCGCCCAGTTGGTGCACGCCATGGTCGAGGGACACGCGGGCGAGGGGATCCTCAACTATTTGATGATCTTCTTCGCCATCTGGTGGGCGTGGATGAACTTCACGTGGTTCGCCTCGGCTTACGACAACGACGACGTGCTGTACCGGATCGTCACGCTGATCCAGACAGCCGGCGTGCTCGTCCTGACGGCAGGCGTCTCCCAGGCGTTCGAGGAACACGCGTACCTGGTCGTCATCCTGGGCTATGTGATCATGCGGCTCGCCATGACGGCGCAGTGGCTGCGTGTGGCGCGGTCGAGCCAGGGCCCCGAGCGGACGATGGCGCTGCGGTACGCCATCGGCTTGTGCCAGATCGGCTGGCTGGGGCTACTGGCCCTGCCGGAGGCCGGCCGCCCGTGGGTCTTCCTGGTGATGGCGCTGCTGGAGATGGCCGTACCGCTGTATGCGGAGCGGGCCCACCCCACGCCGTGGCACCCCCACCACATCGCCGAACGGTACGGGCTGCTCACGCTCATCGTGCTCGGCGAGACCGTCGCGGCGGCAACCGTCGCCGTGAAGTCGGGGATCGACGAGCACCAGGCCCTGGGTGAGTTGCTGCCCATCGCCGCCGGCGGACTGTTGATCATCTTCGCCGCCTGGTGGGTGTACTTCGCGGTCCCCATCCACGGGCACCTCCGGTCCAACCGGCAGTCCTTCCTCTGGGGCTACGGCCATTACCTGATCTTCGTCTCGGGTGCCGCGATCGGGGCCGGCCTGAAGGTGGCGGTGGAGCAGGCGGTGGGCAAGGCGCACCTTTCGGCGCTGTCCGCGGCGGCGGTGACGCTGCCGACAGCGCTGTTCCTGCTCACGGTGTGGGCGCTGCACTCGCGCTTCTACAAGGTGGGGATCGCCCAGCAGTCGGTGCTGCCGGCCACGGCGCTGCTGGTGGTCGTCTGTACGTTCCTGGGTCGCTGGGCGGTGCTCGCGGCGGGGCTGGTGGCGGCGCTGGCGGTGGCAACCGGGGTGACGCTGACGGCGCTCGGGGCGAGCCCGGAGCGCGGGAGGGGCAAGGAAAGCGTCGCGGTGCAAGTTCTCTGAGGGCACCCTCACCGCCGCGGAAACCCGGCCGGCACGGCGTACGACGGCGCCCGTGCCGTGCGCCCGGTGCACCTGGTCAACGGCGGCGACACGTTGTTCACGCCGACGACGGGGACGCACCCGCTCGGCACCGCGAACCCGCCGGCCCTGGACGACGTCCTCACGGCGGGGCGCGGGCGCGGTGACCCACGCGACCGTACGCGCTGTGGGCACCGCCGAGTGGGTCGCGTCCTCATCGACGGAGCTGAGACCACCAAGGTCCTCAACGCCGCTCAGGCCACCAACGTCGACGCCACCACATCACCGTCATCAGCCGACTCGGAGGGCTCCCCGGGAAGGCTGACATCGAGGACCTGTTCTCCACCAAGGACTACCTCTGGCTCCACTACAGGGCCACGTCACCATCAACGAGGCAGACCTGATCGCTACCGACAAGCCCTTCCCGATTCTCAAGAGCATCGGGATCGCCTCGCGCGGGGTGGAGAAGTGGAGCGGGGCGGACTCGACAGCGGCGTCGGCGTCGGCGTGTTCCTGGTCTTCGCCGTCGTCCTCGCCGCCGCCGCCGCCGGCGCCGGCGCCGACGATCCGTCCGTCTTCGTCGCGTCGGACGTGGATCGTGCGCTGTCGGCTGCTGTGGGCGCGGGAGGCGAGCTGCCCCACGAGTCGTTCATCATGGCTGCGCCGGCCTCGGAGGACGGCGACGAAGGTGCGGTAGCTGACGGAAGCGACCATGCCGGCCGGGTCTTTGCCAGGCGGGGGAGAGACCGGCACGATGACCCGCGTGACCTTCGTGCTGTCGTTGCGGTGGGGCTGCAGCGCCCGGCTGGTGTTCTGCATGATCTTCGTCTGGGAGCTGCGGGTGTCGGCGAAGCCGATGGTTTCACACTCCGTTTGCCGGTGGGTGCGATAATTGCTGGTCAAGTGCGTGGCTGGTGGTTCGACTGCCTCGCGAGGCATGGCGAGGGACACGGCGGATGCGGGCGAAGTCAAGGACAGACATGGGTGTCGGCCCGACCGGGCTGGTCGGCCGGGAGGGCGAGCTCGCCGAGCTTGCGGCATTCCTGGACATGGCCGGGATGGACGGAGCCGTCCTGCTGCTCACCGGTGATCCGGGCGTGGGGAAGACGGCGCTCCTGGACGCGACCGCCGAGCTGGCGGTGGCGAAGGGAGTGCGGGTCGTCCGCGGGAGCGGCGTCGAGTATGAGACGGACATCAGCTTCGCGGGGCTCCATCAGCTCGTCGGCTCGCTGCCGGACGAGGTCGGTCGTCTGCCGCGTTCCATGCGGGAGGCCCTCGAAGTCGCCCTCGGTCTCGGCGCCGGTCCCGCGCCGAGCCGGATCGCCGTCCTGAACGCGGCACTGTCCCTGTTCGACGAGGCCGCGAAGGAGCGGCCGTTGCTCCTCGTGGTCGATGACTTTCATGCCGTCGACCAGGCGAGCCGGGCTGCGGTGGGTTTCGTCGCCAGAAGACTGGGCGGTCGCCGCATCGGGCTGCTCGGAGCACAGCGAGCGGATTCCGGCGAATCCTTCCGGTCCACCGGTCTGCCGGAGCTCGAGATCGCGCCGCTGGGTGAGGCGGACGCCCTGCGGCTGCTGTCCCGGCGCTTCGCCCACCTTCCCCGCCGGGTTCTTTCGACCGTGGCGCACGAGGCGCAGGGAAACCCCCTGGCTCTGCTCGAGTTCGCCGGGTCCACCGGGGTGTCCAGTGACCGGCACGGCCAAGGGGCGAGGTGGGCGAGCGGTCCGGGGCGGGACGTGCGCGCTCTGTACGGCGCCCGCGTCGGACGACTGCCGCAGAGAACGCGCGAGGTACTGCTGCTCGCGGCTCTCGAGGGCTCCGGCGACATCGGCGTCCTCGAGGCGGCCGGCGGGCCGGGCAGTCTTGAGGAACTCGCTCCCGCGGAGCGCGACCATCTGGTCATGGTCGCGGAGAACGGCCGCGCGGTGCGCTTCAGGCACCCGCTGGTCAGGACCGCGGTGGTCGACGGTTCCACCGGCGAGCAGCGGCGCGGCGCCCACCGCCGGCTGGCCGACGCGCTGGGCGACCAGCCCGAGCGGCGCGGTGATCACCTCGCGAGAGCCACGACGGCGCCCGACGAGGCGGTCGCCGCCGTCGTGGAGTCGGCGGCCCGCAGCAGCCTGCGACGCGGTGACGCCGACGGCGCGATCGCGAGGCTGCGGCGCGCGGCCGAGCTGAGTCCCGACCGGGCGGCCCGCAGACGCCGCCTGTCGCAGGCCGCCTACGTCGCCGCCTGGGTCGCGGGTCATCTGGAGGTCAGCCACGAGATCATGCGTGAGGTCGAGGGCGATCCGGTGGCCCGGTCGCTCTCGGCGGCCGCGACGGCCGGCTTCCTCGTGCTCGTCACGGAAGGCGACGCCGACACCGCCCACGCGCTGCTGATGGAGGCGATCGAGCAGGTGCCGATGTCGCCCGGTCCGCCGTCCGGCGAGCTGGAGACCGCGCTGTTCACCCTCACCCTCGCCAGCCAGTACTCGGGCCGGCCCGAGCACTGGCAGCCTCTGGTCGACATGCTCGCCCGGATCCCCGAGGCGGCACCCGCCGCCGCGGCGTCCCTGGGGCGCGTCCACCACGACCTCGGCTCCGTCACCGACGGCATGCTGCGCCGCCTGGACGAGGAGATCTCGCGGCTGAGGGACCAGAGTGACGCCGACGTGGTCGTCCGCACCGCCCTGACCGCCTCCTACCTCGACCGGCTTCCGGGCTGCCGCGAGGCCGTGTCCCGGGTCATACGCGACGGCGGCGCGGTGGGGTCGAGCATGCCGGCCCTGATGTTCGTCGCCCTGGACGACCTTTACACCGGCCGGTGGCAGCCGTCGGCCGACGCCGCGGACGAGCTCATCGCACTGTCCGAGGAGACGGGATACCACTTGTTCGCCCAGGTGGGGCACTACGTCGCCGCGATGGCCGCGGCCCAGCGCGGCGACCTCGACGCGTGCCGCCGCCACTGCGAGGCCGTCTGGGAGTGGTCGGGGCCCAGGGGACTGCGGCGGCTGGAGAACTGCGCCCACCAGGCGGCGGCCCGGGCGGCCCTCGGCGCCGCCGACTTCGAGACGGCCTTCCGGCACGCCACAGCGATCTGCGCCCCGGGTGTGCTGCCGCCGTTCAACCCCGAGGCCGTGTGGTCCGCGCCGGACCTCGTCGAGGCCGCCGTGCGCACCGGGCGGCACGCGGAGGCGCGACGGCACGCGGACGCGCTGCGCGACGCCGGTGTCGGCCACCTCTCGTCGCGGCTCGCGCTGAGCTCGGCCACGGTCACGGCGATGACATCGCCTGCCGAGGACACGGTCCGGTGCTTCGAGGAGGCCCTCGCACTGCCGGGCGTCGAGCAGTGGCCCTTCGAGGTCGGCCGTGCTCGTCTGGCGTACGGCGAAGCGCTTCGCCGGCAAGGACTCAACCGTGACGCCCGGGTGCAGCTGGCCGCCGCCCGCGGCTGCTTCGAGGAGCTCGGGGCCCGTTCGTGGGAGGCCCGGGCCGCGGCGGAGCTCCGCGCCACCGGCATGACGCGGACCGGCCGGGGCAAGGCCGGTGAGGCCCTCACCCCGCAGGAGCTGGAGGTCGCCAGGCTGGCGGCGACGGGGCTGTCGAACCCGCAGATCGCGTCGCGTCTGTTCCTTTCGCCGCGGACCGTGTCGTCGCATCTCTACCATGTGTTCCCGAAGCTGGGGATCACATCGCGGGCCGAGCTCCGCGACGCACTGGAGGCGCTGCCTCCCGAGCCTTCGGCCACCCGGCTGTGAGAGCTACCGGTCGGGTCTCAGCACTGCCCCGGTACTGAAGTAAGCGTGCCGTCGGCCGGATGTCAGTCAGCTGACGGAGGCTGTCGGTACGGTGGCCGAGCCATTCTCGTGGAGACATCGAAACCGCCCGGTACCCGGGCGAGACCACGAGGAGCAGACCATGCCGTTCGTCACCGCCGGCGACGGAACCGAAATCTTCTACAAGGACTGGGGCTCGGGGCGGCCGGTCATGTTCCACCACGGCTGGCCGCTGAGCTCGGACGACTGGGACGCCCAGCTGCTGTTCCTCGTCCAGCACGGCTACCGTGTCATCGCCCACGACCGCCGCGGGCACGGGCGCTCCGCCCAGGTCGGCCACGGGCACGACATGGACCACTACGCGGCGGACGCCGCCGCCGTGGTGGCGCACCTCGGCCTGCGTGACATCGTCCACGTCGGCCACTCCACGGGTGGTGGAGAGGTCGCCCGGTACGTCGCCAGGCACGGTGCCGGGCGGGTCGCCAAGGCCGTCCTCATCGGAGCGGTCCCGCCGCTCATGGTCCAGACCGAATCGAACCCGGGAGGGCTGCCGGTCGAGGTCTTCGACGGCTTCCGCGAGGCCGTGGCCACCAACCGCTCCCAGTTCTACCTCGACCTCGCCTCCGGGCCGTTCTACGGGTTCAACCGCCCGGGCGCGGACATCTCCCAGGGCGTCATCCAGAACTGGTGGCGCCAGGGAATGACCGGCAGCGCACAGGCGCACTACGAGGGGATCAAGGCGTTCTCGGAGACCGACTTCACCGACGACCTCCGGGCGATCGACGTGCCCACGCTCATCATGCACGGCGACGACGACCAGATCGTCGCGATCGCCGACTCCGCCGAGATGGCGGTCACGTTGGTCAAGAACGCGCGCCTGAAGGTCTACCCGGGGCTGTCGCACGGCATGTGCACCGTCAACGCCGACATCATCAACGCCGACCTCCTCGACTTCATCGAGAGCTGACACCGGCCCGGTACCGACACACAGCCCGTCAGCACGGAACACAACACGGAACAGAAAAGGAAACCACCATGACCGCAACACCCAACGGATACGTGACCGTCGTCTGGGACGCGAAGGCGAAGGCGGGCAGGGAGGCCGACCTCAAGGCGTTCGTCACCGCCGCCGTCACCCCCTCGCGCAACGACCCCGGCAACATCGACTACGAGGCCCACGAAGTCGAGGGCAGGCCCGGCGAATTCGTCATCTACGAACGCTGGGAGACCCGCGCCCACCTCGACGCCCACCTCGCCGCGCCCCGGATGCAGGAACTCGTCCCGCAGATGCTCGAACTGATCGACGGGTCCATCGAGGACGGCATCCGCCTCCTGCGCCCGTTCCGCCCCGCCCACTAACGCCGGACGCCCGCCGGCATCGACGCCGGCGGGCCGCACCACCACGAACCGATCCCGCGGGTGCTCCCGGTGACCGCTTGTGCGGGAGCACCCGCTGCGACGACACGCACAAGAGAGACACGACATGACCACCACATTGATCACCGGCGGCAACAGAGGCCTCGGCCACGAGATCGCGCGCAGACTCGTCCAGGCGGGCCAGACGGTCTGGATCGGAGCCCGGGACGCCGAGAACGGACGCAAGGCCGCCGACCGGCTCGGCGCCGACTTCGTCCAGCTGGACGTGACCGACGACGCGTCGGTCGACGCGGCGGTCGAGACGCTGGGGGCGCGGGCCGGCCACCTGGACATTCTCGTCAACAACGCCGGGATCCTCGGTGAAGTGACGGCCCCCGAGGACATGACGGCCGACCAGATCCGCCACGTCTACGAAACCAACGTCTTCGGCCTGGTGCGCGTCACGCACGCGTTCCTGCCCCTGTTGCGGAAGGCGGCCGCCCCGTCCGTCGTCAACGTCACCAGCGGTATGGGGTCGTTCACGCTGACCCACGACCCGGAGCGGGTCGAGTCGCAGTATCCGCTCGCCGCCTACGGCTCGTCGAAGAGCGCGGTCACCATGCTGACCACGCAGTACGCCAGGACGATCCCCGACGTCCGCTTCAACGCGGTGGACCCCGGCCAGACCGCGACCGAGTTCACCGGCCACATCGGGCAGAGCGTCGAGGAGGGCGCGGAGGCGGCGGTGCGTATCGCCACCCTGGGGCCCGACACGCCCACCGGCACGGTTACCGACCGCGCCGGCGTGCTCCCCTGGTGACGGCGGCAGGCCCGACCCCGCGACAGTCCTGACAACCACACACCCGGCGCACCGGTGAGGGCCGACGGGCCCTCACCGAGGGAATCAGGACTCAGTCGCCAAGCCCCTGAGACCACCTAGGCCGGCGCGGGGAGCTCCCCCGGATCGGACCACCGGCCCCGCGTCGATCTCGCGGTCGCAGCGATCGGTACCCCACGAGAAGGAAGATCACGATGGACGAACGGCTCGCAGAACTCGGCGCCCTGCAGGCGGCCTTCGCCGGGCGTGCACAGATACAGCAGTGGGCGCGGGGTGCCGAGCTGCTCGCTCTGCTGCAGGCGGCATCGGACACGAAGACGCTCGACCTTCTGACCCGGCCCATCACCGTGGAGGCCCTCGCCACCGTCAGTGACATCACCACCGACCGGGCCCGCCGGATCATCGAGGTACTCCAGGCTGCCGGGGTGGTCCGAAAGGCGGACGACTCCTCGCCCGCCTTCGTGCTGAGCCCGGAGTTCGGCGCTCTGCACGCCGGCGCCTCCGGCGTGGAACTGGCGACCGTGCTGGAGGCATCGAACGCGGCACTCGACCGGGTGCACTCTGCCTTCTCCCCGCCCACCGCGTACGACTGGGAGTCGGACGCGCTGGTCATCGCCCGCGACTGGGGCGTCCGGCCCACCGAGGCCGCGCGCAGCATGTTCGCGATGGCCTACGACGCGCTACCGGCGTACCGTGACCGGCTGGCCGCCGGCGGTCCCCTGCTGGACGTCGGCAGCGGGGTCGGCGGAGCCGTGCTGAGTACGCTGGTGGAGTACCCCGCCCTGCGAGCTGTCACCGTCGAGCGTGCCTCCGACGTCGTCGAGGAACTGCGGCAACGTGCCCAGGCCGCCGGTGTGGCCGCACGCCTGGACATCCGGCACTCCAATGCCCAGGAGCTCGACGACGACGCGGTCTACGGTGTTTGCTACTGGGCCCAGGCATTCTTCCCGAGCCACACCCGCGAGTCCACCCTGGCCGCCATCCGGCGCGCACTCGCCCCGGGCGGTCTACTTCTCGCACAGGAAATCGCCGCGCCGGCGGACGGCTCGACGTCCGCCGGCCTGGGCGCATCCCTCGACGCGCTCGTCGCCGACTGCCGCGGGGTCCCGTCTGTTGTGAGCGCGGAGGACCTGGCCGCGGAGCTGCGGGCCGGCGGCTTCACCGGCGTGGAGGTTGCACCCACCCCGGTCGGTCGGCTCGTCCTCGGCCGCCGCGGACAGTGAGAACAACCGGGCGGCGAAATCCTCTTCGTTGAGCAGGTCGGTATCTGTTCCAACCAGGTCACCGGCCGCACCTGGGGTGAGAAGGGACAGACCCCGTGGTGCGGCGGCGCGGGGCCCGGTTCTCGGTGAACGCGATGGCGGCGATCGACTTCGTCATGCTCAACGCCCTGGGCGACACCGACGCCGCCCATGCCGCCGTCACCCTCCACACCGCCTGAACCCACACCACGACGACGCCCAGTGAGCGGGCCCACCGCTCACCCCGCCACCGGAACGTATCGCGCTGCTCCGTATCGCCGGAGACGATTACGCAAGGAGAACCGCCGTATGACTGTCATGAAGAGCACGATTCCCGACGCGGCCCGTCAGGTCGCCGGGAGCGTGCTGCAGAGCACCCTCGTGGATCTCCTCGGGATCTCGCTGATCGGGAAGCAGGCGCACTGGAACATCGTGGGGCCTCGCTTCCGCTCCATCCACCTGCAGCTCGACGAACTGGTGACGGTGATCCGCGAGGCCGCCGACACGGTCGCCGAACGGGCCGCGACGCTCGGTCTCCCGCCGGACGGCCGGCCGGAGGCGATCGCCTCGGCGTTCGCGCTGCCGGGCCCGACGGACGGCTGGCGCTCCGCCATGGGCGACTGCCCGGCGGGCTCCTCGCCGACGCCGCTGTAGTCATCGACGAACGCGAGGCGATTCTCGAGTCCGGCGAGTTCCTGCACGCCCTCGCGTCCGGCACGATCGAGGAATCGGACCTCACCGAGTTCGGCCCCGCACTGAGCGCCCCCGAGGCGCCGCGCGGTAGGCGCGCCGTCCTCAGGATGGTCGGCTTCGTCGTGCAGGACCGGGGCATCACCCGCCTGCCGGCCGACAAGTTCCTCGCCCGGGACGAATACCCACCCGGCCGGTCGCATCACGCGCACGTTGCGCGGATCACGGACCAGCACGCTAAAGTAGGTAGCCCTATCTACCTACTTTGGAGTGTGTGATGGACGAGGCCGTCGAAAAGACGGGCGGGGCCGTGCGACGGCGCCCCGCCCGGGAGCGATTGCTGCGAGCTGCGGCACACCGCTTCTACGCCGATGGCGTGTCGGCGACCGGGATCGACACGATCACTGACCAGGCGGGCGTGGCGAAGAAGAGCCTGTACAACAACTTCGCGTCCAAGGCCGAGCTGGTGCAGGCCTACCTTGAGGGGCGCCACGAGGAGTGGCTGGGTCTGTACCGCGCGCGGCTGGAGCGGGCCCAGGACGCGCGCGGCCGTGTGCTGGCCGTGTTCGATGCCTACGTCGACCACGCGGAATTCGAGTACGAGCAGGGATTTCGCGGTTGCGGACTGCTGAACGTCGCCGCCGAGCTGCCTGCCGGTGACGAGGGGCGGGCGGTCGTACGCCGCTACAAGGAGGACGTCGAAGCCCTGCTCGTGAAACACCTCGAAGAGCTGCTGCCCGGCCGTCCCGAACAGGTACACGTGACCGCGGAGCATCTGTCGTTCCTGCTGGAGGGTGCGACGGTGCGCGCCGGACTGGAAGGCGGGAGCTCCCGGATCCGACAGGCGCGTGTGCTTGCGGCAGAGCTGCTGGAGCAGCTGTGAGTCGAACCACGGGAAGCGGTGCCCGCTCGACGAGCGTCGGGGCACTGTGCGTGCTCACAGCATCGGTGCTGTGGGGCACGACGGGCACGGTGGCGACGTTCGCTCCGGCCGTGGGACCGCTGGCAATTGGGGCTGCGGCCATGGGGCTCGGCGGAATCCTCCAGGCGGTGGTGGCCGCACCCCGGATAAAGGGGCAGGCCCGCGAACTGTGCGCCCGGACGGGCACCGTGCTCCTGGGGGCCGCCGCGGTGGGCGTGTACCCGCTGGGGTTCTACAGCTCGATGCATCTGGCCGGAGTGGCCGCGGGAACGGTGATCTCGATCGGGACGGCGCCGCTGGCATCGGCCCTCATCGAGCGCGTCGTGGACCGCAGGCGCCTCACCCGCCGCTGGATGTTCGGAGCGGCCATCGGCCTGCTCGGCACCGTGCTGTTGTGCGTGGCGGAAGCGACGCGCAGCCGCGACGGTGCCGACCCGACCTCCACAGCGGCCACGATGCTCGGGGTGGTGCTCGGCCTGTTGGCCGCCGTGACATACGCGGTGTATTCGTGGGCGGCCCACCGGCTCATCAGCAACGGGATCGCCTCGCGTGCGGCGATGGGCTCGATCTTCGGGCTCGGCGGGCTGCTGCTCCTGCCCGTCCTGCTGGTCACGGGCGCGCCCCTGGTCGACTCCTGGTCCAATGCCGGTGTCGGCGCATACATGGCGATCGTGCCGATGTTCGCCGGGTACCTCCTGTTCGGCCGGGGACTTGCGCACGTTCCCGCCAGCACGGCGACCACCCTGTCGCTCCTGGAGCCGGCTGTCGCGGCCGTGCTGGCGGTGCTCGTCGTCGGGGAACGGCTCCCGGCCTTCGGCTGGATCGGGATCGCCCTCGTCGGCGGCTGCCTGGCCGTCCTCATCACGCCCGCACGCTCCGGCCGCCGGATCGGCGTCCGGGCCCGCCGGGCCGGGCCGCCGCACACCGCCGCACCCTCTGCGCCGGTGGCCGTCGACCCGGCAAACGAGGTGACGCCCACGTGAAATACGGAACCGCCGAGTCGCACGAGCTGCAGGAGATCATCAACCGGATCGCGGCCGACACCGGCACGCCGACGTCGCTGACGGACACGCGGCTGAACTCGGTGGTGTTCGGCCCGTACTTCGACGAGGAGATCGACGCCGTCCGCCGGGAGGCCCTGCTTGCTGCGTTCCACGCCCGGCTGGGTGCGGAAATGGTTCGGACGCTACGGCATCGACACGGCGACCGGCCCCGTGCGCATCCCCGCGGATCCACAGCGCGGACTGGCGAGCCGAGTGGTGGTGCCGGCCCGCTGGGCATCGACCACCTGCGGCTTCATCTGCCTCCTCGACATCCATCTCACCTTGGACGAGGGGCCCACACGCCGGCTAAGCCCAGATCCGCCGGCTCTCGACCAGATCAGGAGCCAGCGGTGAGCGGTCGACTTCGATCTCCCGAAGCACGGCGGCAGGGCTCGCCAGGCGCAGCCGCTGACCAGCACGTCGATGACGGCTGCGAACAGCGTCTCATCAAACGTGTCCTGCGGTTCCGCCGCCCTGCGGCCGCGCTTTCCACGGCGGGATCAGCGGCTTCGCGATCTGCCACAAGCCGTCCGGCACGATCCGACTCCACGTACCCGCCCATACTGACGTCGACGACGCCTCACCACGTAGGACACGGTTCAAAGTGAAGCGACGAACTTTCTACCCCCCGTAGGGCAACTGCGGAATCCTCCTCTCTTGCAGGCCGTCACGAGCGGCTTCGTGGCCCGGGTGACACCCCGGGTCTCTTCCATAGAGGGAAGGGCGGTAACGGCGCTCGGCTTCGTTCGTCCTCGCTGAAGCCTCTCACCAGGGAATATCGCCGTCATCGTCGAAGAATCCACCGCGGGGCCCGTCGTCCGGGAGGGTGGCGAGACGGACAGCGATCGCCGCGCCCTCTTCGGGCGTGCGGTCGGGGAAGTGCCCGGTGAAGTCGGTGGCGACGTACCCGGGGCAGCAAGCGTTGACCATGATCTTTGTTTCGGCGAAACGTCGTGCGTACTGCACGGTGAGGCCATTGAGCATGGTCTTGGAGGACGAGTAGGCCGCCATGATCGGCCCGGTGTGCAGCGCAAGCGAGCCCATGTTGCTCGACACGTTCACGATGCGGGGCGACGGCGCGCGCGTGAGCAGCGGGAGCAAGGCGTTGGTGACCCTGACCGCGCCGAGCACGTTCGTCTCCACGACAGTGCGAAACACGTCGAGGTCGAGCGTGGTGGGGTCCTGTGCGCCGTTGTCGCTGCGGCCGGCGATCCCAGCGTTGTTCACAAGGACATCCAGGCGGCCCGCTCGTCCGGCGATGTGCTCAGCGGCCGCCAACGCGCTGGCATCTGACGTGACGTCGAGAGCGACGGCGAACGCGTTGATGCCAGTCGCTTCGAGCCGTTCAACGGCTGCCGCGCCTCGTGTCGCGTCGCGTGCGCCCACGGCGATGACGAAACCGAGCGTTCCCAGGCTCGCCGCGATGGCGAACCCGATGCCCTTGTTCGCCCCCGTCACCAGCGCAACCTTGTGTTCAGATCTTGTTGTCATGAAGGTCCTTCTCGACAGGTCGAGGGTGGTCGCGCTCATGCCCGGTGCGCGGATGCCTCAAGAGCACGGCCGATGAAGAGCGCGATCCGGTCGAGCGCGGACGCTGCCGTCTGCGACGTCTCGTAACCGATCTGGAAGACGTGTGGGGCACCGGCCTCGACTTCCAAGGTGACGTTCACGTCGTGAGCGGCTGCTCGGGCGGCGAGCCGAGTGGCATCGTCAAGGAGCAGCTCATGAGTGCCGACCTGGATGAGCAGGTCCGGAAACCCGCTGAAGTCGGCATGGACGGGACTGGCGAGCTCGGCGCGCGGATCAGTCCCCGCAAGGTATTCGGCGAAGGGCCCTGCAAGGGCTTCAGGGACGAAGAGGGGGTCGATGCCATTCTTCGATGCCATCGACTCACTGGCCATGGAGAGATCGGTGACAGGCGACATCAGGACTGCTCCGGCCGGCATCGCAAGGCCCGCCTGACGAGCCGAAAGGAGGGCGGCCAACACCAGGTTACCCCCAGCGGAGTCCCCTGCCAGGACGATGCTGTCAGCAGGCGTGCCTTGGTCCAGCAGTTCGCGGTACGCGCCGAGTGCGTCGTCGACTGCCGCGGGGAAGGGATGTTCGGGTGCGAGTCGGTAGTCGACACTGACCGTATGTATGGACGCCCGGTTCGTGAGTTGAGCGACGAACCCGGCGTAACCGGTCGGGGAGCCCATGACGAAGGCACCCCCGTGGATGTAGAGCAGCCGCGCAGACTTGTTTTCCATATGCTCCGGGATGAGCTCGAGCGCCGCGCGCCCTCCCACGACGGTGGACTCCGTTCGTACACCACGGGGCATCGGTCGCATCATGAAGGCGTCATAACCGGTGCGCCGTTCCTGCGTCGCCGTTTCGGCTGCGGACAGATCTGGAGAAGTGGTCATGCGATGAGTTTCATCGGGGGGACGCAAACCAGGAAGGGGCCAGACCTTCCTAGGACGCAGCGACCTACCCAGGTCACCGGGACCACTGCGTACGATTGCACCTATGGCCATGAATCGGGAACTGCGGGAATTCCTGCGCAGCCGTCGAGCGCGCGTGCAGCCGGAAGACGTCGGCGTTCCCCATGCCGGTCACCGCCGAGTTCCCGGGCTGCGACGGGAAGAGGTCGCGATGTTGGCGGGCGTCAGCGCCGACTACTACACGCGCCTCGAGCAGGGCCGACATCTCCAGCCCTCCGACCAGGTGCTCGATGCGATTGCCCGGGCGCTCCGTCTCAGCGGGGTCGAGCAGCGACACCTTCATAACCTCGTGAGGTCCACGGTCACTGCGCGTGAGCAAGGGCAGGCGCTGGTGTCACCGCTCGATGCCGGCACACGGATGCTCCTTGACAGCCTTCAGATCCCGGCGATCGTTGTCGATGTGCGCGGCGACGTGCAGGCGATGAACCTCCTGGGTCGCGCCCTGCTGCCGGGCCTTGAACCACTGCCGTCGGTGTCGGCGAGCCATCCGCGCTGGCTCTTCCTGGACTCGACGGCGCGCGACTTGCTGGTCGAGTGGGAGATGGTCGCCCGCTTGAGCGTCGGAGTGCTGCGGCAGGCGGCGGGCCGCTATCCGCGTGACAGCCAGTTGCACGCGCTCGTTGGTGAGTTGTCCGTGGTCAGTCCGGAGTTCCGCACCTGGTGGGCCGAGCACGACGTGGACGCGCATTGCCGCGGGCCCAAACGGTTCCATCATCCCGTCGTCGGCGAAATTGTTGCGTATACCGAAGCGATGCAGATTGCCAGCAGCGAGAGCTGGCTTTACGCCTATGCTGCTGAGCCGGGATCGCCCTCGGCCGAGGCGCTCAGCCTACTCGGCGCGTTGGCCGCGACAAGCGAGATCGAGACCATGCCACAAGAGAATCCGGGTGGTCCACACGGAATTCCTGATGGAAACTCGCAGCCCTCGACTGGGAAACCGCTCCGCGCCAACGGGCCGCGCGTTCAGTGAACAGTCCGGCTAAGAGTTTTCCCCGTTAGAAACCGCCGGGTCGTCGAGTACGGGCCGGCATCGATCGCGACCCTGGGGGTCAGCGGATGTCATGTGCCGCGCGGCGGATGAGGTCCGTCACCCCCTCCGGCTCGGAAACGCCACCGCGTGCACGACGGTCGGCGCGGCCTTGCCCGCCTCGGACTTGTGCGAGGCGGCAGTGCTGCTCACCGTGTCGACGACCGTACGGTCGGTTGAACCGGCTTAGAGGAACGGGACATGGGAAATCCCTACCTTTCTTGTTGGGTTGATCGAGCGATTCGTAGGGTTGGATCACCCGGGGTTCCGGGTGTGGCCGGCACGGGGGTAGCCGCTGGATGGCTCACGGAGGTTGGCCGTTCCGAGCCCAGGTCGCCAAGGGGGATGTGCGGCGCGAGATCGCTGTGCAGGGACACGGCGGCGGGGTTGTCTGCGGGACCGTGAACGATGAACTGACGGGGGTGCCGGTGCCCCAGATCTCGGTCGGCATGGACGCGGGCAAGGACCATCATTGCGGGGCGATCGACGGCGACCGAGGACTTGACCTGCGGAGCCAAGGGCAGGTTCGACTCCTGACCAGTTATGAGACACCGCTGCGGCGATACGCCGCAGCGGTGTCTGCCACATCGAGACCTGGCCGAGAAACCACACGGTCCGCGGAGCCGCAGCGCGGCCTCGGCCGAGGTGAAAGCCGCGCAGGCCCAGCAAGCCTTACGGTCAGGAGCCGTTGTGCAGGTCGTCGTAGAGGAAGTGGCTGGCCTGGTCGACGGCCGCCTTGGCGGCGTTGGTGTCGGCGAGGGCGTTGAGCATGGCGAAGTCGTGGATGGTGCCCTGGTAGCGGACGGCGGTGACGTCGTTGCCGGCGGCGCGGAGTTTGGCCGCGTATGCCTCACCCTCGTCGCGAAGCACATCGGCCTCGTCGGTGATGACCAGAGCCTTGGGCAGGTTCGCGAGCTGGTTGAGGCTGGCGCGCAGCGGGGAGGCGAGGATCTGCTTGCGGTCCTTGGCGTTGGGGGCGTAGGTGTCCCAGAACCACTTCATGGCGTTGCGGGTCAGCCAGGGGCCATCGGCGAACTGCTGGTAGGACGTGGTGGTGAAGTCGGCGTCGGTGACGGGGTAGAAGAGCATCTGCCCGCTCAGCTTCGGACCGCTGCGCTGCTTGGCCATGAGGGTGACGGCGGCGGCCATGTTGCCGCCGGCGCTGTCACCGGCGACTGCGATCTTGGAGCCGTCGACGTTGATCTCGCTGCCGTGCTCGGCGACCCACTTCGTGGCGGCGTAGGCCTGCTCGATGGCAATGGGGTATCGGGCCTCAGGCGCGGGCGTGTAGTCGACGAAGATGACCGCGGCGCGAGCTCCGTTGGCGATCTGCCTGACCAGCCGGTCGTGGGTGTTCTCGTTGCCCAGGACCCAGCCGCCGCCGTGGAAGTACATGACGGCGGGCAGCGTTCCGCTCACGCCCGCCGGTCTGACGATGCGGATGGTCACCTCACCGGTGGGGCCGACCTTGAGGGTGCGGTGGGTGACGTCGGCCGGGAGCTTGTCGACGTCACCGGACTGGGCGCTGTCCAGAGCCGCGCGGGCGTCCGCGTAGGACTGGGTGTAGATCGGGGGGTTCTTCGCGGCCGCGTCGGCGAAAGTCTGGGCGTCCTTCTCGAGGACCACGCCCTGCTGCTTGGCAGACGACGGGGTGGCGGAGGCGGTGGCAGAGATGCTGATCGCGGCCCCGGTGACGAGGGCGACGGCTGCGGTGACGGCCGTCTTGCGGCTGATGCGTATACGGGTGCTGGGCATGGGAAACTCCGGGTGAGATGGTGCTGGATGGCGCCCCCACCCACCCCGTCGGCGGGACCGCGGGTGAGGGCGCCGGACTGTGCGGGGCGGCGGTCAGGACGTGGCGCCGTGCCCGGGCGGCAGGGATCAGGCGGTGCGGAAGGCGGTGCGCAGGGTCGCGACGGCCTGGTTGATGGCGGCCTCGGCGGCGTGCGTTTCGCGCAGGGCGTTGAGCATGACGAAGTCGTGGATGATGCCCTGGTGGCGGACCGCGGTGACCGGGACACCGGCCTCACGGAGCTTGTTCGCGTACGCCTCGCCCTCGTCGCGCAGGACGTCGGCCTCGCCCGTGATGACGAGGGCCGGGGGCAGGCCGGTGAGCTGCTCGGTGGTGGCGCGCAGCGGGGAAGCGGTGATCTGGGCGCGCTCCGCCTCGCTGGTGGTGTACTGGTCCCAGAACCACTGCATGCCGTCGCGGCGCAGGAAGTAACCCTCGGCGAACTGGTGGTACGACGGCGTGTCGAAGGCGGCGTCGGTGACCGGGTAGAACAGCACCTGCTGCACCAGCGGGACATCACCCCGTTCCTTGGCCATCAGGGTCAGCGCGGCGCTCATGTTGCCGCCGACCGAGTCGCCGGCCACCGCGATCCGGGTCGCGTCCAGGCCCTTGGCCGCGCCGTCGGTGACGATCCGGCGGGCCACGGCGTAGTTCTGCTCGATGGCGACGGGGTAGCGGGCCTCGGGGGAGAGGTCGTACTCCGGGAAGACGACCGCCGCACCGGCACCGACGGCGAGTTCCCGCACCAACCGGTCGTGGGTGTGGGCGTTGCCGAAGACCCAGCCGGCGCCGTGGATGTAGACGATCACCGGCAGGGTGCCCTCGGCGCCGGCGGGGCGAACGATGCGGGCCCTGACCGATCCGGTGGGCCCGCCCTGGACGGTCACCCACTCCTCGTCGACCTCCGGCTTGCCGATCTCGCCGGACTGCACCTCGTCGACCGCCTTACGGCCCTCCACCGGGCCGAGGTCGAAGAGGTACGGCGGGTTCGCGGTGGCCTCGACGAAAGCGGCGGCGGCCGGCTCAAGCACGGGGCGGGCGGTCTGCTCGGACATGACGGTCTCCTGGAGACGAAGGAACTACTGGGGCGGTGCGTGCGCCGGTCGGTCGTCCGGGCGGCGAGCACAAGGGAGAAGATAGCGACCAATTAAGTCGCGCGCAACTCAATCGAGCCAGCTTTGAACGAGCGCGATGTGATCGTGTGTGTCGGGAAAGCTAGTCTGGAGTCCTGCCGTTCAGCCCGCATGAGGAGTGAAGCGATGGACCAGGCCCCAGACCACCCCGCAGAACAGGGCTCGCTCCTGCTGCAGGACCAGCTGTGCTTCGCCCTCTACGCAGCCTCGCGAGCGGTGACCACCCGCTATCGGCCGCTCCTGGACGAGCTCGGACTGACATACCCGCAGTACCTGGTCATGCTGGTGCTCTGGCAGCAGAACGGCGTGAGCGTCCGGGAGCTCGGCACCGCCCTCCACCTGGAGTCCAGCACCCTCTCACCGCTGCTGAAGCGACTCGAAGCCGCCGGCCTGATCCGCCGCGAGCGCCGCACCGACGACGAACGCTCCGTCGTCATCCACCTCACCGACGCCGGCGCGGAGCTGCGGACCAAGGCCCACAGCGTCCCTCTGGCCATCGGCGAGGCCATGGCCCTGAACCCGGAACAGGACGCCACCGCCAAACACCTGCTCCGCCTGCTCACTGCCAACGTCACCAACAGTTGAGACGCGGCCCCTGTCTGTTTCGTCAAGGCTGGCGCGCCAGCCACAGGACTTTGATCTTGGTGACTGGCCTGTCTGCCGGAGTCCGCGCGGCAATCAAGGCACCCCGGTCCGTGTCGCAGATGAAGTTGCCGGGGAGGCGGCGGTGGAGGGAAGCGGGCGGTGAGTTCGCGTGGGTGCCGGTGTCGACTTCTGGTTCGATCTCCGGGAAGGGTGCGAGGACGCGTCCTCCTGCGCGTAGGGGAATCAGCGTCCGCCGCGGTGTGTACTTCGGGCAGACGACCGGAGCGGCTTACGCCCGGTGAGCGGGTGCCGTAGAGAGACCTTGGCCGCGCGGAGGAGCTTCCGCAGTGCGCGGAAGTGATCTCAATTGAGTGTGCTCCCAAGGCCGCGTCGAGTGGCTCCAGAGCGGGGAACGCGGGGGTTGAGCCGTGACGCTCGTTTGACGCTCCGAGCCCTCCAGGCCGGGAAGAACATCTGAAAAGTTCCGTCTGACCTGCGGTTTTGTATTTCTGTTCGAAGTCGACCTGTTCCCGATGACGCATCACGTGGAGTGTGTCGCCATTCTCGAGCCGGTCCGACAGGCCGTCTGACCTGCGGCCTCGGTAGGGCCGAGCGGTGCCGACAACGTGCCCCGGGCCCAAGTCGGGGCCCGCAGGAGGGCGTCATCCACGACGCATCACGATCGCGGTTTCGGTGACACTCCGTGGCTCCGGTACGGAAAAGCGATCCAGAACCAAATTCGCGGAGTGTTGACGCATGGACTTTCCGGCGGCGGTTTGCCGCGACCGCAATGTTGGTTAGGGTGACGGACAGGCTGGCGAGTTCGGGACTGCACAGGCTGATGTCCCGCGCGGGCCGAGTCAGACACGACGGGGGGCTCGCTGGTGGGGAGTTGGCGCCGGCAGAAGCCGAAGGCCACGTCGACCAGCGGCAGCGGGCAGTTCTCGGGGGGCGCGGCATCGCGGTAGCGGCGGGTGACATGGCGTCGGCCCCGACGGGAGGGGGAGTGCATCGCATCTGCCGGATGGTCTGCGACGGTGGGCGGGCTTTTCCCCGTCTCGGTCATGAGCGGGGTGTTCGGCTCGACCGCCACCGAGTAGGGGGTCGCGACGCGGGCCCGGAGCACCAGGTGGGCGGCCAGTTGGCCCTTGGTGCGAAACGCCGGATCGGCGGGCCCCTGAGGCAGGGCGGGAGCCGGCTGGCAGGGCACGGTGTGCGGCAGGTGGTGCACGCGCTCATCGGCCCGGGCGGTGGCGGCCGCGACGATGCCGTTTCCGACCCGCCCGCGGGAGGCGAGGCACTGACGGGACACATAGGCCGTGGCGTGTCCGGACTTACGGTCACCGGAGTCGTCCGGCAACAACGCCCCGCCGTCGTGGGGCGCGGTCGTCGGCGCAGGCATCAGCAGGTCGATCCGCCGGTCGTCGACCGGCTCGTGGTCCCACGGGGACCGGGACATGGACCACTGCTGCGCATGGCAGACAAGAAGGTCACCGCAAACAGGCCGGGCAAGGGCCGCACCCTCACCCTGCCTCGAGAAGTCAAGATCCGGAACACCATCTACCGATCACGGCAGAGCACCACAGGCCGACCGGACGCGGTGGGCGTGTGACCGGCGGGCCGGCGCCCACGGTGCTGCCCCTGTCGCTGCGCGCGTGGCTCGGGGTGGTCGCGGCCCTCGCCACGCTGATGGTCGTCGTGCTCGGAGTCCTGTACGCCGGCCACAGCCGGCCCGGCACGGTGGACGCGTGGATCCAGCCGGCGATGGACGGTGTGCGGCCGCCGTGGCGGCACGTCGCTCTGGCCGCGGACTTCCTGGGGGAGCCCATCGGAGCGGCGACGCTGGTCGTGGCCATCGTGACGGGCTGCCTGCTGCTTCGGTGTCCTCGCGCAGCGGTGTTCGTCGTTGCCGGGGCCGGTATCACCGTGGGGACGGCGACTCTGCTCAAGTCCCTGGTGGGACGCACCATCCACGGCGACAACTTGTCCTATCCGAGCGGGCACACCGCCTTCGCCACCGCGCTCGCCTCCATGGTGGCGCTGCTCGTGACCGGCCGGCTCGGCCTCGCCAGGACGGCCGGTACGTCACTCGTGCTCGCCGCGGCGCTGGTTGCCGGAGCCGCGATGGGATGGGCGCAGGTCGCCCTGGGCGCGCACTACCCGACCGACGTCCTCGGCGGCTGGTGCACCGCGCTCGCGGTGGTACCGGCGACCGCGTGGCTGGTCGACCGGATGGCTGACTGGCTGGTCGATCGGATGGCCGACGCCGGTCGGCGGGAGCGTCGCTGACGTCACGTCACGCCAAGCGGCGGAATACGGGCTTCACCGGTCGCCCGGCCAGCCAGGGGGTGGGGTCGGCGGCGTCCAGTGCCTTCCGGTACACCGCACATGCCTGGGCCACCACATCGACGGTGTGATCGATGTCGGCGTCGCTGAGCGCGCTGCTCACCACGAACGACGGGGCCAGCACCCCGCCCGCGAGGAGCCTGCGCAGGAACAGGGTGCGGTACTGCTGCGACGGCTGCCCGTTCTCGTCGAGGGTGGCGAAGACCAGGTTGCTGGCCCGGCCCCGGACGACGATGTGGTCGCCGACGCCCATGCCGGCCGCCGCGTCGCGGACACCGGCGGCCAGCCGCTCGCCGAGGGCGTGCAGCCGCGCGGTGATGCCCTCCTCGACGTAGGTGGTCTGCACGGCCATCGCGGCGGCCAGTGAGTGCGTTTCCGCACCGTGCGTGGTGGACAGCAGGAACACCCGGTCGCCGGAGTGGCGCAGTCCGCCCCGCTCCATCAGATCGCGGCGCCCGGCCAGCGCGGAGACGGCGAACCCGTTGCCCAGCGCCTTGCCGAACGTGGAGAGGTCGGGGACGACGCCGTACAGGCCCTGGGCGCCGGCCTCGGACCAGCGGAGGCCCGTGATCATCTCATCGAAGATCAGTACGCATCCGTGCCGGTCCGCCAGCTCGCGGAGGCCGGCGAGGTACCCGGGCGGCGGCTCGGTGTGGGTGGCGGGTTCGAGGATCAGGCAGGCGACCTCGTCCTGGTACCGGGTGAGCAACTCCTCCGTGGCGGCCAGGTCCCCGTAGGGGAACGCCACGGTGAGCTCGGTGGACGCCGCCGGAACACCGGCGGACATCGGTGTGGTGCCGATGAACCAGTCGTCGACGGAGAAGAACGGGTGGTCGACGCAGATCGCCACGCGCGGGCGCCCGGTGACGGCGCGGGCGAGGCGCACCGCCGCGGTGGTGACGTCGGAGCCGTTCTTCGCGAACTTCACCATCTCGGCGGTCGGCACCGTGGCCAGGAAGCGTTCCGCGGCCTCGACCTCCACGATGGACGGCCGGACGAAGTTGCTGCCGCGGTCGAGTTCCCGCCGCACCGCCTCGAGCACGCGCGGGTGGGCGTGGCCGAGGCTGACCGACCGCAGGCCGGAGCCGTACTCGACGTAGCGGTTGCCGTCGACGTCCCACACGTGGGCGCCGTGGCCGTGGCTGATGACCGGGGCCAGGTTCTCGGGGTACTGGTCGTCGCCCTTGGCGTAGGTGTGCGCGCCCCCGGGGATCATGGCGTGCAGCCGCTCGTTCGCCAGCCGCGACCGGGGGAGGAGGAACTCTTCAGTGTCCGTGCGATCCACGCGAACCTCACCTGTCTTTTTACTGCAGGACCTCGGCGAGACCCGGCGCCTCCCGGTCCCGCTGGGACATCGATGTGACCGGCAGCGGCCAGGGAATGGCGAGCTCCGGGTCGTCGAAGGCGATCGTCACGTCCTCGGAAGGATCGTGCGGGCGGTCGATCCGGTACGAGACGTCGGCGGTCTCGGTCAGCGCCTGGAAGCCGTGCGCGCACCCCGCCGGGATGTACAGGGTCACCTGTGTCTCGCCGGACAGCTCGAAGAAGGCCCGGCCCAGGTAGGTCGGCGAGTCCGTCCGCAGATCCACGACCACGTCGAAGACCCTCCCGTACGAGCACCGCACCAGCTTGGCCTCGCCGGCGCCGGAGCGCAGGTGCAGGCCGCGCAGCACGCCCCGGGCCGAGCGGGACACGCTGTCCTGGACGAAGGCGTCCGGGTCGAGCCCCACCGAGCGGACCACGTCGGCGTCGAAGGTGCGGCAGAAGAAGCCGCGTTCGTCGGCGTACGGCGTCGACTCGAACAGGTACGCGCCGGCGATCGCCGGGACTTCGGTCGCCTTCATGGAGCCTCCCGCAGGGCGTGGGTGTGGTCGGTCGTTGGGAACAGGGCCGCGGTCAAGGCGGTGAACTGGTCCTCGAGGCGGCGGGCGACGACCTGGTTCCGCTCGGTGAGGGTCCGCCGTAGCTCCGCCGATCGCTGCTCCAGCGCCCGGAACTGCTCGAGCAGCCGGTCGGCGTCGACCTCGCGAGCCGGATGGCAGTACGCGCCCAGCCCCATCTGAGCCATGAGCGCGTCGCTCTTCGCCGAGTAGCTGACTGCGAGCGCCGGCGTTCCGACCTTCAGCGCGCAGATCAGGTTGTGGTACCGGGCCGCCACCACGGCGTCGGCAGCCGCCGTCTCCTTCATCAGGTCGGCCAGCGAGGACGCCTCGGAGGCGGTGACCAGCGGCGAGTCCACCGCGTCGAGGACCGCGTCGACCGCCGGCATGTCGAGTTCGTCGCCGATGAGCAACCGGACCGGCCTGCCGTCCTCGACCAGCGCGCGGACGAAGCGGCTCATCCCGTCGAGGTAGCGCCGGTTGATCTCCTCGGCCCGGGCCCGGTCGTCGTTGCTTCCGTAGTAGGCCATGACGCCGACGCAGACTGGGCCCTGCGGGCCCTCGGGTACGCCCGCCTGCGGCGTCGGCAGGGAGAACACGAGGTCCGAGTAGACCTCGTCGCGCGCGGTGTCCACGCCCATCGCCCGTACCGCGTCGCGGGACACGGCGTCCCGGTAGGACCGGTAGGCGGCCAGCCGCGCCGACCAGCGGACCAGGGCGCGGGTCGGCCGGTGGCCGATCGCGTCACCGCCGACGCCGACCAGCGCGACCTTGGTGCCGAACAGCCGCCCAGCCACGCAGAGCAGGAACATCGAGTACGGGAAGCCCCACGCCCGCAGCGGCAGCGTGGTCTCCAGGACGCCCGTGCCCGGCACGATCACGACATCGTGCCGGCGCACCCAGGCGGCGACGCGGAAGGCGTCGACGAGTTTGCCCAGGCCCTTCGCCGCGATCGCGCCCGCGCGCGACGCGGTTCGGTACTCCCCACGGTTCCAGTGCAGCCGCGTCGCGGGGATCCCGTACCGGGCCGTGACGACCTCGGGTCCGCTGCACAGCGCGTCCACGGCCGCCTCCGGGTGCTCGGCGCGGAGGTACCCGAGCAGGGCCTCCAGCGACCCGTCGTTGCCGAGGTTGCCGGCGCCGAGCACGCCGCACACCCCGACGCGCACCGCGGTCCTGTTCGCAGAAGTCATGACTGCCTCTCTTCACGGCCGGCGACGAGGGCGTCGACGGAGACGGTGAGCCGGCCCGGGTCGCCCGGGGCGCGGTCCTCGACCCGCTCGCCGGCGCCCGGCCGGACCCGGCTGGTCATCCAGGCGCCCAGGTGGCGGTAGCACGCGCGCCGGTCGGCCGGGGACAACGGCGCCCGCCGGATCGCCGAGACAAAGCCCCAGAGGTACTCGGCGAGCAGCCGGGGCGTCGGGTGCAGCGGGCCTGCCCGACGCGGGTCCAGGTTGACGCACCGGGAGCGCTTGCTCGGGTTCGCCCGCTCGGCGCGGGTGGGGTGGTCACGGCGGAAATACAGCACCTCGGGTACCTGGTGGAAGGGCCCGTGCAGGGTGAGCTCGGCGACAAACGTGCGGTCCGCGTGGTGGTAGCTGTCGAGCGGCTTCACCCGGCGCAGCACGTCGGCCCGCAGCACCCCGTAGAAGTCGTCTCCACCGGGCTCGAACAGCAGACTGCGGAAGCGCTCCGGCGGGTGCGGCGAGTCAGTGGCGAGCCCGTAGTCGTACGGGACCTTCACCTGGCCGTCGCCGTCGATGACCGCCTGGCCGGTGTGCGCGAGGATCATGTCCGGCCGCTCGTCCAGCGCCTCCACGCAGCGCCGCAGCAGGTCCCGGCCGTACAGGTCGTCGTGCGAGGCCCACTTGAACAGCTCGCCGCGGGACTCGTCGAACACATGGTTGTGATTCGGGGTGGCGCCGATGTTGCGGGGCAGCCGGAGGTACCGGATGCGCGAGTCCCGCGCGGCGTACAGGCGGCAGATGTCCTGGGTCCCGTCGGTCGAGGCGTTGTCGGAGATGACCAGCTCGAAGTCCTCGTAGGTCTGGCCGAGCAGGGCGTCGAGCGACTCGGCCAGGTACTCCTCGCCGTTGTACACGGGCAGGCCGATGCTCAACCGGGGAAGGGCGGTCATGACGTCCTCACTTCGCGAATGGTGTTCTGGTGGTGCTCGCGCAGGGCGGACCGCAGCTGCAGCCACCACACGGCCGAGCCGCTGAGGGTCGCGGCGGCGACACCCCAGGCCGAGCCGACCGTGCCGGCCACGGCCGCCCCGCCGATCCCGCCGCCGGCATAGAAGAGGGAGGCGAGCAGCTGGGAGCGCAGGCTGCGCCGGGCCACGCCGAGCGCGCGCAGCCCGGCCGTCGCGCCGATGCCGAGGCTGGCGCCCGCGACGCTGAGCGTGGCCGGCACGATGAGCTGCGCGGAGGAGTGCCAGACGTCGCCGAGCAAGAGTTCGCCGACCCGGTCCGGCATCAGCAGCAGCACCGCGCCCCAGAGCAGCGCGGCGGCGGCCTGCCCGCCGCTGAGCAGGAGGCAGAACCTGCCCAGCCGGTGCGGGGCCCGCCGCAGCACCCGGGCCGCCTCCGCGACGGTGACCAGCGACAGCCCCGTCAGCACCGCGTAGAACGGGCCGAGCAGCAGCTCGACGCCCCGGACCACACCCACCGCGCTGACCCCGACGATCGCGGTGAGCCCGGACGCCCGCAGCTGGTACGCGCCGCTGAGGCTGACGTTCTCGACCAGGTACCGGTAGCCGAGGTCGCGCTGCTCACGAAGCCACTCGCGCGCTCCGGTCAGCCGGGGCCGGATGCCGGACTGGAGGCAGCCGTAGCCCGCGGCCACCGCGGCGGACACGCCCCAGGCGAGCAGGAAGGCGGCCACGGTGCCCACGCGGGCCGCCACCACCATGGCCGGGATGAGTGCGACGCCCCACACGATGTCGTTGACGAACGCCTTCTGCCCGGTGCCGGCGGCGAAGAACGAGAACCGCCAGGCGTCCTGCAGCAACAGCCCCGGCAGGATGACGCCGAGGCCGGCGTACGCGGATCCGACGTGGCCGCCGAGACCCAGCCCGACCACCAGACACCCCGCGCCGATGGCGGCCCCGACGCCGAGCGCAGTGCCCGACGACTTGGCCACCGCCGCGCGCCAGGACGCGGTCGGCACGCCGCTGAAGCGCACCATCAGCGGGTCGGTGGCCAGCCCGCGGGAGACGTTGAGCACCACGCCGTAGGTCGCCCAGGCCAGGCTGAACACGCCGAACGCGGACAGCCCCAGCGAGCGTGCCACGTAGATCCCCACCGCGAAGTTGCTCAGGCTGCAGGCCGCCTGGTCGGCCAGTCCCCAGGACAACCGGCCGGCGATGGCCCGCGTGGCGGCCCGCCGGGCGGGTCTGGCCGGGGCCGCCGGTGTCGTCATCGTCTCCCTCTCGGTGGTCATCGGTGTCAGGCCTTGATCAGTCCGGCACCGTGCAGGGCGTCCGCTGCGACGGCGATGGTGCCGAACGGCAGCCCGGACCGCTCGGCGACGTCCAGCAGACTGTGCTCGCCGTCGGAGAGGCTGAGCACCCAGAGCATGGCCATCTGGGCCTGCTTCGCGTCGCTGCGGCCGCCGAGCGAGTCGTACAACCCACGCCGGCCCAGCTGTGGTTCGCCGTAGGGGCTGAGGTTGACGTACCGCCGGTTGCGGTCCAGCACGGCGAATGCCTCGCGGCAGACGGCGAGCGTGTCCGCCATCGCCTCCGGGGAGACGAAGTCCAGGTCGTCCGCCGAGGTGTGGTACTCGGGGTAGCCGGCGTACGGGGTCCGGCTGAGCGAGCCCACGCCGAGATCGAACCCGGGCGAGCAGAACTGCCGCTCGTCGTAGCCGTACGGAGTGAACTCGGCGACGTGGTGCGGGCGTTCGGAGGCGGCCAGCACATGCCGCAGCACCCGGTCGATTTCCGCGTCGCCGCGCCTGCTCTGCTTGTACGTCAGTCGGCCCGAGTCGCCGGCGCAGGCGAGCACCAGTCCGTGCTTGACCCGCTCGACGCGCTCGGCGTTGCGGGCCAGCCAGGTGATCGCGCCGATGGTGCCGGGCGCGAACAGGAACCGGTAGGTGTAGTAGGGCGTTTCCTGCGCCAGCGCGCGCGCCAGGAACGTCGCCACCGCGATGCCGGCCAGGTTGTCGTTGGCCAGCGACGGGTGGCAGACGTGGCAGGAGACGATCACCTCGTCGGCGACCTGCCCGGGGATCACATGCTCGGCGTAGGTGAGGTGGCCGTCGGCGAGTGTGGAGTCGATGTGCACCTCGTACTCGCCGTCCGGCAGCGCGTCCAAGGTCTCCTGGGCCAGGCAGAACCCCCAGGTCGGCGTGTAATAGCTGGTGCGGTACGGCACCCAGGCCGGGTGGTCCGGCAGGGTGTGCAGGTGTCCGCGCAGCTCGGTCAGCGGCATGGTCGCCGACACCGGCACGCTGTAGCCGAGCACGTGCAGGCTGGACGCGGCGAAGTCGACGACCCGGTTTCCGGCGGTGTCGGCGATGTACGCGTCCCGGATGTTCCACTCCTGCGGCACCGCCCAGTCGAGTACCTGAGTCCCCGTCGGCACCTCGTGCACCTGCAGCGGGAGGTACTCACCGACGATCTCCAGGGTGGCGCGCACCCCGTCGCCGGTGATGCTCCGGCAGAGCGGGTACAGCCGCTCCACCAGCGCGTACATCTCTTCGCCGGCCGCGGTCATCGGCGCCACCGCAGGGTGTCGTCGACGGTGCCGGCGTCGGACGCGGCGCGCAGCACGGCGAGCCGGGTGAAGCGCTGCTCGAAGTCCTCCCGGGTCAGCCCGTGCTTCCGGTAGGCGTCGGCGAGTTCGAGCGCGCCCTGCTTCACCGTCCACTCGCAGTCGAAGCCGGGGATCGCCGCGCGGAACCGGGAGAAGTCCACCCGGTAGGAGCGCGGATCGGCACCGTTCTCGCCGGTGATCACCACCTTCGCGCCGGACACCGCCTCGGCGACCTGCTCGGCGATCTCGGCGACCGTGACGTTGTTGAACT
Organism: Streptomyces brasiliensis; assembly: GCF_014647875.1. Taxonomy (GTDB): domain Bacteria; phylum Actinomycetota; class Actinomycetes; order Streptomycetales; family Streptomycetaceae; genus Streptomyces; species Streptomyces brasiliensis. Next base: position 53,911 of record NZ_BMQA01000003.1, on the reverse strand, counting down.
CGCTGCCGATGTTGAACGCCCGGTCGTGGACCGCCTCGCGCGGCGCGGTCAGCGTGGCCGCGAAGGCCCGTGCGATGTCGGCCGCGTGCACCAGCGGGCGCCAGGGGGTGCCGTCGGACAGGACGAGGACCTCACCGGACAGCAGGGCGTGCCCCACCAGGTTGTTGAGCACGATGTCAGCGCGCAGCCGGGGCGAGAAGCCGAAGGCGGTGGCGTTGCGCATGTACACCGGGCTGAAGTCGCCGTCGGCCAGCTCGTGCAGGTCGTCCTCCACCCGCACCTTGGACTCCGCGTACGGCGTCACCGGCCGCAGCGGGGCGTCCTCGGCCACCAGGTCGTCGCCGCCCGCGGCGCCGTAGACGGAGCATGTCGACGCATAGAGGAAGCGCCGCACCCCGGCCTCGCGGGCCAGCCGGGCAAGGCGTACGGACGCGTGGTGGTTGATGTCGTAGGTGAGCTCCGGCGCCAGCGAGCCCAGCGGGTCGTTGGACAGCGCGGCCAGATGGATCACGGCGTCCACCCCCGCGACATGCTCGGCCGTGACGTCGCGCAGGTCGACCCGCGGTCCGTGCGGGTCGGCGGGCGCCGGGCCCAGCACGCAGTCGGCGAACAGGCCGGCGTCCAGTCCGACGACCTCGTGCCCGGCGGCCGTGAGGACCGGGGCCATCACGGTGCCCAGATAGCCCTGGTGGCCGGTCAGCAGTACGCGCAAGGTTCAATCCCCCAGGTCGAGAGTGAGTTTGGTGACGGCGAACGCCTCGGCGTAGCGCGCGTTGCATTCGATGCCGCGGATCCGGGCCAGCCCGAGGAAGGCCTCCCGGTCGTACCAGGGCCGGTGCCGCTGCGAGGGGTAGTGCTCCTCCAGCAGCCGTACCTTCGCTTCGGCGACCTCCGCCGGCAGCGGCTGGTAGGCCGCCGGCCGGCCGAGGTCGCCGTCGTACTTGACGATCTCGTAGCCGAGTACGAGATGGTCGCGGAACGCGGTGGTCATCAGCTTCGCCAGACCACGGTGATCCTGGTGCGCGTCGTCGGTGCGCGGGGCGAGGACGAGGTCGGGATCGGTCTGCCCGCGCAGTTCCTCGACCGCCGCCTTGGCCTCGTCCCAGTGCGCGGGCAGCCGCCCGTCCGGCAGCTTGTGCACGGTCAGCCGCAGGTCGGCACCCGGACAGAAGGCGGCGAGCGCGGCCCGCTCCTCGTCCTCCCGCTCGCTGCCGCCGCCGGTGAGCACCAGTACGTCGACGCGGATGCCCGGCCGCGCCCGGCACAGCGCGAGCAGGGTGCCGCCGGCGCCGATGGCGATGTCGTCGCAGTGCGCGCCCACCGCGACGATCCGGTCCAGGCGCCCGGCCCCGAGCCGGATCACGCGGTACCCGACCCGGCGGCGGACCGGCTCGCGGGCACGCCCGTCCCCGTGCCGCCGTGTTCCCACACGGCCCATGGGCGGTCGCCACGGGTGTAGGCGTCGTCGAGCGCGGCCCGCTCCTTCACGGTGTCGGTCGGCTTCCAGAAACCACGGTGCTGGTGCGCCACCAGCCTTCCCTGCTTGGCCAGTTGGGCGCAACCGTCGGCGACCAGGTCCCCGTTCTCCGGGATGTGGTCGAAGACCTCCTGGCGGAGCACGAAGTAGCCGCCGTTCTCCCACAGCGGCATGTCGCTCACCGCCGTGATGCCCCCCACCAGTCCGTCCTCGCCCAGTTCCACGCAGTGGAACGACGACTGCGGCGGCACCACCATCATCGACGCACCGGCGTCGCGCCGGGCGAAGTTGTCGATCATCTCCGGCAGCGGGGCGTCGGTCAGCACGTCGGCGTAGTTGGCGAGGAACATCTCGTCGCCGTCCAGGTGGTGGCGCACCCGGCGCAGCCGCTCCCCGATCGGCGACTCGATGCCGGTCTGCACGAAGGTGATCGTCCAGGAGGCGATGTCGGTGGACAGCAGCTCGGTCCGCCCGCCCCGCAGCACGAAGTCGTTGGACGTCGTCTCCTCGTAGTTGAGGAAGAAGTCCTTGATGTGATGGGCCCCGTACCCGAGGCACAGGATGAACTCCGTGTGCCCGAAGTGCGCGTAGTAGCGCATGACATGCCAGATCAGCGGCCGCGGGCCGACCATCGCCATCGGCTTGGGCACGTCGTCGGAGGTCCCGTTGCGCATGCGCATCCCGTAGCCGCCGCAGAACAGTACGACCTTCATGCCTTGACCTCGACAATGCTCAGTTCCGGTATGGGAAAGACCAGTCGGCCGCCCCAGTCGTGCACGAAGGACAACTGCTCGACCAGCTCGGCCCGCAGGTTCCACGGGAGGACCAGGACGTAGTCCGGCCTGTCGGCGGCTATCCGCTCGGGCGGCAGGATCGGGACGCGGGTGCCCGGGGTGAACCTGCCGTGCTTGTAGGGGTTGCGGTCGACGGTGTACGGCAGCAGGTCCGGCCGGATGCCGCAGTGGTTGAGCAGGGTGTTGCCCTTGCCCGGGGCGCCGTAGCCGACGACCGTCTCGCCGCGCTCGGCCGCCTCGATGAGGAACCGCAGCAGGTCCCGGCGCACCTTGGCCACCCGGGCCGAGAACTCGGTGTACCCGGACAGGTCCTGGAGCCCGGCCGCCTTCTCCCGGTCCAGCACCTCGGCCACCTGCCCGGACGGCTCGCCCGCCACCTCGGCCGGCCGGGCCCACAGCCGGATGGAGCCGCCGTGCGTGGGCAGCAACTCGACGTCCACCAGCGAGAGTCCGCCGCTCGCCAGCGCCTGGATGGCCGACGCGACCGTGTAGTACTGGAAGTGCTCGTGGTAGATCGTGTCGTACTGGTTTTCCTCGATCAGGGTCAGCAGGTGCTGAACCTCGATGGAGACCCAGCCGTCGTCGGCGACGAGGGACCGCAGTCCCCGGGTGAAGCCGACCACGTCGGGGATGTGCGCGTACACGTTGTTGGCCACGACCAGGTCCGCCGGGCCGTTCTCGGCACGGACGGCGGCGCCGGTCTCCGGGTCCAGGAACGCGGTGAGCGTGGGCACGCCCGCGTCCCGCGCCGTGGCGCCGACGTTCTTCGAGGGCTCGATGCCGAGGCAGCGGATCCCGCGGTCCACCACATGCCTCAGCAGATACCCGTCGTTGCTCGCGACCTCGACCACGAAGGCGTCGGTGCCCAGACCCAGCCGCTGCACGGCGCCGTCGACGAACGTGCGCGCGTGCTCCACCCAGGAGGTCGAGAAGGAGGAGAAGTACGCGTACTCGCTGAACGTCTCCTCCGGCGTGATGAGCGGCGGGATCTGCGCGAGCCAGCAGTCGGTGCAGACCCGTAGGTGCAGCGGGTACGCCGGCTCCGGCCGATCCAGTTGGTCCGCGGCGAGAAAGCTCTCACACGGTGGCGTCGCCCCGAGGTCGACGACGCTCGCCATCGCTTCCGAGCCGCAGAGTCGGCATCGTGTCATCTGCTGTCCCCATCCCCCCTGCCCGCGCGGGTGTCCCCGCCGCGAGCCAGTGCTGACCGTCCCGCGATCGCGGTGCGGTACCCCTCCACCAGGCGCTCCAGCCCCACGGCCGGACCGAAGTCCCGCTCGTAGCGGCCCCGGGCCGCCCGGCCCATCTCCCTGTTGCGGGCCGGCTCCGCCGCGACCCGCCGGATGCAGGACGCCAGCGAGGCGGCCTCGCCCGGCCGGTGCAGCAGCCCGGTCACCCCGTCGTCGACGAGTTCGACGAAGGCGCCGTGCCCGGCGGCGACCGTCGGCACCCCCGCCGCCATCGCCTCCACGACCACCAGACCGAACGCCTCCAGCCAGGTCGACGGAGCCACCACGGCGACCGACCGTGCGACCGCCTTGCGGCACTCCGCCGTGTCGAGCAGACCGGCGTAGCGCACGTCGTCCCGGCCCGCCGCCCAGGCGGCCACCTCCCGCTCCAGCGGCCCCGTGCCGGCCATCACCAGCGGCACGCCCACACCGCCGCCGGCGGCGATCTCGTCCCACGCCGCCATGAGCAGCCGTACGCCCTTGGCCTCCGCGAGCCGGCCGAGATAGAGCAGATGCTCGCCGTCGCCCTCCCGGACCACGCCCGGTTCGGGCACGAAGTTGTGCTTCACCGCCAGGCGTTCGGCCGGCATACCGGCCCGCACCAGCACCTCGCGCTGCGCCGCGGAGATGCAGAAGAACCGCTCCACGCCGGTCCACCACCGCCGCCGGTTGACCGACAGACTGACCGCGAGCGGCACCGTCGCCAGCCGGGAGTTGCGGTAGCAGCCGTGCCGGACGGCGGGCAGCGGCGTGGACCCGACGCACTCGGTGCACGGCCGCCCGTCCCGCTGCAGGGTGCCGGGCGGGCAGATCTGCGTGTAGTTGTGCAGCGTGGCGACCGCGGGCACACCGGCGTCGGCGCAGGCGGCCAGCACCGCCGGCGACAGGAGCGGGAAGACGTTGTGGACGTGCACCACGTCCGGCCGCTCGGTGCGCAGCCGGGCGGCGAGCTCCGAACGGACCGCCGGGTTCCATGGCACCAGCAGAGGCAGCGCGGCCTTGCCGGCCAGGGACCGCGCGGCGATGTCGTCGCTGCGCCGCTCGAACACCTCGACCCGGTGGCCTGCCTCGCGCAGCAGCGCCACCTCCTGGTCGACGACCTTGTTCTCGCCGCTCGGCTGCGCCGAGGCGTAGCGGTTGTGCACCACGAGGACGTGCATGCTCAGCTCACCTCCGATCTCTGGGCCCATCGCGGGACGCGCCGTCGAGGGAATTGCGGTGCCGAAAGGGGAGTGGCCGCCGCGGGCGCCGCCAGCAGCGAGGCCGCCACGGTCAGGTGCAGCAGATACGGCGAGGCGTCGCCCAGCCCGGCCTCGGTGTACGAGGCGATCGCGCAGTAGCTGATCAGGAAGATCGCGCAGGCCCTCGGCAGCGACGGCGGCCGCAGCAGCGCGACGGCGCCCAGCACCACGATGAACGCCGCCACCAGGCCGACGCCGATCACACCCTGCTCGTTGTAGACGGCCAGCCAGCTGTTGTCGATCGGCAGCCCGTTGAACGACTTGTCGCCCAGACCCGCGCCGAACAGGTACTCGGCGGTCGTCCGCGGCGCTGTCAGCAGGGCGTGCCAGACCTTGGCCCGGCCGGTGAGACTGGAGAAGTTCTCCTGGCTCTGGCCGCGCAGGAACCAGGTCTGCAGGGCGGAGGCGAAGCCCACCGCGGCCACCGCGCCGATCGCCACCGCCCAGGTGAAGAACCGGCGGGCGGCGGCGCTGGTCAGCATGAGCGAACCGATCGCCAGTGCCAGCCCGATGAGCAGGCCGAGGGTGGCGGTGCGGGTGTGGGTCAGGGCGAGCAGGACGAGTGACGGCACGATGACCACCGCCGCGCTGGTCCCGTCGGTCCGGCGGCCCAGCAGGAGCAGCACGGTGAGCCCGATGATCACTGCGGCGTACTGGCCGATCTGCGGCGGGGTCAGCGGCCACAACGCACCGACCAGCCGCCCGCCGTAGAGGTCGGGCAGGGCTGCGCCCGGTGAGGCGACCAGGCCGGCGGCCACCGTGCCGAGCACCGCCAGATACATCCGGATGTGGTGCCTGACGAACGTCTCGCCACCGTCCCACCAGCGGCTGAGCAGCCACAGCGTGCCGATGAACAGAGCCAGCCGGAAGCAGCGGAACAGCGCGCCGAACCCGGACTCCAGGTGCACGCTGGAGATCACGCTCAGCACCAGCAGCAGGGTGAGCAGGAACAGATAGGCGCTGGCCCGGATACGCAGCCGGTGATTGACCGCGAGGGCCAGCGCGAACGCGGTGACCAGCGCGCCCATGGTGACCATCTGGATGAGGGAGCGGGGCAGCGGGACGATGGTCTTCGCCCCGGCGGAGCCGAGGGTGTTGAGGACCAGCAGTCCCCAGACGGTCCCGACGATCTTCGGCGTACGGTCGGTGCTCATCTCAACCACCGTCCTGGGCACGGAAGGTGCTGCCCGCGTCCTGCCGGTACGGCGTGCCCTGCCACTGCACGGAGTCGAGGATCCGGCTCGGGTCGTGGACGACGAACCGCCACGGTCCGACATAGACGTTGTCGTGCCAGCGGTTGTGCTGCTGGAGGGTGATCGCCTCGGCCACCCGGTCGCCCTGGTACGGCGACCAGTCCGGATAGGTGCCGTAGTTGGCCAGCACCGCCATGCGGTCGCACTTCACCGTGCAGTCGACGACGGACTTGTCCAGCACGAAGCGGTTGTCGTGGATGTCCACCCGCTGGGTCTTCCAGCGGCAGTCGGCGTACAGCGGTGCCTTGGCGATCGCCGGCTGTGCGCAGCGCTTCCGCTTCTTCACCAGCAACGTGCAGTCGCCGGACGAGGTGTTGGCGGGGCTGTTGCAGAACCGGTCGGCGTTCTCCCACAGGGTGATCCCGGACCAGTTGTTCTTCAGCACGTTCTCATAGATCTCGATCTTGTCGGTGCGGGCCCGGACCCGTGGCTCGCCGCCGGACTCGGACAGATAGACGGTCGCGAACGGGAAGCTGTCGCCGCGGTCGGCGTACTTGCGGCCCTCGACCCAGTTGTTCCGCCGGATCGTGTTCTTCCGGATGATCGCGTTGTAGCTGGTCTCGTAGATCAGCGCGGCGCCGTCGTTGGCCTCCAGCACGTTGTCCTCGATGAGGAAGTCGTTGTTGTCGGTGTCCGCCCACAGCCCGGTACCGCGGTTGTCGTGCACCCAGTTGCCGCGTACGTCGGCGCCGTCGACGGCCCAGAACTTGATGCCTCCGGTGCAGCCGCAGCCCGGCTGCCGCCGTTCCCAGTCGTCCGTGTTGTTGCCCACGATCTCGTTGTCCTCGACCACCAGGCCGCTGATCCGGCCGCTGCCCTTGTACGCGTTCATGCCGTACTGGCCGTTGTTGCGCAGGCAGTCGGCGCGGACCTGCTGGCGGGCACCGGCCATCAGCCCGGCGCCGGAGTTGTTCTGGATCGTCGAGTGCTCGATCACCCATCCGTCGGCGGAGTCGTGGTTGACCACGCCCTCGTCGCGCGGGGCGACGAACCCCTGCACGGTCAGATAGCGGATGGTGACGTCGGGGGCGGTGCCGGCGAACGCGTACTGGTTGGTCTTGCGGCCGTCGAGCACCGCTCCCGGCGCGCCGAGATAGACGTCCCCCTTCTTCGGGATGACCTGGGCGTAGCGGTCCGCTTCGAGCCGGTGCTTGCCCGGCCTGAGCCAGAACGTGGTGTGCGCGGGGCTGCTCTTGGTCTTCGCCGCCAGGTCACCGGCCACCGCGGGATCGACCGTCACCGCGCCCGCCGGCGCCTTCGCCGGCCCGGACGCGGGCGCGGCGCACACCCGGGCCACGGGCGTGGACGGCGCGGCGGTCGGCTTTGAGCGCGCGCCCGGCGTGCTCTCGCAGCCGGTGGCCGCGGGCAGGGCGAGCGCCAGCAGTGCCGCCGGCAGCACCCAGTGCCGCCACTTGATCCCCAAGCGTCCTTCCCCCCTAGCCCTGGAACCTGAGTACGGTGGTGAACCCCTGCGTGCCGTCGGCGACGCCGGTGCCGATCAGCGTGGTGGCGGGTTCCTTGCGCCCGAAGCCGGCGGAGTACCAGCCCAGGGGCGGGTCGCTCTCGCCGCGATGCGCCCGCCAGGTCAGCTGTCCGGGCAGGTCGAGCTGCGCGGAGCGGTCCTCGCCGTCCCGGGTCCAGGTGAGCTCGGCCCGGTTCCCCGCCAGCTCCGCGCTGATCGCCGGGCCGAGGTGGAACGCGAGGCGCACCGCCCGGGGCGGGCCGAGTACCTCATCGACCACGGTCAACTCCCGGCGTGCGGCGGCCAGTTCCACCCGCCGACGGTGCACGGAGGGCCGGTAGCCGTCGTGCTCGGCGCACCAGCGCGCGACGCCCTCGTCGGACGTGTCCGCGGCCAGGACGCGGCTGCGGGCATGCCGGGTCCACAGGAACGGGCCGCCGGAGACGGACTGGTCAACGCCATCCAACTGCAGGGTGTTGTGGCCGAGGGTCGACCGGAAGTACTGCCGCCATTCGGGCTGTCCGTGGTAGCAGAACGTCCCCGGGTCGGCGAGCACGTCGACCCCGTCGTGCCGGACCTCCACGGACAGCGCGTCAGCGTGAGCATGCGCGGCGATGGACAGGAATCCGTGCGGACCACCGTCGCAGCGGCACCAGATCTCCGCCGGACCACGCAGGATGGTCATGCCCGCGTCGGCGAAATATGCCGGCCGGCTTGCCGGGCGGGACACGGCCGGTGCAGTGGTCCGGATGAGCGCGGCCAGCAGCGGGGTGCGCACATCGGCGCCGGTCACCGCCGGCCACCAGGCGAGCCGACCGAACACGGCGTCCCCGGTGGCCAGCAGCGAGGCCCAGCGGTCGGTGCCCGCGCCGTCCACGACCAGACCGTGCCCGTCGTCCGCGTCCCCCTGGCGCGGCGGCCGTAGCCGGCTGTCCACGACGGCCGCGAGCGCGTCGGTCATCCGCAGCAGCACCAGCCGGATCGACGCGGGGACCGGCACGCCGGCGGCATCCGCCTCGGCCACCGCGGCCAGGCCGAGCTCCAGCACCAGTCCGTGATATTCGGTGGCCAGCTCGCGGTTGAGGCCGGAGCCGAAGGTGTTGCTTCGCAGATGCCGCTCCAGCGACTGCAGCGCGTCGGCTCGCCAACGCGCCGAGGAGGGGAACCACCCGAACGCGCAGGCTGCGGCGAACTGCCCGGAGGCCTCGGCGATGACGTGGTTGTTCGCCGAGGACCCCCGGCTGGGGAAGGCGGCCAGCCAGCGCTGGTGGTGCCAGATCTGGTGGAGCGCCACCGGGTTGTCCTCGAACAGCCCGGTCACGCCCGGCCAGCCGTCGAGCAGCCGGCGGATCCACACCCAGGACAGCAGCCGGATCCCCAGCTCGATGCCGCTGATCCAGTGCACTCCGCGCAGCGGCGCGTTGGCCGCCCACCACGACCGCAGGTGCTCGGCCACTCGCTCGGCGTACCGCTCGTCCCCGGTGATCGCGTAGGCGGCGGCGAGCACGGTCAGGTACTGATGCCGGGACGGCTCCCAGATCTGCTTGATGTCCCCGACCGCGTCCTCGTTCCGGTACGGCACGTCGAAGGCGTAGCCCCCCGGAGCCCGGCGCCCGGTCTTCGGGTCGTAGCACCAGTCCGGGTCGGCCAGGTCGTCGCGGGCCACCCCGAAATACTCGGCGTGCCCGTCCATCAGCCGGTCCGCCTCGGCGAGGAGGCGTTTGGCGGCGTCCGGCGGCACGGCGGCGATCGTTCCGGCCGGGAGTGCCGCGGTGAACCGGGCGCCGCTCACGCTCGGGGCGTCCGGCCGCGCCGACCGCCACCGCCGCCTGCGCACCGCGTCGCCCGCCCGGCCGCCGATCTCCCGCGGCCCCATCCGGGACAGCCGCCGCAGGTACCAGCCCGCGCTCATGGTCATCGAGCCCTCGCCAACGTCACCGGCGCCCCGCCGGCCAGGCCGGCCTGCACGGCGAGGGTGGCCGCCGTGGTGGCGACCAGCGACTCCAGCGGCACCGGCATCGGGCCGCCGGTCCGCACGGCCTTGACGAACGCGGCCAGTTCGGCGGACTGGCCCTTGTCCCGGGCCTTGGGCAGCCGCGAACTGACCCACCGCTTGCGGCCGTACACCGACGCACGGACGAAGTCGTCGAGCCGCAGCACCTTGCCGTCCGCGACCAGGTCCAGCGTCTCCTTGGGGAAACCGGGCGCGCCCGTGGTGACGTAGCTGATGGTGGCGGTGGACCCGTCCGGGTAGCGCAGCACGACCTGCAGATCCTCGTTGCCGGACGGGGCGACCGCGTAGACCGAGACCGGATCGGCGTCGAGCAGCCAGCTCGCCGTGTCGATGAAGTGCCCGCCCTCGCCGGCGAACCGCGAGCCCTCGCTGCCCTGCTGGAGGTACCAGCTGCCCTGTGCCAGCCGGCCCGCGTTGACCAGGTAGCGCAGACTTGCCGGCCCTGTCCTGGCGCCGAACCGCTTCCTGGCCTCCCGCAGCAGCGGCGCGAACCGCCGGTTGAAGCCCACCTGGAGCCGGTCGTTGCCGGACTCCTCCACCGCCGCGAGCACTGAGGCCAGTTCGTCCTCGGTGAGCGCCAGCGGCTTCTCCACGAACACCGTCTTGCCGGCCAGCAGCGCCCTTCGGGTCAGTTCGGCGTGCGAGCTGTGCCGGGTGACCACGAACACCGCGTCGATGGACTTGTCGCCGAGCACGGCGTCGAGATCGGTGGTCGCCTCGGCGAAGCCGAACTTCCGCTGCGCGTTGGCCGCGGACAGCGCCGTCGTGGTGACGACCGTCGACAGCTCGACGCCCTCGCGCTGCGCCAGGTGCGGCAGCAGCATCGACGTCGCGTAGTTCCCCGCGCCGACGAACGCCAGCCGTACCGGCGCCCCGGCGGTCCGGGCCGAGACGGACACCGCGGCGCCGCCCCGCTTCACCGCGGGCACGGCCACCTCGGGGGCCGCCGCCTCGACCGCGTGCCCGGGATAGCGGAACAGCACGGCCACGGCCTTCAGTTCGCCGTTCTTCAGGCTCTGGTACGTCTCGACGGCGTCGTCGAAGTCGGCGATACGGGAGACCAGCGGCTCCACGTCGACCCGGCCGCGGGCGACGAGGTCGAGGAAGCACGCCAGGTTCCGGCGCTCGGTCCAGCGCACATAGCCGATCGGGTAGTCCCGCCCCTCCAGCTCGTACTCGGGGTCGTAGCGCCCGGGGCCGTAGCTGCGGGAGAACCGGACGTCGAGTTCTTTCTCGTAGTACGCGTTCCACGGCAGGTCCAGACGGCACTTGCCGATGTCGACGACCCGGCCCCGGTCCCGGGCCAGCCGCGCGGCCAGTTCGACGGGCTGGTTGCTGCCGCCGCCGGCCGCCAGATACACCTGGTCCACGCCGTGACCGCCGGTCAGTTCGGCGACCGCGGTCTCCACGGCCGCGGAGGCGGGATCGCCGCAGGCCGCGGCGCCCAGCCGCTCGGCCAGCTCGCAGCGCGCCGGGTCGGGGTCGACGCCGACGACCCGGACTCCCGCGGCGGTGAGGAGCTGCACCACCAGCTGCCCGATCAGTCCGAGGCCGATGACCAGCGCCACCTCGCCGAGCTGCGGCTCGCCCTGGCGGACGCCCTGCAGCGCGATCGACCCCACGGTGCCGAAGGCCGCGTGCTGCGGCGCGAGGCCGTCCGGCACCGGGGCGTAGAGGTTCTTCGGCACCCAGTTCAGCTCGGCGTGCAACGCGTGCTCGTTGCCCGCGCAGGCCACGAGGTCGCCGACCGCCACGTCGTCGATCCCGGCGCCGACCTGCTCGACCACCCCGCACAGCGAGTAGCCCAGCGGCGTGTAGGAGTCCAGCTTGCCCATCACCTTGCGGTAGGTGGCGGGCACCCCGTTGACGGCCACGCTCTGCACGACCTTGGCCACCTGGTCCGGCCGGGAGCGGGCCTTGCCCAGCATCGACATGCCGGCCTCGGAGACCTTCATGAGCTCGGTCCCGGTGGATATCAGCGAGTAGGCGCTGCGGACCAGCACACCGCCCGGCTTGCACCCCGGCACCGGCACGTCGAGCAGCGCCAGTTCGCCGCTCTTGTAGTTCTGCACAACCTGTTTCACCGAAGTCCTCTTGTCTCTACGCCGTCAAGGGAGCGGTCCGGCCGGCCCCGGAGGTCGCGCCGCGGTACCAGTGTTCGAGGGTCAGCACATGCCACAGATGCTTGGAGAAGTCCCGCTGCCCGGCGGCGTCCTCGGCGACCATGCGCGCCAGGGCGTCACGCCGCAGGAGCCCGGAACGGACCAGCTCGCCGTCGTTCACCACCTCACGCACCAGCGGTGCCAGATCCCGGCTCATCCAGGCCCGCAGCGGGGCGCTGAACAGGCCCTTGGGCCGGTACACGATCTCCCGGGGCAGGATCGAGGTGGCCGCCTCCTTGAGGACGGCCTTGCCCTGCCGTCCGACGATCTTGCGATCCCCGGGCACCGCGAACGCCGCCCTGACCACCTCGACGTCCACGTACGGCACCCGCACCTCGGTCGACGCGGCCATGCTCGACCGGTCCGTGTACGCGAGGTTCAGACCCGGCAGGAACATCCGGGAGTCGCCCAGGCACATGCGGTTGACGAAGTCGTCGAGGTCGTTGTCCTCGTAGACGTCCGCGTGCTCGGTCAGCACGTCCTCGACCGTCCCCGCCAGGTCCGGATCGACCAGGCCGAGCAGCTCGTCCCGGTCGTACATGGTGTAGCTGCGCCGGAATGCGGTCTCCTCCGGCAGATCGGCGAAGGAGAGGAACCGCTTCGCGAAGCGCACCGACCGGTACCCCCGCCGGGCGGTGGCGACCGGCAGCCGGTCCACGGCCCTGGACAGGCCGCGCCGCAGGGGCCGCGGGACGTGCTGGTAGCGCAGCGCGATCAGATTGGCCAGGTGCTTGCGGTAACCGGCGAACAGTTCGTCGGCGCCCATCCCCGAGAGCATCACCTTCACCCCGGCCTCCCGGGCGGCCGAGCAGATCAGGAACGTGTTGATCGCGGCCGGGTCGCCGATCGGCTCGTCCAGGTGGTACGTCATCTGCGGCAGCAGATCGAGCACGTTCGGGGCGATCTCGATCTCGTGCAGGTCGACGCCGAACCGCTCGGCCACCTGCCGGGCGTAGCGCAGGTCGTCGGGCATCGCCTCGAATCTGGCGTCCGCGGCGCGGAACCCGATCGTGTAGGCGGAGATGCCGGGCCGGTCCTTGGCCGCCAGCGCGGTCAGATAGCTGGAGTCGAGACCGCCGGAGAGGAACGTCGCCACGGGCACGTCGGAGAGCAGATGGCGCCGCGTCGACTCCTCGACGACCGCGGCGACATCCGGCAGCTCACCGCTGCGGGCCCGCTCCCGGCCCTCGGCGGCGACATCCCGGAGATTCCAGTAACGGCCGCGCTCCACCCGGCCGTCGGGCCGGAGGCGGAGCCAGCTCCCCGGCGGCAGCTTCTCCGCCTCGCGGAACGCGCACCGTGAGTCCGGCACCCAGTAGTACAGCAGCGAGGCCACCAGCGCCGCATGGTCCACCTCCAGCGACCCTCCGGTCACGGCGGCCAGCGCCTTCAGCTCCGAGGCGAACACCAGACCCTCGCCGCGCCGGAGCAGGAACAGCGGCTTGATGCCCAACTGGTCGCGGGCGAGAACCAGTTCACCGGTCCGCTCGTCGAAGATCCCGAACGCGAACATGCCGCGCAGCCGGGGCAGGCAGTCCGTGCCCCAGCGCCGCCAGGCCTCCAGCAGCACCTCGGTGTCGGAGGTACCGCGAAAGCGCACCCCGGCGGCCACCAGCTCGGCGCGCAGCTCGGGCGCGTTGTACAGCTCGCCGTTGTACGTCAGGACGAGGCCGCCCGAGACCATCGGCTGGGCGCCGGTCTCGGACAGGTCGATGATGGCCAGCCGGCGGTGCCCGAGGTGCACCTCACCGTCGCCGGCGGGGTGGCTGTACCGGCCCGCGCCGTCGGGACCGCGGTGGGCGAGGGTCTCGGTGAGCCGGTCGGCCACGGCCTTCCCGTCCGGCCATCGATACGTGCCTGCGATGCCGCACATGTCCTACCGTGCCTCCTGGTCGCTGTCCGGTACCCGCGCCGCCCGCATCGGCAGTTGCTCGGCCCGCCGTCGGCCCGTCCCGTTCTGCCGGGCCGGCCGCTCGTCCCGGTCGCGCAGCGCGATGTTCAGCCCGTCCCACAGCGTGCCGTCGGTGCGGTCACGCGGATCGGGGTCGATCAGCACCACACCGATGACCTGGATGCGCTGGTCGGCGAGCTGCCGTGCCACGGTGTGCAGCCAGGCCGCGCTGCCGTGCCCGGCACGCACGACGAGTACGGTGCGGGTGCCGAGGTACTGCAGGTCGGTCCATGCCGTGCCGGGCGCCACCGAGCCGACGCCGAGCCGGCGCTCCTGATGCGGCACGGCCGCGGCACGCTTGCCGCTGACCACGGCCGGGTCACCCGGCTTCGGACGGTGCCTGGCGAGCTGCGGGCCCGGCAGCGCGTCGACGACGACCACCGGCCCGTCGTCCGCCAGCGCCCTGGCGAGGTCCAGGGCGATCACGCTCGTGCTGCGCGCACAGCCCAGTTCGAGAAGCGACACCGGTTCCGCGGAGCCGCGCGCGGTGCGGGCCAGGGACGCGGTGAGCCGTTCGTGCGCCGCCCGGACCCGTCGGCGCCGCCACAACCGCCGCTTTCGGCGAGGCAGTTCGGCGATGACCGAGGCACCGAGGTTCGACGCGATCTCCCGGCGCAGCACAGGGCGGTCCGCCACCACCGAGCCGACCGCGGCCACCGCGAGTCCGAGGACGAGCCCGAGGACGAGCCCGACCGCGGCGTTGGTGGCAGCGGTCCTGGGCAGGGAGTGCCGCACCGCGCGCGGTGCGTCCACGATCTGTGTGCCGGCGACCAGTTGGGGCGTGCCGATGCGCGCGTCCTCGGCGCGCTGACTGAAGTCGGTGATCCGCGAGGTGAGTTCGGCCCGGCGGGCGAAGAGGGACTCCAGGTCCGCCGACGCCTTCGGCCCGCTCTCCGCCGATCCGTCCCCGATCGCCTTGTTGACCTTGGCGAGTTCGCCCTGCATGCGGTCACGCTGGTCGAGCAGGGCCTTGGCCTCGGCGCTCGCCGCGTCCTGGATCCGCTTCACATGGTCGGCGACGAACGCGTCGGCCAGCGCCTTGGCGCGGGCCTCCGCGTCGGCGTCGCTGTCACCCGTCACCGTGATCTGCAGCAGGTTGTTGGTCAGGCCGATGCCCGAGTAGTCCCGCATGAAGTCCTCCGGCTTCTCCGGAGAATGGAGGGACTTGAGGGCCTTCTCTGCGATCCGTGTGGTCTGCAGCAGCCCCACATCGGTGCGGATCAGGGTTCCGGGGTCGTTCGGCTGGTCCTCCTGATGCGCGACCAGCACCTTGGCCACCGCGGTCGGCGGCGCCGGCAGCAGCACCGCCACCGCCGCGCCCACGAGCAGCCCCAGCAGCCCGACGGAGGACCAGAAGCGGCGCCGTCTGCGCACCGCCACCACCAGCGCCTGCAGGTCCAGCAGCGGAGTGGCGGCCGACGACTCCGCAGTCGTACTCGTCGTCACCGTGAACTTCCCTTCGCGTCGTGACCGCCCGCGAGCACCGGCGCGGCGGCTCCCCGGGGGCGGTCGGCGGACCGCGCCGGAAGGACTCGCACCCTGCCGGCGACGACGATGCCGACGACCTCGTGCCCGGCGTCCGCGCACGCCTCGGCGATGCCCTCGAGTTCCCCCGCGGTCCAGCAGCCCGCGCTGAGCACGACCAGGGCACCGGACTCCTCGCCGCGGTCCGGCACCATCGGCTGGGACACCGAGACCTCCACGACCCGCAGCAGGGGATCGCTCTCGGCCTCGACGACGAGCTGCCGGGCGGCCCGGCGGGCGATCTCGTCACCGTCCGGGACGACGACCACCAGCCGCCGGGGCGACGGCAGCCGGTCCCGAAGGCGGGTGCACACGCGCCGATAGCGCAGCTGCCGGCCCGCCTCGTCGCCGGACACCTGCGGGGCCGGGACGTCCCACCGGACATCGACCCCCAGCAGCCGACGGAGCAGGGCCCGCGGGCCCCGCCCTCCCGGCCGCTGCGTGTGCCGGTCGGCGGGTACGTCGACGGTGCCCAGCAGCGCCGAGCCCAGCGCCGCCGCGATCTCCGGCTGGGTGCGCAGCCGGCGGCTCATCCGGGCCGCGGTGAGATGGCCGATGACCCCGAGCAGGAAGAACAGCAGTGCCCCCGCGACGACGAGCTGGATCCTCGTCGGCGGTGCCTCGCTGGTCGGCCGGGCCGACGGCCCCATCACGACCATGTTGGCCTTGCTGGCAGCCGGGTCGGCCTGGCCCAGCTTGTTGATGGCCTCCTGCAGCGAGGTGCGCAGCTTCTCGAGCTCGGTGCGGGACTGCACGCTCTCCACCGTCTGCCCCGGATCGGCCGCATCGGCCAGCTCGGTGATGCGGCGGTTGGTCTTCACCACCATCTGCCGCAGTGCCTCGAGCTCCGCCGCCGCTTCGGGATCGGAGTTTTCGTCCACGATCCGCGCGGCGAACGTGACGAACTGCTGTGCCACCTGGTCGGAGAGCTGCTGCGCGCGCTCCGGGGTGTCGGCCGTGCCGGAAATCTTGATGATGTTCCCGTCGGCGGCCTTGGCGCTCACCTGGTCCCGCAGCTCGCTCTTGCTGACCCCGGCCCAGTGGAGCGTGTCGGCCGCCTGGTCGACCACCACCGAACTGGTCGCGATCTCCTCCTGGGTCAGCAGCTCGCGGTCCTCCCACGCCCCCGGCAGCAGCACCGAAGCCGACGTCGTGTAGCGCGGCGGAAACAGCAGCGAGGTGCCGTACCCGGCGAGCGCGCCCAGGAGGGCGAGGACGGCGAGCAGCCGGCAGCGCCGACGGATGATCCGCCCGATGGTGACCAGGCGTATCGTGTCATCGTTCAACGGTGCGGCCTCCGCCCTGTGCACGGTCCGGGTCGCCCGCCACTGCCGAAGCGCGGTCACCGCAGGCGGCGGCGTAGGCGGCGAGCAGCGATCGCTGGGAGTTGCGCCAGGAGAGCGGCCCGCTGATCCGCTCCTGGCCGATCTTGCCCATCAGGGCCCGCTTCTCCGGATCGTCCAGCAGCAGCGCGATGAGCTTGGCGAACTCGGCCTCGTCGTTGGCGGGCGCGTAGACGGCGGCGTCACCGGCGGAGACGCGCGCCTCCCGGAGGTCGAAGGAGACGAGCGGCCGGCCCATCACCATGTACTCCAGGACCTTGTTCATGGTCGACACGTCGTTGAGCGGATTGTGCGGGTCGGGGGAGAGGCACACGTCCGCGGTGGACAGATAGCGCACCAGGTCGGCGTCCGGGATGCGCCCGGTGAACTGCACCTGCTCCGAGAGCCCCAGCTCCCGCGACAGCTCCACCATCGCCTCGAAGGTGTCGCCGCCGCCGACGAACACCGCGTGCCAGTCGGTCCGCCCGACCTCGTCGCGCAGCTTCGCAAGAGCCCGCAACGCGTAGTCGACGCCGTCCTGCGGGCCCATGACGCCGAGATAGCACAGCAGATGGGGCTTGCCGCGCTTCAGCTCGGGCTCGGGCGGTACGGGGTGGAAGCGGTCGATGTCCGGTGCGCTGCGCACCACGAAGACGTCCTCCGGCCGCCGGCCGCCACGGCGCACCGCGGTGTCCCGGTAGCTCTCGTTCGTGGCGAGCACGACGTCGGCGGCCCGGTAGGTCATCCGTTCCAGTGCGCGCACGCCGCGGTAGAGCAGATCCTCGCCGCGGCCGAACCGGGACAGGTACAGCTCGGGAACCAGGTCGTGCTGGTCGAAGACGAACCGCGCGCCGCGCCGCTTCAGCCACAGCGCCGGCAGGAACAGCAGATCGGGCGGGTTGCAGGCGTGCACCACGTCGACCGGCCCGACCTTCCGGGCCAGCCGCAGGGTGTGCCACAGCGCCGATCCGTACTCCCGCAGATAGCCGGCCGGACCTCCGGTGGCCGCGCGCAACGGGTAGCGGTGGATGCGCACCCCGTCGATCTCGGCCTCCGGCTCGGTGTCCCGTTTGCTGCCCTGGGGGCAGATGACGTGCACCGTCCACCCGGCGTCGCGCAGGGTCGTGCACTCCTGCCACACCCGCCGGTCGAATGGCACCGACAGGTTCTCCACCAGGATCAGCGCACGCCGGTCCGGCCGTCCGCCACTGGTCGTGTCACCAAGCAAGGCCCATGTACCCCGGTTCGGCCCGGCGCGCCTCGGCGTCGGGAAGGCGGATGAGATCGACTATCAGCGGGCCGTCGCCGCCCCGGGGGAGCGCCGACAGCACGGTCGGCTCCTTGGTCCCGACCAGGCACACCTCGGCGTGGTCGAGGACCTCCTCGACGGAGTCCGCGAGCAGTTGCGCGAGGTGTGGCAGCCGGTTCTCGATGTACTCGCGGTTCGCGCCGAGCAGCCGCGAGAGGCTCACATTGGCGTCGTAGATCCGCAGGTCGTACCCCTTGCCGAAGAGCCTCTCGGCCAGTTCGACGAGCGGGCTCTCCCGGAGGTCGTCGGTGCCCGGCTTGAAGGACAGTCCGAACAGGCCCACCCGGCGCTTGCCGGTGCGCTCCACCATCTCCACCGCCCGTTGCAGATGGTCGGCGTTGGAGGGCAGCACATGGGCGAGGATGGGCACCGAGATGTCGGCCCGCTGCGCCGCGTGGACCAGGCTGCGCAGGTCCTTGGGGAGGCAGGAGCCACCGAAGGCGAAGCCGGGCCGCAGATAGGCGGGGCTGACGTTCAGCTTGCGGTCGGCCAGGAACACGTCCATGACCTGGTGGGAGTCCACCCCGAGCGCCTGGCACACGGCGCCCAGCTCGTTCGCGAAGCCGATCTTGAGTCCGTGGAACGCGTTGTCGGCGTATTTGATCGCCTCGGCCGTCGGCACCGGCACCCGGAACACCTCGCCGGGCAGGCCGTCGTACAGGGCCGCGACCGCGTCGCCGCTCGCCGTGTCCAGCTCGCCGATGACGGTCTTGGGCGGGTCGAAGAAGTCCTTGACACTGGTGCCCTCACGCAGGAACTCCGGGTTGACCGCGACCCCGATGTCCACCCCGGCCGTGCCGCCGACGTACTTCTCCAGGATCGGTACCAGCAGGTTCAGGCAGGTGCCTGGCAGCATGGTGCTGCGGAACACGACGGTGTGCCGCCCACCCCGCTCGGCCAGCGCGGCGCCGATCTGCTCGGTGACCCGCTCCAAGTACGTGGTGCACAGGCTGCCGTTGGGCTCCGACGGCGTGCCCACGCAGACCAGCGACACCTCGCTGCCCATGATCGCCTCGCGGACGTCGCCGGTAGCGCGTAACGCTCCGGTCCGCACGACCTCGGCGATGAGCTCGCCGATACGCTCCTCGACCACCGGGGCCTTGCCGTCGTTGACCAGGTCGACCTTCACCTGGTTCACGTCCACCCCGATGACCTCGTGACCCATGCTGGCCAGGCACGCGGCTGACACGCAGCCCACGTAGCCGAGCCCGAAAACGCTGACCCTCATGACCCGTTCCTCCCCCCAGGCAGGCCCTCCCGGCCTGCGGTCCGCGCGGCGGCCGGACGACGACCCCCGCGCATCAGTAGGCCCCCTGCCCGTAGAGCACCGCACGCAGCGTCTTCCACAAGATCACTGCGTCCAGGGCGAGCGACCAGTCCTCCACGTACCGCAGGTCCAGCCGGACCGCCTCCTCCCACGAGAGGTCGCTGCGTCCGCTGATCTGCCACAGGCCGGTGAGTCCGGGCTTGACCAGCAGCCGCCGCCGGATGTCCGGGCCGTACGCAGCGGACTCCTCCGGTAACGGAGGCCGCGGACCGACGAGCGACATCGATCCGGTGAGCACGTTGAAAAGCTGCGGGAGCTCGTCGATCGAGTACCGGCGCAGCACTGCTCCCACCCGGGTCACCCGCGGATCCCGACGGAGCTTGAACAGCAGGCCGGCGCCCTCGTTGCGGTCGGCCAGCTCGGCACGTGCCCTGTCAGCCCCGGCGACCATGGTGCGGAACTTGAGAATGGTGAACTCGCGGCCGTCCTTGCCGACCCTGCGCTGGCGGTAGAACGCCGCACCCCGACTGTCCACCAGTACGAGCAGCCCGACGAACACCATCAGCGGCGCGAACAGCATCAGCAGGATCGCTGCGCCCATCCGGTCGACGACCACTTTGACCGCCCGGCGGCCCCCGGTGAAGGTCGGCATGCTGACCCGCAGCAGCGGGATCCCTAGCACCGCGTCGATGTGCAGCCGCGGTCCGGCCACCTCCATCAGCACGGGGGCAACGACCATCTCGGCCTCGCTGCCTTCGAGGTTCCAAGCCAGCCGCTGCAGCCGGTGCGGTGACCAGTGCGGGTCCGGTGTGACCGCGACGACACGGTAGCCGTCGCGGCGGACGTGGTTGGCGACGTCCGCCAGTCGGCCGACGACCGGCACTCCGTCGAGTTGGTCACCGTCGACCCCGAGACCGTCCGTCGTGCACACCGCATCCACCCGCCAGCCGAGGTGCGGGAACTTGCGGGTTCGGGTGATCAGGTCGCGCACGGTGGCCAGGCTCCCGGCAGCGAGTACCGGTCGCAGGCACCGTCCTTCCTTCCGCTGTTTGTGCAGCCAGAGGCGCAGCAGATACCGCTCGGTCATGGTGATGAGCGCGGTCGCGGGGATCGCGACGAAGATCCAGAGCTTGATGTTGCGCGAGGTGAGGGCGATCCCGCCGAGCGCCAGTACGACGGTCGCCGTGAACAGTGAACGTCCGAGCCGACGGAATTCCTCGGCGCCCTGGCCGAGCACGGCCGGAGCCCACGACCGGCTCACCGCAAGCGCCCCCAGCACCAGCAGCTCGGTGCCGAATGCGAGAATTCCCCACTTCTCGTGCCAGTTGGCCGCGTCCCGAGCCCCGAAGAAGTTGCCGATCGCCGCCACCACGAAGGCGGTGGCCACGGTATCGCTGGTGATCACGGTACGGCGGTACCGCTGCTCCCAGTCGATCGCGGGCCGGCTGATTGCCCCGTTCGCCAGACGCTCGCCCGCCGACGGAAACGGGCTGACTATTCCCCCTTGCCGCACAGAACCCCCCAGGTCCCCAGTGGTTCGACGTGTTCGCCCAACACTGTTCCTCCCCCCGGGAGGCCCCCGCCCCCCGCACTGTTCCGCCCCCGGGAGGCCCCCGCCTCCCGCGCCGCGCTGTTCTTCCCCCCGGGAGGCCCCCGCCTCCCGCGCCGCGCTGTTCTTCCCCCCGGGAGGCCCCCGCCTCCCGCGCCGCGCTGTTCTTCCCCCCGGGAGGCCCCCGCCCCCCGCGCATGACAACCCGGCTATTTCAGAGCTACTTGAACAACCCGCCCTGCGGCAGCAGACCCGCATGGCCTGCCAGACTCTCGAGACGCGCGGGAACCCGTCGAAACCCCGGATGCTCCCCGCACCCAAGGCCCCTCTCGGGCTCCAAGAATTGATCACCCCCACGTCCGGCGCCGGGGACGCGACTGCTGGTCTTCCGTAGCGCCGGACCTATAGATCATTATTGGTCGCCTCGTGCCCGAACAGCTGAAGCACGGTCAATCTAGACCATCGGGGCCGGGATGAAGAGAGGATGTGTGTAATTTGTGTTCAAGCTTTGAGGCCGGATCCACCGGTCGGTGACCGCCTACGGGTGCCTTGACGCCGGCGTGCGCCCCACGGGCTCGCCCGGCCCCCGGGCGCGGCTTCCACGCGGTAGTGATCGACGAGCTGCCGCGGGCCTTCTACGACGCCCAACTAGGCAACGACTTCCCGCTGTTCGTGTACTACGGCGTGCCGCTGTGGGTGCCCGAGGAGGGCGGGGTGATCGACCCGGACGACGAGGCGCACGACTTGATCGTGTCGGTGTTCGGCGGCAGGTCCCAGGGTGAGCGCAATCGCCTCAAGGTCCGGTGCATGCCGCGATGTCGGACCAGGCGCTGATCGGGGTCGTGACGCCCGTGAACGGTCCTGTCCCGAAGACGACTGACGCCGCTCGGATCCTGAGTCCTCAGTCCTGCACTCGCCCGGAGGGACGTCCTGGGTCGGCGCCGGCGGCTCCTTGACGGCTCAGACCCTCGAACAGCACGGCCGTGAGGGAGTCGGCCAGGGTCGGCACGGGGAGGTTTCCGTCGGGTCTGTACCACTCGATGAGGGAATTCACGGTACCGAACAGCAGGCGGCTGGCGAGGTGGGGATCAATGTCGTCGCGTATGCCGCCCTCGGCCGCGGCGCGTATGGCCAGGTCGGCGACTCGGTGGTCGAACTCGCGCCGCCGCGCGAGGGCCTGCCTCTCGGTTTCGCTGTTGCCGTGCAGCCGCAGCAGCAGGGTGACGTACGGCAGCTCGGCCGCCAGCACCTCGACGCTGCGCCGTACGACGTGCCGCAGCCGAACCGTTGCCGACGTGTCCGGTGCCGGGCCCTCGTCCAGTACGGCGAACAGCGCGTCCAGAGCACGGGTGACGGCGAGGTGGAGCAACTCCTCCTTGCCGGCGACATGGTGGTAGATGCTGGACTTGCTCAGGCCGAGGCGCCGGGCCAGATCCTCCATGCCGGTGCCGTCGTAGCCGCGCTCGTTGAAGACCGCCACCGCGACTTCCAGGAGGGAGTCACGGTCGTAGGCGGGCCGCTCCGCGCGCCGTGCGGGGCGGCCGATGGGCGTGTTGCTCATCCGTTCATTGTCGCAAGGAAACGGGTCAGGCCCCACGCTGGTCCTTGATCCGGCGGAGCTTGCCGAGGGAACGCTCCAGGGTCTCGGGCTCCACGATCACCACCTCCACGGTCACGCCGACGCCGTCCTTCACGCCCTTGGCGATCATGCGGGCGGCAGCCTCCCGCTGCTCCGGTCCCGTGCCCGGCCTGGCCTCCACGTTGATGGTCATGTGGTCCATTCGTCCCCGTGTGGTCAGCTGGATCTGGAAGTGCGGGGCGACACCGGGGACGCGCAGGACCACCTCCTCGATCTGGGACGGGAAGACGTTCACCCCGCGCAGGATGATCATGTCGTCGCAGCGGCCGGTGATCTTCTCGATGCGGCGGAAGCCGGGACGGGCGGTGCCGGGCAGCAGTCGGGTCAGGTCCCGGGTGCGGTAGCGGATGATCGGGAGCGCCTCCTTGGTGAGCGAGGTGAAGACGAGTTCACCGCTCTCGCCGTCGGCGAGGACGTCGTCCGTGATCGGGTCGACGATCTCCGGGAGGAAGTGGTCCTCCCACACGTGCAGGCCATCCTTGGTCTCCACGCACTCCTGCGCTACGCCGGGGCCCATCACCTCGGACAGCCCGTAGATGTCGACGGCGTGGATGCCCATGCGCTCCTCGACCTCACGGCGCATCGCCTCCGTCCACGGCTCGGCGCCGAAGATGCCCACCTTCAAGGACGTGGTGCGCGGGTCCACGCCCTGTCGCTCGAACTCGTCGAGCAGGGTCAGCATGTAGGAGGGAGTGACCATGATGATCTCGGGCTGGAAGTCCTGGATGATCTGGACCTGCCGGGCGGTCATGCCGCCGGACGCGGGGATCACGGTGCATCCGGCCCGTTCGGCGCCGTAGTGGGCGCCGAGGCCTCCGGTGAACAGACCGTAACCGTAGGAGATGTGGACCTTGTGGCCGGGGCGGCCGCCGGCGGCACGGATCGAGCGGGCGACCACGTCCGCCCAGGTCGACAGGTCCTTCTCGGTATAACCGACCACCGTCGGGCGACCGGTCGTGCCGCTGGAGGCGTGGATGCGCCGTACGTCGGACATGGGGACGGCGAACATGCCGAAGGGGTACGTCTCTCGCAGGTCGGCCTTGGTCGTGAAGGGGAACCGGGCCAGGTCCTGCAGGGTCCGGCAGTCGTCGGGCGTCACGCCGGCCTGGTCGAACTTCTTGCGGTACAGCTCGACGTTGTCGTAGGCGTGCCGCAGTGTCCGGCGGAGGCGGCGCAGCTGGAGGGCTTCCACCTCCTCGCGCGGCATCCGCTCGGCATCGTCCAGCAGCTCCGCCGGAAGGGGTTCGCCGTGGCGGAGCGTGGTGCCCACCGGTGCGGTCGGTTCGCTGGTCATTGCGGCTCCTCGAATTCCTTGCTCCGAACACTGCGGCTGCGGCCGCGGAACTCCGCGATCACCGTCTCGCCGCGTACAACGCTCACGTCGTAGATGCCGCTGCGACCGAAACGGGTGATCTCCCGAGCGGTGGCCGTCAGCACGTCTCCCTCACGGGCGGGCGCCACGAACGTGACATCCGCTCCGGAGGCGACCGTGACCGGGCCGTGGCTGTTGCAGGCACAGGCGAAGGCGGTGTCGGCGAAGAGGAACAGATATCCGCCGTGAGCGGTCCCGTGACCGTTGACCATCGACTCCGTCACGGTCATGCGGAGCACCGCGGTCCCTTCACCGTGCTCCAGCAGTTCGATGCCGAGAAGACGGGAAGCCTGGTCGGCGGCGAACATGCGCGCCGTCGGATCCGCGAGGGCGGGCGTTGCATCTGTCATGACTTATACCACCTTGTGTACCGACCGAACATTCGGTTAGCGTGCGGCGTGGCCAAGTAATTCAAGCCGTGCCAGGGCCTGTCAAGAGGGAGTCATATGCATCACGCAGCCACTGAGGTGCCCGATCTCTTCGCCCGCCATCGCGCCCTGCTGGAACAGGCGGAGGCCGCGACGGAGAGCCGGAAGCACTGGACGCCCTATCCCGAGTCGCCCAGCAAGTCGGTGTACGGCGAGGACGCCGCCAAGCTCGGCGAGGCGGCCTTCCGGGAGCAGATCGGCAGGCCCTTCGACCTTCCCGGACACCCGGCGGAGGGGCGCGTGGCGCCCGAGGAGCACTCTCCGTACGGCTTCCCGCTGGGCATCAGCTATCCCCGTCTCTCGCCGGCCGCGGCCGTGGCAGCCGCCAAGGACGCCACGGCGGCCTGGCGCAAGGCCGGCCCGGACACGCGCGCCGGGGTCGCTGCGGAGATCCTCGCCCGGCTGAACGCGGCGAGCTTCGAGATCGCCCACGCCGTGCAGCACACCACGGGCCAGGCGTTCGTCATGGCCTTCCAGGCGGGTGGCCCGCACGCCCAGGACCGCGGCCTCGAGGCCGTCGCTTACGCGTGGGCGGCGCAGAAGAAGCACCCGGCCGCCGCCCGCTGGAGCAAGCCGCAGCGCAAGGGCGGTGCCCTGGTGCTGGACAAGACGTTCACCCCCGTCGGCCGAGGCGTCTCACTGCTCGTCGCTTGCAACACCTTCCCCACCTGGAACGGCTATCCGGGCCTGTTCGCCTCGCTCGTCACCGGCAACCCGGTCCTGGTCAAGCCGCACCCGGGCGCCGTGCTGCCCCTGGCGATCACCGCGCGCATCGCCCGCGAGGTGCTGGCGGAGGCGGGCTTCAGCCCTGATCTCGTCCTTCTGGTCACCGAGGCGCCCGGTGGCCGGGACGCCGCCACGCTCGCCCTGGACCCGGATGTGCGGATCGTCGACTTCACCGGTTCCACCGAGTTCGGCGACTGGCTGGAGACCAACGCGCGCCAGGCCGCCGTCTACACCGAGAAGGCCGGCCTCAACACTGTCGTGCTGGACTCCACCGACGACTACCGCGGTCTGCTCGGCAACCTCGCCTTCTCGCTCTCGCTGTTCAGCGGGCAGATGTGCACCACCCCGCAGAACCTGCTGATCCCGCGCGAGGGAATCGCCACCGACCAGGGCCCGCGGACGGCCGACGAGTTCGCCGCCGACCTCGCCGCTGCCCTGGACAAGCTGCTCGGCGACCCCGCCCGTGCCGCCGGCACGCTGGGCGCGATCGTCAACGACGGTGTGCGCCACCGGCTTGACGAAGCCGCCGAGGTCGGCCGTACGGTGCGCGCGTCGACGCCCGTCGCGCACCCCGAGTACGCCGAAGCGGACGTGCGGACGCCGCTCGTGGCGCGGCTGGACGCGGAAGCCGACCGGGAGGTCTACACCCGGGAGTGGTTCGGGCCGGTGTCCTTCGTGATCGGCACCGACTCCACCCGGCACAGCCTGGACCTGTTCCGCGAGACGGTGCGCGCGCACGGTGCGCTGACCGCCGCCGTCCACTCCACCGAGGAGGAGGTGCTGGCCGCCGCCGAGGAAGCCGCCCTGGACGCCGGTGTCCACCTCTCCGAGAACCTCACCGGCCAGGTCTTCGTCAACCAGTCTTCCGCCTTCAGCGACTTCCACGGCAGCGCCGCCAACCCCGCGGCCAGCGCCACCCTGTCCGACGCGGCCTTCGTCACCGGCCGCTTCGCCGTCCTGCAGTCCCGCCGACCCGTTGCCACCGTCGAGGAGTCCGCCTGATGCCCGAAGACGTCTACCTGATAGACGGAGCGCGCACCCCGCAGGGCCGCTACGGTGGCGCCCTGGCCTCCGTACGCCCCGACGACCTGGCCGCCCTCGTGGTCGGGGAGGCCGTGCGCCGCTCCGGCATCCCGGCCGAGGCCGTGGACGAAGTGATCCTCGGCGCGGCTAACCAGGCCGGCGAGGACAACCGGGACGTAGCCCGCATGGCGGTCCTGCTGGCCGGGCTGCCGCACACCGTGCCCGGCTACACCGTCAACCGGCTCTGCGCCTCGGGCCTGACCGCAGTCGCCTCGGCCGCCCAGGCGATCCGCGCCGGCGAGGCCGACCTGGTCGTGGCCGGCGGCGCGGAGTCCATGACGCGCGCCCCGTGGGTGATGCAGAAGCCCGGGACTCCCTGGGCCAAGCCGGGGGAGGTGCAGGACACGTCACTGGGCTGGCGGTTCACCAACCCCCGCTTCACGGCCGCCGACCGTGCCGTTCCCGCAGGTGCCGGACCCGACACGGCGAAGCACACCCTGTCGATGGGTGAGACGGCCGAAGAGGTGGCCGCGCTCGACGGCATCACCCGTGCCGAGTCCGATGCCTTCGCGCTGCGCAGTCACCAGCGGGCCGTCGCCGCCCAGGAGGCCGGCCGCTTCGACCGCGAGATCGTGCCCGTCCCCGTGAAGGACGGCGAGGTCACGCGAGACGAGGGCCCCCGCCCTTCGACCACGCTGGAGAAGCTCGGCACGCTTCGCACCATCTTCCGCAAGGACGGCATCGTCACCGCCGGTTCCTCCTCGCCGCTGTCCGACGGGGCCGCCGCCCTCGTCGTGGCGAGCGCGACGGCCGTGGACCGGTACGGGCTCACCCCTCGGGCTCGGATCGTCACCTCCGCCTCGGCCGGTGTCCAGCCGCACATCATGGGGCTCGGACCGGTCCCCGCCACCGAAAAGGCCCTCTCCCGGGCCGGCTGGCAGGCCGCGGACCTCGACGCCGTCGAGCTGAACGAGGCGTTCGCCGCCCAGGCCCTGGCCGTGATGCGGCGCCTGAAGCTGGACGAGGACAAGGTCAACGCCGAAGGCGGAGCCATCGCACTGGGGCATCCCCTGGGCTGCTCCGGCGCCCGCATCCTGCTGACCCTGCTGGGGCGTCTGGAGCGGGAGGACGCCCGCAGGGGTCTGGCGACCCTGTGCGTCGGCGTCGGCCAGGGCGTCGCGATGCTGGTGGAGCGGGTGTGAGCGTCATGGCCTACGAAACCCTCCTGGTCGAGGAGCGCGACGACCGGGTCGTCGTCACCCTGCACCGGCCCGACGCCCGCAACGCCATCAGCGGGCAGATGATCGCCGAACTGCACGACGTCTGCACCGAGCTGGAGCGTCGGCCGAGGCTGCTGCTGCTCACCGGCCACGGCCGGGTGTTCGCGGGCGGTGCCGACATCGCCGAACTGCTGGGGCGCGGCCGGGACGAGGCACTGCAAGGCATCAACAGCCGCCTGTTCGAGCGGGTTCGCCGACTGCCCATGCCGACCGTCGCCGCGGTCGACGGCTGGGCCCTGGGCGGCGGCGCCGAACTGGCCTATGCCTGCGACCTGCGCATCGCCGGGCCCGATGCCGTGTTCGGCAACCCCGAGCCGGGGCTCGGCATCCTCGCCGCGGCCGGGGCCTGCTGGCGGCTGCCCGAGCTGGTCGGCGAGTCGGTCGCCAAGCAGGTGCTGCTCGCTGGCCGGAACCTCGACGCGCAGGCGGCCCTGGCCGCCGGGCTCGTCCTCGACGTCGTACCGGCCGAGAAGCTCCTGGACGAGGCGCATGCGCTGCTCGACCGCATGGCCCGGTCCTCCGCCACGGCCCTGCGCCTGACCAAGCTCGTCGTCGACTCGCCCGGTGCCCACCCGGTCGCCGACGACCTGGCACAGGCCGTGCTCTTCGAGGGCGAGGACAAGAAGGACCGCATGACCCGCTTCCTGGAGAAGAAGAGGAGCCGAGCGTGATCACCACCGCACCCGCACCGGCCGTCGTCGGGGTGATCGGCGGCGGCCGCATGGGCGCCGGCATCGCCCAGTCCTACGCGACCGCCGGGTCGACCGTCACCGTGGTCGAGAACGGCGCCGCGGCCGCGGCCGCCGCCCTGGACCGGGTGGCCACGGGACTCAAGCGAGCTGCCGAACGCGACCTGCTCACCGAACCGGCCGAGGCGGTTCTCGCCCGCGTGTCCACCGTGGAATCGGTGGACGCGCTGCCCGCCGAGGCCGACCTGGTCGTGGAGGCCGTCCCCGAGGACTCCGCGCTCAAGGCCCGCGTCCTGGCCGCCGCCGAACGGGCGGTGAGCACGACGACGGTGCTGGCCAGCAACACCAGCTCGCTGTCCGTCACCGAGCTGGCCGCCGCCCTCACCCGTCCCGGCCGCTTCCTGGGCATGCACTTCTTCAACCCGGTGCCCGCCTCGGACCTGGTCGAGATCGTGGTTGCGCCGGGCACGGACGCCGCCACGGTCGAGGCGGCCCTGCAGTGGACGCGCTGCCTCGGCAAGAAGGACGTCGTCGTCAAGGACTCGCCCGGCTTCGCCAGCAGCCGTCTCGGGGTCGCTCTGGGGCTGGAGGCCATCCGCATGGTCGAGGAAGGCGTGGCCGAGCCCGAGGCCATCGACAACGCCATGAGCCTCGGCTACAAGCACCCCATGGGGCCTCTGCGCCTGACCGACCTGGTCGGTCTGGACGTGCGCCTGGCCATCGCGGAACACCTGCACGCCACCCTCGGTGAGCGGTTCGCGCCACCGCGCCTGCTGCGCGAGAAGGTCGCCCGGGGCGAACTCGGCCGCAAGAGCGGACAGGGGTTCTACTCATGGCAGTGACCGCCGGAACGACACCGGAGCCGGCCGCGGCCGACGGACCCACTGTCGAGTACACCCTGCGAGACGGTGTCGCCGTGATCGAACTGCGCAGGCCGTCGGCGGGCAATGCCCTTGACGCCGCTCTGCGCCACGGGCTGCTGGCGGCCGTGCGGAGAGTCCGCGCCGACGGTGAACGGGTGCGCTCGGTTCTGCTGGCCGCACAGGGCAGACACTTCTGTGTGGGGCAGGACCTCAAGGAACACGCCGCGGCCCTGGAGACCCGTCCCGAGGCGGCCTTCGCCATCGTGCGCGGAGAGTACAACCCGCTGGTGGCGGGGCTCCGCGCGCTGCCCCAGCCGGTGGTCGCGGCCATCGAGGGCGCCTGTGTCGGCGCCGGGCTGGGCCTCGCGCTCTGCGCCGACCTCCGGGTGGCCGCCGAGGGCGTCCGCTTCGCCACCGCCTTCACCGGGATAGGGCTGGCCGCCGACAGCGGGCTGAGCGGAGCGCTCACGCAGGCGGTGGGACAGTCCCGGGCCGCCGCCCTGATGCTGCTCGGCGACCGGTTCGGCGCCGAGGAAGCCGAGCGGTGGGGACTCGTCCACCGTGTCGTGCCGGACGGCACGGCGACCGACCAGGGCTTCGATCTCGCCCGGCGTCTGGCCACGGGCCCCACCGCCGCCTACGCAGAGGTCAAGTCGCTGCTGCAGGTCGGGGCGCGCCGTGAGCTGCCGGCACTGCTGGAGGCGGAGGCCGAGGCTCAGGAACGGCTGGGGCGGACGAAGGACCACCGTGCGGCGGTGCAAGCCTTCCTGGACGGACAAATCCCCTCCTTCGCGGGGAACTGACAGGCCTCCGGCACTTGCCGAACCACAGGGGGCTCGTCATATCATCGACCGAACGAACGGTCGGTAGGGAGAGTTGATACGGATGACGGCAGAACAGGCCGCCTCGTCGGCCGTGATCGGTGCTTCTGGCGAGGAGCTCCAGGAGCATTTCGACGCGACGATCGCGCGGGACCAGCGGATCGAACCGCGTGACTGGATGCCCGAGGGCTACCGCAGGACGCTGATCCGACAGGTGGCGCAGCATGCCCACTCGGAGATCATCGGCATGCAGCCGGAGGGGGAGTGGATCACACGGGCGCCGTCCTTGCGGCGCAAGGCGATCCTCTTCGCCAAGGTGCAGGACGAGGCGGGTCATGGCCTGTACCTGTACTCGGCGGCGGAGACTCTGGGCGCGGACCGGGCCGATCTGACCGAGCGGCTGATCGAAGGCCGTCAGAAGTACTCGTCGATCTTCAACTACCCGACCCCGTCGTTCGCCGACGTGGGGGTGATCGGCTGGTTCGTGGACGGCGCGGCGATCTGCAACCAGGTCCCGCTGTGCCGCAGCTCCTACGGGCCGTACGCGCGGGCGATGGTGCGGATCTGCAAGGAGGAGTCCTTCCACCAGCGGCAGGGCTACGAGCTGCTGATGACGATGATGCGCGGCACCGAAGCACAGCGGGAGATGGTGCAGGACGCCGTGAACCGCTGGTGGTGGCCGTCCCTGATGATGTTCGGCCCGCCGGACGACAACTCGCCCAACTCCGCGCAGTCGATGGCGTGGAAGATCAAGCGGCACAGCAACGACGAACTGCGCCAGCGGTTCGTCGACATGACCGTCCCGCAGGCGGAGAAGCTCGGCGTCACCCTGCCCGACCCGGAGCTGCGCTGGAATGCCGAGCGCGGCCACCACGACTTCGGCACCCCCGACTGGGACGAGCTGATGCGGGTCATCAAGGGCGACGGGCCGTGCAACGCCGAGCGGATCCAGCGGCGGCGCGCCGCGCATGAGGAAGGTACCTGGGTGCGGGAAGCGGCTGCCGTGTACGCGGCCAAGCAGGCGGCCCGCGCGGAGAAAGGAGTGACGGCATGACCGGCGAGAAGCGGGACTGGCCGCTGTACGAGGTGTTCGTGCGTGGCAAGCGCGGGCTGAATCACGTCCACGTCGGCTCGCTGCACGCGGCCGACGACCGGATGGCGCTCACCCACGCCCGGGACCTGTACACCCGGCGCAACGAGGGCGTGTCGATCTGGGTGGTGCGCAGCGAGCACATAGCGGCCTCCACCCGCGACGAGAAGGACCCGTTCTTCGCGCCCAGCGCGGACAAGGTCTACCGCCACCCGACCTTCTACGACATCCCCGACGACGTCCCCCACATCTAGGAGCAGGGCATGAGTGACGACAACGTCTACATGGCCCTCGCCGAGGGCCATGAGGACGACACCCGGTGGGCGTACGGCACCGGTTTCGAGGACCCCCTGCACGGTGTGGACACCACCGTCCCGGACGGCGTCGACGCGGCAGAGCTCGCCGCGCTGTGCGTGGCCCTCGGTGACGACGCGCTGGTGAGCGCCCAGCGGCTGGCGGAGTGGACCACCCGGGCCCCCGAGCTGGAGGAGGAGATGGCCCTCGCCAACATAGGCCTGGACCTGCTCGGGCAGGCCCGCCTGCTCTACTCGCGTGCCGGCCAGGCCGACGGCACGGAACGCGGTGAGGACGCCTACGCCTACTTCCGCGACCCTGACGACTTCCGCAACGTGACCCTGGCCGAGCTGCCGGGCGGCGACTTCGCGTTCAGCATGGCGCGGCTGCTGGTGCTGTCCAGTTGGCGGCTCGCCCACTTCGAAGGGCTCACCGCCTCGCCCGACCCGGTGCTCGCGGCGATCGCGGCCAAGGGCGTGAGGGAGCTGACGTACCACCGCCAGTACGCGGCCGAGTGGGTGATCCGGCTCGGTGACGGCACCGAGGAGTCGCACCGCCGTATGCGGGCCGGGCTCCAGCAGGTGACCGCGTACCTGGGCGAGCTGTTCGACGCCTACGACGCCCGGGACGAGGTCCTCGCCGTTCTCCGGCAGATCGCCGACGCGGCGGGTCTCGCCCTGCCGGAGATGACCCGGGACGACGAGGGACCGGGACGCCAGGGCCGGCATACGGACCACCTCGCCCCGCTGCTGACAGAGCTGCAGTCCGTGGCGCGCGCCCACCCGGAGGCGACATGGTGAGCGTCCTCAGGCACGCGCGGCGCGCCCGGCACATCGCCGAGCAGGTGCCGGACCCCGAACTGCCCATGCTCACCCTGGCGGACCTCGGTGTACTGCGCGAGGTCGAGGTCGGCGACGACGGTACGGTCGTCGCGAGCCTCACCCCGACCTACTCCGGCTGCCCCGCGATGGCCGAGATGCGGGCCGGGGTGGCCACCAGGCTGAGGAACGCCGGCTTCGCGCGTGTGGAGGTCCGCACGGTGCTCGACCCACCGTGGACCACCGACTGGATCACCCCCGAGGGGCGGCGCAAACTTGCCGAGCACGGCATCGCCCCGCCCGGCCCGGCACCGCGCCGCGTGTCCGGTCCGGTGCCGCTCACGCTGACGCCGACACGGCGCCAGGTGGTGTGCCCGCGCTGCGGCTCGGCGGACACCGAGGAGAGTTCCCGGTTCGGTGCCACTTCCTGCAAGGCGCTGTGGCGCTGCCGCGCCTGCCGCGAGCCGTTCGAGTACGTCAAGGAGATCTGATGGCAGACCTGTTGGCCCCTGCCGGCGAGGCCCCCGCTCCCGGGCGGCGCCCGCGTCGCCGCCCGGCCTTCCACCCGCTGCGGGTGGCGGCCGTGCAGCGGTTGTGCGCTGACGCGGTCGCGGTGAGCTTCGACATCCCCGACCAGCTGGCGGAAGAATTCGCCTTCGCGCCGGGCCAGTCGCTCACCCTTCGCCGCCGGATGGACGGACGTGACGAGCGGCGCTCGTACTCCATCTGCTCCCCGGTCGGCGCCCGGCCTCGGATCGGGGTGCGTGTCGTGCCCGGCGGGCTCTTCTCCTCCTGGCTGGTGAACGAGGTCCGTCCCGGCGACGTCATCGAGGTGATGGCCCCGACCGGCGTCTTCACCCCGGACCTGTCCGCCCCCGGCCACCATGTCCTGGTCGCGGCCGGTTCCGGCATCACCCCGATGCTGTCCATCGCGGAGTCGGTCCTCGCCGCCGACGACCGCTCCCGCGTCACCCTGTTCTACGGCAACCGCCGCACCGACTCGGTGATGTTCGCCGACGAGCTGGCCGACCTGAAGGACCTCTACCCGGGCCGTTTTCAGCTCGCGCACGTGCTGTCCCGCGAGCCCCGTGAGGCGGAGCTGCTGACCGGACGGCTGGACGCCGGCCGGCTGGCCGCCCTCGTCGACGGGCTGGTCGACGTGTCCGAGGCCGACCACTGGTGGCTGTGCGGCCCGCACGGCATGGTCCGCGACGCCCAGAAGGTCCTGGCCGGACTGGGTGTGCCCGACGACCGGGTCCACCAGGAACTCTTCTTCGCGGGTGAGGTGCCGGTGGCACCGGCACGCCGGGAGGAGCAGGGGCCCGACGGGCCGGTCAGCGAGGTCACCGTCGTCCTGGACGGCCGCTCCACCACCTCTCCGCTCTCGCGTGAGGAAACCCTCCTCGACTCGGCCTCGCGGGTCCGGCCCGACCTGCCGTTCGCCTGCAAGGGAGGCGTCTGCGGCACCTGCCGGGCCCTGGTCACCCGCGGCGAGGCGGACATGCGCCGCAACTACGCGCTCGAACAGGCGGAGGTGGACGCGGGCTATGTGCTGACCTGTCAGACGTTCCCGGTCTCCGACGCCCTGACCGTCGACTTCGACAGCTGAGGAACGGATGGTGAACCCTCGCCTCGAGGTCGCGGACGGTGTGGGCACGCTCCGCCTGGACCGGCCGCCGATGAACGCGCGCAGACCAAGGTGACGTTCGTGTGACCGGTCCGGCTCCGGTCGTCACCGTCGGTTCGCTGTGGCAGCTTGGTGGTATGAAGCCGGCGAACACGACAGGCGCCGGCGGCGCCACCGTGTACTACGGGAACCTCGACAGCATCCACGCGCTGCGGGTGTTCCTGGAACTGCGCGACCGGGCCAGTCACCGGATGGCCGAGAGCCTTCTCGGGACGATCCGCCGGGCCGCCGACGACAACCGGTTCGTCGTCAGGTTCCACTTCGCGGCGATCCTGGACGACACGGTCGGCGGGAGCGGTTCCCAGCGCGGCCTGAGCGCCCTCGGAGCGGCGAGCGACGTGGGGCAGCGGCAGTTCATCGACTATCTGGGCGTGCTGCTGGCGGCGCAGCCGTCGTCGCCCGGACTCGACCGGTTCGCCGACACCTCGGTGCTGCTGTCCCTGGCGAGCGAGGTCGAGGGGCTCAGATCCACCGGCTTCGACCGCAAGGTCACCGAGGACACCTATCTGACCTGGGCCGGTGAGACGGTCGGCGCCTTCGCCTCCTACGGCGTGGTGGGCACGCCGGTCGTCTGGTACGACGACGAGGTCATCCCCGTCCTACGGGGTGAGGACGAGCCCGCTCTCACCCCGCAGGAGTTCCTGGCCCAGTTCCCCGAGTGAGCCCGCCGACCGGTCAGTGCCGCGGGCTGTGGAAGCGGGCCAGCAGCAGATGGGCCCTCTCCTCGGTGGCCGCGTGCAGGGTCCGGTCGATGCCGGCCGGCCACAGCTCACCGGCCGCGGCGTCGTCGGCCTCGCGCAGTTCCACGACCGCCAGGGCCGGCCGCATCTGGACGAACGCGGGCGGCGGCCCGCCGAGGTGCGAGGGCCCGTTCGGCGCGGCCGGCGGCCTTCGCGCACGCGGACAGCGCGCGCTCCATCCGGACCGCGGCCCGCCCGTGCACCACGAGCAGCGCGCGCAGCAGCGCCACGGTGATCCCGGCGACGCTGACCGGCACCCGGTCGAGGACCAGCTCGCCGGGCGGCGCGGGCGCCGCCAGGTCGCGCGGCAGCAGCACCGGCGGCGTGAGGAAGACGACGCCCAGGGTGTAGTCGCGGGCCACGACGTACTCCAGCAGGAACTCCGGGACCACGATCAGGACCGCGAGCGTCACGGGGCGCAGATGCGCGGCCAGGGCCCCGAACGCGAGCAGCAGCCCGACGACCGTCCCCGGGATCCGCTGGGCGGCACACTGGGCCGTGGTGGGCAGGTTGACCGGGTGCAGCACCGCGGCCGCGGTGATCGCCGCCCAGTGGCCGCGCTCCAGAGCGAGCAGGGCCGTGACCTTTCCGGCCACACCGGTGTCCAGAGCCATCCGCAGGGCGGGCACGGCCAGGGCGACGGCGGGTAGCACCGGCTCGGACACCGACAGTTCGCTCAGCAGGAGCGGAGGCCTGCGGCGCCGGTCGGTCAGCAAGCCGGCCCGGCGGCGCAGGAGCCGCGCCGCGGCGGCCGGGTCGGCGCCGGCACCGGGGTGCGGATCCGCCGGGCTGATCCGGCGTGACCGCACTACCGTGGTGGTGCATGTGGATGTGGTTACCTCTCGCTGCCGGGCCCCGGCTGGCCGGCGCGGTGGTCCTCGGAGCCGTCGTCGGCGTGACCGCGTGGCTGGTGTCCGACGTGACGCTCGGCGTGCTGGCCGGGATCGCCGCGACGGGACTGTTCTCCGTCGTGTCGGGCTGGCTGGTGCTGTGGCCGATGGACGCCGCGACCACCCGGCGCAACGCCCGGCGGGAGGACTTCCGGCCGGTCGCCGAAGAACTCGTCGTCGTCGCGGTGGCGTTGTGCGGCCTGGTCGCCATCGTGCTGCTGCTCGTGCGCGGCCGCTCCGACCCGGGTCATGTCCGCGCCGCCATCGCGCTGTGCGGCGTCTTCATGGCATGGGCCGCCCTGCACCTGATGTACGCCGCCCGCTACGCCTACGTGTACTACGAGACCGTGGACGGGATCGACTTCAACTCGGACCAGCCGCCGGCGTACCGGGACTTCTTCTACTTCAGCTACAACCTCGGTATGACCTACCAGGTCTCCGACACCAACGTCTCGAGCCCGACGATCCTCGCGATCGTGCTGCGGCACACGCTGCTGTCGTACGTCTTCGGTACCGGCATCCTCGCCACCGCCATCAACCTCGTCGTGGGGTTCGTCAGCGCTTGACGACGTCTTCAGGCGCCTTCACACGGGAAGTTCGAGGAGCTCCACCAGGGAACCGGCCGGGACTCCGCCCGGCGGGACGACGGCGAGACGGCCGGCGAGCGCCAGCATCGCCGGACCGTCGTACGGCAGCGGTGTCACCTCGTGACCGGTGTGCAGCACCGGCAGCAGTCGTGTGTCGCGCGGATGCCCCGGCAGGCCGGCCGCAGTGGGCAGGAGGCGCGGCTCCGGATCGGTGTGGCCGCCCAGGCGGCGCAGCAGGGGGACTGCCAGGGTCGCCGTCCCGGCCGCCGCGGCGAGGGGGTTGCCGGGCAGTCCGACGACCCGGCGGGCCTGGCCGTCGCGGGCCGGCGGCAGTTCGGCGAGCAGCATGGGGTGGCCGGGCCGTACGGCCACGGAGTCGACCGGCAGCGTGGCGCCCAGGTCGTTCAGGACGCCGTGGAGGAAGTCCACCGGGCCGGCGGCCGTGCTCCCGGTGGTGATGACGACGTCGGCGGCGGAGCGGTCGACGGCCTCCCGCAGCGGACCGGGGTCGTCCCCGACCATGCGGACGCCGGCCGGTTCCGCGCCGCACAGGTCCAGCCAGGGGGTCAGCAGCGGACCGAGCGCGTCCCGGACCCGCCCGCCCCGCGGTATCCCGTGCTGCAGCAACTCGTCGCCCAGGAGCAGGAGTTCGACGCGCGGGCGGCGGTGCACCGACAGCCGGTCGTACCCGGCCGCCGCGGCGAGCCCCAGCACGGCCGGGGTCACGGTGGTGCCGGCCGGGAGCAGCGGCTCACCGGACCGGCACTCCTGGCCGCGCGGCCGGACGTCGTGGCCCGCGGGCAGGGCGCCGGGCTCGGGGGACCGGTGGCGCAGCACGCCGTCCCGCGCCTCTCCGTGCTCCCGGCACAGTACGGCGGTGGCGCCCGGCGGCGTCCGGGCGCCGGTGGCGATCGGCACGGCGGTGCCCGGCCGCAGCGGCTCCGGGTCCGCCCCGGCCGGCACGACGCCGCCGTACAACCGCCACGGCCCGGGGCCGGACACGACCCAGCCGTCCATCGCGGAGGTGTCGGACGGGGGGAGATCGCAGAGCGCGGCGAGCGGTTCGGCGAGGGCGTGCCCGGGCGCGTCGCCGGGTGCGAGGACCACGGGCGGCAGCGGTTGCCCCGCACTGCGGCGCGCCACTGAACGGGCCTGCTGCCCAGTCGGGACCGGAGCGCGGTGGCGGAGCGGTCACGAGGGTCGTGTGCGTACTTGTCGCGGTCATGCGCCCTCCGTGCCGAAACACCGCTTCATTTCTGCCCGGTTATCGTCCGCCGCAATTCCGAGAAGTGTCGAACAATCAATTCCAATGACCTGATAGGCGGCGGTTATTTGAGCGTTTGTGCAGGTGGTGGGTGATGTGAATGAGACGATAAGCGCGGCCTATCCGGTCATCGGAGCCGCCTCTTTGACACATTTCCGGGAATCACCGCAAGCTGCGTCTGCCAGGAGAGGCAGAGAAGGGGCACACGATGAGCGGCACAGAGGACCCGAGCGACGATCTGTCGGTCACCTCGCCCAAGCAGTGGGCGACGGGCGTACCCGCGGTGACGCACGCACTGGAGTACTCCCTGGAGCAGACGTCCGTACGACGCACTGCCCTGACCCTGCTGAACATCAACCAGGCCAAGGGTTTCGACTGTCCGGGCTGCGCGTGGCCCGAACCGGCGCCGGGCAAGCGGCACTTGAACGAGTACTGCGAGAACGGC
Organism: Streptomyces brasiliensis; assembly: GCF_014647875.1. Classification (GTDB taxonomy): domain Bacteria; phylum Actinomycetota; class Actinomycetes; order Streptomycetales; family Streptomycetaceae; genus Streptomyces; species Streptomyces brasiliensis. The sequence continues at coordinate 16,701 of NZ_BMQA01000003.1, read as the reverse complement.
GCCAAGCACGTCGCCGACGAGGCGACCTCACGCCGCGTCACCGCCGACTTCTTCCGGCAGTACTCCGTCGCCGAGTTGGACACCAAGTCCGACTACTGGCTCAACCAGCAGGGCCGGCTGACCGAGCCCATGGTCAAGCGCCCCGGCGCCGAGCACTACGAACCCATCGGCTGGGACGAGGCGCTGGACCTGCTCGCCGGTGAACTGCGCGCGCTGGCCTCGCCCGACGAGGCCCTCTTCTACACCTCCGGCCGGCTCAACAACGAGGCCGCCTTCCTGCTGCAGCTCTTCGCGCGGGCCTACGGCACCAACAACCTGCCGGACTGCTCCAACATGTGCCACGAGTCGAGCGGGTTCGCGCTGAACGAGACCCTGGGCATCGGCAAGGGCAGCGTGTCGCTCGACGACATCCACCACGCCGACCTGATCTTCGTGGTGGGCCAGAACCCGGGCACCAACCACCCCCGCATGCTGTCGGCGCTGGAGGAGGCCAAGCGCAACGGCGGCCGTGTCGTGGCCGTGAACCCGCTGCCCGAGGCCGGGCTGATCCGCTTCAAGCATCCGCAGAAGGCGCGCGGGGTCGTCGGCCGCGGTACGCGGATCGCCGACGAGTTCCTGCAGATCCGGCCCGGCGGCGACCTCGCCCTCTTCCAGGCCCTCAACCGGCTGCTGCTGGAGGCGGAGGATGCCGCCCCGGGCACGGTGCTCGACCACGCCTTCATCGACGCCTCCACCACCGGCTTCGACGAGTTCGCGCGGCTCGCCCGCAAGACCGACTGGGACGACGTCCTGGAGGCGACCGGACTCGGCCGTGAGCAGATCGAACGCGTCCACGGGATGGTGCTGGAGAGCAAGAGCGTCATCGTGTGCTGGGCGATGGGCCTGACCCAGCACAAGCACGGCGTGCCCACGATCCGCGAGATCGTCGACTTCCTGCTGCTGCGCGGCAACATCGGCAGGCCGGGCGCCGGCGTGTGCCCCGTGCGCGGGCACAGCAACGTCCAGGGCGACCGCACGATGGGCGTGTGGGAGCAGATGCCGCAGTCGTTCCTCGACGCGCTGGGCCGCGAGTTCGGCTTCACCGCGCCCACCCGGCACGGGCTCGACTCGGTCGACGCCATCCGGGCCATGCGCGACGGCACCGCCAAGGTGTTCGTCGGGGTGGCAGGCAACTTCGTCCGCGCCACCCCCGACAGCGCCGTCACCGAGGAGGCGATGCGGCGCTGCCGGCTCACCGCGCACATCTCCACCAAGCTCAACCGCTCCCACACGGTCTGCGGCGACACCGCCCTGATCCTGCCCACGCTCGGTCGCAGCGACCGGGACGTCCAGGCCACGGGCCTGCAGTTCTACACGGTCGAGGACTCCATGAGCGAGGTCCACGGCTCGCGCGGCAAGCTGCCGCCCGCCTCCCCGCACCTGCTCAGCGAGGTGGCCATCATCGGCCGGCTGGCCCGCAGGACCCTGGGGCGGACGCCGGACATCCCGTGGGAGGAGTTCGAGGCCGACTACGGCGCGATCCGCGACCGGATCTCCCGCGTCGTCCCCGGCTTCGAGGACTTCAACGAGCGGGTCGCGCGGCCCGGCGGCTTCCGGCTGCCCAACCCGGTCAACGAAGGTGTGTTCCGCACGCCGAGCGGCAAGGCCGTCTTCACCTGCAACGAGTTCACCGCGCCGCACGTCCCCGAGGGGCATCTGCTGCTGCAGACGCTGCGCTCGCACGACCAGTGGAACACCGTCCCGTACGCCATGAACGACCGTTACCGGGGTATCCACAACGCCCGCCGTGTGGTCCTCGTCAGCCCGGAGGACCTGGTCGCGCTCGGGCTCGCCGACCGCGACCGGGTCGACCTCGTGACCGTCTGGCACGACGGGATCGAGCGCCGCGCGGAGGACTTCCGGGTGGTCGCCTACCCCACCACGCCCGGCTCGGCGGCCTCCTACTATCCCGAGACCAACGTCCTGGTCCCGCTGGACAGCGTCGCCGACATCAGCAACACCCCGACGTCCAAGGGCGTCCTGGTCCGCCTGGAGCCGACCGGCTCCGCCGCCTGACCGGCGTACGCCGCGGAAGCGAGGAGAGACACCATGGGACGAGTGACCGTACGGCGACGGGTCCTGCGCATCCGGGAGGGCGCCGCCTCGCACCGCCCGGACACCCTGGCTGCCGAGGAGCCGATGGAGATCCGGGTCGGCGGGCGCCCGCTGACGATCACCATGCGCACCCCGGGCGACGACTTCGACCTCGCGGCCGGATTCCTGGTCGGCGAGGGCGTCCTGCACGCGGCGGACCACATCGCCGGGATCCGCTACTGTCTGGGCGCCACCGGTGGGGGAGGCGGCAACACCTACAACGTGGTCGACGTCGCCCTGGCCCCGGGCGTCGCCGCTCCCGACGTGTCCCTGGAGCGGAACTTCTACACCACCTCCTCGTGCGGGCTGTGCGGCAGGGCCGGCCTGGACGCGGTGCGCACCGCGGCGACGTGGTCCGTGGCCGAGGACCCGCTGCACCTCGCGCCCGAGCGGCTGGCGGAACTCCCCGACCGGCTGCGCTCGGCGCAGAAGGTGTTCGACAGCACCGGCGGTCTGCACGCTGCCGGACTCTTCACGGCCGACGGCGACCTGCTGTGCCTGCGCGAGGACGTGGGCCGGCACAACGCCGTGGACAAGGTCGTCGGCCACGCCCTGCGGTCGGGGATGCTGCCGCTGCGCGAGACGGTGCTGATGGTGAGCGGGCGGGCCTCCTTCGAGCTGGTGCAGAAGGCGGTGACGGCCGGGATCCCGATGCTGGCCGCCGTCTCGGCGCCGTCCTCGCTGGCCGTGGACCTGGCGGTCGAGAGCGGTCTGACCCTGGTCGGTTTCCTGCGCGGGAACTCGATGAACGTCTACGCGGGCGCGGAACGTCTCCGGCCGGAGCCCGTGGGAGCCCGCTGAGGGCCCTCAGCGTGCCCCGGCAAGCGCTCCAGCTCCCCGGCGACGTCGATCCGCCCGGCGAGGTCCGTCAGCGCGCGGGCCATCACGGAACCGGGCTCCCGCGCCGTGATCACGAGCCCGACCGGTACCGTGCGCGACGGTTCCACCAGCGGTACGGCCCGCATGCCGTGCGGTACGCCGAAGACGTGCAGCCACGCGTGCGGCACGACGCTCGCCCAGTGGCCGGTCCTGACGTGGGCGAACAGCGTGCCGACCGAATCGGTCTCGACCCGCGGTGACGGCTGCACCCCCGCCTCCGTGAACAGCTCGTCCACCGTCCTGCGGCCCTGCATCGTCCTGGTCAGCAGGCACAGGGGCAGCCGTGCGGCCTCCGCCCAGGTCGTCGCCGGCCGCTGGCCGAGTCCGTCGCCGGCCGCGGTCAGCAGCACATAGCGTTCGTCGTACAGCGGGAGCCCCTGGAAGTCCTCGGGCAGATCCTCGCGCAGATACGTGAGACCGGCGTCGATCTCGAAGTTCCGCAGCTGCCGGAGTATGTCCCGGGACTGCAGATCCGCCATGACCTCGACGGTGACGAGCGGATGCGCCGCGAGGAAGGGGCCCGTCAGCAGGGATACGGCGCCCGACGCGGTGGGCACCGAGCCGATCCGCAGCCGGCCGCTCAGCCCGGTGCGCAGGGCGCCGACCTCGTCCTTGAGCGCATCGCGGTCGGCCAGGATGCGCTGCGCCCAGACCACGATCCGCTCGCCCTCCGGCGTGAGCCCCTCGTACTTGCGGCCGCGCCGGACCAGCGGCACGTCCAGCTCTTCCTCCAGCTTCCTGATCGCCTCGGACAGGGCGGGCTGGGAGACATGACAGGACGCGGCCGCACGGGCGAAGTGACGCTCGCGGGACAGGGCCACCAGGTACTCGAGTTGGCGAAACAGCACGCCACGGGTGTACCCGACGGCCTCGCGGAATGCCAGTCGGGCCCGGCTGCCGCAGGATGGGGTGAATGCGGCATTCCGCCCCATGGCCGTGATCTCTCGCGAGCAGTGAGGAGGCCGGCTCTTGCCCGAGTCGCAGCCCGTGATCGTGCCGCCGGCCCGAGCCGCCCTGTTCCTGGTGGTCACCGTCCTGCCGGGGCGCGAGGACACCGTCCGGGATCTGCTGGAGGACGTCTCCGGCCTGCGCCGCTCGGTCGGCTTCCGTGCCCCCCACGACGCGTTGAGCTGCGTCGTCGGCATCGGATCGGCGGCCTGGGACCGGCTGTTCAGCGGCCCGCGACCGCGGGGGCTGCATCCGTTCGTCGCGTTGGCCGGTGAGCACCACCGGGCCCCGGCCACGCCGGGGGACCTGCTGTTCCATGTGCGGGCCCGCCGCATGGACCTGTGTTTCGAACTGTCCCGGCTGATCATGGAGCGGCTCGGCGGCGCCGTCACCGTGGTCGACGAGGTGCACGCCTTCAAGTACTTCGACGAGCGCGACCTGCTCGGCTTCGTCGACGGCAGCGAGAACCCCGAGGGCCGGCTCGCGCAGGAGTCCGTGTTCGTCGGCGACGAGGACCCCGACTTCGCGGGCGGCAGCTATGTGATCGTGCAGAAGTACCTGCACGACATGGCGGCCTGGAACGCCCTGCCGACCGAGGAGCAGGACCGGGTCATCGGCCGGACCAAGCAGGCCAACGTCGAACTCGCGGACGACGTCAAGCCCGCCGACTCCCACGTGGCCCTCAACATCATCACCGACGAGGACGGCAACGAGCGCAAGATCGTACGCGAGAACATGCCGTTCGGCTCCTTCGCGGACGGCGCGTTCGGCACGTACTTCATCGGCTACGCCCGCACCCCCGATGTGACCGAGGAGATGCTGCGGCACATGTTCCTCGGCGACGGCCCGGCGACGCACGACCGCATCCTCGACTTCTCGACCGCGATCACCGGATGCCTGTTCCACGTGCCCACCGCCGACTTCCTCGACGACCTCCCCGAGCCGCCCGCCGGGAAGGCGGCGGTGGACGGCTCGCTGGGCATCGGCAGCCTCAAAGGAGTCCGCTCATGACGACGCCCGACGGCATCACCAACCTGCACCGGGAACTCGCCCCGATCACACCCGCGGCCTGGGCCGAGATCGAGGACGAGGCCCGCCGCACCTTCCGCCGCAACCTCGCCGGCCGGCGGGCCGTGGACGTCTCCGGTCCGCACGGCCCCGAACTGGCCGCCGTGGGCACGGGGCATCTGTCCGGCATCGACGGGCCGGCACCGGATGTGAAAGCGCGGCTGCGTCAGGCCCGGCCCCTGGTCGAACTGACCGTGCCGTTCACCGTGAGCCGTGCCGCCGTCGACGACGTCGACCGCGGCGCCCGGAACTCCGACTGGCAGCCGGTCAAGGACGCCGCGCGCACCATGGCCTTCGCCGAGGACCAGGCCGTCTTCCACGGGTATCCGGCCGCGCAGATCGACGGGCTGCGCGGGCGCACCTCGAACCCCGTGCTGCGTCTGCCGGTCGAACCGCGCGACTACCCGGACGCGGTGGCCGGCGCCCTGACCACCCTCCGGCTGGCGGGCGTCCAGGGCCCGTACTCCCTGCTGCTCGGTGCCGACGCGTACACGGCGGTCAGCGAGACGTCGGACCACGGCTACCCCATCGCCGCGCATCTGTCCCGGATCCTCGACGGCCCGCCGATCTGGGCGCCCGCCGTCGAGGGGGGCTTCCTGCTCACCACCCGGGGCGGGGACTACGAGCTGCGGCTCGGCGAGGATCTCGCCATCGGCTACACCGCCCACGACGCCACCGAGATCCAGCTGTACTTCCGCCAGACCCTCACGTTCCTGGTCTTCACGGACGAGGCCGTGGTGGCGCTCGACCCGCCGTCGGGCACGGCCTGAACCCCGGGAAAGAGAGCACCGGAACCGTGCCGTCCGCTCCACTTGCGGAGCACTCGGCAGAGGGTTTTGGTGGAAAGACCCGTCGCCGCACGCAGGAGCTGCCATGTCGATGTCGTCGTTCGGTTTCGGCTCGCACGACCCCTTCAGCGACCTGCTGAATCGGTTCTTCGGTATGTCTCCCGCGTCGTCGCCGCCGGCCGTCCAACGGGTGCCGATCGGACGGCTGCTGACCGAGTCCTCGCAGGAACTCATCAACCTCGCCGCGCAGCGGGCCCTGGACGACGGTACGACCGACCTCGACACCCAGCACCTCCTGTGGGCGGCCACCAAGGTCGACCCGGCCCGCTCCCTGCTCGCTCAGGCCGGCGTGGATCCCGAAGCGCTGGGCGAGCAGATCGCCGACGTCCTGCCCCGCGAGTCGAGCGAGCCGTCCTCCGAGCCCGGCCTCACCCCGGCGGCCAAGCGCACGCTCGCCGCCGCCTACGCCCGCTCCCAGGCGGCCGGGGTGTCGTACATCGGACCCGAGCACATCCTCCTCGCGCTCCTGGAGGACACCGACGCCGGTGCCGCCCGGCTGCTGGGCGCGGAGGGCCAGGACGTGCGGAAGCTCGCGGGCCTCACGGAGCAGGCGACCCGCGCGGAGGGAGCGCCCGCCGAGCGCAAGCAGCCGGCCACGACCCTGGACGAGTACGGCCGCGACCTCACCGAGGAGGCCAGGGCCGGCAAGCTGGACCCGGTGGTCGGCCGGGCCGACGAGATCGAGCAGACCGTCGAGATCCTGTCCCGGCGCTCCAAGAACAACCCGGTGCTCATCGGCGAACCCGGCGTCGGCAAGACCGCCATCGTGGAGGGGCTCGCGCAGCGCATCGTGGCCGATGAGGTCCCCGACGTGCTGAAGGGCAAGCGGGTGGTCGCGCTCGACCTGTCCGGCATGGTGGCGGGCGCGCAGTACCGGGGCCAGTTCGAGGAACGGCTCAAGAAGGTCATCGGGGAGGTCCAGGCGGCGAGCGGCAGCATCATCCTGTTCATCGACGAGCTGCACACGGTCGTCGGCGCGGGCGCCACCGGCGAGGGCTCGATGGACGCGGGCAACATGCTCAAGCCCGCCCTCGCGCGCGGCGAGCTCCATGTGGTGGGCGCGACGACCATCGACGAGTACCGCAAGTACGTCGAGAAGGACGCCGCGCTCGAACGCCGCTTCCAGCCCGTCATGGTCCCGGAGCCGACGGTCGAGGAGACGGTCCAGATCCTCGAGGGCCTGCGCGACGCGTACGAGGCCCACCACCAGGTCCGCTTCGCCGACGGCGCCCTGGCCGCCGCGGCCGAGTTGTCCGACCGATACATCAGCGACCGCTTCCTGCCGGACAAGGCCATCGACGTGATGGACCAGGCGGGCGCGCGCGTGCGGCTGCGCAGCGCCGGGCGTTCCACCGAGGTCGTCAGCCGCGAGGACCGTATCGCCCGGCTGCGGCGCGAACTGGACCAGGCCGTCGCCTCCGAGGACTTCGAGAAGGCCGCCGAGATGAAGCGCGAGATCGCCGAGGTGGAGGGCGAACTCGCGGGCATCGAGGAGCGGCGCGAGGGCGTCGTCTCCGTCACCGCCGCCGACATCGCGGACGTCGTCTCGCGGCGTACGGGCATCCCGGTCTCCCAGCTCACCGCCAGCGAGAAGGAGAAGCTGCTCAAGCTGGAGGAGGAGATGCACGCCCGCATCGTCGGGCAGGACGAGGCGGTCACCGCCGTCTCGCAGGCGGTGCGCCGCAACCGGGCCGGCATGGGCGACCCGAACCGTCCCGTGGGGTCCTTCCTCTTCCTCGGCCCCACCGGTGTGGGCAAGACCGAGCTGGCCAAGACCCTCGCCGAGCTGCTGTTCGGCGAGGAGGACCGGATGATCCGCTTCGACATGAGCGAGTTCCAGGAGAAACACACGGTCGCCCGGCTCGTCGGTGCCCCGCCCGGATACGTCGGCTACGAGGAGGCGGGCCAGCTCACCGAGAAGGTGCGCAGGCAGCCGTACAGCGTCGTGCTGTTCGACGAGGTGGAGAAGGCGCACCCGGACGTCTTCAACACACTGCTGCAGATCCTCGACGACGGGCGCCTGACCGACGCCCAGGGACGCACCGTCAACTTCCGGCACTGCGTGGTCATCATGACGTCCAACATCGGGGCCCGCCGCATCCTCGACCACAAGGGCGACGTGTCCGAGCTCAAGGACGAGCTCATGGAGGAGCTGCGGACCCGGTTCCTGCCGGAGTTCCTCAACCGCATCGACGACATCATCATCTTCCACGGCCTCACCGAGGACGACCTGAGCCGGATCGTCGACCATCTGCTGGACCAGAGCAAGCGCCGGGTCCACGCCCAGGGCATGCGGCTCGAGGTGACGGAGTCCGCCAAGAAGCTGCTGATCGCCCACGGTCACCAACCGGAGTTCGGCGCCCGCCCGCTCAGACGCACCATCCAGGCCGAACTCGACAATCGCATCGCGGAACTCCTGCTCGGCGGGGAGGCCGAGGCCGGCGACGCGATCGTCGCCGACGTGCGGGACGACTCGCTCCACTGCACCGTGCGCCACAGCGGCTCCGGCGACGACGGCGCGGCTGGGGAGGAGAACCAGAAGGAGGCGTCATGACGCACCACAAGTCCAACCACGCGGTCGAGGGCGATTCGGACCGCGGCCGCAGCAGGGGCATGCCCCGGCGGCCCGACCAGGACGGGCTCGCGGAGCGCACGGAACAGGACCGGCGCGAGGCGGGTCTGCCGGGTACCCCTCCCGAGGACGTCGACGCCGCGTACGAGGAGGAATGGCGGGAGCTCGACCGGGAGACGAGGGCCGGCGAGCTCCAGACGGGTACGGTCCGCAAGCGGGACCGCGCCCCCTACCCGCCTTCGCGCTACGGCGACTGAGCCCCCGTCAGCCCAGGGACACCACGATCGCCGTCTCCGGCCCCTCGGGTGCCTCGTAGTGCACCGTGTCGCCGGGACGGTGGCCGAGGAGGGCGCGCCCGAGCGGGCTGTCGGCGGTGACCAGCATCTCGTCGAGCTCCTCGGCCGTCTCGCCGATCTGGAGGGTCTGCACCGCGCCGTCGCCGAACCGCACGGTGACCGTGCTGCCCACCCCTACCCGGTCGGCGGGCGGCGGCCCGGCCACCGACGCCCGCTTCAGGCGGGTGGTGATCGCGGCGATACGGTGGTCCAGGCGCTGGAGTTCGTCGGAGCGCTGCAACGCGTCGGCCTCGTCGGCGCGGTCGCCCACCTCGTCGGGGTCGCGCTGCGCCGCCGCGACCGCCCTGCGTTCCTCGTGGAGGTCGGCGAGTTCCTGTTCGAGGGCGTGCCGGGCGGTTTCGCTGATCGGCGCGGGTTCGCTGGACATGTCTGGTCCTCGGGGTGATCCGACATTGAATTTTGTGTCATATTAATCCGTTTTGTGGTGCCGTGTTTCGTCGAATCGCGCCTCTCATGGCCCTGTGGAATCGTGGGATGCACGGATTCGGGAACCTTCCTGACTACTTGTGACCATGGGAGGCAGCGATGTCGTCCAAGCGACGCCGGAAGAAGAAGGGCCGCCGCAAGCACGCCGCGAACCACGGGAAGCGGCCGCAGTCGTAGCCGCGTCGGAAAGGCAGACACTGGTGCACGGCTCGCAGGCCCGTACCACCACCCCGCCGCCGGCTGGGGTGCGTCGCCCGCGGCGCTGATGGTGCCGTAGCGGGCGGCAGGCCGGAGTGACGCGCAGGGCGTTCTCGGCCGGCCCGTCGACGAGCTGCCGGATCCGGGACCGGTCGTGCCGGCCGACCGCCACGGCGCTCGACGTCACCGACACCGGCCTGACCGTCACCCTCGACGGTGGCCCGGCACGCCAGTTGACGGACACGACGACGCCCCTCGCGCCGGAGCGCGAGGGGCGTCGCCTGAGTGGAGACCGTGCGCGATCAGACCGCCGAGTGACGGCGACGATGCTGCGTCAGGTACGTGCCGGTAGCACCGGCCGCCAGCAGCGCGCCCGCGGCGATGCCCACCGTGAGGGTCGGGAACGCGGAGGTGCTCGTCTCCGCGGCGGTGTTCTGCATCGCCGGGCCCGGGGTCACATGGGTGGTGACGGGCGAGACGTGACGGATCGGGCCGACGTGCTTGACGGAGCCTTCCGTGTTCAGCAGGACCTGCTTGCCGTTCGAGTGCCGGAAGTCGAACATCCCGTTCAGCGAGCCCGCGGTGGCGTCGAAGGAGTGGTCGCCGACGCGGCCGGTGCGCCAGTTGTCCTCGATGAAGCGCAGGACGGACGCCTGGTCGGTCTGCGTGTGGTCGACCTTGTTCACCTTGCTGTACGGCGAGACGACCAGCAGCGGCTGACGGGTACCGGGACCGCAGCGGTCGGCGTAACCGCCCGCGGCGACGGGGCCGGCCTGGCAGGCGGGGCTGTCGGTGGTCTTCCCGTTGGAGCCGACCGTGGTGTCGGCGGAGCCGTTGCGCGGCTTGGCGTACGCGTGGTCGTACCAGCCGTCGGAGTCGTCGTAGGCGATGACGACGGCCGTCGACTTCCACTGCGGCGAGCTCTGGATCGCGTTGATCTCGTTCACCAGGAAGTGCTGCTCGTCGATCGGGTCGGAGTAGCCCGCGTGACCGTCCTGGTACTCGCCGGCCTTCAGGAAGCTGACCGCGGGCAGCTTGCCCGACTTCAGGGCCGCGTCGAAGTCGGTCAGGTCGTAGTTGTGGTTGGCCTGCCCGGCGTGACCGATCTCGTCGACGTTCTTCGGCGCCAGGTGGTGCGGGTTGGCCGTCGACCTGTAGTACGAGAACGGGTTGTGGTGCGGGCTGTAGTCGACCGCGGCAGCGCCGCCCACGTTGGTGTGCGTGGTGTCGCACTTGGCGTAGTTGCCCTGCGTGCCGTCCCACGCGGTGGAGGGCCGGAAGCCGCCCTGGAACCAGCCCCAGCTGACCTTCTTCTGGCTGAGCAGGTCACCGATGTTCTTGCCCTGCATGGACGCGAGGGCGTTGGTGCTGGTGTGGTCCTTGTCGGAGCAGTCGTCGTAGGCCGGGTCCGGGTCGTTGATGACCGTGCCGACGCCCTTCGCGTCCGGCGAGAGCACCGTGTAAGCGTCGGGGGTCGACGTCTGCTTGGGGTTCTCGGAGCCGGAGGCGGGGTCCGTGGAGATCACGCCGTGCGTCTGACCGGAGACCAGGTTCAGGGCGCCGGGCGTGGACGGGCCGTAGACCGAACTGAACGAACGGTCGTTGAGGGAGTACTGCTGGGCGTAGTTCCACAGCGCGGTGACCGTGTTGCCGTCGTAGTAGTCCATGACCAGGCCGGGCTCGCCGAACAGGCCGCCGCTGCACTTGTCGACCTCGGTGTTCTGCACGTACTGGTCGGCCTTGCCGCCGTTCGCGGCGTACTGCTCCGCACCGTAGCCGTGGTTCTGGTCGCAGGTCACCGCCTGGGACGGGGTGAGCCGCTTGGGCGTGTACTGGTTCGGGTTCTTCTTCAGCAGACCGGCGCGCGCCAGCGTGTCGATGTCCTTCGGGGTCTGCTTCGCCGCCGTGAACTTCGTGCCGTCGGTGTTCGCGGCCTGCGGGTACGTGCCGAAGTAGTGGTCGAAGGAGACGTTCTCGTCGAACAGGACGACCACGTGCTTGATCGGCGTCGCCGTCGAGGCGTCGCCGGAGTGGTGGCCGGCGGGCACGGCGGCCCAGGTGGGCGCCGCCCCGCCGAGGACCGTGAGGACGGCGGCACCGGCGAGTGCCCCCAGACCCTTGATCGTCGTTCGTCTTCCCGTGCTGGCCATGCGTGTTCACCCTTCGAACAGGATCGTCTGTTACGTGGTACGGCCACGGATGTTTCGCCGCACGAACGGCACTGCGGAGGAGACGCGATGGCGCGCGCATGAACACCGGGTCAGGGAAGCTGGGGTAAACCTTGACTGGGAGTTGACCCGTCCGGCGGCCGAGCTGTCCGGACAAGTTCGCCGGACGAGGTCAGCCGAGGAGGGTACGGCCGTACCAGTCGTTCGCGTCGCGGACGCCGGGCAGGGCGAAGAAGTAACCCCCGCCGAACGGCTTGATGTAGTCGGTGAGCGGCTCACCCGCGAGCCGCTTCTGCACCGTTTCGAACTGCCGGGCCAGGTCCTGCTGGTAGGAGCAGAACAGCAGGCCCATGTCGAGGTTGCCGTTGGTGTCCATGCCCCGGTCGTAGTTGTACGCCCGACGCAGCAGCCGCTGGTCGGCGGTGCCGGCGGTGCGCGGGTTGGCGAGCCGTATGTGGGCGTCCAGGGGGATGACGTCGCCCTTGGGATCGTCCGCGTAGTCCGGGGTGTCGTACTCGGCGTTTCCGGTCAGGGGCGCGCCGGACACGCGGGCGCGGCCGAACATCCGCTCCTGCTCGCCGAGCGAGACCCGGTCCCAGAACTCGACGAGCATGCGGATGAGCCGTACGACCTGATAGCTGCCGCCGACCGCCCAGTCCGGTTCGCCCAGGCCGGGGCCCACCCACACCAGGCGGTTCATCTCGCGCGCGTCGGTGACGTCCGGGTTGGCCGTGCCGTCCTTGAAGCCCATCAGATTGCGCGGAGTGCCGGACGGCCGGGGCGGGTTGGTGAAGCCGTCCAGGCGCCACCGTATCTGCAGGCCGCCGCGGGTGTGCCGGGTGATGTCGCGCAGGGCGTGCAGCACGGTGTCGGTGTCGTCGGCGTGCAGTTGGAGGCTGAGGTCGCCGTGGCACCAGTCGGGTTGCAGGTCGTCGTCGGGGAAGGCGGGCATGGCCGTCAGCCGGTGGGGGCGGCGCGCGGCGAGGCCGAAGCGGTCGTCGAAGAGCGAGGCGCCGACGCCGACGGTCACCGCGAGCCGGCCCGACGGCAACCGGTCGCCGAGGAGGCCGGAGTCGGCGGGCGGACCGGTGACACCGACCGGATCCGGCGTGCCGCCGGCGGTCAGGAAGCGCGCGCGGTCGGTCAGTGTGCGCAGCAGCCCGGTCAGCCCGGCGCGGTCCCCGGCGGTGACGTCGAGGGCGACGAACGCGGTCACCCGGCGCGGTGCGGCGATCGCGGCCGCCTGGTGCACGCCGTGGAACGGGGCGACGGAGCGATCGGCGGCGGCGGGGGTACCCCCGGACGCGGCGGCCTCGCCGACGGCGGCTACGCCCACCCCACCGGCGGCGATCCCGGCCCCGGCCACCGCGGCCCCGCGCAGAAACCCACGACGCCCGACGCGGCCTGCCTCGGCGGGCGGGGCCTCGGTGCCCGGCTGGGCTGTTGCGTCCACTCGCCCGACTCGGCTCGTCCCCTCGGTCTTCTCCGGCTCGGTCATACCGCCCTCCGGGGGCCGCACAGGGTGGCCACCGAGGCGAGGCGTTCCACCAGGTCGTCGAGGGACGCGTCGATCGTTTCGCGTTGGGCTCGGTCGAGTCGGGTCAGCGGGGTCCAGCCGGACGCCGTGTGGAAGCCGTCGAGGGTGTGACCCGCTCGGTCCACGTCCCGTTCCAGGCCCGGCAGATCGGCGTAACGCGTGGCGAGCAGGGGCCGTAGCCGGGACAGCACCTCGTGGGTGCCGTCGACGTTGGCGCGTGCCGTGCCGAGGTTGGTGCCGCTGCCGTAGTCGGTGCGTCCGGTCAGCTCGAACTGCACGGTGTTCTCCAGGATCTCGTGCGCCCGCAGCCCCAGTTGGGCCGGGTCCATGCGGGCCTGCGCCCAGCTGTCGCGCAGGGCGGTGACGGACGTGACCAGACCGGCCGCCGGAGCGCGCAGCGCGTCCGCGGACTGGCCGTGCCACAGCCCGTACTCGATACGGTGGAAGCCGGTGAAGTGCTTGTCCCGCACTCCGTCCGGCAGCCCCGCGTCCGTGCCGTTGATCGCGCCGTCCGCGTCGCCGAACGCGTCGTACGCCGCTCCCAGCCGCTCGTACTCCAGATGCGCCGGCAGCCAGGCCTTCCGGGCGCCGGCCAGATCGCCGCGGTCGATCGCGTCCCGCAGGTCCTTCGTCAGCCGCACCACGTCGTCCAGGCCGCCGCCGACCCACTTCTGGTAGGCGAGCGCGGGCGGGATCAGGTCGTGCTCGGTGACCGGGGCCGCGCCGGGACCGCCGTGTCCGCGCGTGAGACGGACCGTGGGGCCGGTGGCCGCGTCGGCGTCGTCCGGCACGCACTTGAAGGCGTAGGTGCCCTTGCCGAGGCGGACGGTCAGCAGGCGGGTCGTGCCGGGGCCGACGTCCTCGACCTCGCCGTACAGCGCCTGGCTCGTCGGGTCCTCGAGGTACACCTCGGCGGGTTCGTCGGAGGTGTTGTGCAGGTCGAAGACCTGGACACCGGGCACCGGTGCGCTCCAGCCGCGGCCGCAGTGGCTCGACGACACCTCGACGGTGGTGTGCGGGAGCGCGGGTGTGGCCGCGTGCGCCCGGCTCTGCCCGTGGCGGGCGACGAGCACCGCGGCCAGGACGAGCAGGACGGCGAGACCCAGTGCGCCGTACATGCGCAGCGATGCGTTCTTGAGGCCGGACAACGGCATCCCGACCTCCCGGAGTCGTGACGTGCGTGATCGCCCTCATGCTAGGAAGCGGAATGAGCCCGAACAGGCGTCCAGAAGAACCCATGACCAAGAGTTCCCCACAGGTTCACCGCAGGGCTTCCGAGGGTGCTCCGTCGGCGGTCGCTTCCCGGTCCGGCGCGCGGCCGTGCCACTCCTCGGAGGAGACATGGCCCGTGGTCCCGGCGATCCGTGTCGGCCGTCCGTCGTCACCGTCCAGCGCGTTGTCCCGGCTGAACTGCAGCTCCACACCCGCGTTGTCGCCCTTGTCCGACCACTCGCACTTCCGGTTCCCGAAGCCGGTGTCGGCCCGGGTCGCCACGACACCAGGACCCGGGCGAGCGCGGTCGCGTTCAGCGACGCAGCGCGCGGCGGCTCCCTCCCCGTGCCCGCAACGGACGTATGCGTGCGGGGATTTGACGACCACCGGCGGAACCGGCGGCGGCCGGATGGGGGCCGGACCCACGGCGAACCGGGTGGCGGCCCCCACGGCGGCCCCGGCGTGCGGCAGGTCAGCGTGGCGGTGACGCCGTGGACCCCGCCCCCGGTCCCGGCGCTGCCGACCTCATGTGTCCGGGAAGGCGGTGACCCATGGGACATGCGGACGCCCTGCTCGCCGTGGGCGGCGCCTTCATGTCCACCGCCACGTACCGCCTCCTCGACCCGGGTGCACAGGAACCAGCCTGGTCCGTGCCCGGTGGCGCCGCCATCGGTGACAGCACCCATCGTCGGGTGCCCTCGCGCGGGACGCGTGACGTCGCCGCTACGGGGCAACCACCAAGAAAGACGAGGGCTGGACCTGATGGCGGCAGTCGCAGGAGGGGGAAAGCCTGGAGGCCGGGGGACACAGCCGCGGTGAGCAGACCGGCTCGGCGGCGGTGCGCCAGGTTCGGGAGGGATGAGCCGTGACCCAGTCCGACGACGAGCGTCTGGTCGACCTCGCAGCACGAATCGAGCGGGAGGATCCCCGCTTCGCCCGCGCGCTCGGCGAGGGCCGTCCGGCCCGGCCCCGCGAATACCGGCGCACCGGTGCCTGGTGGGGGCTGGCCGTGGGGCTGGCCGTGCTGGTCGTGGGCGTGTTGCTGCCTCATGGGCTGATGATCGCCACGGGGCTGGTCGTGATGGGGATCGCCGTGGAACTGTTCGATCCGCACCGGGCGCGGAGTGGGCGGCGGTAGGGGCGGTGCCCGGGCCGAGAAGCGGGGTGTGCCGGCCTGCTCCCGGCCGGCGCGGGGGACGGTGCGCTAGACTCCTTTACCAAGCCCTTACGCTCTCTTGAGCGTTGGCTTGCCCGGTCGTTGGGTGGGGTGTGCCGGTTTCCGGTTGTCGTGAGGGGGGCGTGACATGGACCGAGTCGTCCATGGCGGTGCCGCCGTCCGCGCCCGTGTGGGTGGTGCCGCCCGCGACAGCGTTCCCGATACCGACAGCGCCGCCACCGGCGTGCGCAGCTCGCGCTGACGCCGTGCCGGATCCCGTACGCGATCCGGTCCTTACTCCGCCTCACCTCGTCCCGGCTGTCGCACCCGGCGCGCACCCGTCCGCCGGCGGACGCCACGCCCGCCCGCCCGGACCTCGTGCTCGCGCCCGTGTCCGCGACCGCACCCACGACCCGTCCGACGCCGGCACCCGCGAAGGCACAGCCGCCCCGACCGACCAACGGAGGTCAGACGCCCGTGCACGACACCACCACCATGCTCATCGAACTCGGGGCGATCATCCTCGTCCTGGGCCTGCTGGGACGGTTCGCCGGACGGGTGGGTTTCTCACCCATACCTCTCTATCTGCTCGCCGGTCTCGCCTTCGGCCACGGCGGGATCCTGCCCCTGTCGGCCAGCGAGGACTTCGTCGCCACCGGTGCCGAGATCGGCGTGGTCCTGCTGCTGCTCATGCTCGGCCTCGAGTACAGCGCCTCCGAACTCGTGACGACTCTGCAGACCCAGTTCCCCTCCGGCGCGGTCGACTTCGTCCTCAACGCCGTGCCCGGCGCGGCGATGGCGCTGCTGCTCGGCTGGGGCCCGGTCGCCGCCGTCGCACTGGCCGGGGTCACCTGGATCTCGTCCTCCGGAGTGATCGCCAAGGTGCTGGGCGACCTGCGCAGGCTCGGCAACCGGGAGACCCCGGTCGTGCTCGGGGTGCTGGTGCTCGAGGACCTGGCCATGGCGGTCTACCTGCCGATCCTCACCGCCCTGCTGGCCGGGGTGGGCCTGGCGGGTGGCGCGGTCACGCTGTTGATCTCGCTCGGCACGGTGGGCGCGGTGCTGTACGTGGCGCTGCGGCACGGCCGGCTGGTCAGCCGTGCCGTCTCCTCGGACAACGCCGAGACCCTCCTGCTGGCCGTCCTCGGTCTGACGTTGCTGGTGGCGGGGCTCGCCCAGCAACTCCAAGTCTCCGCCGCG